>NZ_AP024094.1:0-1200000 GCF_015140455.1 Jeongeupia sp. HS-3 | reverse complement strand
GGCTTTCCGAGGCCGGCATGACCATCGGCCGGGTGAGCCCGAACCCACGCATCTAGCATCACGTCGCGGCCTGTGCCTGCATGGCGCAGGCCGCTACAATCGGCGCTTCGTTCCATAAGCAGATGCCCGCGTGCGCCTTCGCCATATCAAACTCGCCGGATTCAAGTCTTTCGTCGATCCGACCACGATTCACGTGCCCGGCCAATTGGTCGCGGTGTGCGGGCCGAACGGTTGTGGCAAGTCGAACGTGATCGACGCGGTGCGCTGGGTGCTGGGCGAGTCGTCGGCCAAGCAGCTGCGCGGCGAATCGATGCAGGACGTGATTTTCAACGGCTCGACCAGTCGCAAACCGGTTAGTCGCGCTTCGGTCGAGCTGGTGTTCGACAATAGCGCCGGCCTGGCTGCCGGGCCGTGGCAGCAGTACGCCGAGATTTCGATCAAGCGCGTGCTGACGCGGCAGGGCGATTCCAACTACTACATCAACAATCTGGCGGTGCGCCGCCGCGATATTACCGACCTGTTCCTTGGCACCGGCGTCGGCAAGGGCGGCTACGCGATCATCGAGCAAGGCATGATCAGCCGCATCATCGAGGCCAAGCCCGAGGAGCTGCGGCATTTCCTCGAAGAGGCGGCTGGCGTCTCCAAATACAAGGAGCGCCGCCGCGAAACCGAATCACGGCTGGCCGACACCCGCGACAATCTGGCGCGGCTTGATGACATTCGTCAGGAGTTGTTGGTGCAGGTCGACAAGCTGCAGGCGCAAGCCGAGGTCGCGACCGAGTATCAGCGGCTGCAGGCCGCGATCACCGAAAAGCAAAACCTGCTGGCCTTGCGGCGCAAGCGTGATGCCGCCGGTGATCTGGATACTGCCCGAGGCCGCATTGCCGCCGCACAAAACGCACTTGAGGCACAACTGGCCGCGCTGCGCTCGCACGAGGCCGAGATCGAATCCTTGCGCGAACATCAGCTTGGCGCGACCGATCAGGTGCAACTGGCGCAGGCCGGTTTGTTCGAGGCCAATGCCGCCGTCGCCCGGCTCGAACAGCAACTGCTACACCTGCGGCAGACGCGCGAACGGCTGCAGCAGCAGGCTGGCGTGACGCGCGATGAGCTGGCTAAAGTCGAACAGCAGGCGCGCACCGCGGAGCAGGATGGCGTCGATTGGCAGCGCAAGCGGGATGAAGCGGGGCTGGCGGTCGAGGAGGCCGCGTTGGCGTTCGACGACGAATGCCAGCGTCAGCCCGAGCTTGATGCCGCATTGGGCCAGCAAGATCAGGCGTTGCAACAGGCGCGGGAGCGCTTCGCCATTGCGCACACTGCCGCGCAATTGGCGCAACAGCAAAGCCAGCAGCAAGATCAAGCCGTAGCGGCGCTGGCGGCGCGGCGAGCCAAGTTGGCGAGCGATCTGGCGCTACCGGCTCAAGATGATGATCTCGCCGCACTGCACGCCGGCATCGAGACGCTGCGTGCGTCGATCGACGATAGCGCGCTGGCGGTCGAGATTCAGGAAGATGCGCTGGATGCCGAGCGCGAACAGTTCTCGGTGCTGCGTATCGAGCGCGAGCGACTGGCGCTGGCGCAGACGGATGCCGCGGCGCGCTGCGCTGCATTTGCTGCCGAGCCGGCGGGCGATGAAACCGCCTTGACGCAATGGCTGACTCAGGCTGGTTTGAGCGATGTGCCGACGTTGCTGGCGCAGCTGGATGTCGAGCCAGACTGGGCGACGGCGCTGGAGGCGGTGCTGGGGGACGCACTCAAGGGCCGCATCGCCGCCGACATCCCGAGTCAGATCGCCCCGGCGAGCGCTGTGCTGTTGCATGGTGGCGCATTGTCCACGCCGCTTGGCGCACCAGCAGGCTGGATGCCGTTGTTGGCCAGGATCAGCGTGCGTGATGCGGACGTCGTTGGCGTCGTCGGCGCATTGCTGGCGACGGTCTATTGCGCCGACAGTCTTGAAGATGCCGTGCAGGCGCGGCACACGCTGCCGGGCGGTGGCCGCTTCGTGACGCGGGATGGCCATATCGTTGACGCCATTGCCGTGCGTTATCACGCCGCGAGCGGCGAGGCCGGCGGCTTGATCCGCCGGCAGCAGGCAAAGGAGCTCGCCGAAGCGGCGCTGAGCGAACTGACTCCCAGATTGCTCGCCGCGCAGGCCGATAGCGAGCTGCTGCAGCGTACGGTGGCCGACCGTGAGATGACGCTCAAGTCGCTACGCCAGCAGCATGTAGCCGCGCAGCCGCGTCTGCTGGCGATGGTGAATGAACTATCCAAGCGTGAGGCCGCCGCAATCGAGGTGCGGTTACGGCGCGAGGCGTCCTCTGCGGCGCTCGCCGATATTGATCAGCAATACGCCGAAGCCGTGCTTGCGCAGCAGCTTGCCGCCGCTGGGCTTGAACGGGCCGAGGCCAGCTTGCCGCCGCTGCTGGCCATCGTCGAGGCTGCACAGCTGGCGCGGGCTGACGCCGATGCTGCGGCCGTCGCTCAGCGCGATCGCCTGCGCATGGCCGAACAGGCCGCGCAAGCCGCGCGCTTTGCGGCGCAAACGGCGCATGACCGTCTTGCCGATCTGGCCCATCGCGGCGACGCACTGATCGAGCAGGCCGAGGTATTGCGGGAACGGCTGGCGTCGCAGCTGATCGAGTTCGACGGCATAGATGAGGCGGCGCTGGATGGTGACGTACAGCAGGCCGTGGAGCTGCGCGGCGAAAAAGAGCGCTTGCTGGCTGGCTCGCGCGATGCCTTGAACGGCATCGCCCAGGCGCTGCGCGAACGCGAAACCGACAAGCAGGCAATTGAAGGCGCGCTTGATCCGGCACGGGAGGCGCTGTCGGCGCTCAAGTTGCGCGAGCAGGAGGCGCGGCTGGCGTTCGAGCGTTTTGCCGCAGAACTGGCCGAGGCCGGCGCCGATGAGACCGTCTTGCTCGATAAACTGGGCGATGGCGTCAAAACACCATCGCTGATCAATGAGATGAGTCGCCTGAGTCAGGCCTTGAATGCGCTCGGCCCGGTCAATCTGGCCGCGCTGGCCGAATTGCAAGGCGCGCAGGAGCGTGCCGGCTATCTGGCATCGCAATCGAACGATCTGGCCGCGGCGATCGAGACGCTGGAGGGCGCGATTCGCCGGATTGATCGCGAAACCCGTTCGCTTCTGCAGGAGACCTACGATGCGGTCAATGCCAATTTGCAGGAACTGTTTCCGGCGCTGTTTGGTGGCGGCCACGCCGAGCTGCTGCTGACCGGCGACGAGATTCTCGATGCGGGCTTACAGATCATGGCGCAGCCGCCGGGAAAAAAGAACAGCACCATCCATTTGCTTTCGGGGGGCGAAAAGGCACTGACCGCGCTGAGTCTGGTATTCTCGCTGTTCAGGCTGAATCCGGCGCCATTTTGTCTTCTGGACGAAGTCGATGCGCCGCTGGACGATGCGAATACCTTGCGTTTTTGTGGCTTGGTCAAAAAAATGGCCGAACGAACGCAATTCCTCTATATCAGTCACAACAGGCTGACGATGGAGATGGCCGAACAACTGATCGGCGTCACCATGCAAGAGCAGGGCGTGTCGCGTGTCGTGGCCGTAGATATTCAGCAGGCGCTGACGATGCGGGATTCGGCGCTTGCGGTATGAGTCAAACAAAACTTGCAAAGTGCAAGGTAAACCGTGGGCTTGAATTGCTTGGCCCTTATTCGGAATAATTCTCCCGTTGCCAGTGCAACGAGCGAGACGTGCAGAAAACCATGACAGACTTACAACTCGGATCCTTGATTGCCGGTGGCGCCATTGTTGCGGCGGTTTACGCCTTCAATTGGTGGCAAGAACACCGCTATCGCAAGCAGGCGCAGCGTGCATTTGCGCAGAATCAGCCCGATGTGCTGCTGGAAACGCAGAAAAACATGGTTCGTCCGGCCGCCAGTGGCCAGCGACTGGAGCCGATGATCGAGCCGGTAGCGCAGCCCGTGGTCGCGGAGCGACGCGAGCCGCAGCTGGATGTGCCGCAGGTCGATCTCGATGATGATGTCGCCGACTTTGATGATATCGACGCAGCCGAGCCGCAGATCGCGCCGGTAGCCAAGCAAGTCGAACTGCAGGATGTTGAAGTGCTGGCAACCAGCCAGCTTGATCCTTCGCTTGATTTTATCGCCGACGTTCACGCGGGCGAGTCGATCCCCGCCGCCGAGGTGCCGCAATTCCCGGCCGCCAAGCGCGTGATGGTGCTTGGCCTGACCGACGCGGGCCAGTGGGAAGTCGTCAACAGCCGCAGCACCGGCCGCTATACCGCGCTGCGTGCCGGCGTGCAGTTGGCCGATCGCCAGGGGTCATTGACACAAGAGCAGCTCAATGCCTTCTGCATGCTGGTACAGCAGTTCGCCGATGAGCACGAGGCTGTGGTGACCTTTCCGCAGCGCTCGGGCAAGCTCAGTGCCGCCAAGGAGCTGGACGAATTCTGCGCGTCGGTCGATGTGCTGATTGGCATGAACGTGATGGCGAAGGGCAAGCCTTTCCCGATGGAAAAAGTGCGCTTGTTTGCCGATCAAACCGGTCTGGCGCGTGGTGGTGATGGTCTGTATCACTACCGTAGCGAATCGGGCAAGGCGCTGTTTTCGCTGGTCAATCAGGATCAAACGCCGTTTGGCAATACCAGCGAAGGCCTGACCTTCCTGTTCGATGTGCCGCGCGTGGCCGGTGGTCTGCCGGTGTTCGATCACCTCAGCGAGATTGCGCAGCAATTGGCCAACCTGCTGGCTGGCGATCTGGTTGACGACTCCGGCCGCCCATTGGCGCCGGGCAGCATTGCCAACATCCGCCGGCAGCTGACCAATATCTATGCGCAAATGGACGATCGTGGCATTGCGCCCGGATCGATGGCGGCGCTGCGCCTGTTTGCCTGACCGGTTTACCGATTAGACCCAAACGCCGCTGCCCGACAGCGGCGTTTTTCGTTCTGGATTGACGATCATGACTGTTTCCGACCCGATCACCGCACGCGCCGCCGAGCTGAGGGCTCTGCTGCATCGCTATGGTCACGAGTATTACGTGCTCGATGCGCCAACGGTTCCCGATGCCGAATACGACCGGCTGTTTCGCGAGCTGGAAGCGTTGGAGGCCGCACATCCCGAACTCAAGACAGTGGATTCACCCACGCTGCGTGTCGGCGGCAAGCCCCTGCCGCAGTTTCAGCCGGTGCAGCACGCGGTGCCGATGCTGTCGATCCGCACCGAAACCGATGTGACTGCCGCCGGCGCCTTGGCGTTTGATGCCAGTGTGCGCAAGGAATTGGCGCTGGGTGACGCCGGCGCGCCGGTGCAATACATCGCCGAGCTGAAATTCGATGGTCTGGCGATCAGTCTGCGTTACGAGCAGGGTGTGCTGATTCGTGCGGCGACCCGTGGCGACGGTGTTACCGGTGAGGATGTGACGCAGAATATCCGCACGATCCGGCAGATTCCGCTGCGGCTGCATGGCGAGGCGCCGCCGCTGCTCGAAGTGCGTGGCGAGGTGTATATGCGCCGCGACGATTTTGACGCCATGAACGAAAAACAGCTCGCCGCTGGCAACAAGGCGTTCGTGAATCCGCGCAATGCCGCAGCCGGGGCGGTGCGCCAGCTTGATTCGACCATTACCGCCACCCGGCCTTTATCGTTCTTCGCCTATGGTGTCGGCGAGTTGGCTGGTTGGATATCCGAGCCGCAAACGCATTCGGGTTTGCTGGATGCGCTGGACGGCTTTGGCTTGCCGGTTTGCGCCGAACGCGCCCAGGCGCAGGGCGGGGCCGGCTTGGTGACGTTTCATGATCGCGTTGCCGGATTGCGTGCCGATCTGCCCTTCGATATCGATGGCGTGGTCTACAAGGTGGATGCACTTGCCCTGCAGCGCGAGCTGGGTTTTCGCAGTCGTGAACCGCGCTGGGCGGTGGCGCACAAATTTCCGGCGCAGGAGGCGTTGACCACCGTCGAGGCGATCGACGTCCAGGTCGGTCGCACCGGGGCGATCACGCCGGTGGCACGGTTGGCGCCGGTGTTCGTCGGCGGCGTCACCGTTACCAATGCCACGCTGCACAACGAAGACGAAGTGCGCCGCAAGGATGTGCGCGTTGGCGATACGGTGATCGTTCGCCGGGCCGGCGACGTGATCCCCGAGGTGGTCGGTGTGGTGCTGGAGCGCCGGCCGATGGTCGCCGAGCCCGGTGCGGATCTGTTCTCGCCGGCGCAGCGGCCGCAGTACGCGCCGTTTGCCTTGCCTGCGGCGTGCCCGGTGTGTGGTTCGCATGTGGTGCGCGAAGAGGGCGAAACCATCGCTCGCTGTTCGGGCGGGCTGTTTTGCTCGGCGCAACGCAAAGAGGCGATCCGTCACTTTGCCGGTCGGCGAATGATGGATATCGAAGGCTTGGGCGAGCGCTATATCGATAATCTGGTCGAGCTTGAATACGTCCATGGCGTTGCAGACCTGTATCGGCTGACGCTGGATGACCTGCTGGAAATGAAGCGCCGCGCCGACGAGCGCGACGGCGTGGTGGCGGAAACGGTCAAGGTCGGCCAGATCGCGAGCAAGTGGGCGGAAAACCTGATCGAAGGCATCGCCGCCAGTAAGCGCCCACTACTGGCAAGGTTGCTGTTCGCGCTGGGTATTCGCCACGTCGGCGAATCAACCGCCAAAACGCTGGCCGACTGGTTTGGTGATCTGGCGCTGATCCGCAAGGCGCCGGCGCCGTTGCTGCGGGTGTTGCCCGATGTCGGCGCCACCGTGGCCGACTCGATCGCCGATTTTTTTGCCGAGCCGAAGAATCAACAGGCGCTGGATGCGTTGTTGGCTGCCGGTGTGGAGCCTGCCGATACGCATGCGCCAAGCACCGGTTGGCGCGAAAAGCTGGACGTGGCTGAACTGTATGCCGTGCTTGGCATCGCCAAGCTCACGCCGCTGCGCAGTCGCCAGTTGGCCGAGTTGCTGCCGACGCCGGCGGCGCTGGCCGCTGCCGATATTGCCGGCCTGAACGGCCTGCCTGCGGATGTACTTGCCTCATTGCAAGCCTGGCTGGCGGTCGATGGCCATCGCGGCATGCTGAACGAGCTGGATGCGCAACGCATCGCCTTGCTGGCGAGCCTGCCTGCGCAGGCCGAGGTTGCTGGCGTGCTCGCGGGTAAAACGCTGGTGCTGACCGGTACGCTGCCAACCTTGAGCCGCGACGAGGCGCAGGCCTTGATCGAGGCGGCGGGCGGCAAGGTGTCTGGCAGTGTGTCGAAGAAAACCGATTATGTTGTGGCTGGCGAGGCGGCGGGCTCCAAGCTCGTCAAAGCCGAGTCTCTGGGGGTTGCGGTGCTGGATGAGGCTGGATTGCGGGCCTTGTTGGGTGAGGTCGAAGTTTAATTTAATGAACTCGTAACGGAATATTTTTACACTTGCTTTGTTGGTTTAAATTGTTAAACAATGTGCTGATGCGCAAATCCGAAGCCCTTCGCCTGTTTGGTAGTCAGAGCCGCCTTGCCGATGCACTTGGCCTGGGGCGGTCTGCGGTATCGCAGTGGCCCGACGTTCTGACGCAGCGCCAGGCTGATCAGGCCATGGGCGCCGCGCTGCGGCTGGGGTTGTTGACGCAAAGCCAAAACTACAAAGGAGCAACTTCAATGCAGAAAATCCGCAAGGCCGTGTTTCCGGTCGCCGGTATGGGTACCCGCTTTCTGCCGGCCACCAAGGCCAGCCCGAAGGAAATGATGCCGGTGGTCGACAAGCCGTTGATCCAGTACGCGGTTGAAGAGGCGCTGGATGCCGGTATCACCGAAATGGTGTTCATTACCGGCCGCAACAAACGCAACATCGAAGACCATTTCGATAAGGCCTACGAGCTGGAAAGCGAGCTTGAGGCCAAGGGCAAGCAAAAGCTGCTCGACATCGTTCAGTCGATCATCCCCAAGTCGGTAAGCTGCATCTATATCCGTCAGCCCGAGGCACTGGGTCTGGGGCATGCGGTGTTGTGCGCCGCCCCGGTGGTGGGTGACGAGCCGTTTGCGGTCATTCTTGCCGATGACTTGATCGATGGTGGCGCGACCTCCGAAATGGCGCGCATGGTTGAAGTCTTTGGCGATACCCATTGCGCGGTGCTCGGCGTGGAAGAAGTGCCGCGCGAGGAAACCAGTTCCTACGGCATCGTGGCCGTGGATGACAACAATGGTCGCCTGCGCATCAACAACATCGTTGAAAAACCAAGCCCGGCAGAAGCGCCGTCGAACCTGGCGGTGGTGGGGCGCTATATCCTGACACCGCGCATCTTCCATCATCTGCAGCACGTGCAGCCGGGCAAGGGGGGCGAAATCCAGCTCACCGACGGTATCTTTGCGCTGATGCAGGAGCAGCACATTCTGGCGCACACGCTCAAGGGCACGCGTTATGACTGCGGCTCCAAGCTCGGCTATTTGAAAGCCACGCTGGCTTATGGCTTGAAGCACCCCGAAGTCGGCGCCGAGTTTGCCGAGTACCTGAGCCGCTTCACTTTGCCCAGGGCTTGATGCTGTTATGTGATGAAAAAAGGCGATCTACGGATCGCCTTTTTTTATGGCGGATACTTGGCGCACCAGCACCGTATTCAAAGCGCCATATGATGAAAGACCGGCGCCGCGTGGCTGAGCCGGCGAGGTGTCATCATGTTGGCCATCATCGGTGGAACCGGGGCGACCCGATTGGCGGGGTTGAAAGACGTGCGCCGGCTGATCGTGCGCACGCCGTATGGCGAGCCATCCGGTCCGCTGGTGTTTGGCGAACTGGCCGGCAAGCCGGTGATTTTTCTGGCACGGCACGGCTACGGCCACACCATTCCCCCGCACCGCATCAATTACCGCGCCAATATCTGGGCACTGGCATCGCAAAAGGTTGAAAACATCATTGCACTGGCATCGGTCGGTGGCATCAAGCCCGGTCTCAAGCCGGGCTTGCTGGTGCTGCCCGATCAGCTGATCGATAACACCTGGGGGCGGCAGCATACCTATTTTGATGGCAACGATCAGGCCATCACCCATGTCGATTTCACCGAGCCCTACACCGAATCGCTACGGCAGGCGCTGCTGGCGGCGGCAAGCCAGGCGCGGGTGCCGTTGATCGACGGTGGTGTTTACGTCTGCATGCAAGGGCCGCGCCTTGAAACGGCGGCCGAGATTCGCAAGATCAAGCGCGATGGTGGCGATATGGTCGGCATGACCGCGATGCCCGAAGCGGCGCTGGCGCGCGAGCGGGCGATTGCCTACGTCACGCTGGCCGTTGTCGCCAACCGGGCTGCCGGTGTCGCCGGGAGCATAGAAAGCGTGAATCAGCTTGATGCCGCGCAGGCCTTGCTGCAGGGTTTGGGTTCGGCGGCGACCCTGCTCGAAATATATGTGAGCAAATCCTAAAGTTCTTCGTAAAGCAGACGATAAGTGAGCAAGGACGCAGCAACGCTGGTCCGGCTTCCTAAAAATAACGTCTCTCTCTCGGAGAAACATCATGGCTCAAGTCATCAATACCAACGTTGCTTCGCTCAACGCACAGCGTAACCTCGGCACTTCGCAAGCAAGCCTCAACACCTCGCTGCAACGCCTCTCGTCCGGTCTGCGCATCAACAGCGCCAAGGACGACGCCGCCGGCCTCGCCATTTCGGATCGGATGTCCAGCCAGATTCGCGGTCTGGATCAAGCCAAGCGCAATGCCAATGATGGCGTGTCCTTGGTGCAAACGGCGGAAGGGGCGTTGAATGAAATCGGTAACAACTTGCAGCGTATTCGCGAGTTGGGCATTCAGGCGTCGAACGGCTCGAACACGCAAGTGGACCGTGATGCCCTCGATACCGAAGTCACGCAGTTGAAGGCAGAAATTCAGCGCGTCGCGACGCAAACGACATTCAACGGCCAGAAGTTGCTGGATGGCAGCTTTGGTTCCAACTCCTTCCAGATTGGTGCCGAGGCAGGGCAATCGATCACGATTGGCCCGGGCAGTATGATTAATGCGCAGACCGCCAATTTGGGCGGCACCTTTAGTCGGTCGACGGCAACGGTGACCGCAGCTAGCCTGACCGGTTTTGCCAATGCGATCGTTGCTGGCACCACCATTAATGGTGTGGATATTGGCCCGATCGCTTCCGCATCGAATTCGCAAGAACGTGCGGCCCAAGTGACCGAGGCGGTCAATCGGGTATCCAGCCAAACCGGGGTGGGCGCCAATTACGATTCGACCACCGGGTCGATTACATTCACATCGGCAAGTCCGTTTACCGTGGTGGGCGGTGGTGGCGCCGGTGACTCTGGCTTGGTTGCCGGCCCGATGGGGGTGGCGACGACGACGACCGGGATTTCGTCGCTGAGTGTGTCCTCGTACACCAATGCGCAGATGACAATTACGGGTATGGATAACGCACTCAAGGCGGTCAACCTTGCGCGCGCCAATATGGGCGCGGTGCAGAACCGTTTTGAGTCGTCGATCAACAACCTGCAATCGACGTCGGAAAACCTGACCGCAGCGCGCAGCCGCATCCGCGATACCGACTTCGCTTCGGAAACCGCCAACATGACGCGTAACCAGGTGCTGCAACAAGCCGGCACCGCGATGCTGGCCCAAGCCAACGCGCTGCCGAACCAGGTGCTGAGCCTGCTCCGCGGCTAAGCCTTCGGTTTGACCTTGCGTTAAACTGATAAGCCCCGGCCATGCGCCGGGGCTTTATTGCAGGAGTGGGAACCCATGTCGATTTCGGCGATCAATCCCCTGAGCCAAAGCTCGCCGCTACAAACACACGCAGATCCGAAGCAAGCAGCGGCTCCGGTTGCGGTGGCAACGCAGGCGGCCAATGGCGTCGTTGCGACGAGTCCAGATGCAGTGCAGGCGCTGACGCCAAAGCAGCAAACGGCGGCGGCCGAAGATGCAGTAAAGAAACTGAACGAAACGGTGCAGGCGATGCAGCCCAAGGTCGGCATCGAATTCAGCGTCGATAAAGATACGCAGATTCCGCTGGTGAAAGTGATCGACACGCAGTCGAAAGAAGTTATCCGGCAAATCCCGACCGAGGAAGCGGTCAATATCGCCAAAAGCATCGACAAGCTGCGTGGCTTGCTGGTGCGCGACAAGGCTTGACCCCGTACACGTCTTAAAAAGGACACCCCATGGCAACGATTACCTCGAACGGTGGCTCCGGGCTGGATATCAACACCATCGTCAGCCAGCTGATGCAGATCGAACAACAGCCGATCAATAAGCTGAATACGAAAGTAGCGAGTTTCCAGTCGCAGTTGAGCGCACTGGGGATGGTCAAGGGGGCGATGTCGAGCTTTCAGAGTGCTGTTTCCGCGCTGCTCGACATCAACAAACTCAACGGCGTGAAGGCGAGCTCGAGCACGCCAGAGATCGCCACGATCACCGCCGGCAATACGGCGGACCTCGGCAACTTTGCGCTCGAGGTGTCGCAACTGGCCAAGGCGCAGCGCATCACCACCAACGCCAAGGACGGCGGCGGCGCGCCGCTGTACAAGAACGCCGATACGGTACTGGCGAGCGGCGATCTGAGTGGCGCCAAGTTGACGTTTACGTTTGGCACTGTTTCGGGTAGTGCATTTACGGTCAACCCGGACGTCAAGACGGCGACCGTTGACCTCTCCGGCGCCAGCAAGGACGACAAGCTCTCCTTGGGCGAGGTGCGCGACGCGATCAACAAACAATCCGATCTGGGCGTGACCGCGTCCATCGTCAAGGACGGCGACAATAGCGTGCGGCTGGTACTGACCGGCACCAAGACTGGCGAGAACATGGCGTTCAAGCTTGACGTGAACGCCGGCGCGGCAACGTCATCCGGGCTGAACGAACTGGCGTTCGACCCCGCCGCGCCGTCCGGCGGCAGCTTCGGCATTCTGCCCGGCGACGTCGCGCAGAATGCCGAAGCGACGATCAACGGTATCAAGGTCAGCAACCAGAGCAATACGATGACCGACGTGATCGGCGGGCTGACGATCAACCTGCTGAAAACCACCTTGGATTCGGCCGGCAAGTCGACGCCGATCACCTTGACGTCGACCCGCGACAGCGGCGCGATCAAGGCAGCGCTGGGTGCGTTTGTGAAGGCGTACAACGACGTGCAGGCGTCGATTACCTCGGTATCGGGCTACGATGCCACGTCCAAGACCAGCGGCATTCTGCAGGGTGACGCGTCGGTGCGTGGCGTGCAGAACCAACTGCGCAGCATGCTGAGCGAGGCGTTCGGTGGTGGCGACCAGGCGGTCAAGACGCTGTCTCAGCTCGGCGTATCGTTCCAGAAAGACGGCAAGCTGGCGCTTGATTCGGCCAAGCTGGATAAAGCCGTGACCGGCAATCTGGATTCGGTGTTGTCTTTTCTTGGCGCTTACGACAAAACCAAGAATCCGACCAAGGCGCCGGATTCGAGCCAAGGTAGCTTTGGCGTTGCGCTCAACGACATGCTCGACAAGATGCTGACCAAGGGTGGCACGCTCGATAGCCGCACCGACGGCATCAACCAAAGCATCAAGCAGTTGGGGCGGCAGCAGGACACGATGACGACCAAGCTGACGGAGACCGAGGCCCGGCTGCGGAAGCAGTATGTAGCACTCGACCAGACACTGACCAAGATGCAGCAAAGCAGTTCGTCGCTGATGGCGATGCTGTCTAGCCTGTCGTCCAACTGATCGGCGCGCTGAAAAGGAAATTTTGATGTTGGGAATGAAAAAAGCCCTGAATGCCTACGGCCAGACCTCGGTGGAGATGGCGGTGGACGTCGCCAGCCCGCATAGGCTGGTCACCATGCTGTTCGAAGGTGCGATCAAGGCCGTCGCCATGGCCAAGGTGCACCTGGAGGCGGGCAATATCGCCGAAAAAGGCGCGGCGACGTCGAAGGCGATCGCTATCGTTGACGATGGTTTGCGCTTGTCGCTGGATAAAACGCAGGGCGGTGATCTGGCCGAAAATCTGGATGCGCTGTACGAATACATCAGCAGCCAGTTGTTGCAGGCCAATCTGCGCAATGACGCGGCGATGTTCGACGAAGTACAGGGTTTGCTCAGTGGCCTCAAGCAATCGTGGGAAGCGATTGATCCCGCCGCACAAGCCGCGCGGGTGAACGAGGCGCCGCGACAAGCCCAGGCCGACGCTGTACTCAGTTATGGCCGCGCCTGATGCGCTGGCGCAGCTGCGCAGCCTGCGGGATAGCCTGCGGGATGTGCAGCTGACGCTTGAAACCGGCGATGAAGCCGCGCAGTTTGATGCGCTGAGTCGTTACGAGGTGGCTGCGGCAGCGCTGGTGCCCGTCGACTGGCGTGCATCACCGCAACGCCAGCAGGCCGAGGCGCTGTTGCAGGAGTCGCAAATGCTGCTGCAAACATTGATGCCGCTGATCCGCCAAGCGCGTGACGCATCGCAAGGGCTGCTGCAAAATCTGCACAACGCCGATAAACTGAATCGAGCCTATCGCTGAATTTTCCCCGAGCGGGCGACGGAATCGAGCATGAACGGCATCGTGATCACTTGGCAGCAACTGCTTTACGTCAGCCTTGGCCTGATTGTTTTTTACATCGCGCAGCTGCTGTTTTTCCTGAAACGCCATGACTGGGCGTGGCCACGGCACGTCGATGCCACGGGGGCCAGCGGCGCATTGGCCGACGAGGTGCTGGCGTTGCGGCAGGAAGTGGAGCGGCTGAAAATCCGCCTTGCCGCCTTGCAGATAGAGCCGGCAAGCAGCGGCGGCGATCCTGTGGGTGAATTCGATGACGAGTCACCGTACGCCCACGCCATCCGGCTCGCCAAGCAGGGCGCCGAGGCATCGCAGGTGGTGTCGGTATGCGGTCTTTCGCGCGGCGAGGTCGATCTGATCATCGCCCTGTACCGCAAGCAGGGTCATAAATAGTCATGTTGCCGGGCGCCAATGCGGTTGGCCTGTTGCAGCAGTATCTGCGCGGCGATGCGCCGCTTATCGATACGCGGCTGTTGCCGGGCACGGAAGAGCCGCTGTTCAGCGTCGGCGAGCGCTTGCAGGCCATCGTTCGCAATGAATTGCCCGGCGGTCGCTTTGTGGTACAGATCAAGGATCAGTTGCTTGATTTGAATCTGCCGCGCAATACCGAACCGGGCGCCGCGCTTGAGCTTGAAGTCGTCGCTACGCACCCCGGCTTGCGCTTTGCCTTGTTACAAAGCGGCAGCGCAGCGCAGCCCTCAACATCCCTGAGTACCGCAGCGCGTGCGCTGGCCGAATTGCTCCGGCCGGCGGACACCAAAGCGGGTGCGCTGACCGATGGCAAGCCCTTGTTAAGCGTTGGTGTCGGCGCAACGCCTGACACGCAGCAACTGGCCACGCGACTGGCGCAAACGATCAACGATAGCGGTTTGTTTTACGAATCACATCAGGCCGACTGGGCGCGTGGCGAGCGGCCTTTGCAATCGCTGCTGCGCGAACCGCAGAACAAGCCGGCAGAGACGCTCGACACCCGCAGCGGCGTGAATGTATCTGCTGCTGTATCCGGTACCAAACTCGACGAAACCAAGGCGGTACTCGGGCAACTGGTGCAGCGGCAGCTCGATACCCTCGATCAGGGCGCGGTGCTCTGGCAAGGGCAAGCTTGGCCGGGCCAGCCCTTGCGATGGGCCCTGCAGGCAGAGGCGCAGACCGAGCGTGATGCCGCGCCGCTGGACGAGCAAGCGCCTTCACGCTGGCAAACCCGGCTGGATCTTGATCTGCCGCGTCTTGGTGCGGTCTCGGTACAGGCCGAATTGCGCAACGGTCAGTTCTCCCTGCGTTTCATTTCGGCCGAGGCCGATACCCGTGCCGCCATCAGCGCGGGCCAATCGGCACTGCAAGCGCGTTTTGCCGCTGCCGGCCTGGCGCTCGCCGGTACGCCGGCCGTGGTCGCCGGGGAGGCGAATGAATAAGCCGCACAACAGGCAGCGGGCCGTTGCCTTGGCATATGCCGAAGGGGGCGGCGCCCCCCGTGTCGTTGCCAAGGGGCAGGGCATGACCGCCGAGCGCATTATCGAAAAAGCGCGCGAGGCCGGGGTGTTCGTGCATGAATCCCCGGAGCTGGTGTCCTTGCTGATGCAGGTTGACCTGGATCGGCATATTCCGGCCGAGCTGTACCGTGCAGTGGCGGAGTTGCTGGCGTTCATCTATCTGCTTGAGGCTGGCGCCGATGTCAGCGCGCCGATATTCGCGCTGCCGGTTACGCCGGATGCTGCCAATGCGTCTGCATCAGATGATGTCGAGCGCCTTGAGCATGACCGCGGCAATCAGTAGCGGCGACACATAACGCAGCAGCACGAACAACACGCGAATCAGCATGGCGTTATCAAGCTGGCCGTCGTTTGATAGCCCGGCGCGCAGTTTGGGCAGGCCATAACGCCACCCGGCGAACAGGCAAATCAGAATGCCGCCGAGCGGCAGCAGGACGTTGGAGCTGAGGAAGTCGAACAGATCGAATGCGTTCAGGCCAAACAGGGTCCAATCCTGCGTCAGGCTTTGCGATAGCGACGCTGGCGCGCCAAGCAGCGCGATCACCGCCAGCGTTGCCAGCGTGGCCTTTCTGCGGTGCCAGCCCCAGCGCTCGGTCATCATCGCTACCGGCACTTCCAGAATCGACAACATTGCACCGAGCGAGGCAATGGCGGTCAGTACGAAGAACATCGTCATGAAAACATGCCCGCCGGGCATGCTGTCGAATACCGCCGGGATGGTCATGAACACCAGCGATGGGCCGGCGGCGGGCTCGAAACCAAACGCAAACACAGCAGGAAAGATCGCCATCCCGGCGAGCAGCGACACGCTCAGATCGGCAATCATCACGCGCGCGGCGGTGGTGGGGATATTTTGCTCGGGGCGGAAATAGCTGCCATAGGTCAGCATGGTGCCCATGCCGATCGAGAGCTTGAAGAACGCCAGCCCAAGCGCGGTCAGTACAACGCCGGTAGTGATCTTGGAAAAATCCGGCGCGAACAGAAAGCGCAGCCCTTCGGCGGCGCCGGGAAGTGTCAGGCTACGAACGCAAAGCACGATCAATAACAGGAACAGCAGCGGCATCAGCTTTTTGGCGACGGCCTCAATGCCTTTGGATACGCCGAGCATGATGATGCCGCCCGTCACCACCAGCACCAGCCATTGCCAGAACAGCGCGTGCATTGGTGACGTCACTAGGGCGCCAAAGGTGGCTTTGGCGCTGGCCGGATCGGTTTGCCCGAGCGAGCCGCTGATGCTTTTGACCACGTAAGCGAAGACCCAGCCGGCGACTTCGGTGTAGAACGCCAGAATCAGTACCGCGGCGACCAAGCCCATATAACCGATGGACTTCCAGAAGGGCTGTTTCTGATCGAGGATTTCAAAAGTACTGACCGCGTTGGCGCGGGCGGTGCGGCCGAGCATGATTTCGGCAATCATCACCGGCAGGCCGACCAGCAGCGTGGCAAGCAGATAAACCAGCAGGAAGCTGGCGCCGCCGTTGGTGCCGGTGAGGTAGGGGAACTTCCAGATATTGCCCAGCCCGACGGCCGAGCCGAGGGTGGCGACCAGTACGCCGAAGGTGGAGGTAAAGCCGTCGCGTTGTGTCATGCACGTATTCCTTGTCGCGGAGTGGTCGGCGCAGCGGCGGCGTCCCCGGGGAGCCATATCGCAATGGCGTGCCCGTGGCGGGGTGGTTGATGTGCCTTGCCGTACCCGCGTCGTGTACGGCTTGCGGCCGACTCAATTGCGTCATAGACCGCGCCGGGATCGGCAGCGAGCCCAAAGGCGTGAATGATGTGCCTGACGGGGGATTTTGTCGCTTCGGGAAATCCTCAGCGCGGACGGGGTAAAATGGACGCATGACCACCGATTCGCCCGTACCCACCCAGACCGATAACGACAGCCGGCTTGCCGTGCTCATCGAGCACGTCAAGGCCTTGCCGCATCTGCCTGGCGTCTATCGTTATCTCGACGCGGCTGGCGCGGTGCTCTACGTCGGCAAGGCGCTTGATCTGCGCAAGCGGGTGGGGTCGTACTTCCAGAAAAACGACCACGGCCCGCGCATCCGGCTGATGCTGTCGCAAGTCGCGAAAATCGAAACCACCGTGGTGCGCAGCGAAGCCGAAGCGCTGGTGCTCGAGAACAACCTGATCAAGGCGCTCTCGCCGCGCTACAACATCCTGTTTCGCGACGACAAAACATATCCCTATGTGATGATCAGCGGCCATGCCTCGCCGCGGCTGGCCTACTATCGTGGCGCGCTCGACAAGCGTAATCAGTATTTCGGGCCGTTTCCGAATGGCTATGTCGTCAAGGAGTCGCTGCAGCTGCTGCAAAAGATATTCAAGCTGCGCACCTGCGAAGACACGGTGTTCGCCAATCGCTCCCGGCCGTGCTTGTTGCACCAGATCAGGCGTTGTTCGGCGCCGTGCGTGAAGCTGATCAGCCCGGAGGATTACCGCCGCGACGTCAACAATGCGGTGATGTTCCTCAGCGGCAAGGGCAATGAACTGCTTGAAGGGCTGGAGGCGCAAATGCAGCTTGCGGCCGAGACGTGGGATTTCGAACGCGCCGCCATGTTGCGTGATCAGATACAGGCACTGGCGAAGATTCAGGAAAAACAGTTCGTCTCAAGCAATACCAGCGAGCTTGATGCCGATATCGTCGCCTGCGTGGTCAAGGACGGCATGGTTTGCGTCAATCTGGCGATGGTGCGCGGCGGTCGTCATGTCGGCGATAAAAACCTGTTTCCGAAGCATGCCGATGATTACGATGCCGCCGAAGCGATTTCGGCCTTTCTCGCGCAGCATTATCTTGATCGCAGTGTGCCGCCGCTGGTGATCTGTCACCCGCCACCGCTGGATGGCGAGCTGATTTCCTCGCTGTTGTCGGATCAGGCCGGACGAGTGGTGCGGCTCAACAGCAATCCGAATGGCGAGCGCAGAGTGTGGCTGGACATGGCGAGGAAAAATGCCGAGCTGGCGATTGCGCTGCGGCTTGGCCAGGCGGCAACCCAGGCGGGGAGGCTGCAGGCGCTGATCGAGGCACTGGATCTGCCCGAGGAAACACAGCGCATCGAATGTTTCGATATTTCGCACACCATGGGCGAGTTGACCGTGGCGTCGTGCGTGGTGTTCGATCGCGGCGATATGCAGCCCAAGGAATACCGGCGCTACAACATCGCCACCAGCGGTGAAGGGGCCATCACCGGCGGTGACGATTACGCGGCAATGAAGCAGGTGCTGACGCGGCGCTACGGCAAGATCGCCGCCGGCGAGGGTGTCGTGCCCGACGTGATCCTGATCGACGGCGGCAAGGGCCAGCTGACGCAAGCCGAGGAAGTCATGGCCGAGGTCGGGCTGACGCAGCCGGCGCTGATCGGCGTGGCCAAGGGCGAAACGCGCAAGGCCGGCTTGGAGCAGTTGATTCTGGCGACCACGCACGAGGTCAAACACCTGAAGCGTGACCATCCGGGCTTGCACCTGATCCAGCAGATTCGCGATGAATCACACCGTTTTGCCATCACCGGCCATCGCGCCCGCCGCGCCAAGGCCAAGGTGGCATCGAGCCTGGAAGAGATCGAAGGCGTCGGCCCGAAACGCCGGCAGCGATTACTGGCGCGCTTTGGCGGCTTGCAGGGCGTGAAGGCGGCCGGTGTCGATGACCTGATGCAGGTCGAGGGCATCAATGCAGCGCTGGCGGAAAAAATCTACGCAGCGCTGCGGGGCTGATGTCTGTGGATTTAGCCGCGGTATTCCATGACTTCTTCGCCATTGATGATTTCGCCGGTGGCGTGCCAGCCGCAATGGCGATAAAAGCCGTGCGCGCGCACCGCCGGGTCGGGGTTGGCGACCAGCCAGATCCGGGCGTGGCCGAGCGACTGCAGCCAGCCGACGACGTGCTGCAATAGCGCTTGCCCGATGCCGCACCCTTCATGATCGGGTAGCACCGCAAGCACCAGCATCTCGCCGCTATCCCGGTCGCCACTGGCAAAGCCGACGATGCGGCCATCGACCTCGCACAGCCAGCCTTTCACGCTGCCGGCGCGCAAGGTTTCGGCGCTGGATTCGGGGGTGATGCCGTAGCCGGCCAGTTCCTCGATGCTGAGGGCGTTCTCGCGCGTTTGCGCCCGCAGCGCAAACAGTTCGGGTAGGTCGTCAACGCGGGTTTCCCGAAAGTGCATCGGTTTATTCTCCATTGGTTTATTCCTGTGTGGGAGCCCGCCCGCCGATCTGCAGTGCATCCCAGCCGGCATGGCCCAGTTTCTCGAGCGTTTCGATGTTGCGCTCGAAGATCACCGATGCATCCGGAAAGCTGGCTGCGGCACGGGCGATACTGGCTTCGCGCAGTAAATGCAGGGTCGGGTAGGGCGAGCGATTGGTGTAGTTGCCGATATCGTCGGCCCCGGTGCCTTCGAACTGGAACTGCGGGTGGAAGCTGGCGATCTGGAGCACGCCTTCGAGGCCGTGCTCCTCGATTGCTTCTTCGGCAATACCGACCACCTCATTGAAATCGAGAAAATCGCCCAGCAGCGTCGGCTGGATCAGCAAGGTCGTGTCGATTTTTTCCGGATCGGCGGCGGCAAGCAGTACCAGCTCACGGTCGAGCTCGTCGAGGAAACCATCAAGGTGCCTCGCCTCACTGACCACATAACGTACCTGCTCCTTCACATAAACCGCCTTGGCGAACGGGCACAGATTCAGCCCGATCACGGCCTTTTCCAGCCAGTCGCGGGTGGCCGCGATCACGTTTTCCTGGGTCATCGCCAAGCCTCAATCAAATCAATCAAGGTGTGATTCTGCCGTGCGGGTCAAGATTGCGCCAATCGGCACCGGGGACGTCCGATTTAGTGGTCGGTCTAGGGTGGCGCATCACGCGCCTTGGGCTTCTTGCGCACATAGAGTGTTTTGTTGACCCGGGCGATGACTTCTCCTTGGCTATCGATGATGTCGACGCAAAACTGCGGCAAGTATTTGTCGCCGTCCGCTGTGTGGGCGCGGATGTCGTCGAGCGTTGCGGCATCAAGGCGAAAGCGCGCGGTGACGATGCCACGGCCGGGGGCGAGAAAATCGATGCTAGCGCTCTGATCCCAGACGTAATAATCGCCGCCAAGCGTGTGCATCAACATCAACATGTACCAGGCGTCGGTCATGGCGAACAGGCTGCCGCCGAAATGGGTGCCGACATAATTGCGGTTGTACCAGCGCAATCGCAGTTCGACATCGACTTCGTGGAAATCCGGGGTGATGCGGGTGGCGTGGATGCCGGTGAGCAAAAACGGCGGCCACCAGTTGATCAGCAGGCGAAGCGTACGGGCGTTCATGGGTAAGGCGAGCCTGAAGGTTTGGGAGTGCTAAATTCTCAAGCGATCGTTTTATTGTCAATCGGCAGATGAGGGACGGGCGTTATTTGTCGCCTGGAATTAACCTCGTTGGTCTGGTCTTGGCATTTGATTGTGATTGCGGCTTCGCGTCACCGGGTCAAACAGCTAAAATGGCTTACTTTCCTAGCTCCTCACCGATTTCGCGCCGATGCCCCTGAATCTGCCCATTCTGCTTACCTGGTTGCGCGTCGCGCTGATTCCGGTCTTTGTCGGTCTGTTTTACCTGCCCGATGTGTTGGTGAGCCTGCCGATGAAAAACATGATTGGCGCCAGTATTTTCGCCTTTGCCGCGCTGACCGACTGGTTCGACGGCTATCTGGCGCGGCGCTGGAATCAGACATCCAGTTTTGGTGCTTTTCTTGATCCGGTGGCCGACAAGCTGATGGTCGCCGCAGCGCTGATCCTGCTGGTCGAGATCGGTCGCGCGCCGGCGTGGCTGGCGGTGATCATCATCGGTCGCGAGATCACCATTTCGGCGCTGCGCGAATGGATGGCGCAACTGGGCAAGACCAAGAGCGTGGCTGTGGCCTACATCGGCAAGCTCAAGACTGCGGCGCAAATGCTGGCGGTTCTGTTCTTGCTCTGGTACGGGCCGCTGCTGCCGGGTGTTTCGACCGAGCTGATCGGCATATTGGCGCTATATATCGCCGGCGTGCTGACCATCGTGTCGATGTTCTACTACCTGCGCGTGGCGGCTCAACAGTTCCGTGAAGGCTGAATCGCCGGTTGGTGGCGTTGCCGTCATCGGGGGTTTCTACTTCTGTTACTTCGCCTTCAATGGCTTGTTTTCACCGTACTGGGGGCTCTATCTTGCCGCGCTGGCTTTGCCAGCGTGGCAGATCGGTATTCTCACCTCGCTAACCCAGGTCAACCGCATCTACGCGCCGGCAATCTGGGGTTGGCTGGCCGATCGCAGCGGCCGTCGCCGCGCCATCCTCAGGCTCGCGGGCGCGGCCGGCCTGGCCGGATTCCTGTCGCTGCTGGTCGTCGACACTTTCTGGCCGATGTTTCTGGCGGTGCTGTTTGCCAGTTTCTTCTGGAGCGCGGCCTTGCCGCTGGTCGAGTCGCTGGCGATCGCCAAACTCTCCGGTGACAGTGGTCGCTACGCGCGTTTGCGGGTATGGGGCTCGATCGGTTTTATCGTTGCTTCGCTGGGCGCCGGCTACTGGATAGAGGCAAGCGGCGTTGGCGTATTTCCGCTGGCGGTCGTCGGCACCATGGCCGCGCTGGCTGTGTATTGCTGGCGCTTGCCCGAGGCGCCAGTGAGCACGGCCGCCGTCGTGGCTTCGGCGGGCTTTGGCGACATCCTCCGGCGACGGGAAGTGCAGGTGTTCCTGGCCGGCTGCTTCCTGATGTCGCTCGCGCATGGGCCGTACTACAGTTTCTACTCGATCCACCTCGCCGAGCACGGCCTGGGGCAGAGCAGCATCGGCTGGTTGTGGACCATCGGCGTGCTTGCCGAGGTTGCGCTGTTTTTGGCGATGCCGCAGCTGAACGCGCGCTTTTCGCCAAAGGCGCTGTTTGTCGCCGATTTCGCGATTGCACTTGGACGCTTCCTGATCATCGCCTACGGTGCCGCCAGCCTGCCCTTGCTGGTCGTGGCGCAGCTGGGGCATGCATTCACCTTTGCATGCCATCATGCGGTGGCGATGGGCTATTTGCATCGCCATTTCGCCGGCGCACACTCGGCCAAGGGGCAGGCCTTGTACATCGCCGCGTCGTTCGGCATCGGTGGCAGCCTTGGCGGTGTGATCGCCGGCTTTCTGTGGGCGGATTTGTCGGGCGTTGGCGTATTCAGCCTTGCCGCGCTGGTCGCGGCCCTTGGCGGCGTGCTCTGCTGGTTTGGCTTGCCCGGTGCAAGAGACCAGATAGCCGTCCGGTAAATATGACGGTTGTCGCCTGCGCCGAGTATTGCGACGATATTCAGCCTATTTGCCTGCTAGCGTAAACGCAGGCCAGACTTGTTACGGGAAAGCAGCATGATCATTGTGATGCAGCATCAAGCAAGCGACGCTGAAGTCAGCGCGGTCGTTGAAGAGATTCGCAAGGCCGGCTTGCAGGAGCACGTTTCCCGTGGCTCGGACTTGGTGATCATCGGCGCGATTGGCGACGAGGATAAGCTCAATCCGGGCCACTTCGAGATCATGCCCGGCGTCGAGCGGGTCAACCGCGTGACCAAGCAGTACAAGATCGTCTCGCGTGATTCGCATCCGCAAGGCTCGGTGATCAAGGTTCGCGGCATTCCGATCGGCGGCCCGCAGATCCAGGTGATCGCCGGCCCGTGCTCGATCGAGACGCAGGATCAAATGAACATCGCCGCCGATGCGGTTGCCGCCGCCGGTTGCCGGATGATGCGCGGTGGCGCGTTCAAGCCGCGCACCAGCCCCTATGCATTCCAGGGCTTGGGCATCGAGGGTCTGGAGTATTTCCAGCATGCGGCCGAGCGGCACAAGCTGCCGATCGTGACCGAGCTGATGGACGTGCGCATGCTCGATACCTTCATGGAGTATGACGTCGACGTCATCCAGATCGGTGCGCGCAATATGCAGAACTTCGATCTGCTCAAGGAAGTCGGCCGGGTCAACAAGCCGATCATTCTCAAGCGCGGCCTGTCGGCGACCGTGAACGAATGGCTGATGTCCGCCGAGTACATCGCAGCCGGCGGCAACCACAACATCATTTTCTGCGAGCGCGGTATCCGCACCTTTGAAACCGCCTACCGCAATGTGCTCGATGTGACGGCGATCCCGGTGCTCAAGCGCGAAACGCACCTGCCGGTGATTGTCGATCCGAGCCATGCCGGCGGCAAGGCGTGGATGGTGCCCGCGCTGGCGCAAGCGGCCGTCGCGGCTGGCGCCGATGGTCTGCTGATCGAAATGCACCCGAATCCGTGCGATGCATGGTGCGATGCCGATCAGGCATTGACCCCGGATGAACTCAAGACGCTGATGGCAACGCTGGGTGCGATTGCCCATGCCATCGGCCGGACGATTTGATCAACGACCCGAAAAGGAAAAATCATGCATAAATCACTGCTTCGCAACTGTTTGATGGTTGGCGCACTGGCGCTATCGGTGACGAGCGGCGCGCAGGCGCGGTCGATGCTGGATGGCGACTACCGGGTTGAGCGGCTGGTTCAGGACGGCGGCGTGCAGCGCTTTGGTGACGATACCAAGTTGTCGGTGAAAATCGACGGCGCCCGTATCAGCGGCTTTTCCGGCTGCAACCGGTTTATGGGGCAAATCCAGTACGGCCCGAGCCCGCTGAAGATCGGCCCCTTGGCGTCGACGATGATGGCGTGCATCCAGAACGAAACGGCAACGTATGAAAACTCGATGCTCAAGGTGCTCGGTGATGCCAAATCCTTCTCGCTGGCCAATGGCAAGCTGGTGTTCAGCAATGACGCCGGCAATCTGATCTCGCTGGTTCGCGCCGAAGCGGCCCCGGTCGAGCGCGTGCTGGAGATCTCGGCGGAACGCAAGACGTGTTCCGGGGTTGGCAAAATGGAGTGCCTGCAAGTGCGCGAGCCGGGGCAGGGTGACTGGCAGCTGATGTACTCCGGTATCGAAGGCTTCCAGCCGCAGGCGGGCGTGGGTTATGTGGTCAAGGTGCGCGAAGAGCGCGTTGAAAATCCACCTGCCGATGCGCCGGATCGCCGCCTGATCCTGATCGAAACGCTGGAAACCCGCCGCTAAGGCGGCGTTCTCGCTAAAATGACGCGCCAACGCTAGGCTATCCCGGCGTTGGCGCGTCGCCGCTTGATTTCGCGGCTTTCCGTTTACCCTGCTTCGGCGCGATGCGCGAGCAGGCACCAAGATACTCATGACCCCTGTTCGAAAACTGGTTCTGCTGGGTACCGGCCTGATTGGCGGTTCGTTCGCATTGGCGCTCAAGCGTGCCCGGCTGGTCGAGCACGTTGTCGGCGTCGGGCGCAATCAGGCTAATCTGGCGCGCGCGCTCGATCTGAATGTGATCGACAGCGCCAGTCAGAGCGCGGCCGAGGCGGCCAGGGGCGCCGATCTGGTTCTGCTGGCAACGCCGGTGGGGCAGATGGGCGCGCTGATGGCTGAGATCGCGCCGGTGCTGGCCGACGACTGTATCGTGACAGACGGCGGCTCGACCAAGCAGGATGTCGCCGCGCTGTATCGCGAACACCTGGGCGAGCGTTTGGCGCAATGTGTGCCGGGCCATCCGATCGCCGGGTCGGAATTATCCGGTGCTGCGGCCGCGCAGTACGGTTTATTCGAAGGGCGGCGCGTGGTGCTGACGCCGCTGCCGGAGACGGCGGTCGATGCCGTCGCGCGTATCCGAGCCTTGTGGCTGGCGTGTGGTGCCGACGTGTTCGAAATGAGTGCGGCCGAGCACGACGGTGTTTTCGCCGCCGTGAGCCATGTGCCGCACCTGCTGTCGTTCGCCTATATGAACGCCTTGCTGGATAAGGCCGATGTCGGTACATGCCTGGATTTTGCCGCAACCGGTTTCCGTGATTTCACCCGCATTGCCGGCTCGCACCCCGATATGTGGCGCGATATTTCGCTCGCCAACAGCGGGGCGGTGCTGAACGATTTGCGCGCCAATCTTGGCGCGCTGCAAACATTGATTTCCTTGATCGAATCGGGCGATGCCGATGCGCTGACGGCTTATATTGGTCGCGCAAGCAAGGCCCGAACCGACTGGGGTAGTCGCGGCCGTAAACCCTGAATTGCAAGCTGGTGGGCAGTGACCCTGCAGGCCGGTAACAGGAGAAGCACATGACTTATGTTCCAGATGCGAATCGTTATGATGGCCGTATGCCTTATCGCCGCAGCGGTCGCAGCGGTTTGTTGTTGCCGGCGGTGTCGCTCGGCATGTGGCACAATTTTGGCGCCAACAAACCCTACGACAACAGCAAGGCAATGATCCACAAGGCTTTTGACCTGGGTATTACCCATTTCGATCTTGCCAACAACTACGGCCCGCCAGCGGGCTCGGCGGAAGAAACCTTCGGTCGCGTGCTTGCCGATGGCCTGCGCACGCATCGCGATGAAATCCTGGTTTCGACCAAGGCCGGCTGGGAGATGTGGGACGGCCCTTATGGCGATCTGGGTAGCCGTAAATACCTGCTCGCCAGTGTTGATCAAAGCCTGAAGCGTCTGGGCCTCGATTACGTCGACGTGTTCTATTCACATCGCCCAGACCCGGATACGCCGCTCGAAGAAACCATGGGGGCGCTCGACGCCATCGTGCGTCAGGGCAAGGCGCTTTATGTCGGGATTTCGTCGTACTCGGCCGAGCAAACCCGAGAGGCGTCGCGCATTCTCAAGGCGCTTGGTACACCCTGCCTGATTCACCAGCCGTCGTACTCGATGTTCGATCGCTGGATCGAAGGCGGGCTGACCGACGTGCTCAAGGAAGAGGGGATCGGCTCGATTGCCTTCTGCCCGCTGGCACAAGGGCTGCTGACCAGCCGCTACCTCGGTGGTATCCCGGCCGATTCGCGTGCCGCCGCCGCTGATAATTCTTTCCTGACCACCGATAACGTCGATGCCAGGCTGGCGCAAGTCAAGGCTTTGAACGAGATCGCCGTCGAGCGCGGCCAGAGCCTGGCGCAGATGGCGCTGGCGTGGGCGCTGCAAACGGTGACCTCGGTGATCATCGGCGCCAGCCGGGTCGAGCAAATCGTCGAGAATGTGGGCGCAGTGTCCAACCTCGAATTCAGCGCCGACGAGCTGGCACGGATTGAAGTCATCCTCAAGCGCTAGGCCGTACCATTAATGTATCCATGAGTGCATATGAGTGCATCGACACCGGCGGGCCATCCCGCCGGTTTTTAATTGGAGTAATTTCGCATGAGTATCGTCCCCGTCATCACCATCGACGGCCCCTCCGCGTCGGGTAAAGGTACCGTAGCCCAGCGCGTCGCCGCCGAACTCGGATTTGGGTATCTTGATTCGGGGGCGCTCTATCGCCTGACCGCGCTGGCTGCCGAGCGTCGTCAGCTGAATTGGCGTGACGAGGTGGTGGTGGCTCGACTGGCTGGCGAGCTTGATGTTGTCTTCGATGGCGCGGCTGTTTTGCTTGATGGTAATAATGTCGCCGAGGCGATTCGCGGTGAAACGGTCGGCGTCGGCGCTTCAATCGTGGCCGCGCTGCCGTCGGTGCGTACGGCTTTGCTGGCCAGGCAGCATGCCTTTGCCGCGTTGCCCGGGCTTGTTGCCGATGGCCGCGACATGGGCTCGGTGGTATTTCCCGACGCACGGCTCAAGGTTTTTTTGACCGCATCGGCAGCGGCGCGCGCCGAGCGCCGTTACAAGCAATTGATCGGCCGTGGCGAGCAGGCTGATCTGGCTGCAATCACCGCCGATCTTGAATCCAGGGACGCACGCGACCGGGAGCGCAAGGTCGCTCCGCTGCAGCAGTGGCCGGATGCTTTGTTGCTCGATACGACCGATATGGGGATCGATGAGGCGGTTGAGCAGGTGTTGATGTGGTGGAAAACGCGCTAAGCGCTTGAAGTGACTAAGAGAATTCAATAAAATCACCCCAGTTCCGGTTGCGGCGTTGCCGCCGCCGGGGCAAAGGTATTTTTTGATGCAAAGTATCGGTGCTGCGCAAGGCGGTGCCGATGAAGTTCAACGAACCCCCCGCTCTCTGCGCCAGTAGAGAGGTTTGGAAAATTTTCTCAATGACTACTGAAACTGTTTTTGGCTCGATGGAGAGCTTTGCCGCCCTGTTTGAAGAAAGCCTTCAAAACCAGGAAATGCGCTCCGGTGAAGTCATCACCGCCGAAGTTGTTGGTATCGACCACAACTTCGTGACCGTCAATGCCGGCCTCAAGTCGGAATCCCTGATTCCGGTTGAAGAATTCAAGAATGACAACGGCGAGCTCGACGTCCAGATCGGCGATTTCGTCGCTGTGGCGATCGACAGCCTGGAAAACGGCTACGGCGAAACCAAGCTCTCCCGCGAAAAGGCCAAGCGCCTGGCTGCGTGGATCGAGCTGGAAGATACCCTCGAGAAGGGTCTCGTCATGACCGGCGTCATCTCGGGCAAGGTCAAGGGCGGTCTGACTGTCATGGTCAACGGCCTGCGCGCTTTCCTGCCGGGTTCGCTTGTCGACATCCGTCCGGTGAAAGACACCACCCCGTACGAAGGCAAGGAAATCGAGTTCAAGGTTATCAAGCTCGATCGCAAGCGTAACAACGTGGTTGTTTCGCGTCGCGCCGTGCTGGAAGAGTCGCTGGGCGAAGAGCGTCAAAAGCTCATGGAAACCCTGCGCGAAGGCGCTGTCATCAAGGGTATCGTCAAGAACATCACCGACTACGGCGCATTCGTCGACCTCGGCGGTATCGATGGCCTGCTGCACATCACCGACCTGGCATGGCGTCGTGTCAAGCACCCGTCGGAAGTGCTGGCGGTTGGCGACGAAATCGAAGCCAAGGTCCTCAAGTTCGATCAAGAAAAGAACCGTGTCTCGCTCGGCCTCAAGCAACTCGGCGATGATCCGTGGGTTGGCCTGTCGCGCCGCTACCCGTCGGGCACCCGCCTGTTCGGCAAGGTCACCAACCTGACCGACTACGGTGCATTCGTTGAAATCGAACAAGGCATCGAAGGTCTGGTACACGTGTCCGAAATGGATTGGACCAACAAGAACGTTCACCCGTCGAAGGTTGTTTCGCTGGGCGACGAAGTTGAAGTCATGATCCTTGATATCGACGAAGAAAAGCGTCGCATCTCGCTGGGCATGAAGCAGTGCATGTCCAACCCGTGGGACGAGTTCGCGCAAAACTTCAAGAAGGGCGACAAGCTTCAGGGCGCGATCAAGTCGATCACCGACTTCGGCGTGTTCGTTGGTCTACCAGGCGGTATCGATGGTCTGGTTCACCTGTCGGATCTGTCGTGGCACGCTACCGGCGAAGAAGCGGTTCGCAACTTCAAGAAGGGCGACGAAGTCGAAGCCGTGGTTCTGTCGATCGATGTCGACAAGGAACGCATCAGCCTGGGTATCAAGCAACTCGAAGGCGATCCGTTCAACAACTACGTGTCGACCAGCGACAAGGGTGCCATCGTTCGCGGTACCGTCAAGTCGCTTGACGCCAAGGGTGCTGTAATCGGCCTGACCGACGAAGTCGAAGGCTACCTGCGGGCTACCGAAGTGTCGCGTGATCGCGTTGAAGACATCCGCACCGTCCTGAAGGAAGGTGATGAAGTCGAGGCGATGATCATTAACGTTGATCGCAAGAACCGTTCGATCAACCTGTCGATCAAGTCGAAAGACATGGGCGAAGAAAAGTCGGCAATGAGCCAGCTGTCTGCCGATGCATCGGCCGGCACAACCAACCTCGGTGCGCTGTTGAAGGCCAAGCTGTCCGGCTCGCAAGAGTAAGACGGGCTGAGGCGGCATGACCAAGTCCGAACTCATCGCAAAGCTCGCCGAGCGCTATCCGCAGCTTGTTGCGAAGGATGCTGAGTTGGCCGTCAAGACCATTCTCGATGCCATGGCCAAGAGCCTTGCTCAAGGTCAGCGCATCGAGATCCGTGGCTTCGGCAGCTTTGACCTCAACTACCGACCGCCGCGAGTGGGGCGTAATCCGAAATCCGGCAGCAAAGTTGAGGTGCCGGAAAAGTTTGTACCCCACTTCAAGGCTGGCAAGGAATTGCGTGAGCGCGTTGACGAGCTGATGTAATCCTGCTGCTTGCGGCATAAATGACGACACCTTTGGGTGTCGTCATTTTTTTGCCTGCTCCCGGCTGAACCTGCCCGGATGTAATCGGCTACAATACGAAGTCAACCCATTGTTTCGGATCTGTGGATGCGCTATCTGTTCTGGCTGATTAAATTCCTGCTGTTCGTCATCCTGTTCGGCTTTGCCATGCATAACGCCGAAACGGTAAAGCTCAATTTCTTTTTCGATTACGCTTGGCAGGCGCCACTTGCGCTGCTGCTGCTGATCGCTTTTGTGCTGGGGGCCGTGTTCGGCATTCTGGCCGTGCTGGGCAAGGTGATCCGCTTGCGCCGCGAGCTTGTTGCCTTGCGCAAAGAAGTTCGCGCACGTACTCAGGTTGAGGTTGTGACGGCTGATGCCGCGCTGCAGCCTCCACGCGACGCAATCTGACCCTTTCGGTCTGACAGGCTCCTCCCATGCTCGAATCCCAGTATTGGTGGCTGATCGCCTTTCCGATTTTTTTCGGACTTGGCTGGCTGGCTGCCCGCGTTGATATCAAACACGTCCTTTCCGAAACGCGCTCATTGCCCGCGGCGTACTTCAAGGGCCTCAATCACCTGCTTAACGGTGAGACCAATCGCGCGGTCGAGGTCTATGTCGATATCGCCAGGCATCATGCCGAAACGATCGAGCTGCAGTTTTCGCTGGGCCATCTGTTCCGCCGCCGAGGCGAGCTGGAGCGGGCGATCAATATGCACCAGAAGCTGCTCGAGCGGCGTGAGCTGACCGATGCCCAGCGCCAGCTCGCCCAGTTTGAACTGGCACAGGATTTCATGAAGGCTGGCTTGTTCGATCGGGCCGAAGCCTTGTTGAACGAGCTGCAGCACAGCGACTACGCCCGTCAGGCTCGCACCGAGTTGCTCGGCATGTACGAGCTGGAGAAGGCCTGGAAAAAGGCGATTGAGACCGCGCAGCAGCTGCGCGATGACAGTCATAGTTATCAGCACGAAATCGCCCAGTTCTACTGTGAACTGGCCGAGCAATCGCTGGCCCGCTCCAAGCAGGAAGAGTCCCGTGACTATCTGGCGCGCGCGCTTGAAACGCACCGCCAATGCACTCGCGCACGCTTGCTTCTCGGTGAAATGGCTTTTGCCGACAAGAATTATCTTGGCGCGATCACCGAGTGGCTGGAGATCGAGTCACAGGAGCCGCATGCGCTGGCGCTGGCAATGCGGCAGTTGATGGGGGCTTACGACGCACTGGATCGCAGCGACGAGGGGACGACGCTGTTGTTGCGCTCGCTGAAGCAGTATCCCGAGCTGGATGTGATGGATTTCGCCTACGAAAGGCTGATGTCCCTGCAGGGCGTCGATGCCGCCTACGATTTCGTCCGCGAACGGATGCGTGAGCATCCGACGATGCCAGGTCTGCGCAAGGTGCTTGAAGCCCATCTTCTGGTCGCACCGGATGACCAGAAGCCTGAACTCGAAATCATCGTTCGCTTGCTGAACGATGTGACGCGCGATCAGTCGATGTATTACTGCGGCCATTGCGGCTTCAAGACCAAGCAGTATTTCTGGCATTGCCCGGCTTGCAACGAGTGGGAAACCTATCCGCCCGTTCGCGGCCGCAAAAAAGCCAACGCCTGATCTCTCTGGATTGATACATATGAAAGACCCGAAAGTCATCGTCGCACTTGATTTTGCCGATGCGAGTGCTGCATTGGCATTCGCTGAGCGTGTCTCCCCGGCGCAGTGCCGATTGAAAGTTGGCAAAGAACTCTTTACCACGGCCGGGCCGCAATTGGTCGAAGCGCTGGTGGCGCGCGGTTTTGATGTTTTTCTCGACCTCAAGTTTCACGATATCCCCCATACGGTTGCACAGGCGTGCAAAGCCGCGGCAAAGCTCGGCGTCTGGATGGTCAATGTGCACGCCTCGGGCGGGCGAAAAATGATGGAAACCACGCGTGAAGCGCTGGATGGCTTGCCGCAGCGTCCGCTCCTGATCGCCGTAACGGTGCTGACGAGCATGGACGAGATCCAGCTCGCCGAGCTGGGCTTGCCCGTGCCGGCGGTCCAGGTTGAGCGGCTGGCGCGCTTGACGCAGGATTGTGGTCTGGATGGTGTGGTTTGCTCGGCGCAGGAGGCGGCGATGCTCAGGGGTGTTTGTGGCCCGGATTTCAAGCTGGTTACGCCCGGCATTCGCCCGGCCGACAGCAGTGCCGATGATCAGCATCGCATCATGACCCCGGATGCAGCCATTCTCGCGGGTAGCAATTATCTGGTGATCGGCCGGCCAATCACCCAGAGCATAGACCCGCTCGCAACGCTGAACCGAATCAACCAATCGTTGGAACTGCTATGAAAATCACCGTAATCGGAACCGGTTATGTTGGCCTGGTGACCGGCGCCTGCCTCGCCGAAGTGGGTAACGACGTGCTTTGTCTTGATCTGGACAAGGCGAAGATCGACAAATTGCATCAGGGCATTCTGCCGATCTACGAGCCGGGCCTGGATGAGGTTGTCGCGCGCAACGTTGCCGCTGGCCGCCTGCACTTCACCACCGATATCGATCGCTCGGTCGCGCATGGCACCGTGCAGTTTATCGCCGTGGGCACCCCGCCGGATGAAGACGGCTCGGCCGACTTGCAGTATGTCGTTGCCGCGGCGCGCAATATCGGCCAGCGCATGACCGATTACAAAGTGATCGTCGATAAATCGACCGTGCCGGTTGGCACCGCTGAGAAGGTCAAGGCCGCCATCGCCGATGAGCTGGCCACGCGGGATCGATCGGCGCTGGGTTTTAGCGTCGTTTCCAATCCCGAATTCCTGAAGGAAGGCGCGGCAGTCGAGGATTTTATGCGCCCCGACCGCATCGTGATCGGCGCCGAGGATGATCAGGCCATTCATACCATGCGTGCGCTTTACCATCCGTTTCAGCGTAATCATGACCGCACGCTGGTGATGGATATCCGTTCGGCGGAGCTGACCAAGTACGCGGCCAATGCGATGCTGGCCACGCGGATTTCATTCATGAACGAACTCGCCAATCTGGCCGAGGTGCTCGGCGCCGATATTGAGCTCGTGCGCCGGGGCATCGGCTCCGACCCGCGTATCGGCTATGGCTTCCTGTATGCCGGTTGTGGCTATGGCGGTTCTTGCTTCCCGAAAGACGTCAAGGCGCTGCAGAAAACCGGCGAAGAAAACGGCGTCAACTTGCGAGTGCTCGGCGCGGTTGAAGAAGCCAACGATGCGCAAAAACTGCGACTGATCGACAAGGTCGTGGCCCGTTTCGGTCACGATCTGAGCGGCCTGCGCTTTGCGATGTGGGGCTTGGCATTCAAGCCCGGGACTGACGATATGCGTGAGGCGCCGAGCCTGACGCTGATCGACGGCCTGACCGCTCGCGGTGCGACCGTTTGCGGTTTTGATCCGGTTGCCAATGAAGAGGCGCACCGGGTTCTGGGTGATCGTATCGATTACGCGACCAATCCGATGGCGGCGTTGGATGGTGCCGACGCGCTACTGATCGTGACCGAGTGGAAGCAGTTCCGCGCGCCCGATTTCGAGCAGATCAAGAAAGCCCTGAAAACGCCGCTGATCATCGACGGGCGCAATCTGTACGAGCCGAGCACTGTGCGTGCGCAAGGGCTCGAATACGACGCGATCGGGCGCAAATGATGGTGCCGGCCGGCCAATCCATCGCCGCGTTGAAGGCGGCAATTGCGGGTGCCCGTGTCATGGTCGTGGGTGACGTGATGCTCGACCGATACTGGTTCGGTGATGTCGAGCGCATTTCGCCGGAGGCCCCGGTGCCGGTGGCGCGGATCCGCAAAACCGACGAGCGCGCCGGCGGTGCCGCCAACGTGGCGCGCAATATCGCCTCGCTCGGCGGGCAGGCGACGCTGCTTGCCGTCGTTGGCGATGACGAAGCGGGCCGTAGCCTGGAAAAGCTGTTGCAGGACGATGGCGTCAACACCTCGTTGTATCGTGACCCGCAAATCGCCACTACGGTGAAGCTGCGGGTGCTGGCGCGGCAGCAGCAGTTGTTGCGCATCGACTTCGAGGAAAAGCCAAGTCACGAAATTCTTGCTGCCAAGCTTGATGATTTCCGTCGCATGCTGGACGACACCGATGTCGTCATTCTCTCGGATTATGGCAAGGGCGGCTTGCGTCATGTCTACGACATGATCGCGGCGGCGCGTGCGGCCGGCAAGCCGGTGCTGGTCGACCCCAAGGGCGATGATTATTCTCGCTATCGTGGCGCAACCTTGCTGACGCCGAATCGCAGCGAATTTCGTCAGGTGGCTGGCGATTGGCGTGATGAAGCCGATTTGGTCGCAAGGGCCCAGGCGCTGCGCGAACAACTCGATCTCGAAGCCTTGCTGGTCACGCGTAGCGAAGAGGGTATGACGCTGTTTCGCCGCGAGGGCGTGGTTCATCAGGCAACGCTCGCACGTGAAGTGTTCGACGTCTCCGGTGCCGGTGATACCGTGATCGCCACCTTGGGTTTGATGCTGGCGGCAGGCTTGCCGTTGCCGCAAGCGATGAGCTGGTCCAATCACGCGGCGGGCATTGTTGTTGCCAAGCTGGGTACCGCGACGGTGCTGCAAGACGAAGTGTTTGCCACCAGGCCTTGAGTTACGCACTTGGCCAATAAAAAAAAACGACCGGAATCCGGTCGTTTTTTTTTATTGGGGCTTATCGAGCCAGTATCAGCGCCTTATGCAGCAGGCTTTTCATCCGGCGTGGTGGATTCCTCGGCCTCGACCCGGTTCTTGCCCAGAAGCTTGGCGCGATACATGCCGTGATCGGCGCGTTCGATCGCGTGCGCCCGATGCTCGCCGGGTGAAACCATGGTGACGCCTGCGCTGAAGGTGATCAGTAGCTTGTCATTGTTGTGCATGAAAATACGTCGCGTAAGTTCGCGTTGCAGTCGTTGCAGAATCTGGATGGCATCGTCGAGATCGGTGTCGGGCAACAGCAGTACGAATTCTTCTCCGCCGTAGCGGGCGACCACGTCAGTGGGGCGAAGCAACTCCCGCACCACCTGAACCAGATGCACCAGTGCATTGTCGCCGGCGGCATGGCCCATCTGGTCATTGAGCTTTTTGAAATTGTCGATGTCGAGCAGGGCCAAAGCCATGGGCGAATTTTTCCGGCCCATTCGAGATAGCTCGACTTCGTACGCATCTTCCAGCCCGCGACGGTTGAGCGCGCCGGTTAACTGATCTTCGCGCACCTTCTCGCTGACTTCGCGCAATTCGCGCTCAAGTTGCATGACGCGCTGCTGAGCGACATCGGCTTCTTGCCGTGCCTCGATCAGCTCATCGCGCGAGCGCAGCACATCCAGTTGCAGGGTGCGGGTGTCGTGCATGATGTCATCGAGCACGAATTTAAGGCTGGCCGGATTGTCAGCGGTTTGCACTTTCTCTGCGTATTGGCGGATTTTTTCCTGATATTGCTCGGTACTGACCGACAGTGACCCCAGGCGATCAAGAAACGTCGTCGCCATGCTTTTTAACGTGGTTTGCGCATCGTGCAGATTGTGTTTCAGCAGGCTCTGCTTGTAGATGACCTCCTTCAGCCCGGCTTCTGCGTCGTAGATCAGCCGCATGTCGAGCGGGCGCGCCATGATGGCTTGAACCACGGCAACTTGACCTTGCAGCCAACCATCATCGACCACCAGCTCACCCATATTGTCCGTGAGTAGCCGCAGCAGATTGAGCAGCCCGTCGGTCAGACGCCTTTCCTGTTGCCCTTGCAGCTCGATTTTCAACCAGAGCTTTTTTAGTCGCGGTAGCCACTTCTGCAGGTCGTGTTCGTTGCCTAGAGCGTGTGCCTCACGGCTGATTTGCCGGACTTCCTCGGCAAGCTCCGGGTCGTGGGCTAGTGCGGGCAGCACGCCTCGTTCGAGCACTTGCGTAACCGCCTCCTGCCAGTTGCGCCATGCCGGATCGCTGCTTTCCGTTTCAATCGGGGCGTCATCGGTTGCCGTGGTCGCGGCAATGGGCTCGCTTGCTCCGCCGTTGGTGTCATTCCAAGCCTGCAACAAAGCTGTGAGCTTTTCATTGAGCACATCGGGTTCGTTGCTGAAGTGTATGAGCACGCGCTCCAGCGACTCCTGCTTGCGTGTCGGTGTGTAGAGCGGATTGCGCATATCCCAGAGGCGCACGAGATCGCGCACCAGATCGGCCCAGGGCATGGCCAAATTGGCCTGGCCGCCTTGCAGTTCCACGGCGCGAATGATGGATGGCGGAATGTCTTTCCATTCGCCAAGCCGCGCCGACTGGCGAATTTGCTTGATCAGGCGGAAAAATTCCTGCCCCTGGCGGGGAAGCGCGTGCAGAGCCTGATCCATTTCGCGCATCAGCACCGGAACGCGCTCATCCTCGGGGGTTTCGGCGATGGCGTCGTAAATCTTGGCGTAGTGATCCGGCGTCGGCGGAATCCTGCGCTGCATCAGCTGCTTGAGGGTTTCTCGGGCAATATCGGTCGGATTGGTCGGGGCGGGCATGGTTCTCGGCATTGGGCGCGGAATGCTCTTGCATTATAGGGAGTCACCCCCTGCTGCAGGGCGGCATGGGCGCAAGTGATGCAATAAAAAAACCGGAAGGCGTGCTTCCGGTTTTCTTCGATGCCGCGTCTGCTTAGTCGACGAGGCTGCGGGCTTCGGCGACCTGGTCCTTGTACGCGTCGAAAATACCCTTCAGCGCATCGGCCATATTCACCGTCGGCGCCCAGTCCAGGTCATTTTTGGTGTTGTCGATCTTGGGCACGCGGTTCTGCACGTCCTGATAACCCTTGCCGTAGTATTCGCCCGAAGTGGTTTCAACGACCTGCACCTTGGCCACGCCTTCCGCGTACTCCGGGTACTGCTTGGCCAGGTCGATCATCATCGTTGCCAGTTCACGTACCGAGAAGTTGTTCACCGGATTGCCGATGTTGTAGATCTGCCCCGATGCCTTGCCGTCCTTGTTGTCGATGATCTTCATCAGTGCGGCGATGCCGTCATCGATATAGGTGAATGCGCGCTTTTGTTCGCCGCCGTCGACCAGTTTGATGGTCTCGCCGCGAACGATGTGGCCGAGGAACTGGGTGATGACGCGACTCGAGCCTTCTTTGGTCGTGTGAATGCTGTCAAGGCCGGCGCCGATCCAGTTGAACGGGCGGAACAGTGTGTAATCGAGGCCTTCCTGCTGGCCGTAGGCGGCGATGACGCGGTCCATCAGCTGCTTGGAGCAGGCGTAGATCCAGCGCGGCTTGTTGATCGGGCCGTAGACCAGTTCGGAGTTTTCCGGGTCGAACTCGCCGTCCTTGCACATGCCATAGACTTCAGACGTCGACGGGAAGACCACGCGCTTCTTGTACTTCACGCACCACTTGATGATCGGCAGGTTGGCTTCGAAGTCGAGTTCGAACACGCGCAGCGGTTCCTGCACATAGGTCGCCGGCGTGGCGATTGCAACCAGTGGCAGCACGACGTCGCATTTCTTGACGTGATACTCGATCCATTCCTGATTGATGGTGATGTCGCCTTCAAAAAAATGAAAGCGCGGGTGACCAAGGAATTCGCCGACCTTGCCGGCGTACATATCCATGCCGAAAACTTCCCAGTCGGTCGTTTCGAGGATGCGCTTGGTCAGGTGGTGGCCGATAAAGCCGTTGACACCGAGGATGAGGACTTTTTTCATTGTCTGGTCTGCCTAGTAAATCTGGGGTGTTCAAATTCGTAATGTTCAGGCGGCGAGCACGAGTGCTTGCGTCAGCCGTGCCGGCGTCAGTGGTGCATGGTCAAGATCGGCCTCAAGCACCCTAAGCAGGCTGCCGTCGCTCATCTTGAGCCAGAGTTTGTCCGAAGCGGCCCAGAGTACGCAGCCGGCCGTGTCGGGGCAATCCGGCGCCGTTGCCACACAGCGGCTGCGCCACAGCGTTAGCAGGCCTTGTGCCGTGTCGCCGAAGGCGCCCGGATAAGGGCGAGTCACCGCGCGGATCAGGTTGTGCAGCTGTTGCGCCGATTGCCGCCAGTCGATCCTGCCGTCTTCCGCCTTGCGGCCGCCAAAATAGCCACCAAGGCTGAGATCTTGCTGCGTCAGCGTCGCGGTGCCATCGATGAGTCGGGGTAGCGCGCGGTGCAGGCACAGCTCGCCAGCCACTGCGACCTTCTCGAACACATCGTGCGCGGTGTCGTCGGGCAGGATGGGGATCGCGAACTGGTCGACGATCGCGCCGTTGTCGGGCTTGATGTTCATTACGTGCAAGGTGACGCCGGTCTCGAGTTCGCCGTGAATGATCGCCCAGTTCACCGGTACGCGGCCACGGTATTTGGGCAGCAGCGAACCGTGCAGATTGAATGCGCCTCGGCTCGGCGCGGCGAGAATCGGCGCCCTCAGCATGTGGCGATAGTAGAATGAGAACACGAAATCCGGTGCGAGCGCGGCAATGCGCGCTTCGGTCTCGGGCGTGTTCGGGTCGGTTGGCGTGATGCAGGGGATGTCGTAATCGCCGCACAGCTGCGCCACCGAGTCGAACCAGATGTTCTCGTTCGGGTTGTCTTCGTGCGTCACGACCAGATCGATCTGTACGCCTTGGGCCAGCAAGACCTTGAGGCTGCGAACGCCGACGTTGTGGTAGGCAAAAACGACGGCGCGGGTCATTCGCCAGCCTGCTTTTCAAGAATGCCGGCGATCAGATAGCGCGGCCGCTGGCGCACCTCGTGATAAATCCGCCCGATGTACTCACCCAGCAGCCCGATGCCGAACAGTGCAATGCCGATCAAGAGAAAGGCGACGGCGAACAGCGTGAACAGACCACCTTCTTCGGGGCCGATGATGAAGCGGCGGCCGACGAGGTAGAGCACAAGAAAGCCCGACAGCGTCGAAATGACCATGCCGAGCATCGAGAACATCTGCAGCGGCACGATCGAAAAACCGGTCATCAGGTCGAAGTTCAGCCGGATCAGGCTGTAGATCGAATACTTGGATTCACCGGCAAAGCGCTCTTCATGGCCGACGACGACTTCGGTCGGATTCTGCGCGAACGAATACGCCAGCGCGGGAATGAAGGTGTGCATCTCGTTGCACATATTGATCGTATCGATAATGCGGCGGCTGTAGGCGCGCAGCATGCAGCCTTGATCGGTCATCTTGATGCGGGTGAGCTTTTCGCGCAGCCGGTTCATCGCGCGGCTGGCGACGTGGCGCCAGACCGAGTCGTTGCGCTGGCGGCGGATCGAGCCGACGTAGTCGTGGCCCTTGTCCATCTCGTCGAGCAAGGTCTTGATGTCCTCGGGCGGGTTCTGCAGATCGGCGTCGAGCGTGACGATCTGTTGACCGCGCGCGTGCTCGAACCCGGCCAGAATGGCGCGATGCTGGCCGAAGTTGCCGTTGAACAGGATCACGCGGGTCACATCGGGGCGGGCGTGGAACTGGTCGGCGAGCATGGCTGGCGAGCGGTCACGACTGCCGTCGTTGATGAACAGCACTTCGTAGGACTTGCCCAGCGCATCGAGCGCCGGGTACAGGCGCTCGAACAGCGCAGCGAGACCTTCTTCCTCGTTGTAAACGGGGATGACGATGGAGACGATCGGTTGAGTCATGTGCGGCAATTCGGTTTCAGGCATGTTCATGGTTGTCTGCCATGATGCCGGCGCAGGTTTAAGCGGTGATGAAGTCATGGTTGTTTTCATCCGTGCAACACCGGCGCCAGTACGGCGGTGAGGGCATCGCAAACGCGATCGACATCCGATTCGATCATCGCCGGGAACAGCGGCAGGCTGATGGTGCTGGCGCCGACGTGCTCGGCGTGCGGATACATGCCCTCCACGTAACCCAGGCCACGGTAATAGCTGAACAGATGCAAGGCCGGGTAATGCACGCCAACACCGATACCGGCGTCCTTCATGCGGGTGATGAACTCGCCGCGACTGATGCTCATCCGTTCGAGCGGCAGCAGGATCTGGAACATATGCCAGTTGCTTTGTGCTGATTCGATCGGCAGCGCCAGCCCGAGCGAACGGTCGATCTTGGCGAAATAGCGTTCGGCCAGCTCGGCTCGGCGCTTGTTGAAGGCCTCGAGGTGCTTGAGTTGACCAAGTCCGACCGCTGCGGCTACGTCGGTGAGGTTGTATTTGCCGCCGGGCAGGTCGACGTCCATGGTGCCATCGGGCAGGCGGGTGACGCCCTGCAAGCGCCATTTCTCGAACAGGCGCGCTTCCTCGATCGTATTCATGATCAGCGCGCCACCTTCGATGGTGGTCATGTTCTTGTTCGGGTGGAACGATACCGAGCACAAGTCACCGAAGCTGCCGATGCGCTGGCCATTCCACGTTGCGCCCTGTGCCTGCGCGGCGTCTTCGATCACCCGCAGCTTGTGCTTGCTGGCGATGGCGTAGAGCCGGTCTCGATCGACCGGCAGGCCGGCGAGGTCGACCGGCAGGATGGCGCGGGTGCGCGGGGTGATCGCCGCTTCGATCAGTTCGAGGTCGATATTGCGCGTTGCCGGATCAATGTCTACAAACACCGGCTTGCCGCCGGCGTTGATGATGACATTGCTCGTCGCGACCCAGGTCATTGCGGTGGTAATGACTTCATCGCCCGGCTGCAAGCCGATCAGGCGCAAGGCGATTTCCATCGCCCCGGTTGCCGACGTGACGACGCGCACCGGCCGACTACCGAAGTAGTCCGATAGCGCCGCTTCGAGTGCTGCCACCTTGGGGCCGCTGGTGATCCAGCCGGAACGCAAGACGCTGGCAACGTCGGCGATCGTTTCTTCGTCAATGCTCGGACGGGTGAAGGGCAGAAAATCCATGGTGATCTCGATTAGTTCGATGCAGATGCGGGGCGGGTAAAGGCAATGCGGCGTGGATCGCTGGCGAGGATCTGCATGCTCAGGCCTTGCCGTTGCAGCAGGCGAAAGTGGTCGGGGTTAGTGATCACCACTGGCGCCGGATCGTTACGCCAGTGGATCAGAAAGGCTTCGGTATTCATCAGCTTCCCCGGTTCTTGCGTCTGGCCAAGCTTGAATTCGTCGGTGTAGTCGACCAGCTGTACCGGTCGCTTCAGATAAAACGGCACGGTCTGGTCATAGTAGCGATACATATAAACCGTGCTGTCGGCTTTTAGTTGCGGTTTGATCACGTCGATCAGGTGATAGCTTGAATTGGTTGCGGCGAATTCGTTATGGCCCAGCATCGGAATCTGCGCGCCGATCAGGCCGCTGGCCGCCAGTGCGATCAGCGTCAGATCAAACCGGTGGCGGATGGCGCTCCATAGCGCAAACAGTGCCGTCACCGTGATGACGATGCCGCCAATGAGTGCCCACTGCGAGAACGCCGCATTGTAGATTTGTGGGGTTTTGTCGCTGCCTTTGGCTGCGATGAAGGGCGCCGCCACCATCATGGCAATGCCAAGCGTCAGCATCGTCCCGCTCAGCCACAGCCAGCTGCGTCGGCGCAGCTCGATCAGCGTGTAGCCGGCGAGCAGCGCCAGCGCCGGGAACATCGGCAGAATGTAGGACGGCAGTTTCGATTGTGATTTCGAGAAAAACAGAAAGATCAGAACGGCCCAGGCCAGTAGAAAACGCTGCGCTTGGAAGCGTTGTGACGGACGACTTAGCCAGCCGGCGCGGATAATCTGCGGCAACAGCGCGGTCCACGGCAGCATGCCGGCGAGCAATACCGGCACGAAATACCACCACGAGCCGTCGCGGCGGGCTTCGTCGGTGGCGAAACGCTGGAAGTGTTCGTGAATGAAGAAGAAGTGGGCAAACTCTGGATTGGTGCGCGACACCATGACGAACCACGGCGCGGTGATCAGCAGCAACAGTGCAATGCCTTTGACGAAGTGCATCCGCGTCCAGGGTTTCCAGTCCCGCGTCCACAACGAATAGATGATCAGTGTGCCACCGGGGAACACCAGTCCGATCAAACCTTTGGACATCACCGCTAGCGCAATGGCGCCCCAGGCAACGAGCATGGCGTTGCGGTTTTCCCGCGGCGAGGCGTCGTCCTGTTGCGCCCAGACGAAGGCGAACAGCGCGATCGCCAGAAAGCTCGACACCCCCATATCCAGCGACAGAAAGTGCCCGTTGCCGATCCACCACAGGCTGCTGGCAAGCATCACCGACGCGCCCACGGCACGGGTTTCGGCGTCATTGCGGCGGCGGAACAGTCGTTTGGCGGTGAAATAAAGCGCGATGATCGCGATAAACCCGGTCAAGCCGGGCCAGAGGCGGGCGGCGAATTCGGTTTCGCCGAACAACTTGAAGTTCGCCGCCGTCGCCCAGTATTGCAGGATGGGCTTTTCAAAATACTTGATGGCGTTGAGGCGTGGTGTAAGCCAGTCGCCGCTGGCGAGCATTTCCCGGCCAATTTCGGCGTAGCGTCCTTCGTCGGGAGAAATCAGTTTCCGATAACCCAGGGTACTGAACCACAGCACGGCGAAAGAAATGAACAGCAGCCATTTGGGCCAGCGCTTATTGGCGAAATCGGTCATGCGTGGTTCCAGTTACGTTGGTGTCGGAGCGGCCAAGAACACGGTAGATCAAGGGCGCCCGAGAAAATAAGCGAAAACACTAGGCTTTGCCAGTTAAGCGAACGTGAAGCGTCAGCGAGCAGGCCGATTTTTGAGCAGTACCAACACCGCGCCGCTGCCGCCATCGGCCGGGCGTGCCTGGCTGAAGGCCAATACTTCATCACGTTGTACCAGCCAGTTTTTGAGTTTGTGCTTCAGCACCGGCTCCTGGTTTCTGGAGCTCAAGCCCTTGCCGTGAATGATGCGTACGCAGCGGCGGTGGGCCTGCTGCGCGGCATGAAGAAACTCGCCGACCATTTGCCGAGCCGTATCGCTGCCATAGCCGTGCAGATCCAGTTCGGCCTGCACCAGCCAGTGCCCACGGCGGAGTTTTTTCAAGGTATCAAGCTTTTGCCCGGGACGCAGATACAGCAGCTCTTCGCCGGTGGCCAATTCATCCCAGGGCCAGAAGTCGCTCATTGCGTCGGTCTGCACAATGGCTTGCGTCCGCTGCTGCTGCGGCCAAGGGCTGGGCGGTATGCTTGGGTGCGGGTAGCGAAGGACCTGGCGCAATGGCGTGCTGCCCTGTGCCGCAAGCAGAAAAAGCGTGTGATCGTCGGGCTCTGCTGGCGCTTGTGGGCGGGAAGGAGCAGGTCGGCTTGCTGCTTGCAGTTGCTTCTTGAGTTGTTTGAGCCGGCGACGGTTATTGCTGTCCATGAGGGCCAAGTGCGAATTTGAATGTGAGGAGCAGGTTCGGGGGCGATCGCCCGCGTTCGCCATTTTGCCCGGAAAGCGGCAAATCGCGGTGGTGACGAGGGCGAATCGGTGAACGGCCTTGATGTTGGCAATATTTTCATGCCGGGCGCCGCAATGCGGGGTGTAAGCCAGCGCAACAGCGGCTAGAATTTCGGCCTGAAGCAATATCCGTTTTTGACAGGCCTTAACCGTTGACCAAAAAAGCAAATGAAAACATGGGCGTAACTCATACCCCGATGATGGCGCAGTACCTCAAGCTCAAGGCCGATCACCCGGATAAGCTGGTTTTTTACCGGATGGGCGACTTCTACGAGCTGTTTTATGACGATGCGGTGAAGGCATCAAAGCTGCTCGACCTCACCCTGACGACGCGCGGTCAAAGCGCCGGTCAGCCGATCAAGATGGCCGGCCTGCCGTATCACGCCGCTGAGCAATACCTCGCGCGTTTGGTGAAGCTGGGCGAGTCGGTGGCGATTTGCGAACAGTTCGGCGATCCGGCGACGACCAAGGGGCCGCTTGAGCGCAAGGTGGTTCGCGTGGTCACGCCGGGCACGCTGACCGATGCCGCCTTGCTCGACGACAAGCAGGAAAACCGCCTGCTGGCGATCGTGGCGCTGAAGGGGCGGTTGGGGCTGGCCTGGCTGTCGCTCGCCTCGGGCGATTTCGCCGTGATGGATACCGAGATCGAACGCTTGCCGACCGAGCTGGAACGGCTGCGTCCGGCCGAGGTCGTCGTTTCGTCCGACACCCAGTTGGCCTTGCTCGATCTGCTGACCGTGCCGGTGCGGCAGATGCCGCCGTGGCAGTTTGATCAGGACAGCGCAACGCGCGCGTTGACCCGCCATTTCGCTACGCACGACCTCGCCGGTTTCGGCATTGCCGACAATATGCTGGCGCTGGGCGGTGCGGGCGCTTTGCTTGAATACGTGCGCACGACCCAGGGCGGCGTGCTGCCGACGCTGGCCGGTTTGCGCGTCGAGCACGCCAGCCAGTACATCGAGCTTGATCCGGCGACACGCCGCAACCTGGAGCTGACCGAGACCATTCGTGGTGAGGCCGCGCCAACCTTGTTCTCGCTGCTCGACGCCTGCGCCACCAGCATGGGCTCGCGCAGCCTGCGGCATTGGCTGCATCACCCCTTGCGCCAGCATGCGGCGATTCTGGAGCGACAGTCGGCGATCGCCGCCTTGCTCGACGCGGGCTCGGCCAATGATCTGCACGAGACGCTGAACGGCATCGCCGATATCGAGCGCATCGCCGCCCGCATCGCCTTGCGCAGCGCCCGGCCGCGCGACCTGTCGAGTCTGCGCGATGGCCTGGCCTTGCTGCCGGCTCTGCGCGATAGCTTGCCCGATACGTCGTTTTTTGCCGGCCTCGCCCAAGCCTTGCTGCCCGATGCCGAGATTCATGAGCTGCTTGCAGCAGCAGTGCTGGCCGAGCCGTCGGTGGTGTTGCGCGAAGGTGGCGTGATCGCCGACGGCTATTCGGCCGATCTGGATGAGCTGCGCGGCATTCAGGCCAATTGCGGCGAGTACCTGCAGCGCATGGAACTGCTTGAGCGCGAGCGCACCGGCATTCCGACCTTGCGGGTCGAGTACAACCGCGTTGCCGGCTTCTTTATCGAAATCAGCAATGCCAATGTCGACAAGGTGCCGCCGGAATATCGGCGCCGCCAGACGATGAAAAACGCCGAGCGTTACATCACCCCCGAGCTGAAAGTTTTCGAGGAAAAAGCCTTGTCGGCGCAAGACCGGGCGCTGGCGCTGGAAAAACAACTGTTCGAGGCCTTGCTGGATGCGCTGCAGCCACAATTGGCGGCATTGCGGCTGGCGGCACAGGCGATCGCCACCGTCGATGTGTTGGCTTGCCTGGCATGCCATGCGCACGACCGCGGCTATGTGGCACCGGAATTTGTCGATGAGGTGCGTATCGATATCGACGCCGGCCGGCATCCGGTGGTTGAGGCGCAAATCGATGATTTCATTCCGAACGGCGTCACCTTCAGCGCGGCGCGCAAGCTGTTGTTGATCACCGGCCCGAACATGGGCGGTAAATCGACCTATATGCGCCAGGTGGCGCTGATCGTGCTGCTGGCGCATATCGGCAGTTATGTGCCGGCAACGAGCGCGGTGATCGGCAAGGTGGATCGGATCTTCACCCGTATCGGCGCCTCGGATGATTTGGCTGGCGGGCGATCGACCTTCATGGTCGAAATGACCGAAACCGCCAACATCCTCAACAACGCCAGCGAGCACAGTCTGGTGCTGATGGATGAAGTGGGGCGCGGTACGTCCACCTTTGACGGGCTGGCGCTGGCCTGGTCAATTGCCCGGCAGCTGATCGAAAAGAACCGCGCCTATACGCTGTTCGCGACGCACTATTTCGAGCTGACGCGGCTGGCGCAAGATTACCCGGTTGTCGCCAATGTTCATCTGGATGCGGTTGAACACAAGGATCGGATTGTGTTTTTGCATGCGGTGCAGGAGGGGCCCGCATCGCAAAGCTACGGGGTGGCCGTGGCCCAGCTTGCGGGCGTGCCGCGCGAAGTTATCCGGCAGGCAAAGCGCAAATTGACGGAGCTGGAGTCATCCAGTTTGGGACAAACCCATCAGGGCGACTTGTTCAGTGCGCCGCTTGAGCCGATTCTGCTCGCCGAGCCTCATCCGCTCGTCGAGAAAATGGCGGGGATCGATCCGGACGAGCTGAGCCCGCGAGCCGCGCTGCAGCTGTTGTTCGAGCTCAAAGCGCTGATTGATTGAGCTTGTTAAGGTAACAAGTCACAACCAGACAAATAAAACCGTTCGCCAATCTAAGCTAGAAACATATTCAGCAGCGAACGTATAGAGGAGCAATATCGTGGACGCCGTAAAAACACCGAGTGGCCAAGCCGATAACGATCAGTGGGAGCTTGATGAAGGTATCGCCCGCTTTCTGGGTATCGTCCCGAACGGCGGTACGTTTCGGCTTGCCGATGTCCGGCAAAAGGCCGCCGCCGAACTCAAGCACCTTGGTGACGAGATCGGTGGCCATTTTGATGCCATGGATGTTCATATCCCGCCTGCAGTGCAATTGAGTGGTGGTGAAGCTGGCGAGATCGTCGTGACCAGCGAGCATGCCGCAAAAGAGGCGATTGAAGCGCGTCTCAATGCCGATACCCGTGTGCTCAAGATGTTCAAGGAAGTAGAGCTTTTGTATGAAATCCTGCGCAAGGCCGAGCTGCGCGATACCGATCGCTTCAAGAATCAGCACTTTAATCTTGGCCTGACCAGTCTGGGTAGTATTGCCTTTTTTACCGAACGCTGATGGCTTGCGGGTGTCGAACTCATGGGGCCGCCTTCGGGTGGCCTTGTTTGTTTGGCGGCCGGTGTGATCGGCACCCGCCGTACGCGATATAATCATCTGTTACCCCCGGATTATCGAACATCATGAAAACCACCCGTGCCCGTCGCCCTCAGCCGGCGATCCGCGAACAGAAGGCGGCTGACCAGCAGCGAGCCGGGCTTGCAAGCCGTAATAAAAAAGGCGCTACACCACGCCGCCCTGGTGATGAATTCATTTCCGGGGGCAAACCGCCTCGCAGTGGCGTCGCCGGAAAGGCCGCTCCCGCCCCCAGGCAGGGTCGTCCTGCGCCGCAAGCCGAGGGGGCAAGTACGGAGCGCCGTACTCCGGTAGCAGCAGGGGTTGAGCAAAAGCGTCGTGATGTGGTCACCAAGGCCAAGCGCATGCGTCAGCGCGCTGGCTCGCAACACGAAGTTGCGGTGCAAAAACAGCTGCGTGCCAAGCGCCTGACGACCGAGCAAGTGGGTGAGGAGCGCCTGCAAAAAGCGCTGGCTTTTAGCGGCATCGGTTCGCGCCGCGATATGGAAGAGCTGATTGCTGCCGCGCGCGTCAGCGTGAACGGCAAAATCGCCGAGCTGGGCGCCAAGGTGAAGCCGGGTGACGAGGTTCGTCTCGATGGCAAGCGTGTCACCATGCGCTGGCCGGATCGTCTTGCCCGGGTGGTGCTCTATCACAAGCAAGAAGGCGAGTTGGTTACCCGTGACGATCCACAAGGTCGCGTCACCGTCTTCGAGCGCTTGCCGCGATTGACGTCGAGTAAGTGGATTGCCGTCGGCCGGCTCGACTTCAATACCAGCGGCTTGCTGATCTTTACCACCTCGGGCGATCTGGCCAACCAGATGACCCATCCGCGCTTTGAAATGGAGCGCGAATACGCCGTGCGCGTGTTGGGTGAGCTGACCGAGGAGCAAATGACCGAGTTGCGCAAAGGCATCGAGCTTGACGATGGTCCGGCCAAATTCACGTCTATCCGCGCTCAGGGCGGCGAAGGCACCAACCGCTGGTACAGCGTGGTGCTGAAGGAAGGCCGGAATCGTGAAGTGCGGCGGATGTTCGAGCACTATGGCCTGACGGTGTCGCGACTGATGCGGGTGCGTTTTGGCGCGCTGACCTTGCCGGGGCGGCTCAAACGTGGCCAGTTCTATGAGCTATCCGAAACCGAAGTGCTGGCCGTGATGAAGTGGGCCGGGCTGAAGCTCAATGGCGAAGCCAAAGAGTAACTGAGCGACCGCGATGAGCAAGGCTTTCACCAAAGAAGATGATCAGGGCGACGACGATCTACCCGTCGAGCTCAAGGTGCCGATCGGCAGCAAGAACTATATGACGCCCGGCGGCTGGCGGCGCCTCAAGACCGAGCTGCACGATCTGGTCACCAAAGCCAGGCCGGAGCTGACCCAGATCATCAACTGGGCCGCCAGCAATGGCGACCGCTCGGAAAATGGCGATTACATCTACGGCAAAAAAAAGCTGCGCGAGACCGATAGGCGGATTCGCTTCCTGACCAAGCGGCTTGAAAATGCCGAAGTGGTTGATCCGGAGGCGCGCGAGGCAACCGATCAGGTTTTCTTTGGTGCCACCGTCGACTATTTGCGTGCCAATGGCGATGAAGAAACGGTCTCGATTGTTGGTGTCGATGAAACCGATCTGAAACGGCACTACGTCAGCTGGACGGCGCCGATTGCCCGGGCATTGCTCCGCGCTCGCGAGGGTGATGCGGTCAGGCTGCATTTGCCGGGTGGTGTTGAAGAGATCGAAATCATCGCCGTGCGGTACGTGGCGCTGGAAATAGAGCGCCCAAGCTGATACAGACCTGATTTCAGTTTTGCGCGTATCTTTCTCCTTGGGTATGCTCCGCGCATGGAGCGCACCACACAAAGCAGTTTATTTCGCCGCGTACTGCGGAACATGGCTTTCCGGATCACCATCGTGTCGTTGGCTATTTCGGCTGTCAGCTATTACTACAGCTATATGCGCCTGCAGGAAGAGGCGCTGGGCAATCTCGAAAAGTACATCAAGGCACGCAGCCAGCTCGAGAGCGAGCCCTTTCTTCAGGCTGAAACCAATACCAAGCTGCTGCGCAACGAATTCATTCGCCGCTACGCGCAGATGCAGGGCAAGGATGTCTCCGCCGATTTCCATGCCTTATTGAAGCAGGATCGGGATGGTATGTGGCGTGTCCGGGTCGAACGCGACGATTTTGAATACCGCGCCACCGTCGCACTCTTGCCGCGGATCGAGTTGACACCCGAATTCATGCGTCAGGTGATGCTTGGTTACGATCTGCTGAGTCAGTACGGGCCGGCGTTTCGAAATCGTTATTACGATACGTTCATCGATCTGAACATCTCCGATGCCAGTTTGATGTTCCTGCCGGATCTCAATTACGCGCGCAATGGCTCGGTGGCGGATTTCGAGTTCGACCTTGAAACCGAGCTGGGCGCAACGCCGGCACGCAATCCCGAACGCAAGACATTCTGGACCGGTATCTACTTCGACAAACAGGCGATGCAGTGGATGGTCTCGGTCGTTACACCGATCGACTATCTGGGCCGCTATCTGGGCGGCGCCGGGCAGGATGTGCTGCTCGACCAGTTGATCGGGCGCACCAACAGCGTTGGTATTCCAGGTACAACCAATTTCATCGTGACGCGGCAAGGCGATCTGATCGCCCATCCGGAGCGGATGCAGCAGATCGAAGCCAGTCGTGGTCATTACAATCTGCATGATACCGACGATGCCGGCTTGCGTGATCTGTACTCGGCCATTTCCAAGGCATCACCCAAGCAGCTTTTTGTTGAAAGCACCGATGGGCAGTCCTGGCTGGGCATGGCGCAGATTCGCGGTGCCGATTGGTTGTTCGTCATCGTCTATCCGAAAAAACTGCTGCAGGAAAAGGCCGCGCTGGCCGCAAGCATGGTCTTGCTGTTAGGTCTGGTTGCCTTGTTGATTGAACTGGGTTTGATGGCCTGGGTGCTCAAGGTCGATGTCGCCCGCCCGCTTGGGCGCTTGAAGTCTGCGATTCAGTCATTGGCACAGGGGCGTCATACGCATCCACTGGATATCGATCGCACCGACGAGCTGGGTGAGTTGGCCCGCAGTTTCGATACCATGGCGACGACCATTGCGCATCATCGCCATCATCTTGAAGAGCAGGTGAGTGCCCGCACCGATGAGCTGGCGCAGCGTAACGCCGAGCTGGAAACGGTCAATGTCGAGCTTTCGCGTTTGAACGAAGAAAAAAACGAACTGCTGACCATCGCCGCGCACGATCTGAAAAATCCGGTCGCCAGCATCGGCGGCATGGCCAGTCTGATTAGCAGTAAATTCGATGTCTGGCCCAAGGAGCGCGTGCGCGATCGCTTGTCCGGCATCACGCAGCTGGCACACCGCATTCAGTGCATTCTTGGCAATCTGCTCGATATCAATACGCTTGAATCGGGCCAGTATCGATTGACGCTGGAGCCGCTTGCGCTGGATGAGGTGCTCGCCGAGCTGCTGACCAGCTGGGAAGGGCGGCTGGAGGAAAAGCAGCAGCGCTGCCATGCGCAGGCCAGCGGCCTGATGGTGCTCGCCGATCGGCAAGCCTTGTGGCAGGTGTTCGATAATCTGATATCGAATGCCTCCAAGTACGCGCCACACCAAAGCCGGATCGAGGTTGGTGCCGTATCACTGCTCGGAATGGTTGAAGTCGCGGTGTGTGATCGTGGCCCCGGGATTGCGCCGCACGAAATGGATAAACTGTTCCGCAAGTTTGGCCGGCTTTCCGCTGTGCCGACCGGTGGCGAACATACCACCGGCCTTGGCCTTTCCATCGTCAAGCGCCTGGCCGAGGAAATGGGTGGCGGCGTGCGTTGCGACAGCCTGCTCGGTCATGGCACGACGTTTACCGTTTCACTGCCGCAAGCCGACGCATTCACGCCGGCACCGGCCGACAAAGCAGCGCAGATGTTGGAACGGGGCGGTAGAATCGAGGTTTGATGCGATTGCCGGATGTCCACGCCGGCCAGTACGGAGCGATACGATGCGGCAATACCTCGACCTTCTTCAGGATGTTCTCGATCACGGTGCGAAGAAGGAAGATCGAACCGGCACCGGCACCTTATCGGTCTTCGGCCGGCAGATGCGATTCGATTTGTCGCAGGGCTTCCCGCTGGTGACGACCAAGAAAGCCCATCTGAAGTCGATCGTTTACGAACTGCTGTGGTTCCTGCGTGGCGAAACCAATAACAACTGGTTGAAAGAGCGCGGCGTATCGATCTGGAACGAGTGGGCGCGTGAGGATGGTGAGCTGGGGCCGATTTACGGCTACCAGTGGCGAAGCTGGCCGACTGCGGACGGCCGTCACATCGACCAGATTGCCGAGGTCGTCAAAACGCTGAAAACCAATCCGGATTCGCGCCGGATTATCGTTTCGGCGTGGAACGTCGGCGAAATCGAAAACATGGCGCTACCGCCATGCCATGCCTTTTTTCAGTTCTATGTCGCCGATGGCAAGCTGTCTTGTCAGCTCTACCAGCGCAGTGCCGATCTTTTCCTCGGCGTGCCATTCAACATCGCCTCGTACTCGCTGTTGGTGATGATGGTGGCGCAGGCTTGCGGGCTCAAGCCGGGTGATTTTGTCTGGACCGGTGGCGATTGCCATATCTATTCAAATCACCTTGAGCAAGTTAAAACGCAACTGGCGCGCGAGCCTTTGCCTTTGCCGACGATGAAGCTCAATCCGGCGCGGCAAGATCTATTTGCGTTCGAGTTTGATGACTTTACGCTTGAGAACTACCAATCCCACCCGGCGATCAAAGCGCCGGTAGCGGTTTAAGATCAGCGGTCGTGTCATTTACGCTTCCGCCGCGCGTCAAAGAACTCCTTGATATGCCGGTCGAGCAACATCCGGACAAGGTGCTGGCGATGTTGTCGCGAATTTGTGCCGAGCATGGCTTGTTCGATCTCCTTGCCCGCATTCAAGCGGAAATGACCCGGCGCGGCGGCGAGACCTTTTCCTCGGTGAAGCGGGAGCTGGAAGGCATCCTGCGCAGCAGAAGCAAGGTCTTTGCCCGCAAAGCTAATCTGGAGCTGTGTTTTCCGAGTGAAGCAAAAAAAATTGCCGCGATGTGGCTGGATGGCGGGAAGTGGCTGTTGGGCGAGTTGTGGTTGCCTGGCGACAAGATCGATCGGGATAACGAGCTGAGTACCGGTGTCTTGTTCGAGGCCGCTACATTTCTCGTGTACATGACGATCTGCAAGTACTCCGCGTTCGGTCAACGCCCGGTTTCGCTGTCTAAAGGGTTTTGTATCGCGTACAGGGCGGAGTTGCACGATTTGCTCGGTCGCGGGCACTTGAGTCGGGACGGGCATCATTACCGCTTTGCTGTTCCGGACGACTCACTCGAGCGATTCATTGCCAGGTCTGCGCTGCGCACGCAGTTGGCCGGGGTAGAGGCTTATCTCGATGGGCGCACCGCATCGTTCCAACAGAATATTTTGAAGATATGACCATGCAGTTGGCTATTATTTCCGCGCTCGGACAAAACCGCGTCATCGGCATCGACAACAAGTTGCCCTGGCATCTGCCCGAGGACTTGAAGCACTTCAAGGCCTTGACCATGGGGGCGCCGATGCTGATGGGGCGCAAGACCTTTGAGTCGCTGCCGGGGCTGCTGCCGGGGCGGCGGCATCTGGTGATCAGTCGCGATGCCAGTTGGCGCGCCGATGGCGCTGAAGTGTTTACCAGTATCGACGCCGCGCTGGCTGCATGCGCCCGCGATGAGACGGTCTTCGTGATCGGGGGCGGCGAAATTTATCGGCAAGCCTTGGCGCTGGCCGATGTGCTTTATCTCACCGAGGTTGCGCTGTCGCCCGATGGCGATGCTTTCTTTCCGGAGATTCCCGCATCGGTGTGGGAAGTCATTGGGCGGGACGATCAGGTGAGCAGCAAGGGCGTCGCTTATTCCTTTGTGACTTATCGCCGTCGCTGAGTCGTTGGCACGGGTTTCAAGCATTGAATGAAAAAACGGGCCATGACGGCCCGTTTTGCATTGACGATCCGGAGCGCTATTCCTCGACGAATTCCAGCAGCTCGGAAAACACCCCGATCACCCGGTCGGCGCCAAGCGCATGCACGTCGCTGCCATAGCCATACTCGACCGCCACCACCGGGCAGCCGGCGGCGCGGGCGGCGAGGATGTCGTTCTTCGAGTCGCCGACCATCAGTATTTCGTCCGCCGCAACGCCAAGGCGCTCGCTTACATATTGCAGCGGCAGCGCCGACGGTTTGCGCTCGGCCAGGGTGTCACCGCCGACGACGACGTCGAACTGTTCGGATACGCCCAGCTCGCGTAGCAGCGGCAAGGTGTAGCGCTCGGGCTTGTTGGTGACGATCGCCAGTGGCAGACCCAGTTCGTGCAGCGCGTGCAGTGTTTCCTGGACCTTGGGGTAAAAACGCGTCGCGATCGTCAGTCCCGCCTTGTAATGCAGGTCGAAGCGTTGCATCGCCTCCTGCTGCTCGGGCGTATTTGTCCAGTCGGCGTCGTGATCATCGGCCAGCGTGCGTGCGACGAGGCTGTGCGCGCCATCGCCGACGTAGCTTTCCACCGCGGCTTCGGCCAGCGCCGAGAGGCCGAGATCGGCGCGTGCGGCGTTGGCGGCGCGAGCGAGGTCGGCGATCGAATCGACAAGGGTGCCATCCAGATCAAAGGCAAAGGCGCGAATCGTCATGCGAGTGCCTTGGCGATTTCGACATGCATCGCGTCGATCACGCTCTTGTAGTCCGGATGGCCAAACACCGCCGAGCCCGCGACGAAGGTATCGACCCCGGCAGCGGCGATGGCGCCGATATTGTCGATTTTGACGCCACCGTCGATTTCCAGATTGATATGGCGACCGGTTCTGTCCTTGTAGGCATCAAGCTTGGTGCGCGCGGCGCGGGCCTTGTCGAGCATCGCCGGGATGAACGACTGGCCGCCGAAGCCGGGGTTGACCGACATCAGCAGCACCATGTCGACCTTGTCGAGCACGTAGTCGAGGTGATCGAGCGAGGTGGCCGGGTTGAACACCAGCCCGGCCTGGCAACCATGTTCGCGAATCAGGCCGAGCGTCCGGTCGATGTGGTCCGACGCTTCCGGGTGAAAGGTGATGATGTTGGCGCCGGCCTTGGCGAAGTCGGGAACGATACGGTCGACCGGCTTGACCATCAGGTGCACATCGATCGGCACGGTGGCGTAGGGCTTGATCGCCTCGCAAACCAGCGGGCCGATGGTCAGGTTGGGGACGTAATGGTTGTCCATCACGTCAAAGTGGATCAGGCCGGCACCAGCGGCGATGACGCTGCTGATTTCCTCGCCCAGACGGGCAAAGTCGGCAGAAAGGATGCTCGGGGCAATGCGGAACTGGCTCATGGGTCGACTCCGACATGGATTGCTTGGATTGTACCGGTGCTGAGTGCGCGGCGAGGGCGTCAGCCTGTTAAGATTGTCCTCCATCAATCGGGGTTCGTGCATGAGCGATAGTCCCAAGTTCAATATCGAAGTGTTGCCGCGCGCCAGCTTCATCGCCGAGCAGTCGGACGAAGAAGAGGATCGCTTTGTCTTTGCATATCACATCAGGATTACCAACCACGGCGATGTGGCCGCGCAGTTGGTGTCCCGGCACTGGATCATTCGGGACATGCAAGGGCGGGTGCAGGAGGTGCGCGGACTGGGAGTGGTCGGCGAGCAGCCGATGCTGCAGCCGGGGCAGTCATTCGAGTATATGAGCGGCACAACCCTGGAGACCCCGGTGGGCACGATGCAGGGCAGTTATCTGATGCGCACCGAAGAGGGGGTCGAGTTTCACGCCGACATTCCCGAGTTCGTCCTGTCAATTCCGCGCACGCTGCACTGAAACGATCGCGAATACGCTGCGCCACGCCTTGCAACCAGCAGGGCGTGGCGCAGCCATTTGTATCGAGCACGAATATTCCGCTTTTAACAAAAACGAAAAACGATCATGGCTATTCCCGATTCTGCACCGCGTAACGATTGGCATACCTTGCGTACGCTGTTTCCCTATCTCTGGCGCTACAAAAATCGCGTTCTGCTGGCGCTGGGGCTGCTGATTACCGCCAAGTTTGCCAACGTCGCCGTACCGCTGGTCCTGAAGGGGATTGTCGACTCGCTCGATGGCAGCAAGGGCCTCATGGTGATGCCGGTTGCGCTGGTGCTGGCCTACGGCGCACTGCGGATGTGCTCGTCAGTGTTTGGTGAATTGCGCGATGCAGTGTTCGCCAAGGTCACGCAAGGGTCGATCCGCAAGGTGGCCCTGCAGGTGTTCGAGCACCTGAGTGCGCTGAGTTTGCGCTTTCATCTGGAGCGGCAAACGGGGGGGATGAGCCGTGATATTGATCGGGGTACCAAGGGTATCGCCTTCCTGCTCAATTTCATGCTGTTCAATATCCTGCCGACGCTGATTGAAATCATCCTCGTCGCGATCATCTTGTTGAAAAAGTACGACTGGTACTTCGCCGCGATCACCTTCGGCACCATCGTCATCTACATCGGGTTCACGCTTGGCATCACCGAGTGGCGTATGGCGTTTCGCCGGCAGATGAACGATCTCGATTCCAAGGCCAATACCCGTGCGGTCGATGCGCTGCTGAACTATGAAACCGTCAAGTATTTCAACAACGAGCGCTGGGAAGCCTCGCGCTACGATCGTAGCCTGGAAAAGTGGGAAACCGCCTCGGTCAAGAATCAGGTGTCGCTGTCGCTGCTGAACGCCGGTCAGGCGGTGATCATCGCCGCTGGCGTCACCGCGCTGGTGTGGCTGGCGGCGCGTGATGTCGCCAGTGGCAAGATGACGCTGGGCGATCTGGTGCTGGTGAACGCCTTCCTGCTGCAGCTCTACGCGCCGTTGAACTTCCTTGGTTTCGTTTATCGCGAGATCAAGCACTCGCTCGCCGATATGGAAAAAATGTTCGCGCTGATGCGCCAGAACGCCGAGATCAAGGATGCGCCCGGCGCGACGACGCTGCGAACCGATAGCGCAACGATCCGTTTCGAGCAGGTTGATTTTGGCTACGACCGCAACCGGCAGATCCTGCACGGTGTGAGCTTCGAAATCCCGGCGGGCAAGACGCTGGCGGTGGTTGGTGCCAGCGGTGCAGGGAAATCCACGCTGTCGCGACTGCTATACCGTTTCTATGACGTCTGGCAGGGGCAAGTGGCGATCAATGGCATCGACTTGCGGGCCATGACGCAAGAGAGTTTGCGCGCGCACATCGGCATCGTTCCGCAGGATACGGTGCTGTTCAATGACACCATCTATTACAACATCGCCTACGGCCAAACCGGCGCCAGCCGTGAAGAAGTGATCGAGGCGGCGCGGGCGGCACATATCTACGATTTCATCGAGAAGCTGCCCGACGGCTTCGACACCATGGTGGGCGAGCGCGGGCTCAAGCTCTCCGGCGGCGAAAAGCAGCGTGTGGCGATTGCCCGCACCATTCTCAAGAATCCGCCGATCCTGATTTTCGACGAAGCTACGAGCGCGCTCGATTCGAAGACCGAGAAGGGCATTCAGGCCGAGCTGAAAGCGATTTCGGCCAACCGCACCACGCTGATCATTGCGCACCGTTTGTCGACGATTGCCGATGCCGATGAGATTGGCGTGATGGACGATGGTCGCATCGTCGAGCGCGGCACCCACTTTGAACTGCTTGCGCGCGACGGGCACTACGCACGGTTGTGGGCGCTGCAGCAGCACGAAGAGTGACGGCGATTAAGGCAAATGCCTTGTCTTAAGCTGTGCAGTTAAGGGCAAGGGGCTTGTCTTATATCGTTTAATTCTTTTGAGGAAACGCAAAATGCATAAGGGAAAGCGCGTACTGCGTAAATAAGTCACAACCACCATCCTCCTGTTGGCCTTAAAAGGGTCGTCACACGCCGTCCATACAAGGGACGACCTGATAATTAAATATGAAGACCTCAGGAGGGTCGTATGAAACTTGATCGCAAAGACTGGGAGTGGGTGCTGACGTGCTTTGGTACCGCCGTGGGTGCAGGCATTCTTTTTCTGCCTATCCGCGCCGGCCTCGGCGGCATCTGGCCGACGTTGATCCTGACCGCGATCATCTTCCCGATCACCTATGTCGCGCATCGCGGCATTACTCGGGTCGTGGCATCGTGCAGCAAGGCGACCGACATCGTTGGCGCCGTCGAGCATGACATGGGCCGCAATGCCGGCTTTGCCGTGTCGGTACTGTATTTCCTGTCGATCATTACCATTTGCGTCGGCTACGCCACCGGCATCACCAATATTGTTTCGTCCTTCCTGACCAATCAGATGGGCGTCAGCGAAGTCTCGCGGCCGGTGCTGACCTTTCTGTTGCTGGTCGGCCTGACCAGCGTGATTCTGGCCGGCGAGAAGATCATGGTACGCGTGACCTCGATCATCACTTTCCCGCTGATCATCCTGCTGGCGCTGCTGTCGGCGTACATGATTCCGCACTGGAATACCGCCGTGCTGACCGCGCCGACTACCGGCGCCGATGTCATGAAGAACCTGCTGCTGCTGTTCCCGGTGCTGGTGTTTGCGATGAATTTCTCGCCGGTGTGCTCGACCCTCGGGGCGTCGTACCGCGCGCAGTATCCGGCGGCCGAGGCGGTCAGGCGGACCGATGGCATCGTTAAGTGGACATCGTTGATCCTGCTGGTCTTTGTGATGTTCTTCGTGTTCTCGATGCTCTTGAGCACGACGCCAGCGATGCTCGCCGAAGCGCAAGCCAAGAACGTCGACATCCTTACGGTGATGTCGCTGGCGGTGAACCAGCCGCTGCTCAAGTACCTGATTCCGCTGATCGCCTTCCTCGCGATCGCCAGCTCCTACTTCGGCCACTTCGTGGGTACGCGTGAAGGCCTGGTCGGCATCATCACCCGCTTGATGACCTGGAGTAAGCCGGCCGATGAAGAAAAGCTGAACAAGAAGCGCATCAATCTGGTCGTCACCATGCTGATGATGATCGGGCTGTGGTTCCTCGCCGTTTACAACCCGCCCATCCTGAAGATCATTGGCGCGCTGTCGGCGCCGATCATCGCGATCTACGCTTACCTGATGCCGGTAATGCTGATGAAGCGTGTGCCGCGGCTGCTGATCTATCGCTCGTCCTTCGCCAGCTTTGTGTTTGTCATGGGCCTGGTGGGGATTGCCGGCGACTTTGTTGGTAGCTACCTCTAGGTTAAGCCGGTTTAGGTAAAAACCGCGCCGAACGCAGGCCAGCGCTACACGCGCTGGCCTGCGTTTTTTACATTCGCCGTCTCGGAAATATCCCGCCTGGCCGGAGAAGTACATGTTTGGCGTTTTCTGCCGCCGAGATCGTCATGGCGCATTGCCTGTGCGGTGATTTGCTCGATGGTTTGGTGCAAATCCGTGCGTCGAGCGTAATGGCGTTGCACCGGAAAAATCGATCAATTGTGCACAATTGCCGATCATTGAAGATGGACATCACAAAGTGAGTCTCGATTCGGTCGTCGAAGTGATGTGCCGCGCCGGCATGGATATACAGAACAAATGCGAAAAATCCTTTTCTGTTGGGCTTGCATTGGTTGTAGGTATGTCGATGTATTGATTTAAGTTTTGTGCTTGGTTTGAATGCCCTCACATACCGAGGGCATTTTTTTTGCATCCATCATGAATCCCTAATATCATCGGCATTGCAGATACGCGCGGGCAAAAACAATTACACATAGCTTGCCTCAATAAAACACCAAGCCTTCAAAGTAGCTTGTTCCTTGCGAGTGCCCCATGACAGTCAAAACACGATTAATTACGCTGATTGCCGCCTTTGCTGTAGCGCTGGCTTTGCTTTCCGGTCTGGGGATCTATCAGCTGAATCGGCTCGACAGCCATGTTGACGAGATCAACGGTAACGTCATTCCCAGTTTGCGTTATTTGAACGAAGCGAACATTTCCTTTCAACGGATGCGGGTCACCACCTTTCGCCACCTTAATTCGGCAAGCACGCAAGATCAGGCCGAGCTTGAAAAACGCATCGGCAGTTACAAGGAAAAAATTGCGCAGTCGTTCAGTGACTACGAAAAAAATGTCCTCACCGCCGGTGATTCGAAGGACGCCAGCCTGCTGGCCGAGGATCGCGAAAGCTTCCGCAACTTCATGCAGATTCAGGACAAGGCACTGGCGCTGTCACGGCTGGCGCAGCGTGACGAAGCGAACGAGCTGCTGACGAAAAGCTACGCGGACTCGCAACGCGTCGCCGCTGCGCTGGATGCGCATGTCAAGTACAGCGAGGAATGGTCGGTCGAGCAGGACAGGGCTGCCGGTGAAACATTCAAGAGCGCAGTTCTCCAGTCCACCCTCTGTTTGCTGGTCGGCTTGCTTGGCGCCGGTGCATTCGGCTGGATCAGCTATCGTGCCATCGTGACGCCACTGAATGGTATGCGTGACGCCATTCGTGGGGTTGAGCAGGATCTCGACTTCAAGCGTCGTGCCAAGACCGATGGCAAGGGCGAAGTGGGTGAAGCGATTACCGCCTTCAATCGGCTGATGGACAAGGTGCAGAGTAGTTTGGGGCAGTTGCAGCGCGGTGCCGGTGAGGTGTCTGGCGCGGCGAGCGAGTTGTCGGATGCGTCGGGGCAAGTCGCCAAGAGCGCCAACTACCAGAGCGATGCCACCGCGAGCATGGCCTCGTCGGTCGAAGAAATGACCGTCAGCATCAGCCACGTCTCCGATCGCGCCGGTGAGGCGCAGAATTTGGCGCGTGAATCCGGCCAGCTGGCGCTGCAGGGGGGCGAAGTGATCGGCCGTACCGTGCACGAGATTAATCAGATCGCCGATGGCGTGGGCGAGGCGGCTGCGCGTTTGAGCGAGCTCGAGCAGCAAACTCAGCAGATCTCGTCGGTGATTGGCGTGATTCGCGATGTTGCGGATCAGACCAATCTGCTGGCGTTGAATGCGGCCATCGAGGCGGCCCGCGCCGGTGAACAGGGGCGTGGTTTTGCCGTTGTCGCCGATGAGGTTCGCAAGCTGGCCGAGCGCACCGCCAATTCGACCGCGGAGATTTCAAAAATCATTGAAACGGTAGGCGAGCGCGCGCAACGCTCGGTCGCGGGGATGAATCAGGCGGTTGAATTGGTTAAATCCGGCGTGGCGCAGGCAGATGCGGCGCGCGAGGTGATCGATCAGATTGGCGGCAAGGCGGAGCAAACCGTGCATATGGTCAACGATATTTCGGCGGCGCTGCGTGAACAATCATTGGCCAGCTCGAATATCGCTCAGCAGGTTGAGCGGATTGCACAGATGACCGAAGAAAATAGCGCGATTGCCGAGCAAACCAATAGCTCAGCCAAACAACTTGGCGAGTTGGCCAGTAATATGCAACGGGAAACATCGCAATACCGTATTTAATGTATGCCGGGCAAAGGCGGTTGTTCTGCTTTTGCCCGGGCTTGCGTACGGCACAGAAATAAATAAAGCCGGCAATGCCGGCTTTATTTATTTGGAGCGATCAAATGCGTGTCAATCTTCGCGGCGCATTTGCGGGAACAAAATCACATCGCGAATGCTTGGCGCATTGGTTAGCAGCATGACCAGACGGTCAATGCCAATGCCGCAGCCGCCGGTCGGTGGCAGGCCATACTCGAGCGCACGGATGTAATCGGCGTCGAAATGCATGGCTTCGTCGTCACCCCGGTCTTTCAGGTCAACTTGTGCCTGGAAGCGCGCTGCCTGGTCTTCCGGGTCGTTCAACTCCGAGTAACCATTGGCGTGCTCGCGGCCCACCATGAACAACTCGAAGCGTTCGGTAATGCCTGCATCGTTATCGTTGGCGCGTGCCAGTGGCGATACTTCGGCCGGGTAATCGATGATGAAGGTTGGCTCCCAGAGCTTTTCTTCGGTGGTTTCATCGAACAGCGACAGCTGCAGGCCGCCGATGCCGTCGGTCAGTACCGGCTTGGCGCCCAGACGGGCCAGCTCGGCCTTGAGGAAGGCGCGGTCGTGCAGTTGCTCGGCGGTGTATTGCGGGTTGTAGCGCTGGATGGCGCCGGCGATGGTGAAGCGCGCAAACGGCTTGGATAGATCAACCGGCTTGCCCTGGTACTCGATCACGGTATGGCCGATGACTTCCTTGGCCGCGTAACGGATGACGCCTTCGGTTATGTCCATCATGCGCTGGTAGTCGGCGTAGGCCTCGTAGAACTCCATCATCGTGAATTCGGGATTGTGGCGCGTGCTCATCCCTTCGTTGCGGAAGTTGCGGTTCACTTCGAACACACGTTCGATGCCGCCGACGACCAGACGCTTCAGGTACAGCTCCGGCGCCACGCGCAGGAACAGCGGCATATCGAGTGCATTGTGATGCGTCGTGAACGGCTTGGCCGTGGCGCCGCCCGGAATCGGGTGCATCATCGGCGTTTCGACTTCGAGGTAGGACTCGTTCACCATGTATTCGCGGATTTTTTGCACAATGCGCGAGCGGTTGATGAAGGTGGTGCGGCTTTGTTCGTTGATGATCAGGTCAACATAGCGCTGGCGGTACTTCAGCTCCTGGTCGGCCAGGCCGTAATAATCGCTTGGCAGCGGCCGCAGGCTCTTGGTCAAGAGGCGCAGTTCGGTGACTTGCACCGATAGCTCGCCGGTCTTGGTTTTCATCAGCGTGCCGCGGGCGGCGATGATGTCACCCAGGTCCCATTTCTTGAATGCGGCGTAGACGTCTTCGCCGACGCTGTCGCGGCTGACGTAGAACTGGATGCGGCCTGCAACGTCTTGCACCGTGGCAAAGCTCGCCTTGCCCATGACGCGCTTGAGCATCATGCGGCCGGCAACGCTGACCGAAATATTCTGTGCTTCGAGCTCTTCTTTCTCGATTTCGCCGTACTTGGCGTGCAGATCGCCGGACAAATGTTCGCGTTTGAAATCGTTCGGGAAGGCCGGGCCTTGTTCGCGCAATGCGCCAAGCTTGGCGCGACGCTCGGCCATGATCTGGTTTTCGTCCTGCGGGACTGCTTGCTGTTCGCTCATTCTAGGTTCCATCAGATGCAAAACGGAGCAGGGTGGCCTGCTCCGGTCAAATCACAAACTTAGACGCCTTGCTTCAGGCTGGCCTCGATAAAGCCATCGAGGTCACCATCCATCACGCCCTTGAGGTTGCCGACTTCATAGCTGGTGCGCAGATCCTTGATTCGGCTCTGGTCGAACACGTAGGAGCGAATCTGGTGGCCCCAGCCGATATCGGCCTTGCCGGCTTCCAGCGATTGCTGCGCTTCCATGCGCTTGCGCAGTTCAAGCTCGTACAGCTTGGCGCGCAGCATCGACCAGGCTTCGTCGCGGTTGCGGTGCTGCGAACGATCGTTCTGGCACTGCACGACAATGCCGGTCGGCGCGTGGGTCAGGCGAACGGCCGAGTCGGTCTTGTTGATGTGCTGACCACCAGCGCCCGAGGCGCGATAGGTATCGGTACGCACGTCGGCCGGATTGATCTCGATCTCAAAGCTGTCATCGACTTCCGGGTAAACGAAGACCGAGCAGAACGAGGTGTGGCGGCGAGCGTTCGAATCGAACGGCGACACCCGCACCAGGCGATGCACGCCGGTTTCGGTGCGCAAGAAGCCATAGGCGTATTCGCCGGTGAGCTTGATCGTTGCGCTGGTGATGCCGGCGACTTCGCCGTCGGACACTTCCATCACTTCGACATTGAAGCCCTTGCGCTCGCCGTAGCGGATATACATCCGCAGCAGCATGCCGGCCCAGTCCTGAGCCTCGGTGCCGCCCGCGCCCGACTGGATGTCGATAAAGCAGGCGTTCGGATCCATCGGATTGCTGAACATCCGGCGGAATTCGAGCTTGGCGATTTTGGTTTCGAGCGCCTGTGCGTCGTCATTGATCGCGGCGCAGGTGTCGAAATCGCTTTCGCCGCGCGCCATGTCGAACAACTCCTTGGCATCGGCGGCGCCATTGGCGACATCGTCGAGCACGACAACGACATCTTCGAGTGCTTTGCGTTCGCGGCCGATATCCTGGGCTTTCTTCTGGTCGTTCCAGATGTCCGGGTCTTCGGAGAGGCGGACAACCTCCTCGAGCCGGTCACGTTTACCCGGGTAGTCAAGATAACGTTTCAGCTCCTCGGCGCGGTTGGCCAAGTCTGCGAGGTGATTGTCGATCTGGTTGAGCTGTTCGGCTTCCATCACGGTCTATGTCGGTCGGAAAACCGCGCATTATACCGGATTGCCAAGCCGGATCGGGGTAATGCTTGACGTCCGGTTGGGGCCAATTTGCCAAGGGCGTGGCCAGAAAAAAGCGGCGTATCGCTACGCCGCTTTTTTACGCCATCAAGGTCTTCAGGTGATCAGTCTGCCACGCAGCTCGCGCTGCGCCGCCGAGATCATCGCCAGATCCGGCTGGCTTTCGCGCAGCTCGCCGAGCATGCGCAGCCATTGCCCCAAAGGCCCGGATACGTCGGCTTGCCAGGCGACAAGCTTGGCATCGGCATCATCTTGCGGGCGCAGCCAGATCCGTTCGGTGAGCGTGGCGTGCAAGCGCTGCAAATCGTCGCGTGCAGCCAGGCGGGCCAGCGTCTGCCAGCGATTGTCGCGCGGCAGCTTTTCGATCGCGGTAACCAGCCAGTCGAGTTCCAGCGTCTGCCCAAGGGCGAGAAAGAGCTTCATGCGCTCGGCCAGCGTATCGGTGTCGCCGGCACTGCGCGCCAGCTCGATAAACGGCATCGCGTGTTCGACCGCCAATACCTTGTTGGCCAGCGCGCCCGGCACGCCTGCGTTGAGCCAGATTTCCCGGCGCGCCTGGACATCGCCGCTTTCGGCCAGCCATTCCGGCAGTCTGGGCAGGCACAGTTCGGCGCAGGTGCCGAGATGTTCGAGTTCCGCAGGGTTGAGCGGGTGCTGCAACAGCCAGCGCGCGACGCGCTCGGTTTGCCGACGCACCGACGACAGCAGCTCGTATTGCTCGGTAATCGACATGCCCTGAGCGGATTCGATTTCCTTGGTCAGCGCTTCGATACCCAGCAATTGCTGCGCATCGATCAGCGCCGCGACCACTGCATCGGCTGGGCGTTCTACCTCTTCGGCCAGGCGGAAGACGCAGCTGATGCCGTAGCGGTTGACTACATGGTTGGTCAGCAAGGTGGCGACGATTTCGCGGCGCAGCGGATGTTCGGCGACGCGATCGCCGTAGCGCGCCACCAGCGCACTCGGGAAGTACGCGGTGAGCAGCGTGTTCCAGCGCGCATCGTCTGGCAGTTGACTGGTGAGCAGTTGCTGTTTGAGAACGATCTTGGCATAGGCCAGCAGTACCGCCAGTTCCGGTCGGGTCAAACCCAGCTTGGCTTGTTGTCGCTCGATCAGCAGACTGTCGCTCGGCAGGTATTCCAGCCGGCGCGACAGCTTGCCCTGATGTTCCATGGCCTGCATGAAGCGCTGGTGTACCGGCAGCAAGGAGGGGGCCTGCATCCGTTCGAGCGAAATCGCCTGTGTTTGCAGCCGGTTGTCTTCCAGTACCAGATGGCCTACCTCGTCGGTCATTTCGGCAAGGAGCTGGTTGCGCTGTTTTAGCGTCATGTCGCCGCTGGCGACGATGCGATTGAGGAAAATCTTGATATTGACTTCATGATCGGAGCAATCGACGCCGGCCGAGTTGTCGATCGCATCGGTGAATATCCGCCCGCCAGACAGGCCGTATTCGATGCGCCCCAGCTGGGTAAAGCCCAGATTGCCGCCTTCGCCGACCACTTTGCAGCGCAGCTCGCGCCCGTCAACGCGCACCGCATCGCTGCCGCGATCATTGGCTTCGGCGTGCGTTTGCGTGCTCGCCTTTACATAGGTGCCGATGCCACCGTTGTAAAGCAGATCGACCGGCGCCTTGAGAATGGCCTGGATCAGCAGGTTCGGTTCGAGCTCGTCGTCCTCGACCTGCAGTAGCGCTTTCATCTCGGCAGAGAGCGGAATCGTCTTGGCGTTGCGCGGCCACAGCCCGCCACCCCGCGAGATCAGTTTCGCATCGTAATCTGCCCAGCTGGAGCGGGGCAGGGTGAATAGCCGCTCGCGTTCCTTGTACGACAGTGCGGGATCCGGGTTCGGATCAATGAATATATGCCGGTGATCGAATGCGGCGACGAGCTTGACTGCGGTCGAGCGCAGCAGGCCATTGCCGAACACGTCGCCCGACATGTCACCGATGCCGGCGATCGTGATCGGATCCGTCGCGACATTGATGCCCATCTCGCGGAAGTGGCGCTCGACCGACACCCAGGCGCCGCGGGCGGTAATGCCCATCTTCTTGTGGTCGTAACCGACCGAGCCGCCGGAGGCGAAAGCGTCATCGAGCCAGAAGCCGTATTCCTGCGAGAGGGCGTTGGCGGTGTCGGAAAAGGTTGCCGTGCCCTTGTCGGCGGCGACGACGAGATAGGGGTCATCCTCATCCCGGCGGGTTACATTCGGCGGCGGTACGAGCTTGCCGTTGACGAGGTTGTCGGTGATGTCCAGCATGCCGCGAATCAGCGTCTGGTAGCACTCAACACCCTTGGCGAGGAAGGCTTCGCGCTCGGTCGGCGGGTTCTTGACGATAAACCCCCCTTTGGAGCCTACCGGTACGATAACGGTGTTTTTGACGATCTGCGCCTTGACCAGCCCCAGTACCTCGGTGCGGAAGTCTTCGCGCCGATCGGACCAGCGCAGGCCGCCACGGGCTACTTTGCCGCCGCGCAGGTGTACGCCTTCCATATCATTGGCGTAGACGAAGATTTCGAATAGCGGCACCGGCTGCGGCATGTCCGGTATCTGCGCCGAAGCGATCTTGAACGAGACGTAGGGTTTGGGGTTGCCGGCGGCGTTTTGCTGCCAGAAGTTGGTTCGCACCGTTGCTTCGATGGCGGCTCGAAACTGCGACAGCATCTTTTCGTCGTCGGCATTGGGTTGGTCGGTGGCGAATTTGGCCAGCGTTTTACCCAGTGCCTCCGCTTCGTGCGTATTGCTCGCGGACGGTTGTAGCAGGGCGTGGAACAGCTCGACCAGTTGCCCGGCCTGAAGCGGGAAGCGCAGCAGCGTGGCCGCTAGCGTGTCCTGGCTGAAGTGCAGGCCGATTTGCTTCAGATACCTGGCGTAGGCGCGCAGCACCAATACATCACGCCAGGCCAGGCCCGCCTGCAGCACCAGCCGGTTGAACGTGTCGTTTTCGCTGCGCCCCGCGAAGACGGCCTCGAACGCATCCAGCAAACGGCTGCGTGCTTGCGGGTTTTCGAGCATGCCGCTTTGCGGCAGCTGGATGCCGATATCGATGATCCATGCCGCCGCGTTATCGCTGAAGGACAGCTTGTAGGGGCGCTCGTCCTGCACGCGCACGCCCAGGTTCTCCAGTAGCGGCAAGCAATCGGAGAGCTCGATCGGCGTATTGCGATACAGCTTCAGTCGCCACAAACGGGTATCGGCCTGACTGCCAGGAACGATGGCCGTGGCGAGCTCGCCGGTTTCAAGCGCGGTTTCAAGCGCGTCGATATCATGCACCGCCACGCGGGGCGGGTAGTCGGCACAATAGGCTGCCGAGAAGGCGTTGGCATAACGTTGGTAGCGAACGGCGCCTTGCTCTTCACCGCCATGCATGAGCAGTTGCCGGCGCAGCTCATCCGGCCAGCGCAGGGCAATCTCGGCGATCTCGGCCTCAATGGCCCGGGCGTCGTACTGCGGGTGGGCACCATGCGGGATGTGGGTGATGAAGTGGATGCGTGCCAGCGGGCTATCTGACAGCAGGACATTGAATTCGCCGCCGTCGCCGCCAAGGCGATCGATCAGTAGTTGCTGTACTTTGACGCGTACTTCGGTGGTGTAGTTGTCGCGCGGCACATAGAGCATGGCCGATATATAGCGGTGATAAATGTCTTCGCGGAAAAAGACGCGGGTGCGATTGCGCTCTTGCAGACCGACAATGCCGCTGGCGATGCGAGACAGGGCTTCGACATCGGTTTCGATCAGTTCTTCACGTGGATAGGTATCCAGAACATTCAGCAGCGCCTTGCCGCGATGCCCTTCGACATCTGCACCGGATAGCGTGATCGCACGGGCGATTTTGTCGCGCAGAATCGGGATTTGCCGCGATGGCGTGCTGTAGGCGCTGGCGGTGTACAGGCCGAGGATGCGCAGTTCGCCAACGACCTTGCCGCCGGCATCGATCTGCTTGAGGCAGATCATGTCCAGATAAACCGGGCGGTGTACCACCGAACGGGTATCGGCCTTGGTCAGGATCAGCAGGGTATCGGGGCGATAGGCAATCTGGCGAAGTTCCGGTGTCAACGAAGCCCAGGTGCGCGATGGGCCGCCCACGCCGTCATCGCGCAGCATGCCAAGGCCAGAGCCGGGCGTGATCCACATATTACCGTCGCCGTGTTCTTCATTGATCCGGTAATCGCGGCAACCCAGAAAAATGAAATGATCGTCACGCAGCCATTCAAGATAGGCGACGGTTTCGGATAATTCGGTTGCGGCCACCGGGGGCGGGGCGCTGTGCAATTGCGCCAGCGTCGCATCGATGTGCTCGGTCATTTTGGGCCAGTCGGCCACGGCCACCGAAAGTACATTCAATACCCGGCGGATTTCCTCATCCAGCTCGGCCAGTGCCTCGGGACGGGTGATGCGATCGATTTCAAAATGCATCCACGATTCGCGCGGACCGTCGTCGCCCAAATCGACCACTTGGCCGGCCGCATCGCGCTGCACATGCAAGACCGGATGCACCACCAGATGCACGCCATAACCGAGGCGATTGATCGCCATGCTGACCGTGTCGACCAGAAAGGGCATGTCGTCGGCAACCAGCTCGATCACTGTGTGTTTGCACTCCCAGCCATGCTCGATCAGCGTGGGGTTGTCCGCGCGCAGTAGCAACTCACCGGGCGCGCGACGGGCACCAAAGCGCCAGTGTGACAACGCGGCACCGACCCAGTTTTCGGCGTCCCTGGCATCGAAGTCCTCGCTGGGCAAATTCGCGTAGTAGCGTGCGAATAGCGATTTGACGTTGTCACCGAGGGGTTCGCGGGCTTGAGAGAGTGCGTCCAGCTGCGGGCGGGGAACGGAAAAAGTCATGTCGGCCTGTCTCTGCATCGTTGAAGCTGACTTGACTCTATACCCGCCCCCATACCCTTGCCAGACAGGGTTTTCCTCAGGCTTGTTTTCCCTAGTTGTAAAGACTGGATAGGGTGAAAACATGGCGCGGTGTCTCATTGCCGCCCGGCCGCCGGTGGTCGGGTTGACCGGTGAATTCGCCAAACATTACCATAAACTAATATATCAAGTGACTCCCCGGCTACCTCATGCAAACCGTACTCACTCGAACCCCAGGTAGCCCGCAAACGGGGACGCTGATCGCTTGTCGCGATCTTGCGCTGGGTATGCTGACCGAGTCGCTGGATGACTTCTTTCAGGGACTGGAGGAGACCTTCTTCCAGTTGGCGGAAACTACGACCGAACGTAGCCTGCGTGATCAGTATTTCGACGCCAGGGTCGAGGCGAGAACCAAGAAAGACGCCATTGTCGCCGCCTTCAAGCAGCAATTTCTGGCCAGTTTCGAGGCCAGTTTGCAGCCGCGGGGCGCACGCGGCGAAAGCGCTTTTTACCAGGTTAATCTGACGCCCGACGCGCTCTCGCTGGTGGCAAATGAAGAATACGAAACGTCGCTCACCCTGAGCAGTATTTCGAATGCCTTGCAGCAAAAAAGCGGCGAGACGCTGACCCATCTTGAGCAAAGACTGGCCTCGCTATTGCCGGACCATCGCGACAGCCACGACAACGGCAATTCGTTCAGCCCGCTTAGCCCGAAAGTCATCTGCGAAGCATTTTTGACTGCCTGCCAGCAACTGGATAGCGGCTTGGCCGCGCGTCTGGTGGCGTTGCGTACCTTCGAGGTCGAGTTGTCGGGCCGGGTCGCCGGGGTGTATCAGCAACTGAATCAATATCTGATTCAGCAGAACGTACCCTTGCCGGCGATCGCGCGTCGCGCTGGTTCACGCAGTACACCGAGTCAAGCACATCAGGCTGGCGTGTCCGGCCTTGCTGCGCAGGACGGTATGACAGGTGGGCAAGGCGCCGGGGGCGAAAGCGCATTGGCATCGATGCTGCGGCCCGAGCTGGTCACGCATCTGAACCAGCTTTTCAGTTCGGACACGCCGCAACCCCAGCGGGCGCTGCGGCCGGATTGGTTTAATTTCCTCGATCACCTGCAGCAAGATGCGTTGGGCAGTGTTCAGGATATGTCGCTGCATCCGGAGAACCTGCTGGCGCTGCTGCGCGGCAGCCGCTGGACGCAAGAGCTCGACCGGCTCGATACCATGACGGTCGAACTGGTGGCCTTGCTCTTTGATCGGCTGTTCGAGGATGACCGTCTTTCCAATGCGGCCAAAGGGTTGCTGGCGCGACTGCAAGTGCCGGCGCTCAAGGCGGCGATGCTGGATACCCGCTTCTTTAGTGACAAGGCGCACCCCGCGCGGCGCCTTATCGACCGTTTGGCCGACGCCGGGCTGGAGTGGCAGGGGGAGCCTGCGGCCGATGATCCGCAGCTTTGCAAATTCGTCGAAGTCATCGCCGACGTCGCCCGCTCCTTTACCGACGATACTGCGGTATTCCAGTCGGCGCTGGATGCCCTTGATCAGTGGCTGGACGCAGAGCGTGCGGTCATCGACGCTGCAATCAGCGATCAGGCCGATGCCTTGCTTGCCGGCGAGATCAGCGAGCTGGCCAATGCAACCGCGCAGGCGCTGATCGAGCAAAAGCTGAGTACCGAACACCCGCCGGTCGTGATCGCCTTTGTGCAAGAGCATTGGCGTGCGGCCTTGGTGGCTGCCTACGGTGTCGAAGGGGAGGCCGCGTCGCTATTTGTCGAGCGGCTTGCCGTGATTGATCAGCTGCTCTGGAGTGTCGCGCCGAAAGTCAGGCCGGAAGACCGCCTGCAGCTTGTGAACACCTTGCCTGCGCTGCTGAGCAAGCTGGAGGCGGGGATTCGCGAAATCGGTGTCGGTGACGCTACACGCAAGTCTTTTTTCTCCGAGCTGGTGCAGTTGCACGCCGGTGCCATTCGCCAAGGTTTGAAGCTGGCCTTGCAGGTGCAAGCCACACCCGCCGCGCTGGCTGTGCCGGTTGTTGGTGCAAGCATTCCGACGGTTGAGCCCGTCGTGGCGCAAGAGGGGGTGGTTGCGCCCGTGCAGGAGGCGATGTCACAGCTTGGCGCGGAGGCACCGTCGGTGCTGATGGCTGAGCCGTTTGGGGGCGATGCCAGTGCACCGAACGTGGCCTCAAGCGCAGCGCTTGAACCACAATCCCAGGTGCCCGAGCGCGGCGAGTGGGTCGAATGGCGCGAGGGCGATGCGCTGCCACGGCGTTTACGCGTCAGCTGGATCAGCCCGCAAGGCACCCGTTTTCTCCTGACCAGTCGCGGTGACAAGGGTTTGACGCTGATGCGTCACGAAATCGAGGCGTATCTGGCCTCCGGCGTGCTGAGTCGCCTCAAGCTCGGCGATGGCGTCACCGAAGACGCCTTCGCCCAGTTGCGTGAGGCGCTGGCGGTCTGAGTTGTAAAGCGGTCGTCCTTACGATCTTGGCTCGCCGAGGTCTGGTAAACTGCGGCCATGATTCGACTCAAATCCGCCACGTTGCGACGTGGCCTCAAAGTCCTGCTTAACCAGGCTGACCTGACGATTAACCCGGGGCAAAAAGCGGGTGTTGTTGGCCCCAATGGCGCCGGCAAGTCCTCTTTCTTTGCCTTGATTCGCGGTGAGCTGCACCTTGATGGCGGCGATCTGGAGCTTCCTCCTCGCCTGGCCATTGGCCATGTCGCGCAGGAGACGCCCGCGCTGGCCGAGCCCGCACTCGATTATGTGCTGCATGGCGATGCCGAGCTGAGCGCGCTTGAAAAAGAGCTGGCGCTTGATCACGACGATGGTGTGCACCATGCCGAGCTGCTGTCGCGCTATGAGGCGATCGATGGCTACACCGCTCGCGCTCGCGCGGCCAAGCTGCTCGCCGGTCTTGGGTTTTCTACCGAGGAAATGCAGCATTCGGTCGCCGATTTTTCCGGCGGCTGGCGGATGCGGCTGAACCTGGCGCAGGCGCTGATGTGCCGTTCCGATTTGCTGCTGCTGGATGAGCCGACCAACCACCTGGATCTCGAAACCGTGGTCTGGCTGGAAAACTGGTTGCGCAGCTATCAGGGCATGCTGCTGGTTATTTCTCACGATCGCGATTTTCTCGATGCTACTGTCGGCAGCATCCTGCATGTGGATCAAGGCAAGCTTGATCTCTATACCGGTAACTACGGTGATTTTGAAGCGCAGCGCGCCGAAAAGTTGTCGCAGCAGCAGCAGGCCTTCGGTAAGCAGCAGCGCGAAATTGCCCACCTTGAGTCGTTCATTACCCGCTTCAAGGCCAAGGCGAGCAAGGCGAAGCAGGCGCAAAGCCGCGTCAAGGCGTTGGAGCGGATGGAAGTCATCGCCGCTGCGCACGTCGATTCACCGTTCACCTTCTCGTTCCGGGAGCCCGATTCGAGCCCGAATCCCTTGTTGCGTATCGAAGACGGTGAGGCCGGCTATGCACTGGGCAAGTCGACGCTGTCCGAGTTGAACCTCAGTCTGCAAAAAGAAGCCCGGATCGGTCTTCTGGGCGTTAACGGCGCCGGCAAATCGACGCTGATCAAAACGCTGGTTGGCGATCTGGCGCTGCTCGCTGGCGAGCGACACGAAGGCAAGGGTTTGAAGGTCGGTTACTTCGCCCAGCATCAGCTCGAGCACTTGCGGCTGGATGAATCGCCGCTGTGGCACCTGCAAAAGCTGGCGCCGAACACGCGCGAGCAGGAATTGCGCAACTTCTTGGGCGGATTCGACTTCCGTGGTCCGATGGCGTCCAGCCCGGTGGCGCCATTCTCCGGTGGCGAAAAAGCGCGGCTGGCGCTGGCGCTGCTGATCTGGCAGAAGCCTAACCTGCTGCTGCTCGATGAACCGACCAACCACCTTGATATCGAAATGCGCCAGGCCCTGACTCGGGCGCTGACCGATTTTGAAGGTGCGATCATTCTGGTGTCGCACGATCGGCATTTGCTGCGGGCAACGGTAGACGATTTCTGGCTGATCGAAGCGGGCAGGGTGCGGCCGTTCGATGGCGATCTGGATGATTACACTCGCTACAGTCAGGAAAAACGCCAGGGTGACGGTTCATCGAAGTCTGATGGCTTGGCCTCATCGAGCTCTGGCGTGGATCGCAAGGCGCAAAAACGTGCCGAGGCGGAAGCACGGCAGGCGTTGGCAAAGCAGCGCAAGCCCTTGGAACAGCGGCTGAAAAAAATCGATAACGCATTGTCGCCCAAGCAGGCCGAACTGGCCGAGCTGGCAGTGACATTGCAGGATGCCGGTTTGTACGACGCGAATCGCAAGGAAGAGCTGCAGGCGCTTGTGCGGCGTGAAGCCGTGATCAAGGGCGAAATCGACGAGCTGGAGATGGAGTGGCTGACCGCCAATGAGGCATTGGAAGCCTTCGCCGCGAACTAGGCTAGCCTTCGATTCGGCAATCAGCCCCGCGAATGCGGGGCTTTTTCTATTTCGTTCGTGCAATTAACAGTCGGTGTTGTGGTTGAGAAATAGGCGCCGCCAGTCGCAGTTTGCTGGTCTACAGGGAAGGGGCTTGAATGAGCGAACAAAAGGGAGCCCGCGAGCTACCTTTTGTTCGCTGTCGCACCCGCGACAGGTGTTCAGAATCGGCCGAGGAAGACCGAGAGCACGATGCCGACGATGCCGAAGTCGGTATCGCCAAAGGTGGTGCCGGCAAAACCAAGCGCGCCGAGGCTGTTGAGCAGAATGGCTGGCAGGAAGCTGATCAGCAGGCCATTGACGAAAGAGCCAACGACCGCGCCGCGCAGGCCACCGGTGGCGTTACCGTAGATGCCTGCGGTCGAGCCGGTAAAGAAGTGCGGAATCAGCCCAGGAACGATCACCGCCAGACCGAGCGCCGGTGTGATGAACATCGCCATCAGCCCGCCCAGAAAGCTGCACATGAAGCCGATGACCACCGCATTCGGTGCGAACGGGAACACCGCCGGGCAATCGAGTGCCGGTTTGGCATTCGGAATCAGCTTGTCGGAAATGCCCTTGAACGCGGGGACGATTTCCGAGATCAGCAGCCGCACGCCGGCGAGGATGATGTAGACGCCTGCCGAGAACACCAGCGCCTGTTTGATCGCGAAGACGAGGAAGTTCACACCGTCAGACAGCGTGCTTTCGATGAAGGCCGGCCCGGCAAACAGCGAGACGATGATGTAGAGGATGCCCATCGTCAGCGCCATCGAAATCGACGTGTCGCGCAGGAAGCGCAGCGAATCCGGCACCTTGATGTCTTCGGTGCTGCGGCCGCCCTTGCCAAAGGCCTTGCCAACGAGCGCGGCCGACAGATAGCCGATGGTGCCGAAGTGGCCGAGTGCGAAGCTGTTGTTGCCGGTGATCTTGCGGGTGAACGGCTGCGCCAAGGCCGGCATGACGACCATCAGCATGCCGAGCAGCGCGCCACCGCTCAGGACCAGCGCAATGCCGCCCATGCCGCCAGCCGACAGCACCGCAACCAGCAGGCAGGCCATGAACAGCGTGTGATGCCCGGTGAGAAAGATGTACTTCAGCGGCGTGATCCGTGCCAGCAGCAGGTTGACGCCCATGCCCAGGATCATCACGTAGGCGGTGTAGGTGCCGAACTGCTTCATTGCGAGGGCAACGATGGCTTCGTTGTTCGGGATCGTACCTTTCAGATCAAAGGCGTGATCGAAAATCTGCCGGAAGTTATCGAGCGAACCGACCAGAATCTGCGCACCAGCACCGAGGATGACGAAACCGAGGATGGTCTTGATGGTGCCGCCGACGACGTCGGAAACTTTGGCTTTCTGCAGCAGCAGACCGGCCAGGGCGAAGATGCCGATCAGTACTGCGGGGTCGGAGAGAATATCGAGCAGGAATTGAATCATGGTGCACCTCTACGGGTGGTGAGGCCGACCGCTGGGTCGGCATACGGGCTTCGAATCTTTACGCTGCGGCGTCGCTCGCGACAGCCCGCAAATTCTTAGGACAGATGCGGTACCAGCACCGATTTGATCTCGGCCTTGTCCATGATGTTTTTCAGCGACGCGACCGTCCGGGTGCCGTCGTCAAGGTTGTCGATGATCTCGCGCGAGCCGAGGAATAAATCTGCCGTTTCGCCGCGTGAGGAAAAAAGGTCGGTGTGCGCCACTTCGGCATCGCTGCCGAGATCCCGCAGCACTTCCTTGACGGCCATTTCCAGCATCAGGCTGCTGCCGAGACCATTGCCACAAACGATGAGGATTTTCATGATGGAGTCCTTGTTCAAGCGGTAAGAGGGGGCTTAGTCGCCTAGGCTGGCGATCAACGCTGCGATCACTTCGGGCGATGTCGCCGCCTGAAGTTCGGCGAACTTGGCCTCGTCCATGATCCAGTGCGCCAACTGCTTGAGTGCGCGCTGATGGCTATGCGAGTCGGTCGCCGAGAAGGCGAACAACAGCCGGGCCTGGTGTTCCGGGTCGTCGCTGAACGCGACCGGTTCGCTGACCTTGAGTAGCGACATAGCGATCGCCTTGGCGCCGGCCTCGGGCCGGGCGTGCGGAATTGCGACGTCGGGGGCAATCACGATGTAGGGGCCGATTTTCTCGACGTTTTCGATGATGGCATCGATATAGGCCGGTTCGATGGCGCCTCGCTCAAGCAGGGGTTGGCACGCGGCACGGACAGCGTCGCGCCAGTCATCGAAGCGATCGGCGAAGCGAATGCTCTCTACCGGGAGAATGTCTTGCAACATGGACGGTTTCCTTGCGGGTTGGTGATGCTTGTCAGCATGCTGCGCCCCGCTCAAGAACGCCGAAATCGAACAATTACCAATATTAGGGTATTCATCCTGGCTGGATGTTGCGGCAATGCCGCAAGCGATATCACCTTATAAATACCGACTTTGATGGCGTTAATATTCTCGGATGATGCTTGTATGGCTATTGATGCATAATTATGTGCGTATGCATATGCATATGCATACGACTGGATCATGTTGATGTCATCGTCTCAGGGTTGGCACTACCCCCGTACCGAATTAGCCAATGCGTTGCTGAACACGCTTCATGCCGGGCTGGCGCAGTCGGTGACGCTGGCTGCGGCCGGGCAGATGGGGAAGAGCGAGTTCTTGCAATACGACCTGATCCCGCTGGCGGAACAGCAGGGCTGGCGGGTGCGCTATTTCGCCTGCGACGCGATTTCGCCCAAGGCGCTACTGCGTCAACTGGTCGAGCTTTTGGCCGACTTTGCCGCCGGTGAGAAGTGGCTCGCCCGTCAGTTCGCCTCGCTGACCGGCCAAGCCCCGAAGGCGAAGCAGACGCTGGCCGAGCGTCTGGCCAAAGAGCTCTCGCAGCTGCGTGAGGAGAAGCGCCGTTCGCTACTGTTGATCGACGACGTGGATCTCGTATTGCGCCAGGCGAATGGTGACGCGATGTTGCGCGACATCCTGCAGGCCTTCGCCGGGATCGCCGGGCGGGCCAAGCTGGTAATGACTGCGAGCATCAGCAACGAAGCCCATGCGATTCCCTTGCTGCTGCAGCAACAAAGCAGCGTGCTGCAGCTGCCCGACATCGGCGTTGGTTTTGTTCGCCATCTGGTGAGCCAGTATCAGTTGCGCACCCAGGGTCAGCGTGAAGACGAGCGGGCATTCGCCAAGGTCAGTAGTCCGTATGAGGGGATTACCTGGGGGCAGGTCGACGAAGGGGGGATGCTCGATGCGTTTAACCGCTTGCAGCGTATTCCGTACTATCAGCGGGCCTTGATCGAGGACCTGGTGCTCAATCCGCAGCGCACCACGGTGGAGGCTTTGCAGCAGCAGCAACTCAGGCTGCAGCGACACCGGGTTTCGGCGCTGTCGTGGGAGGATATGAGCCGGCTTGATCGACTGTTGCTGGTTGAAATCGCCAAGGGCGTCGATCGGCTATATGGCAATGCGTTCAGGGATTACCTGGCAATGCAGACTGGCGCCGCAGCGGTGTCATCATCGCAAGTCCAAAGTAGTCTGAAAAAGCTGGTTCGCAATCGGGTTTTGGGCCAGCGTGGGGAAGGTCGCTTCGTGATCATCGATCCGCATCTGGCGCTGGCGCTCTCGGTCTAGCGAAATCCAGAGCATAAAAAAGCCCCGCCGGACCTGGCGGGGCTTTTTCTCTGGCCGGGACTTACTTGGCCTTGGCTTCTTCGCGCTCGTACGATTCAACGTACGGGCGACCGTAGTAGCTGTCCAGCAGCAGTTGCTTGAGTTCAGAGATCAGCGGATAGCGCGGGTTGGCGCCGGTGCACTGGTCGTCGAACGCTTCTTCGGCAAGGGTGTCGAGCTTGGCGAGGAAGTCCTTCTCCGGTACGCCTGCAGCCTGAATCGACATCGGGATGTCCAGCGTCGCCTTCAGTTCGTCGACCCACGCAATCAGCGCTTCAACCTTCTGGTCGTCGTTCTTGCCCGGTAGGTCGAGGTACTCGGCGATATCGGCGTAACGGCACTTGCCGATCGGGCGGTCGTACTGGCTGAACGCGGTCTGCTTGGTCGGGATGTCGGCCGAGTTGTAGCGGATCACGTTCGAGATCAGCAGCGCGTTGGCCAGACCGTGGGCCAGATGGAACTCGGCACCCAGCTTGTGCGCCATCGAGTGGCAGACGCCGAGGAAGGCGTTGGCAAACGACATGCCGGCGATCGTTGCGGCGTTGTGCACCTGCTCGCGGGCCTTCGGATCGTTGGCGCCGTTCTTGTACGAGGAGGGCAGGTACTGCTTCAGCAGTTTCAGCGCTTGCAGTGCTTGCGGATCCGAGTACTCGGTCGCCATCACCGAAGCATAGGCTTCAAGCGCGTGGGTCACCGCGTCGATGCCACCGAAAGCGGTCAGGCTTTGCGGCATGTCCATCACCAGGTTGGCATCGATGATGGCCATGTTCGGGGTGAGCTCGTAATCGGCGATCGGATACTTCATGCCGGTTTTTTCGTCGGTCACGACGGCGAACGGCGTGACTTCCGAGCCGGTGCCCGAGGTGGTCGGGATGGCGACCAGCTCTGCCTTGACGCCCATTTTCGGGAACTTGTAGATGCGCTTGCGAATATCCATGAAGCGCAGGGCCAGTTCTTCGAAGTGGACATCCGGGTGCTCGTACATCACCCACATGATCTTGGCTGCATCCATCGGGCTGCCGCCGCCGAGCGCGATGATGACGTCCGGCTTGAAGCTGTTCAGCAGCGCGACGCCCTTGCGAACGACTTCGAGGGTCGGATCTGCTGGCACGTCGTAGAAGACTTCGACTTCAAGGCCCATCTGCTTGAGGATGCGGATGGTCTCGTCGCAGAAGCCGTGGTTGAAGAGGTAGTGGCCGGTAACGATGGCGGCGCGCTTCTTGTTGCTGAGTTCTTCCAGCGCGATCGACAGGCAACCGCGACGGAAATAGATGCTCTTAGGCAGTTTGTGCCACAACATGTTTTCGGCCCTCTTCGCGACGGTTTTTTTGTTGATCAGATGCTTCGGACCAACGTTCTCGGAGATCGAATTACCGCCCCAGGAGCCGCAACCCAGCGTCAGCGACGGCGCGAGTTTGAAGTTGTAGAGGTCGCCGATGCCACCTTGCGACGACGGCGTGTTGATGAGGATCCGTGCGGTCTTCATCTTGTCGCCGAAGTAGTTGATGCGCTCGCCCTGCAGGTCCTGATTGGTGTAGAGCGAGGAGGTGTGGCCAATCCCGCCCAGCGCCACCAGCGCTTCGGCCTTGGTCACTGCATCGTAGAAATCCTTGGCGCGGTACATGCCCAGAACCGGGCTGAGTTTTTCGTGCGCAAAGGCTTCTTCTTCACCGACCGAGGTGACTTCGCCAATCAGCACCTTGGTGTACGGCGGAACCTTGACGCCGGCCATTTCGGCGATCTTGACCGCCGACTGGCCAACGATGTTCGCATTAAGGCCGCCATTGATCAGGATGACCTTGCGAACCGCCTCAGCGTCTTTCTTGCTGAGGATGTGGCCGCCGTTCTTGGAGAAGCGCTCTTTTGCGGCTTCGTACACTTCATCGACGATGATGACGGCTTGCTCGGATGCACAGACCACACCGTTATCGAAGGTCTTGGACATCAGGATCGATGCGACCATGCGCTTGATGTCGGCGGTTTCATCGACCACGACCGGGGTGTTGCCGGCGCCGACGCCAATGGCCGGTTTGCCCGACGAGTAGGCGGCTTTCACCATGCCCGGGCCGCCGGTCGCCAGAATCAGGTTGATGTCAGGGTGCTTCATCAGATGGTTGGACAGCTCGACGCTCGGCGCATCGATCCAGCCGATGATATCGCGCGGCGCACCAGCAGCCACGGCAGCTTCAAGCACAAGGCGAGCTGCGGCGTTGGTCGAATCCTTGGCGCGCGGGTGCGGGCTGAAGATGATGCCGTTGCGGGTCTTCAGCGAAATCAGCGCCTTGAAGATCGCGGTCGACGTCGGGTTCGTCGTTGGCACGATGCCGCAGATGATGCCGATCGGCTCGGCGATCGTGATCGTGCCGAAGGCGTCGTCGGTCGACAGGATCCCGCAGGTTTTCTCGTCGCGATACGCGTTGTAGATGTATTCGGAGGCGAAATGGTTCTTGATGACCTTATCTTCAAGCACACCCATGCCGGTTTCGGAAACGGCCAGCTTGGCCAGTGGAAGGCGGGCATCGGCGGCAGCCAGCGCGGCGCTGCGGAAAATCGCGTCTACTTGTTCCTGGGTGTAGGTCGCAAAAAGTTGCTGCGCTTTTTTGACGCGCGCTACCAGTGCGTCGAGTTCTTGCACCGAAGTAACAGCCATGGGTGATCTCCTTGGTTTTGAAGAAGTAATGCCGTCGTTTTTGGTAACGACATTGGGGGCAATCTTGCCTGCTGTGGATCAGAGGGGCTTAAGCGCCAAGATCTCAATTAAGGCAGGTACGGTGCCGATAGGTTCACCGTCAGAGTAATCCCTTGGCAGCACAATAAATCTGACCGGCATCAAGGCGCAAGCGTAAAGTTAACGTTATTTCGCATAATGTATATTATGTAAAGCTTTATGGATCATTCTGCGAATGCGGCGGAAAATCCGAGCCCGACACGAACATGAAAGCCCCCGCTTGTCGGGGGTTTTTTAATGTTGGGAGAAAACAACAATGAGCGCACGACGCACATTCAAAATGCCAAAGATTTTCCCGTAATCAGGCCGCCGGGCATTTGTTGTCGCTGAGAGCCTTTCTGTTGTCTTGGAAGGCTCTACGCAATGACTCGGTAGAGTTATGGCGCTGAGCGCTCAGAATCCACTCTTTATTCCGCAAAAGCTGGGCGCAAACCGGGCTGTCGCGGCTTTCCCGCGAGGATGTGTCATGCGTGATCGATGACACGACGGCGGAATTATCTTGCACCTGGGCAACTGGCTGAATCTGTGGGGTGCCAATGGCCGGGGCTGAGTGATTGCTCTCGACGGTGATCAGCGAAACAGCTCGGGGCTTAACCGAGCGCGTACCAGCAGCGCATGGCTCTTGCTGATACTGAACGCGGCCCGATGAGTCAAGGCACTTGTAGAAATCGACATCACGTGAAGCGGTAACCGGTTCGGTTTCGGTGATCGGCGAAGTCGGATCAAGTCGCTGCTTGGCTGGCTCTATCTGCTTCAAGGCGCGATCGGCGCCAAGTTGTACTGCCCTCTTCTGCTCGTCAAGCAGTAAAAGACTGTAAACCCCGTAAAGAACGCCAGCAACGCAACAAGCCACCAGAATGATTCGCATAACTCCCCCTTGAGCGGGAGAGATTCGCATAAAAAATTTCTGACTGGAAGGGAAAGTATGTGTTGGCGGATCGCTGCGCTCCTCTTCGTGCAGCGCTACGCTTGCATCGCCGCCTAACACTACGTGAGGGGTAAACCGGCTTCGGCCTCGCGCAGGAAGCCGAATTCAGGTGACTTATTTGCCGCTGCGGAACTTACGCCGTGGATGCCGGCGCGACCCAGCTCGGCAGCCAAGATCACACACCCGAGCGCTAATCCATTCACAAGCGATTGCCCGTGACGTTATGCTTCGGCCATGAAAAACCGAAACATCCTCAAGAGCGCGACGGCACTCGTCGCTGCCCACGTGACCACGCTGGGTTTCGCCGCGTCGGTGCCAACCTCGGACGGCCCGGTGACGCAGGCATTCGTGACCTGCCTGCGGGCAATCCCCGCCACCATCGATCCGGCCAGCAAGGCATTCGCCGTCAAGGCAATCCCTTGCTACCGCACAGCCAAGCAGGACGCCATCGCTTACGGCCGCCAGCACAAGTTGAGCGAGAAACGCCTGGCCGAGCTTTGGCTCAAGGCCTCCACCGACAACAATACGATGGAAGATGCTTGGACCCTGGGGGATGACAGCGTCGAGCCGGCCCAGTTCTTTGTCTCGTATGTCGAAATGTCCGTACAGGGCCAGAAGCAGGACTGACCGTCGGCCCGGCCTGATGCCGGCTCAGCGCCGGGTAGCGGGAGCGCTCGGCTGCACCAGCTCGAAAGCCGGGCGTTTGGCCTCTTCCTGGCGATGCCGTTCCGCCGCCACTAATTGGTCGACCAACTTGCCTACGGTCGTGCCCTGCTCACGCGCAGCGGCCACCAGATAACGGCGGGTTGATTCGTCGACCACGGCGTTCAGCTGGGCCGGAATCTGCGTATTGGCCACGTCCTTGCTTTGCAGCGCGCGCTGCAGCTGGTTGAAGCGGCTGCGCCGTTTGCGTTCGGCCGAGGTCATCGCCTTGGCGCCGATGGAGGGGCGGCCCCGCTTCTTGGTGGTGGGGAGGCCGGGTAGTTCTGCGGTCTGGCGGTCGTCTGGATGGCGCATGATCGGATGGGTCGCTAGTCACAAAATATCCAAACTCATTGTAGGAGAGCGGATACAGGAAAGAAAACGGCCTCGATGAGGCCGTTTTTCGTGGGCTTCGCAATACGCTACTGGCGGCGCCAACTGGTTCCCTGCGGGCCATCCTCGATCACGACGCCTGCCGCGGCCAGCTCGTCACGCAAACGGTCGGATTCGGCCCAGTTCTTGGCAACACGCGCCGCTTTTCGTGCCGCAATTGCTGCTTCGATCTTCTCGGCAGTCCATTCACCATTGCCATCACCTCCTTGCAAGAAGGCTTGCGGCTCGCGCTCCAGCAGGCCAAGCACGCTCGACAGGGCTTTGAGTTCGCCGGCAAGCTGCGATGATTGTGCTCGGTTAGCTTCATGCGCCAGCTCGAACAGTACCGCGATCGCTTCGGCGGTATTGAAGTCGTCGTCCATCGCGGCCTTGAAACGTGCCGCATGGCCGGCTTGCCAGTCGATCGTCACCTCGGCCGGCGCCACGCTTTTCAATGTGGTGTAGAGTCGGGTCAGTGCGCTCTTGGCATCATCCAGGTGCGCGTCCGAATAATTGAGCGGGCTGCGGTAATGCGCGCGCAGCATGAAGAAGCGCACCACTTCGGCGTCGTATTTCTGCAGCACTTCGCGGATGGTGAAGAAGTTGCCTAGGCTCTTCGACATCTTTTCGTTGTCGATGCGAATAAAGCCGTTATGCATCCAGTAGTTCACGTAGGCGTGGCCACTGGCACCTTCAGACTGGGCGATCTCGTTCTCATGGTGCGGGAACTGCAGATCGGCGCCGCCGCCATGAATGTCGAAATGCGAGCCAAGGTGGTGGCAGCTCATCGCCGAACATTCGATGTGCCAGCCCGGCCGTCCCTCGCCCCAGGGCGACGCCCACTTGGCGTCCTGCGGCTCATCGATCTTGGCCGCTTTCCACAGCACGAAGTCGAGCGGATCCTGCTTGTTGATGTCGACATCGACGCGCTCGCCGGCGCGCAGGTCTTCCAGGCTCTTGCCGGACAACTTGCCGTAGCCATCGAACTTGCGCACCGCGTAGTACACGTCGCCATTCGGCGCTGGATAGGCAAGGCCGTTGGCAATGAGTTTTTCGATCAGCTGGTGCATCTCGCCGACGAATTCGGTCGCGCGGGGTTCGTGGTCGGGCTTTTGCACGCCCAGTGCAGCGGCGTCTTCATCCATGGCCTGGATAAAGCGCTCGGTCAGCGCATTGATCGACTCACCGTTTTCAAGCGCGCGCTTGATGATCTTGTCGTCAATGTCGGTGATGTTGCGCACGTAATTGACGTCGTAACCCGAAGCACGCAACCAGCGCGCCACCATATCGAACGCCACCATCACCCGCGCATGACCGAGATGACAGTAGTCGTACACCGTCATGCCGCAGACGTACATGTTGACCTTGCCGGCATGGATGGGGGTGAAGACTTGCTTCTCGCGTGCGAGGGTGTTGTAGAGGCTGAGCATGGTGAGTGCGTAAGGTGGGGCAAAAAAGTGATTCTAACAGACTGCGCCAAGCTCTCTAATGCGGACGTTTTCATTAGCGCTTGTTCGCACTGGTGACACACGGTGCCGATGAGGGGTTGCGACCGCAGGAAAACAGAGTCTTGGTGCGTAAAAAAGGGCGCCCGCGGGCGCCCTTTTTCATCGGTTGGCGGGTGTTACTTCTTCAATGCATCCGCCAGTGTCTTGCTCAACTCGCCGTCTTGCGTGTCATTGGAAAGCTCCCAGAACATCACCCCGGCAAGCTTGTTCTTCTTCACGAACTCGACCTTTTCCTGCAGAGCCTGTGGATCGTCGTAGGCCCACACTTCATTGCCGTTGAGCTTCCAGACGGCGCGGGTCTTGTCATCGCGGAATACCTTGCCCGGCGCAGTCTTGATCTGCGCATACGGCTTGCTGCCCTGCTCGACCGGCCCCTTGGCCGGGCCGCTGGCGGGCTGGTACATGCCGTTGTTATCGGTGCTCTTGATCATCCAGCCGTAGCCGTAGAACGGCACGCCCAGCACCAGCTTCTGCGACGGCATTTTCTCCAGGTACTCCTTCACGGTGAAATCGCCCGCGAACTGGTCTTTCTTGCCGCCGAACAGGTTGGCGTGCGGCTGGCTCTGATTGCCCCAGCCGTTGCTGTAGTCGTAGGTCATTACGTTGACGAAATCGAGTGAGGGATGAATCTTGTCGAGTTCGATCTGGCTAGACTTGTCGCCGGCAGCCGGTGCGGCAATCGTCAGCAGCAAGCCCGGCTTGACGGCGTCAAGCTGCTTGCGGAACTCGGCCAGCAAGGCGGTGTAGTTCTTGGTGTCTTCCTTGCGGACGATATTGCCCTTCTCGCCCTCGCTGGCCGGGTATTCCCAATCAACGTCGATACCGTCGAACACGCCTGCAGCCAGGCCGGGAACCAGCTTACCCTGCTTATCCGGCACGTTGCCCTTGATATAGGCGTCGACGCAGGACTTGACGAAGGATTCGCGATTCGCCGGCAGTGCCGCATCGGAGAAGTATTTCGACCAACTCCAGCCGCCCAGACTGATCATTACCCTGAGGTTGGGGTTTTTCTTTTTCAGCTGTTTGAGTTGATTCCAGTGTCCGAACAGCCCCTTGTCGCCCTTGTCGTCCAGGCCGTCAAGCGTGTGCGCTTTCGGCACCGGATCCCAGTAATCGTCGGCCGCAGCACCCACGCCCTTGGCTTCGACGCCAACGACGCACTTGTTGTCCTTGACGTTGCCAAAGGCGTAGTTGATCACGGTCATGCGCTTGGCCGCGCCCGACGTCTCGACGTCTTTCACCCAGTAATTGCTGTTGTGCTTGGCCCAAGCGGGGAAGTAACCGACGATCTGTGGCTCTTTGGGCGCGGGTACACCGGTGACGGCAACCGCTGCGGCGGCCTTGGCCGCGCCAGCAGCCGCCGCGGCATCGCCCTTCTGCACCAGCTTGATGTTGTCGAAGAATACGTCCTTGCCGGCGCCACTAGAGCTGGTCCATTGCTCGATGGCGATATGGAAGTCGAAGCGCCCCTTGAAGTCGAGCTCGTAGTGTTCCCACTTGCCGGTGTCCTTGATCCGATCCGGGAAGCCCGAATTGGCCGTACCTGCGAGCCAGTTGTCGCGCCCCGGGAACTCGGCGGTGACGCCGATCACACCGCCGCAATTGCCACCGCAAGTGCCAAGGTAGTCGAACGACAGGACATACTTGCCTTCGGGGAAGGACTGCTTGCTGAAGATGTCGCCGCCATAAACCGGTTTGTCGAAGCGGGCGACCTTGTTGCCGGGCTTGAGCGGATCGTCGACCAGGGTGACGTTCATCGGCACGGTGCCATCGCCACGCTGACCGACCCATTTGGTCGCCAGGTCGCCCTCAAATCCTTCTTCGAAGACCACGCTATCGGCGTGCGAAAATGCCGCGGTCAACAACAGCGGCAATAACAGCTTATTCATCCTCACTCCTCCATCCATGCATGACGTCATGCGGCCGTTTGGCCGCTTATGGTGGAGTGAGTGTAGCGCCCGTATTCGGAACAACGGCGTTTGCAAGCCGGGTTGACGCGCAAATGTTACAGCGGTGCAGTCGCTGCATTGCAGCAAAACCGGGGCTTAAAACCCGACCAAGCGCCGCGCTTTTTCGGTTTCACGCCGTTCACGAAAAAAAGCACGCAACTGTGTGGCGGCCTCATCGGCCAAGAGCCCGCCGATGACGTCGGTTTGATGATTGAGCCGGCGATCCGGGAAGGGATTGATCACGCTGCCGGCCGCGCCGGTTTTCGGATCGGTGGTGGCGTAGACGATGCGCGCCAGCCGCGCGTGCAGCATGGCACCGGCGCACATCAGGCACGGCTCCAGCGTCACATAAAGAACGGCGCCGGGAAGCCGATAGTTGCCGAGCCGCAATGCTGCATCGCGCAGGGCAAGCATTTCGGCGTGCGCACTGGGGTCGTGCCGCGTGATCGGCTGGTTGCAGCCACGGCCGATGATTTCGCCATCGAGCACCACGACCGCCCCAACCGGCACCTCGCCCATGCCGCGCGCACGATCGGCCTCAAGCAATGCCTCGCGCATAAAGCCGATCTCGGCATCGGTCCACGCCGGCGCCGACGGCAAATCCGGCTCGATCATGCCGACTGAACCAGGTCAAGCAGTTCGGCAGCGTGGCGGCGCGTGGTTTCGGTGATCTCGACGCCACCGAGCATACGGGCGATTTCCTCGATACGCTCGTCACTCGATAGCGGCTTCACCGCGCTGACGATGCCGGCCGCGGTATTGGCTTTGCTCACCTGCAGGTGCTGATGCCCGCAGGCGGCAACCTGCGGCAAATGGGTGATGCACAACACCTGCCGATTGGCGCCAAGGTCGGCAAGCAGCCGTCCGACGATTTCGGCAACCCGCCCGCCGATGCCGACATCCACCTCGTCGAACACGAAGGTTGAAATGCCGCCTTGCGTGGCGGCGATTACCTGCAACGCCAGACTGATGCGGGAAAGCTCGCCACCGGAGACGATTTTTGCCATCGGTTTCGCCGGCGCATCGCCATGGCCGACGAGGAACTCGATGCTTTCAGCGCCGTGGGCCGACAATGTGTCCAGCTTTGTCAGCGCAATCTCGAAGCGGCTGTCGGCCAACGCCAGCGGCCGCATTTCACGCGTCACCGCCTCGGCAAGTTTCGGCGCCGCCTTGGCGCGTTTGCTTGATAGCTCCGCCGCCAGCTTGGTCGCGCGGGTTTCGGCCGCGAGCACATCGGCTTCCAGTCGCGCCAGTCCGTCGCGCCCACCCAGCGTATCCAGCCGTGCATGCCACTCCGCCAGCAAGGCCGGCAGTTTTTCAGGTTCGCTGCGATATTTGCGCGCAAGCCGCCAGATCGCATCCATCCGCGCTTCGACGTCGGCCAGTCGCTGTGGATCGAGTTCCAGCGCATCGGCGTAGCGCCGCAGCGTGTTCACCGCCTCGGCCAGTTGCGCATCGGTCGACGCCAGCAGCTCTTGCGCCTCGCCGAGTGCGCCGTCGTAAGCAGCCAGCTCGGTGATATGGTGCTGTGCACTGCCGAGCCAGGCCTGGCAGTTGTCGTCGCCGTCAGCCAACGCCATCAGCGCCGCCTGCACGCCATCGATCAGGCTGGCGGCATGATGCAGCCGTTTGTGTTCGGCCTGCAGCGTCGACCACTCATCGTCGCTCAGCGAAAGTGTGCTGACTTCGTCGATTTGCCACTGCAAGCGCTCGCGCTCAGCCTCGAAGGTCGCCGCATTGCGGTGCGCGGCGTCGAGCTCGTCGGCCAGTCGCCGCCAGCCGCGCCAGGCGACAGTCATCGCCACGGCCTGCGCTTCGGCGTCGGCGTAGCCATCGAGCACCTGCCGTTGTACCTCGGCGCGCAGCAGGCGCTGATGTGCGTGCTGGCCATGAATATCCACCAGCAACTCGCCAACACCCTTCAACTGCGCCAGCGTCGCCGGGCTGCCGTTGATAAAGGCGCGGTTCTTGCCGTGGATATCAATGGTTCGCCGCAGCACCAGCCGATTGGCGTCGTCGTCGGCAAGCGCCGACTCGATCAACCAGGCGCTCGCCGCCGGTACATCGCCGAGTTCGAACTCGGCCGCCAGCTCGGCACGATCGCAACCATGCCGGACGATGCCGGTATCGGCACGATCGCCGAGCAGCAAGCCGAGCGCATCGAGGACGATCGATTTGCCTGCGCCGGTTTCACCGGTCAGTACGGTAAGGCCGGCGGCGAAATCGAGTTCGAGCGCGTCAACGATGACGAAATTCTTGAGCCTGAGCGAAAGCAGCATGCGATCGGGAAATCCTGAGTGGTGTCCTGAATGGGGAACAGTGGCTTATTGGAGCTTGTGGCCCCAGTGCAACTTGGCCCGCAGCATATCGTAGTAGTTGTATCCGACCGGGTGCAGGATGCGCAGCGTATTGCGGTAGCGACGGATACGCACGCGATCGTGTTCTTTGAGCTCGAAGTCCGACTGGTTGTCGAAGTAGACGCGCGCATCATTGGCGCGGGTCAGCAGGAACTCGACTTCGCTATCGTCGCTAACGACGATCGGGCGGTTTGACAGCGATTGCGGGCAGATCGGCACCAGCGTGATCGCCGGCAGGCTGGGGTGCAGAATCGGCCCGCCCGACGCGAGCGCGTAGGCGGTCGAGCCGGTCGGGGTGCTGACAATCAAGCCGTCCGAGCGCTGGCTGTAAACAAACTGGCGATCGATGATGATTTCGAACTCGATCATCGAACCGGTCGAGCCGCGGCTGAACACCACGTCATTGAACGCCAGCGACGGGCCGAACTCCTCGTCGCCACGACAGATCGTCGTTTCCAGCAGGATGCGCTCTTCCGGGACGAAGGCGCCGGCGAGCATGTCGCCGATCAATTTTTCCATCTCGCCCAGCGGCACATCGGTCATAAAGCCGAGTCGCCCCTGGTTCACGCCGATCAGCGGAATCCGGTACGGCGCAACCAGGCGCGCAATGCCGAGCATGGTGCCGTCGCCACCCATGACGATCACCAGGTCGGCAAGCCGGCCGATCATGTCACGTGCAACGGTGGGATGGTCGGTGATGCCGTGCTCGGCGGCGGCTTCCTCGTCGATCAGGACGCTGGCGCCACGGGCGGCGAGCATCGCCGCCAGTTGCACCATCGGTTCGGCGATGGTCGGCGTATTGCGGCGACCAACCAGGGCCACCGTTTTGAATAGGGTTGTCATGGCAAATTCCGGTATGAGCTGCACGGCCAGACTGCAGCTGCTGCCGCGCAAGTGCCCAGAATTAAACCATAGCCATCCCGAGCACGCACGGCTGCGACATCGGCGTTAGAATCGGGGCATGCTTAGCGAACGCGCCCAACACCTGCTTACCACGCTCGTCGAGCGTTATATTGCCGACGGCCAGCCGGTCGGATCGAAAACGCTCTCGCAGGCTAGCGGCCTGGTCGTCAGCCCGGCGACGATACGCAATGTGATGGCCGAACTCGAAGACCTCGGCTTTATTGCCAGCCCGCACACCTCGGCCGGCCGCATCCCCACCGCGCGCGGCTATCGTTTTTTTGTCGACTCGTTGATGGTGGTGCAAACGCTCGACATGCTCGAACAAAAAGCCTCGCCCGGGGTCACCGGCTTGCCGCAAGGCAATCCGCAACGCTCGATCGCTGCGGCCTCGCAGCTGCTGTCGCAGCTGACGCACTTCGCCGGTGTAGTGATGCTGCCCAAACGGCAGGAAGCCATTCTCAAGCACATCGAATTCCTGCAACTTGGCGATAACCGGGTATTGCTGATTCTGGTCACCGCCGATGGCGATGTACAAAACCGGATACTGAACACCAAAACCATCTACTCCGCAGCGCAACTGGCCGAGGCCGCCCATTTCCTCAACGCCCACTGCGTTGGAAAAACCTTTGCGCACGTACGTCAGGTGGTCGAGGTCGAGGTACATGCACTCAAGGGCGAGCTGGTGACGTTGCTGAACGCCGCGGCACAAGGCGCGTTGACCGAACCCGTTGACGAACCGGTGCTGATTTCGGGCGAGCGCAATTTGCTCGACAGTGACGATCTGGCGTCAAATATGGGGCGTTTGCGGCAATTGTTCGAGCTGTTCGACCGCAAAACCGCACTGCTGCAATTGCTCGAGATCGGCAACCGTGCCGACGGCGTACAGATTTACATCGGTGGTGAGTCCGGCCTTGAGCCGCTCGATGACTGCTCGGTTATTACTGCGCCGTATCGTGCCAATGGCGAAATCGTCGGCACGCTTGGCGTGATCGGCCCGACCCGGATGGCGTATGAACGGATCATCCCCATCGTCAATGTCACCGCCAAGCTGCTATCAAGCGCCCTTTCCCAATAATTTCCCATACCCACCTACTACCGCCACCCGGCAATGCCGGCTGAGGATTTCATGCGTACTCCATTGCTTGCCGCCCTACTTGCCATCACGATTGCCGCCCCGGCCCTGGCCGATGATGCGCTGATCGCCCGCCCCGAGGTTCAGCAATACATCGGCGAGATCGCTGCCAGTGAAAACATGTCGCGCGACAAGCTTGATGCGCTGTTTGCACAGGTAGAGCTGAAGCCGAACATCATCTCGATCCTGGATCGTCCCTCGACCAGCCGCCCGTGGCATCAGTTCCGCGGCAACTTCGTCAATCCGGTGCGTATCAAGGCCGGCGCCCGCTTCTGGCGCGCCAATGCCGAAACGCTGGCTGCCGTTTCGGCACGCTACGGCGTATCCGCCGATGTGATCGTGGCCATCCTCGGCGCAGAAACCAACTACGGCAGCAACACCGGCAGCTTCCGCGTGATCGATGCACTGACGACCGTCGCCTTCGATTACCCGCGTCGCGCCGACTTCTTCAAGAAAGAACTGACCCAGTTTCTGCTGCTGGCGCGCGAGGAAGGCGTAGATCCGCTGTCATTCAAGGGTTCGTACGCCGGCGCCATGGGCTGGCCGCAGTTCATGCCGTCGAGCTTTCGCCAGTACGCGGTCGACTGGAACGGCGATCATCATCGCGACATCTGGAACAACGCCGACGACGCGATCGCCAGCGTCGCCAACTATCTGGCCGCACATGGATGGGAAAAGGACGGGCCGACCATGGACGTCGTCAACGTCAACAGCGACCAGGTCGATGCGCTGCTTGCCGATAAATTCAACCTGCATTACAGCGTGGCCGAATTGATGGCCAAGGGCGTCACCCCGCTGACCGAGGTCGACCCCAAGCGCCAGGCGGTGCTGTTTGCGCTGGATACCGAGCCGGATTTCACCCGCTACTACCTCGGCTACACCAACTTTTACGTGATCACCCGTTACAACAAGAGCACGCTGTACGCCAGCGCAGTGCTGGAGCTTGCCAGCGACATCAAGGCGGCCTACCTGAATGGCGAGGATCTGACTGGCGCTGCGGCGAAAAAGCCCGCGCCCGTCAAGAGCAGTGGCAGTTGGGGCAAACCCAAGCGCTGAGCCAAACGCTCGTCAGGTAGTCCCAACGAAAAATGGCCGGATCCAGTCCGGCCATTTTAGCGTTCACATCAGGCGATTCGGCGTGCCTTGGTCAGGTTCAGTTGCCGGCGCGTTTCGGCCAGCACGATCCCGGTTGCCACCGACACGTTCAGGCTTTCCACCGAGCCGAACATCGGAATCGACACCAGCTGATCGCACAATTCGCGCGTCAGCCGGCGCATGCCTTCGCCCTCATTGCCGAGCACCCAGGCGATGCCGCCCCTGGCCTCGAAGTGATGCAGGTCGGTATCGCCCTCGGCCGCGGTGCCGACCACCCAGATGTCGCGGTCTTTCAGTTCACGCAGCGTGCGCGCCAGATTGGTGACCATCACATAAGGCACGGTTTCGGCCGCGCCACAGGCGACCTTGGAAACGGTGGCGTTGATGCCGACCGATTTGTCTTTCGGCGCAATCACCGCGTGTACGCCCATGGCATCGGCCACGCGCAAGCAAGCGCCCAGATTGTGCGGATCGGTAATGCCATCGAGCACCAGCAGGAACGGCGGCTCGTCCAGCGTATCGAGCACATCATCAAGCGCAACGTACGATTTGGTCGGATCGATCAGTGCGGCAACGCCCTGATGCTTGGCCTTGCCGGTCAGCCCATCAAGCCGGGCGACATCAACCAGCACCACCTTGGCGCCTTGTTCCTCGGCAAGCTTGATCAGCTCTTTGGCGCGCGCATCGATGCGGGTGGCGTTGAGATAGAGCTCACGCACGCTATCGGGAAAGCGTTTCAGTCGCGAGGAAACGGCATGAAAGCCGTGGATCAGTTTATTTTGCATGGCGGGCAACGCAGGCAATCACGCCAGCGATCGCGAAGAAGAAAACGCAATTCTAGCAAACTACGTGCTGCAACCGGCGAGCAGCACCCTAGATTCAGCTAGGTGGTGTCGTCACAAGATGCGCGCCCAGATCGCAATGCAGCGAATCTGGACTGCCGCCAGGAATGACGCCGCATTCTTGGCATAGCGCGTGGCGATGCCTCGCCAGCGTTTGAGCTGCAAAAACGCATTTTCAACCAGATGCCGGTGGCGATACAGCGCCGCATCGTGTTCACGCGGCGCCTTACGGTTGCGGCGCGACGGAATCACCGTTCTCATGCCTTGCGCCGAGGCCTGAGCAACGATGGCGTCGCTGTCATAGCCACGATCAGCCAGCAGGTATTCCGCGCTCAAGCCGTCAATCAACGCGCCGCCCTGGGTGCAGTCCGCCGTCGTGCCCGAGGTCACCAAGACCCGCACCGGCATGCCGTGCGCGTCCACCGCCAAGTGCAGCTTACTGTTTAGCCCCTTTGGTCACCCCCATTGCCTGATTGCCGCCGCGTGCGCCGGCGGCATGCGGATGCACCTTGGCATGCGTGGCGTCGATCATCAGCCATTCGAAATCCGGATTGGTGATCAGCGCTTCAAGCAGGTGTGCCCAGACGCCCTTGTCACGCCAGCGACAAAAGCGGCGGTGGGTGTTCTTCCAGTCGCCATAATCGGGCGGCAAATCGCGCCATGGGGCGCCGGTACGCAAAATCCAGAACACGGCGTTGAGGAACAGGCGGTTATCTCTGGCCCGGCCGCCCCAGGCGCCGTGGCGACCGGGCAGGAGCGGTTCGAGCAAAAGCCACGTTTGATCAGGAAGGTCGTGGCGGCGGTGTACCAGGCGCTTGGTCGGCGGTGTGCTTGTCATGGCGGCAGCATACACACTCGGCCAATCACTCGTGACGACACCATCTAGGCAGTCAGCGCGGCAAACTGCTGCCCTCCCGGCCCGAGCAGGCCGTACTGGTCGATGTAAAGCAGCAAATCTGCGCCATTCAGCGGCGGCGCATACAGATAGCCCTGTACGACATGGCAGCCGGTGCGACGCAGGAAGTGCGCCTGCTGCTGGGTTTCAACCCCTTCGGCAACGACCTTGAGGCGCAGCTTCTTGGCCATGGCGACGATGGCCTCGGCAATGGCACCGCTGTCTTCATCGTCCGGCATGCTTTCGATGAAGGAGCGATCAATCTTGAGCGTATCGAGCGGAAAGTGCCGCAAATTGGAGAGTGAAGAGTAACCCGTGCCGAAATCATCAATCGCCAGCCGCACGCCCATTTCCCGCAACTGGGCAAGAATGCGCACCGCGTGATCGGGATTCTGCATGATCATGCTTTCGGTGATTTCCAACTCCAGATGGGCCGCCGGCAAACGGGCTTGCGCCAGCGCGCTTGCAACCTGTTGCGGCAACTGCTCGCGCAGAAACTGCCGCGGTGACAGATTGACGGCGATGCGCGGGATGTCGTGACCGGCATCCAGCCACTCGCGCATATGCCGGCAGGCCTCCATCAGCACCCATTCACCAATCGGCACGATCAGCCCGTTCTCTTCGGCTAGCGGAATGAAGCTTGCCGGTGGCACCAGGCCAAGCTGCGGGTGCGACCAACGCAGCAACGCTTCAACGCCATACAATGTACCGGCAGCCAGATCGACCTGCGGCTGGAAGTACAAACAGAGCTCTTTGCGCTCCAGGGCGTGGCGCAGGCTGTTTTCCAGTACCAGATGCTCGAAGGCGCGGACATTCATCTCCGGGGCAAAGAACTGGTAGGTGTTTTTGCCCAGTTCCTTGGCCCGATACATCGCAACGTCGGCGTTTTTCAATAGCTGATTGGGTTGCAGATCATCGTTCGGAAAGAGGCTGATGCCGATCGAACAGGTAACGAACAGCTCCTGCCCCTGAATCAGGACCGCCTGCCCCAGTTTGTTGAGCAATCGATCGGCAACTGCGGCGACTTCATCGGCATTATGGATGTCATCAAGCAGCACGGTGAACTCGTCGCCGCCGAGGCGGGCAATGACATCCGTCTCCTTGAGGGATGCGCGCAAGCGTTGCGAAATCACTTTCAGCAATTCGTCGCCCACATCATGACCAAGACTGTCGTTGATCGCCTTGAACCGGTCCAGATCGAGAAAAAGCAGCGCAAACTGCCGGTTGCCTTCACGCGCGACGGCCTGCTTTAGCGCCACGTGCATGGCGCTGCGATTGTGCAGCTGGGTCAGCGCGTCGTGGTTGGCAAGAAAGTGCAGCCGCAGCTCGGCTTCTTTACGGTGGGTGTAATCGGAGAACACACCTACGTAGTTGCTGACGCCGCCGAGTTCGTCGCGCACCGCACTGATCGACAGCCATGCCGGGTAGGTTTCGTCGTTCTTTCGCCGGTCAAGCATCTCGCCTTCCCAGTGACCGCACTCGGCCAGTCTGGCCACCATTTCGTGATTGCGCTCGCGGCGATGCGCGCCAAACATGCGGGACGTTTTGCCGATGGCCTCGTCGGCATTGAAGCCTGTGATGCGGCTGAAGGCCGGGTTGACGGCAATGATGCGCGCCAGCGAATCGGTGATCAGAATGCCTTCCGAGGCATTATCGAACACCTGCGCCGCCAGTCGAACGCTACGCGCAGCCGCGGCCTCGTCGCGATACGAGGCAGCCATCAGCATGCCGGCTACCGAAATGGTAAACAGATGCAGGATGATCGATAAATCGTCCATGCCCGGCAGGCTGCGAGCCTGCAGCGTCGCCGAGGCCACCATCACCGCAGTCAGCATCACACAGCCGTTGCCGACGTGGCCCAGCCGCAAGGCGGACCAAATAATGATGGGGAATAGCAAAAACTGCAGATTGGTCAAACCTTCGCCGTAATGGCGGTAAATCAGCATCGTGCTGACGGCCGTGACCGTGACCAGCAGCGTCAATTCAATCAGGCGATTAGCACTGAAGCCGCGCAGCTCCGAGCGCAGGCCGGTTACGAAAGGCACGATAATCAGGATGCCCAGCGCCTCACCCATCGTTCGCACAACCCAGCCGTCAAAGGTATTCAGGTTGCGTGCGGGTTCGAAGAGGCCGAACACCACCGCCGTCGCGGTGGACGACAGCAGTACACCGGTCAGTGGCCCGGCAATCAGAATGCGTAAGGCATCGCGAACGCGCACATCGCCCGACACGGCCAGCCCGGGCAGCAGACCAACCACAAGCAAGGCCTGCGCCAGCTGAACCATCGCCACCAGCATCACGCTAGGCAGCGACAGCCCGCTTAGCACCGGCAACACCCAGGCGGTCAGGGCGATGGCCGGCCAGGCACGGGTACCAAGCAGCAGCAGGCCCGCGGCCGCCACGCCGGTTTGCGGCGCCACGAGCGAGCCGTATTGCCCCGGCGTAAAAAACACCCAGGCCAGGTACTGGGCCAGCACATAGAGCACTGCCAGTTGCGCTTCGCGTAGCCATTTCAACGGCATGGCTCCTCCCGTTTTTATCGTTTGCTTGCGCATTTGTTATTCACAACCGGATCAGAGTGCAATAAAGCACGCTGCAAGGCCGGTATAATCGAAGCCTCTTTGGATCGCATTCCGCTCACGCCATGACCACGCTAGCTTTGCCTCGCGCCGGCGAGCGCCTGTTGCTCGCCACCCCGCACGGGTCGGCCGATGCCTGGCTGCTCAGCCGACTTGCCGGCCAAACAAAATCTTTACTCATCTTGACAGCAACCGCGCAAGATGCAAGTCGCATCAAGGATGAAATCCGTTTCTTTGCACCGCAGTGCACCGTAGTGCAACTGCCGGACTGGGAAACGCTGCCGTACGATCACTTCAGTCCGCATCACGATCTGATCTCGGAACGACTCGCCGGTCTGTGGCAAATTCGCGAGCAGCAGGCTGACGTCATCATCGTGCCGGTACAAACCGCCATGAGTCGGCTCGCGCCAGTGGAATACCTTGCCGCTCACACATTCAACATCAAAAAAGGTGACAAGTTCGACCCGGACAAACTGCGTGCAGATCTGGTTTTTGCCGGCTACAGCAATGTCACCCAGGTATTCAGCCCCGGTGAATTCGCGATACGCGGCGGCCTTGTTGATCTGTACCCGATGGGCTCGCCGCTACCTTACCGGCTTGATTTGTTTGGCGACGATATCGAAACCATCCGCACCTTCGATGTCGATACCCAGCGCAGCCTTTACCCGGTTCCAGACATCCGTTTGTTGCCTGCGCGCGAGTTTCCTCTTGACGATGCCGGTCGCAGCAAATTCCGCCAACGCTTTCGTGAAACATTCGAAGGTGATCCAAGTAAGTCGCAACTTTACAAGGACATCAGCAACGGCGTAACACCGGCGGGCATCGAGTACTATTTGCCGCTGTTTTTTGACCACACCGCCACACTGTTCGACTACCTGCCGACAGATACCGTTGTTGCGCTGCACGGCAATGTTCTTGATGCCGCCGAAGGCTTCTGGCGCGACACGCAGGAACGCTATCGCAACCTGTCCGGCGAAAAAAACCGCCCCTTGCTCAAGCCGCCCGAGCTTTACCTTGCGCCAGACGCCCTGTTTGGGCTGATCAAGCCGCATCGGCGCATCGAGCTTGTTGTGGGCGGCGACGAGCCCCGCCCCACTCGGGCACTGCCATCGCTGGCGGTCGATCGACGCGCCGAAAATCCGCTCACCAAGCTCAATAGCTTCCTTGCCGACTTTTCCGGCAAGGTACTTATCTCCGCCGAAAGCCTGGGCCGGCGCGAGACGATGGCGCAGTTCTTTGCGGAATACGGCGTCAAGCCGGTCTTGGTCGAGGCTTGGTCCGACGCAGCCGAAGCGACCAAAACCCGCTTGATGCTGACGGCGGCACCCATCTACAACGGCTTCGTGCTGGAAGCCGACGGCATTGCCGTCATCACCGAGGCCGACCTCTACCCCAGCGTGGCGCCAAGCCGTGGCCGGAAACAGCAAAAGCGCAGCAATACCGATGCGATGCTGCGCGACCTGTCCGAACTCAAGATCGGTGATGCCGTAGTGCATGAGGCACACGGCATTGGCCGCTATATGGGCCTGACGTCGATGGATCTTGGCGAAGGCGAAACCGAACTGCTGCTGCTTGAATACGCCGGGAGCGACAAGCTTTACGTGCCGGTATCGCAGCTGCACGTGATCTCGCGCTATTCGGGGGGGGCTGCAGATGCCGCCCCTATGCATCGGCTTGGCTCGGGCGTCTGGGAAAAAGCCAAGCGTCGTGCCGCCGAACAAGTACGCGACACCGCCGCCGAACTACTCAATCTGTATGCCCGCCGCGCCGCGCGCCAAGGACACGCTTTCGAGTGGAAACATCAAGACTATGAAGCCTTTGCCGAGGGCTTCGGCTTTGAAGAAACCCCCGACCAAGCCGCCGCGATCGAAGCGGTTCTGGTCGATATGCGTATCGCCCAGCCGATGGATAGATTGGTGTGCGGCGATGTCGGCTTCGGCAAAACCGAGGTCGCCCTGCGTGCCGCCTTTGCCGCCGTCGCCGGCGGCAAACAGGTTGCGGTACTCGTGCCGACGACGCTACTGGTCGAGCAGCACTACCAAACCTTTGCCGACCGCTTTGCCGACTGGCCGATCAGGCTCGCCGAGCTAAGCCGTTTCCGCTCCGGCAAGGAAACCACGACGGCGCTAGCGGGCCTCGCCGATGGCACCGTCGATATCGTCATTGGGACGCACAAACTGGTGCAACCGGATGTGCAGTTCAAGAACCTGGGTCTGGTGATCATCGACGAGGAGCACCGGTTCGGCGTCCGCCAGAAAGAACAGCTCAAGGCACTGCGCGCCAATGTCGACGTCCTCACCCTGACGGCCACGCCAATTCCGCGCACGCTGGCGATGAGCCTGGAAGGCATTCGGGACTTCTCGGTCATCGCGACCGCCCCGTCCAAGCGGCTGTCGGTCAAAACCTTTGTGGCCAAGTTCGGCGACGGCATCATTCGCGAGGCGATGCTGCGCGAAATCAAGCGCGGCGGGCAGGTGTTCTTCCTGCATAACGAGGTCGACACCATCGAAAACATGCGTGAAAAGCTGGCCGCGCTGTTGCCAGAGGCGCGAATCGGGATTGCACATGGCCAGATGCGCGAGCGCGAGCTTGAACACGTCATGCGCGATTTCCATGCGCAACGCTTTAACGTGCTGCTGTGTACCACCATCATCGAAACCGGCATCGACATTCCGAACGCCAACACCATCGTGATGAATCGCGCCGACAAGTTCGGCTTGGCGCAGCTGCACCAGATGCGCGGTCGCGTCGGCCGCTCGCACCATCAAGCCTATGCCTATTTGCTGGTTCCCGATCTTGAGGGGCTGACCACCGATGCGAGAAAGCGGCTCGAGGCCATCCAGATGATGGAAGAGCTCGGCTCGGGCTTTTATCTGGCCATGCACGATCTGGAAATTCGCGGCGCGGGCGAGGTGCTCGGCGACTCACAGTCGGGCGAAATGCAGGAAATCGGTTTTTCGCTCTACAGCCAGATGCTCAACGAAGCAGTAAAAGCGCTGAAAAAGGGTCAGGAACCTGATCTATCCCAACCGCTTGGCGTTACGACCGAAATCAACCTGCATGCGCCGGCGCTTTTGCCTAGCGACTACTGCCCCGATGTCCATGAGCGCTTGTCTTTGTATAAACGCCTTGCCAATTGCGATATGCAAGACGACCTCGACGATATTTTCCGCGAACTGGTCGACCGCTTTGGTCTGCTGCCGGATGCGACCAAGGTGCTGCTTGATTGTCACAAGTTGCGCATTCTCGCCAAGCCGATGGGCATTCAAAAAATCGACGCTGCCGACTCGGCCATTGTCGTGACCTTCACGCAAAACACAGTGATTGATCCGTTCAAGATCATTCAGCTGATCCAGAGCAAAAAGAACTACAAAATGCTGCCGCCCGACCGGATCCGTGTCGAAGGCAACTGGCCAGAACCCGCACTGCGAGCCGTCCGCATCAAAGAACTGCTCGCCGAACTCAGTAAATAAATGGACCCCACCATGACCGATACCTTGCCTGCCCCGCTTTCCGAAGAAGAACTCGACCGTCTGGATGCGTTTCTGATGTCCCCGCGCACCCCGGCCGAAACCATGGACTTGGAAATGCTCGACGGCTTTCTCGTCGCGCTTGCCGTCGGGCCAGAGGACATCCTTGAGGACGAATGGCTGCCGCAAGTTTTCGACGGTACGCCACCCGAATTTGACGATGCCATCGAGGCCGAAGAAACCTTCAGCCTGATCCGCCGTCACGCCGCGAGCGTCAAGGCCTCGTTCGCGCCGAAACGCCGCGAAAACATCGGCGAAGAGCCGCTGTACTTTCCGCTGGTGCTGTCGGACGAAGGCGCTGATGAAAAATGGCAGGACTCCCTCGGCGCTTATTGGGCCAGCGGTTTTCGCGCGGGTTTGCTGGCGCGCGAAGAAATCTGGCAGGCCGCCCTCGATGAGGACGAACACCTGTTCGATTCCGTTGCCTCGATCCTCGCGCTGGAAGAAGGCCATGATGCCGATGACGAAACCAAACCCCTCACACTCAAAGCACGTGAAGAGCGGATTTCCGAACTGCCGTGGATCGTCGAAGACGTGATGTTCTACTGGCTGGAGAAAAAATACGGCCAGGTCGAGCGTGTCGAGCGCGAAGAACCCAAAACCGGCCGCAACGATCCATGCCCGTGCGGTTCGGGGAAAAAATTCAAGAAGTGCCACGGCGCTTAATCGCTGCCGTTTGCATCAAGACCCGTCGACCTCGGCAGGCATTGCAATGCACGCCGAGGTCGACGGGTCCGGCTTAAGGCGGCCAAGGCACGATCCGGTATAATCCGCCCTCTTCACAGCACCTTCTTTATAGCGCGCCCATGCATCGCCTCGTCATTCAAGCCCCTGAAATTGCCACGCAAGACCTGAAGCAACTCGCCCGACTGTCGGATGCGAACCAGATCGAGGCGATCAGCCAGCGCGCCTTCAAACTGCATGGCGCCCATATCGACAACGAGGAAGCCGTTGCCGACTTTTGCGAATCCAACCAGCTTGATTTCGCCTTCATCCCTGAAGATATCGGCGTTCGCGACATCGGCCTCGTGGTCATGGATATGGATTCGACGCTGATCACGATCGAATGCATCGACGAGATCGCTGATATGGTCGGCATCAAGCCGCAAGTCGCCGAAATCACCGCAGCGGCAATGCGCGGCGAGCTTGATTTTCGTGAGAGTCTGACCCGCCGTGTCGCACTACTGGCCGGGCTCCATGAAGGCGCGCTGCAGCGCGTGTATGACGAGCGCCTCACGCTGATGGCCGGCGCAGAGGAAATGCTTGCCGGTTTTCAGGCTGCCGGCGCACAAACCTTGCTGATCTCCGGCGGCTTCACCTTTTTTACCGACAAGCTGCAGGGCCGCCTGGGGTTGAGCAAGGCAATCGCCAATGTGCTTGAGATCGAAGGCGGCAAGCTGACCGGTCGCGTCAATGGTGACATTGTCGACGCAGAGCGCAAGAAGGGAGAGCTGATCGCACTGCGCGAATCGCTTGGCCTGCGCAGTGAGCAGGTCGTCGCGATCGGTGACGGCGCCAACGATTTGCCGATGCTGCATGCTGCGGGCTTCGGCGTTGCCTGCCACGCCAAACCCAAGGTACAGGCCGAGGCGCCGTACTGTATCAATCAGGTCGGGCTTGAGGGTGTGCTTAACTACTTCCGCTAAAGAATTACTTTAAGTGCAATAAAAAATGCCAATCAAAACAATTGATTGGCGTTTTTTCTTTATGTTCCGGGTGAGGTGATTATTCGAGATCGCTCGACCAGCCATCGGGCCGCATCAAGGCATTGTCGAAGCGCGAGTGCTGCCCCATGAACACCAGCGGAATCTTGCCGGTCGGCCCGTTCCGGTGCTTGCCGATGATGCACTCGGCCAGGCCTTTGTGCGGTGAATCCGGGTTGTAGTAGTCGTCGCGGTACATGAACATGATCACGTCGGCATCCTGTTCGATGGCGCCCGATTCACGCAAGTCGGACATCATCGGCCGCTTGTCGGTACGCTGCTCGACCGCACGCGACAACTGCGACAGCGCGATAATCGGCACTTGAAGTTCGCGCGCCAAGCCCTTGAGTGAGCGGGAAATTTCGCTAACCTCGGTCGCCCGGTTCTGGTCCTTGGCGCCGGCCCTTCCCGCCATCAGCTGGATATAGTCGATCACGATCAGCCCCAGCTGGCCACCGACCTGGCGCGCCAGTCTTCGTGACTTGGTGCGAATTTCCATCGCGGTTAGCGCGCCGGTTTCCTCGATGAAGATCGGCGCCTCGGATAGCTTGTTCACCGCATGCGTCAGGCGCAGCCAATCCTCATCCTCAAAGCGGCCGGTTTTGAGCTTGTGCATGTCGATCTTGCCGATCGAACCCACCATCCGCATGCCGAGCTGTGCCGCGCCCATTTCCAGCGAGAAAATGGCCACCGGTAGCTTGAGTTCGGTACCGACATACTCGGCGATGTTGACCGAGAACGCTGTTTTGCCCATCGATGGCCGACCCGCCACGATCACTAGGTCGCCCTTCTGCAGGCCGGATGTCATCTTGTCGAGGTCGATAAATCCGGTGGCAACCCCGGTGACCTCGGATGGATTGTCCTGCTGGTACAGATGATCAATGCGCTCAACGATCTCTTTCAGGATCGGCGGCATCGAAATAAAACCTTTCTGCCCCTTGGCCGATTGCTCGGCAATCATGAACACGCGCGACTCGGCCTCGTCGAGCAACTCTGCCGACTCCCGACCATTCGGGTTGTACGCCGACTCGGCAATATCGGCGCCGACCCCGGCCAGCTGGCGCATGACCGAGCGCTCGCGCACGATTTCGCCGTAGCGGCGGATGTTGGCGGCCGATGGCGTATTTGATGCCAGCGACCCCAGGTACGCCAGGCCGCCAACGTAGGCAAGATCGTTCGAGTTATCCAGTGACTCGGCCACGGTAATCACATCGGCCGGGCGGTTATGCTCGATCAGCTTGACGATGTGTTGCCAGATTTTCTTGTGATCTTCGCGGTAGAAATCGTTCTCGTTGATCACATCGGCGATTTTGTCGAACGCCGTGTTATCGAGCATCAGCCCGCCGAGCACCGATTGTTCGGCCTCGATCGAATGCGGCGGCAGGCGCAGTGCCGCGACGTCGGCGGCGAGCCCGGCTTGCATGGCTTGAGGGGGGGCGGTAGGATACTCGGTCATTTCCGACAGTTGCTTCGTGGGCGAAAGGTTGCCTATTCTAGTCCCTTGCAGCCCGTGGCGCGACGCCATACTGCCATGAAGCGTATCCGCAAGTCCGTTCTCGTCCCCCACTCCGCTGCGCACATGTTTCGACTTGTCGACGACGTCGAGCATTACCCGCGCTTTTTGCCGTGGTGCGGCGGCGTCGAAGTGCACGAGCGCACCGAGGGCACACTCAACACGACACTGCGGATTGATTTTCTGCGGGTGAAATCCTTTTTCCGCACCCACAACATCAATGGCGACAACCGCATCGACATGCAGCTGGTTGATGGCCCGTTCAAGGCACTAACAGGTATCTGGCGGTTCACGCCACTCATGGAAGATGCCTGCAAGGTCGAGTTCGAGCTCGATTACGAGTTCGAAAATCGCGCGCTCGAAGTGCTGATCGGACCGGTATTCGAAAAAATCACCAGCACCTTTGTCGATTGCTTCGTTAAAGAGGCCGATCGGCGCTATGGCTGAGCAGGCATAAACATGAGTGAACACATCGTCGTCGAAGTGGTGTACGCCACGCCCGGCAAGCAGAAACTGCATTCCTTGCGTGCGCCCGCCGGCACGACCGCAGAACAGGCGATTCAGCAATCCGGCATCCTTTCGGATTTTCCGGAAATCGATCTTGCCGCCAACAAGGTCGGCATTTTCGGCAAGGCGATCAAGCTGGATACGGTCCTGCGCGACAAGGACAGAGTGGAAATCTACCGCCCGCTGATCGCAGACCCCAAGGAAGTACGCCGTCGCCGCGTGGCAGAAGGCAAGGCGATGAAGAAAGGCGGCGGCGAGCTGTGACGATATAAAAAATCGGCCCAGCGGCCGATTTTTTATTGCAGCACTACATTACAAAATCATCCGCAGTTTTTCTTGATGATGTCCTGCATTTTGGCGAGCTCTTCTTTCTTGCGTTCTTCGGTCATGAACTCGACCTTCCCCTTCTCGTTCAGGCTGTTGTAGCGCGCAGACTGCAAGTAACCCGTCCGCGTCCTCGCCTCGGCGCATAGCTTGGGGTCTTTCTTGGCTTCCGACTGCGATTCAGCCGCCGGCGCAGAAGCAGCCGCTTGCGATGCGGTAGTGACAGGCTTTGCGCCCTCGGCTCGACTGGAGGGCGCAACACTCACCGGTTGTTTGCTGGTTTTTACGATCTGGGCCTTGCCCTTGTCCGCGCCAGCGGGAGGCGTATCGGAATACTGCCAGGCGCCCTTCGCGTCTTTCCATTTGTAAATCTCGGCATTCGACAAGCTTGCGGCCAGACAAAGCGCCAATAGCGCCAGATACGGTTTCATTGCTGTACCCCTGTTTTTGTATTTGGATCAGGCAAAAGCGCGATAGCCAGATCAATAGCGTCGAAGCCGTTTGCCTGCAAGCTGCAGCCGATCTATTCGCGGACAGTGCATCGAAAAGGCAACACCAGCTCACGCCCTGCCGGCATTACTAACAAGTGTGAGTTTGCCCGTGGAGATCGGGCCTTGCGCCGAATAAGATGAATTTGTGCCGGTCGTTCTGTCAACAGGATAGCCGGCGAGCTTCATCTCTCCTCAGATTATGCCCGCGACCTGCGGGCATTTTTTTATGCGCCGATTCTCGCCTCATCGCCGCCATCCCCATCAAGCTTCACCTGCTCGATCTCGACAAAGCGGCGGGAAATCTTCTCGCTGGTGATCGCCACATTCTGCACATCATCGTTCGCCTGTCGTATATGCGTCGCCAGCTTTTTCATTCGATCGTCGAAGCGGCTGAACTCCTGCGAGAGCTTGCCCAGCGCCTCTTTGATGATGTGAACCTGCTTGCGGGTTTCCACGTCCTTGATCACCGCTCGCGCAGTATTGAGCACGGCCATCAGTGTCGTCGGCGAGACTATCCACACGCGCCGGCTCATCGCATGCTGCACCAGTTCCGGGTGATAGGCGTGGATTTCGGCAAACACGGCCTCGGCCGGCACAAACATCACCGCACCATCGGCCGTCTCATTGGCGATGATGTATTTGCCGGAAATATCGTCGACATGCTTTTTGATGTCGGCCTTGAAGGCGCGCGTTGCGACAACCTTATCGGCGCTCGGATCGAACATCCGGTGATAGTTTTCCAGCGGAAACTTGGCGTCGACGGCGACCAGACCGGTCGGCTCGGGTAGGCGCAACAGGCAATCGGCACGGGTGCCGTTCGACAGGGTCGCCTGAAACTCATACACCTGTGCCGGCAGCACATTGCGCACCAGATGTTCCAGCTGCACCTCGCCAAACGCGCCGCGCGAACGCTTGTCGCCGAGCAGCTCCTGCAGACTGATGACATTGGTGGTCAGCCCGTCGATTTTCTTTTGCGCCTCGTCGATCGTTGCCAGCCGCGCCATCACGTTGGCAAAGGTCTCATTGGTCTTCTTGAAGCCTTCGTCGAGCCGTTCGTTCACCTTGCCGGAGATTTCCGCCAGGCGGGTATCGGCGGTCTTGGTCAGCTCGCCGACCGTAGTGGTGAGTTGCAGCGAGGTCGACGCAAGCAGTGCCTGGATCTGTTCCATTTCACGCTTCGATTGTTCGGCCAGCATGGTCGAGAGCTTGACCAGCACATCCTCACGCAAGGCATCCTGCTTGCCCTTGAGCTCGGCGGCGATGTCGGCCAGTTGCTTGAGCATCAGCTCGCGGGTTTCCGATAGTGTCGCGGTCAGTGACAAACGCATGACCGACAGCGATTCACTTTGCGTACTGGAAAGCCGATGCAGCGCTTCGCGGGTATCCTTGAGTTCGGTACTGACACCCGTGCGCAGGCGATCGAAGGATTCGCCCATTGCATCACGCAACTGCCCGGCGGAACGGTTGATCGCCTCGTTCAGCAGGCTGCCATGCTGCGCCATCGCCGCATGCTGCGATTCGGTCTGCCTTGCCAGTCCGGCATGCAGGTCGCCCAGCATTTGCCTGTGCTTGTCTTCCAGCTCTTGGGATAACAGCTCGAGAACGTCTTGCTGGGTATTGGCGAGTTGCTGCAGTCGCACCACCACCACGACACCGGCGAGGAGCACCAACAGGGTTGTAATACCAAAAAGCAGATCAAGCATGAAGAACTCCGGAAACCAGCCGGACATTGTAAGTGATCATGCTCCGCCTGATGGCGTCATTCCCGTGCGCACCACGCCAGCCAGGCCGTGTGCAAGCGCTCGGCAGAAACAGAATGAACAAAGCCCAATTGCCGCGCTACGGACGTCATGGCCTCACCCTGCTCGAACAGGCTTGCGGCAAAGCTGTTGCGCAGGGTTTGCGGGCTGATCCGCTCGGGGTGCAATGTAGCAATGCCTGATGCGGCAACCTGGCTTCGCGTCGCCCGTAGAATAGTGGCCGGGTGCATCATCCGGCCATCAAGATCGGCGGGAAAAACCAGATCACCTGCCGTGCCGGCATGCTGACGCTGAATCAGCCACCCATTTAAGTGCGGCACTGCAAAGGCTTGTAGCGCCACCTGCCGTGTCGGTTGGTCATCCCGTTTGAGGCTCAGAATACATGGCGTTAAAAACGCGAGGCTATCGATGGTCAGTCGCTGAGCTTCCGCCAGCTTCAAGCCGGCGCCGAGCAATACCGCAACCAGGGCACGGTCACGCTGTTGTCGCCAGAGGCCCAATTCGGTGTCCGCCCCCACTGGTACTGCCAACCATGCGCACAAATCGGCGCACTCGTTGCGCGATAAGAACCCGGTATCGTCGTTCGAATGAACCCGGCGCCACTGCTCCGCTTGCAGGCGAATCGCCACGCGAGCCGGATTCGAGGGATCCGGCGTCTCTCCGGCCAGGAAATCGAAAATACGCTCAATGATGCGCAAATAGCGGTCGCGCTGCTGGCGCTTGACGTCGGTGAGGCTGCCGAGAAATTGCACCAGCTGTGCGGCGCTCAATTGCCGCAAGCTGAGTTGATTCGCCTCGAGCCAGGCGATGAATTTATGCCATTGCGCGCGATAGACATCGGCCGACGAACTGCGGAAGCGCCCCCTGCCCTTGACGACTGGCAAAGCCAGCCAGGCATCAAAACAGTCGCGCGGGGCGGCTTCCCATGAAGACCAAGCGCAGATGGTAAGAGCTGCTGGGGTGGGTGTATCAACTGAGGGTGGTAAAGGCATGAATCAATACCAAAGTCTGACTGTTAATTGCACCAGTATACGTTTGACCCTAGCTACGCCTGCTAGATGGTGTCGTCACGAGTGATTGGCGAGTGTGTATGCTGCCGCCATGACAAGCACACCGCCGACCAAGCGCCTGGTACACCGCCGCCACGACCTTCCTGATCAAACGTGGCTTTTGCTCGAACCGCTCCTGCCCGGTCGCCACGGCGCCTGGGGCGGCCGGGCCAGAGATAACCGCCTGTTCCTCAACGCCGTGTTCTGGATTTTGCGTACCGGCGCCCCATGGCGCGATTTGCCGCCCGATTATGGCGACTGGAAGAACACCCACCGCCGCTTTTGTCGCTGGCGTGACAAGGACGTCTGGGCACACCTGCTTGAAGCGCTGATCACCAATCCGGATTTCGAATGGCTGATGATCGACGCCACGCATGCCAAGGTGCATCCGCATGCCGCCGGCGCACGCGGCGGCAATCAGGCAATGGGGGTGACCAAAGGGGCTAAACAGTAAGCTGCACTTGGCGGTGGACGCGCACGGCATGCCGGTGCGGGTCTTGGTGACCTCGGGCACGACGGCGGACTGCACCCAGGGCGGCGCGTTGATTGACGGCTTGAGCGCGGAATACCTGCTGGCTGATCGTGGCTATGACAGCGACGCCATCGTTGCTCAGGCCTCGGCGCAAGGCATGAGAACGGTGATTCCGTCGCGCCGCAACCGTAAGGCGCCGCGTGAACACGATGCGGCGCTGTATCGCCACCGGCATCTGGTTGAAAATGCGTTTTTGCAGCTCAAACGCTGGCGAGGCATCGCCACGCGCTATGCCAAGAATGCGGCGTCATTCCTGGCGGCAGTCCAGATTCGCTGCATTGCGATCTGGGCGTGCATCTTGTGACGACACCACCTAGACAAACATAAAAAAAAGGAACCCCGTCGTGGCGAAGTTCCTTTTTACATGCCTGATTGATTACAGCGGGATGTCCTTGAACGCCACCCCGAATCGAATCACCCACAGGCGGCTCGGGCGTTCGTCGTCGCTGCCGCGACCAATCCGGTATTTCGGTTTGGTTAGTGTCGTGCATTTGCTGCCAGTTAGCGCGCCGTTTGCGTCCTGACTGCAGTCGTCGCCCTTCAGTGCAGTGCCCTTGTCATCGATGATCTTGCCGGAAAGGCCAAAATCGTTGTCGTTGGTGAGGGCAATGGTGTTGGCATCGATCAGCGTCAGGCCTTCGGCCTTCTCGGCGATCCAGCCAAACTTGGCGTCACGCAAATCGGCCAGCACTTTCCGGGTCGCCGGAATAACGCCTGCCGCTTTGATCACGGCCAGATCGCTCTGGTACTCGACGTCAAGGCTATTGATCTTCTTGCCGGTCAGGTCGGTCGCTGCGGAAATATCAATCAGCACCAGCATGTTGTGGACAATGCCGTCCTTCTGCTCACCCTGCTCGATCAGCAGGAATTTGGTATCCGACAATGCGATCAGATCGCCGAGTTTGGCGTCTTTGGCCTTGCCGTACAGGGCGGTATCGAACGGGTATGCGAGCATGCGGGTGGCACCGGTCGCCGGATCATATTCGACCAAACGGATCACCGGAGATTTGCTGGTTTTTTGCACCTTGTTGTTACTGTCGGGGGCGTCAGGCAGCGACAGAATGGATTGCACCATCGCGACGACCTTGCCGGACGGCGTAACCGCAACACCTTCGAAACCGCGATTGGCTTGGCGGTTCTTGATGATTTCCGGCAAGCCCGCGCCCGGCGCCAGTTTTCTCAGCAACCGGCCGGTTGCCGGGTCGAGCTGGGCGAGGTACGGGCTGTACTCGTCGGTCAGCCATAGCTTGCCACCTTGGTCGAGCGAAAGCCCTTCCGGATCGATGCCGTGGATATCATTTGCAACGGCAAGCTTGCTCAGCGATTCGCTCAACGCCACCTCGTTGGTCGCTCCGACCATCTCAGCCGGGATCGGCAGGCCGCTCATCTTGCTGCCGTCGACGTCTTTCAAGTCGGTGGTCGACTCCACCGTGGCCACGCCCCCCTTCAGCCGCATCAGGCCGATTTTCGGGTTGAAGCCCGGGGCGGGGAATACCTTGCTCTTTTTGCCATCCGCCTGATCCGGCGAGTCGCCGTTCGGGCCACGGTCGGTCAGGATGTAGAACAGCAGGCTGCCGTCCGCGTCCTTGCCCTTGTAGGCGAGACTGGAGCCGATCGACAGCGGGAAGCCCTGCGGAAAAGCGGCCTTGATGCCAGCATCGCTCCCCGGATACGGCACATTGAATTTTTCCGGCACTTGCACGCGGTATTTGCTGATTTCCAGCGTCACGCCCGAAGCATCTACCTTGGTCGTTGCCGTAGCGCCGAGCATGGCCAGCGTCGATTCAAAATGTTCACGCGTACTGGCCACGCTGACGGGCGTCTTGCCGAGCACGCCGCTGGCCACAGCATCGAAGGCTTGCATATTATCCAGCGGCAACGTCTTCCCCTTGAGTGCTGCGCGGCTTGCGGCCTCGATGGCAATGCCGTTATCAGGGTTCTGGTCGGCGTCCAGCGTCTGCAGCAGGCGGGCGCGGGCAATGACCTTGTCCGAGAGCGGATTGGCCGGGTCGAAATCGGCGAGCGTCACCTTGGATTTCCCCTTGGACTGTCCGATCACAATGCCTCCAACGCTGAACGTTACCGTATCACCATCCCGATAACTGAAGGTGCCGCTCGCATCGGTGAGCTGCTGGGTGGCATCGGAGCTGGTTACGTATTCCAGTCCGGCGACCTGAGCATCGTAAAACTGGCCGGTCTTACTGCCAACGGGAGTCGGGGTCGGACTTGGCGCAGGAATGGGGGTCGGCGTTGGCGTGACTGCAACCGCATTGTCGTCACCCCCTCCGCATGCGGAAAGCCCGGCCGAGACCAGGGCGGTTAATATCAGGGTCGGGATACGTTGTTTCATCGTCGCTCGTTCTCTTTCCAGAAAAGCGCAGACGCTAACGTCTGGAAATGACGATTCCATGACCGGCCAGCACGATGGGCGCCAATGAGGCGCAATCACAACAGACCGTTATAATGTCCCGATGCGATTCATCTTCCCAGCCCTTATCGCCATCAGCAGCGCATGCGCACTGGCGGCCCCTCAGAATAACGACACTTTGCGCCGAGAAGTGGAGGGCTGGGTGCAGCAGCAGCTCAGCACCTCGGCGGCACCGGCCACGATCACGGTGGGCGAATTTGACAGCCGGCTTCGGCTGGCTGCTTGTGCACGCAGGGATATCCAGCTGGCGCCAGGTGCCAGACTGATCGGCAATACCCATGTACGGGTTCGCTGTGTTGAGGGCGCCAGCTGGGCGATTAATCTGCCGGTACAGATCAACCAAAACGTCAGTTATTACGTCGCCGCGCGGCCCCTTCCGGCCGGCCAGGTGCTGAGCGCCGCCGACATCCAGCTACAGCAGGGCAACCTCGGGCAATTACCCGGCAGCATTGTGCTCGACCCCTCTCAGGCGCTCGGTCGTACCCTTGGCACCGCGCTTGCGAGCGGGGCGCTGCTTCGCGCCGAAATGCTTCGCGCAGCGATCGTAATTCGCCAGGGGCAACGGGTAAAACTCACCGTTCGCATGAATGGTATTGATGTCAGCAACGAAGGCGCCGCCCTGAACAACGCCACCGAGGGCCAACTGGTGCGGGTTCGCTTGCTTGGCAATCAAATCGTTCAGGGCACGGCCATGGCCGATGGTTCGGTCAACGCCACGCCCTGATTGGTTCGGTTCAGTCGGCCGGCTGTAGCTGTGCCGCCGACGGCGTAGACTCGGCCTCGGCACGGGTAGGATCCGCCGCGGTCCACCAGCGCAGCCGATTCCTCCCTTCCCGCTTGGCGGCATACAGCGCGGCATCTGCCCGCTCCAGCGGAGGGTCGGTTTCCGCATCGGCGCTGATGGATAGCACTGCGCCAATCGAAATCGTGATGCCGATCAGCCGTTGACCGTGAAAATCCACCGCCAGAAGCCGTACGGCACTCATCAAGCGCTCGCCCCAGTCGGTCAAGCCTTCGTGATCGATGCCCGGCAACAATACGGTAAATTCCTCACCGCCAAATCGGCACACCACATCGTCCGCCCGCCCCAGATTGAGGAGGCACTGAGCCAGTGCACGCAGCACGGCATCACCAGCCTCATGACCATAGGTGTCGTTGTAGCGCTTGAAATGATCAATATCGATCATGGCAACGCCCAGCGTGCCATGACTGCGCTTGGCCCGGGCAAGCTCACGCCGCAGGCATTCTTCCAGATACCTGCGATTGAACAGCCCGGTTAACGGATCAGAGATCGACTGCAGTTTCAGCGTTTCACGCAGATGCAGGTTGGCTATCGCGATGGATATTTGCTCGGCGACCGACAAGGCCAGTTGATGTTCCACATCACTGAACTGGCAATCCGAATGTGAAAGCGATCCCAATAGCGTCAGCATTCCCTGATTGCGCCCCTGTGCGGTCATCGGAATGCACAGGCTTTGTCGGGCCGGCGCAATGGGCACATGCTTGCAGCGCGGCCCGTTTTGCGGTGTTTGCACCCAGTGCGGCTGCCCCAGTCTCACGCCCCAACAATCGTCTGGTGTCATAACTGTTTGCGTTCTCGGCAACTCACCCCAGCGGCACGCCTCTTCCATCTGCGCGGTTGCCGGATTATCGATGAACAGCTGACCGGCACTCTCCGGGAACAGGCGCGCCATTGAAGAGCGAATGATGTCGCGCGCCTCATCAAACGTCTGGCAGCAATCGAGCATCCTCCCGAGTTCACGCTGCAGGGATACGTCCTGCAAATGACGCCGCAGCGCGTCCAGCCTACCCTCCAGCGACTCATTGCTGTGCTGTAGCACATCGCTGACTGTATCCCGCTCGATCAAATCCGCATGCAAGCGTGCCTGCTCCAGCCAGGCGCGCCGGGTGCCTCGCGCAAGATGCGCGACCAGGCAGAACGCGCCAACGATCAGCAGAGCCGTCGTCAACAGCAACGCCACGCCAGTGGCCTGAGCTGCCGCGCCAGTACGACCAATCGCCTGACGCACCTGCTTCAGTTGCTGGACCAAGCCCTGCTGCCGAACGTCAATGGATTGAAAAAGCCGATCCCGCGCGGCTTGAAATGTGACCGGCGAACTTCGCCCCGCCGCAGCCTCATCTAGTCGTAAAGGCAGCACCACCAGTTCGGCATTGCGCACGGCGACAGCAGCGCCGGCGCCACCGTTGCGTTGCCATGCCAGCCAGCTTTGCCGCAGTTTTTCACCTGCGGCACCCTGCCAGGCAGACACCGAGTTGACGTCGGCCAGATCCTGACGCAATGCCTGCAAATGCTCGATTTCGCCAATCAGTACACCGTGTTGCGGCGCACTGATTTGCAGGGCCTTGCGATGCTGGGCCACGGTCCACACACCCACCAAGGCCATAGCGCCAAGCAGCAGCACAAACGCGATCCACCCGTGACGCGGACTGCCTGTAGCCGGCACCTCGCCCGCCAAGTCGATTTTGAGCAACTCCGCCAACGGCGGGGACAAGACGATGTACGCGGCCAGTGGCAAGCTCAACAGGGCCAGCGTCATCAGCCCGCCACCATCGATCGCAGCCCCCTCGTCTGCGGCTCCCGGCAGAAGCGGCACGAAACCCATGCCAGCAACGGCCAGTGCGAAGACCAGCGTCAACGTCATTCTCCGCCACGGCAAGGCCGAGCCTGCAAGGCAGAAATTGCAGCTCCACATGGTCACGATCGCAGCAACCGACAGCAACGCAAACTTTATCGCCCAAGGCCAACCCCAAGGCGCCTGAGCATCTACACCCACGCCGACCAACCAGTCGGCCAGCGCCAACACCCCGGTCAAAGCCAGCACGAGCGCGGCCCAACCCACCAGGCGCAAGCGGTGTTTGAGCAATATCCGCAGCACGATAGTGACGCCCGCCAGCAACACGCCCAGTGAGCACAACGCGGGAAGGAGCGGCAATTGTCCGAGGCGCTGCGGGCTCGCGGCGAGCAACCACGCCAGCCTGGCCAGCCAGAAACCACCGCCGATCGCTAGTGCACCGGCAAACACAAAGCGGGATTGCCGCCGCTCCGTCGTGCCCGCGACACGTTCGAGCCAATGTAGCCCACCATGAATCGCCAGGGCGGCAATCAATAGCGGCAGCAGATGCAAACCAAGCAGATAAATCTCGTTCATCGCCGACCCCTGACAAATTCCTTTCAATATAGAAAAAGAGTTCGCCAAGCGTGTGCAAAACATCGACGCAGCCGCGCCTGACAAGCAGCCGCTTAACCGTTAAAATCTATGGTTTTGCAACCGATTGCCATTGCCGATCATGCAAGTCATCCGCGGCATAGCCGCCGCCAATCTTCCGCCCTGTGCGCTGACCATCGGCAATTTCGACGGCCTGCACCTTGGGCATCAAGCCATGATTGCCAAGGTGCGCACCGTCGCAACCGGGCGCAAGCTCGCCACGGCCGTGCTGACGTTCGAGCCGCATCCACGCGAGTTGTTTGCCCCGGATGCCGCACCGGCACGGCTGACCAGCTTTCGAGAAAAGGCCGAGCTGCTGGCCGCCGAAGGCATCGATTATCTGATCGTGCAGCGTTTCGACCGTCGCTTCGCCGGCTATGACGCCAGCGCGTTTCGCGATGAAATCATCGCCAAACGCTTGAACGCCCGCTATGTCATCGTCGGCGACGACTTCTGCTTTGGCGCCAAACGGGCCGGCAATATCGCACTGCTGGCGGCATCAAGCGCCTTTGAGGCGCACGCGCTACCGACGATCATTCATGCCGGCGAGCGCGTGTCGTCGACCGCTGTGCGCGCAGCACTCGCCGACGGCAATATGGATCACGCCGCAGCCCTGCTGGGGCGGCCGTATTCGATTTCCGGCAGAGTGGTCGGCGGCGACAAGCTGGGCCGGCAACTGGGCTTTCCGACCGCCAATATCCAGTTGCGTCACAACAAACCGCCCATGATGGGTGTATTCATCGTTGAAGCACACGGACTGGAAAAGCCGTGGCAAGGCGTCGCCAGCCTGGGCGTGCGCCCGACGGTCAAGGGCGCCAATGCGGCGCCGGTGCTGGAAGTGCATTTATTCGATTTTCAGCGCGAGATTTACGGCGAGCACCTGCGGGTGGATTTCCTCGCCAAGCTGCGCGACGAAGAAAAGTATTCGGGTCTGGAACCCTTGATCGCCCAGATCCACAAAGATTGTGACCAAGCCCGCGACTGGTTCGCGACACGTGCCCAACACTGAGAGAAACCATGAGCGAAAAAGCGTCGAACAAATACCCGGTCAACCTACTGGACACCCCGTTCCCGATGCGCGGCGACCTCGCCAAGCGCGAACCGGGCTTCCTGAAGCAGTGGCAAGACCAACAGCTGTATAAAAAGCTGCGCGAACGCGCCAAGCAGGAAAACCGTCCGAAGTTCATCCTGCACGATGGCCCGCCGTACGCGAACGGCGAGATTCACCTCGGCCACGCGGTGAACAAGACGCTCAAGGACATCATCATCAAGTCGAAGTCGCTCGCCGGCTTCGATGCGCCCTATGTGCCGGGCTGGGATTGTCACGGCCTGCCGATCGAGCACCAGATCGAAAAAATCTCCAAGAACGACGCCAAAGCCGTCAAAGCCAACCCGGACATCCACGCCCGCATCGTTGCCTATCGCAAGGAAGCCGGGCTTTCCGACCAGGAAACCCATCTGCCGGCCGCCTTTGTGCGTGAACTGTGCCGCGACTACGCGGCCAAGCAGATCGAGATCCAGAAAGAAGGCTTTATCCGCCTCGGCGTCTGGGGTGACTGGGCCAACCCGTACCAGACAATGGCGTTCAAGACCGAAGCCGATATCGTTCGCACGCTTGGCAAAATCCACGCCAATGACTTCATCGTCAAAGGTCAGAAGCCGGTGCACTGGTGCGTCGATTGTGGCTCTGCGCTGGCAGAGGCTGAAGTTGAATATGAAGACAAGGTGTCGCCGGCCATCGACGTCGGCTTCCGTTTTGTCGACACAGCGGCGCTGTCGCAAGCCTTTGGCGGCGTGAACCTGCAGGACCAGCCAGCCTACGCGCCCATCTGGACCACGACGCCGTGGACGCTGCCGGCCAACCAGGCCGTGTGCGTCCACCCGGAGCTGAACTACGACCTGATCGCCACGCCCAAGGGCTTGCTGGTGTTGGCCGCCGATCTGGCCGAATCGGCACTGAAGCGCTACGGCATCGAAGCCGCTGAAGTGATCGCCAAGGTCCATGGCTCGCGCTTGAATCTGTTGCAGCTGCAACACCCCTTCCTCGATCGCCAGGTACCGGTGATTCTGGGCGAGCACGTCACCACCGAAGCGGGCACTGGCTTGGTTCACACCGCGCCGGCACACGGCCTCGACGACTACCTGGTTGGCCTGCATTACAAGCTGCCGGTTGATAATCCGGTTGGTGGCGACGGCCGCTACATCGCCAGCGCACCGTTCGCGCCGGGCAAGACCGTGTGGGAAGCCAACCCGCTGGTGATCGAAACCCTCGCCGCACATGAAGCATTGTTCGCCAGCGAAAAGCTCAAGCACAGCTACCCGCACTGCTGGCGCCACAAGACACCGATCATTTTCCGCGCCACCACCCAGTGGTTTATCGCGATGGAAAAGGCGGTCAACGGCACCACGCTGCGCCAGCTTGCCAACAAGGCCGTCGACGACACCGAGTTTTTCCCGACCTGGGGTCGCGCACGTCTTGAGTCGATGATCGGCAACCGCCCGGACTGGTGCATCTCGCGTCAGCGCAACTGGGGCGTACCGATGACCTTCTTCGTACACAAGGAAACCGGTGACCTGCATCCACGCAGCGGCGAGTTGCTGGAGATCGTCGCCAAGCGCATCGAGAACGAAGGCATCGAGGCCTGGTTCAAGCTTGAGGCCGAAGAGCTGCTCGGCGCCGAAGCCGCTCAGTATGACAAGCTGAAAGACACGCTCGACGTCTGGTTCGATTCGGGCTCGACCCACTACGCGGTACTGAAACAGCGCGAAGACCTCGCTTGGCCGGCCGATCTGTACCTGGAAGGCTCCGATCAGCACCGCGGCTGGTTCCAGTCGTCCCTGCTCACCGGCTGCGCCACCGAAGGCCGCGCACCGTACAAACAACTGCTGACCCACGGCTTCACCGTCGACGACAAGGGTCACAAGATGTCGAAGTCCAAGGGCAACGGCATCGAACCGCAGGAAATCTTCAACAGCATCGGCGCCGACATGCTGCGCCTGTGGGTCGCCAGCGCCGATTACTCGGGCGAAATGTCGCTGTCGCAGGAGATCCTCAAGCGCACCACCGACTCGTATCGCCGCATCCGCAACACGCTGCGCTTCCTGCTCGCCAACTTGTCCGATTTCAAGGCAGATCAGCTGATACCGGCCGAGCAACTGCTGACGCTGGATCGCTACGCACTGGTCGAACTCGATGCATTCCAGCAGCGCGTTACCGCGCTGTTCGATCGCTACGAGTTCCATTCGGCGGTGCAGGAAATCCACCGCTACTGCTCGGAAGAACTCGGTTCCTTCCATCTCGATATCATCAAGGACCGGCTCTACACCACCAAGGCCGACTCGGCGATTCGTCGCTCGGCGCAAACCGCGCTGTGGCACATCACACAGTCGCTGGTGCGCATCCTGTCGCCGATCCTGTCGTTTACCGCGCACGAGGCATGGGAAGTACTCAACGGCAGCGACGACAGCGTCTTCCTGGCGACCTGGCACAAGATCCCGGCCATCGCCGATGCCGCAGAATTGTCGGCTCGCTTCGCCTTGATCCGTGAGGTGCGCACCGCCGCGCAGAAGGACATTGAAGTGCTGCGCGCCGACGGCAAGCTGGGTTCCAGTCTGCAGGCCGAAGTCGAGCTCACCGTGGGAGCGGATGCCCATGCCGTGCTCGCCAGCCTCGGTGACGAACTGCGCTTCGTGCTGATCACCTCGAAAGCCGTGCTCAAGCAAGGTAATGAAACCGCCGTTGCGGTGACGCCATCGGTCTACACCAAGTGCGATCGTTGCTGGCATTACGTCGCCAGCGTCGGCACCGTTGCCGGTCATCCGGGCCTGTGCGCGCGTTGCGACGACAACCTGCACGGTGCAGGCGAGGCGCGCGTCCATGCCTAAGCGGTTCTGGCAATGGATCGCCCTGGCGATTGTGGTGATCGTGCTTGATCAGGCAAGCAAGCACGCCGCCGAAGCGGCGTTCAGCTACGGCGACGTGCTGCCGGTCATTCCGGGCTTTTTCAACCTGACCCTGGCGTACAATCCCGGCGCGGCATTTTCTTTCCTTGCCGATGCCGGCGGCTGGCAGCGCCACTTCTTTACCGTGCTGGCGCTCGGCGTGTCGGTGTTTATCGTGCTGACACTGCGCAAGCATCACGACCAGAAGCTGTTCTCGCTGGCGCTGTCGCTGATCATGGGTGGCGCACTGGGCAACGTGATCGACCGGGTGCTGTTCGGTCACGTCATCGATTTCATCCAGTTTTACTATCAGAACTGGTACTACCCGGCCTTCAATATCGCCGACTCGGCCATTTGCGTCGGCGCGGCGCTGATGGTGTGGGACAGCTTCCGCAAAAAGGAAACGGCATGAGCATGCAGATCATCCTCGCGCAGCCGCGCGGCTTCTGCGCCGGTGTTGACCGGGCGATCGCCATCGTCGAGAAGGCGCTGGAAAAATATGGCGCGCCGATCTACGTGCGCCACGAAGTCGTGCACAACAAGTTCGTGATCGAAGACCTGAAGGCCAAGGGCGCGATCTTCGTCGAAGAGCTGGCCGAAGTGCCTGCCGGCAACACGGTGATTTTCTCGGCGCACGGCGTCTCGCAGGCGGTGCGTGTCGAAGCCGAAGCGCGCGGCTTGAACGTGTTCGACGCCACCTGCCCGCTGGTAACCAAGGTGCACCTGGAAGTGAAGCGGCTGCGCCAGCAAGGCTTCGAGATCATCATGATCGGCCACAAGGGCCACCCCGAAGTCGAAGGCACCATGGGGCAGGCCGATGGGGGCATGTACTTGGTCGAAGAAGCCGAGCATGTACCGACAATGGTCGTCAACGAAGGCGCCAAGCTCGCCTACGTGACGCAAACCACGCTCTCGGTCGACGATGCCCAGCGCGTGGTCAACGCCTTGCGCACCCGCTTCCCCGACATCGTCGGCCCCAAGAAGGACGACATCTGCTACGCCACACAAAACCGCCAGGATGCGGTGAAGCAGCTGGCGCGTGATGTCGACGTGCTGGTGGTGGTTGGCTCGCCGAACAGCTCGAACTCGACCCGGCTGCGCGAAGTCGGCACCAGCCTCGGCATCGACTCGTACATGGTCGACAACGAAACCGAGCTCAAGCCCGAATGGTTCGCCGAGGGCGCCCGCGTCGGTGTTACTGCCGGCGCATCGGCACCGGATGTACTGGTGCAGCGCGTGATCACGCGCATTGGTGACTTTGGCGCCGAATCGGTTTCGCCGATGGACGGCATCGAGGAAAACGTCGTGTTTTCCCTCCCCAAAGGGCTGGCTTGACCGCCCACGTGCAATCAAGAACGCCCCGTTCCGCCGGGGCGTTTTGCTTTCCGGCCATCCGGACACACAAGTCCGACCGGGGTCATCCATTCGGGTAAAATGCGCGCCATGAATGCCGTTTCCTCGCCCGTCGATCTTTGCTGCTTCCATTGTGGCGAATCCGTACCCGATGGCACCTGTTTCTCCATCCACTACCGCCAACGTAGCGAGCCGGCCTGCTGCGCCGGCTGCCAAGCGGTAGCGCAGAGCATTATCGACGCGGGGCTCGACGCCTATTACGAGCGACGCGAAGCGCCGGCCGATCGCGCCGAACCATTGCCGCAGGCCTTGCGCGAACAGCTCAAGCTCTACGACGATCCGCAACTGCAAGCCGGCTTTGTCGCCACCGATGGCGAGCTGCGCGATGCGGCACTGATGATCGAAGGCATCACCTGTGCCGCATGCATTTGGCTTAATGAACGGCAAATCGCCCGCGTACCGGGCGTCAGCGACGTATCGATCAACTACACCAGCCATCGTGCCCGCGTACGCTGGAACCCGGCGCAAACCAGCCTGTCGGCCGTACTTGAGGCGGTTGCCGCGATCGGTTACCGCGCGCTGCCGTACGACCGGGCCCGACAGGAAGCCGCGCAGGCCAAGGCGCGCAAATCGGCGCTGTTCCGGCTCTGGGTCGCCGGGCTGTCGATGATGCAGGTGATGATGTTCGCCGTGCCGGTCTACCTGGCACCGACCGGCGAGATCGAACCCGTTTGGCTCAAGCTGATGAACTGGGCCAGTCTGGTGCTGACGCTGCCGGTCGTCGCGTATTCAAGCTGGCCATTTTACGTATCGGCGTGGCGAGACCTGAAGCGCCGCCGCACCGGCATGGACTTGCCGGTTACGCTCGGTGTGTTGTCGGCCTTCTTCGCCAGCGTCTACGCGCTGATTACCGATCACGGCGAGGTGTATTTCGATTCGGTATCGATGTTCGTCTTTTTGCTGCTCACCGGCCGTTACCTCGAATCGCAAGCACGCGCCAAGGCCGGCGCGGCGCTGGAACAGCTGGCGGCCTTGATTCCTGCATTCGCGCATCGACTCGCCGACTATCCGCACGATCGCAGCGTGCACGAAGCTGCAGTGGCCCGCCTGGCGGTCGGCGACGTACTCCTCATCAAGCCCGGCGAAGCGGTGCCCGCCGACGCCCGGGTCGTCGAAGGCCAATCACAACTTAACGAAGCCATGCTGACCGGCGAAAGCCTGCCTGTCGAAAAACGTCAAGGCGACGCCCTCATCGGCGGCACGATCAACCTGGATTCTCCCTTGATCGCCACGGTCGAACGCATAGGCGAAGAAAGCCGCCTGGCCGGCATCGTGCGCTTGCTGGATCGGGCGCTGGCCGAAAAGCCCCGGCTTGCCCTGCTCGCGGATCGCGTCTCAGGCGCCTTCGTGGCCGCATTACTCGTGATCGCCGCGCTCACCTGGGTCTTCTGGCATTTTCACGACCCCATTCACGCCCTGCCGATCGCCGTTGCGGTACTGGTGATCTCCTGCCCCTGCGCGCTCGGGTTGGCGACGCCGGTCGCATTAACAGCCGCCACCGGCGCGCTGGCACGGCGCGGGGTTTTGGTCAGTCGCGGCCACGCACTTGAAACCCTGGCCAACGTCACCGACGTCGTTTTTGACAAGACCGGCACACTGACGCTGGGCGAGCCCCGGATCGAAATGGTGATTCCGCTCGCCAAGCAAGGCGAGAACACCTTGGTCGCTCTTGCCACGGCACTGGAAGCCCACTCCGAACACCCGCTAGCGCGCGCCTTCGCCGCCAGCGAACACCCGACCGCGAGCAATATCATCAACCACCCGGGCGGCGGATTGAGCGGTCATATCGATGGCATACCGTACGCCATCGGCCGGCCCGATTTCGTAGCGCAGTTCTGCCGTACCAAGCAGCCCGATTTGCCGGACGAAATGGGAGGTACGCTGGTGGCGCTGGTCTCAGAAAACGAATGGCTGGCCTGGTTCATTCTTGCCGACTCGCCGCGCCACGACGCCGGCACGACAATCGCCACACTCAAGCACCGCGGTCTGCGCACGCACCTGCTCAGCGGCGATTCGACCATCGCCGCCGGCGGGCTGGCGCAACGCTTCGGCATCGACCACTGGCAAGCCAGGGCTACGCCGGAAGGAAAACTCGATTACCTGCGACGGCTGCAGGCCGGTGGGGCTCGCGTGCTGATGATCGGCGATGGTGTCAACGACGCGCCGGTGCTCGCCGCAGCCGACGTCTCGATCGCCATGGGTGCCGGCACCGATGTCGCACACAGCGCCGGCGATGCCATCCTGCTGGAAAACCGCCTGCAGCGCGTCCCCGAGGCGATCGGCTTTGCCCGCCGCACCCGGCAGATTGTGCGGCAGAACCTTGCTTGGGCGCTGATCTACAACCTGGTTGCATTGCCGATCGCGGTTGCCGGCTGGGTCACGCCGTGGCTGGCCAGCGTCGGCATGGCGGCAAGCTCGCTGCTGGTCGTCCTCAACGCTTTGCGGCTGGCGCGCAGCCCATGGAGTAAATGATGGAGAGCCTATACCTGCTGATTCCGCTATCGGTGCTGTTGGTCATCGTGATTGGGGCTCTGTTCTGGAATGCCATTCGCGGCGGGCAATTCGATGATCTGGAAGGGCCGGCCCATCGAATCTTGCAAGACGATGATCGATCAGAGCAGCAACCACCCGCAAATGAGGCCCGAAGGGAAAAAAACAACTGACTGAAGGACGTATGGCACGGTAAAATGCACGTTGGTCGTCGACCGGCTTGATTTATATCAAGGTTGAACTAGTGCCTGCCTCGCTATAGTCGCGCCGGTAAATTGCGCAAAGTGCCTTCATCACCCGGCACTTGTTCTCTCGCCAGAGAAAACATTGCGTTCGAATAAAAAATTTTAAAACTCGCCGTTCTTGGAGAACATTCGGAGCGCTCCCATGGAAAACCAAGCCACATATAACTATAAAGTGGTTCGGCAATTCGCCATCATGACAGTCGTCTGGGGCATTGTCGGCATGCTGCTCGGGGTGTTCATCGCCTCGCAACTCGTCTGGCCGGAACTCAATCTGGGCCAATATTTCCACTTCGGTCGCCTGCGCGCCCTGCACACCAGCGCGGTGATTTTCGCGTTCGGCGGCTGCGGCCTGATTGCGACCAGCTATTACGTCGTCCAGCGCACCTGTAACGCGCGCCTGTTCTCCGACCGCCTTGCCGCGTTTACCTTCTGGGGTTACCAGCTGGTCATTATTTCTTGCGTCATCACCTACCCACTTGGCATGACCTTTAGCAAGGAATATGCCGAGATGGAATGGCCGATCAAGATTCTGCTCGCCATTGTCTGGGTCGCCTATGCCGTGGTGTTCTTCGGCACCATCGCCAAGCGCAAGGTCAAGCATATCTACGTGGCAAACTGGTTCTACGGCGCGTTCATCCTCGCCGTTGCGCTGCTGCACATCATCAACAGTGCCTTTATCCCGGTCTCAATGTGGAAGTCGTATTCGGCTTACTCCGGCGCCGTCGATGCGATGGTGCAGTGGTGGTACGGCCATAACGCGGTCGGCTTTTTCCTGACCGCCGGCTTCCTCGGCATGATGTATTACTTCGTACCGAAGCAGGCTGGCCGCCCGGTGTATTCATATCGCCTGTCGGTCGTGCACTTCTGGGCGCTGATCTTCACCTATATGTGGGCCGGCCCTCATCATCTGCATTACACCGCACTGCCGGACTGGACTCAGTCGCTGGGCATGGTGTTCTCGCTGATTCTGCTGGCGCCAAGCTGGGGCGGCATGATCAACGGCATCATGACACTGTCGGGTGCCTGGCATAAGCTGCGTACCGATCCGATCCTCAAGTTCCTGGTGACCGCACTGTCGTTCTACGGCATGTCGACGTTCGAAGGCCCGATGATGGCGATCAAGACCGTCAACGCGCTGAGCCACTACACAGACTGGACCGTGGGCCACGTGCACTCGGGTGCGCTGGGCTGGGTTGCGATGATCACCATTGGTTCGATCTACTACCTGATTCCGCGCCTCTTCGGCCGTGAACAGATGCATTCGGTCAAGCTGATTGAAGCCCACTTCTGGATCGCCACGCTCGGCATCGTGCTCTACATCTCGTCGATGTGGATTGCCGGTGTAACCCAAGGCCTGATGTGGCGCGCGGTGAACCCGGATGGCACGCTGACCTACTCGTTCATCGATTCGGTCAAGGCAACCCATCCGTATTACTTCATCCGTTTCATCGGTGGTTGCTGCTTCGTCTCCGGCATGTTCCTGATGATGTACAACGTGCTGCGCACCGTATTTGACGGCAAGCCGGTCAACGCGCCGATCCCGGCCGTGCCTGCGCACGCCTGAGCTGTAAGAGGACCTACAGAAAATGAATAAGGCTCAGAAGCTGATTGAAGAAAACGTGGGCTGGCTGATCGTCCTGACGATCGCCACCATCAGCGTCGCCATGCTGGTGGAAATCCTGCCGCTGATGTTCTCCAAATCGGTGACAAAACCGATCGAGGGCGTCAAGCCATACACCGCGGTGCAGCTTGCCGGCCGCGACATCTACATCCGTGAAGGCTGTTACAACTGCCACTCGCAGATGATCCGTCCGTTCCGCTCCGAAACCGAGCGCTACGGCCACTACTCGGTGGCGGGTGAGTCGGTATACGACCACCCCTTCCTGTGGGGCTCCAAGCGCACCGGTCCGGATCTGGCCCGCGTGGGTGGTCGCTACTCGGATGAATGGCATCGCGCCCATCTGATGCGTCCGCAAGACGTGGTGCCGGAATCGGTAATGCCATCGTTCTCGTGGTTGGCCGCACAAAAGGCCGATGCAGAAACGATGCCAGCCAAGCTGAGCGCACTGCGCAAGGTGGGCGTGCCCTATACCGATGCGGACATCGCTGGTGCAGCCAAGGAAGTTGAAGGCAAGACCGAGATGGATGTGCTGATCGCCTATCTGCAAGGTCTCGGCCTGGCACTCAAGAACAAAAGGTAATACGGATCATGGATTTTCAGGACCTCGCTCGCATCTCGGTCACCGTCGGCAGTTTTTGCTGTTTCATCGGTATTTGCATCTGGGCTTACAGCCGCAAGAGCCGCGCCGGTTTCGATGAAGCGGCACAAGCACCGCTCCTCGACGATGACACCCCGCACGATACGCGCGCCTGAAAATCTGCCGTACGGAGAAGAATGAGATGACAGATTTCTATAGCGGTTTTTGGGGCATTTTCATTGCCGTGATCGTGATCGTGTCGCTGATCTGGCTTGCCGTCCTGCTCAAGAGCCAGGCGGTGATCAAGCTCAAGAAAGGCGAAAAAGCCGCGGTTCTCGATCACAAGTGGGACGGCGATCTGCAGGAATACAACAATCCGCTACCAGGCTGGTGGCTGTGGCTGTTCATCCTGACCATCGTTTTCGCAGTGGGCTACCTTGCGCTCTACCCTGGCCTCGTGATCTTTGGCAATGCCAAAGGCTGGACCTCGACCGGACAGTTCAAGCAGGAAGTCGCCAAGGCCGACGCCAAATATGGCCCGATCTACGACAAATACCTGAACATGCCCATCACCAAGGTATCGCAAGACAAGGAAGCGCGTGAAATGGGCCAGCGCCTGTTTTACACCTACTGCATCCAGTGCCACGGCGCTGACGCACGCGGCGCCAAGGGCTTCCCGAACCTGACCGATAGCGACTGGCTGTACGGCGGCACGCCCGAGAAGATCCTTGAAACGGTCGAAAAGGGTCGCCACGGCCAGATGCCTGCATTTGGTGCAGCCTTCGGTGAAGAGAAGGTTCGCGACGTCGCCAACTACGTGATGCAGATTGCCGGCAAACCGCACAATGAGCTACGCGCCTCGCGCGGTCAGTCGACTTATCAGCAGGTGTGCGTCGCCTGTCACGCCGCGGACGGCAAGGGCAACAAAGACATCGGCGCGCCGAACCTGACCGACAAAACCTGGCTGTATGGCGGCTCCGAAGCCACCATCATCGAAACGGTCACCAACGGTCGCAATAACGTCATGCCACCTTGGAAGGACTTCCTCGGCGACAGCAAGGTTCATCTGCTGGCGGCTTATGTGTATGGTCTGTCGAACAACCCGGAAACCGCGTCCAAATAAGCGGCAAAACTTCCGGCATGTGCAACGGGCGGGTTATCCCCGCCCGTTTTACCATCTTGATGCACCGATCAAGAACGAGAACCGTTTGCGATGCGTCACGGATACAGCAGTAGGAAGGCGTGATGAGCAAACAGAAACTCCAGGACATCCCCGTTACCGTGGTCAAGGACGACGGCGAGTACGAGCAGATTCATCTGTACACCTCGCACCGGAAGATTTACCCGCGCTGGGTGACCGGACTGTGGAACAACTGGCGGATTTTCTTCGTCGTTGCGACCCAGCTATTTTTCTATGCCGTGCCGTGGCTGCAGATCAATGGCCGCCAGGCGTTGCTGTTCGACCTCTCCACCCGCAAGTTCTACATCTTCAACCTGCTGTTTCTGCCGCAGGACTTCATCTATCTGACAGCCTTGCTGCTGCTGTGTGCGTTCGGCCTGTTTGCCTGGACCACCATCGGCGGGCGACTCTGGTGCGGATACGCCTGCCCGCAAACCATTTACACCGAAATGTTCCTGTGGATCGAGAAATGGGTCGAAGGTGACCGCCCTTCACGAATCAAACTCGACAACGGCCCACTCAATACCCGCAAGCTGCGCCTAAAAACGGTCAAACATACCGCGTGGATCGTCCTCTCGCTGTGGACCGGCTTTACTTTCGTCGGTTATTTCACCCCCATTCGTGCACTCTGGCACGACATGCTGATCCTTGCCCTCGGCGGCTGGGAGCTGTTCTGGATTCTGTTCTACGGCTTCGCCACCTACGGTAACGCTGGCTGGATGCGCGAACAGGTCTGCAAATACATGTGCCCCTATGCCCGCTTTCAGGGTGCGATGTTCGATGCCGATACCCTGATCGTGTCCTACGACGAAAAGCGCGGCGAAGCACGCGGCAGTCGCAAAAAAGGTGCCGATTACAAGGCCGAAGGCCTGGGTGACTGCATCGACTGCACGCTGTGCGTGCAGGTCTGCCCGGTCGGCATCGACATCCGCGACGGACTGCAGTATGAATGCATCGGCTGTGCCGCCTGTATCGACGCCTGCGACAGCGTCATGGACAAGATGGACTACCCGCGCGGGCTGATCCGCTATACATCGGAAAACGCGCTTAAGGGCGACTACCCGGAACGGCAGATGCTCAAGCGCATCGGTCGCCCGCGCGTCCTGATGTACGGCATCGTGCTCGCCATCATCATGGTGACGACGATCACCAGTCTGGTGCTGCGCCAACCGGTCAAGGTCAATATCGCCCGGGATCGCGTTGCACTGGTGCGGGAAGCCGATGATGGCTGGCTGGAGAACAATTATCGCGTTCAGATCGAAAACGCCGATGAAGCCCGTCATGTTTATCGGATCACTGCCGAAGGGCTACCCGGGCTGCGCGTCATCATGGACGGCCCCAGCGAGGTCGATGTCGCACCGACCGAAATACAGGACGTAGGCATCCGTCTGCAAGCCGATCCGCAGATCGCGACCAAGGGCAGCCACGACATTCATTTCGTCATTACCGCGATCGATAAACCCGAGATCAGCACGCGGGAAAAAGCGACATTCATCGGTCAGTAATCCGCATAGCCGGGAATCCTCAGGACTCCCGGCTGTCCATCACGTCACGAACACAAGCAGGGTCCGTAATGAGCAAGTCCTTCACGCCACCACAAACACCTTGGTACAAATCGCCCTGGCCCTGGTTTCTGATGGCCTTTCCGGCCATTGCTGTCGTTGCCGGCATTGCCACCTTTGTGATCGCCTTCAAAAGCGAAGATAGCCTGGTTTCGGATGACTATTACAAGGAAGGCCAAGAGATCAATCAGCGGCTGGCGCGCGATGACAAGGCACGTGAACTGGGCCTGAGCGCGCAAATCATGATCAGCGACGACAGCCGAGCCATCCGCATCATGCTCAATCGTCCAGTCGAGGGGGCTCTGTTTCTCAAAATCGTCCACCCGACCATCGCCGGCCACGATCAGCAGCTCAAGCTCGTCGAGCAAGGTCCGATGCTGTACGCCGCGCAGCTGGACAAGCCACTCCCGTCGCATCGCTGGCAGCTGGAATTAGGTGATGATGCCGGCCAGTGGCGCCTCAAGGCGGAAGAAACCCTGCAGGGAAATACCGTTCTGAAGCTGCAGCCGCATTGATTCAATGGCTCGCCCGATCCTGCACCGGAATCGGGCAGCCGTCGGTCAGCCAGGCGCTGATTACCTCGGCATCCTTGATGGTTTTGACGTGCTCGAACGCCGCTTCGGCCTCGGGATGAATCCGCTTCAGGTAGTTGAGCCACTGCTTCAATCGCCCAGCCTGATACTTGGGCAGAATATGCACCAGCACGTTATCCCAGAAGCTCGATAGCAAAGGCTTCAGTGCCTCCCAGTCCGGTGCCGGCAAGCCCTTGATCCGCGCAGCCAGACCGGGATCGGCGACGATGCCGCGCCCCAACATCACGTCGTCACAACCGGATTCGGCACGACAGCGGTGATAATCGTCGACCGTCCAGATCTCGCCGTTGGCGATCACCGGCACCGATACTGCCTCACGAATCCGACCGATCTCGTGCCAGTACGCCGGCGGCTTGTATCCATCGGCCTTGGTGCGCGCGTGCACCACCAGCTCGGCCGCACCGGCGCTCCCCAGCGCATGCGCACAATCGAGCATCCGTTCGCGATCGTTGTAGCCAAGGCGCATTTTGGCAGTAACAGCCATTGGCGCCGGCACCGCGCGGCGTACGCTCGAAACGATCTCGTGCAGCAATTCGGGCTCATCCAGCAACACCGCGCCACCGCGATGGCGGTTCACCGTCTTGGCCGGACACCCAAAATTCAAATCGATCGCCATTGGCGCCAGTTCAGCCAAACGCGCAGCATTCTCAGCCAGGCACACCGGATCCGACCCCAACAGCTGCACCCGCACCGGCACGCCGGACGGCGTGCGGCTACCGTGCAGCAACTCCGGCGCAATACGCTGGAACGTTCGGTTCGGCAGCAAGGTACCCGAGACACGGACAAACTCGGTCACGCAGATATCCACCCCAGGTGTACGGGTCAGCATGTCGCGCAACAAATGGTCGAGCAGCCCCTCCATCGGGGCGAGATAGATTTTCACGGCATCAAAACTCAAGACAATTCCGGCATTTTACCCTGCCGATACAGATTGACCGCACGCGGATTGACACGCGTACGATCGTTCACTACGCTAATGGAACGAATGTTCTCTATCGTACAGGCTATGGGCAACCCAAATCGCGACCAGGAATACCTCGGCAAGCTGCAAGACTACTATGCCGATTACCGCAGCATCCCTTCATACGCCGTCATTGGTGACATGCTCGGGATGGCCTCCAAATCAGCCGTATCAGCATTGATCAAGCGACTAACGCTGGCCGGCTACGTTGATATGACTCCGGACAAGCGCCTGGCACCGACCAAGCGGTTCTTCGAGCGTGAACTGGCGGATTTTCCGATCCCCGCCGGCATGCCCGCGGCCGCCAACGACGCGATGAGCGAATCGCTCACTATTGATGAGTACCTGATCCCCAAGCCATCGAACACCATCATGGTCAAGGTCAAGGGCGACTCGATGATCGATGCCGGCATTCACGACGGCGACATTGCCATCGTCGAAAAACGCCATGCCGCCAGCGTCGGCGACATCGTTATCGCGATAGTCGATGGCGAGTACACGCTCAAGGAACTGGGGCGGGATAAACAGGGCTATATGCTGCTGCCACACAATCCCGCCTATGCGCCGATCCGCCCGCAGGAAGGACTGGAAATCTTTGGCATCATGGTCGGTCTGATACGTAAATACCGCTAAAATCCGCCCTGAACCGATGACTTCTGGATTGCGATGAGCAACGAACAACACTCTCCGCTCGGCAAAGCCGTCAGCTACACGGCCGAGTACGACCCGAGCCTGCTATTCCCGATTCCGCGCAGCGGCAAGCGCGAGGAAATCGGCCTCGGCAGCACGCTACCGTTTATGGGCGTCGATATCTGGAACGCCTATGAGCTGTCGTGGCTGAACATGCGTGGCAAACCGCAGGTGGCACTGGCCAGGTTCGAGGTGCCCGCCTCCAGTCCGAACATCATCGAATCCAAGTCGTTCAAGCTATACCTCAATAGCTTCAACCAGACTCGCCTCACCAACGCCGAGGCTTTGGCCGAATTGCTGCGCCATGACCTCAGCGATGCCGCAGGCGCCACCGTGCATGTCGAACTGATTGACACCTCGGCTTTTGGCAAACAAAAGCTGGCCGAACTCGATGGCTATTGCATCGACAATCTGGATATCGACGTCGAAACCTACACCCCGGCACCGGGCATACTCCATTGTGATGATGCAGATAGCCCGGTCAACGAAATCTTGGTTTCGAACCTGCTCAAATCCAACTGCCTCGTCACTGGGCAACCGGACTGGGCCAGCGTGCAGATCAGCTATACCGGCCAGCCAATCAACCGGGAATCACTACTCAGATACCTGATTTCGTTCCGCAATCACAACGAATTTCACGAGCAGTGCGTCGAGCGCATTTTCGTCGACCTGATGCGCAGCTGTGCACCGCTCAAGCTCTCCGTTTATGCGCGTTACACCCGCAGGGGGGGCTTGGACATCAATCCGTACCGCAGCAACTTCAACGCGCCGCAGCCGTCCAATCTGCGTACCGCACGCCAATAAAGCAGAGGAACGACATGGATCGCGCAACTTTCGCGGGTGGCTGTTTTTGGTGTCTGGAAGCCGTATTCCAGCGCATCAACGGCGTAAAACGGGTTGTTTCTGGCTATATCGGCGGCCACACCCCTAATCCGGACTACCGCAGCATCTGCAGCGGAACGACGGGCCATGCTGAAGCCGTTCAAATCGACTACGACCCCGATCAAGTCGACTACGAAACACTGCTTGATGTATTTTTCGCAACCCATGACCCCACCACGCTGAACCGGCAAGGCAACGATAGCGGCACCCAGTATCGTTCGGCCGTTTTCGTGCACGACGAAGCGCAGCGGCAATCGCTGCAGGCCAAGCTGGCCGAACTGGCGGCTGGCGGCCAGTTCTCGGCACCGATCGTGACCGAGACAAGAGACGCGACCACCTTCTATGCCGCGGAAGCCGAGCACAACGATTACTTTAACCGGCATCCCAATCAGCCCTATTGTATGGCGGTGGTCTTGCCCAAGGTGCGCAAGCTACACGCACAATTCGCGCAGCTGACCCGCAGCGACGGCTAAGGACGGAGCGCGATGGGGCCGGCTGGCGGGTTATACTCAGCGTTTTCCCTAATCCCTGCCGCCATGTCACCGCATCTCGCGCAGTTACACCCCTACCCGTTCCAGAAGCTGCGGCAGCTCTTTGCCGGCATCACGCCAAATCCGGCGCTTGCTCACGTCAATCTGTCGATTGGCGAGCCCAAACACCCGACACCGCAGCTGGTTAAAGACGCGCTCATTGCCAATTTCGACGGCCTGTCCGCATATCCGGCAACGCAAGGCAGCGATGCCTTGCGTACGGCGATCAGCCGCTGGGCAAGGCGCCGCTACGGCATTTCGGCACTGAATCCTGCGACCGAGATTCTGCCCGTTAACGGTAGTCGCGAAGCCCTGTTTGCCTTTGCCCAGACCGTCATCGACACCAGCGGCGGCAAAAAACCGATTGTGCTTTCGCCCAACCCCTTTTACCAAATTTACGAGGGTGCTGCGCTACTCGCGGCGGCGGAGCCCTACTACGTCAACTGCACCGCAGAAACCCGTTTCCAGCCCGATTGGGCCGCCGTCCCCGAAGATATTTGGGCGCGTACCCAGCTGGTTTTCGTGTGTTCCCCTGGCAACCCTACCGGCGCGGTAGCGTCGCTCGCAGACTGGGAGAAGCTGTTCGCGCTGTCGGATCGCTATGGTTTTGTGATCGCCAGTGACGAATGCTATTCGGAAATCTACTTCGGCAAAGAAAAGCCGCTCGGCGGCCTTGAGGCGGCAGCAAAACTCGGTCGCGACTACAAGAATCTGGTGATGTTCTCGTCGCTTTCAAAGCGCTCGAATGTGCCGGGCCTGCGCTCGGGCTTCGTCGCTGGCGACGCCGGACTGCTCGCGCAATTCCTGCTCTACCGCACTTATCACGGCTGCGCGATGAGCCCCATGATTCAAGCCGCCAGCGCAGTCGCGTGGGATGACGAGGCCCACGTCGAGGAGAATCGCCGCCTGTACGCCGCCAAGTTTGAAGCCGTAACACCCCGCCTCCAAACGGCGCTCGAGGTCGATGTTCCGGATGCGTCGTTCTACCTTTGGGCCAAAGTGCCCGGTAGCGATACCGATTTTGCTCGGCGGCTTTACCAACAAGAACATGTAACCGTCCTGCCCGGATCCTTCCTGGCCAGAGATGCACACGGCGTCAACCCAGGTGCGGGATATATCCGCATTGCCCTGGTTGCCTCACAGGAAGAATGCCTGGAAGCGGCCGAACGCATCGCTCGCTTCACCCAATCTTCGTAAACCACCAAGGAAAACAGCATGAACAATCTGCAATCCGTGATTGAAACCGCATTTGAAAATCGTGCAGACATCACCCCGGCATCAGCAACTGCCGAACTGCGAGATGCCGTCAACGAAGTCATCAACCAGCTCGACAAGGGCCTGCTCCGCGTTGCCGAAAAGATCGATGGCGCATGGCATACCCACCAGTGGCTGAAAAAGGCCGTACTGCTGTCGTTCCGCATCAACGACAACGTACCCATGGATGGCGGCTGCACCCAGTATTTCGACAAAGTACCGTCGAAGTTTGCCGATTACTCCGAGGCCGACTTCCGTGCAGGTGGTTTCCGTGTCGTTCCTAACGCGATCGCGCGCAAGGGCTCGTTCGTCGGCAAGAACGCCGTGCTGATGCCGTCCTACGTCAACATCGGCGCTTACGTCGACGAAGGCACCATGGTCGACACTTGGGCCACAGTGGGTTCGTGCGCCCAGATCGGCAAAAATGTTCACCTCTCCGGCGGTGTTGGCATCGGCGGCGTGCTTGAGCCGCTGCAAGCCAATCCGACCATCATTGAAGACAACTGCTTTATCGGTGCCCGCTCGGAAGTTGTCGAAGGCGTGATCGTTGAAGAAGGCGCAGTGATTTCGATGGGTGTTTATATTGGCCAAAGCACCAAGATTTACGACCGCGAAACCGGCGAAGTCAGCTACGGTCGCATCCCGGCAGGCTCGGTTGTCGTGTCAGGGAACCTGCCGTCGGCCGACGGCAAGTACAGCCTATACTGCGCCGTGATCGTCAAAAAGGTTGATGCCAAGACTCGCGGCAAGGTCGGCATCAACGAGTTGCTACGCGGCATTTGATAAGTTCGCGCATTCAGCCCAATAAAAAGCCGGCCAATTGGCCGGCTTTTTATTGGGCACGATACTTACAGCAGTACATCGCGAGATACCCCGTAGCGACGCAGGATTCTGCGCAACTGTTCCAGCGCTTCGATCTGGATTTGTCGCACACGTTCGCGTGTCAGGCTCAAGCTTGCCGCCAGATCCTCCAGTGTGCAGATCTCGTAGCCATTCAAACCGTAACGCCGCTCAATGACCATGCGCTGTTTTTCATTGAGCTGCCGCAGCCATTCGCGCACATAACGCTGAATCTCGGCATTCTGCAGAATCATCTCCGGGCCTTCGTTCTGCTCGTCCGGAATGGATTCACCGATCGTCAGCATCGGATCGATATCCAGCGGCGCATCCAGTGATGCAACCCGCTCGTTCAACCCCATGATCCGTCGAACATCATCAACATCCTTGCCAACCAGATGCGCGACATCTTCCAGAGTCGGCTCGTAACCAAGGTGAGTCTCCAGGTGCCTTTGCGCACGCAGATAGACGTTGAGTTCCTTGATGACATGCACCGGCAAGCGGATGGTGCGCGACTGATTCATGATGGCCCGCTCGATGCTTTGGCGGATCCACCATGTGGCATAGGTCGAGAAGCGAAATCCGCGCTCGGGATCGAATTTCTCCAGCGCATGCATCAAACCGATATTGCCTTCCTCGATCAGATCGAGCAGGGTCATGCCGCGGTTGATGTAATGCTTGGCGATGTTCACCACCAGGCGCAGGTTGTGTTCGATCATTTTCTGGCGAGCTTCAAAATCGCCCTGGACAACCCGTCGGGCCAGCTCCCGCTCCTGGTCCGGCTTCAGCAGCGGGCTGCGACCGATCTCGTTCAGGTAGATCTGCGTGACATCGCCAGTGCTTTCGTAGCTGGTATGGTCGGCTCCGTCACCGCCACTGGCCTCCTCAGCCTCAGCTTCTTCTTCCGCCTCTTCCCGTTCAGTCTCGTCGCTTTGATCGAGACCCGGTTCGTTTTCCAGCATATCGATTTGATCGTTCATAGTCGGTCATTCAAGCTGAATATATTTGACGGGATCGACCGGTTTGCCATATCTGCGAATTTCAAAGTGCAGCTTAACCTGGTCGGTATCGGTATTACCCATTTCAGCAATTTTCTCGCCCTTCTTGACGCTATCGCCCTCTTTGACGAACAGCTTGCTGTTATGGGCATAAGCTGACAAATACTCCTTGTTATGCTTAACAATCAACATCTTTCCATACCCACGAAGCCCAGACCCCGCGTAAACAACCTTTCCAGACGCTGACGCAACGATAGATTGTCCTAATCTTCCCGGAATATCAATGCCCCGATTTTCCTCGGTAAAACCTTTGCCTGGCTTGCCGGGTGTCGGCGCCATCCAGTCTGTCACCTCGGCATCGTCACCAGAAGCAGGCTTGGCAGTTGATTTTTCTGTGTTTTTTGGCGCAGAGGCGACCGAAGATGAAGTGGTCTTAACTGGACTACTCGCTGAAACCGTCTGTGGTTTGGCAGCAACGGCCGACGCTGTGGTGACTGTACTCACCGGCTTAGCCGTGGACTTAACCGGCTGCGCGACACTGCCAACCGGTGCGGAGTCGGCCAAGGGACGAACCTCGACCCCGGCCGGCGTACCCACGGCGGCGCCGACTGGCGCGGTCAGCCGCAGGACTTGACCAACCTTGATGTCATTGAAGTCGGCAAGGCCGTTCCAGCCGGCCAGGTCGCGATAACCCAAGCCATGATCAAGTGCGATCCGATAGAGCGTATCGCCCCGCTTGACCATATATTGCCCCGGCGGCACCACAGCCACGGGCGCGGGGGTTGTCGCCGGCAAAGGCGTCGGATTGGTATGATCAACGATCGGCGCCGGCTGGCGCGGCGTGCTGGTGCACGCGGCGAGCAGCAATAAAACGGTCGGGGCGATCAGGCGCGGCCTGCAACTCACAAAGGATCTCCTTGTTTAGCTGCCAGCGGATACACCGGTTACCGACAGCGAATCGTAAATGGACCGGTTGTGCGCATAATGGCCTGATGCGCGGCAACGCGCAATCACTGCAGATGCTCAGGCCAGACCGGGCAAAAGCGGTACAAACCGCACTTTTTCAAGCCGCGTTTCGACGACCCCATCCTCATGGCGTTCGATCATGCGCAACTCCTGGACCTCATCCCCCACAGGGAAAATCAGTCTGCCGCCAAGCCGCAATTGCTCGATCAGGTCCTCCGGCACGATAGGCGCGGCGGCGGCAATCAGAATCACATCGAACGGCGCAGCATCCGGCATGCCGGCACTACCGTCGCCATGCCGAACCCGCACATTGCGCACGCCAAGCTGATTGAGCCGGTCACGGGCGTTTTTACTCAACTGCCCTATCCGCTCAATGGTATAGACGGTCTTGAATAGCTGCGACAGGACTGCGGCCTGATAACCGCAGCCGGTACCGATTTCCAGCACTTTTTCATGCTGTGCGGCGCCAAGTGCCAACTCCGTCATACGCGCAACGATATAGGGCTGGGAAATGGTCTGGCCATGACCGATCGGCAGCGCAGTATCGTCGTATGCTTTGTGCGACAAGGCTTCGTCAACGAAGACGTGCCTTGGCACATTACTCATCACGGCAAGCACCCGTTGATCCTCGACACCAAGCTGCTTGATGCGATCGATCATACGGGCACGGGTGCGGGCCGACGTCATGCCGGCACCATCAAAAGCGTTGAAATTCATGCGCGCTGCCATGATTCGATGAAATCCATCTGGGGATAAGCGGTGAGGTCGATCGACAACGGCGTAATCGAAACCTGGCCTTGGGAGATAGCGTGGAAGTCAGTACCCTCTGCGGCGTCGGCCGCATGTCCCGGTGGGCCGACCCACCAGATGGCCTCTCCGCGCGGATTGGCATCCTTGATGACCGGCGCGGCACGATGCCGCCGGCCAAGCCGCGTGACCTTTGTTCCCGCCAGTGCCTCGTAGGGAAGGTCAGGAACATTGACGTTCAGCAGCACGGCACCGCGAAATGGTTCGCGCACGGCCCGCGCCACCAACTCCGCAGCGATCCGGGCGGCCGTTTCAAAATGGACCGGATTACGGGATGCCAGCGAAATGGCCATCGCTGGCACGCCCAGCAGAAAGCCTTCAGTTGCTGCCGCGACGGTGCCCGAGTAGATGGTGTCGTCCCCCATATTGGCACCGTGATTGATGCCGGAGACCACCATATCCGGGAGTGCATCCATCAAACCGGTAGCGGCAAGGTGAACACAATCGGTTGGCGTACCGTTGACGTAGCGATAACCGTTAGGCGCGGTACGCACGGTCAGCGGTCGATCCAGCGTCAACGAGTTGCTCGCGCCACTGCGATCACGCTCTGGCGCGCACACCATGACGTCATGATTTGCGGCGACCAGCACGCCGGCCAGTGCAGCCAGCCCCGGTGCGAAATAACCATCGTCGTTTGAAATTAGTATGCGCATTCGTCCCCCCGCTCAGCCCTATTCTAGCTGGATGGTCGGGCACGACAAAATACCGCTAACCCGGCCGTTGCGGCCGTGTCCCCAAACGGGCAGAAACGACCCCGCAAGCGGCAATCAGCACGATCGCCAGATAACTTGACGGCGGCAGGTGCTCACCCCATAAAAGCACGCCAAACAAGGTGGAAAACACCACCGTCAGATAAGCCAAACTGGCGACCACCAGCGACTTGCCCTTGCTGTACGCGCGCGTCATCGACAGTTGCGCAATCGTGGCGCTGGTCCCCATGCCGAGCACGACCCACAGATTATCCAAGGTCAGCGGTGCCAGCGCCCCCGGCTGCAGCGCCATCCAGACGCCAGCGCCGATTGACGAGACCAGCGAAAAGTAGAACACCGTGCGCCACTCTGGCTCGCCGCGCCGCCCCAGCTCGTGCACATTCATATAGGCGATACTGGCCAGCAGACCCGAACAGAGGCCCAGCAAGCCGGCCAGCCATTCATTGTCATGCAGGGCCGGCCGCAGCAGCAAAATCACGCCCACGAAACCAAACAGGATAGCCAGCACCTGCCGGCGTATCGGCCACTGCCGGTACCACAAGGTAGAGACCACCATCAGAAACAGCGGCGAGGTGTAGTTGAGCGTCACTGCTGTTGATAGCGGCAAGCGGCTGATCGCGAAAAAATACAGCATCAGCGATAAAAAACCCGAGATGCTTCGCCCCAGATGAACCTGCAGCAAAGGCCAGGACACCCGCAATGGACTACGTGCCGGCAAAGCAATCAGCAAAATGCCGACAAAACCGGCAAAGCAACGGTAAAACACCAGTTCCGCGGTGCTGAAACTGTGACTACCCAGTTTGACGAACACCCCCATCACGGCAAAGCTGAGGCAGGCGATCACCATCCAGAATGGGCCGGAATTTTTCAGGCGCTGCCAAAGAGGTGAGGTCATTGATCGGCTTATGGTGATTGAAAAAAGAAAGGCAGCCCGCGGCTGCCTTTGCGTTTGAAAGCCATGATCAACTTTGCAATTGATCATGGCTATTGGGCTAAATCCTAAGTGCCGATTGCATCGCCCAATTCGCGACGGATGAACTGGTGGAAATGGCGCATGCCGTCTTCCATCGGACTTTGGTATGGGCCGACTTCGTTGCGACCCGCCTTGTAGAGCGCGGTACGCCCAGCTTCCATGCGATTGATGATCTCGATGTCCTCGACCGCGGTCTCGGCATATGCAGCCTGCTCGGCAGCGACGAACTCGGGCTCGAACCAGGCAATGTCTTCCGGGTAGTAGAACTCGACCACGTTCTTGTAACGACGTGGCCCGGTCGGGATCAACGTCGAAATCACCAGCGTGTGCGGATACCACTCGACCATCACGTTCGGGTAGTAGGTCAGCCAGATCGCGCCGTGCTCGGGCACCTTGTCGCCGTAATAGGCCTGCACCTGCTTGTGCCACTCCTGGTAGACCTTGGAGCCAGGCTTGGCGAGCGCGTTATTGACGCCGACGGTCTGCACCGAGTGCCAGTCGCCGAACTCCCACTTCAGATCGTCGCAAGTCACGAACTTGCCCAGACCGGGGTGAAAGGGCTCGACGTGGTAGTCCTCGAGATAAACCTCGATAAAGGTTTTCCAGTTCCCTTCGTACTCATCGACCTGAACGCTGTGGAAAACATAGTTCGAAAAATCCAGATGCTTGGCGACACCCAAATCCTTGAGGTCGGCCTCGATATCATGGCCATTTTTCTCGAACAACAAGCCGTTCCACTGCACCAGTCCGGTTTCGGGCAGATGCAGGCAGGGATTACCGGGAAAGTGCGGTGCACCCAGCAACTGGCCATGCTGATCGTAAGTCCAGCGATGCAAGGGGCAGACCGTATGCGTTCCGCTGCCACGACCGGACAGCATGGTCGCCTGCCGATGCCGGCAGATATTGGACAGCAATTTGACCCCCGCGTCGGTGCGTTTGAGGTACTGCGCACCACTGCTCATTTCCAGTACGTGGTAATCGCCGACTTCAGGGACCATCAACTGGTGGCCGATATATTTCGGGCCACGGGCGAACAGGCGTTCCTGCTCTAACTGGAAAAGGGCGTCGTCGAAGTAGGACGACACCGGCAGTTGGGTCGTCATATCCAGCTGCAGGGCTGCAGCCGTAGCCAGATTCGTCATGTTTATCCCATACCCCCTGGGCTAGAAGGTCTAAGACGTCTCGCCACTTTGTGACCGGGTCACGATGGGTGGGCAAGCCATCAGTTCAACACATGCCGGATGAGAACCCGGCCCGAAAAAAGACCAGAATCTTGCCTTGTGATGCGAGGCCAGGCAAGCCAAAAACAGTAAAAAACCCAGGGAAATTAGAAATTTAGCCCCATCTGGACGATGAGTTCCGGCCCGAGCGACCGGACGCCCGATCATGCCGCCGGATGACGCCGTCGGTAACGCCACCGGGCAAAGCCGTGGCCAAAATGGCAAAATGACGGCATTCGCGCGGCCGGCTAGTTCCGCGTCGCGCCTTCGTTACCAAAAGGATGCCGATTTGCTCTCCAATGATGTACTGCGCAGCGTGCGCTACATGCTCGACCTCAGCGACGCCAAACTGGTCGAGATTGTTGCTCTCGCCGGCTATGAAGCGCAGAAAGAAGATATCCAGGCTTATCTGAAGAAAGATGACGAAGACGGTTATCGCCATTGCGACAACGCCCTGTTCGCCTACTTTCTGGATGGACTGGTGATCTTCAAGCGCGGCCGGGACGAGAACCGTCCGCTACCGGAAGTGAGCTGGCCGGTATCGAACAACACCGTACTGAAAAAGCTGCGCGTGGCGTTCGAGCTGAAGGAAGACGATATGCACGCCATCCTGGCCAGTGCCGGCTTTGAGATTTCCAAGCCCGAGTTGAGCGCACTGTTCCGCAAGGAAGGCCAGAAAAACTATCGCAACTGCGGCGATCAGGTGCTGCGTTACTTCCTCAAGGGTTTGACGACGCGCATTCGCGGCTAGCGCCCTGCGAATTTGCACGTAAAAATGGCCTGACGCTTAGTCAGGCCATTTTTTATCGCGCTAGCGATCAAGCCTCATTCGACCAAATCGCGCGGATTGCGCCCCAGCGGATTGGGTTGATTACGCGCCTTGGCCAGCTCGATCTGTTTTTGCCGCTCACGCGCGCCACTACGGGTTTTCTCGCTCAGGCTATCCCAGCAATGCGGGCAACTGATGCCAGCCACGTAATGCGGCGATTGGCGATCTTCCAGCGAAACGGGCTGCCTGCAGGCGTGGCACAGATCGAAATCGCCCTCGCTCAGATCATGACGCACGGTGACGCGGTTATCGAACACGAAGCAATCGCCGCGCCACAGGGTTTCTTCCTGCGGCACCGTTTCCATGTATTTGAGAATGCCGCCCTTGAGGTGGTAAACCTCTTCAAAGCCTTCGCCCAGCATATAGCTCGACGCCTTTTCGCAACGAATCCCGCCGGTGCAGAACATCGCCACTTTTTTGTGCTTGGCCGGGTCGAAGTGCGCCTTCACGTAATCGGGGAACTCGCGAAAGCTCTCGGTCTTGGGATCGATGGCGCGCTCGAAGGTGCCGATGGCGACTTCGTAATCGTTACGCGTATCAATCACCAGAACCTCGGGATCGGCAATCAGCGCATTCCAGTCTTGCGGCTCGACATAGGTGCCCACCCGCTTGTTCGGATCCACGTCGGGCACACCCAGCGTGACGATCTCTTTCTTCAGTTTGACCTTGGTACGGTAGAACGGCTGCTCGTCGCAATACGATTCTTTGTGATCGATATCGACCATGCGCGGATCGTTTTTCAACCACGCCAGCAGCCCATCAATCGCCGCACGCGTGCCAGACACCGTGCCGTTGATGCCTTCCTCGGCCAGCAGCAAGGTGCCTTTCACGTCGTTGTCGAGCATGCATTGCAGCAGCGGTTCGCGCAGCGCGGCGTAATCGCTCAGCGTGACGAACTTGTACAGCGCCGCAACCACAATGGGCTGGGTGTTTTGTTGGGACATCTCATTCTCCAGGCGGTCGTCCACGTAAAGGACGGACCGGGTAAAACCCGCGCAGGTGCCGGGCAAGGCCGCAATTTTACCCGAGATCGCCCATGCCGCATCAATGCAGCCGTCAGGCTGGATAAGTCATTGAAATGCATGACACCAAGCACAAGATACGAGAAAACCCCAACCCACAAAGACCGAATCCATGCCAACGCACGAACTTGCCCAACTCAATATCGCCCAATTACTGGCACCACTTGATTCGCCGCAACTGGCTGGCTTTGTTGCCCGGCTCGACGAAATCAACACACTGGCCGAGCGCTCGCCCGGTTTCATCTGGCGACTGCAAACCGAAGACGGGGACGCCACCGACCTGCGCCCGCTGGGCGATGACATTCTCGTCAATATGTCGATCTGGCAGGATGTGGAGGCATTGCACCACTACGTGTACAAAACCGTTCATACCGAGCTCATCAAACAACGCCGCGACTGGTTTGCGAAAATGGCCGAAGCGGTTGTGGTGCTGTGGTGGGTGGAGGCCGGACATCGCCCGGATGCGGCCGAAGCAGCCGAACGCCTCGCGCATCTGCGCGCGCACGGCCCCAGCCCCTACGCATTCACCTTCCGGAACACCTTTTCGGCACCGGAAAGCGCGGGCACCGCGCAACAGCCCTGTCCAGCCAACAACTAGCTTGCACGGCAAGCAGGGCCTTGCGCGACAATACGGCCAGCTCAAAAAACCGGACCCACCATGGCCATTGATCTCCCCGCCGCCAAGCAGCGCTATCTTGATTTTGTTGCCAGCCGCAAGACGCTGGCGATCAGCTGTCTTGATGAAGCCGGCCTGCCCTTCATCAGCTACGCGCCCTATGTACACAAGGACGGCAGGCTCTACATCTACATCAGCCGCCTTGCCGAGCATTACCAGTGCATCGACGAGCGCCGGCAAGCCAATGTGATGCTGCTGGCCGATGAAGCCGACACCGCCAACCTGTTCGGCCGCGAGCGTGCACGCTGGTTGTGCGCGGCATCGAATCTGGGCAATAAAGGCCACGAGGACGTCTTTGCGCTATTCAACGAGCGCTTCGGCGAAAAGATGCTCGACCTGCTGCGCGGGCTGGATTTTTCGCTGTTCGAGCTGACGCCGGCCGCGGGCCGTTATGTGGTGGGATTTGGCCAGGCCTTCGATGTGAGCATCGACGGCGCACAATTCGACCATGTGGTGATCGACAAGCAGCGCTAACAAAAAAGCCCACCGATTTCCTGGTGGGCTTTTTTGATTCAACCATCCAATATCAGACGGTCGCTTTGTCAGCCTCGTTCTGATACTGCTCGATCTCGTTGAAGTTGAGGTAGCGATAGACTTCCTTCGACTTCGAGTCGAGCACGGCCACGTCGGCCATGTACTCGGCAACGGTCGGGATGCGGCCCAGACGCGAGGCGATCGCGGCGAGTTCGGCCGAGCTGAGGAACACATTGGTGTTCTTGCCCAGACGGTTCGGGAAGTTGCGGGTCGAGGTCGAGACCACGGTTGCGCCTTCGCGCACTTGTGCCTGGTTGCCCATGCACAGCGAGCAGCCCGGCATTTCGGTACGAGCACCGGCGCTGCCGAAAGTACCGTAGTAGCCTTCTTCGGTCAGTTGCTGGGCGTCCATCTTGGTCGGCGGAGCGATCCACAGCTTCACCGGGATGTCGCGCTTGCCTTCCAGCAGCTTGCCGGCGGCGCGGAAGTGGCCGATGTTGGTCATGCACGAACCGATGAACACTTCGTCGATCTTGGTGCCGGCGACTTCGGACAACACCTTCACGTCGTCCGGGTCGTTCGGGCAGGCGAGGATCGGCTCCTTGACGTCGGCCAGATCGATGTCGATCACGGCGGCGTACTCGGCATCGGCATCCGGCTCGATCAGGTTCGGGTTGGCCAGCCAGGCTTCCATGCTCTTGACGCGGCGAGCCAGCGTCTTGGCATCGCCGTAGCCGTTGGTGATCATCGATTTGAGCAGCACGATGTTCGAGTTCAAATACTCGATGATCGGTGCCTTATCCAGACGCACCGAGCAACCGGCGGCCGAACGCTCGGCCGATGCATCGGTCAGTTCGAACGCTTGCTCGACCTTCAGGTTCGGCAGACCTTCGATTTCGAGGATGCGACCCGAGAAGATGTTCTTCTTGCCGGCCTTGGCGACGGTCAAGAGACCGGCCTTGATCGCGTACAGCGGAATCGCGTTGACGAGGTCACGCAGGGTGATACCCGGTTGCAGCTCGCCCTTGAAGCGCACCAGCACCGATTCCGGCATGTCCAGCGGCATCACGCCGGTGGCGGCGCCGAAGGCAACCAGACCCGAACCGGCCGGGAAGGAGATGCCGATCGGGAAGCGGGTGTGCGAATCACCACCGGTGCCGACGGTATCCGGCAGCAGCATGCGGTTGAGCCAGCTGTGGATCACGCCGTCGCCCGGACGCAGCGACACGCCGCCACGGTTGCGGATGAATTCCGGCAGTTCGTGGTGGGTCTTGACGTCGACCGGCTTCGGATACGCGGCGGTGTGGCAGAACGATTGCATCACGAGGTCGGCAGAGAAACCGAGGCAAGCCAGGTCTTTCAGCTCGTCGCGGGTCATCGGGCCGGTGGTGTCTTGCGAGCCGACCGAGGTCATGCGCGGTTCGCAGTAGGTGCCCGGACGCACGCCCTGGCCTTCCGGCAGGCCGACGGCGCGGCCGACCATTTTCTGCGCCTGGGTGTAGCCCTTGGTCGATTCAACCGGCGGTGTCGGCAGGCGGAACAGCGTCGACGCCGGCAGACCCAGCGATTCACGCGCCTTGGCGGTCAGGCCACGGCCGATGATCAGGTTGATACGGCCACCCGCGCGCACTTCGTCGAACAGCACGTCGGACTTGACCTTGAATTCGGAAACCACTTCGCCGTTCTTCTTGACCTTGCCTTCGTACGGCAACAGCTCGATCACGTCGCCCATGTCGAGCTTGGTGACATCGACTTCGATCGGCAGCGCGCCCGAGTCTTCCTGGGTGTTGAAGAAGATCGGCGCGATCTTGCCACCGAGGCAGTAGCCGCCAAAGCGCTTGTTCGGCACGAAGGGGATGTCGTCACCGGTCCACCACAACACCGAGTTGGTAGCCGACTTGCGCGACGAACCGGTACCGACCACGTCACCGACGTAGGCAATCGCATGGCCCTTCTTGGCCAGATCTTCGATGAACTGGATCGGGCCGCGCTTGCCGTCTTCTTCCGGCGTGATGCCGGGACGGGCGTTCTTCAGCATCGCCAGCGCGTGCAACGGAATATCCGGGCGCGACCAGGCATCCGGCGCCGGCGACAGGTCGTCGGTGTTGGTTTCGCCGGTGACCTTGAACACGGTCAGCGTCACCGATTGCGGCACTTCCGGGCGGCTGGTGAACCACTCGGCATTCGCCCACGATTCGATCACGCCCTTGGCATTGGCGTTGCCTGCGTCGGCCAATTCCTTCACGTCGTGGAAGTAATCGAACATCAGCAGGGTTTTCTTCAGGCCTTCGGCGGCGACGGTGCCGACTTCGGCATCGCCCAGCAGGTCGATCATCGGCTTGATGTTGAAACCACCGAGCATGGTGCCGAGCAGCTCGACCGCCTTGGCACGGCTGATCAGCTTACAGGTGTCTTTGCCAGCGGCGACGGCAGCGAGGAAGGCGGCCTTGACCTTGGCGGCATCATCAACGCCCGGCGGAACACGGTTGGTGATCAGATCAACCAGGAACTCTTCTTCGCCCGCGGGCGGATTTTGCAGCAGCGCCACCAGATCAACGACCTGTTGGGCGGTCAGTGCGAGTGGCGGAATACCAAGAGCGGCGCGCTCTGCAACGTGCTGGCGATAGGCTTCAAGCATGGGGTGACCTTTGCGGTTGTGTATCAGACGTCTCGTCCGTATCGACTCCGCCGGCCACCGCTTGCTGCGTGCAAACGGAAACCGGGGATTTGGATGCGAGGGTAACGCGCCGGCGCGCGCGGCACAAACGAGTAATCGCCACATGGACTGTGAGATATACTCACATCATGAGCCAGACCCTCCCCCCGCTGAATGCCCTGCGCATTTTTGAAGCCGCTGCCCGGCTGGAAAGCTTCTCCGCCGCCGCAAACGAGCTGTTCGTTACCCATGGCGCTGTGAGCAAGCAGATCAAGCAACTGGAAGAATGGCTGTCGGTGCAGCTGTTCGAGCGCAGCGGCGGCCGGGTCAAACTCAATGATGCCGGCTGGCGCTATCTGGTGCAGGTACAGGATGGCTTTGACATCATTGCCAACGCCACGCAACAGCTGATGCAACCGAACCGCCAACGCCGGCTGGTGATCAATTCGACGCCGACGCTGGCGATGTACTGGCTGCTGCCGCATCTGGCGCAGTTCCAGCGTGAACACCCCGACGTCGAGCTGCGATTGATGACCTCGGATCGTGACATCAGCCGGCTAGACACCCCGTTCGACATCGCCATCCGCCGCGGCCCCGGCGATTGGCCCGGCTATGTGAGCAAACCGTTTCTGGATGAATGGGAACTGCCGCTGTGCAGCCCCAAGCTACTGGAGCGCCTGCCGATTACCACGCCGGCCGATCTGGCCAAGCACACGCTGCTGTACGCCGATACCCGCCCGACCGCGTGGCAGCGCTGGTTCACACTCGCCGGCGTTCCCGACCTCAAGCCAGCGGCGACGCAACAGTTCGATCATTTTTACCTGGCGCTGCAGGCCGCGATGGACGGTCTCGGTGTCACGCTCGGGCCGATGCCGATGATGCAGACCGAGCTTGAAAACGGCAGCCTGATCGCCCCGCTGCCGGGCCCAACGGTGCCGGTGCGTGGCTACTGCTGGATTGCGCCGCGCACGGCGCTGAACGACCCGACCATTGCGGCGTTCTGCCAGTGGCTCGAACGCTCGGCCGAAGGACTCAAGGGCCTCGGTACCGGATCATCCGTGGAGGTGCGATGAAGCATCGAATCTGGGTACGTTTGGGCATCGTGATCGCCGGACTTACCGTCGGATACGGCGTCTATGGCTTCGCGGCCTTCGTCCTCGGCGTCGGCCACATGAATCCGCGGCTGCCCAGATATTACAAAGAGCTCTCGCTATTGCTGCAGTTTCTACCGCTGATGGTCAGCGCCCTGGCCTGGGCACTCTGGCTGTTCACACTCAAGCGCTACTGGCTCTGGCTGGCCGGACTGACCGCGCTGTGGGTCGTGCTGAGCATCCCGGCGCTGCAGGCGGCGCTCCCTTATCTGCCACCCGGCCCGCCTCGCCACCCCTGAGCCGCCGCCGGGCGGCGTACCCGCGCCTCGGCGCCCCGATCTGCAAAGATGAGTGCTGCCACGTGAACGGCCGGGCCGGCGCGTGGTCGGACTATTTATCGACCCTGCAGACGGAGCTCCGCCATGCCGCACACGCTGAAGTTGCTTACCCTGACTGGCGGCGAAACCCTGTCGTACTACAGCCTGCCGGCGCTCGAAGCCGCCGGCATCGGCCCGGTGTCGCGGCTGCCGGTGTCGATCCGGCTGGTGCTCGAATCGGTGCTGCGCAATTGCGACGGCAAAAAGGTCACCGAAGCGCATGTCCGGCAGCTCGCGAACTGGCAGCCACAGGGCGAACGCGTCGATGAAATCCCCTTCATCGTCGCCCGCGTGGTGCTGCAGGACTTCACCGGCGTGCCGCTGCTGGCCGATCTGGCGGCGATGCGTACGGCGACGGAAAAGCTCGGCAAGAACCCCAAGCTGATCGAGCCGCTGGTGCCGGTCGATCTGGTCGTGGATCACTCGGTGCAGGTCGACGTGTTCGGCCAGCCCGACGCGCTGCAAAGGAATATGGAACTGGAATTCAGCCGCAACCGCGAGCGTTACCAGTTCATGAAGTGGGGGATGCAGGCCTTCGACACCTTCAAGGTGGTGCCGCCGGGCATCGGCATCGTCCATCAGGTCAATCTTGAGTACCTGTTCCGTGGCGTACAGATCCGCGATGGCCTTGCTTTCCCCGATACGCTGGTCGGCACCGATAGCCACACGACGATGATCAACGCCGTCGGCGTCGTTGGCTGGGGCGTCGGCGGCATCGAGGCCGAGGCCGGCATGCTCGGCCAACCGGTGTACTTCCTCACGCCCGACGTCGTCGGCGTCGAACTCCAGGGCAAGCTGCGCGAAGGCGTGACCGCGACCGATCTGGTGCTGACGGTGACCGAGCTGCTGCGGCGCGAAAAAGTCGTCGGCAAGTTCGTCGAATTCTTCGGTGCAGGCACCGCCAGCCTGTCGGTAACCGACCGCGCCACCATCGCCAACATGGCGCCCGAATACGGCGCGACGATGGGCTTCTTTCCGGTCGACGACAAGACCATCCTCTACCTGAAAGGCACCGGCCGGCTCGATCGCGAAATCGAAGCGTTTGAGGCCTACTTCAGGGCGCAGCAGCTGTTCGGCGTCCCCAAGGCCGGCGAGATCGATTACTCCAAGACGCTGACGCTCGACCTTGCCAGCATCGTCCCCAGCCTGGCCGGACCGAAGCGCCCGCAAGACCGGATTGCGCTGCCGGCGATGCGCGAAACATTTGACGCGCTGTTCTCCAAGCCCGTCGCCGAAAACGGCTTCGGCAAGCCCGCCGCCGAACTGCATACCCGCGTACCGGTCGAGCAAGCCAGCAGTTGCGGCACCGTCGACAACCAGCGACTGGACAGCTCCGGCCTGACGCGCAACGTCATTGAAATGGCCGACAACCGACCCGCCCCCGGCCACCTCGACGAGCGCCACGACAGCGGCATCGATCTGGGCCATGGCGACGTGTTGATCGCGGCGATCACCAGTTGCACCAATACCTCGAACCCCGGCGTGCTGCTGGCGGCCGGACTGCTGGCCAGAAATGCCGTCGCCAAGGGCTTGCGCGTCAAGCCACACATCAAGACCAGTCTGGCGCCGGGGTCGCGCGTCGTCACCGAATATCTGGAGAAAACCGGCCTGCTCGATCCACTGGCGCAACTGGGTTTTGCCCTGGCCGGCTATGGCTGCACCACCTGTATCGGCAACTCCGGCGACCTGACGCCGGAACTCAACGCGGCGATCGCCGAGAACGACGTCATCGCCGCCGCAGTGCTATCGGGCAACCGCAATTTCGAGGCGCGCATCCATCCGAACATCCGTGCCAACTACCTCGCCAGCCCGCCACTGGTCGTCGCGTTCGCCATCGCCGGACGGGTCAACATCGACCTCGACACGGAACCGCTCGGCACCGGCATTGAGGGCGAACCGATCTATCTGAGCGACATCTGGCCGTCATCCGACGAGATCGCCACCCTGCTGCCGACCGCGCTCGACCCCGAGGTATTCCGTCGCCTGTACGCCGATTTCACCAAGGATCTCGACCTGTGGAATGCCATCCCGGCGCCAAGCGGCCAGGTCTACTCGTGGCCAACATCGACGTACATCGCCCAACCCCCGTTCTTCGACGATTTCGCCATGCAGCCCGGCCATGTCGACGATATCCACGGCGCCAAGGCGCTGCTGATTCTGGGCGATTCGGTCACCACCGATCACATCAGCCCGGCGGGTTCGTTCGCCGAGAAAACCCCGGCCGGGCAATTCCTGGTCGCGCATGGCGTGCAGCGCACCGACTTCAACAGTTACGGCAGCCGGCGCGGCAACCACGACATCATGATTCGCGGCACCTTCGCCAATGTGCGGATCAAGAACCTGATGCTGGCGGCCAAGCCCGACGGCAGCCGGATCGAGGGCGGCTTCACCCTGCTCGACGGTGCGCAAACAACGGTTTACGAAGCGGCGCAGGCGCACATCGCCCGCGGCACGCCGACGATGGTGTTTGCCGGCGAGGAGTACGGCACCGGATCGAGCCGGGACTGGGCGGCCAAGGGCACGCAGCTGCTCGGCGTCAAGGCGGTCGTCGCCAAAAGCTTCGAGCGCATTCATCGCTCCAACCTCGTCGGCATGGGCGTGTTGCCTTTGCAATTCATCGGTGACGACAGCGCCGTAACACTGCAGCTCGTCGGCGACGAAACCTTTGACGTACTGGGCGTGAACGATGCGCTGAAGCCGCAACAGGATCTGACCCTGCGCATCACCGCCGCCGACGGCAGGGTGCGCGACGTCGCCGCGCGCTGCCGCATCGACACGCCGATCGAGGTCGATTACTACCGGCACGGCGGGATATTGCCTTATGTGTTGCGCGAATTGCTGGCGGGGACGCGCTGAGCTCAGGTGGCGCGCTTCGCCCGCAGCACCAATGCGATGCCGCCGAGTATCGCCGCAGAGGCCAGCATCAGCCTCGGCGACAGCGGTTCGCCAAGCAGCAATACGCCGGCAATGGCGACGATCACCGGTACGCTCAGCTGCACCGTCGCGGCGCCGGCGGCGCTCAGGCCGCGCAGCGCCGCATACCAGATCGCGTAACCGCAACCCGAGGTGAACGCCCCCGACAATATCGCGTAGACGACGCCGTCAACGGTCGGCGGCTGTACAGCCCACGCCAACAGGGGCAAGGCCAGCGGCACGGCACGCGCAAAGTTGCCGGCAGTCTCGCCGAGCGGATCGGTCGAACCCCGACCGCGCAGCGAGTAAACGCCCCAAGCCATGCCAGCGCCAACCATCAGCGCCGCACTCAGCGGCGGCGGCGCCGACAGCCCCGGCAACAGCAGCACGACGAGCCCGCCCATCGCAATGGCGAGCCCGGCACACTGTCCGCCGTTCATCCGCTCACCACCCCACACGCCGACGCCGACCATCGTCGCCTGCACCGTAGCAAACAGCAGCAATGCACCGGTGGCCGCGGCCAGACCCAGATACGCGAACGAGAACATGGCCGCGTAGGCCAGCAGCGCCAGCGCCGATCGCCAGTTACCCGCCGCCCTGCCGCCGCGAATCACGACGATCAGCCAGAGCACCAGCGCGCCGGACACAAGACGGATCATGGTGAAGCTGGCCGCGTCGATCGAGGTGGCGCGCAGCGCCAGCCGACACAGGATCGAGTTGCCGGCGAAGGCCAGCATCGCCAGTGCGGTCAGGGCGGCAACCCGGCCCGCCATATCAGTGCACCAGCGTTTCAAGCAGCGCTCGCATCCGCTGCCAGTGCGAGCCCTCCCAGTAAACGCGCCGGCACACGTCGCAGGTACTGAAGCGCGTGTGCTGTTCGCGCACCGCCGGCGGCAGGCGCTCAAACACCAGATCCTTGGCAATCCGGTGCAGCGGTGCGTTACAGTGCATGCACCGCGTAAACGGCCGGACGCTGCCGGCCAGATCAAGTCGATCGACGATCTCGCGCAGCTGCTGCGGCGGCTTGAGCGCATGCACGTAACAGCCGTGGGTGATCGTGCGCCGCTTGAGCAGTTCCCGGTCCCGCGTCAGCACGATGCGTTGTTCGACTGCGGCAAGCCGCTCTATTTCGTCGTCGGCAAAGTGGTTGTCGTATAGCGTATCGAAACCGGCCATGCGCAGCAGCCGCGCCAGCCCGCCGAGATGCGCGTCGGCGACGAAGCGCATCGTCCGCAACGGGCGCTCGCGCACGCGCAGCAGCGGCGAGACGTCGAGCGACTCGAACTTCGGGTAGACCGCGACCCGGTCACCGTCGTCGAGCACCCGCTCGAAGCCGACCGACTCGCCGTTGACCAGCACCAGTTCGACCTCGGTATGCGGCACGCCGAGCGCCTCGATCATGTGCTTGGCCGTCGCCGCCCGCGCCAGCGTGCAGGCGAAATCGTGCCTGCGCCGCTCGGGCGCGATAAAGTCGTTGAGCTCCTCGTAGAAGCGGAAGGTCACCGTATTCATGCCGCAAGTATTGCATCCGGCCTGCTCCGTCGCAGCGCCGGTCGACGGAACGGTGAGTAACGAAGTCTGCATCGCAGCGCCACCGGCTATGCTGGGGCGTTCAACCTCCGGAATCCAGCATGGTCCAGTCAGCCCCACCGGCCCCGGCGACGACATCCCGCCCGAACGTCAAACGCGAGATGACGGCCGTACATCGAGCGCCGCTGTGCCAGTCCTGTCCGCGCCGCGCTCGCAACCTTCTGTTCGCGCTCGGCGTCACGCTGGCGGCGCTGACCGGCGGCATCCGGGCCGCGGTACCGGTCGGCGTATCCGACGCCTGGGCCACGACGACCGTCGCCCGCGGACTCGACCACCCGTGGGGGCTCGCCTTCCTGCCCGACGGCCGGATGCTCGTGACCGAACGCCCGGGGCGCTTGCGCATCGTCTCGGCCGCCGGCGAACTCTCGGCCCCCGTCGCCGGCGTCCCCGGCGTCTATGCGTCTGGCCAAGGCGGGTTGCTCGATGTCGTTCTCGATCCGAAGTTCGCCGACAACCGCCTCGTCTACCTGAGCTATGCCGAGGCCGACCGCGAAGGCAAGGCCGGCACGGCGGTCGCGCGAGGCAAGCTGGTCGAAGCCGGCGGCAAGGCCAGGCTGGACGAACTGCGGGTGGTTTTCCGCCAGCGACCCAAGGTCCACGGTGGCGCGCATTTCGGTTCGCGCCTGGTCTTCGCCCGAGACGGCACGCTGTTCATTACGCTGGGCGAACGCTACCAACGCGACCGCGCGCAGGATCTCGGCAGCCATCTGGGCAAGGTCGTTCGCATCAATACCGACGGCAGCGTTCCCATCGACAACCCGTTTCGCGACCGCAAGGATGCGCTAGCGGAAATCTGGAGCTACGGCCATCGCAACCCGCAGGGCGCGGCGATCAATCCCGCCAGCGGCCGGCTGTGGACGGTCGAACACGGCGCGCGCGGTGGCGACGAGATCAACATCCCGCAAGCGAGCGGTAATTTCGGCTGGCCGGTGATCACCTACGGTCGCGACTACAGCGGTTTCAAGATCGGCGAAGGTACGGCCAAGGCCGGGATGGAACAACCCGTCTACCATTGGGATCCGTCGATCGCGCCATCGGGGATGGCGTTCCATACCGGCACGCGCTATCCGGGCTGGGCCGGCAGCGTCTTTATCGGCGCACTCAAGGACACGATGCTGGTCCGGCTGACGCTGTCCGGCGACAAGGTCGTTGCCGAAGAGCGGCTGCTGCAGAACGAAAAGCGGCGCATCCGCGACGTTCGCCAGGGACCGGACGGCTGGCTCTACCTGCTGAGCGACGAGGAGGATGGCGCCATTCTCAAACTGGTACCGCGTTGACCGCTTGCCGGTACGTATTGGCCACGCTGGCGCGCAGACCTAAGCTGAAGCTCGATTGCTCTGGAAGCGATGATGACCATGCCTGCCGTCCAAGCCATTCCCGCCGACTACCTCGGCATCACCCCCTATTTGATCGTCGATGACGCTGCCGCTGCGATCGCGTATTACAGCAAGGCATTCGGCGCCGTCGAAACGCTGCGCATCGCGGCGCCGGACGGCCGCATCGGCCACGCGGAGATGCGCATTCGCGGCCAGCCGCTGATGCTGGCCAGCCCCTCCCCGGAGTGCCAGGCGCAGAGCCCGACGCAACTGGGTGGCAGCCCGGTCGGGCTGATGCTCTACGTCGACGATGTCGACGCCACCTTTGCCCAGGCGGTCGAGCTTGGGGCGACGGCGCGGGGCCCGGTCGACAATCAGTTCTACGGTGACCGGACCGGTTCGCTGGTCGACCCTTTCGGCCACACCTGGCATATTGCCTCGCGGATCGAGGCGCTCAGCGAAACCGAGCTGCACGCCCGCGCCAAGACGGCGGGCTGGGAGTAAGCGATGGAAGCACGGTTGAGTTTCGTTACCCTTGGCGTCGCCGATCTCGCCATCAGTGCCCGTTTTTACGAAGACGTGCTCAAGCTACCCCGCCAGCCATCGAGTCCGGCGATCGTTTTTTTTCGAGCTCGGCAAAACCTGGCTGTCGCTATTTCCACGCGACGAGCTCGCCGCCGATGCGGGCGTACCGGCGCAGGGCAGCGGCTTTCCCGGGTTCACGCTGGCGCACAATGTAAAGAGCGAAACCGAGGTCGACGCATTGCTGGCCGAGGTCGCCGCTGGCGGCGGGCGCATCGTCAAGCCGGCGCAGCGCGCCGACTGGGGCGGTTACTCCGGCTATTTTGCCGACCCGGACGGTGTCCTCTGGGAGGTCGCGTACAATCCGCAGTTCCCACACGTTTGAATGCCCGCACGCCGGGCATGATCCATGGCCTGGTTCGTCTACCTGATCGAATGCGTTAACGGCAGCTTCTACACCGGCATCAGCAATGACGTCGCCGCGCGCTATCGCACCCACCTCGCCGGCAAGGGCGCGCGCTACACCCGTGCCAACCCGCCGCGCCGGCTCGCCGCGGTGATGCCACACCCGGACCGCGCCAGCGCCAGCCGCGCCGAGTACGCAGTCAAGCAACTATCTGCGGTGCAAAAGCGCGGGCTGTGCGCGCAATATCCGGTCTCACCAGCCCTTCTGGCCGAGCTGATCACCCCGCCGCCCGAGACCACCACCCCTTGATGCCCCAGACAGATACACGCCCTCACGTCACCCGCCGCTTCCGTGGTCTGCCTTGGCTGGTTGCCATCGCGATGTTCATGCAGATGCTGGACGTCACCATCCTCAATACCGCGATTCCATCGATGGCGGAGCATCTCGGCACCAGCCCGTTCTCGCTGCACGCGGTCATCCTCGCCTATGGCTTGGCCGTTGCCGTCTGCACGCCGGCGTCGGGCTGGTTGGCCGACCGCTTCGGCAGCCGCGCGATTTTTGCCGCGTCGGTAGCGCTGTTTACGGTCAGCTCGCTCGCGGCGGGTTTGTCGCAGAGTCTGTGGTTTCTGGTGCTCGTACGCGTGTTGCAAGGGGCTGGCGCGGCGCTGATGGTGCCGGTAGGCCTTGCCGCGATCCTGCATCACTACCCGCGGGATCGATATCTGAAAGTAATGAATTACGTCACCATTCCTGGTCTGGTCGGCCCGCTGCTTGGGCCATTGCTGGGCGGCTGGCTGACCGAATACGCATCATGGCGCTGGATCTTTTTCATCAATGTGCCGATCGGCCTGATCGGGCTGATGCTGATCAAGCGCTGCATGCCCGATTACCGCAACCCGCAAGCCCGACGTTTCGACACCTACGGCTTCCTGCTGTTTGCCGGCGGCATTGCGGTGCTGACCACCGCGCTGGATGCACTGGGCCAGCAGGCATGGCCGGCCGCCATTGCGCTGCCACTTGCGGCACTGGCCCTGCTCCCGCTGTTCTGGTGCACCCGTCACTTCGGCCGGCACGAGGCACCGCTGTTTTCGCCCGCACTATGGCGACTAAAGGGTTTCCGTGCCGGCATTCTGGCCACGCTACTCGGCCGACTCGGCACCGGTGCTATCCCGCTACTGGTGCCGCTGTTTCTGCAACTGGCACTGGGTTTCAGCCCGATCAAGGCGGGTGCCTGTGTCGGCATTGCCTCGATTGGCGCTATCGGTGCCAAACCGCTGCTGCCGATGCTGATCCGCCACTTCGGCCGTGCCCGGCTGCTGACGGCCACCAATGTGCTGCTCGCCTTCACCACCTGGGCCTTCGGCTGGTTCACGCCGGATAGCGCGGGCGCATGGCTCATTGTCTTGCTACTGCTCAACGGCGCACTCAACTCGACCCAGTACACGGTACTCAACGCCGCCACGGTCACCGAACTGCCAACCGACCTCACCAATATGGGCAATACCGGCTGGATCACCGCCATGCAGCTCTCCATTGCCTTCGGTTTGGCATTCGGCAGCCTGCTGCTCGCAGCGCTCGCCCCTGTCGGCTTGACCGGTGTCGCGCTGTTGCCCGCGTTTCACTGGACATTCGCCGTTCTGGCGCTGCTGACGCTGATCGCCATCTGGTTCGGCCGAGATGTGAGCGAAAGCCCGAAACAGGTCGGTACTCGATAGCGCGCAGGTTTTAGGCGGCGGTTTTTAGTTCGCCAGCACATCACCCGGCTGCGCCGTTGCATAGCGGGCCATCAGCGCGGCAGTGGCCGCATCGCCCTCGGCCGGCGACCAGCGCGTGTAGTCCTCGGCCGCGATGGCGGTGTACGGCCCGTGCTTGACTTCAAAGATCACCCCGCCCTCGTCGAGCGACAACACCGCATGCCAGACGCCGGCCGGCGTTTCCAGTACCGCGCTATCTTCGCCAAGCACCGCACGGTCGATCACCGTGCCCTTGTCGTCGAAATGCAGCACCACAAACCGGCCGCGCAGCGGATACAGCAACTCCCAGGTATGTGGATGCCGGTGCGGGCGCACATAGGTGCCCGGCTCCATCGCGATCGCCAGTCGCTGGATCGGATCGGCGAGTTCCGGATGCAGGTTGAGGTTGGCGCGCTGGCGCGGCGATCCGGCGGCCTGCGCCGACAAGCTATTCAAGGCATCGATATCAATCTGTTTCATCGCTAAAACCAGGTCAGACGGAAGCCGGCGAGCATGCCGCAAAGCAGCTCGCCCGGCCAGCCCCGGCCAGCCCCGGCCAACGTCCGCACTCAAGCGCACAAAGGACAAAAGCACCCGCAGGTGCTTTGTCGCCGACGCGAGATCCGCGCCGCGTTCAGTCCGTCACCAGCCGTTGTGCATAGGCGGCCGCCCGCGACTGCAACTGTTGCTGGCGCTCGGCGGCGCTGACATAGCGCGTTCCCACCGGCAGGTAATGCGGCAGGTCCGCCAGTTTGACGACGCGCGCCGAAATCGCCGGGCCACCGCTCGCCGGTGCCGTGGCCGGCAGGTTTTGCCAGCGCGGCATGATCGTGCCTTCGTGCAGGCCGACGGTCTCCACCCAGTTGTGCACGCCCGGATCGCGCAACGACACCACGAAGGTGTAGTTGCCGTCAGCGTCGGCCACCGCCTGCGTGTTGTTCAGGCTGAGCTGACGATTGACCGGATCGACCGTCACCGTCCACGGATCGGTCACCGGCAGCACGAAGTAGCCCGCGCCTCCGATGCTCACCGAGGCAATCAGCGCCTCGTCGTCGGCCAGCCTGAAGTGACCGAAGGTGCTCGCCTGGGTCACCAGCGTCCCCAGCGTGCTCGACGAGCTCGGCTGCGGCAGCGTATTGACCGGGTTGGCGTAGGTTTTCACCCCCAGCGTGCCGACGCCGTACGCCAGCGTCGATTCGTTCAGATTGGTCACCACATCGGCGACGATAGCGGCGTCACTCTTGCCGCTGCGCCACGGCGTCCCCAGCCGCGTCACGCTCAGCGCATCGGCCGTTTCAGTGTTCCAGTTGCCGAAGTTGTTACGCACGAACAGTTGCTTCGCCTCCGACGTCGACCGGATGTGGTTGGGACGACCATTGGCCGGTTGATTGTCGATCGTGATCGTGAAATTGCCATCGGCGTCCACCACCAAATCCGGGCCGTTCAGCACCGCAATACTCTGCTGATAGTTCGGATTGCTGATCAGCGAAAAGGTCACGTCGCTCGGGCCGCTGCCGGTGCGCTTGCCGTGGATCACATAGCTGGAATCGCCATCGATCGGAATGGTGCGGTAGATATTGTCCGGGTTGTCGTAGGAATAACGGCCGCCGGGCACTTTCAGGCCGAACCAGTTGCGCGGCGGCGCATTCAGCCAATACACCTTCGGGTAGACCGGATCGTTGTTCACCGCCTTCTGGATCGCGCTGAAAATCAGCTCATCAAGCGCGCCGTTCAGCCGCGACGATGCTTCCGAACTGATCGGCGCACCATGCGCCGCGGCATAGGCCGCAGCAAGCTGGGCCCGCTGCACGATGAAGATATTGCTCTTCTTGATCTGGATCGCCTTGGCATCGAGCAGCTGCTGCTCGGGCGTGGCCAGCACCGATGCGGCGGGTGCGGCGGCGGTGGCCAGCAAGCTGCTCAACGCCAGCAGCAGCAACTGGCCGCGAAAACGGCTCGACCGGGGGAGATTCGATACGGCGCGGGGTGACGTCATTCAACATTCCTCCTTGTTTGTAAATACTCAGCAAGGTTAGTGAGACGCCACATAGACCCGGAAAGAATTAATAAAGCGAACGATATTCCAGCCAGGAACAGCATGCGTCAGCCTGTGCCACCACCCTCAGCCCGCTCTTGTTCAACCCGCCCCCGGACTGGGTTCAGCCCCCGACAGGCGCAACACCGGCAGTCAGCTTTCTCGTGCCGGCCGGTGCCGGCCTCCCCCGATTCGGGCCGGAACAGTCTGGAAACCGGGCCGGATTAGCCACAGCGAGCACGCGATTTGATCCAGCTTGTCGGAATTGGTAATCGTTCATCGCACATCCCCACGTCATCCTTCACACTGCCGGGCCACCTCTCCAAAGCACGTCCATGATCAGTCAGCCCATTTCCCGGCTGAGCTGGCGAGCCATGCTGTTTCCGCTCTCGCTGGTTCTGTTCGAGTTCTCCACCTACATCGCCAACGACATGATCCTGCCCGGCATGCTGCAGGTGGTGCACGAATTCAATGCGCCGTCTTCGCTGGTGCCGACCGCGCTGGCGGCCTATCTCGCCGGCGGTGCGGCACTGCAGTGGCTGCTGGGGCCGCTGTCCGACCGCGTCGGCCGGCGCCCGGTGATGCTGTTCGGTGTCGCCGCCTTCATCGTCCTGCTACTGCTGACGCTGCCGACCAGCTCGATCGGCCAGTTCATGGTGCTGCGCTTCTTTCAGGGCATGAGCCTGTGCTTTGTCACCGCGATCGGCTATGCCTCGATCCAGGAGGCGTTTTCCGAGACTGCGGCGATCAAGGTGATGGCACTGATGGCCAACGTCGCCCTGCTGGCGCCGCTGATCGGCCCGGTGGCCGGCGCGGCGCTGATCGAGGTGGCCCCCTGGCGCAGCATCTTCGTCATCATCGCCGTGACGACGACGATTTCGCTGTTCGGCCTCTGGCGCACCATGCCCGAGACCGCCAAGCTGCGCGGCACACCGTTCAATGCGCGCGAGATCGTCGGCGATTACCGCAAGGTGTTCGGCAACCGCCGCTTCGTCTGCGGCGCGCTGGCCATCGGCGCGGCCAGCCTGCCGCTGCTGACGTGGATCGGCCAGGCGCCGGTGATCCTGATGGAACGCGCCCAGATGACGCCGCTGAGCTACGGTCTGTGGCAGATCCCGGTGTTCGCCGCACTGATCGCCGGCAATCTGACGCTGGCCCGCCTGGCCGACCGCGTACCGATTCACCGGGTGATCGCCATCGGCCTCGTTCCGGTCATGGCCGGCCTGACACTGGCCGCAGTGGCGATGCTGATCGACAGCAACGCCGTGGCCTGGCTCGTTGCCGGCATCAGCCTCTGCGCCTTCGGCACCGGTCTTGCCAACGCCGCGCTGTACCGGCTGACGCTGTTCTCGAGCACCGTCAGCAAGGGCACCGTGGCCGCATCGCTGGGCATGATCACCATGATGCTGTTTACCGTCGGGATCGAAATCGTCCGCTGGGGCTATGGCAGCGGCGGCAACCTCTGGTTTGCCTGCGCCAACCTGGCCACCGGCATCGGCTTCTGCCTGCTGGTACGCCGCTTCCTCTCCAACCACGACACGCCGGCCGTCGGCGCGTAAAATCGCGCCTTTGCCCGGAAAGCCCCCTTGGCTCACTCTGCCCGCCTCACGCCCGCCCGCCTCGAGCTGAACGATCACGGCGTGCCGTATTCGAGCCAGTATGACGATGCCTACCATTCGCCCGACGGCGGCATCGGCCAGGCGGAGCATGTCTTCCTTGGCGGCAACGGTTTGCCCGGTCGCTGGCAAGGCCGCGAGGTCTTTACCATCGTCGAGACCGGCTTTGGCCAGGGACTGAGCTTTCTGGTGACCTGGGCGGCCTGGCGGGCCGATCCGCAAGCCTGTGCCCGGCTGCATTTCGTCTCGGTCGAACGCCATCCGTTCGGCCGGGATGATCTGGCCACCCTGCTGGCACGCTACCCGCAATTTGCCGACATGGCCGCTGAACTGCTGGCGCAATGGCCCGAACTCACCCCGGGCTTTCATCGCCTGCGGCTGGCTCAGGGCCGGGTCACGCTGACGCTGCTGTTCGGCGATGTGCTCGAGGTACTGCCGCAGCTTGAGGCGCGCGCCGATGCCATTTATCTCGATGGCTTTTCACCGTCGAAAAACCCCGAACTCTGGTCGCCGGCGGTCTTCAAGCAACTCTGGCGGCTCAGCCATGCCCAAACCACGCTGGCCACCTATACCGCCGCCGGCGCGGTGCGGCGCAGCCTGAACGAATGCGGTTTTGCCGTCGCCAAATCCAAGGGTTATGGCAGCAAATGGCAGATGCTGCGCGGCGGCGTGGCCCGTGCACCACGGCGACCCGATCCGCACGCCACCGCCAGACACGCATTGATCATCGGCGCCGGCCTCGCCGGCTGCGCCACCGCAGAAAGACTGGCGGCCCGCGGCTGGCAGATCGACATCGTCGATGCCGAAGCCGAAGCGGCCACGCAATCATCGGGTAATCTGGCCGGCTTGATGCACGCCTATGTGTCCCAGGACGACAACCACCTCGCCCGACTCAGCCGTGCCGGCAATGCGGCGACACTGGCATTACTGAATGAACTCGGCAACGCCGGCCTCGACGTCCCGCACGGCATCGACGGCATCCTGCAGGTCGCCCGCAGCGCCGAACAAGAGACACTCCAACAAAGCATCGCCAGCAGCGGTGACTGGCCCGGTTTGCAGTTCTGGTCTCGTGACGAGGCCAAGGCAAAGCTCCGGCTTCGTCCCGCGCGCGGCGGCTGGTGGTTTGAGCGCGGCGCATGGATCAATCCGCCAGGCTTTTGTCGCGCACTGCTGGCGCGGCACGGCGCCTTGGTGCGCTTTCGCGGCGAGACCACCGTCGCCCGACTCGAATACGATGAACCGACCGGTCACTGGCTGGCGTTCGATGCCGACGCGGCCCTGATCGGTCGCGCGCCTATCGTCATCCTTGCCAACGCCAGCGCCGCACGGGCGCTGCCGCAAGCCAGCGACTTGCCGCTCTGGCGTGTCGCCCGCGTCGCCAGCCACATCGCCGCCGACGCCATAGCGCTACCGGCGGCCGGCATCGCCGGCGCCGGTTACCTGACCGGCAGCCACAACGGCGAGCGCATCGTCGGGGCGGCCAGCTATAACGGCGACATCACCGCAGCTGAAGCGGAAAACCGCGCCGCGCTGGCCGCGCTACTGCCCGAACAGGTTATCTCCGATGCGTTGCCGATGACGAACCGCCTTTGTCATCGCCCGGCCTCGCCGGATCGTCTGCCCCTCGTCGGCGCGTTGCCGCAGCCCTGGTTTGAAGGCTATCCACGTTGCCATCAACCCGCGCAGATCCCGTGCCAGCCCGGCCTCTACGGCGCGCTCGGCTTTGGCGCACGCGGATTATCGTGGTCGGTGCTGACGGGAGAAATCCTCGCCTGCCAGCTCAACGGCGAACCATTACCCGTTGAAACGGCGCTGATTCGGGCGATCGACCCGGCGCGTTTCCTGCTGCGCGCCCTGCGCCGTGGCGAGGCCTATCAGGCACCCAGCCCCGGCGATGATGACGACTAAAACCCTGGCCCGAATGGAAGGTCGGCCGCAATCTGGCTATCCGGTGGACGGGGAACCCAAACAGTTTGCCAACGGCATAAGCAATACAATCAGCCTTGCCTGAAGCACTGCATCACCCTGAACCGGTACAGTTGCGCCTGTCGAGCCAACACCGCACGTCGTAGCATCGTCATATCGGCCCAAACAGGAGGCGACGATGCAAACCCTGACACTTCAAGCGGATCGGCTGCTCAAACTGACACTCACATCGGGGCGGCAGCTGTATTGCAAACACGGCAGCGCCTGGCTCACATTCAATGGCGTAGACATCATTTTGTCGCAAGGCGAGCACTGGCATGCGCCCGCAAGTGGCATCGCATTGATCGAATCCAGCGGCATTCCGGCGTGCCTCGTACTTGACCCCGAGCCGCCGCGCAGTATGCATTTTCGTTTTTCGGCAACACCCCAGCCGATATTCGGTGGCATCACGGCACTGAAGTGACCGCTGTAAGAAACTAGAGTGAACCCATGCAGTCGATTTATCAGGCCAGCACGCCGTGCTGGCAGACTGCAAGGAGGTTCACCATGGCTCACCCCTCCCTCCTCGCCTCGTTAGCCCTCGCCGTGAGCATATTCAGCTCGGTAGCGACCGCCGGCCTGGTCGAAAACATCAGCATGCTGCGCACGGTGCTGGATTCCGTCTGCGGGCAGCGCTTTGACGTAATCTGGGTCGATGAAACACGCACCAACCAGCCCTGCCTGATGTCGTACTCGCCCTTTTGCGACGAGGTGCAATATAGCGGCCCGACCAGCTGCATGATGGTGATGAACATCACCGATGAGGGCGGCGACGACAGCCGCTAGCTAGCCTGACTCAGACCGTGGCCGTATCTTGCGGCACCGGCTGCAAAAGCGACTGGCAGATCTCGCCCAAACGCTGGATGGCCCGCTCGTGCCGGGTTGTCCACGGCTCGACGCAGCAAATACGCAAGCAGTTGCGGTAGCTCTGGCTGGGCGAAAACAGCTCGCCCGGCGCAAAGCTGATGCCCTCGTTCAGCGCCAGCCTGAGCAGTGCTCGCGTATCGATACACTCTGGTAGCTCAACCCACAGCACATAGCCGCCGCTTGGCACATTCAAGCGGGTGTCCTTGGGGAAAAAACGCCGGATTGCCGATACCGCACCATCCACCTGCTCGGCCACGGCACGCCGCAAACGGCGCAAATGGTGATCGTAGCCGCCATTTTCGAGAAAGCGTGCGATCGTCTGCTGCAGCGCCAGCGGCGTCGAATAGGTGTTGATGAACTTGAGCTTCTCGAGCTCGCGCCGCCAGCGCCCGGCCACCACCCAGCCCACACGCATCCCCGGAGCCAGTGCCTTGGTGAACGACGAGCACAGCATCACATTGCCGTCGCGATCGAAGGCCTTGGCCGGACGGGGACGGCTGCCGTGGTGGAAAAACTCGCCATACAGGTCATCCTCGATCAGCGGAATATTCCGGCTCGACAACATCTCGACCAGACGCTTCTTGTTCTCGTCCGGCATCACGCTGCCGAGCGGGTTGGAGAAATTGGGAATCAGCAGACAGGCCTTCACCCGGCCGTCGCGTGTAGCCAGTTCCAGCGCCTCGATCGAAATCCCCGTTTGCGGATGCGTCGGGATTTCCAGCGCCTTGAGCTTGAAGCTCTCCAGAATCTGCAACAGCCCGAAATACGCCGGCGATTCGATCGCCACCACATCACCGGGCTCGGTGACGGCACGCAAACACAGATTGATCGCCTCGAGGCAACCGTGCGTGATCAAAACATCATCGGCCTCGAACTGGCCACCCCAGGCCAGCGAGCGCCGGGCGATGTGTCGCCGCAGTTCGATATCGCCAGCCGGCTTGCCATAATCGGCCAGGATGCGCGGCTGATAACGCGTGGTTTGCGCCAGCAAGCGCTGCAATTGCTGGGTCGGATAAAGTTCGGGAGAGAGAATCGCCAGACCGAAATCGACGCGTATCGATTGGTTTTCGTTGATCTGATAAGGCCAGAGTACCGGTGCGGTGACAACCTCGCGAGGCTCGGTCGGTGGCTGGGTCAACGCCGGCGCCACAAAGGCGGTATGCATCGCACGAACGTAAAAACCGCTCTGCGGCCGCGCCTCGATCAAACCACGGGCTTCCAGCTCGCGATACGCCTCCATCACGGTGGAGAGACTGATTTGCCGCTGTGCCGACAGCTTCCGGATCGATGGCAAACGCTCGCCGGCCTTGAGCACACCAGCGGCAATCGCCTGCGCCATTTCCTCAGCCAACTGGAAATACAGCGTATCCGACTTGCGCCTTGCGGCAGGGGAGACCGACGTCGCCATCATGGCACCTCATTTCAGATGAGATACCAATATACAGTCACGGTACAACAGTTGTGAATATTTGTTTTATTGAGCAATACAACAGTACAGTTGCACGTCAGGGCGAGGAGGCAATGCGGCCTGCGATGCTCGGCGCACTCGCCGGCTTGCGCCGATCCAGCACCTGGAAGAACACTTCATCCTGGCGAATCATGCCCAGTTCGTTGCGGGCACGCTCTTCGATCGCATCGGTTCCCGATTTGAGATCGGCGACTTCGGCATCGAGTGCGGCATTGCGCTCTTTCAAGCGCTCGTTTTGTCCGCGCTTGGCAACCAGCTCGTTATCCAGCTGCCACACGCGCAACCAGCTCCCCTTGCCGATCCATAACGGCCACTGCAACAGGGCAATCAATAGGGCAAGAATAATGGCAAGCAGGCGCATGGGAATGAGTGTGTGCGGGCGAAAACCCGTTGAAAATCCAAAAGAAAACCGGGGCCTAAACCCCGGTTTTCCATCTTACTACAAGTTTGCGGCATGTACCGGCTCAGTGATTACTTCTTGAGCTGGTAGAAGGCGCCCAGGCCCGGGTAGACCGCAGCATCGCCCAACTCTTCTTCGATACGCAGAAGCTGGTTGTACTTGGCGATACGATCCGAGCGCGACAGCGAGCCGGTCTTGATCTGCATGCAGTTAGTGGCAACGGCCAGATCGGCAATGGTCGAATCTTCGGTTTCGCCCGAGCGATGCGACATCACCGAGGTGTAACCGTGGCGCTTGGCCAGATCAACCGCAGCCAGCGTTTCCGACAGCGAACCGATCTGGTTGACCTTGATCAGGATCGAATTGCAGATACCCTTGGAGATGCCTTCGGCCAGGATCTTGGTGTTGGTGACGAACAGATCGTCGCCGACGAGCTGGACGCGATCGCCCAGGCGGTCGGTCAGCACCTTCCAGCCATCCCAGTCACGCTCGCCCATGCCGTCTTCGATCGAGATGATCGGGTACTTGTTCACCAGGCTTTCGAGGTAATCAACCATCTCGACACTGGTAAGCGCACGCTTGTCGCTCTTCTTGAACACGTACTTGCCGGTGGCCTTGTCGAAGAATTCCGACGCAGCGCAGTCCAGCGCAATCATGATGTCTTCACCCGGTTTGTACCCCGCCTTGTGGATGGCAGCCAGGATCAGATCCAGCGCTTCTTCCGCATTGGCCACGTCCGGTGCAAAACCACCTTCGTCGCCCACTTGGGTCGGCAGGTTCTTGTCGTGCAGGATCTTCTTCAGGTTATGGAAGATCTCGGCGCCGTAACGCAGTGCTTCACGGAAAGTCGGTGCGCCAACCGGAACAATCATCAGCTCCTGGAAGTCGAGGCTGTTCGATGCGTGCTCGCCACCGTTGACGACGTTCATCATCGGCACCGGCAGGCTCATCGGACCCGAACCGCCAATGTAGCGGTACAGCGGCAGACCGGCTTCTTCGGCAGCAGCCTTGGCCACGGCCATCGACACGGCGAGGATGGCGTTGGCGCCCAGCTTGCTCTTGTCTTCGGTGCCGTCGAGCTCCAGCATGGTCGCGTCGATGAAAGCCTGATCGGCTGCATCCAGACCAATGATCGCTTCAACGATTTCGGTGTTGATGTTTTCAACGGCCTTGAGCACGCCCTTGCCGAGGTAGCGATACTTGTCGTTGTCGCGCAGCTCAAGCGCTTCGCGCTCACCGGTCGATGCGCCAGACGGCACAGCTGCACGGCCCATCACACCGGATTCGAGCAGAACATCTGCTTCGACGGTCGGGTTGCCGCGGGAATCGAGAATCTCGCGGGCGATCACTTCAACGATTGCGCTCATTGATGCTTTCCTTTGTTGACGATAGATGTTGTGGAACACGAACCGGGGCTATCCTGCTCGCCCCGGATTACAGCGTTTGTTCAGCCAGAGAGTTTGCTTTAACCGTGGCATCGATTGCTTTGAGCACGGTCAGCAACTCCTTCATTTTCGGTAGCGGCCAGGCATTCGGGCCATCGGACATCGCGCACGCCGGATCGGGATGCGTTTCGGCAAACAGCCCTGCCACGCCCACGGCCATCGCCGCGCGCGCCAGCACCGGTACGAATTCGCGCTGACCGCCGGAGCGATCACCCTGACCGCCAGGCAATTGCACCGAATGGGTCGCGTCAAAGACGACCGGCGCGCCGGTTTCGCGCATGATCGCCAGTGAGCGCATATCCGAGACCAGATTGTTATAGCCGAAGCTGGCGCCACGTTCACATGCCATGAATACGTCGTCCGGCAGACCGGCATCGCGGGCGGCTTCACGCGCCTTGTCGATGACATTCTTCATGTCGCCCGGTGCGAGAAACTGGCCCTTCTTGATATTCACCGGCCGGCCCGACTGGGCACAGGCGCGGATAAAGTCGGTCTGACGGCACAGAAAGGCGGGGGTTTGCAAGACGTCGACCACGGCCGAAACCTGTTCGATTTGACCGATTTCGTGGATGTCGGTCAACACCGGTACGCCAATCTGCTCCTTGACCTTGGCGAGAATCCTCAGCCCCTCGTCCATGCCAAAGCCACGAAACGACTTGCCACTAGAGCGGTTGGCCTTGTCGAAGCTGGATTTGAAAATAAACGGAATACCCAGCTCGGTGGTGATTTCCTTGAGCTGGCCCGCCACATCGATCGAGAACTGCTCACCCTCGATCACGCATGGGCCGGCAATCAGGAAAAACGGGTGATCGAGCCCGACTTCGAATCCGCAAAGTTTCATGGTGTCTTCCTCTCGGCGAGCCCGGCATAGCCGCAACCCACCCTCTCGAATGGCTGGCGGGTTAGCCCTTGCGGGCCAACCCAAGACTGAATCAGCAGCTCAGGCCTTCACGCCCATGCTCTTTGGCATAAGCGATCGCGGCCTCGATGTACGACTTGAACAGCGGGTGACCATCACGCGGCGTCGAGGTGAACTCCGGGTGGAACTGGCACGCGAAGAACCAGCGATGCCCCGCCAGCTCGATCGTTTCAACGAGTTGCTCGGCGCCCGTGGACTTGCCGCTGATTTTCAGCCCGGCAGCTTCGAGCCGCGGCAGATAGTAGTTGTTCACTTCGTAGCGATGGCGATGGCGCTCGGTAATGGCTCCGGCGCCATAGATCGCTGCCGCGTGGCTACCCTCAACGAGCTTGCACTCTTGCGCGCCCAGACGCATGGTGCCGCCCATATTGGAGTTTTCATCACGGGTTTCGATCTTGCCGTCGTGGTTTACCCACTCATCGATCAGCGCCACCACCGGAAATTCGGTTTCGAGATCAAACTCGGTCGAATTGGCGCCGCTCATGCCGGCCACATCACGCGCGTATTCAATCAACGCGATCTGCATGCCCAGGCAGATGCCAAGGTAAGGAATATTGTGTTCGCGGGCATATTTGACCGCAACGATCTTGCCCTCAACGCCGCGTTTGCCGAAACCGCCCGGCACCAGAATCGCATCCATCGCGGCCAAGCAATTCGGGCCTTCGGTTTCCAGCGATTCAGAATCGATGAAGTGAATTTTCACTTCGCTTTCGGTATGGATGCCGGCGTGCTTGAGCGCTTCGATCAGCGACTTGTACGATTCGGTCAGGTCGACGTACTTGCCGACCATGGCCACATTGACGGTCTGCTTCGGATTCTGGATCGCGCCAACGATGCGGTCCCACAACGCCAGATCGGCCTTCGGCAGCGACAGCTGCAATTGCTTGCAGATGATATCGTCGATGCCCTGACTCGAAAGCACGTGCGGGATCTGGTAAATCGAATCCATGTCCGGGCAGGAAATCACGGCCTTTTCGGACACATTGGTGAATAGCGCGATCTTCTTACGCTCTTCATCCGGCACCACGCGATCAGCGCGGCAAATCAGCACATCGGGCTGGATACCGATTTCGCGCAATTCCTTGACGCTGTGCTGGGTCGGCTTGGTTTTGATTTCGCCGGCGGCGGCAATGTAAGGCACATAGGAGAGATGCACGAAACAGACGTTCTCACGCCCGAGCAGCACACCCATCTGGCGAATGGCTTCAAGGAATGGCAGGGACTCGATATCGCCGACCGTCCCGCCGATTTCGATCACGGCCAGCTCGGCCTCATGAGTACCTTCGCCGATGAACAGCCTGATCTCGTCGGTGATGTGCGGAATCACCTGAACGGTTTTGCCGAGGTAATCACCACGACGCTCTTTCTTGATTACCGACTCGTAAATCTGACCGGTGGTGAAGTTATTGCTCTTCTTCATCTTGGCGTGGATGAAGCGCTCGTAGTGGCCGAGATCGAGGTCGGTTTCGGCGCCGTCTTCGGTCACGAATACTTCACCGTGCTGCATCGGGCTCATGGTGCCCGGGTCCACGTTGATGTACGGATCGAGCTTCATCATGGTGACCTTGAGGCCACGCGATTCGAGGATGGCCGCAAGTGACGCGGCGGCGATGCCCTTCCCGAGGGAAGAGACAACGCCGCCGGTTACGAAGATGTACTTGGTCATGGCGATGGGCAACAGATTGGAATCGCCTATTTTAGCTGAACCGGCGGCCAGCCTCAATTCTGGACAAGGACGACGGAATGTGGCTTGGCCCGTTTTGCGCGCAAGATTCACTTGCGTCCGTAGACGTGACCGGGCTCATCGCCGCTAGCCCGCAAAAGTACCAAATCAAGCAAACGGGTCGGCAACAGGTGTTTCAGCCACCAGAACAGGTGCGTCGGCACCGTCACGCGATAGCGCGCAGCCGGGCGATGAGCCTCAAGTGCGGCGACCACGGCTGCCAGCACCGATTCGGGAGGTAGCGTAAACGGTGCCGCGGGCCCGGGCTTGGCCAGTCTCGCCCGCATTGCCGTGTACGCCGGCGCATGCGCGCTCGAGCCCTCGTCGATCCAGTGATCGAACTGCATCTGCGCGTTGGCGCGAAAACGACTGGTAATCGGCCCGGGCTCGATCAGCGCCACGGCGATCCCCGAGCCCTCGAGCTCAAGTCGCAATGTATCCGCCAGGCCTTCGAGTGCAAATTTGCTGGCGTTATAGGCACCGCGATACGGCATGGCCGCGAATCCGAGCACCGAACTATTGAAAAGCACCCGACCATGCCCCTGCTTGCGCATCACCGGCAGTACCGCGCGGGTCAGCGCCAGACTACCGAACACATTGGTTTCGAACTGGTGCCGCATCGCTTCGCGCGACAAATCCTCAACCGCGCCGGGCACGCCAAAGCCGGCATTGTTGAAAACGGCGTCGAGCCTGCCACCGGTTTGCGCCAGCACCTTGGCTACACACGCACGAATCGACGCATCGCCGGCAACGTCCAACTGAAAGGCGGTCAGTCCCTCGGCGGCCAAGCTGTCCACATCGTCAGTTTGGCGTGCGGTCGCAAAAACTCGCCACCCACGGAGCGCCAAGCCACGGGCGACACAAAGGCCTATCCCCGTAGAACAGCCACTTATCAGGATGGATCGCGGCATGGCCTTCACTATTTTTTTCATTGTGGCATCTTCTAGTAAAACAACAGGTGTTGCTGATACACACAACCGGTGCACCACAAATATTTACATCCAAAGAATGTAAATAGTAAGATTACTACGGCAAACACCACAGCCAAAACGACAAAATCTACAAATACAAGGACAGAATCATGACAAAGATCGCACTGATCACAGGCGGCATGGGCGGCATCGGCACGGCCATCTGCAAACGGCTAGCGGACGATGGCTTCACTGTCGTCACGACCTATTCACGCCCGGGCAAAGAGCAACACTGGCTCGCCGACATGAAGGAAGTGGGTTACACCGTTCACGCCTACCAGTGTGATGTCAGCGATTATGATGCCTGCGTCGCCATGGCCGCGAAAGTGACCGCGGAACTCGGCCCGGTTGACGTTCTGATCAACAACGCCGGCATCACCCGTGATGCAACGTTCAAAAAGCTCGACAAGATCAGCTGGGATTCGGTGATCAAGACCAACCTCGATTCGGTTTTCAACGTCTGCAAGCAATTCGTGGACAGCATGGCCGAGCGCGGCTGGGGTCGCGTGATCAACATCTCGTCGATCAACGGTCAGAAGGGCCAGTTCGGCCAGACCAATTACTCGGCGGCCAAAGCCGGCATGCACGGCTTCACCATGGCCCTGGCACAGGAAGTGGCGCGCAAGGGCGTGACGGTCAACACCATTTCGCCGGGCTACATCGCCACCGACATGGTCATGGCCGTACCCGAGGATGTTCGCAACAAGATCATTGCGCACATTCCGGTCAACCGCCTTGGCAAACCGGAAGAAATCGCCGGACTGATCAGCTACCTGGCCTCGGATGTTTCCGGTTTCATGACCGGCACCAATCTCGCCATCAATGGCGGCCAGCACATGTGTTGATTCGCGTCAGCGCAATAAAAACGCCAAGGCTTGCCTTGGCGTTTTTTAGGCTCTGTATTCATAAACTATTGCGACCCCTCGTAGCCCAAGCACTGTAGCGTGTTTGAGGGCGACGCCATGCGTACCATCGATAGCCAAGCTTGCTCGGCTAAACCCGTACCAACGCCAGCAGTTGCAGCAGCAGCTCGAGCACGGCGACCCGCGCCAGGCCATGGCCAACCTGATCCAACAACTGCATCCGCAGTCCGATTGTCCGCATTGCCACCAGCCCGAACTGCGCCCTTGGGGCAGTAGCGATGGCTTGCCCCGTTCTCGCTGCCGCCACTGTGGCAAGACCTGCAATGCACTCACCGGCACGCCGCTGGCGCGGCTGCGCCAGCGCGAACAATGGGCGCGCTTCGCGCAAACGCTAATCGATGGCCTGTCAGTGCAGGCGGCGGCAGCACAATGCGCTATCGGCAAGAACATCGCCTGGCGCTGGCGCCAGCGCTTCCTGGCCACCGTCGCTGACCATCGAGCCGAGCATCTTGGCGGCATTGTCGAAGCCGACGAAACCTTCTTCCTCGAATCGTTCAAGGGCCAGCGCCACCTCAATCGCCCCAGCCGTCAACGTGGCGGTGTAGCGCAAAAGCGCGGCATCAATTGCCGAGCAGATTCCGGTGTTGGTGGTGCGGGATCGCAGTGGCCAGACGGCCGACTTCCAGCTGGCACGATTGGATACGGCACACATCGCCGCCGTGCTCGGCCCGTTGGTCGATGCCGACGCGATGCTGTGCACCGACAGTGCCGGGGTGTATGCCGCCTTCGCCAAGGCGAGCGGATTGCGTCACCGCGCGATCAATGTGCGCCGCGGCCAGCGGGTCGATGGGGTGTTTCATATCCAGAACGTTAACGCCTACGACAGCAGGCTGAAGCAGTGGATGCGGCGGTTTCACGGTGTGGCGACGCGATACTTGGTGAATTATTTGGGCTGGCGGCGGATGCTGGAGCGTTACCGCTCGGGCATCACGCCGCAGCTGTGTTTGGCCGAGGCATTGGGGGTACAACAGCTAATGAATACATAGCCTTTTTTTAGGCTCTGTCGACGTTAACTGTTGCAACCTCACGTAAGTGGCGTGAACCCTTGCGATACCAGTGACGCCAACGGCACGCTGGAATACGGCTTGTTGCTTGGGCTAGCAGGCGTAGCGCAGTGATCCACAACAGTTAGCGGATACATAGCCTTTTTTTTATGCGTCGCCCACAACCCCTACTCGCCGCCGAGCGCCTTGTACGCCTGCGCCGCCACCGTCAGCCGCGCACGCCGCGCCTCGATCAACGTCTGTTGCGACGCGAAGTAATCGCGCTGGGCAATCAGGAATGCCAGATAGTTGGTCAGGCCGTCCTTGTAGCGACGCTCGGCCAGATTCATCCTAGCGGTCTGGCTGCGGATCAATCGCTGCTGCGCATCCAGCTGCGCTTCGAGCCACTGCTGATCGGAGAGCACATCGGCGACTTCCCTGAAGGCCACCTGGATGGTTTTCTCGTACGATGCCACCGCCCCGACCTTGCGCGCCTCGGCCAGATCCAGCCCCGAACGCGTACGGCCGCCGTCGAAGATCGGTATCGACACCGTCGGCAGGAAGCTCCACGCTCCGCTGCCGCTGCCGAACAGATCGCCCAGCTCGGCACTCGCCGTCCCGGCCGAGCCGACCAGCGTCACCTTGGGAAAGAACGCCGCCCGCGCCGCGCCTATATTCGCATTGGCCGCCACCAGTTGCTGTTCGGCCTGCTCGACATCCGGACGGCTCAGCAGCACTTCCGACGACACACCGGCCGGGATCGCCAACGGCAGGGGCCGTTTTTCCAGCAGGGTGGCATCGCCGGAAATGATTTCGTCGTCCGCAACCACCCGGCCGATCAGCACGCCGAGCGCATGGCGCGCGTTGTCCTTTTGCTTGGCCAGTTGTGCCGAGATCGCCTGCGCCGACTCGAACGCCGTCTGCGCCTCAAGCAACTCCAGCCGATCGGCGAGGCCGACGTCGAGCCGGCGCTGCACCAGCCGCAAGGTCTCGCTGCGGGCGACTTCGGTCTTGCGCGAGAACGCCAGTTGCTCGGACAGTGCCTGCGCGCCGTAATAACCACTGACAACGTCGGCGATCAGCCCGGCGCGAAAGCTCTTTTGCGCCGCCTCGCTCGCCAGATAGTTGGCCTGCGCCGCCTCGTTCAAGCGCCGCACTCGCCCCCAGAAGTCGAGCTCGTACGACAGCAGCCCGAGGTTGGCGTCGTAGCGGCGCGAAATCGTCGCCTCGCGCCCGCCGTTGACCGTTGCCGGCACACGGCTGACCGCCTCGGCACCGACCGCGCTGAACGACGGCAACGTATCGGCGCGCTGAATGCCGTACAGCGCCCGGGCTTCCTCGACCCGCGCCATCGCAACGCGCAAATCGCGGTTGTTCGCCAGCGCATCGCGGATCAGCGGCGTCAGCGCCGGATCGGTGAAGTAGTCTTGCCACTTGATCGCCGGCAAGGTAGCCGGCTGGCTGGCGGTGCCGACCTGTTTCGGCATCTCCAGCACCGGGCGCTGGTAATCCGGCTCCATCGCGCAGCCGCCGAGCAAGGAGGCAATCGCGAACGAAAGTATCGTTGTTTTCATCGTCAGCTCCTTAGCGGTGATCGTCACTGGCTGCCTCGCTCAAAGCCTTGTGCGCCTTGTCCGGGAACAGCTTGCGGGTCACCACGAAGAACACCGGCACGAGGAACACGGCCAGCACCGTCGCGGCGATCATTCCGCCCATCACGCCTGTGCCGATCGCGTGCCGGCTCGCTGCGCCGGCGCCGGTGCTGATCACCAGCGGCAGCACCCCGGCGATGAAGGCGATCGACGTCATCAGGATCGGCCGGAAGCGCAGCCGGCAGGCCTCGAGCGTCGCCTCGGTCAAGTCCATGCCGTGGCGCTGCAGATCCTTGGCGAACTCGATGATCAGGATGGCGTTTTTGGACGACAAACCGATGATCGCAATCAGGCCGACCTTGAAGTACACGTCGTTCGGCAGCCCCCGCATCGTCATCGCCATCACCGCGCCAAAGAGCCCCAGCGGCACCACCAGAAGCACCGCAAACGGAATCGACCAGCTTTCGTACAGCGCCGCAAGGCAGAAGAACACCACCAGCACCGACAGCCCGAACAGGAACGGTGCCTGCGAGCCCGACAATCTCTCCTCGTACGAGGTGCCGGACCATTCAAAGCCGATGCCTTGCGGCAGCTTGGCGGCCATTTCCTCCATCGCGCTCATTGCATCGCCCGAGCTCTTGCCCGGCGCCGGCCCGCCGCTGATCTTGTACGACGGCAAGCCGTTGTAGCGGTCGAGCTTGGGCGCACCGATGACCCAGCTTGCGGTCGCGATCTCGGACAGCGGCACCAGTCCGCCCTGACGGTTGCGCAACTGCAAGTTGAGGATGCCGTCCGGCGACGAGCGCGACGCCGCATCGGCCTGGATCAGCACGCGCAGGATGCGGCCATCGCGAACGAAGTCGTTGGCGTAGGCCGAACCGAGTGCAATCGACAGCGTGTCGTTCAGGTCGGCCAGCGGAATGCCGAGCTGGCTGGCGCGAACGCGATCGACGTCGAGATAAACCTGCGGGCCCGGCTCCTGGCCTTCGGGACGCACACCGGCCAAGGCCGGATTTTGCCCCGCCATCCCGAGCAGCGTATTGCGTGCTTCGAGCAGTTTTTCTCGACCAAGGCCGGCACGGTCTTGCAGACGGAAATCGAAACCGCCCACCGATGCCAGTTCGGGAATCGGCGGCACGTTCAGCGCGAACACGAAAGCCTGCTTGATGCGGAACAGCGTCATGTTGGCGTTCTGCACCAGCGTCGACACGCCTTCTTCCTTCTTGGGGCGATTCTTCCAGTCCTTGAGCGTAATGAACGCCAGCGCGGCATTCTGACCGCGACCGAAGAAGCTGAAGCCGACCACGCCGATCACCTTCTCGACCTCGGGCTGCTTCATGTAGTACTGCTCGACTTCGTTCATCACCACCAGCGTGCGCTCGCGCGTCGCGCCGGCCGGCAACTGCACCATGCTGACAAAGTAGCCCTGATCTTCGTCGGGCAGGAACGACGTCGGCAGGCGGCTCATCAGCCAGCCGGTCGCCGCCAGGATCAGCGCGAAGAACAGCAAGGCCAGACCCGAGCGACGCAGGATGCGCGTCACCCAGCCGACGTAGCCGACCGTGGTGTTATGGAACTTGCGGTTGAACCAGCCGAAGAAGCCGGTCTGCGCATGCAGCTCGCCCTTGTGGATCGGCTTGAGCATCGTCGCGCACAGCGCCGGCGTCAGCGTCAGCGCCAGCAGCGCCGAGAAGCCCATCGTCAGCACCAGCGTCACCGAGAACTGCCGGTAGATCGCCCCCACCGAGCCGGTGAAAAACGCCATCGGCACGAACACCGCCGACAGCACCAGTGTGATCGCGACGATCGCGCCGACGATCTGGCCCATCGCCTTCTGCGTCGCCTCGCGTGGCGCCAGCCCTTCTTCGGACATGATCCGCTCGACGTTCTCGACCACCACGATCGCATCGTCGACGAGAATCCCGATCGCCAGCACCATCGCGAACAGGGTCAGCACGTTGATCGAGTAGCCGAGCAGATACAGACCGACCAGCGAGCCGATCAAGGCAATCGGCACCACGATGGTCGGAATCAGCGTCGCCCGCAGGTTGCCGAGGAAGAGGTACATCACCAGGAACACCAGCACGATCGCCTCGGCCAGTGTTTTCAGCACTTCCTTAATCGAGATATCGACGAACTTGGACGTGTCGTACGGAATATCCCACGCCACGCCCTGCGGGAAGTAGCGCGACAGCTCGTTCATCTTCTCGCGCACCAGTGCGGCGGTCTCGACCGCATTGCCGTCCGGCGACAACTTCACGCCGATCGCCGCCGTCTGCTTGCCGTTCAGCCGCGCCACCACCGAGTAATCCTGCGCGCCGAGTTCGACGCGCGCCACATCCTTCAGCCGGACTTGCCCCCCCTTGCCGCCGTCACGCAGCACGACGTTGCCGAACTGCTCCGGCGTCACGAAACGCCCTTGCGTCACCACCGTGGCGTTGACTTCCTGCCCCGGAATCGACGGCAGCTGGCCGAGTTCGCCGGTAGCCACCTGGACGTTCTGCGCCCGCACCGCGGCCAGGGCCTCGGCCGGCGTCATTTTGTAACCGGCGAGCTTCTGCGGATCAAGCCACACCCGCATCGCGTACTCGGTGCCGAACAACGTTGCCTCGCCGACCCCTTTGACCCGGCGGATGCTGTCGAGCACCGCCGAGCTGGCATAGCTGCCGAGCGCGACGCTATCAAGCGCGCCGTCCGGCGAATACAGCGTCATGAACAGCAGGTAGTTGCGGCGGGACTTGGCGACCTGCACACCCTGCTGGCGCACTTCGGCCGGCAGGCGTGCCTCGACCCGCTTGATGCGGTTCTGCGCCTCGACCGACGCGATGTCGATGTCGGTGCCCGACGCAAACGTCAGCGTGATCGTCGCCGAGCCGTTGCTGTCGCTGGCCGAATCGAAGTACAGCAGGTTCTCGAGCCCGTTCATTTCCTGCTCGATCAGCGCCGTAACCGTTTCCTCGACCAGCTTGGCGCTGGCGCCGGGATAGGTGGCGGAAATCGTCAGGCCCGGCGGCGCAACCTCCGGATACTGCGACACCGGCAGCCCGCGCAGGGCGAGCAGACCGGCCAGAATGATAATCAGTGCGATCACCCAGGCGAACACCGGGCGGTCAATAAAGAAGCGTGACATGGTCGCCCCTCTTTACTTGGCAGCTGCGGCGCTGGCCGCAGGTTTGGCCGCGACTGCACTGGCTGCCGGCGCACTGGCACTCTGGCTGGCTGAATGGCTAGCGCCAAAGGGCACCGGTTTGACCGACGCGCCGGGGCGAATCTTCTGAATGCCCTCGACGATCACCGTTTCACCGCCCTTGAGGCCTTCGCCGATCAACCAGTCCTTGCCCGAGAAGCCGGCGGTCTTCACCGGCTGCGGCCCCACCTTGCTGTCCTTGTCGACGATGTAGACGAACTGCCCTTGCGGCGAGCTTTGCACCGCCCGTTGCGGCACGCGTACCGCGCCACTCAGCACGCCTTGCGCCGAGCGCGCGGTCACGAACACGCCGGGCATCAGCAGCCGATCCGGATTGGGGAACTGCGCCCGAACGACGATGGTGCCGGTGGCCGGATCGACCGTCTGCTCGGAAAACAGCAATTTGCCTGCGTGCTGATAGACGCTGCCATCGGGCAGGATGATCTCCACCGGCAAGCCGTCAGCCGCATTCAACTTGCCCGACTTGAGCTGCTGGCGGAAACGCAGGATGTCGTTGGCCGACTGGGCGAAATCGACATAAACCGGATCAAGCTGTTCGATCGTCGCCAGATGCGTCGCCTCGCCCTTGCCGACCAGCGCGCCTTCGGACACCAGCGCACGGCCGATGCGGCCGGAGATCGGTGCCGATACCGCGGCATGCTCAAGATCGATCTGCGCACGATCGACCGCCGCGGCGGATGCCAGCACCTGCGCCTCCGCCTGTTTCAGCGCCGATTGCGCTTGATCGTATTCCTGTCGCGACACGCCCTGATCACCAACCAGCTGCCCGTAGCGCTTCAACGTTGCCCGCGCGATCTCGGCGCTGGCTTGGGTGCGTGCCAGCTCGGCCTTGGCCGACGCCAGATTGGCGCGCAACGTGCGCGGATCGATCTGGAACAGCTGCTGGCCGGCGCGCACTTCACCGCCCTCAGCATATAAACGTTTCTGCAGAATGCCATCGACCTGAGCACGCACCTCGGCGGTGCGAAAAGCGGTGACCTGACCGGGGAACTCACGCGTCACGGCGCTATCGCCACGGGTAGCAGTCACCACCGCCACTTCGGCCGGCGGCGGCCCGCCTGCCCCCGGTTTGGCAGCGGCATCCTGTTTGCTGCAGGCAGTCAGGGCAAGCGCCATCGCGGCGCACAGCACGGCAAGTCGTTGCTGCATGGTGAATATCCTTGTGGTAACGAGCTGATTGTTCTGTTTTTCTATTTCACGACAACGGCGCTGCAACTACGTGTACGGCCAAGGTCAGGCGCAATCTGGTTGATAGGCGCGCAGGAACACACCGATGCGCCGACGCAACAGTTGCAATTGCTCGTCCGCATCGGGCAAAGGCATGCAAAACAGCAACCGCTGACGGTCGTGACTGACGATGATGTCGAGGAATATATCGGCGGCCAGCTGCGGATCATCGTCGCGCAGCTCGCCATCCCGCATGGCTTTTGTCAGCAAGCTTGCGAGCTGCTCGGCCGTCGCCTGAACGCCATTGACATAAACCTGCGCCGCAAGCTCAGGAAATCGCCCCGCTTCGTGCGTCAGCAAACGATGCAGATTGATCGATGCTGGCGTCAGTAGATTGGCCTGCATGGCGACGGCAAAATGCAGCAGCCGCTCGGCCAGCCCCCCTTCCCCGGCAATCAGTCTGGCCCGGTGTTCGGCGCAGCCTTCCTGCAAAACGGCCGAGAACAGCGCAGGCTTGGAAACGAAGTGGTTGTAGATCGTCTGCCGGGCGACGCCGGCGCGTTGCGCCACGCGATCGACACTGGCTCGATAACCGCACTCGCGGAAAACTTCGAGCGCTGCGGCGACGATGCGCTGCCTGCAACCTGACGCTTGCAACTCTTGTTCTGACACCAGACTTCACCGTAACACTGGATTGGACTGTCCAGTCTAAATGTCGCCCGACGGATCGTAAATATCTACATCGTTTCCTCAAGCACCATTGGTCGGCTTTGTTTACGATGCACGTCCGCACATTGTTGCAAAAGACATCCAAGCGCCCGAAGCCAGCGCCTCCATGTCAGATCGTCATAAAATTGATTCAATCTTGGGTAAACTGATATTCAGCCCCAGCCAGAAAAAGCGTGCTTTGCATTGCCGCTCAAAAAAGGCGTTTCAAATACGTCACCAAAATCGCATCAGGAGACTCCCGTGCCTAGCCGCAGATTTAAAGCGATCCCCACTCTTATTACCGCCGCATTGATCATTGGTCTGGCCGGTTGCGAACAGAAAGCCCCACCTCAAGCACCGCCGCCGCAAGTGGGCGTCATCACCATGAAGAAGCTGACCGTGCCGTACACTTACGAAGCGGTTGGCCAGACGGCGGGGTATCGCGAAATCGACGTGCGCGCGCGGGTAGACGGCATCTTGCTCAAGCGGGTGTACACCGAAGGCAAACCGGTCAAGGAAGGTCAAACGCTGTTCCAGATCGATCCGGCGCCGTTCAAGGCTGCACTCGATCAGGCGCTCGGCGTACAGGCGCAAGCCAAGGCATCACTGACCAAGGCCACCGCCGATCGCGACCGCATCGTGCCACTATTCAAGGAAAACGCCGTCTCGAAGAAGGATTTCGACGACGCCAATGCCGCCTACGACGCCGCGGTGGCCAACCTTGCCGCCGCGACCGCCAAGACCGACGAGGCGCGCATCAACCTCGGCTACACCACCGTCGTGGCGCCCATTTCCGGCATGGCCAGCAAGATCAACTTCTCCGAGGGCAGCCTGGTATCGCCGACCACCAACGGCGGCCTGCTGACGACCATCGTCCAGCTCGACCCGCTGTATGCCAATTTCTCGTTCTCCGAGGCCGAAAAGCTGGCACTGGATAAAGCCGCCCAGCGCGGCAGCATCACGCTACCTGAAGGTCGCAGTTACCAGGTCTCGCTCAAGCTTGCGGACGGCTCGACCTTCAAGCACAGCGGCCGCATCGACTTCTCCGATAGCAAGGTCGATCCGGCTACCGGCACGATCAAGGCACGTGCGGTGATTCCGAACCCCGAGGGCGATCTGCTGCCGGGCCAGTTCGTCCGCGTCGTGATCGACGGTGCACAGCTCAACAATGCCATGCTGATTCCGCAACGCGCCGTCGTCCAGTTCCAGGCCGACAAAGCCGTGATGGTGCTGAACGACAAGAACATCGTTGCGCCGCGCGTGGTGCAGCTGGGGCAGGAGCGCGGCAATGAATTCGTCGTGATTTCGGGTCTCAAGGACGGTGACCGCGTCATCGTCGACGGCGTACTCAAGGCGCGTCCGGGTCAGCCGGTGAACCCGGTTCAGGCAGGGGCCAGCGCCCCGGCCGCGGCCAAGTAAGGAGCCGGCATGTTTTCCAAATTCTTTATCGAACGGCCGATCTTCGCCAGCGTCATCTCGATCATCATCACCCTTGCCGGGCTGGTGTCGATGAAGGCGCTGCCGGTCGAGCAGTATCCGAACATCGTCCCGCCGGTGGTGTCCGTCACCACGGCGTATCCGGGCGCCTCGCCGGAGGTGATTGCCGAAACCGTTGCCGCACCGATCGAACAGCAGGTCAACGGCGTCGAGAACATGATCTACATGCAGTCGTCCGGTGCATCGAACGGCGCGATGAACCTCAACGTCTACTTCAATATCGGTACCGACCCCGACCTGGCGACCATCAACGTCAACAACCGGGTCCAGGCCGCCATGGCGCAATTGCCGGACACGGTGAAGAAGCAAGGCGTGACGGTACAGAAGAAATCATCGTCGATTCTCGCCTTCGTCACGCTCGACTCACCCGACGGCAGTCTTGATTCGCTGTTCCTCGCCAACTACGCCAACCTCAACGTTGTCGATGCACTCAAGCGGTTGAACGGCGTCGGCGACATCATGGTGATGGGCGCCGGCGACTACTCGATGCGCGTCTGGCTGCGCCCGGACAAGCTCGCCCAGCTCGGCCTGAGCACGGCCGACGTCGTCAACGCGATCAACGAGCAGAACCAGCAGTTCGCCGCCGGCAAGGTGGGCGCCGCACCGACCAAGGAACCGCTCGAGTTCACCTACACCGCCTCCGCCAAAGGCCGGCTCGAGACGACCGAGGAATTCGGCAACATCATCCTGCGCTCGAATTCCGACGGCTCGCAGACCAAGCTCAAGGACGTCGCACGCATCCAGCTCGGTGCCGACAACTACGACATGGTTGCCAAGCACAACGGCAAGGATACCGTCGGTATCGCGGTCTATCTGCAGCCGGGCGCCAACGCGCTCAAGGTGCTGGATTCCGTGCGCACCACCATGGACGGGATGAAAACACGCTTCCCCAAGGGCATGGAATACAGCATCCCGTATGACACAACCAAGTTCGTCAAGATTTCGATCGAGGAAGTCGTCCATACGCTGTTCGAAGCCATCATTCTCGTTTTCATCGTCGTCTATATCTTCCTGCAGAACGCCCGCGCCACACTGATCCCCTGCCTGGCCGTTCCGGTCTCGCTGATCGGCACCTTTGCCGGCATGTATGTGCTCGGATTCTCGATCAACCTGCTGACGCTGTTCGGCATGGTGCTGGCGATCGGTATCGTCGTCGACGACGCGATCGTCGTGCTCGAGAACGTCGAGCGGATCATGCGCACCGAGAAATGCTCACCCAAGGACGCGGCAATCAAGGCGATGGAAGAAGTGTCCGGCCCGGTCGTCGCGATCGTGCTGGTGCTGTGCTCGGTCTTCCTGCCCGTGGCCTTCATGGGCGGCATGACCGGCCAGATGTACAAACAGTTCGCCGTCACCATTGCCGTTTCGGTGGTGATTTCAGGCCTGGTCGCACTGACGCTGACCCCGGCCTTGTGCGCACTGATCCTCAAACCGACGCATTCGGAACCGAACCGCTTCTTCCGCTGGTTCAACCGCAGCTTCGACAAGATGACCAATGGCTACGTGGCGGGTGTCTCGTTTCTGAACCGCCGGGTACTGGTCGCGTTCACCCTGTTCGGCACGATGATCGTGCTGCTCGTGGTGCTGTTCTACCGCGTCCCGGGTGGTCTGGTGCCGGACGAAGACCAGGGCTATCTGATGGTCGTACCGGTGCTACCGGATGCCGCATCGCTGACCCGTACCCAGGCCGTCACCAGCACGCTGGATGCAGGCTTCGTCAAGAACAAGGATATCGATCAGGTTCTCACCTTCTCCGGCTTTGACCTGCTGTCGAGTTCCTACCGCTCCAATGCGGCCGCGACCTTCGTGACGTTGAAGGACTGGAAAGAGCGCGAGGGCGAAGGCCAGGACTCATTCTCGCTCGCCAAGCAGGTGATGGGCTTTGGTGCCCACTCGGTCAAGGATGCCGTGGTGCTGGCGTTCAACCCGCCACCCATTACCGGCATGTCGACGACCGGGGGCCTGGAAGCCTACATCCAGAGCCGTGGCACGACCGATCCTAAGCAGATCGAGGCGGCGATCCAGTCGTTCATCGAAGCGGCAAAGAAGCGGCCGGAGTTCTCCAGCGTAACGACGACGTATCGCGCCAACGTGCCGCAGATGTACTTCGACCTTGATCGCGAGAAGGCCAAGACGCTCGGCGTGCCGGTCGACCAGGTCTTCCAGACGCTGTCGGCGACGTTCGGCTCGCTCTACGTCAACGACTTCAACAAGTTCGGTCGCACCTACAAGGTCGAGCTGCAGTCCGAAGCCGACTTCCGCTCGCGCCCCAGCGACATCCGCAACGTGTTCGTGCGCTCGGCCAGTGGCCAGATGATTCCGCTCGACTCGCTCGTTACGGTCAAGCCGGTCACCGGCCCGGAACTGGTCGAACGCTTCAACGTGTTCGCCGCCGGCAAGGTAATGCTGCAGCCGGCCGCCGGCTACTCGACCGGCCAGGCGATCACCGCCGCCGAAGAAATCGCCACCCAGGATCTCGGCTCGGACTACACGCTCGCGTGGATGGGCAGCGCTTACCAGCAGAAACTCGCCGGCAGCACGTCGACGCAGGCATTCGTGTTCGGGATCATCATGGTGTTCCTGATCCTGGCCGCACAGTACGAACGCTGGACCTTGCCGATCGCGGTGGTGACCGCAGTACCGTTCGGCCTGTTCGGCGCGCTGCTCGCGGTCTGGCTACGCGACCTCAACAACGACGTGTACTTCCAGATCGGGCTGGTGACACTGATCGGTCTGGCGGCGAAAAACGCGATTCTGATCGTCGAATTTGCCGTCGAGAAACACCACGAAGGCATGACCTTGCTCGATGCTGCGCTGGAAGCATCCCGACTGCGCTTCCGGCCGATCGTGATGACGTCACTCGCCTTCATCCTCGGTTGCGTCCCGCTTGTCACCTCGAGCGGTGCCGGCGCCGCCAGCCGCCACTCGATCGGCACCGGCGTGATCGGCGGCATGCTCGCTGCAACCTGCCTTGCCACCTTCTTCGTTCCGCTCTTCTTCCGACTGATCATGGGCTTGGGCAAGAAGAAAGAAGCCGCGCCGACCGCGGGAGATCACCATGCCTAAGTTGAAACTTCTGTCCGCTTCCATCGCGCTCGCCCTGCTGTCCGGCTGCGCGCTATTTCAGCCAGACACCAAGCCGCCACAGATGCCGTTGCCAAACGTGCTGCAAACGCAGCCGGAATGGATAGGCGACGGCTGGTGGAAGCAGTTCGGGGATCCGACGCTAGACCAGTTGATCGAGACCGCGCGTAGCAACAACCAGAACCTGGCGATCGCCAGCGCCCGCGTTGACCAGGCGCGTGCGGTGCTCGGCATCAACTCGGCGGCACAACTGCCACGCGTCGACCTCGGTGCCGCAGGCTCCCGGCAAAAGGCATCTGAAAAGGGCTCGTCGGCCGCACTGGGTACCTATAGCGACTACCAGCTCGCCGGTTCGGCAAGCTGGGAAATCGACCTGTGGGGCAAGTTGGCCAACCTGACCGAAGCGGCCCGGCGCGATTACCTCGGTGCCGCGTACAACCGTGACGGCGTTGAGATCGCGCTGGATGCCGAGGTCGCACAGACCTACTTCAACCTGCGTGCCCTCGACGCCCAGCTCGCTATTGCCAACGACACCGTCAAGTCGCGAGAGGAAACCTATTCGCTGCAAACCAAGCGTTTCAAGGGCGGCTTGATTTCCGAACTCGATGTGCGCCAAGCCGAGTCGGAACTCGATATCGCCCGTGCCGCTGTGCCGGACTTGGTCAGTGGCATTGCGACGACCGAAGGTGCGCTGGGCGTGCTGGTGGGCGCCGATCCGAAAACGATCATCGATGCACTGCCGCCTCGCGGCAAGTCGATCAACCAATTAGGAAACCCACCGGCGATCCCGGCCGGCCTGCCGTCGGATCTACTACTGCGCCGCCCGGACATCCAGTCGGCCGAAGCCCGGCTGATCGGCACCCGTGCCCGCGTCGAAGCCGCCCGCGCGGCCTATTTCCCGACGATTTCGCTGACCGGCCTCTTGGGGCTGCAAAGCCTGTCGTTTGGCGACCTGTTCACCGGCGCAGCCAAAACGTGGTCATACGCAGGCAATCTGGCGATGCCGCTCTTCGATGGCGGCTTGACTGCATCCCAGATCGACCAGGCACGCGCGGTCGAGAAACAGGCACTAGCCAACTACCGACTCACGGTGCAACAGGCCTTTGCCGATGTGCGCGGTGCCCTGGTGTCCAACGCCGAATCGAACAAAAAGACCAAGGCACAGGCCGAGCGGGTTGTCGCGCTGCAACGCCAGTACCGGCTTGCCAGCCTGCGTTACGACAACGGCTATTCCAGCTATCTGGAAGTGCTCGACACCGAACGCAATCTGTTCAACGCGCGTCTGGCACTGGTCGATGCCCAGCTCGGCGAGGTCAATAGCCGCGTCGCGCTGTACAAGGCCGTCGGCGGCGGCTGGCGCATGTCGGAGGCTACTGCACAGGCCAAGTAAGCCATCAATGCGTCGACTCAAAGGCCCGGCACCGCCGGGCCTTTGCTATTCCGGCCACGCCCGTTTCAGCACCGCTGCGGCATGGCCAACAAACGGCGACTCACCAATCACGGCATCGTTCCGCCAATCGCTCAAGCGGCTGCCACAGTAAGCGTCGCTCATCACTTTGCCGCCGTAACGCAGCAACAGACTGGCCTGCATCAAGCGCGCGAGCAAGCCAGTCAAGCGCCTGGCACCAGCCTCGTCGGTACTGCGCAGTTGATCCGGCAACGCAAGGAGTAGCCGATCGTAATCGCGATCCAAACCTGCAGCCGTGCCGAGCTCGCCCAGCAACGCATCGGCGGCTCCAGGCAAGCGGCGCAAGGTGCGCAGCACATCCAGACACATCACATTGCCCGCGCCTTCCCAGATCGCGTTCACCGGTGCCTCGCGGTAAGCACGCGCGAGGCGGAAATCCTCGCAATAACCATTGCCGCCCAGCACCTCCATTACCTCGCCGAGATAAGCCTCGGCGCGCTTGCAAATCCAGAATTTCGCCACCGGCGTCAACACGCGATAGAGCAAGGATTCGGCTTCGTCCGCCCCATCCGCCGCATGCGCCAACCGCATTGCAAACCACATCGCCGCTTCGGACTCGACGGCGAGCTCGGCCAGCACCACCTGCATCAGCGGCGCCTCGACCAGCCGGACACCAAACGCCCGACGATGGCGCGCATAGTGCATGGCCTCCAGCAAGCCCATGCGCATCAAACCGGCCGAAGCAATCGCACAGTCGAGCCGGGTTCGCGCCGCCATCTCCAGCAAGGTCGCAATACCGCGACCGGGCTCGCCAACCGGGTAAGCCAGGGCTCCATCGAATTCGACCTCGGCGCTCGCGTTGGACCAGTTGCCGAGTTTGTCTTTCAACCGCAACAGGCTGATGGCATTGAGACCGCCATCGTCGTAGCGACGTGGCATGAAATAGCAGCTTGGTCCGGCGTTCGACTGCGCCAGCACCAAGTGGGCATCTGCCTGCGGCACCGAAAAAAACCATTTGTGGCCGTAAATTCGTGCTACGTCACCGTCAGCCTCGGCACGAGTCTGGTTGCTGCGCAGGTCAGAACCGCCCTGCTTCTCGGTCATGCCCATGCCGATCAACACGCCGTGTTTAGCCGGCCCCGGTAGCGGTCGCGGATCGTATCGCTTTGACAGCAGCGGCGAATGCCAGCCCGCCAATGCTGACTCCCGCAGCAGCAAGGGAGTGGCCGCAAAGGTCATCGTGACAGGGCAAAGGCTGCCGGCTTCCAGTTGCGCCTGCAGATAAAACCCTGCTCCCCGCGCCACCTGTGCACCCGCGCGCGGGATGGCCCATGCTGCATTGTGCAATCGCGCCGACGTCATATCTTGCAGTAAGGCGTGCCAGGCCGGATCAACAACGACATCATCAACCCGCAGGCCATGCGGGTCATATTGCCGCAACTGTGGCGGGTTGCGATTTGCCGCATCGGCGATATCCAGCCAAGCCGGGCAGTAAAGCTGCCGCCCCCGCCGATGTAACTCCGCCTGCGCCCACTGCGCGCCAAAAATCCGAACGGCGGCCTTGAGCGCCAGATCGCCGCCGTACAGATCGATCGATGCCAGCCTTGGCACCTGATTGGACAGCAACGCATCGACCATAAGCCCTCCAAGGGATGCTTCAGGTCTAAGGCACCCGGCATGCGGGTGCACCTTAGCGCGATTGATTGCCCGACGTACGGCAATCGGCTAGAATGCGTTGCTTCTGCGGGCGTCGTCTAATGGTAAGACACTAGCTTCCCAAGCTCGGAACACGGGTTCGATTCCCGTCGCCCGCTCCAGATATAAAAATGCCCGGCCGCCATCACATGGCGCCGGGCATTTTTTCGCAAACAGTTACCCCGGGCACAGCTTCGCCCGGCACTACTCCTCCCAGACCTCTTGCGGCCCTTTGGCAAGTCGCCGGTCTTCATGCGCGCTCCGCTGCAAACGCATCCTGTCGACGGCGCCTTTGCGCAATTGGCCTTTCGCACGATCCTCGTCGCTCAGCGCGCGATCATTGCGTGTGTTCGGGTCATAGAGGGAGCCCGAATTCCAAGTAGATTTTTCGTTCATATCGTCGCCCATCGGGTTCTGACTGAAGACTTAGCTTACCCTGATTTTGTGACAAATGACTACGCCTCATCCCTGATGACGTTTTGCTGGTCTCTCTCCCTTCGGCACGAAGGCGCTGGTCCGTTAAAATGCTGGGCATGTGTGTCAACTTCATTCCCGCTCCCCGCCCGACCTTCATGCCGCACTTTCAGATGCCTGCCCCACTTGGTGACTGGCCTGATGAAGTCTGGCAGGACTATGCGGCTCCGATCATGATTGCCGGCGAGCAAGGTCACGAAACGCTACTTGCCAGCTATGGCATGGTACCGAAGCGGAAAATGCCACCAGACATCAAGCCGTTTAGCACCATGAATGCGCGAGCGGAAACGCTGGGGCAGCTCAAGTCGTATCGAACCGCATGGGCCAAGGCCTATCGCTGCCTGGTGCCGATGCTGGCATTTTTCGAGCCTTGTTACGAAAGTGGCAAAGCGGAGCGCTGGCGCATCGGGCGCCAGGATGGCGAGCCCTTTGCCGTGGCCGGCATCTGGCGCCCATGGAGAGAAAGCGATGGCGCTTATACATTCTCTTTCAGCCAGATCACCATCAATGCCGACGCCCATCCGCTGATGCGCCGCATGCACAAACCGCAGGACGAAAAGCGCAGTCTGGTCGTTGTTCCCGAAAGCGATTACGCCGATTGGCTAAACTGCACGCCCGAAGCGGTCCTGTCCTTGCTGCGCCCCTTTCCGGCCGATACGATGCGCGCCCAGCCCGAGCCACGCATGACCACCAGAAAAATCAGCAACAGCGGCGTCTTGTTCTAATCTGACCCGACCTGGGAGCATCGACTCCGGATTGCCGGCCTTACTGCGGCGCGCTGGCGGCCGGCGTACTCGGGGTGACACCACCTGCGGGCACACGGGATGGCACGAGGGCACCGACGATCGCAGCCAAAACCAGAATGCCAACCACACCGCCAACCAAGAGCTGAACCACGCGCCCCATGCCACGCTTTGCCAATTGGGCCGCAACCCATGTCCAGACCAAAAACATCGCTACGGCGCCAATACCTACTGCAGTCGTTTCGCTCATATCCGGGTTTGCCTGAGTTTGATGTCAGCGCTCAGTTTACCGCGCCACGCACTGGCGCCGATGGGCAAAGCGGGCGAACTTGATCGACGCCAATCGGCGGCACGGGGATGCGCAAGGCTCACACAAGCAAGCGCCGCCAAAGATTATTCGTCCGGCAACACCAGACCGGCCAGTTCGGTCAACGGCGGCAAACCGGCCAGCGAAGCCAAACCCAGATCATCGAGAAACTGCTTGTTCGTCGCCAGTAGTTCGGGGCGGCCGGGCACCTCCTTGTGGCCGACCACATCGACCCAGCCACGCTCTTTCAAGGTGAGGATGATCGCACTCGACACGGCCACACCGCGGACATCCTCGATTTCACCCCGGGTTACCGGCTGGCGATAGGCGATGATCGCCAGCGTCTCCATGACCGCCCGCGAATAGCGCGGCGGCTTTTCCAGACTGAGCCGATCCAGATAGGGTTGCATCGCCGGGCGGGCACGAAAACGCCAACCGGATGCCAACCGTACCAACTCGACGCCTTTGTCCGCCCAGTCCTGCTGCAAGGCAGTCAACAGCAGTTCGATATCCTTGCTGGAGAGCGCGTCGGCGAACAGTTGCCGCAACGCCGGCATGGCCAACGGCTCCTGCGCGACCAACAAGGCGGTTTCCAGTACCGTTTTCGGTGTAATCGATGCGCCCGGCGAGGATGTATTCATGATTCGCTCACCACTCCCACAGCGGGAATCGATCGCGCAAGACAGGCATAAATGGTCGCAAAGCCATCATCCTGACTGACCATGATGTGCTCCTCCTTCACCAGCTCAAGCACGGCCAGAAAGGTGACGACCAGCAGCGGCACGCCCGCCTCAAGATCGAACAGCGCGGTGAACGGATGGTGCCGACCATCCTGCAATAGCCTGAGGACACGGCTCATCTGTTCGCGCACCGACAATGTATCCGGGGTGATCTGATGATGCTGATTGCGCTTGGCGCGCGCCAGAATGCCCTGCCACGCGGCGCGCAGATCCGCGGCACCAACGTCGGGCAGCCGCTGCACCAGCTCGCGCTCGAACAGCACCGCGACGAACTGAAAATCCCGCCCGGCCTGCGGCAACCGCTCCAGCTCGTAGGCGGCCTGCTTGATCTGCTCGTATTCGAGCAGGCGCCGCACCAGCTCGGCGCGTGGATCTTCCGGCTCAAAATCCGGGCCGAGTTCGTCGAAATGCGCTTCGCGTTTCGGCAGCAACAGCCGTGACTTGATCTCGATCAGCACCGCCGCCATCAACAGGTATTCGGCGGCCAGCTCCAGCCGGCTCGTCTGCATCGCCTCGACGTAGCGCATGTACTGGGCGGTGACCTCGGCGAGCGGTATATCCAGAACATCGAGGTTCTGTTTGCGTATCAGGTAGAGCAGCAGATCGAGCGGCCCCTCGAACGATTCGAGCAAGACCCGCAGCGCATCGGGCGGGATGTACAGATCGGCAGGCAACTGGTGCACAGGCTCGCCCAGCACATGCGCCAGAGGTTCGACGACTTCGGCCGGCGCACCCACGATCAAAGCGCAGCAAACTCGGGCGCGTAGGCCACGGTGCCGGCAGCGAATGCCAGTGCGTCGGGCCAGAGTTCCAGCGCCATGAAGTACTCGGCCGGCACCTCGTACTCGCAAGCGAGGCCAAAGCGCGCCGCCGACTCGAAACCGAAACGGCCGTAATAGGCCGGGTCGCCGAGCACGACGACCGCGGCGGCACCCCGCGCCTTCAACGCAGCGAGTCCGGCTTCAACCAGCGCCTTGCCGATCCCCTGGCGGCGCCAATCAGCCGCGACCGCCAGCGGCGCGAGGCCTACGACTTCGCCGGCTACGCCAGCGACGCTGACCGGCGAGAACAGCAGGTGACCAACGACAAGACCGTCTGCCTCGGCGATCAGCGCCAAGCTCACCCGGCCGGCATCATTCAGCGCATCGACGAGCCCAGCCTCGTCAGGCTGACCGAAGGCCGCCGTAACCAGTTCGCGAATGGCATCGGCAACGCAGGCGGAACGGATATGTATCGTCATCGTCGTCCTAGCCGTACGCTAACCCCATGGATTCACGCACATCGCGCATGGTTTCGCGCGCCAGTTCGCGCGCGCGCTCACAGCCGTCGGCCACAATTTTCTTCACCAGCGTCGGGTCTTCCAGATAGGGCTGCGCGCGCTCGAACATCGGCGCCTGCTCGGCCAGAATGCCGTCGATCACCGGTTGCTTGCACTGGATACAGCCGATACCGGCGCTCCTACAGCCTTCGATGACCCATGCCCTGGTCGTGTCATTCGAGTACACCTGATGCAGCTGCCACACCGGACACTTGTCCGGATCACCCGGATCGGTGCGGCGCACCCGTGCCGGGTCGGTCGGCATCTGCTTGACCTTCTTCGCCACCGAATCGGCGTCTTCGCGCAGGCTGATGGTGTTGCCGTAGGACTTGGACATCTTGTTACCGTCCAGCCCCGGCATCTTGCTTGCCGTAGTCAGCAGCGGCTGCGACTCAGGCAGGATCATCTTGCCACCGCCCTCGAGATAACCAAACAGCCGCTCGCGATCGCCATGCGAGATGTTCTGCGCCTCGGCCAACAATGCGCGCGCCGACTCCAGCGCCTCGACGTCGCCATCCTGCTGATAACGGGTGCGCAGCTCTTCGTACAGCCTGCCCTTCTTGCCGCCAATTTTCTTGATCGCCGCTTCGGCCTTTTCGGCAAAACCGGTTTCCTTGCCGAACACATGATTGAAGCGGCGGGCAATTTCGCGAGTGATTTCGACGTGCGGCACCTGATCCTCGCCGACCGGCACCAGATTGCCGCGATACAGCAGAATGTCGGCCGCCTGCAACAGCGGGTAGCCAAGGAAGCCATAGGTGCCGAGGTCCTTGTGGCTCATTTTGTCGATCTGATCCTTGTACGTCGGCACCCGTTCCAGCCACGACAGCGGCGTCACCATCGACAGCAGCAAATGCAGCTCGGCGTGCTCCGGCACCCGGCTCTGGATGAAGATGGTTGCCTGCGACGGATCAACGCCGGCGGCGATCCAGTCGATGACCATGTCCCAGACGCTCTTTTCAATGATGCTGACATCGTCATAGCTCGTAGTCAGCGCATGCCAGTCGGCGGCCATGAACAGGCACTCGTACTCGCTCTGCAGCTTGACCCAGTTTTTCAGAACACCATGATAATGACCAAGATGTAACTTGCCGGTCGGGCGCATGCCGGAGAGGACGCGATCGGGAAACATGTATTACAAATCCTTGTTATTTTTCAATGCGTTAATGCAGAATGAACATGATGGGCATAGCCGCGATGCGCATCAGCGGCGACATGATGGCGCCGAGCAGATTGGTCGCCAGCAGGCCGATGAGGATGAAGAAACCATAGGGCTCGATCCGCGATACCCACATCGCCTGGCGATAAGGCAGCAGTGATACCAGAATACGGCCGCCGTCGAGCGGTGGTAGTGGCAGCAGGTTCAGCACCATCAGCGACAGATTGATCGACACACCGGCCTGCCCCATCAGGAACATCGGTTCTTGCAGGCTGGCGCCTTCAAGCCCGAGCGCCACTTTCATCAGCAAGGCCCAGCCGATTGCCATCACGAAGTTCGATGCCGGCCCGGCCGCGGCGACCCAGAGCATGTCGCGTTTGGGATTGCGCAGCTTGCCGAAATCCACCGGCACCGGCTTGGCCCAACCGAACAGAAAACCGCCGAGCGCCAGCAGCGCCAGCGGCAATACCACGGTGCCAATCGGATCGATATGGCGGAGCGGATTCAGCGTAATCCGCCCCAATCTGGCAGCGGTATCGTCACCGAAGTGGCGCGCGACATAACCATGCGCCGCCTCGTGCACGGTAATTGCGAACAGCACCGGAATCGCCCAGATGCAGACCGTCTGGACAAAATTTGCAAGATCAAAGCCGCCCATCATTTTCCCTTATTCGAGGCCAAACGGCGCCAGCGGGCCCTTGCCCGCGCGCATCAACACCGGTTCATCGCCGGAGAGATCAATCACGGTCGTCGGTTCGACACCGCAATAGCCCCCCTCGATCACCAGATCGACATCGCGCTCAAGCCGATCGCGGATTTCCCATGCATCGGACATCGGGTCATCCTCGCCCGGCAACAAGAGCGAGCTCGACAACATCGGCTCGCCCAGCTCTTCCAGCAAAGCCAGCGCCACCGGGTGATCCGGCACGCGCAGGCCGACGGTCTGCTTCTTCGGGTGCCAGACCCGTCGCGGCACTTCCTTGGTCGCCAGCAGGATGAAGGTATAGTTGCCCGGCGTGGCGCTTTTGAGCAGCCGATAGGTGCGGTTGTCGACGCGGGCGTAATTGCCCAGCTGCGACAGATCGTGGCACGCCAGCGTGAAATGATGTTTGTCGCTCAGCTGGCGAATACGGCGGATGCGTTCAAGCGCATCCTTGTTATCCAACGCACAACCGAGCGCGTAGCACGAGTCGGTCGGATAAACGATCAAGCCGCCCTTGCGGACGATCTCGACCGCCTGCTTGATCAGGCGCAGCTGCGGTGTTTCGGCGTGGATGGAGAAAAATTGGGACATGGGCTCGCCTTGGCTTGTTCTGCTGCGAATGTAGCGGACTACACCCCTGACGTCAGGGTAAGTTTTCCTGCAATGGCACTTCAGGCGACCACCAGCGCGTCCAGACCGGCTCACAGCCGATCGGCAAATCGACATTCAGACCCGGTTCACGCGCACCCTCGCCGGTTGCGTGATAGTCGGTACCGCACGAGGCAAGAAAACCGAATTCCTGCGCCAGGCGGGAGAAACGACCGACATCGGCCGCGCCGTGGCAGCCCGAGACGACTTCAATCCCCTCACCACCGAGACGACGGTACTCGGTCAACAACACGCGCAGCGTTTCATTGCCAAGCTCGTAGCGCCCCGGATGCGCCAGCACCGCGACGCCGCCGGCATCGCGTATCCAGTCGATGGCTTCGTGCAGCCGCGCCCATTCGTGCTCGACGTAACCGGGCTTACCACGCACCAGATACTTCTTGAACACGCTGCGCGCATCCTTGGCCTTGCCGGCCTCGACCAGATAGCGGGCGAAATGGGTGCGGCTGATCATTTCCGGATTGTCCGCGTACTTGCGCGCGCCCTCGAGCACACCCTCGATGCCGACCGCCGCCAGCGAGGCCGCCATGCGCTCGCCGCGCTCGGCCCGACCAGCGCGTACGCTTGCCAAACCGGCGACCATGGCCGGGTGGTCCGGATCAAAACCGAGGCCGACAATATGCAGTGTGTGCTTGCCCCAACTGACCGAAATTTCGACCCCGCTGATGAAACACATGCCCAATTGCGCCGCTTCGTCGGCAGCTGCGGCCAGACCACGGGTGTCGTCGTGATCGGTCAGCGCGAACAGCTGACAGCCACGCGCGTGCGCCTTGCGCACGACCTCGCGCGGCGGCAACAGACCGTCGGACACGTTCGAATGGCAGTGCAGATCGACCGGGGTCATGACTTGTCCTTCGCGGTGGTGTAACGCAGCTTCATCGCCAGTACCGAGCCGGCCAGTATCAGGGTGATCGTGTTGGGAATGATCAAGGGCCACGACGTGATCACCACGCCGTAAAGCAGCCACAAGGCCACACCGAACACGAACAGCGAATACATGCCGAGCGAAATATCCTCGACCGAGCGGGTTCGCCACACCTTCAGCACTTGCGGCAGAAACGAGAAGGTCGTGCAAACGCCAGCGAGGTGGCCGATCCAGTCGAGCGGGTTCACGCTGGGAAAACGCCGGTCGAGAGATAACGGTCGCCGCGGTCACACACGATGGAAACGATCACCGCGTTCTCTAACTGCTTGGACAGCTGCAAGGCCGCCACGAGCGCACCACCCGACGAAATACCGGCGAAAATGCCTTCTTCGCGCGCCAGCCTGCGGGTCATTTCTTCGGCTTCCAGCTGGCTCACTTCCATGACGCGATCAATCTGCGAAAAGTCGCAGATTGCCGGCACGTATTCAAGCGGCCACTTGCGGATACCGGGAATCGACGCGCCATCGGTGGGCTGCACACCGACGATCTGCACCTGCGGCGCCACTTCCTTCAAATAGCGGCCGGCGCCCATGATGGTGCCGGTGGTGCCCATGCTCGAAACAAAATGAGTGATCGTGCCTTCGGTGTCGCGCCAGATTTCCGGCCCGGTGGTCTCGTAATGCGCGAGCGGGTTATCCGGATTGGCAAACTGATCCAGCACCAGCCCCTTGCCCTCAGCCACCATCTGCGCGGCGAGATCACGCGCGGTCTCCATGCCATCGACAAGGATCACCTCGGCGCCGTAGGCCTTCATGGTCTGGACGCGCTCGACACTGGAGTTGGCCGGCATGACCAGCACCATGCGGTAGCCCATCATCGCGGCGGCCATCGCCAGCGCGATGCCGGTATTGCCGCTGGTGGCTTCGATCAGCGTATCGCCAGGGCGGATGGTGCCGCGCGCTTCGGCATGGCGAATCATCGACAGCGCCGGCCTGTCCTTGACCGAACCGGCCGGATTATTGCCTTCGAGCTTGACGAGGATGGTGTTGGTCGTAGCGCCAGGCAGGCGCTTGAGGCGAACGAGCGGCGTATTGCCGACGAAGTCCTCGAGGGTCTTGAATCGGGGCGTAGTCATGCGGGCGATTATACCTTGCCGCATGACAGCCACGCGCAGCGTGCTGCCCCGTTTTCATCAAACCAGCTTATTGAGCCGGCTGTTCGACCCACATTGCGATCGAGCGGCGCAGGCGCACGCTGATCTGGTCGCCAACGGCGATTTGTTCCAGCGCAGCCGGGTTCTTGACGTTGGCTTCAACGATCTTGTGATCCGGCGTCTTCAGCTTGATCTTCGATGCCTTGCGATCCACCGCGATCACATCGGCCGTCAGCGTTTCGGTCTTGACCCATGAACCACCCGGCTCCTGACCCGGCTCGTTGCGAGCAGAGCCCGTCGTCTCGGTGGTGCCGCGAATACCGGCCGCCCCCTTGATCACTTCATAGGCAATGGCGGCACTGATCTGCGTAACCACCTTGTCACCGACCTTCAGCTGTTCAAAGTTGCGCACCATAGGGCCGACGTCGACATCGGCAAGCTCGCCACCAGGCAAACGAACGGTCAGCTTACGCTTGGCGGCATCGATCGCGGCGATCTGCACGCTCACCTTGTCGGCTTCCTGGAATGCGAGCAACGGGGTGACCACATCGTCAGCAGCCCAGACGGGGATAGCAGCCGACATCATCATGGCCAGCAGCAATTTGGAGAGAAATTTCACGAAAGTACTCCCGGTTAAAATCATGAGTAAGGAGCCACAGCATATGTCAGCAGCCTAGAAAAACATGTAACGATAATCCTTCAGCTCCGAGGGGTAAATCGTCAGGCCGGTGGTTTGCTACCCTGTTTGGCCGTGGCGCCACGAACCTCAAAGCGCACCTCGCCGACGGCCGCACCCTTGCCGTCACGCAACTGTAGAACGTGCCGGCCCGGCCATGGAAACCAGCCGAGCGAGGCGCCACCACCGAGCTTGCGGCCATCCAGCCACCAAGTCGCACCAGTCACGCCTTCGGCACGGAACACAATACGCTGACTCGCCGGCGGAATATCCGGATCGAGCGCATAGATGGCGCCATCGACCGGATTGACGATGCGCGACGGCATGACACGGGCATCCGATGCGTCTGCGACGCGAACCTGGGTGCGCACGGTTCCCTTGATGAACCACTCGTGCCGTGTGGCCTCGACCCCACGCTCGAAAACCACTTGCTTGCCCACGACACCAAGCGGTGCTCTTGGCGCCTGCGGCACGCCACCCAGTTGCTGCGCGCGATTCATCACCGCCAGCCACACCGGCGCGGCGCCGTGCATGCCGGAGATGTCCCACATCGGCTCGCCGCTGGCATTGCCGACCCAGACGCCGACGGTGTAACGGCGCGAAAAGCCGACCGTCCAGTTATCGCGCATATCCTTGCTGGTACCGGTTTTCACCGCACTCCAGTAGCGCGTCGCCAGCGCGCTTTCCAGCCCGAAGGTGCGCGATCTGGCGGTGCGGTCGGACAATATATCCGCAACGATAAAACTGCTGGCCGGATCGGCGATGGCCTTCAAAACGGGCGGCTTGGCAGCGGGGCGATAACGAACCGGCGAGTACGCGCCACCGTCGGCCAGCGCACGATAGGCATTGGCCAGATCGACCAGCCGCACGTCGGCGGCACCCAGCGCCAGCGAGTAACCGTAATAGTCGCCGCTTTCGGACAACGTCGTCAGCCCGAGCGCGTACAGCCGTTCGCGCAGCCGGTTCGGTGTAACGATCTCGACCGCGCGCACCGCCGGCACGTTCAGCGACGACGCCAGCGCCGTACGTACCGAAACCGGGCCCTTGAAATCCTTCGCGTAATTCTGCGGTGCATAAAGGCCACTGGCGGTCTGCAGATCGATCGGCGTATCGTCGAGCAGCGATGCTGCGGTCAACCAGCGCCCTTCCAGCGCCAGCTGAAACAGGAAAGGCTTCAGCGTCGAGCCGGCCTGGCGCGGCGCGGTGACCGCATCGACATCGCGCGCCCGCGACAGCCCGCCGCTCGACCCGACCCATGCCAGCACATCGCCGCTGGCGTTATCGAACACGATCACCGCACCGTCCTGCACATTGCGCTGCGACAGCTCAAGCAGGTGCCGACGTAGCGTTTGGGTGGCAAAGCGTTGCAAACCAGCGTCGAGCGTCGTGGTGACACGTTGCCCCGGCTTGGCGCCGGCCAGCACTTGCCGGGCAAAATGTGGCGCCAGCGAGTCGGCCTGCGCCTCCGAGACGCCCTTGCGCGCCAGCGCCAGCTGCGTTTCGCCGCGCAGACCGCCGCAGCTGTCGCGCGCGTTCATGTCCTTGAGGATGACGCAGGCGCGCTCAGCAACGCGATCAGGCGAGGCGTTCGGCGCACGGATCAACGCCGCGGCAATCGCCGACTCGCGCGCGTCAAGCCCCGAAGGCAATTTGCCGAACAGGGCCGCCGACATCGCACTCAAGCCGACCAGCTCACCGCGAAAGCTGACGAGATTCAGATACGCCTCAAGAATCTGCGCCTTGCTCCAGCTCCTCTCCAGCACCTGCGCCGACACGCTTTGTCCGGCCTTTTGCCAAAAGCTGCGCCGGCCTTGATCACGGCGCAGATCCTCGTCGATCAGCCCGACCAGCTGCATCGTCAACGTCGACGCGCCACGGGTACGGCGGTTCCATACATTGCTCCACGCCGCCGCCGCAACGCCCGACCAATCAACGCCGCTGTGCGCATAGAAGCGCTTGTCTTCCGATACCACCAGCGCATGACGCAAGGCTGGCGACGTTTCGCCCAGCGTCACCCAGTCGCCGCAGCGCTGCGCCATATCGACACGAACCCGCTGCACCGGCACGCCATGCCGATCCAGCAACATCACATCGGACGAGCGCCAATCGGCCTTGACTTCATTAAACGTCGGCAAGGCCCACGCCGGCATCGCTGCCAGCATCGCCATCCACCGAACCTGTCTCAATAGGTGAGCGAGCCAAAGCAGTTTGCTCCCGCCCGAAGCACAGGAGCCGGAATGGACATAAAGTCCATGAGGACTCCGAGCATCGGACGGGGGGAAAATGCGAAGGCATAGCCACCTAGTGGGATAGGTTCTACTTCGCATCAGTCACCTTCATTGATGCATTCGAAAACACGCCGAAGACATCGGGCGCATACATCGCCTCGACCCGCGTCGGCGGCAGTTTGAAACTGCCGGCGCTATTGAGCCGCATGGTGTATTCGACCGCCAACCTGCCGCGCGGCACGTAGGCGTAATAAGCACGGTAGCCGGCAAAGCGACGCTCTTCGTACGCCGGCCATGCGTCACCCTCGCGGCGCTCACCTTGCGCTGCAATGGCCGAATCGCGCCCCAGGCCACCGCCGAACAGGCTCGCCCCGGCCGGCACCGGATCATCGACCACAACCCAGGTCATATCGCTTTGCGCGTCGACCTCCAGCCGTACCCGCAGCACATCCCCGCGGGTGTACTGGCCGGCGATTTTTTGCTCGATCACCGTCACGGTTTTTTTGACCTTGTACCCCGCACCCAGCGGCGTTTTGAGCGGCACTGCGGCCGAGACTTGCACCGTCGCCCACGGCGAGCCGGCGCCATCGTGTTTCAGCGCCAGAACGCCCTTGCCGCCAGCCGGCCACGGCAGTTCGATTTTCGCTGGCGCGGCGGCGGGCCAGGCCTGTTCGCGCTTGGCATCACCGAGTGCGACCTTGGTCGCACCGGCGACCGGCGTCGCATCGAACTGCTTGGCAAACGCCGCCACCGCGAGCGAGCCCCAGACGTTGGCCGTGGTGGTGCGCCACGTACCCTGAGTCTGCCGGCCGATAAGTCCGTTCAGCAGTCGCGGCATATCGTCCTTCCAGCCCGGCAGGCTGCGCGTCACCAGCAGCAAGCGCGCGGCGTTGACGTCGGCGCTGCGCATCATCCACCACCAGTCGTCGTCTTTCTCGGTCGAGAACTGCAGTCGCGTGCCCTGGTAACTCAGGCGTCCGCGCAGCAACTGCTCGGCCTCGGCGATTTTGGCGCTGCGTTCGGGCAGGCTAGGCAGTCGCTCAAGCAGCGACAACCAGTCGATCAGCATCGCCGTCGGCCAGGTATTGGGCTGTATCGTCATCACCGCCAACTGCCGTGGCTCGGCGCGACCGTAGCGCGCCAGACTGTCCAGCGCAGTCAGCCGGCGAGCATCGAGGTCGGACTTCGGCGCCCACGCATCGCGCTTGAGCTTGCCTTCGACAAAGCGGCTCAGCCCCTGCAGCATCTTCTCGCGACTCGCATCCGGAATCACCCAGCCAGCCTCGGACGACACCGCCAACAGATAGCTGGTGAGCGTATCGCTGCCGCTAGCCGCATCGCCTTCACGCGGCGGGAAGTAATTGGCCAGCCCGTCGGCATCGAGGTACACCGGCAGCTCGGCCATCAGCGTATCCCAGCGCGCCTTGTCACTCAGGCCAATCGCGACCGACGCCTTTTGCTCCAGGCACGCGTACGGATACTCGCTGAACCAGCGCCGCACCGCGGGCAGCTCGGCCGAGAGCCTGGCCTGCAACTGCACCGAGACCCCGCCGCGCCCGGCCAGCGCACCGGCCGGCAGCCCCATCGGAATGCTCGCCTCGGGATCAAGCCGACGCAGCGTCGCCTGCTGCACCGTCACCGGCACGGCCGGCTCGATCTGCTGCGCGAAGCTCAACCTATCGACCGCCTTGCCACCGACCTCGGTCGCACTCAGTGTCCATTGCAGCGCCTTGATGCCGTCGGGCACCGTCATCGGCCAGACGATCTCGCGCGACTCGCCGGCAGGCAGCGCCAGCTTGGAAACCGGCAACGCCGGCAAGCCTTCGGCCTGCGCGCTGACCTGCACGGTCATTGCCCGCGTACTGCCGTTGCGCAGCGTCGCCAAGGCGCGCAGCTGATCGCCCTCGCGCGCCAGCGGCGCAAAGCCGGAGGTCAGCTGCAGATCCTGCGTCACCGCAACGCTGGCGCTGCCGGTGCCGAAATAGCCGCTACCGACGTCGGCAATCGCAACGAAGCGGAACTTGGTCAACGCATCGTTGATCGGCACGTCGATTTTTGCGGTGCCGTTGGCGCCGAGTACCAGCTTCGGATTCCACACCAGCAGGGTGTCGAACAGTTCTCGTGTCGGCGCAAAACCGCCACCACCGCCCGGAGGCAAGGCCTTGCGGCCGTAATGACGCTTGCCGACGACTTCAAGCTGCGCGGTCGACGTTTCGACGCCGTAGCTGCGCCGTTGCAGCATTGCCTCGAGCAGATTCCAGCTCGAATTGGGCTGCAGCTCAAGCAAGGCCTCGTCGACTGCCGCGAATGCGACCTCGGTGCCGGCGGGCGCCGGCTTGCCGTCGGGCAGCTTCACCTGCACGCTGACATGCGCGGTATCACGCACGCCGTAGCCGGGCTTGTCCGGCGTAACCGTCACCGCCAGCTTGTGGCCGGCCTCGTTGACGCGGATTTCGGCCAGCCCATACTTGAATGCCGGCTTGGCCAGATCGACCATCGCCGTCGGCGCCTGGTAATCCTTGCCCTCGTGCCAGTATGCATCCCACCATTGCCCCGGCGTCTTCCAGCCCCAGCTGAAGAACGAATACCACGGCACATCGCGCACGCGGCCGCGTACTGCGAGCACCGAGACATACACATTCGGCGCCCACGCGGCCTTGACCGGCACCTCAATCATCGGCGACTTGCCTTCAAGCTCGACCACCCGCGTTTCGATCACGCCTTCGCGCTCGATTGCCACCCAGGCCGTCGCCTTGCGGAACGGCATGCGCACCTGAAAACGCGCCGTCTCGCCGGGCTTGTAGCTGTCCTTTTCGGCGAGCACGTCGATGCGATCGTTGTTATCGACGTCGAACCACATCTCGTCGTGCTTGCTGACCCAGACCGTTTGCGCCGCCCTCGCCTCATGGCCGATACCGTCGTCGGCAGTGGCGATGAGTTCGATGCTGCCGGCGTCCTTGAGCGCGATATCGCAGAACACCAGCCCGTGCGCGTCGGTTTTGCCACTGCAAACCTTGCCAAGATCGTCGATTTCCTCGTCGTGATCGTAGGCGTAGAAGCCACCGACGAGGCGCTTGCGCGTCGATTGATAGCTATGACGCACCGCATTGACCACAACTTTGCGACCGGCGACCGGCTTGCCGGCGGTGTCGAGCACCACCGCCTTGAGCTTGGCATCGCGCCCGACCGAAACCCAATCGTCGACCGTCACGCCGACCTGCACCGCCGCAGGCCAGAGTGGGATCGTTCGTGACAGCGTCTGGATCTCGCCGTTCGGATCGGGATAGGTCGCCTCGGTGACCATATCGTAGGCACGATCGATCGCCGGCAGCGCCTTGACCTGCGCCTTGCCGCCGCCATTGGCGTCGAGCGTCAGCGCCGCCTTGTCGAGCACGATTTTGCCGTCCAGCGAGGCCTGCGCCTCGCTGCGTTTGCGCTCGGGCGGACTGAACGAATAAGCATCGTAGCCATCGGGCCGGCCATAACGCTCGCGCAGCATCGCCGACACCTGCACCGGCAAACCCTTGGCCGCGCCACCGTTGACGTAGCTCAGCGACACGTTCACCGGCACATCCTTCGGCGCGATACCGGCCTTGGCCGGTACAGAGAGCGCCCCGGTCATCACCGGCAGGCGGAATTCCTCGACCCGAAACGTGCCCGAGTAATAGGTCGAACCGTTGCTGCCGTACTCGTCGCTACTGTTCGCGGCCTTTTCAAGCACGATCGAATATTCGCCAAGCTTGGCGTCCTTGGGCAGTTTGAAGCTCGAATCGGCGTAGCGGCCCTGCCGCCACGTCAGCGCCTGCCGGTATTCCTGGCCGCTGCCTTCGTGGACGATGCGCAGCTGGTCAGGCAGCTGCGCTTGCTTGGGCAAGGCAAAGCCTTGCGAGCTTTCCACCCGCAGGTAGTGCTTCATCGAGACGGTCTCGCCGGCGCGGAACAACATGCGGTCGAGCACCGAGTGCGCCTGCACCGACGGTCTGGCGCTGGTGTTGGTCGGCACCGGGAAGCGCCACGACTCAATGCCGCGATTCCAGCTCGAACGCACGAAGGACACATCGGTGCGCCCCTTGCCGTCGACCTTGCGCGCGGTCACGAAGAATCCCGACAACGGCGCATTGCCGCATTCGGGCTCGGTCAGTGCTTGCGGAATCGCCGCCACGCCATTGGCGCCGGTCTTGCCGTGCCAGCGCGCAACGCCCTTGCAGTCGTAAACGCTGACCTCGGCCTGCGGCACAGGCTGACCGCGATCGAGCGTCGTCACCCACACGGCGGCAGTGTCGCGCCCTTGCTTGAAATGTACGGCCAGATTGGTCACCAGCACCGCGGTGCGCACGTACATCGGCTTGCTGCCGCCGAGCAGTGCCTTGCCCAGCAGCCGCGATTCGATCTCGACCACGTGCAGGCCCGGCTCCTTCAGCGGAATCCCCACCACCTCGAACGGCCATTTTCCCTTGGCGTCGGGCTTGCCCGGCAGTTGCAGCGTGCTAGCACCCTTCTCACCCTTGAGCAGACTCAAGCGGCGCGTTTCCACCTGCTCGGTCTTGCCGCCACGCGGCAGCGGTATCGACCAGTCGTCGTAGCGCAGCACCTTGCCCAGCCACTGCATCATGCCCTTGTCGTCGGTCACGTTCAGTGCCTCGACGCCGACCTTGACCTCACTGACCTTGAGGTCGGATTCGACATTGCGCAGCGTCACCGGCAGCGCCGCATCGTCTCCCAGCTCGATGATGCCAAACGGCGCCGCGGCGAATTTGGCGAGCGGCGGATAATCGGCCATTTTGAACGCCAGCGGAAACGATGATGCATTGACGAGCTTGCGCCCAGCCTCATCCTCGAAACCACCGGGCAACTTAAGCTGCAAGGAAGCCAGCGCGGCAAACGGCGGTTTGAACTGCACCGAGTCGACGGTATCGCCGCGTGCATCTCGATCAGGATCGGGCACACGCTCGCCCTCCGCAGTCACCAGGCGGATCTTGTCGGCGAGTTTGCGCGGCACCGGTGAGCTGAACGACAGCGTCACCGGCTTGAACGGAATGCACGCTGCCTTGGCTTTTTCGCGGGCACAGCTAAATGAAGCGGTGAATTCGGGTCGCACCGAGAATTCGCGGGTTTCAGCCTTGTCGGCGCGCGGCTGCACCAGCACCACCTTTTTACCGGCGGGCAGGCGTTGTGCGCAACGCACCGCCTCGATCGCCGACGCATTCTTTTCTTCGCCCAGATGCTTAACCAGCTTCGCGGTATCGGCGGCCGGCAGACGCGCCACCGGCACGCGCTCGGGCAAACCTTCGATCTTGCAGAACAGCGCCGGTTGCTTGCCGGCAAGCGCGCCGTTGTAGCGCAGCACGAAGGCCTGATCCTCCTCGACCGTTTCGCCGCGATCGGGCCAGCTCTCGCTGATCGCCAGGGCACCGGTCGAAAACTGGAACGTTTTTTTGCCCTCAACCGGCGCACCGTCGACGCTTTTGAGTCCGGGCTTGAGTGTAAAGCGGCAGCTGGTTGCGGCCGGCAAATCGCCACTGAGATCGATCACCCAGCTGCGATCGTCGATCCAGCGCCCCTTGCCGGGCAGCGTGCACGACACCGTAAACGGCGCGGCGGCGGAGACATCGCCCATTTTCACCATCGGCGCCGAGAACGTCGCGCGGATCTGCTCGACACGGCGCACTTCGTTCTGCGGCGAGAAGGTCGACACCGTTACGGCGGCGTCGGCCATCGGCAAGGTCAACGCCAAAACGACGCCAGCAAAGATTCGGAACGAGGGCATACGGCGCTTCCTGCAAGACAACCCAAAGGCGAGCCTACATTCTTACACAGAATTTTCGCCAACCACCTCAACAGGAAAGTCACAGACAATAAAAAAGCCGGCAATGCCGGCTTTTTTGCTCAGGATGGTCATCAGCCTTGCAGCAGCGACTCGACATAGCGTGACACGCCCTGCTGCACCGTGAGGAATTCCTCGGTGTAACCGGCTTCGCGCAGCAAGGTCAGATCGGCCTCGGTGTGGCACTGATATTTACCCTTGAGCGCATCGGGGAAGTCGATGTATTCAAGCACGCCTTCGGCGAGCATCTCATCAAGCGTCAGGATCGACTTGCCCTCGGCGGCGCGGCAGGTATTGACCACGGTCGATGCGACGTCGTTGAACGGCTGCGCCCGGCCGGAACCGAGATTGTAGATGCCGCAGACTTCGTCGTTATCGAGGAACCACAGATTGGCCTTGACCACATCCTCGACCGAGACGAAATCGCGCATGTGGCCGCCCGGCACATAGCCACCGTACTCGCCAAACAGCTTGACCTTGCCCGACTCGCGGTACTGGTTGAAATTGTGGAAGGCCACCGAGGCCATCCGGCCCTTGTGCCATTCACGCGAACCGTAAACGTTGAAGTAACGGAAACCCACGGCCTGCGCGCTCAGATCTTCCCAGCGACGGCGCAGCGACTGATCGAACAGCAGCTTGGAGTAACCGTACACATTCAGCGGACCTTCGCACTCGGGCTCTTCGCGAAAACCGTTATCGCCGTTGCCATAGGTCGCAGCAGACGACGCATACAGGAACTGCGCCTCTTCGGCCTGACACCACTCGAACAAACCCAGCGTGTACTGATAGTTGTTCTCCATCATGTACTTGCCGTTGTGCTCCATCGTGTCCGAGCACGCGCCCTGATGCAGGATCGCGGTAACTTCACCGTCATAGCGACCGCTAGCCAGCTCGGCGATGAATTCGTTCTTGTCGACAAAGTGGCTGATCTGACAATCGGCCAGATTACGGAACTTGTCACCGCGGGTGAGGTTGTCGACGGCGATGATGTCGGTTTCGCCGCGCGCGTTCAGCGCCTTGACGATGTTCGAGCCGATAAAGCCGGCAGCGCCGGTCACCACGATTGCCATATCAGTTGTCCTTTTTCAGTCGGGTGCTCAGCGCGAGGAACAGCCACGCGCCGTGCGGCATCCATTGTTCGGTCCAGCGCCAGCTATGCGCCATGGTGGCATCGGCGGATTTCTTGAAGTCGATGTTTTCATCATCGTCGAAGCCGCCGGTAATGCCATTGCATACACCACCCGGGGCATTATAAAAGCCCGGCTCGTAGCGCGGGTTGTTGCGGCCCCAGCCTTGCAGCATGCAGGCATCGTACGGATTGGCGCCAAGCACCCAGTCGAGCGCGTTCTGGCCGTAGCTGGCGATCTGCGCGGCAAAGTCCGGCTCGCCGGCAAACAAGGCCGCAGCGCGGCTTGCCGATGCGGCAATCGAGCCAAGCCGGGCATTCTCGCCCTGCCACCAGTAGCCGGTACCATTGTCGTGCGGAATGAAGAACTGGCTCCGCCCCGCCAGGCCCGGCTGCTTGACGAACTGACGCGGGTAGCCGAAGGGATTGGCGGTCTCAAAGGTGATGCGCAGCTCGTACTCATAGGCCAGACGCAATGCTTCGCGAATCCGGCCGGCCAAGGGGCTTTGCGGCACGACGTCGAGATAACGCATCAGCGCGATATACGGCAGCCCTGCTTCGGCGGCATGGAAATAGCTGCGCTCGCCGGCCGCGTCGGCACGGAACCAGCCATCTGGCTGCTGGCGATCCAGCAGATTCAGCACCCGCCGCGCTGCGGCATCGGCGTACACACCGTCACCGGTCACCGCCAGCAAATCGGTTGCGGCAAGCAGCGCGCAATAATCGTCGATGATGTTTTCGGTACCGTCCTCCAGGTACTCGAGGTTGTGCGCTTCCAGATGCGCAAAGCCCGTCCGTGCTGCATTCAGGTAATCGGCACGACTGAAACCTTCACCATCTCGCCCCAGTTGTGACGCGCGTGCCAGCGCGGCAATCGCCATGCCGCCGCCCTGACGATATGCCGCCTGATAGGTGTCGTACTTCGTACCCTGCTGGGTTTTGTATTCGCAGATATCGCGACGGTTTTCGTCCTTACTCCACTGATCGAACACCGTCATGTAGAAATAACCGGCCGGATCCTGCATTCGCGCGAGGAAATCGGCGCCGTGCAAGGCTTCGTCAACGATGCGTTCGTTGAACCACTTTGATTGCTCAGGCAGTTGCGCCAGGCCGTCGAGCAGATTCCACACCACTTGCGGCGTTTGCTGCGGATTCATGAACTGCGCGACCGACAGGTGCGACAGATACTTGGAGCAGTCGCCCGATGCGTCGTACCAGCCACCGTGCACATCGCGGCGCTCGTCCGACCCCCACTTTGGACGCGAGCGGTCGGCGATATCGTAAATACCGGTACAGCGCTGACCCTTGATGTAGTGGACGATATCCGACAGCAGCAAATCGCCGAACACGTCCTCGGCGATCGTGAACGTATGAGACACCAGTGGCGGCGATACGCCATCGACCACGACGAAATACTCGCCCGCGGCGGTCAGCACGGAAAAATCTGCCGACCAGAAATGCCAGTCCTTCCAGCGCGCCACGCCACCCTGTGCGGCTATCGTGCCCTGATGCACGCATTCGCGCGTATCGGCACGGTAAACGCCAAAGGTTGTCAGCGCGGCATTGGCCGGCGCTTCGATCAGCGTCTGCTTGCGGGTTTGCGGCTCAAAGCCCAGATGATTAAACAGAATCTGCACGGTCAGTGTCTCTCGTTATTGTTGGCTGTTCAGAAGAGTCGCTTGCTCAAAAACCAGTTACGCGCCGCGCCGATCATGCCGGCGTTGTTGCCGGCGCTGGCCAGCACCACTTCGCTCATCTCGCGAAAATCCGGCTCGATCCGCGCGCTGATCGCCGAATGCAATTCGGCCAGGAAACGCTCGCCACGACCACTGATGCCGCCGCCGATCACCACGCGCTGCGGATTGAGCACATAAATCAGGTTGACGATGCCGGTCGCGAGCAGATCAAGCCATTCATCGACGACCCGGCGCATCTGTTCGTCACCGGCATCGCTGGCGGCAAACACGGCACGTCCATCCCAGTCGCTACGGCCGCTGACGCGGATCGCTTCGGTCACCAGCCCGCGCATCGACGCATGATTTTCCCAGCATCGATCGGCGATACGCATATAGCCCCACTCACCGGCCGCCGAACGCGCGCCGCGATAAAGTTCGCCATTGATGACGATGCCGCCACCGATACCGGTCCCCACCGCCAGCGCGATGTAATGCTGCGCGCCTTTGGCCGAGCCCTGCCAGCCTTCGGCCAGCGCCACGCAGTTGACGTCGTTTTCTATCGTCACCGGCAGGCTGAAGGCTTCTTCCAGCGCCTGCTTGGGCGAGACGCCAACGTAATCCGGCACCGCCTCGGCTGCGCCGACAATACGGCCGCTACCGGCCTCGACCAGCCCCAGCGTGCTGATGGCAATGCCGCAAATCGCGTGTTGCGCGATGATCGGCCTGGCCAGTTCGACCAGCCGATCCAGCAAGGCACGGGCGCCGTCCTGCGCCTGCGTTGGCACCGTGTGCGCCAGCAGCACTTCGCCACTGTCGCTGACGATGCCGTACTTGATCTGGGTTCCCCCGATATCGAAACTCAGTAGCTTTTGACTCATTCGACCCGCGCCCAATCGATGGGTGTTTTTTGATGTTGTTCGAGGTAGGCATTGGCCGCCGAAAAATGGCCGTTACCAAGGAAGCCGCGATATGCCGACAGCGGCGACGGGTGCGCCGAGGTCAGCACACAATGGCGTTTGACATCGACATGCACGGCCTTTTTCTGGGCATATGCGCCCCAAAGCATGAAGACCAGATGCTCATGTCGCGCGGCCAGTTCGCCAATCACCGCATCGGTCAATGCCTCCCAGCCGCGTTTGGCATGCGATCCGGCTTTATCCGCTTCGACCGTCAGCACGCTGTTAAGCAGCAGCACGCCCTGCTTCGCCCAACCTTGCAGATTGCCGTGCTGTGGCGGTGTCACACCCAGATCTCGGGCGATCTCCTGCCAGATATTGCGCAGACTCGGCGGTGTACGTACGCCATGCGGCACCGAAAAACTCAGCCCGTGCGCTTCGCCTTCACCGTGATACGGATCTTGCCCGAGAATCACCACGCGGACATCGTTTGGCGCCATCTCGGCAAGCGCGGCAAACCAGTGTTCTCGCGCCGGGTAGACCACTTTGCTTGCGGCAAGCTCCGCATCGAGAAACCCGGCCAGCGTCTCGAACCGGACATCCGCAGTCACCGATGCGAGTGCGCCCTGCCAAGCCGCGGGAATTTGCCGTGCCAGCGCGTTCATGGCTGATCTCCCTTTTCCTGACGAATTTGTTCGCGATGGCGCCGGAACACATAGCGTTCGAAGGCATCGCGTGCGCCGAGGTGATCAAAGCACCAGCGCGCGGTCACGATGCTGCCTTGCGGTGATGGCTCGACGGCAACGATCTCGGCGGGCAACCGCAACAGATGGATCAGGGCAGTGCCCGGCGCAATCGCCAGACAACCCCGCTCGCCTACGCGACCATCCACGCCCTGCCAGCGCACCGATTCGATGCCGATAGTGACGTGAGCGGGCGACGGCAATACCGGCGTCATCAAGCGCGCCAGCCAGACCAGCTGCAGATCAAGCTTGGCTTCATGCGCGGCAACGATATCCGGGCGCTCGGTGACTTCGAAATCAGCCAACACATCCAGATAGCGCGCCACTTCCAGCGGCTGCCAGTCGGTTTCTTGTTGCCACTGCAGGGGCAATACGGCGTCAAAAAAAACGCCGTCAGGAAAAGTGCTCATCACAGCCCCCGACGCAAAAGCCGGATTATACCCGTGCCGTGCCGCCAAGCTGGCGCACCCGTTCATACAGGCAAATGGCCGCAGCCGCGCCCACGTTCAGCGACTCGATCCCCGGCGCCATCGGAATGCGCAGGCGCCGGCTGGCGCGTGCGGCAATCTCGGCGGACACGCCCTGCCCCTCGGCACCGAGCACCAAGGCCAGATCGCCGGTCAGATCGGCCTGATACAGATCGACGGCGCCATCGAGCAAGGTCGCGGCCAGCGGCCCGCGAAACGCGTCCAGCAGTTCAAGCAATGGTGCGCGTTCGATCAAAGGCAGCACGAAGTGGGCGCCCATGCCAGCACGCAATACCCGCGGCGACCAGATATCGGCGCAACCCGGCGACAGCCAGACCTGATCGACACCCGCTGCAGCGGCCGTGCGCAACAAGGTGCCGACGTTACCCGGGTCTTGAACGCCATCGAGCAGCAAGACAAAGCCATCATTGCGCGCAGCCGGCGCATCGGGGATCGCCGACAGCGCCAGCACGCCGGTCTGACTCGGCAACTCGGTCAGCGTGGCAAACAGCATGTCCGCAAGCGGATGCACCGGCACACCGGCACGGGCCAGCAATTGCTTCACCTCGGGCCGAGCCAAACCGGCTTCGGTCACGATCAGGCGTTGCAAGGACCAGTCGGCGGAGAGGGCCGCGTCGATCAGGTGCGGGCCATCGAGCAGCGTCAGCGACTGCTTGAGGCGCTCGCGCCGCTGCGTGGCGAGTTTGTGCAGCTGTTTGTACAGCGGGTTTTGTGCCGATTGAATAGCATCTTGCAGCATTACTAGGCCGTCCGACTGGCCAGCGCGCGACTCGTCAGCTGGCAGATTTGTTTGAAATATTGGTAGGTTTGCGCATCGATCGGGCTCGCCGGCGCACGATCTGCGAACAGCATGCCGACGGCCTTGTCACCAACGAAAAGCGACATGGCGCAGAAATCTTCGTCCCCGACCTGCGCCAGCACACTGGCCGGCAACTGCGGCGTCAATTTGGCTCGACTTTCGCCACTCAGCCAAACCGCTTGCGGCTTTTGCAGCAACTGTGAAAAAAGGTGCGACTCCGTTAGCGGCAGCGACAAATTGCGAAGCGGATCGTTTTCGGCGGCACCAACGCAAAAGCGTGCAGTCAGCAGTCCATTCTGCGGCATCGCAAACAGAACCCGCCGCATCTGCAAGCCATCCAGCAAGGCCTTCACCGCCAAACGCATGACCTGATTGGCCGGCAAACCCTGCAACCCGCCCAGATGCAGCGCCTGCATCCGAACCGCGAGCACATCCCGGCCTGGCGCGACGCGTGGCCACTCGCCCGGCTGCATCGGCAGCCACGTTGCCGCGGGGATCACCCCCGACCCCAGCGCCGAGCGCGCGTGCGCCAGCAAAGGCTCGTGCACCATCCGCCACGCAGCCTCCTCGGCCACATCAAGCACCTCGGCAACATCTTGCAAGGCGGCGCTCACGCCGTCCCCCCACCAGCCCGACTCCAGCGCAAGTGCCAGCGCCAGCGCCGATTGCTGCAAGCGCTGACGCTGCGATGCGGGTTCGCCATCGGCACACAATTGGCAGAGCGTCTCCGGAAACCGCCAGTGCCGAAGTACCGTTTCAAGCGCAGGGACGGCAATGGCATTCGTGCCGTCCAGCAATGACATCAGCTCGGCGAGCGGGCTCAACAAGGCCGCCACCTGCAGCTCGTCCGGGCGCGCGTCCATGCGTTCGCTGCCCAGCTTGCGCGCAATTCGCGCCGACAATTGCGCCCTCGAAATCAGCGCAAGACAGGATGCCAAGCGCTGGTCGTCTCCGGCCAGCGCGACTTCAAGCGCCACGCCGCGCGCATGCCGCTCCAGAAACGGCAGCACGCCGAACAGCATCACCGCCGCTTCGACCGAGACGATGTCGACACTCATGCTGGTTCTGGCGCGCCGGCTGGCTTCGCGCATCACCGCAGCCGTCAACAAGGGATCGGTGAGCACAATCTCGGCCACCTCGGCCGGTTTCAGTCTTTCGGCACGGCGCAACAACCCCGCCAGACGATCACGCGTCATCCGCAGCGCCGGGATCGGCCGTTCACCCCAATCACTCGTCAAGGCAGAGAAACCGGCACTCATGGGTTCACCCGAAAGGTGGATTGCGGGGGGCGATGCCATAGCAGCAACTCGCTCTGTTTCCAGTCCCCGACCGGATACCGCGCGTCAGCAGGAACACCCTCGATCCCGAAGCTGTTGCTGATCAGCCGCGCGCCATCGTTCATTTCCGCACAGACCTTGCGCCACAGTGCCGGCATCGGCGCAGGGGAAAGGTAGGCATAGATCACGTCGTAGCCCGAGAGATCGACATCAAATGCGTCCGCACGGCGCCAGCTGACCGCTGTCGACCGAAAACGCAGCCGTCCCAACAGCCATGGCAGCCAGGCAAGCTCGACCCCGGTCAGCACCAAATCGGCGCGCCGGCGTGCCAGCCACGCCAGCGCGGTGCCGGTACCGGCACCAAGATCAATGACCTTTGCACCAAGCGGAATCAGCGACTCCAGCCGCTGCAACGCCTTGGCATTCGACAAATACAAGGGCACCCGATAGCGGAAGGCGCCAGCGCCAATGGCCCAGGTCACTACAGCAGGAAGCAGCCATACCCACGGTGGCACGGCACCTTGCAAGGCCAGCGCGCACAACAGCGGCATGGCCGCATGCATGGCGATCGCACCTGGTCGCCGGAAGCAACATGCAGCGAGCACGGCCGCACATGACGCGGCGACAACAGCCAACCCGCCTAGGCTCAAGGGCCACAAGGTAGCCAGCAACAACGCCGCCGCCCATGCCGCACATTGCAGCAGCAGCATGCGCAAGACCGCGATCATGTTCCGGCGGCTTGCTGTGGCTCGCTCGCTGCGTCGGCACCGATACCCGCTTGCTGGCGGATATTGCCTTCGGCATCCTTGTTGAGCACGACGATACTGATGCGCCGGTTCACCGGATTGACCCGATTGCTTGCATCCAGCGGCACTTCATCGGCAAAGCCGTTCACGCGCAGGATTTTTTGCTCGGACAGGCTGCCGTGAATCAACTCGCGTCGGGCGGCGTTGGCTCGATCGGCAGAGAGCTCCCAGTTGCTGAAGCCGCGCTGGCCGCTGGCATACTGCTGTGCATCGGTATGCCCGGAAATCGACACCGAGTTCGGCACCTCATTCAACAACTGCGCAATTTCATCGAGTATCTCGGCCGCGTAAGGCTCCAGCTCGCTCACGCCGGATTTGAACATCGGCCGGTTCTGTTTATCGACGATCTGGATGCGCAAACCCTCGGCAACCATGTCCAGCCGCAGCTGATCCTTGAATTGGGCGAGTTTGCTGTTCTTTTTCGCCTTGTCATTCATCAGCGCTTCGAATTTTTTCTTCAGCGCAGAAAGCCGACTCTTGTCTTTTTGCTGATCCTCGACCATCGGCGTACCCTTTTTCAGCTGACCGGCTTTTTGGGACAAGTCCTTGCCCCCGCCCTTGATCAGCGAATCGGCATCGCCCGCACCCTCGCCACCGCGACTGGCCACCTTGAGCGGATTCGAGAAATAGTCGGAAATCCCTTTGAGATTGCCTTTGGAGACCGAACCGAGCAGCCACATCAGCAAAAAGAACGCCATCATCGCGGTCACGAAGTCGGCGTAGGCAATCTTCCAGGCGCCACCGTGATGACCGTGCCCGCCCTTCTTGATGCGCTTGACGACGATGGGCCGTTGCGATTCATCACTCATAACGCCACTCCGCGCGCTTGGACATGCTTATTTGGCCTTGGCATTCTTGATGAAGTCCTCAAGCTCCTTGAACGACGGACGCTCGGTGGAGTTCAATGCCTTGCGGCCAAACTCGACGGCCACTTGCGGCGCGTAACCGTTGAGACTGGCGAGCAACGTCACCTTGACCACATTGAAGGTCTGGCTCGACTCCGCCACCTTGCGCTCGAGAATCTGCGCCAGCGGACCAACAAAACCGTAGGCAAGCAAAATACCCAGAAAGGTGCCGACCAGCGCAGCGCCAATCAGCCCGCCCAGCTCGGAAGGCGGCAGATGCAGCGAACCCATGGTATGCACCACGCCCATCACCGCGGCCACGATACCGAAAGCCGGCAGACCGTCGGCCAGTTTGGTGATCGCCTCAGCCGGAATCCCCGCTTCGTGATGATGCGTATCGATTTCGACATCCATCAGGTTTTCGATCTCGAAGGCATTCAGATTGCCGCCGACCATCAGGCGCAAGTAGTCGGTGATGAATTCGACCAGATGATGATCCTTGGCGATTTTCTCGTACTTGGCAAAGACCGGGCTGCTATGCGGATCCTCGACATCGGCCTCGATCGACATCAGGCCTTCTTTGCGCACCTTGCTCAAAAGCTCAAACATCAGCGCAAACAAATCCATGTAGAACGCTTTGTTATAGGCACTGCCCTTGAAGAGACTCGGCAAGGCTTTCATCGTTGCTTTGAGCGGTTTGCCGCCGTAGCCAACGATCATTGCGCCGACGGCGCCACCAAGGATGATGACAATTTCTACTGGCTGCCACAGCACGGCCAAATGGCCGCCATTGGCCGCGTAAGCGCCGAAAATGCAGACGCACATAAAGATGTAGCCGATGACAACAAACATCGTCCGGTTCCTGAGCTATTTTTATCGGTTCATTGTCGGCGATGCGTTCATTGTGCGGCAACGCTTATCGCGCAGCGCAGCATGCACCGCCCCGGTTTTTGCAACAGTCAGAACAGTTCGCTCTGCGCGAGCACCAGCCGTACCGGCGCAAAACTGCGGCGATGCTCGGGTGTCGGCCCCAGCCGCTGCAGCGCCTCAAGGTGCGCAGCAGTCGGATAGCCCTTGTGTTTGGCCAGGCCGTATCCTGGGTAGCGCGCATCCAGCAGCACCGCTTCACGATCACGCGCAACCTTGGCAAGGATCGACGCAGCGGCGATCGATTCAACCTTGGCATCACCCTGAACAATGGCTTCGGCCGGTATCGCTAAACGTGGCGGCACGCGATTGCCATCAATTTGCGCCGACGCCGCCGCAACCGGCAGCGACTCGATCGCCCGGCACATCGCCAGGAAGGTCGCCTGCAGGATATTGATTTCGTCGATCTCGGCCGCGCTGGCGCTGGCAATCGCCCAGGCAATCGCCTTTTCCTGGATCAACGGAAACAAATGCTCACGCTTTTTCTCGGAGAGCTTTTTCGAGTCATTCAGGCCGACGATGCCGTGATCGGCAGGCAGAATCACCGCCGCCGCATACACGGAACCCGCAAGCGGGCCGCGTCCGGCTTCGTCGACGCCACAAATCAGGCCCATGCACGCGCCCCCAGCAAACGGATTACCGCCTCGGCAGCCCGGTCAGCCGCATTGCAGCGCAGCGCTTCGTGGTGTTCGGTAAAGCACGCCGCCAACTTGCTGGCCAAGCGCTTGTCGAGCACCAGATTGGCCAGCGCCTGACTGATGTTCTCGGCCGTCGCTTCGTGCTGGATCAGCTCGGGCAAAACGAAACGCCCTTCAAGCACGTTCGGCAAACTCACATAGGGCAGACGCAGCTTGCGTTTGACCATCCGGTAAGTGAAATCGGTGATCCGGTAGGTCACCACCGTCGGACGCTTGGCGAGCATGGCTTCAAGCGCGGCGGTACCCGAAGCGACGAGGATCGCGTCGGCAGCCTGCATGGCTTCGTGCGCATGACCGAACAACAGCCGGAAGGGCAACTCTTGTGCACCCTGCCGCCACATCTCGCTTTCGAAATACTGGCGGGTTTCACGGGTAATGAAGGGAACCAGGAAAGTTGCGTCCGGAAAGCGCTCGTACAAGCGCTTGGCCGTTTCGACAAACAAAGCGCCGAGCATTTCCAGCTCGTTCTGCCGGCTCCCCGGCAGTAAGGCGAACACCGGCCCGCCCGAACTGATATCAAGCTGTTCGCGCAAGGCGGCCTGATCCGGCACAACCGGCATCAGATCGGCGAGCGGGTGGCCGACATAGGTCGCCGGAATCTTCGCCTCGCGGTAGATCTCTTCTTCAAACGGAAACAGCAACAGGATATGCGACACGGCCGCGCCGATTTTCTTCAGCCGTTCAGGTCGCCATGCCCAGACCGATGGGCCGACATAGTGAACGGTCGGAATGCCTGCAGCCTTGGCCGCGGCTTCGAGACCGAGGTTGAAATCGGGGGCGTCGACACCAATCACCAGATCGGGACGCTCGGCGAGGATGGCCTTCTTGAGCCGACGGCGAATGCCAATCAGCCGGGGCAGGTGCTTAAGCACTTCGAGATAGCCACGCACGGCGAGACTTTCCATCGGCACCACGGAACGCGCACCAGCGGCCATCATTTTGGGGCCGGCGATGCCGGAAAATTGCGCGCCGGGCAGGCGCGCCTTCAGCGCGAGAATCAGCTGGGAACCGAGCAAGTCGCCGGATGCCTCACCCACCACGATGGCGATGCGGGGCCCGCGACTCCCTGGTTCAAAGAGTCGATCATTCATCGGCTCGTCGTCTTTTGGGTTAGCGAAGGATGCCGCGTTGACTCACGGCAAAGAAATCGACAAAGGCTTGCAGCTCGGGTGCGCCGGCAGCGTCGGCTTCGATCCGTGCACGCGCATCATCATAGGTCAGCCCCAGCCGGTACAACTGCCGGTAGGCTTGCTTGACCCGGGAAATAGCCTCTGCACTGAAACCGCGGCGCTTTAGTCCTTCGGTATTAATGCCGCGAGCGATGGCACGATTACCCTCGCAGATCACGTAGGGCGGCAGATCCTGAACAATGATCGAGCCCCCGCCGGCCATCGCATGAGCACCGATACTGCAGAACTGATGGATTGCGCTCAGGCCGCCAAGAATCGCCCAGTCGGCAACGTCAACATGGCCACCCAGCGTGACTGCGTTGGCGAAAATTGTGTTGTTGCCCACGGTGCAATCGTGACCGATATGTGCATACGCCATGAACCAGTTGTTGTCACCGATGCGCGTCACACCTTTGTCTTGCACCGTGCCAACCGAAATGGTCATCGACTGGAAAAAGGTATTGCCGTCACCGATATCCAGCGCCGTCGGCTCGCCCTTGTACTTCTTGTCTTGCGGCGCACAGCCGATATGGCTGTGCGGGTGAAAACGGTTATTGCTGCCAATCCGCGTCACCCCTTCGATCTGAACGCCGGCACCGACCACCGAACCGGTGCCGATGCGTACATCGGGACCAATCACGGCAAACGGGCCGATTTCGACACCTTCGGCCAGTTCGGCCCGTGCATCGACCAGCGCAGAGGGATGAATCTTCGGCATGTTCGCTCCGTGAAAAATGGATTAGCGCGCGATGGCGCGATGCGCGCTCATCAAATCGGCCGAAGCCGCCAGCTCGTCGCCGACATAGGCCTTGGCCTCGTACTTCCAGATGCCACGCTTGTGCGCAACGATGTTGACGCACAGCGTCAATTGATCACCAGGCAAAACCTGGCGCTTGAAGCGCGCGTTATCAATCCCGGCGAACAAATACAGCGAATCCTCCGGCACTTCCTCAACGCTCTTGCAGGAGAGTACGCCTGCGGCCTGAGCCAGTGCCTCGAGAATCAGCACGCCCGGCATGACCGGGTATTGCGGGAAATGCCCTTGAAAGAACGGCTCATTGATGGTGACGTTTTTAATTGCCTTGATCGATTTGCCCGGCTCCAGCTCGATCACCCGATCGACCAGCAAAAAGGGATAGCGGTGCGGCAGGCATTTGACGATCTCGAGTACATCCATCACTTGGCTCATTCATTCTCTCCGGCGGCGGCATTCAGGCTCGCCATGGTTTTTTCCAGCTGTTTGACACGTTGCGCCAGCTCGTTCAGGTGACGCAGCTGTGCGGCATTTTTGACCCAGTCTGCGTGGGCTTGCATCGGATATGGCCCGCCGTAAGCGCCAGGCTCACGAATTGATTTGGCAACCAATGTTCCGCCGAGCACCACCGCGCCATCGCAGATTTCCAGATGCCCGCTGATCATCGCCGCACCGCCAATCTGGCAACGCGCACCGATCTTGGTTGATCCGGCAATACCGACACACCCGGCCAACGCCGTATGCGCACCGATCTCGACGTTATGGCCAATCTGGATCAGATTATCGATACGTGCGCCCTGGCCGATCACGGTATCTTCCAGCGCGCCGCGATCAATCGTCGTGCATGCGCCAATTTCAACGTCGCTGCCAATCACGACACGGCCGATTTGCGGGATTTTTTCCCAGTGATCGCCCGCCCAGGCATTGCCAAACCCATCACCGCCGAGAACCGCGCTGGGGTGAATGATGACGCGATCACCAATCTGGCAATCGTCCATCACGGTCACCATCGGGTGCAACAAGACATTGCACCCCAGCGTAACCCGATCACCAACATAACTATTGGCCATGACAATACTGCCGGCCCCAATCGCCGTGCCAGCACCAATCACCACATTCGGGCCGATTTCAGCATCGGCATCGATCTGCGCCGATACATCGACGCAAGCCGTCGCATGAATGCCCGGTCGTGCACGGCGCTGCGGGTACAGCAGTTGCGCGACCTGAGCATAAAAAAGGTATGGGTCTTTAGCGATGACATGCGGCCGGGTCAATCCGACCGCATCCGCCGCGCGCACCGCGACCACGCCCGCTGCGCTGCTTGCAAGCTGCGCCTTGAAGCGTGGATTGGTCAAAAAGGTCAACGCATCGGCACCGGCGGACTCCAGCGGCGCTACACGACAAATGGCGACATCATCGCCGTGCCAAGTAGCACCAAAGCGCTCGGCCAGTGCGGAAATTAGGATCGCGTTCGGCATCACTTGTCCGTCAGCATCCGCAACACCTTGTCGGTGATATCGATGCGCGGATTGCGCCAAGCTGCTTCCTGCAAGATCAGGTCGTATTTTTCGTTATTGGCAATTTGCTGGATCGCATTGTTCACGCGTTCCTGAATACCCGCCAATTCTTCGTTGCGCCGTGCATTGAGGTCTTCGTTCAATTCACGCTGCATGCGCTGAAACTCCTGATTCAAGCGAATCAGATCGCGCTCTTTGGCCTTGCGATCAAGATCGGAAACACCCGGCTTGTCCATCTGCGTTTGCAGGGTCTTGCCCTGAGCCGATAGTCGCTGCAAATCCTGCCGGCGCACTTCAAACTCTTTTTCAAGTTTTTTACCGGCCCGCTGCGCCGGCGCCGACTCGCGCAAAATACGGTCAGTATCGACGAAGCCGATTTTCATCTCGGCTGCCCATGCTGATGCACTCATCAACAACGCCGCACCGAGCAACCATCCCGTATATCGTTTCATACTGTTTCCCCGCAACTTAGAACACCTTGCCCAACTGGAACTGGAAGCGCTCGAGCTGGTCGCCATCTTCCGACTTCAGAGGAAATGCGTAGACCAGCTTGAGTGGGCCCACCGGCGAGATCCAGGTGAATGCGGCGCCAACCGAATAACGCAGGGTCGAGAAGTCGATATCCTCGCCTTCACCCCACGCATCGCCCGCATCGGCGAATACCGACAAACGCATCGACTTGTCGTTCTTGATACCGGGCATCGGGAACAGGAATTCAAGATTGCTGACCAGCTTGCGCGTACCGCCAATCCCGTTGCCGTCCTCATCCTTGGGGCCGATGGTGCCGTACTTGAAGCCACGCACCGAGTTGACGCCACCGACGTAGAAGTTCTTGTAGAACGGATAGGTGTTCGTGCCGTAGGAGTCGCCATAACCTGCGTCGACATTCCACATCAGTGTGAAATCACTCGACAGCGGCATGAACAACTGGCTTTGACCAAGGATCTTGTAGTAATCCAGATCCGAGAACGGCAGCGAAACCTCGCCTGCGACACGGGTATACCAGCCCTTGGTTGGATAGGTACTGCTATCGCGGGTGTCTCGCGCCCATGCCAAAGTCGCCGGGAAGTTGTCGTACTCGTTGCCGTTAGCGCCGACAAAATCCTTGATATAGCCAGGCGAATCATCATTAGTGATCAACTTCAGGTGTTCATAATTCAGTCCGAAGTTGATCCGGTTGGTTTCGGAAACAGGGAAACCCATCGACATGCCAGCACCGTAGGACGACGTGGCGTAATCGCCAATATCAAGGTCGGATGCATCGGTATCACGCTGATAAATATTCCAGCCGAGCGATACGCCATCTGGCGTAGCGTACGGATTGGTCAATGCCAGCGAGTACACCTTGTTCGATTGGCTGGTATTGATCTCGGCAGTGAACTGCTTGCCACTACCGAGGAAGTTGCTCTGCGACAGCGAAAGAATGACGACAATGCCTTCGGACTGGCCATAGCCGGCGCCGATATTGAATGAGCCGGTTTTTTGCTCGCTCACCTGGACATTCATATCCACCTGGTCGGTCGCTTCCGGCACGATCGGCGTATCGATGACCACTTCGTTGAAATAACCGAGCTGATTCAAACGCTGTTTGGAGCGCTTGATCTTTGCGCCATCATATTGCGCCGATTCCAGCTGCCGCAATTCACGCCGGATCACTTCGTCGCGCGTCAGGTTGTTGCCGCTGATATTGATGCGGCGAACATAAACCTTGCGGCCCGGATCAACATACAGCGTAAACCCGACCGTATGCTTCTCTTTGTCAATTTCCGGTACGGCATTGACGTTGGCGAAAGCATAGCCTTCATTGCCGAGCAGCTCGGAAATCGCAGCGGTGGATTTGTTGAGTTTTTCACGCGAAAAAATCTCGCCAGCCTTCAATTCAATCAGTTTTTCGACGTCTTCACGCGGCACCACGGTATCGCCGACCAGCTTGACATCGCTCACGGTGAACTGCTCGCCTTCACTCACGTTCACCGTCAGGAACATATCCTCACGGCTTTCGGAAATGGCAACCTGGGTTGAATCGATATTGAATTCGAGATAGCCGCGATCAAGATAATACGAGCGCAGCTTTTCCAGATCGGCACCCAGTGCCTGCTTGGAGTACTGATCCGACTTGGTATACCAGGAGAGCCAGTTCGGCGTTGTCAACGAGAAAAGATCGCTGATGTCACCATCGGAAAACGCCTTGTTCCCAACGACGTTTATCTGGCTGATACGTGCTACTTCACCTTCGGAAACATCGAACTGCACACCAACGCGGTTGCGCTCAAGCTTGGTCACCGTGGTCTTGATGATTACCGAATAGCGACCACGCGAGTAATACTGCTGCTTGAGTTCGTTGACGCCAGCATCCAGCACGGCCTGATCAAAAATCCGCCCTTCGGCAAAGTTTTGCCCCTTGAGCGCGGTTTTGATCTGATCTTTTTCCAGCAGCTTGGAGCCGTTGATATTGATCTGGGCGATTGTCGGTCGTTCTTCGACCGTCACAATCAGTACACTACCATCGGACTCGACCCGGACGTCGTTGAAGAACCCCGTCGCAAACAGCGACTTGATCGCCTCGGTTGCGCGGTTGTCGTCAAAACGATCGCCGACCTTGACCGGCAGGTAGCTGAACACGGTACCGGGGTCGGTGCGTTGCAGCCCCTCGACACGGATGTCTTTGATCACGAAAGGTGCCACAGCGTGAGCGGCGATACTTGCCGAGCTCAATGCGGCGGCAAGCAGCAGATGAAGCGGTTTCAATGTCATTTGTCGGTCGGATGCTGGCTCGATCAGCCCAGAAAAAGTCGGTGGATATCGTTGAACAGCGCGAGCGCCATCAAGGCGAGCAACAAGGTCAACCCAATGCGTTGCCCTATCGCTTCGACCTGCGGCGATACGGGCCGGCCGGTCAAAAGTTCGACGCCATGATACAACAAATGGCCGCCATCCAGCAGCGGCACCGGCAGCAGATTCAACACCGCCAGGCTCAGGCTGATCAACGCGAGGTATTCGATATAGCTGCTCAGCCCCAGGCGGGCACTCTCTCCGGCATAGGTCGCAATCGTTATCGGACCACTCACCTGATCCAGCGAAGCCTTGCCGACAATCATCCGGCCGAACATGACCAGCGTCAGCCGAGTCTGGATGCCGATTTTTTTCAGCGAGGCAGACAATGCCTGCAAAGGCGGATACTGCAGACGGGTCTGGTAACTTTGCCAAAGCGCCTTGTCTATAGCAGGTTCAAGGCCCAAACGGCCGATCACCTTGCCATTCACCTCGACGGGCGCTGGCGTCACCGTGAGCTGCCGTACATGATCGCCACGGCGTACAGCCAGAGACATAGGCACCGCGCCGGACTGCAGCGCAGCTTGCAAGTCAGCCCATTGCGCCAGCGGCTTGCCATTCAGCGAGACCACAATATCACCCGCCAGCAGACCGGCCTTCGCCGCAGCACCACCCGGCTCGACTCGCGCGATCGCGGTCGTCAGCGGATAAGGGGTGAGCCCCAACCGGATCAGCAGCCGCGGCTCGTACACGCTGCGCCCCAGTTCACCCAGCGGCAGCAATCTTGTTTCGTGTCGTCCCGACGCCGTTTGCACCGCCAATTGCACTAGCGCGGCATCACCGGCGCCATCAAGCAAGGCGACAAACGCCTCATCCCAACTGGCTACCGGCCGATCATTGATCGCGGTAATCAGATCACCCGCACGAAATCCCGCCCGCTCGGCCATTGACGCCGGCGCAACCTGGCCGGCAACAGGACGAATGGCATCGACCCCGTAACTGAACAGGCCGGCGTAGAGCAACATCGCCAGCAACAGATTCGCGACCGGACCCGCGGCAACGATCAGGATCTTCTTGATTGGCGTTTGCCGATTGAAGGCGCGCGATACATCAGCCGGATCAACCGGCGACTCTCGTTCGTCGAGCATGCGAACAAAACCGCCAAGCGGGATTGCCGCAAGCTGCCAACTCACCTCGCCCCGCTGCCAGCGCAGCAAAGGCTTACCGAATCCGATCGAAAAAGTCAGGACTTTGACACCACAACGCCGCGCCACCCAATAGTGACCAAACTCGTGCACCGTCACGAGCACGCCCAGCGTAACGATAAAAGCCAGGAGCGTTTGCAGCATGCTTAGTGGCGCCGTGCCAGCCAGGCATGGGCACGTTCGCGTGCCAGCACATCGGCATCCATCAAAGCATCCAGACTGTCGGCACGCGTCTGCCCGACACAATCGCCGAGCACACTTTCGATCAAGGCAGGGATGCCGGGGTAGTCGAGGCCGCAATCGAGGAAGGCGGCAACGGCAACCTCGTTCGCCGCATTGAGTACCGCCGTCGCCGCGCCACCGGCACGCAAAGCATCAAATGCCAGACGAAGACAGGGAAAACGGGCCAGATCGGGCGCCTCGAAATCCAGCCGACCGACGCTGAACAGATCCAGCGATGCGACGCCGGAGTCGATCCGAGCCGGATAGGCCATGCCGTAGGCAATCGGAATGCGCATATCGGGCGCACCAAGCTGCGCCAACACCGAGCCATCGACATACTCAACCATTGAATGAACAACACTCTGCGGATGCACCAATACGGCGATCTCGTCGACGTCGGCATTGAATAGCCAGCGCGCCTCGATCACCTCCAGCCCCTTGTTCATCATTGATGCCGAATCGACCGAAATCTTCCGCCCCATCGACCAGTTCGGATGGCGAACCGCTTCTTCTGGCGTCACTTGCGCCAGCGTATCGAGCGACCGCGTGCGAAACGGCCCGCCCGAAGCGGTCAATAAAATGCGTTTGAGCCCTGCATCGCGCAATGTCGATGCGTACGGCGCTTCACGGTAAGCCCTCGGCAGCACCTGGAAAATCGCATTGTGCTCACTATCGATCGGCAGAAGCGTCGCGCCACAGCGGGTCACCTCGTCCATAAACAAGCGGCCGGCCAACACCAGCGTTTCCTTGTTGGCGAGCAGCACCCGCTTGCCGGCGCGAGCCGCAGCCAGCGTCGGCCGCATGCCCGCGGCACCAACGATCGCCGCCATCACCGCAGTTACGATGGTAGCGCTGGCCACCGCTTCAAGCGCAGCTTCGCCACACAACACCTCGGTCTCGCTACCCGACGCCTTGAGTCGGGCGCGCAACACCTCGGCAGCGCCATCATCGAGCACTACCGCAAAACGAGGCGCAAACGCCAGACACTGGTCGTGGAGTTTATCGAGCTGGGTGGCGCCGGTTAGCGCATACACCTGGAATTGCTCGGGATGACGGGCCACGACGTCGAGCGTACTGACGCCGATACTGCCGGTCGAACCGAGAATGGTTAAAACTTGTGGAGCCATGATTCAGCCTCGCCGGGCTTAACGCCCTGGCACGAGATGGAACAAGAGATAGGAGAGATAGAACGCAGCGGCAACAGGCAGAATCGCCAGCAGACTATCGATACGGTCCAGTACGCCACCGTGCCCGGGCAAAAGCTGGCTACTGTCCTTGATAGCGATCTGGCGCTTGAACAATGATTCCAGCAAATCGCCAACGATACTCAATACCGTCAACACCAGCGCCAGCGCCACCCACACCCACAGGGAAATCAACTCGCCGCCGATAAAGGGGGTCTTGGGTACCAACGCAGCATAAATCGCCACGCCGACCACACCGCCAACCGCGCCTTCCCAGCTTTTTCCCGGACTGATCGTTGGCGCCAATTTGCGGCGACCAAAGGTCTTGCCACTGAAATAGGCCGCCGTATCGGCCACCCAGGCAATCGCCATCACGATCAGCAGCAACCACCCACCCATACTGCCATCACGCAGTACGACCATGGCCAGTCCGGCCGGCAAAAGCAATGCCCAACCGAGCAAGCCATTGATGTTGCCGCCATCGGCCAGACGCCACTTGGCCTTCAGCCAGCATGGCGCAATCAACGCCCAGAACACGCAAGCAGCCAGCATGACACCCAGCATCACAAACGGCGAGGCAAGTGCGGTACTGCCCGGCAAAGCCAGCAACAGGAAAAACGCAGGCGTCAGAAACGGATAGAGCTTGGCAAACCAGCCGTGCATGCCGGCAAGCCGCTGCCATTCCCATGCGGAAAAACCAAGAATAACCGCGACAAAACCGATCCAGGCGGTCTGCGGCAAGGCAAACAAACCGAGCAGCATGACCGGAATCAATACCAGCGCGGTCAGAACACGCTGCTTCAGCATGAAGACAGAACCTGAAGTTGCTCGCTGGTACGGCCAAAGCGGCGCTCACGGCCACGGTACCAATCGATGGCAACACCAAACGCGGCAGCATCGAAATCCGGCCACAACAGGTCGGTAAAATAGAGCTCGGTATAGGCCAACTGCCACAACAGGAAGTTGCTGATGCGCTGCTCCCCACCGGTGCGAATGAACAGATCCGGCTCCGGCGCATAAGCCATGGCCAGATGCGGCGTAAGATCGCCCTCGTCAAAGCTGGTGGCTTTTTCGGGATGCTCGGCCAGCAGGCTATGCGTCGCCTGCAAAATATCCCAGCGCGCACCGTAGTCAGCGGCAATGGTCAGCGTCAGACCTGCATTCGCAGCGGTCTTGGCTTCGGCCGCATCAATCAGCGCGACCAACTCGGCAGAAAAACGCGACCGGTTACCGATGATTTTCAAGCGAATCGCATTCGAGTGCATGCGCTCGATCTCGCCTTGCAGCACCTTGAGAAACAAGCCCATCAGGAACGACACCTCTTCGTCCGGGCGGCGCCAGTTCTCATTACTGAACGCAAACACGGTCAGATAGCGCACACCCAGCGCATCGCACGTTTTGACCGTAGCCCGCAGTGCGTCCACGCCCTTCTTATGACCAAAGACGCGCGGCATCAAACGCTTTTTAGCCCAGCGGCCGTTGCCGTCCATGATGACGGCAACGTGCTCGGGTACACATGTATTTGCTTGCGGAACCGCAAGTGTAGAGCTGCAAAACTTGAGCACAAATCCTACCTTATACCGTCAACAGCTCTTTTTCTTTCTCGGCAAACGCCTTGTCGACTTCGACAATGTAACGATCGGTCAGCTTCTGGATATCGTCCTGCGCACGACGATCGTCGTCCTCGGAGATCTCCTTGTCCTTGAGCAGGCGCTTCAGCTGATCGTTTGCATCACGACGCAGATTGCGGATGGCGACACGCGAATCTTCGGATTCGTTTTTGACGACCTTGATCAGCTCCTTGCGGCGCTCTTCGGTCAGCATCGGCATCGGCACACGGATCACATCACCCATCGAAGCCGGATTCAAGCCCAAGTCGGCATCACGAATGGCCTTTTCGACCTTGGCGACCATCGGCTTTTCCCAAGCCTGCACACCGATCGTGCGCGAATCGATCAGCGTGACGTTAGCGACCTGATTGATCGGCGTCGGGCTACCCCAGTAATCGACCATCACATGGTCGAGCAAGCCGGTATGGGCACGGCCGGTACGCACCTTGGCCAGATTGAGCCTCAGCGACTCAATCGATTTCTGCATCTTTGTTTCGGCATTTTTTTTGATATCGGCGATCATTTTCGTTCCCTCACAACACAAACGAAACAGGCGGAATCGCGTCCGCCTGCCTTAAACATTTCTGACACACGCCACAGGACTCGAAGCCCTGCTAATCTCAGTAGTGTACCAGCGTGCCCTCGTCTTCCCCAAGCACCACGCGCTTGAGCGCGCCGGCCTTGAAGATACTGAAGACGCTGACATTCATCTTCTGGTCGCGACACAACGCAAATGCAGTTGCATCCATCACCTTGAGATTGCGGCCAATCGCCTCGTCAAAGGTCACGGTCTGATAACGCACTGCATCCGGGTTCTTCTTTGGATCATCGGTATACACACCATCAACCTTGGTGGCCTTGAGTACGATGTCCGCACCCATTTCCATGCCGCGCAATGCCGCTGCGGTATCGGTCGTAAAGAAGGGGTTGCCAGTACCGGCACCAAAGATCACCACCTTGTTTTCTTCCAGATAACGAATGGCCTTGCCACGAATATAAGGCTCGGCAACCTGTTGAATGGTCAGCGCAGATTGCACCCGGCTAACGATCCCGGCATGACGCATCGCATCCTGCAGCGCCAGCGCGTTCATCACCGTCGCCAGCATACCCATATAGTCGGCGGTAGCGCGATCCATACCCGCCGCTGCCGGGGCGACGCCGCGAAAAATATTGCCGCCACCGATCACAACGGCCACCTGAACACCCAGATCGACCACGGCCTTCACCTCACCAACGATGCGGTCGATGGTCGCACGATTGATCCCGTAGCTATCGCCGCCCATCAGGGCCTCGCCAGAGAGTTTCAACAGAATGCGCTTGTATTTGGGGGTTTGGCTCATGCGGAGATTCCTTTGTGCGGGCGCTCGACGACGCGTTACTTATTTGATTGCCGCCTCAATACAGGCGGACAAACGCCGCGCGTTGCCGCGCGGCGTCAGGTACTTCTAGAACAATAGCTTAAAGCTTGGCAGCAGCAGCGACTTCCGCAGCGTAGTCGACAACCTTCTTCTCAATACCCTCACCCACGACCAGCAGCGCGAACGCGTTGATCTTGGCCGAGTTTGCATTGAGCAACTGTTCGATGGTTTGCTTGTCATCCTTCACGAACGGCTGGCTCAGCAGCGTCACTTCCTTCAGGAATTTTTGTACCGTGCCTTCGGCGATTTTCTCGAGCATGGCTTCCGGCTTGCCGGCTTCCTTGGCACGTTCGATCGCAACGCGGCGCTCGGTTTCGATTAGCGCAGCATCAACACCGCTGGCGTCAAGCGACTTCGGCTTGGTTGCTGCGATATGCATCGCCACATCCTTGCCCAGCGCTTCATCGCCACCAGCCAGATCAACCAGCACGCCGATCTTGCCGCCATGCAGATAGGCAGCCAGTTGACCGGCGGTTTCGTAACGAACGAAACGACGCAGGGTCATGTTTTCGCCCAGCTTGGCGATAATGGCCTTGCGCAGATCTTCAACCGATTCACCCGAGTCGGTCTTCGCTTCGGCCAATGCCTCGACGTCAGCCGGATTTGCCAGTGCGGCAGCCTTGGCAACGGCGCTAGCGAAAGCCATGAAGCCTTCATCCTTGCCAACGAAGTCGGTTTCGCAGTTCACTTCAACCACAGCGCCAATCTTCTTGTCGTCGGAGATGTAAGCAACCACAACGCCTTCAGCAGCGGTACGGCCTGCCATCTTTGAAGCCTTGTTGCCCGACTTGATGCGCAGAACTTCTTCAGCCTGCTTGATGTCGCCATCGACTTCGACCAACGCCTTCTTGCACTCCATCATGCCGAGGCCGGTCAGTTCGCGCAGTTCGGCGACCATCTTTGCGGTGATTGCTGCCATGGTAATTCTCCTGAATACGGTTCAGATACAGTATTGAATTCGGTTTACTAGCGTATGAAAAAGGGGCTGAACGCCCCTTTTTCATTTCGCGATTCGCGTAATGGCGAATCAGGCCTGGGCTTCAGCAGCCGCAGCAACGATTTCCTGCACAGCCTGGTTGCGGCCTTCGAGCACAGCGTCAGCAATGCCGCGAGCGTACAGGCGAATCGCGCGGGACGAGTCATCGTTACCCGGAACCACGAAATCAATACCCAGCGGGTTATTGTTGGTATCGACAATGCCGATCACCGGGATACCCAGCTTCTTGGCTTCAACCAGGGCACCATTCTGGTAACCGGTGTCGATCACGAAAATCGCGTCCGGCAGACCCTTCATGTCCTTGATGCCGCCGAGCGAGCGATCAAGCTTTTCGACTTCGCGCTGGATGTCGAGCAATTCTTTCTTGCCGTAGCCGCTGTTTTCATCAGCAAGGATGGCTTGCAGATCTTCAAGACGCTTGATCGATTGCTTTACGGTCTTGTAGTTGGTCAGCATGCCGCCGAGCCAACGATGCGACACGAAAGGCATACCAGCACGGGTTGCTTCTTCAGCAACGATGTCACGCGCCGAGCGCTTGGTACCCACGAACAGAACCGTACCCTTGTTGGCCGAGATACGGCGCACGTACTTCAGCGCTTCTTCGAACAGCGGCAGGGTCTTTTCGAGGTTGATGATGTGAATCTTATTGCGGGCACCAAAAATGTACTGGCCCATTTTCGGGTGCCAGTAACGGGTCTGGTGACCGAAGTGAACACCAGCTTCAAGCATTTCACGCATGCTAACGGACATTGGTAAATCTCCAATTCGATAGGGTTATGGACTACCGTTCGCGCGACACCCTGAAGTAAACAAGGCACCCATATCGGGGCGAACCGGGAGAATGCTACGCACAGCCAATGCCGCACGTAGCCCAAGAGTATAGCGTGAAGCAGCGCCATCACTCAAGCGCGGTAAGCAGCGAAATTACTGGCGCCGGCAGGCTGGCACGGCCGCCGCTGCACATATCGCACTCAATCTGGTTTGTGCTTCCCTCGCCAAGCCCTCGTCACCGATCGCCAATGCAAGCCTGTACTGCAAGGAAAAATCATCGGCAAGATAGGCCGGCTCAGCCAACCGGCGATCCAGTACCACTACACTTTCCAGCTCGGTCAACGCCTGCGCCACCTGACCCAGGGCGCCAAGTGCCTCGGCGCGGATTCGGCCGGCATGTGCGCGTTCGACAGGCGCCACATCACCCGACAAGGGTGCATTAACAATGGCCAACGCACCCGCTGGATCACCTGCAGCCAGTCGCAATCGCGCACCCAGATTGCGTAGCGGCACCGCAATCGCACACGGCGCCGGGCACAATTCGTTCGCTCGCGCCAACCAAGCCCGCGCCTCATCTGAACGGCCTTGTGCAACGAGCGCCAACTGGTAAGCCGCTCTGGCACGCAGCGCCGCCGGATACAGCACCTCGTCCGGCATACCGAGCAACACCCTAGCCGCCGCATCCGGCTGCCGCAGGCGAAGCTGCACTTGTGCCAAACCGAGCCTTGCTTCACCCGCCCCCGGCCAATCGTCGACGGCCTGGCGCAAATCCAGTGCCGAACGCCACAATTCGACAGCCTCTTCATCATTCCCGGCCTGGGTCGCGCGATTGGCTGACAATGCGGCGGCATCGGCCCGCTGCGCCAATACCGGTCTTGGCTGCGGCGGCGCCCCACCGCAAGCCATCAGCAATACCGTGACCGTAACCACCAGCAACAAACGGACTCCTGACGCCATGCACCCACTCCTCATGGTCGGCTCGGCGGCACCGGCGCGAGCAGATCGGCCGGCGGCAACCATTGATTCAGGGGCCATGACTGCGAGGCACCATCAAGCGCATCACGGCTGGTTTGCAGTACCGCATCACCATTGCGCAATAGCGACGGCAGGCGTGGCGCGGCGGCATCAACCGCACGACGGGTTGTAGTCATCATGGCCTCGGCCTCACTGGCGGCACGACTGGCGTGCAGCAGCGTGCCGTCGAGCTTGGTCAGCATGCCGGGCAGCCGTCCCTGCAACTCGGCGGCAATCGCATCGACACGCGCCAGTGCCTGCTCGCCGCGCTGCGTCACCGCAGGCAGATCACGCTGGCTCAGCGCATTCAGATTAACGAGCAACTGATCGACCGATGCACGGGTCTGTCTCAGCTCGCCGGTCAGGCCACGCACATTGGCCAAGGTCTGACGCAGATCGCCATCCGGATCGTTGACGACATCCAGCGTGGTTTGCATCGAATCGATGATCGGTACCACCCGCTGACGCAGGTCGAGGGCGATTTCCGACAAGCCGAGCGCGGGCGCGAAGGCCAGTTTGGCGCCATCCTTGACCGGCGCCTGGTTGGGCGAGCCACCGGCAATCTCAATGTAGTGATCACCGATCAGCCCGTCTTGCTGCAGGATGGCCATCGAGTCAGGCTTGATCCACTTGGTGTAACGGGCCTCAACCAGCAAATCGACATCAACCTTGGCCTGATCATTCAAAGACACCGCATCGACGACGCCGATCTTGAAGCCCGACAAGCGAACCTGCATGCCCGGCGTCAAGCCGGCGCCGTGCTCGGCGACAAAATGCAATTGCGCCTTGGGTACGAAATAACCCTGTCGCAAGCCGAGCAAGACCAGCAAGGTCAGCGCAACGCCGGCGCCAACCAACACGAAAGCACCAACCCGCAAGCCCAGCCAGCGAAAGCGCGCATCGCCATCCTTAAGCAACTGCATGACTTTCCTCAATGATGGCCGCGGACATCAGCGGCAAGGACTCCGCATGCTGCATTGCCCCCGCCCCCAGCAATAGCGCGGGGCATTGCCGCAGCAGCGCGGCGAACGCCTCTTTGCAATGAATATCGGCAGCACCATTCAGCCATGCCAGCCATTCGACTTCAACCACCAGCCAGGCCGGCGACTGCACCAGCGTACGAACCAGCGCCAGTGTACGGCGCTGCGCACGCGACAAGGATGCAGGCAAGGCGGCCATCAGGCTCAGGCGCTCTTCCCGAGCCACACCCAGCTGATTCAAAGCTGCCGCCACGCGGATTTCCAGCACCGGCAGCGACACCGACTCGTGATACCACGCCGGCAAAATCAGGTTTTCCCACACACGCAAATTGTTCACGAAACCACCGCCCTCCTGCAGGCACGCCACCTGCCCCGGCAGATACTTCTGCAGTGCCACAACCATCTTGTGGCTACTGGACGTGCGCAACTCGTGCTCGCACCCGTAGTAAACCCCGGCATGGCAGGCGGAAAAATCCCAGTGCGAACTCATGACAACAACACCCAGATCAAATTAATGGAGAACACAGCCAACAAGCCACGCATCACGGCACTCGACGATGCCTTGGGAATTTCGGTGACATAAGGCGCCGCCCGCAACCCGGACCAGCACGCCAGTGTTGCCGCCGCCATACCGAACAAGAGCGATTTCCCCAGGCACTGCAATACCACGCCGAGCTGCAGCACCTGATCGATGCGCTGCGCCTGATAGCCGATTTCCCAGCCCGATGAAGCCAGCGCGCCACCCACCAGCGATGCACTGGCGAGATAGAGCCCCAGCAGGGCCGATGAAATGCTCACGCCGATCACCCGCGGCAGCACGATATACGCCGGCAAGGGAATGCCGATCGCCGCCAGACTATCAAGCTCGCCATGCACCTTCATCGCGGCCAATTCGCTGGCCACCGCCGACGACGAGCGCGCGATCAGCACCAGCGCAGCCAGCAAGGGGCTGATATCGCGAAAGCTCAGCGTGGCGAGCAGGCGCAATGCGGCCTCGCGACTCTGGCCATATTGACCGTGCAATAACAGGATGACCATGCCGCCCAGTGCCACGCCGATCAGCAACATGATCCACACCGCCTGATTGCCGGTGAAGTACAACTGCTTGAGCAACACCCTGCGCACCGGCTCGCGGCGCAGCTGTCCAAGCAACATCAGCGGGGCAAAAAATCGGGGGAGCACGGATTGGTCAACTCGCTCGGGCAAGGGGATCACTATAATCGGCGGCGTATCCGACGACTGTGATATCGACTATGAACTATACCAGCCTGATTTTCATCGGCGTGGGCGCCGCACTGGGCGCATGGGCTCGCTGGGGGCTATCGATCCTGCTCAATCCGCTATTTCCGACCGTCCCCACCGGGACCCTCGCGGCCAACTGGATCGGTGCTTATTTGATGGGGATTTCGCTGGGGTTTTTCACGCTCTGGCAAGGCGTATCGCCCGAGGTAAAACTGCTCGTCACCACTGGCTTTCTCGGCGGACTGACCACGTTTTCGACCTTCTCGGCGGAAGTAACCACGTTAATTTTGCGGCAACAGCTGGGCTGGGCCGTCGCGGCGATCGGCCTGCATGTCGGCGGCTCACTCACGCTGACCTGGCTGGGACTCAAAACCGTCGCAGCCCTCAAGGGAGGCTCCTGATGCAACTGATCCGCTTCTACCTGACCCAGACGCAGTGCCACCACGGCATCCTGTTATACGAATGGCTACTCAAACAGGCCCGGGCACAAGGCGCCAGCGGCGCCACGGCGTTTCATGCCCTCGCCGGCTTTGGCCGCCACCACTGGCACGAAGCCACATTCTTTGAACTTGCCGGCGAAGTCCCGGTCGCAGTCGAAGTCATCGCCCCCGAAAACGTGGTCGTCCAGCTGATCGCCGCGATCTCGGCCGAGCAGCTGTCGCTACCTTATCTGCAGGTGCCGGTTGCGCTGCACGTCACTGGCAAAAGCGAACAATCAGGTCAATAGCCATTTTCGATTAGATCGCACGAACACAGCTGATTTAAACTATCTACCTTTTGCAAATCCCCTGAGGAATGCCCATGGCCACCAAGCACGCCAGTCTGTTGATTCTCGGTTCCGGCCCGGCCGGCTACACCGCCGCCGTCTACGCCGCGCGCGCCAACCTGAACCCGGTGCTGGTGACCGGCATGGCTCAGGGCGGCCAGCTGATGACAACCACCGACGTCGACAACTGGCCGGCCGATGCCGACGGCGTTCAGGGCCCGGAATTGATGACGCGCTTTCAGAAGCACGCCGAACGCTTTGGCACGGAAATGATCTTCGATCATATCCACACCACGCATCTGAACGAGAAGCCGATCCGCCTTGTTGGCGATGCGGCTGAATACACCTGCGACGCGCTGATCATCGCGACCGGCGCATCGGCGCAATACATTGGCATTCCGTCCGAGGAAGCCTTCGCCGGCCGCGGCGTTTCCGCCTGCGCCACCTGCGACGGCTTTTTCTATCGCGGTCAGAAGGTTGCCGTTGTCGGTGGTGGCAACACCGCCGTCGAAGAGGCGCTCTATCTTTCCAATATCGCCGCGCATGTGACGCTGATTCATCGCCGCGATACCTTCCGCGCCGAAAAAATCCTCGTCAATCATCTGATGGCCAAGGTGGCCGAGGGCAAGATTTCGCTCGAACTGAATCAGACGCTTGATGAAGTACTGGGTGACGCGACCGGCGCCACCGGTGCACGACTGAAATCAAGCCAGGATGGCAGCACCAAGGATCTGGAAGTATCGGGCGTGTTCATCGCCATCGGTCACAAGCCCAACACCGACATCTTCCGTGGCCAGATCGAGATGGACAGCACCGGCTACATCATCACCAAGGGCGGCCGCGAAGGCGGCGCGACCGCGACCACCGCACCGGGGGTGTTCGCTGCGGGCGACGTGCAGGATCATATCTACCGTCAGGCCGTGACCAGCGCCGCATCGGGCTGCCAAGCGGCGCTTGATGCCGACAAATACCTGGAAACACTGCGCTGATCATCGGCGCGTTGCTCCAGTAAAAAGAGCGTCCCATTGGGACGCTTTTTTTCGGCCCCGGCTCAGGCCACCGGCAGCTTCAACAGCAGGCCCAAAAATGCCAGGGCCAGCACCACGCAGAACCAGAATTGCACCCTGCCACGACGGCGCAGTGTTTCGATCTCGCCGATCATGCGGGCATTTTGTTCGGCCAACTCGCCGATCAATTTGGTCGAGGCCTGCAAGCCCTGATGCAAATCGATGACCTCGTTGCGGTTCTCCTCAACCAGCCGTTCAAGCCGGGTCAGTCGCGTCGCGTCGTCGGCCTGCCCATCCGGATCGATGACGATTTCCCGAAGTGGCTCGGCCTCTTTGGCTCGGGTAAACAGTTTTTTGGTCGCATCGATAATTTTGGGCGTGTTCTCGAGCACCTGGCCCCAGGGAATAGCCTGCAATGCAATCAACCAGTTAATTGCCATGATTTACCTCGGTTTACCATATCCATGATCCCGCCCTCCGCCGGCAGGCGACGCACATTGATGCTTTGAATTGCACCGGAGGCCGGTTTTAGCATCAAGCACTCTTAGCCGCTACAGTATTCACGCCTGCGTCTGCCGGATCGCCATCAAGGCCTGATTGCGCAGGGTTTTGAGCAGGTTGAGCTCGTCATTACCAATCTTCAGGCTACCGGCAGCCTGGCGATCGCCATACAGCAGGCCGATCATCTGCTTATCCAGCACCAGCGGCAGCACGATAAAGGTTCGCGCCCCCAAGCGCTGGTCGTACCACGCGGGGATACGGTCGCGGATGGTCGCGTCGTGGGTATCCTCGATCAGGATATCGGCATTGCGCTGCAACGCGACCTGGAACACATCGGTCACCGCACCAAGCTCGATCTGGAAACCGCCAAGCACGGCAGGAATATCACGGCCGAAACCAAACCGGGCGGCGATGGCGTGGCGCTTGAGATCACGCGTACACAGCAGCACGCGATCGAAGCCGATGCCGCGATACATCGTTTCCAGCACCATGCGCAGCAGGTCATTGAGCTTGAAACTGCCAACCAGTGTATTGGCGATGTCCTGCACGCCGGCGGCAAGAATCGCCGCGTGCGCGCGAGCGGTGTCTTCGAGCGTCGTTTCCAGCCTTGCCTGATCGATGGTATCCGGCGCGACACCAACAGCCTTCAGCCGGGCGGCGTCGAACAAGCTCAAATTACGCAGGAAAGCACTATCGTCGGCGGTCATGTCCAGCGTATGCAGATAGGCGCGAAACTGTTCGGACACCTCATGCAGTGTGGCACTCAGATCATCGAGCGAAAGACCGGTCGCGGGCAGGTAGCGGCGCTGCAGTTGCTGCAGACGGCTGATCCCGGCCGTATCGGCATCGTCGAGCACGCTCAGCAGCTCGCTACCGAGGTTGGCGTACTGCCGCAACTTTTCCTGCTCGATCTGCGTGGCCCGAACGATGCCCTCTGGCAGCGTTTGCATGCTTCGGCAGATTCGTTCCGGGAAGTGCCATTGCCGCGCCACGCCACCGCCCAGCTCGGCAAAATCGAGCCCCATCACCGACTTGGCGGCGTTCGATTCGCTCAAGCCGTCACGCCGGCGCTGATCGATGCGCAGATTGTCGTCGGGAAAATAATAAATAGTCAGCAGCTTGCCAAGATGATGCAGCATGCCGCAGACCAGCGTTTCCTCGGCATCGCGGACGCCGCTGCGGCGGTGCAGCGCGCGAGCGAGCAAACCGGAGAAAAACGCCCGCAGCGTGGCCTCCCTGATCGTCTGCGCCTGGCTCCTGTCGTGCAGATGCTCGAACAGCAATACCGTGACCGCAAGACTGCGGATGGTGTTGAAGCCAAGAATCACGATGGCGCGTGACACGGTGCTGATCGTCCCGCCGTACTGGCCATAGATCGCCGAGTTGGCCAGCCGCAGCAGCTTGTTGGTCAGCGCGAAATCGCGCAGCACCACGTCAGACAAGCCCTGCAGATGCTCGGCATCGCCCACCTGAATCTGGTTGAGACTGCTGATCGCTTGCGAGAGCGCCGGAAAATCGCTGCTTCGCTGCATCCGCCACAGCAGTTTGTCGAGCGTACCGCCACACGCGGCCCCGGCACCGCCACGGGCATCAAGCCAGTGCCGCAACGCTTGCGACCAGGCATCGATCCCGCTTTCGACCGCCACCAGGCGGTGCAGCTCGGCAAGCTCAGGCCGGGACTCCGCATCACCGAGCAGCCGTTGCAGCAAGCGCACAGCCCCGGGCAAGGGATCCACGCATTCGGTATCGGGCAGCGGCAGCAGCCAGGCGCGGCCTTGCACATCGATCAGCAAACGGTCTTCGCCAAGCTGGAAGACCGGCCCTTGCTGCAGGGCGCAGCACTGTACCGCCAGCGCATCCAGCACCCAGGCAACGGCCAACGCTGGCGCAACCGGACCTTCGCGCTTCAAGCGCAGCGACAGCGGCTCCAGCGTTGCATCGCCGACGATCAGCCAGCTCACCGCCCCGTCCTCGAAGGTATCGGTCGGCGCGAGCAAATGCGGATGCGGCAAGGCAAGTCCAGGGCGATCGAGTGTATCGCTGATTGCTGGCTGCACCGCCAGCAGCATCACGTTTCGGCCGGTTTGTTCATCGCGGCCGCGGTGCAGCGACCATTGTTGCGCTTGCAGCAGCGGTGCCTCGACGTCATAGCGCGATTGCAATCGTGTAGTCATGGCATCTCCCCGATTGCACTTTATAGCGTGCGCGCTGACGCAATGTCATGCATGGCATGAAGGGGCGTAACAAAAAAGCCGCCGGCGGTAATGCGCGGCGGCTTGATTCGGACAACGACGAATCGCTCGATCAGGTTTTGGGCAGCGTTACGCCACTCTGGCCCTGATATTTGCCGCCACGATCGCGGTAGCTGGTTTCGCAGACATCGTCGGCATCGGCTTCGAAGAACAACACCTGCGCCACGCCCTCGTTGGCGTAAATCTTCGCCGGCAGTGGCGTGGTGTTGGAGAACTCCAGCGTCACATAACCTTCCCACTCAGGCTCGAACGGGGTGACATTGACGATGATGCCGCAGCGCGCATAAGTCGATTTCCCCAGACACACCGTCAGGGCATTGCGCGGGATGCGGAAGTATTCGACGGTGCGTGCCAGCGCGAACGAGTTCGGCGGAATGATGCAGTAGCCCTTGCCCGAGACATCGACAAAGCTGTTTTCGTCAAAGTTTTTGGGATCGACGATGGTGCTGTTCAGGTTGGTGAAGACCTTGAATTCATCGGCGCAACGGATATCGTAGCCGTAGCTCGATGTGCCGTAGGACACGATGCGCTCGCCATTCACTTCCTTCACTTGCCCCGGAACGAAGGGCTCGATCATGCCGTGCTCTTGCGCCATGCGGCGAATCCACTTGTCCGACTTGATACTCATCGCGGTCTATCCATTGAAATTCGGTTGAATGGCCGGCATTTTACCGACAAGCAGTGCCTCACGGGTACACCAGTATTTCTGGCCCGCTCATCTTGCTCTCGCAACAACGATTGCCGACAATCAAGGCAAGGGAACAGAACAACAAGGAGCACCCGAACCGATGTCCAAGCAACCCTGCCCGCCCCTGAGCCTGCCCACGACCAGCGGCGGCCTTTTCGACACCGAGGCACTCAAAGGCCAAGCCTTTGTTCTCTACTTCTACCCCAAGGACAACACCCCGGGGTGCACCACTGAAGGCAACGACTTCCGCATCCATCACGATGCGTTCGAAGCGGCCCACATCAAGGTGTTCGGCATCAGTCGCGACAGCGTCAAATCGCACGAAAACTTCAAAACCAAACAGTGCTTCCCGTTTGAACTCGTTTCCGACCCCGAGGAGATCGCCTGCGAAGCATTTGGTGTCATGAAAATGAAGAATATGTATGGCAAACAGGTACGCGGCATTGAACGCAGCACCTTTGTCATCGACCGTACCGGCGACATCGTCAGGGAGTGGCGAGGCGTCAAGGTACCGAGACATGTCGAGGAAGTACTCGATTTTGTCCAGGCACTGAAATAAGGGAAGCGGCGCGTGCGCCGCTTTTTTCATGGCTGCTGCACCCGCACAGCACACAACACGCTAAAAAGGGGAACGATATGGCTGTCCGCAAGCCTCGCCGCAAGGACGACACCAAGCTGTTTGTGCTCGATACCAACGTGCTGATGCACGATCCGACCTCTTTGTTCCGCTTTCAGGAGCACGATCTCTTCCTGCCGATGATGACGCTGGAAGAACTCGACAACAACAAAAAGGGCATGTCCGAAGTTGCCCGCAACGCCCGTCAGGCCAGTCGTTTCCTGGAGGAACTCGTCGCCGGACGCGAGCACAGTCTGCACGACGGGGTGCCACTGGAAGGGCCAAGCAAAGACCAAGCCACCGGTCGGCTCTTTTTGCAGACCGAAGCGATCACCAGCGTGCTGCCGTCCCAGTTGCCCATGGGCAAGGCCGACAACCAGATTCTCGGCGTCGTGCATCACCTGCAGCAGATCCAGCCCAAGCGTCAGGTCATCCTGGTGTCGAAAGACATCAACATGCGCATCAAGGCCCGCACGCTGGGGCTGGCGGCCGAAGACTATTTCAACGACAAGGTGCTTGAGGATACCGACCTCCTCTACACCGGGATGCGCGAAATCGACCAGGCCTTCTGGGAGAAGAACGGCAAGGATCTGCAAAGCTGGCAGGAGGGTGGGCGCAGCTATTGGCGCATCAAGGGGCCGGACGTTCTCGACCTGTATCCAAACCAGTTGCTATTCCAGCAAGGCGAAACGCCCTTCATCGCCCGGGTGACCGAGATCGAGAGCAAGAGCGCGCTGATCGTCAGCCTCAAGGATTACTCGCACCAGAAGAACGCCATCTGGGGCATCCTGGCGCGCAACCGCGAACAGAATTTCGCGCTCAACCTGTTGATGGATCCGGAAGTCGACTTCGTCTCGCTGCTCGGCCAGGCCGGCACCGGCAAGACGCTGCTGACGCTCGCTGCCGGTCTGGTGCAGACGCTGGAGACCAAGATTTACAGCGAAATCATCATGACCCGCGTCACCGTACCGGTCGGCGAGGACATCGGCTTCCTGCCCGGCACCGAAGAGGAAAAAATGCAGCCGTGGATGGGCGCGCTGGAAGACAACCTCGACGTCCTGAACCAGACCGACGCCGAAGCCGGCGACTGGGGCCGCGCCGCCACGCGCGATCTGATCCGCTCACGCATCAAGGTGAAGTCGCTCAACTTCATGCGCGGGCGCACCTTTCTCAACAAGTTTCTGATCATCGACGAAGCGCAGAACCTCACGCCCAAGCAGATGAAGACGCTGATCACCCGCGCCGGCCCCGGCACCAAGGTCGTGTGTCTGGGCAATATCAGTCAGATCGACACGCCTTACCTCACCGAGGGCTCGTCTGGCCTGACTTACGTGGTTGATCGCTTCAAAGACTGGACCCACTCGGGCCACATCACGCTGCAGCGGGGCGAACGCTCGCGCCTGGCCGATTACGCAGCAGAAATGCTTTAAATCAGTAAATGCTGTTGCAGGGGCCGGCCGTTGCCGGCCCTTTTTGCATTCGGGGCTTTGAAACCTTGCGGCTTTTCGCTATGGTCGGCTCTCCCGGCAACAGCAAGCTGAACACTATGACCACGATCGCGGTCTTCAATCAGAAGGGTGGCGTCGGCAAGACGACCGTCACCGCCAACCTCGCGGCCGCCATGGCGCAGAACGGCACGGCACCGCTGGTCATCGATCTCGACCCGCAGGCGCACCTCAGCCATTACTGGGGGTTCGGCGCGGCGCCGGGCGCGACGATCCACGACTTCTTTCGCGGCATTTCGGCACTTTCCGATCTGGTACGCCCGCTGCCGAACGGGATCGATTTCATCCCGTCCGAGCTGGCGCTGTCCAAGGTCGACGCCCAGCTCACCCGCCATCGCGATCACCTGTGGCGGCTCAAGCTCGGGCTCACCGCCGAAATGCTCGCCGATCACGCGCCGGTGCTGATCGATTGCGGGCCGATGCTCGGCGTGCTCGGCTTCTCCGCGCTGCTCGCCGCCGATCTGGTGCTGGTGCCGGTCGTACCCGAAACCTTGGCGCTGCACGGCGCACGCATGAGCGCACGCACCCTTACCGGGCTGGAGCAATTGCTGCCGCGCAAGCCGCGCCGCTATCTGCTCAACCGCTACCAGCGCGGCAACATCGCCAGCGAACATGCACTGCGCCAGTTGCGGCAGGATTACCCGGGCGAAGTACTGGGATCGACGCTGCGGCCAACCGATCTTTACGAAGCCGCGGTCATCCGCCACGCCGACGTGTTCTCGCTCGACGCCGACAGCGATGCCGCGCAAGACATGACGCTACTGCTCGATGAGCTGGTCGAAACGGGCTTGGTCACGCTCTAGCTCACTCGCCCTGATCGACCACCACAAAATACTTGCGCACCGGTTCGACCACCTCGAAGCGGCCAACAAAACCGGCCGGGATCACCGCCGCCTCGCCGGGGCCGACCTCGGTGACCGTGCCCGCGGCCGCGTGCAGCCGCACCCTGCCTTCGATCACGCAGAAAAACTCATCACGGTTGTCGGCAAAGCGGATGTTCCAGCTCCCCACTTCGCAAGCCCAGACGCCGCTGGATAAACCTTGCCGGGCGTAGTGCTCCCAGGTCGTCCGCAGCGGGTTGCCGTCAACACGGCGTTCCGGACGAGGATGGTCGTAAACAGGCGCTGTGGCCGAGCTGGAAAAATGGGTGATCTCGGGTGGGTTCATGCTGGCACCGGCGCAAAAAACAACGAGCATAGCCGATTGACCGGCACCTCATCCTGCCGCGCGGCCACACATCCTGACGAGCGACACCCCGCGAACCTGCGCCAGACCGGTGCGCGCCCGATTGTGAAATCACCACCCAACCCGATGGGCAGCCACATCAAGTTGCTGTGCCGTTTCGGTTTTTTCTTGCGCACCAAGCGAGTGCCATCGCCGCCGCACGATTGTGCGTCCGCAGCACGAACCAGCAAACTAAGCCTTTGATTCCATTTCCAAATAACCCGGATCGATCGAAAGCTTACTAAGGCGTTTCCCCATCAGGAAATATGGCAATAGGATTGCAAAAATGCGGCGCGCATGATCGCCCCACCCTGCTAACCGGCAGCGTATTCCAACCCAAAGAATGGGCAAGCGGCCACCGACCCGGTGACGAACCGCTTGCCGACACCGGAGAGAATGCTGATGTTCGCCACCCTCACCAAGCAAGGCCTCTGTGCCGCCGCTGTGTTGACCGCCTTCGCCATCCAGCCCGCTCAGGCCACCGACAAGCTACCCAATGTGGTGATCCTGGCCACCGGCGGCACCATCGCCGGCACCGGCGCCACCAGCACCACCACGGTCGGCTATACCGCCGCCAAGATCGGCGTGGAAAAACTGATCGAAGCCGTGCCGGAAATGAAGAAAGTGGCCAACGTCAAAGGCGAGCAGGTATTCCAGATCGCCAGCGAAAGCATGAACAACGATCACTGGCTCAAGCTCGCCAAGCGCGTGAACGAGCTGTTGAAACAGTCCGATGTTGACGGCATCGTCATCACCCACGGCACCGACACCATCGAGGAAACCGCCTACTTCCTCAACCTGACGGTCAAGAGCAAAAAGCCGGTGATCATCGTCGGTTCGATGCGCCCCGCCACCGCGATCAGCGCCGACGGCCCGATCAATCTGTACAACGCCGTTGCCACCGCCGGTAGCAAGGACGCCGTCGGCCGCGGCGTACTGGTGACGCTGAACGACGAAATCCAGGCCGCACGCGACGTCACCAAGACCAACACCATGACTGCGAACACCTTCCGTTCGCCGGAACTCGGCAGCCTCGGCTACATCGTCTCGGGCAAGCCGGTGTTCTATCGCACCAGTACGCGCAAGAACACCGCGGATACCGAGTTCGACGTCAGCAAGCTCGACAAGCTGCCGGCCGTCGACATCGCCTACGGTTCGGCCAACGCCAACACGCTGGCGATCGACGCCTTCGCCGCGGCTGGCGACGCCGGCATCGTCTACGCCGGCACCGGCAACGGCAGCCTCGCCAACACCGTGCGTCCGCACCTGACCGAACTGCGCAAGCAGGGCCTGCAGATCGTCCGCTCGTCGCGTGTCGGCAATGGCCCGACCATCCGCAACGGCGAAAACAACGATGATGAAACCGATTTCGTCGTCGCCGATACGCTCAGCCCGCAAAAGGCCCGCATCCTCTTGATGCTGGCGCTGACCAAAACCCGCGACAGCAAGGAAATCCAGCGGATGTTCTACACCTATTAAGCAGCACCCCCACCCCGTTGATTCATATCGATAATCGTGTTGAACCAACTCGAGTATTGCTAAAAATGAGATAGCCCCTGGCCATGCCAGGGGCTATCTCATTGAGCATCATGGGGATCAGCGTCATCCAGCCCACGGCGGGCGTGACCGGGAGCTGCCCCCCCTTTCCATTACCCCAGCGATCGTGCAGCCTCATCAATCAGGTCGGCCACTTCGCTGGCATGCGATACCAGTGACGCGTGGCTTGCGTCCAGCGACACGATCTTCCTGGCCTTGATCCGCTCCGCCATCCACTGCTCCGTCTCCGGCGGAATCATCCGGTCCCGAGTCGATACCTGATACCAGCTCGGTTTGGTTTTCCACGCAGGCACGCCACTCTGGTCTTCAAAACAACGCCCGGAAATCGGCTTTTGCGTCACCGCCATCACCAGTGCATCGGCTTCGTCCAGATCGCCGCCGAAGCTATCCCTGAAGCTACTGCGATCCAGCCACAGAAAACCCTCCTTGTCCGGCCGGATACTGGCCGCCCCCGAGGGCGGTGCCTGCCTGGCAAAGATGCTGCCGAGGCTGTCTCCTTCGTCGGGTGCGAACGCCGCGATGTAAACCAGACCAACGACGTTAGGCGCCAAACCTGCGCCGGTGATGACCGCGCCACCGTAGGAATGTCCGACCAGCAGGGTCGGGCCATCCTGCGCGGCCACCAGACTGCCGGTACGGCTGATGTCGTCAACCAACGAAGTGAGCGGATTCTGTACCGCGCTGACGTGATAACCCTTGGCGTGCAGCAGCGGAATGACGTGGCGCCAGTGCGAAGCATCGCCCCACGCGCCGTGAACGAGAACAATGTTTTTAACCAGTGGCATGATGACTCTCTCGAAAGTGCTGCTGGATTCAGCCAGCGTTAAGACACGTATAGCCGCATCTGCGTGCTGGCGTGCAGTCGCAAAACCGGCAGATTTCCTCCCGGAAATGGCAAGCCGCAGCGCTTGATTCCGCTAAGCAACGAAGCCGGCGAGTTCGGTCTGGCAGAAGTCGAGATAGGCCCGCACGATCGACGACGGATGCCGGTGTGACGGATACAGCAGATTGAGCTGCTGCTCGGGCAGCGGATGGGCCGGCAGCAGCGCCACGAGGCGCCCGTCCCGGATTGCTTCGGCGGCCAGAAACGGCGGCAGTTCGGTCACGACCTCGCCGCGCAGCGCCCGGCTGCGCAGATGCAGATAATCATTGGTCGCCAGTATCGGTCGGGGTTCGAACAGCTGTTGCCCAAGCTGCCAACCTGCAATGCCAGCCGGGCCGGGGCGCCAGGTCGCGCACGGGTAGCGATGCAGATCGTCGGGCACCTCGGGGCTGCCCAGCCGTTCAAGCAAGGCCTGCCCGGCCACCAGCACGTGCCGGTAGGTGATCAGGTGCCGCGCCACCATGGTCTCGTGCGCGATCGTGCCGACCCTCAGCGCGACATCCACCCCGTCCTCGATCAGGTCGACCCGCCGTTCGGTGGTCTGCACGCTGAGGCGGATGTCCGGGTAACGCTGCTGAAACAGCGCCAGCAAATCCCACCACGGCTCGAACGCCGGCGGCAGCGACAGGCGCAGGATGCCTTTGAGCCGGGCTTGATCGCTGACCACGGCCCGCTCCGCTTCGGCCAGCGCCTCGACGCCCCGGCTCGCGTGCTCGTACAGCCGCATGCCCGGATCGGTGAGCTTGGTGCCGCGCACCGAGCGCTCCAGCAGCTGTACCCCCAACTCGCGCTCCAGCTCGCGAATGCGGCGGCTCAAGGTCGCCAGCGGCATATCCAGGCGGGCGGCCGCGGCAGACAGGCTGCCCGCCTGAACCACGCCCACAAACATCTGCACGGCATTGAGATCCATCCGCCCAACCCTTCCATTTTTGATAAGAAGATTACGAATATAGGGGGTTTTTTGCGAATAACGGCAGGCATATCGTGACCCCATCAGCCGGACAAGCCGGTTGAGCATTCCATCACAGGAGTCACATCATGAAAGCCTATGTCATCGAACAAGCCGGCGGCCCGGAAGTCCTGCAGCTGAAGGACATTCCCGCACCGCAAGCCGGGCCGGGCGAAGTGCACATCCGCGTGCGCGCCTTCGGCCTCAATCGCGCCGAGGCCTATCTGCGCGCCGGCAAGATGGGCGCGATCGACGGCCCCAGGGTGCCGGGCATCGAGGCAGTCGGCGAGGTCATCGCCGATCCATCCGGCACCTTCCGCACCGGCCAGCGCGTTGCCACCGCGATGGGCGGGCTGCAGTTCAGCCGTACCGGCAGCTATGCCGAGGAAGTCGCGGTGCTGCGCGGCAACGTGATATCGCTCGACGATGTGGCACTGCAGTGGGAAGAACTGGCGGCGCTGCCCGAGTCCTATCTCACCGTTTGGGGTGCGCTGGTCAAAACGCTGGCCGTTCATGCGGGCCAGACGCTGCTGGTCCGCGGCGCCACCGCGTCGGTCGGCCTCGCGGCCGTCGCCTACGCCAAGGAGCTCGGACTGCGGGTGATCGCGACCACGCGCTCGGCCGCCAACGCGGATCGGCTGAAACAGGTCGGTGCGGACGCGGTGATCGTCGATGACGGCCAGATCGCCGAAGCGGTCAAGGCACTGTCCCCGGACGGCGTCGACGCGGCGCTGGAGGTCGTCGGCGCCTCGACACTGCGCGATACCGTCAAGGCACTGAAGCCCTTCGGTGCGGTCGCGGTCATCGGCCTGCTTGGCGGCCCGCCGGTGCTCGATCAGTTCAACCTGATGCAGGACCTGCCCAACGCCACACGGCTGAGCTTCTTCGGCAGCGGCTTGCTCGGTACGGCGGCATTGCCGCTCGACGATGCCCCGTTGCGCCACATCGCCAAGGGCATCGCCGCACAACGCATCCCGTCGCTGCGGGTGGAAACCTTTGCGTTCGACGATGTCCGTCGCGCCCACAGCCTGATGGAAAGCAATCAGGCGCTCGGCAAACTCGTCGTCGTCGTTTGAACCCGGGAGAGACATCATGATCAGGACTTTTCGTCTGGCCTTGGCCGCAGCAGCATTCGGCACCACCCTGCCGGCCCTTGCCGCCCAGCCCCAAACCGGCACGGCGGTAAAAACCGCCATCACCGGCCAGCTCAACCGTTACGAGCAGGCACTGAACGCTGCGGATATTGAACGCGTGATGGCGCTCTACAGTGACGACAGCGTGTTCATGCCGCAGCACAGCCCGCCATCGGTCGGGCGTGCGGCGGTGCGTGAGGCTTACACACGTGTGTTCGGCGCGATCAAGCTCGACATCCGTTTCCAGATCGACGAAATCCGCCTGCTGTCACGCGACTGGGCATTCGCCCGCACCCGTTCGAGCGGCACCGCCACGGCGGTGGGTAGCGACCAGCCGGGCGGCCCCGAAGCCAATCAGGAGCTGTTCCTCTTTCATCGGGAAACGGATGGGCAATGGCGCTTTGCCCGCTATATTTTCACTACCACCAATCCGCCCCCGCGGCCGAACTGATTCAGCGAGGTCCCATCATGAACATCCAAGTCCAATCCATCGCAGTGTTGATCGCCCGTGCGCTGATGGCACTGATCTTTATCCTCGCCGGCCTGGGCAAGATCGGGGCGCTGGCGGCCACGGCGGCCTATATGGAGGCCATGCGCGTGCCCGCCATCCTGCTTTGGCCAACGATCGCCTTCGAGGTCGGCGCCGGCATCCTGGTCCTGGTCGGCTACCAGACGCGCATCGCCGCAGCCCTGCTGGCGGGGTTCTGCCTAGCGACGGCCGCGCTGTTCCACACGCAGTTCGGCGATCAGATCCAGATGATCATGTTCCTGAAGAACCTGGCCATGGCGGGCGGCTTCATCGTGCTGGCCATGCATGGCCCGGGCCGCTTCAGTCTGGATGCGTGCCGGTGCAAGGACCGATCTCATCCCGCTGGTAGCTGATGCGCTGGCGTGACCACCGAACGTGAACCCCGTCTGGGCGGGTTCACGCTCGGCCTTGTGCAATGAAGTTCTCGATGGCAACGATTCCGGCTGGCGCTACAATCGCAATTGATTCTCATCTTTCCAAGCGAGACCTTCATGAAAGCCGCACCGCTCCTCACCGCCGCCGTTGCCCTGCTGCTCGCGGCCTGCGCCAGCATCGACGCCACGTCGACCCAGTACGTCGGCGCGCCACACCCGGCTGCGACCAGCCCGGCGTCGGTACAGATCCTGCGCGAGGAACCGAAGAAACCGTTCGACCGGATCGGCGAAGTGAAGATCGACGCCAGCACCGACCCGGCACCGGCCGTCGCCGATATCGAGAACAGGCTGCGCACCGAGGCGGCCTTGCTTGGCGCCGATGCGGTCGTCATCGTCTACGACCGCATCCAGCCGGTCGGCGCCTATGTCTCCGGCCCGTACTGGGCCGCAACGGTGCAGGACATCGAAGGCCAGCGTCTGGTCGGTATCGCGATCAAGTACCGCTAAGCCGCCAGCGGCAGCGCGGTCTGCATGGCCTCGCCGACCGCTTCGCCGACGAGGATGATCGCCGGACTGCCCAGGCCGGCGGTCTCGGCATCGCCGGCCAGCGCACCCAGCGTCGTCACCAGCCTTTGCTCGCGCTCGGTGCTCGCCCATTGGACCACGGCCGCCGGCGTACACGGCGGCAGCGTCCGCATCAAGCCGGCTGCGAGGCTGTCGATCCGGCTCATGCCCATATAGATCACCAGGGTCGTGCCGGTCGCAGCCAGCGCATTCCAGTCCGGCTCGGAATGATCTTGCGCATGCGCGGTGACGAAGGTGACCCCGCGGCAATGCTCGCGGTGCGTCAGCGAGATACCGAGGCTGGCCGCAGCGGCAAGACCCGAGCTGATGCCGTTGACGATCTCGACCACGACCCCGGCCGCCTGCAGGTAGGCGATTTCCTCGCCAGCGCGGCCGAACAGCAGCACCTCGCCCCCCTTGACCCGCACCACCACCTTGCCGGCCAGCGCATAGCGGCGCATCAGCCGCTGGATGAAATCCTGCGGCGTCGACTTGCAACCGCCGCGCTTGCCGACCCGGATCACCCGCGCTTGCGGCGCCAGCGAGACGATGTCGGGATTGGCCAGATCGTCGAGCAGCAGGATATCGGCGACGGCCAGCGCCTTGGCGGCCTTGATCGTCAGCAAATCCAGATCGCCGGGGCCAGCGCCAAGCAGGATGACTTTACCGTTTCGCATGATGGTTCTCTCCGGTTCAAGCGGCTTGTGACGACGGGGCACACAAGCGTTTCAGTTCGGGCACGCACGAGCCGCAGACGGTGCCGCAGCCCAGGTTCGCTTTCAATTCGTTGATGCCGGCACCGACTGCGGTCAGCCGGCGTATCTGCGATTCGCTGACCTGCTTGCAGCTGCACACGACGCGATCGCGTGGCGCGGCGGCCATGCCTTTGGGCGAAAACACCGCCAGCCGCGGGCCTTGCCACGCTTCGCCTTCGAGCAGTTTGTCGAGCAGGCCATCGGCGGCAGCCACATCGCCGGCGAACACGAAGCCAAGCAGCGCGCTGCCTCCAGCCTCAAAGCGGCGCCAGCCGACACGCTTGACCATATTGCGGCGCGCATCGCGGTATTCGAGCACATCGGCGCCCGGCTGCAGGTCGAGCGCGGCGAACAGTTTTTCCAGCCACGCCGCCGGCGCCTCGACACAGGCGGCACGCAGCACCAGCACATCCCGGCCTTGCAGGCTGATCGCCGCGTAATCGCACTCGGCCAGCAGCGGTTGTACCGCCGCGTGCAGCGCCAGCACGTCGTCGCTGCGCAGCGCCGCGACCGCGCGCCACGGCAGCTCGGCGCGCTCGATCCGCACCGCGGCGTGCTTGAGTTCGGGCTGCGATGATTTGGCATCGACACTCGACAGGCTGGCTGCGTTGATGCCCGCCGAGTTCAAAAACTGGCCGCTCCAGTGCATCGCGGCGAAGACGCTGCCGCTTTGTACATCGCTGGAAATCGCCAGCGGCAGGATCAGGCCACCGCGCTTGCTCTCCACCCGCATCAAGTCGCCAGCCTTGAAGCCGCGTCGGTCGGCGTCTTGCGGATGCATCGTCACGCTCGGTTCCGGCGTGTGCGCAAACAGTTGCGGCAGCCGGCCACTGCGGCTCATGCCGTGCCATTGATCGCGCAGCCGACCGGTGAGCAGGTGGAACGGATAGTGTGCGTTGGTCGGCTCGGCCACCGGCTTGTACGGCGTAGCGTGAAAGCGTGCACGGCCGTCTTGCGTCGCGAACGTGCCATCGACGTAACGACGCGCAATGCCTTGCTTCATGCCGGCGCGCAGCGGCCATTGCTGCGGGCCGTGCGATTCAAGCAAGGCGTAATCAAGTCCGCCAATATCGAGATCACGGCCCAGGGTCAGACGACGATGCTCGTCGAAAATGGCCGCGGTTTCGGTATACGGAAACAGTGATGCCGCATCGGGATACAAGCGTGCCTCGATCCGTTTCGCGACTTCGGACGCGATCCACCAATCGGGCTTGGCCTCGCCCGGCGCGGTGACGGCGGCGCGAACGCGGGAAATGCGCCGCTCCGAGTTGGTTACCGCGCCGTCCTTCTCTCCCCAGGTTACCGCCGGCAGTAGCACGTCGGCAAACGGCACGGTATCGGTTTGGGTAAAGGCTTCCTGCACCACGACGAACTCGGCCGCCGCCAGCGCCTCGGTGACTTGCCCCGCATCTGGCATCGAATGCGCCGGGTTGGTACAGGCGATCCATACCGCCTTGATCTTGCCAGCGCGGATCGCGTCGAACATTGCCACCGCCGGCAGGCCCGGCTGGCCGGAGATTCGTTCGCTCGGCACACCCCAGATATCGGCGACCTCGGCGCGATGAGACGGGCTGGCGATCTCGCGATGCGCCGCGAGCATCGTCGCCATGCCGCCGACCTCGCGCCCGCCCATCGCGTTCGGCTGGCCAGTCAGCGAAAACGGCCCGGCACCGGGCTTGCCGATCTGGCCGGTGGCCAGATGCAGGTTGATCAGCGCCAGATTCTTGTCGGTGCCGTGCGCCGATTGATTCAAACCCATGCAGTACAGCGACAGCGTGGCGCCGCCGCCACGTCTAGCCGAACCTTCGCCGTCACTGCGGCCAAACCATTCGGCAGCCTGAATCAGGTCGGCCTCGAGAATGCCGCACAGCTCGGCCGCCATTTTCGGCGTGTAATCACGCACCAGCTTTTTGAGTTCAGCAAAGCCGCCGGTGTGCGCGGCGATATACGTCGGGTCGACCAGCCCTTCCCAGATCAGGTGATGCAACATGCCGTTGAACAGCGCCACATCGGTGCCGGGCTGGATTTGCAAGTGCAGGTCGGCCATCGCAGCGGTATCGGTGCGGCGCGGGTCGATCACGATCCAGCGCGTTGCCGGGCGCATCGCCTTGGCGGCTTCGAGCCGGCGGAACAGCACCGGATGCGCGTACGCCATATTGCTGCCGGCGAACAGCACGCAATCGGCAAGCTCCAGATCCTCGTAGCACGTCGGCGGGCCGTCGGCACCCAGCGCCAGCTTGTACGCGGTCACCGCGCTGCTCATGCACAGCCGCGAGTTGGTATCGATGTTGTTGGTGCCGATCAGCCCCTTGGCGAGCTTGTTGAAGACGTAGTAATCCTCGGTCAGCAACTGGCCGGACACGTAGAACGCCACAGAATCCGGGCCGTGGCGCTCGATGATGTCGGCAAAGCGTTCGGCCACCGTGTCAAGCGCCGCATCCCAGTCGATGCGTTGCCGTGCGGCATCGCGCGTCAGCCGCATTTCCGGGTACAGCGCCCGACCGGTCAGGCTGGCTGCGGTAGCCGGAAGCGTCATGCCCTTGGTGCACAGCCGGCCGAAGTTGGCCGGATGCGACGGATCGCCCTGGATGCCGGTGATCCTGTCGCCGTCCGATTCGATCAGCACGCCGCAGCCGACGCCGCAGTAACAACACGTGGACTTCGTGACCGTTTTCATCGCCATACTCCTCGCCCTTACCCCAAGGCCAGATAGACGTCGCCGTTTTCGACCTTCACCGGAAACCGCCGCGCACAGCCGACATCGGGCGCCCTGGCCTCGCCGGAACTCAGGTCGATGTTCCAGCTATGCAGCGGGCACGTCACCGCTTCGCCATGGACGATGCCCTGACTCAACGGCCCTCCCTTGTGCGGGCAGCGATCGAGCAAGGCAAACACGCTGTCGGTGGCGGTGCGAAAGACCGCAATATTGCCGGCCTCGCGCGCGATGACCCGGCTGCCTAGCATCGGGATGTCGTCCACCGCGCAGACGCGCAGCCATTGTTCAGCAATCATTGGCGCGTTCATGCCGGCTCTCCTGCGGGGACGAGTTTGATCGGGATGTATTCGCTCTTTTGCGCCCCGGCGATCCGTGCGGCCCACGGGTCGGGCAAGCCTTCGAGCGAATACAGCAGCCGCTCGAACAGCGCCTTGCGGTTGGCCGCATCGTCGACGACCTTCTGCTTGATGTAATCGAGACCAACGCGGGCGATGTAATGCACGGTGCGGTCGAGGTAATACGCCTCCTCGCGGTACAGCTGCAGAAAGGCACCGCTGTACTCCTTCACCTCATCGCTGGTTTTGACCTTGACGAAGAACTGCGCCACCTCGGTCTTGATGCCGCCGTTGCCGCCGACATACAGCTCCCAGCCGCTGTCGACGGCGATCACGCCAACGTCCTTGATTCCCGATTCGGCGCAATTGCGCGGGCAGCCGCTCACCGCCAGCTTCACCTTGTGCGGCGACCACATGTTCGCGAGCATGGTTTCGAGGTCGATGCCCATCTGCGTGCTGTTCTGCGTACCGAAGCGGCAGAACTCGCTGCCGACGCAGGTTTTCACCGTGCGGATCGACTTGCCGTAGGCATGGCCCGACTGCATACCCAAGTCCTTCCACACGTCGACGAGATCTTCCTTTTTCACGCCGAGCAGGTCGATGCGCTGGCCGCCGGTGACCTTGACCATCGGTACGTGGTACTTGTCGGCGACGTCGGCGATGCGGCGCAGCTCGGACGAATTGGTCACGCCGCCCTTCATCTGTGGAATCACCGAGAAGGTGCCGTCCTTCTGGATATTGGCGTGCACCCGCTCGTTGACAAAGCGGCTTTGCGGGTCGTCCTTGGCCTCCTTGGGCCAGGTCGAGAGCAGGTAGTAGTTCACCGCCGGGCGGCAGGTCGCGCAGCCGTTGGGCGTGCGCCATTCGAGGAAGTCGTACACCGCCTTGTGATCGAGCAGATGATGCTCGCGGATCGCCTTGCGCACTTCGCCGTGATTGCGGTCGGTACAGCCGCAGATCGCCTTGGTTTTCGGCGTCTCCTGAAAGCTGCCGCCCAGGGTGTTCATCAGGATTTGTTCGACCAGGCCGGTACACGAGCCGCAGGAACTGGCGGCCTTGGTGTGCTTCTTCACATCGTCGACAGTGAACAGGCCCTTGTCCTTGATCGCCTTGACGATGGTGCCCTTGCACACGCCGTTGCAGCCGCAGACCTCGTCGCTGTCCTGCATCGCACCGGCACGGCTCTGGCCGGCGACGCCGGCATCGCCGATCGCGGATTCGCCGAACATCAGCGATTCGCGCAGGTCGGCGATCTTGCGGCCTTCGCGCAGCAGCTTGAAGTACCACGCGCCGTCGGCGGTATCGCCGTACAGGCAGGCGCCGACGAGCTGGTCGTCCTTGATCACCAGCTTCTTGTAGACGCCGCCGGCCGGGTCGGACAGCACGATGTCCTCGGTGCCCTCGCCGCCCATGAAATCACCGGCACTGAACAGGTCAATGCCGGTGACCTTGAGCTTGGTCGACAGCACCGAGCCCTTGTACTGGCCGATGCCGAGCTGCGCCAGATGGTTGGCGCAGACCTTGGCCTGCTCGAACAGTGGCGCGACCAGGCCGTAAGCGACACCACGGTGGCTGACGCACTCGCCGACGGCGTAAATGCGCGGGTCGAACGTTTGCAGCGCATCGCTGACGACGATGCCGCGGTTGCAATGCAGCCCGGCCGACTCCGCCAGCGCGGTATTCGGGCGGATGCCGACGGCCATCACCACCAGATCGGCAGCGACTTCATCGCCATCCTTGAAGCGGATCGCGGTGACTTCGCCGCCATCGTTGCCGACAAGATCGGACGTCTGCTTTTGCAGCAGAAAGCTCAGCCCGCGCTCTTCCAGCGACGCTTGCAACAGCTTGCCGGCGGTGATGTCGAGTTGTTTGTCGAGCAGCCATTCGCCCAGATGCACCACGGTCACGTCCATGCCGCGAATTTTCAGGCCGTTGGCCGCTTCCAGCCCCAAGAGCCCGCCGCCGATGACGACGGCGCTTTTCTTGGTTTTGGCGGTGGCGATCATCGTTTCGGTGTCGTAGATGTCGCGGTAGCTGATCACCCCCTTCAGCGCCTTGCCCGGTACCGGTAGGATGAACGGCGTCGACCCGGTCGCCAGCAGCAGCCGGTCGTACGGCTCCTCGGTGCCATCGTCGGCGACGACGACGCGGCGGTGCCGGTCGATCCGTACCACGCTCTTGCTCAGATGCAGGCGGATGTTGTTGTCGGCGTACCAGGCCAGCGGGTTGAGGACGATGTCCTTGAACTCCTGCTCGCCGGCCAAAACCGGCGACAGCAGGATGCGGTTGTAGTTCGGGTGCGGCTCGGCACCGAAGACGCAGATGTCGTACAGATCGGGTGACAGCGTCAGCAGCTCCTCGACGGTGCGGATGCCGGCCATGCCGTTGCCGACGACGACGAGTTTTGGCTTTTTCATGTTGAATCACTCCTTAAACGCGGGCGGCTGCGACGGACCAGTCACTGCGCCACCGTTGCTTCACCCCGGCAAGGCTCATCCAGCCCAGTGCGGCAATGCAGGCGAACAACCACAGGCCGGTCGAATAATCGCCGGTCGCCTGCTTGATCGCGCCCAGGCTTGCCGCCAGTGCGAAGCCGCCGACGCCACCGGCCATGCCGATCAGCCCGGTCATGACGCCGATTTCCTTGCCGAAGCGTTGCGGCACCAGCTGGAACACCGCGCCGTTGCCGGCACCAAGGCAGAGCATCGCGGCGATGAACAACGTCACCGCCCCCGCCGAGCCACCAAGGCCGAAACCGGCGGCGGCGATCAGGCAGGCCGTTGCGGTGTAGACGACGAGCAGTGACTTGGTGCCGCCAACCTTGTCGGCCAGCACGCCGCCGATCGGGCGCATCACCGAACCGGCCAGCACGCAGGCGGCGGTGTACAAACCGGCCGTCTTGGCATCGAAGCCGAACTGATCGTGGAAGTAACCGGGCAAGGCGCTGGCAAAGCCTGCGAAACCGCCGAAGGTGATCGCGTAAAAGAACATGAACCACCACGCATCTTTCTCACCGAGCACGGCCAGGTAGTCGGCAAGCTTTTTCTTCGGCGCGGCACCCGGCGCATCCTTGGCATTGCGGGCATAGACCAGCAGCGTGATCACCAGCGGAATGCACGCCAGACCAAACACGTTCTGCCAGCCGAAGGCGACCGCCAGCATCGGCGCAAACAGCGCCGCAAGCACGGTGCCCGAGTTGCCGGCGCCGGCGATGCCCATTGCCGTGCCTTGATGCTCAGGCGGATACCAGCGCGATGCCAGCGGCAGCGCGACGGCGAACGACGCGCCGGCGACACCGAGGAACAGCCCCAGCGTCAGCGCGCCGGTCAGGGTCGAAAAACCGACCTGCCAGGCGGTGAGCAAGGCGACGATGACGATGAGCTGACCGATCAACCCGGCGCGCTTGGCGCCGATCCGGTCAACCAACACGCCCATGACCAGACGCAGGATCGCCCCGGCCAGAATCGGCGTCGCCACCATCAAGGCGCGCTGCTGGGTACTGAGGTTCAGATCGCCGGCAATCTGCACCTGCATCGGTCCGAGCAGATACCAGACCATGAAGCTGAGGTCGAAATAAAGGAAGGCGGAAAACAGCGTCGGCGTATGCCCGGCACGCCAGAAGGAACGGTTCATGACACTCTCCCAAGCTCGATGGCAAAACAAAAACGGCGTCCATCCGCACCGTGGGGTGCGAAGGGACGCCGTTGTCCTTGAAGCTGAAAACCGCCGTTGGCCTTCACTTCTGATTCAGTGAGCGGCACGCCGTTGTGCCGCTCACCTCATCTTCAGCAAAGGCCGTGCCAGATCACGGTTTTCATTCACGCTCGGGATTTGCTGGCTTTTCGGGTCATACCGCCCCGGCCTGGTGCACCGCATCGGTGCAATCGGCACGCCATGCGCACAGCATTTGCGCACTGCAACATCACCGATCGGCGCATCAGCGCCGCCCATCCGCCAAGGGCTAGGCGCGGATGTCGAAACCGTCGGCATAGCCCTGCGGGTCGCGACCGTCCCAGACCTTGCCGTCGATCAGCGTACTGCTGCGCATGGCGCTGGCGGGCTGCATCACCCCGAGGCTTGAGGCGGCTTCGTCGTACAGCGCGGTCTGGTTGATGCCGCGGGCGATGGCGAGCAGATCGATATCGCCCTGCAACAAACCCCAGCGCCGGTACTGGCTAAGGAACCACAGGCCGTCCGACAGATAGGGATAGTTGACGCTGCCGCCGCCAAAGAAACGCATCAAGGGTGCGGTATCGCCCAAGCGGCCGTAGTCACCCAACAGCCGGGGCATGATCAGCTGGCTGCCGCGGCCGACGTAGCCGGGGCCGGACAGCCAGCCGGCGGCTTCGCGGCGATGGCCCGGATCGTCAAGCCAGCGGCAGGCCTCGAGCAGCGTCATCGTCAGCGCCCGCGCGGCGTTCGGGCAACGGGTCACGAAGTCACGCCGGCACGCGAGTACTTTCTCCGGGTGGTCGGGCCAGATTTCGCCGCTGCGGATCACCGTGCGCCCATGACCTTCGGCCTCGGCCACCGCGTGCCACGGCTCGCCGGCGCAATAGCCGTCGAGCACGCCGGACGCCAGTGCAGCGCTCATTTGCGGCGGCGGAATCACCACGCACTTCACGTCGTCGAGCGGATGTATGCCTTGCGATGCCAGCCAGTAATACAGCCACATCGCGTGCGTGCCGGTCGGGAAGGTCTGCGCCAGCACGTGGCGGCGCGACTCGAACGTCAGCAGCTCGCGCAGATTGCGCCCGGACTGCAAGGCATCCGCCAGCCGGTTCGAGAGCGTGATCGCCTGGCCGTTCTGGTTCAGCGTCATCAGCACGGCCATATCGGCCTGCGGCCCGCCGATGCCAAGTTGCACGCCGTAGACGAGGCCGTACAGCGAATGCGCGGCATCCAGTTCGCCCGAGAGCAGCTTGTCGCGCACCGCCGCCCACGACGGCTGACGGTGCAACTCGATGGCGATGCCGTGCGCACGGCCAAGGTCGAGCACCTTGGCGACCACCAGCGGCGCACAATCGGACAGCGGCACGAAGCCAAGCTTGAGCACGGTTTTTTCGGGCGCGTCGGAGCCGGTGATCCGGTAGCCCGGCAGCGATTCGTAGAGGTGGGACATGTTTTTTCCTCGCGCTTAACCGAGCAAATCGGCCATTGCGATCAGTTGGCGCGCCACTTCGGCGATCTTGATTCCCTGCTTCATTGCCTGATCACGCAGCGTGGTAAACGCCTCGGCCTCGGACAGGCCGCGTTTGTCCATCAGGATGCCCTTGGCGCGGTCGATCAGCTTGCGGTCGGCCAGCTGCTGCTCGGCATTGGCAAGGCGCTTTTTCAGCCGCGCCTCTTCCTCGAAACGCGCCAGCGCCACGTCGATGATCGGTGCGAGCTTGTCGGCGCCGACGTGATCGACCACGTAGGCGGTGACGCCAGCGCTGACCGCCGCGCGCATCGCCAGCGGCTCGCAGCGATCGGCGAACATCACCACTGGTCGCGGCGCGGCGTGGCCCATCACCGCGAGTTGTTCGAGCGTGTCGCGCGATGGCGATTCGGTATCGATGATCACCACATCGGGGCGTTGCGACTCCACCGCATGCAGCAAGGCCGCGGCGCCATTGACCTCGGCGATCACCGTGTAGCCGGCGCACGCCAGCGCATCGCGCAGGGTGCCGATGGGCTTGGCGGTATCGTTGACGAGGAGGACGCGGAGCATAGGGGCACGATTTTGCAAATGAATCAGCATAGTTCAAGCAAGTTGCGTGCCGAGCCCCGATCAGGAAATCACGCAACAAGATCGGGAACAGATTTTTAGCCTAAGCGACAGCCCCTGGATCACCCGATGCCGGACAAAACCGCAGGCCGTCGCCCGATTACCGCGCAAAGCCGGTGCGCCGATGACGATGTGCTAGCTTGAAACGACACCAGCGCGCATGGGCATAGCACCCATCGGCGCGTTTGGGGCCAAGCGACAGGTAACATCCCATGGCGCTCGCAATCGTATTGATCGTACTGGTCATCGCCGCGATTCTGTTCCACGCCCTCAGCCCGTGGTGGTATACGCCGCTGGCCTCCAACTGGGGGCTGATCGACACCACGCTGGCCATCACCTTGCTGATCACCGGCGCGGTATTCGTCGCGGTCAATGTTTTCATCGCGTACTGCCTTGTCCGTTTCCGCCGCCGCGACGGCCATCGCGCCGCCTACCAGCCGGGCAATCGCAAGCTGGAACTATGGCTGATCGGGCTGACCGCAATAGGCATCGCCGCCATGCTGGCGCCGGGACTGTTTGTTTATGCCGACCTCATTCGCGCACCTCCACAGGCGGCGGTCATCGAGGTGGTCGGCCAGCAATGGCAATGGCGCTTCCGCCTGCCCGGCCACGATGGCCGGCTGGGATCGACCGACGTGCGCTTTATCAGCCCGGCCAATCCCTTTGGCCAGAACCCGGCCGACCCGCGCGGGCGGGACGATGTGCTGATCAACGCCCCCGAAGTGCATTTGCCGGTCAATCAGCCGGTGAAAATCCTGCTGCGCTCGCAAGACGTGCTGCATGATTTTTTTGTCCAGCCGTTTCGCACCCGGATGAATCTGGTGCCGGGCATGGTCACCTCGCTCTGGCTCACCCCGACCAAGACCGGGCGCTTCGAGATCCTGTGCGCGCAGTTGTGCGGCGTGGGCCACGCCAATATGCGCGGCTACGTGGTGGTCGATGATGAAACCGCGTATCGGGCATGGCTGGACAAACAGCAAGCGGGCGTGGCGACTTCGCCCTCCGCAGCCACCGCCAAACCCGAGACGGCGGCGACGCCGGGAGCGACGCTCGTCAGCCAGGGGCAGGCGCTGGCGCAAAGCAAGGGCTGCGTAGCCTGCCACAGCCCGACCACCAGTTCCGGCGTCGGCCCGGGCTGGCAGGACCTGTACGGCAAGCGCGAGCGGCTGGCGGGCGGCAAGACCGCGCTGGTCGACGACGTTTATCTCAAGGAAGCGATCACCGCGCCGAACGCCACGCTGGTCGACGGCTTCCAGCCCATCATGCCGAAAGCCGAGCTGAGCGATCAGGAGGTGAACGCGCTGATCGCCTATATCAAATCGCTGTCCGGCAAACCTGCGGCGAATACCGCGCAGCGGTAAGGGAATGTCATGGCCTACTCGGAACATGAACACGCGCCGCACAGTTTCTGGACCCGCTATGTGTGGAGTCAGGACCACAAGGTGATCGCGGTGCAGTACACGGTCACCGCGATTCTGGTCGGGCTGGTGGCGCTGGTGCTGTCCAATCTGATTCGTTTGCAGATCGGTTTTCCCGGCCGTTTTGCCTTTATCGACGCGGCCCACTATTACCAGTTCGTCACCATGCACGGCATGATCATGGTGATTTACCTGCTGACCGCGCTGTTCCTCGGCGGCTTCGGCAACTACCTGATCCCGTTGATGGTCGGCGCCCGCGACATGGTGTTCCCCTTCCTCAACATGCTCAGCTACTGGATGTATCTGCTCGCCGTCGTGGTGCTGATGGCGAGTTTCTTCGTTCCCGGCGGGCCGACCGGCGCGGGCTGGACCCTGTATCCGCCGCAAGCCATCCTGCCCGGCACGCCCGGCAGCGGCGGCGGCATCGTGCTGATGCTGGTGTCGCTGGCGATTTTCATCGTCGCCGCGACGATGGGCGGCCTCAACTACGTGACCACTGTGCTGCAGGCGCGCACGCGCGGGATGACGCTGATGCGGCTGCCGCTGACGGTGTGGGGCATCCTGGTCGCCACCGTCATGGCGCTGCTGGCCTTCCCGGCACTGTTCGTCAGCGCGGTGATGATGCTGTTCGACAAGCTGCTCGGTACCAGCTTCTTCATGCCTGCCGTGGTGTCGATGGGGCAGGCGCTGGCTTACAAGGGCGGCAGCCCGATCCTGTTCCAGCACCTGTTCTGGTTCTTCGGCCACCCCGAGGTCTATATCGTCGCGCTGCCTGCGTTCGGCATCGTGTCCGACCTTCTCAGCACGCATGCGCGCAAGAACATCTTCGGCTACCGGATGATGGTGTGGGCCATCATCATCATCGGCGTGCTCAGCTTCGTCGTATGGGCTCACCATATGTACGTGAGCGGCATGAACCCCTACTTCGGTTTCTTTTTCGCCACCACCACGCTGGTCATCGCCGTGCCGACCGCGATCAAGGTTTACAACTGGCTGCTCACGCTCTGGCGCGGCAGCATCCACCTGACCGTGCCCATGCTGTTCGCCATCGGCTTCGTCAGCACCTTCGTGATCGGCGGCCTGACCGGGCTGTTTCTCGGCAATGTCAGCACCGATATGCCGCTGTCGAACACCTATTTCGTCGTCGCCCACTTCCACATGGTGATGGGCGTTTCGCCGATCCTGGCGATTTTCGGCGGCATCTATCACTGGTACCCGAAAGTCACCGGCCGGATGCTGAACGACACGCTCGGCAAGCTGCATTTCTGGGTGACCTTCGTCGGCAGCTACGCGATCTACTTTCCGATGCACTACCTCGGCATCCTCGGCATGCCGCGCCGCTATTACGCGTACGACAACTACGCCTTCATCCCGCCATCAGCGCAGCAGCTGAACGCCTTCATCACCGTGGCCGCGCTGATCGTCGGCGTGTTCCAGCTGGTTTTCCTCTACAACCTCGTCCGCAGCGCGTTCAACGGCAAGCCGTCCGGCCCGAACCCGTGGGGCGCGACCACGCTGGAATGGCAAACCCCGCAAACACCGCCCGGCCACGGCAACTGGGGGCCGGACCTGCCGGAGGTACACCGCTGGCCTTACGATTACAGCGTACCCGGCGCCGATGAGGATTTTCTACCGCAGACCTCGACGTCGCCACTGGGCGACTTTGAGTCCAGCAAGGAGGCGCCATGAACCAGGCCGCCACCCGCCCGAACCAACCGGACGCCGCCGCCCGCCTCGGCCTGTGGGTATTGCTCGCCGTGATCACGGTGCTGTTCCTGCAGTTCATCCAGGCCTACGCGGTGCGGTCGGTCAGCCCGGACTGGCTACGCCCGCCCGAGCCGGCGCTGTTGCGCTGGAACACGCTGGCGTTGCTGCTCGCCAGCATCTCGCTGCATTGGGCTGTGATGCGCCCGCGCGACAAGACCGCGCTCTGGCTCGGCAGCCTGTTCGGCTGCGCCTTTCTGGCCGGCCAGCTCGTCGCTTGGCAGCAGCTGCACGCGCTTGGGTTTTTGGTGGCGGGCAATCCGGCCAACAGCTTTTTCTACCTGCTCACCGGCATGCACGGACTGCATGTACTTGGCGGGCTGGTCGCACTGGGCGTACTGCTGGCCCGTGCGCGGTGCGGTGCGGATGTCGCATTGGGAGCGCGCCTGTGCGCACGCTACTGGCACTTCCTGCTGCTGGTCTGGCTGCTGCTGTACGGCGTGCTGTTCCTGATTCCGCCGGCCACGCTGCAGGCCATTTGCGGCAGCGGGTAAGCTCGCAGAGGTCATCATCATGCCCCAGTCAACGCCTTCCCCCGCCACCGCCGAGACCACCGCGCCATCCGGCGTGCGCGGCCTTGCCGCCGACTGGTCCGCCGACCGTGAGGCATTCAAGGTGCCCTGGGGCAAGGCGATGATGTGGGTGTTCCTGCTGTCCGACACCTTCGTCTTCGGCATCTTCCTCAGCGGCTATATGGCTGTGCGCATGACCACCGCCGAGCCGTGGCCCAACCCGAGCGAGGTGTTCGCGCTGCAGATCGGCGCAAGCAAGCTGCCATTGCTGCTGATCGCCATCATGACCTTCGTGCTGATCAGCAGCAGCGGCACGATGGCGATGGCGGTGAACTTCGCCTATCGCCGCGAACGGGCCCGCGCCGCCGCGCTGATGCTGGCTACCGCCGCGCTGGGTGCCCTATTCGTCGGCATGCAGGCGTTCGAATGGACCAAGCTGATCGCGGAAGGCGTGCGCCCGTGGAGCAACCCGCTCGGCGCGGCGCAGTTCGGCGCGTGCTTTTTCATGATCACCGGCTTTCACGGCCTGCACGTCAGCGCCGGGGTGATTTACCTCGCCACCGTCGCCACGCGCTTGCTCAAGCGCAACGCCGAGGCACGCCGCGATGAACCTCGGGGTGATGGCGGTGATGAAAGCCTGAGCGATGCAAACCGGGTCGAAATCGCCGGCCTGTACTGGCACTTTGTCGATCTGGTCTGGGTATTCATCTTCGCGTTCTTTTACCTGTGGTGAACGCAGTGCACAAAACGCCGCTTGCTGCGTTGTGCTCGCTTGCCGTACCCATTTGTACTGTCTGCGCCTCGCACGCCTTGCCATCGGCGTTTTGTGCGCGACGTTAAACGCTTGACCGGCACTTGTCAGATTGCCAATCAGGAGGGCCATCATGGAACACGGTCAACAACATCCGCTCAGCCTGTACCTGACAGTCTGGGGGCTGCTCTTCGTCCTCAGCGCCTTCTCCTATCTGGTCGATTACTTTCAAGTCCAAGGCGCGCTACGCTGGACCTTGATCATGACCTTCATGCTGTACAAGGCGGGGCTGATCGTCTGCGTATTCATGCACATGGCGTGGGAGCGGCTCGCCCTCGTCTGCGCGATCCTGGTGCCGCCGCTCTGCTTGCTGGTGCTGGTGAGCCTGATGGCGTTCGAAGCCGATTACATCGCCACCGCACGCGGCACTTTCTTCACCGCGCCGGCGAGCGTGGAAACAGGCGGACAGACGCAGCGGCCTTAGACCCCCGAACGGCTCATTGTTTGAGCGGTCACGATCCTGTTCGACCTGATTTGCCCGAACACCGCCGACAGTCCGGCCGATGGCGACAAATAGATCATCGCGGCGTGCTGCATCCATATATTGATCAAAGCGGTGCGCCCGTTCTGGCGCATCTCCCAGGCGTGTGCGGCACCCCCCTTCAACTGCCGCGGGAGGTCATCAGATGAAAATGCTACTTGCGGTCGAATTCCCGGTCGAGCCTTTCAACACCCTCGTCAGGAACGGAAAAGCGGGCGAGATCATCGGGCGCATTCTCGAAGCCATCAAGCCAGAGACGGCCTATTTCACCGAACAAGACGGCAAACGCGGTGGCATCTTCGTTGTTAACGTCCAAACGCCATCGGATGTGCCCTTCTTTGCCGAGCCGTTCTTCCTCAATTTCGAGGCCGATTGCAAATTCCGCATTCTGATGAGCCCGGAGGATTTACAGAAAGCGGGCCTGGATGAGCTTGGCAAGAAGTGGGCGTGAAATCCGCCTGACACCGCGCTCAGCGGGACACGACGCACTGCGCAGCTTTGAACGTTGAGCGCTACCAGCCCAATGCACGGCGAAGGTGGAAGACATGACGATATTGGCGACGAAAATCGAGGCGTTGAAACGCAGCTTCGGCGGAGAGATTCTTCTTCCGGGCAACGATGCGTACGAAAGCGCGCGCAAAATCTGGAACGCGATGATCGACAAACACCCAGCGATCATCGCTCGCTGCAGCACGACGCCGGACGTCGTGCTCGCGGTGAACTTCGCCAGGGACAATGGGCTCCTGCTCGCCGTCCGTGGCGGCGGGCACAACATCGCCGGCAACGCGATGTGCGACGACGGCATCGTCGTCGATCTCTCGCAGATGAAGGCCGCTAGCGTTGATCCCGGCACGCGCCGCGTGATGATCGAAGGCGGCGCCACGCTCGCGGATCTCGACGCCGCGACTCAGGCTCACGGCCTCGCGACGCCGCTCGGCATCAATTCCACCACCGGCGTCGCGGGGCTGACGCTGGGCGGCGGCTTCGGCTGGCTCAGCCGCAAGTACGGCATGACCATCGACAACCTCGAATCCGCCGAGGTCGTCACCGCCGCCGGCGAAGTGGTGCACGCCAGCGCCACCGAACACCCCGACCTCTTCTGGGCGCTGCGCGGCGGCGGCGGGAATTTCGGCGTCGTCACCCGCTTCGAATTCCGTCTCCACCCCGTTGGCCCCGACTTACTGAGCGGCCTGATCGTCTACCCGATCTCCGAAGCAAAATCGGTACTGCAACAGTATCGGGAATTCGCCGCAAAGGCGCCGGACGAGCTCTCCGTGTGGGCCATCCTGCGCCAGGCGCCGCCGCTGCCATTTCTCCCCGTCGAGACACACGGCAAGGAAATCATCGTGCTCGCCCTGCTCTACGCGGGTGACCCGAAGCAGGGTGAACCGCTAATCGAGCCCCTGCGCAAGCTCGGCATGCCACTCGGTGAGCACGTCGGCGTCCAGCCGTACACCGCCTGGCAACAGGCCTTCGACCCGCTTCTGACCTTCGGCGCACGCAATTACTGGAAGTCCCACAATTTCTCGACCTTGGATGACGGGCTGTTCGACGCCGTCATCGAATACATCATAAAACTGCCCTTGCCCCAGTGCGAAATCTTCTTTGGCGCCGTCGGCGGTGCCACGACCAAGCCGGCGCCCGACGCAGCGGCCTACGCCCACCGCGACGCGCAGTTCGTGATGAACGTTCACGGCCGCTGGGACGAGCCGGCCGACGACGCGCGCTGCATCGGCTGGGCGCGAGACTTCTTCAAGGCATCGGCCCCCTTCGCCAGCGGCGGGGTTTACGTGAATTTTCTCACCGCCGACGAAGGCGATCGCATCCGCGCCGCCTACGGCCCGAACTACGACCGCCTCGCCCAAGTGAAGCGCAAGTACGATCCGGGCAACCTTTTCCGCGTCAACCAGAACATCCGGCCGGGCTGAGGACGCATGCCGGCCTGATCAGCACCCGCAGACGGCGTTCGCCGCCCGCGGATGTGATCGGCAAAGGTTAAAAACGCTGTGATCTCTATGCAGTCCACTTCGCAGGCAACGTCATCGCCCCCGGGCTAGCCGATCCAAGTCATGGCCATCGGCAAACCGGAAAACTCATTCGAGCTCCGGTGTCGCCAGCAGCATCACTACCGGCACTGTATCGCTATCGATGCAACGCTGGCCGGCACAGACCCGCAGCAGCAACTGCTTGGGCAGCGCGCTTTGGGCCATGCGCGTTTCGCCACAATAGCTCGTCACCAACTGCTGCGCACCGGCGGGCACCTGACACACGCGCACCGCACGCTCGTGCAGCAGTACGGCCGGGACATCGGCATCGAGCAGCTGCCAGTCGGTTGGTTTGGCCGTCTGACTGAACTTCGGCAAGGACCAGCGCAACAACCACTGTTCGTCGGCCAGCGGCAACAAAGCCAGCATCGGCCTGGATGGCGACTCGGCCGGCAGCAAGACTTCAACCGGCGACGGATCGCTGTCGGCGCATTGCAGCGCGTTGCACAGCCTTACCTGCAGGCTGTGCTTGCCCGACGCCAAGCCTTTCAATACCGTCTGGCCGGACTGGCTACGCTCGCCCTGCTCGCTGAATTCGTGCGATTCGAACAGCACCTGCTTGTCATCAAGCAACTGCCAGTAGCTGCCGGGCTGCCCCCACCAGAGGTTCCAGCCCACATTGAGCGGTTCGCCGGTGGTGATCTGCGGAATCCAGTCCAGTTGCGGCTTATCGGGCTGAACGCCGGTCTCACCGTTGCCACCCACCCAGGTTTCGAACGTCTTGCCGTTGCACAAGGGCTTGCCATCGACGTCCGGATTGCACAGGCGCACTTCGATCAGATGCCGCCCCGGCTTCAGCGGCCCTAGCCGGTAGACGCCGCTCTGCACCGAGAGCGACACGGTGCCGCCCTGCACGATCATCCCCTCGCTGGCGACGATATTCTCGCCAAGCGGCGCGGCACCGAGCGGGCGCTGAACAAAGTTGTGCGATTTCAGCCGCAACGCATCGTTGTCGAGCACTTCCCACCAGCTCGCCGGCGTGCCGAAACCGATATCCCAGCCGATCGCCACGGTATCGCCCTTCAGTTGCGACGGAATCGGATCGAAGCTCGGCAGCATCGGCGCATCGGCTTGCGGCGGCGGGAAAGCCTGCGTCGTCGGCGCGAACATCGGATCGAGCGGCCGGATCGACGGGTCGGATGCCGGCGGCGGCACTGGCGCGGCGATCTGCTGGCAATCAAGCAGGCCATTTTTCAGCGGTGTGCACGCGGTGTCACCCAGCGCATGCGCTTCGGCCGGCGTCATGACCGTGCCGGCCATCGCGCTCGCGGCGCACAGCATCGCAGCAACCACAAGCCAGCGCGACAGCACTGGATTTTGCTTCATGGCGATGGCCGCACCGATACGGCGCTGGCTTCGCTGGCGCTCGGCTTGGACGACATCGCATCGGCCGCCATGCCGCCGACCGCAACAACGCCCTTGCCTGCGGCCACCGTGCCGTCAACCGCCAGCCCCACCGCCGTGGTCGTAACCGACACTGCGGTGCCGACCACGGCACTGGTGACAGTGACCACGGCGCAGCCCGAAAGCGATGCCACACCGCCCAATACACTGTATCGGCAGACCTTCGCCAATGTGTCCTTGTGCCACCTCATCCCGTCTACTCCGGCCGTGCAACCCGCTCATCGCGGGCATCACGGCACCGTCATTATTTCAGTTGTTCACAACAACAAAAACCAAAGACAATTCCTTCAAACCCGGCGCGAACCCGCGTCAATCCGGATCACACCATGAAAAAAGCACTTCTTCTCATCGCTGCCTTGGCAAGCGCCTGGCTCGCCGGCTGCGCCTCGGTCGACACCGCCGAATTCGGCCCCAACGGCAAACCGGTCCATCACATCGAAACCGGCAACGCCGCCAAAACCTATGACGAGGCACACGACCTCTGCCCCAAGGGCTACGGCCTGATCGGCAATCCGCATGAAACCGATGACGTCTACGCCATCACCATCGAGTGCAAATAGCCACCAGCCAACTCAGGCACTTGCTTCAACGTAGTCCAGCATCACCTGCAAAATCCGCTCGCCGCGAAATTCATTCACCGACAGGCTGTACGCCGCCTGCACATCGCGCGGCAGCGGGTCCGGGTGCTGGAAACGGATGCCGTCGAGCACCATGCCGTGATCGTTGGCGAGCTTGACCTTGAGATGGCGCTCGCCCACCACGCGCTGCTCCAGCACGCGGAAATGCCCCTGGAACAGCGGAGCCGGGAAACCCTGCCCCCACACCTGCTTCTCGATCCGCTCGGCGGTGGCGAACGAAAAATCGCCCGCCGACAACTCGCCGTCGGTTTCGATGATGCGTTCCAGCGCCGACTCATCCATCAGCTCGCGGCACACCGTCTCGAACGCGGCCTGAAAACGGCCGAAATCGTCCGGGCGCAGGCTCAGCCCCGCTGCCATCGCATGGCCGCCAAACTTGACGATCAGATCCGGATGGCGCTTCGAGACCAGATCGAGCGCATCGCGCAAATGCAGCCCTGGAATCGATCGCCCCGAGCCCTTGATTTCGGTCTCGCTGGCATCGGCGAACACGATGGTCGGCCGGTTGTAGCGTTCCTTCACCCGTGAGGCGACGATGCCGATCACGCCCTGATGCCAGTCCGGCCGGTACAGCGCGATGCAGTAGTTCGCCTCGACCGCAATGCTCTTCAGCGCGATTTCGGCCTCTTCGCGCATGCCGGCCTCGATATCGCGGCGGGCGCGGTTGAGCTGATCCAGCTCGCGCGCGCGCGGCAAGGCATCGTCTTCCGACGTTGATAACAGGCAGGCGATGCCGAAGCTCATATCGTCAAGCCGGCCAGCCGCGTTCAGCCGCGGACCAAGGGTGAAGCCGAGATCGAAACAGCTCGCCTTGGCCGGATTGCGCCCGGCCGCCTGAAACAGCGCCATCACCCCGGCACTGGCGCGGCCGGCGCGCATCCGTTTCAGTCCCTGCTCGACCAGAATGCGGTTGTTGGCGTCGAGCTTGACCACGTCGGCCACCGTGCCCAGTGCAACCAGATCGAGTAGTGTCGCCAGATTCGGCTCGGTAGCACTGGCAAAGGCACCGCGTTCGCGCAGTTCGGCGCGCAGCGCCAGCAGCACGTAGAACATCACCCCGACACCGGCGAGGTTCTTGCTCGGAAATTCGCAGCCGGGTTGGTTCGGGTTGACGATCAGACAATCGGGTAGCACATCGCCGGGCAGGTGGTGATCGGTCACCAGAATATCGATGCCGCGCGCCTTGGCGGCGGCCACACCGGCGACGCTGGCAATGCCGTTGTCCACCGTGACGATCAGGTCGGGCGATTTGGTTGCGGCCAGCTCGACGATTTCCGGCGTCAGCCCGTAACCGTACTCGAAACGGTTGGGCACGACGAAATCGACCACCGCGCCGAGCATCGCCAAGCCCTTGAGCCCGACGCTGCACGCGGTCGCGCCATCGGCGTCGTAATCGGCAACGATCAGCAAGCGCTCGCGTTTGGCGATCGCATCGGCCAGACGCTTGGCGGCAGCGGCGATGCCCTTCATGCTGGTAAACGGCAGCAGATGCTTGAACTCGTGTTCCAGCTCGATGGGCGAGGCGATACCGCGAGCGGCGTACAAGCGCGCTTCCAGTTCGCTCATGCCATCGGCGATCAGCCGCTGCTGCAGCTCGGACGAGACGGTACGTGCACGGACTTGCGGCATCTCAGCGCACCTTCCACGGTTGTTTCGGCTTGCGCCAGAATTTCCACAACGATGCTTTGGTGACTTTGACCGCAAAGCCGGCTTCGGGCATCGAAATCGCCAGCTCGCTCAACTCACCCGTCTTGAGCGCGGCCAGTGCGGGCGCGAACCACTCGGCCTCCAGCGCCAACCAAGCCGACAGCCAAGCATGCGCATCACCGTAGAGATTACCTTCGCGCAAGGTATCGAGCACCACAACCCCGTCGGCAAACACATCGTCAAAACGCGCCGGTGCCGGTTTGGCCACCCCGCCACCGAGTTGCACCAGCGCATTCACCAGCGGCAAATCGCTGCGCACCACCTGTGCCGGTGCCACCGGCTTATCGGCTGGCGGGAACATGCCTCCACCCCAGGGCCAAATGCTTTGAATCGCCGGCTGGCCAGCCGCAACGCGGGCATCGTTGACCGGGGCGTTGTACATGCACATCTGGATTTCATTCAGCAGGCCATGCCACTTCATCGCAGCTTCGCCCTTGGGCAGATGCTCGCGCACATCGCGCCCAAGCGCCTCGTCGATCGACGACCAGCTCAGGCCTGGATCGGCCGGCAGGCGCAAATACCAGCGCGTCGGCGTGGCCGCGATAAAGCGGAAGCCATCGTCGCGATAAAGTTTGTTCAGTCCGGCACACAAGCCATCGGCTTCAGACTGCGCCAGCGAGAAATGTTTGGTGTCGAGCAGCAACAGGCGATCACGGTCGGCGCGCAGGTGCACCGGATCGGCGCGCAACCAGTACCCGGGCTCTTCTCCGGGCAGATCAAGCGCCAGCGTCAGCGGTGCGACGGCCAGATCGGCCAGCCCGTAGCGCTTGGCCAGCCAGACTTCAAGCGACTCGGCCTGCGCCGACTGCGCCTGACCACGACCGAACAACAAGGAGGTTGCCGGCAAGGCAACGGACTGGGCGAACGCAGCGATGTCGTCGCGTTCCGGCCAATCGGAATAAGGGAGGACAAGGTGAAGTTGCATCGGCCGATTTTATCATGCCGGCCGACGCAACCGCCGTTGTCACAGCGCTCAGTCTCGGGCGGCGAGCTTCTTCAAGAGATGCGCGACTGCGACGAAACCGAAAGTCCCGGTCACCGCAACGCTGGCGCCAAATCCGCCTTCGCAATCGAGCCGCGCGGGTGCATCTCCCACGGCCGGTTTCTGCGCACAAACGCTGCCATCGGGCTGCGGGTAAACCAGTGGCTCGGTCGAAAACACACAGTCGACGCCGAACTTCTTGTCGCCTTTGGGGAAGCCATATTCGCGTCGCAGCAAGCCGCGCACCTTGCTGGCCAGCGGGTCCTGCGTCGTACGCATCAGATCGACAACCTGAATCCGGGTCGGATCAATCTGCCCGCCGGCACCACCGGTGGTAATCAAGCTGACCTTGTTGCGCTTGCACCAGGCAATGATCGCCGCCTTGGTTCTGACCGAATCGATCGCATCGATGATGTAATCAAAACCGACGCCAAGCAGCTCGGCCAGATTGCCCGCATCGACAAAATCCTCAACCGTCGTCACCTTGCACTCCGGATTGATCGCAACGATACGCTCGGCCAGCGCCGCGACTTTCATCTGCCCATACTGCCCAAGCAACGCCGGCAATTGCCGGTTGGTGTTGGAGACGCAGATATCGTCGAGATCAATCAGCGTGATCGCGCCGACGCCGGAGCGCGCTAACGCCTCGGCCGACCACGAGCCCACGCCGCCAACGCCGATCACGCAAATGTGCGCGGCGCGGAATTTCTCCAGCGCGGCAGCGCCATAAAGCCGGGCGATGCCACCGAAGCGGCGTTCGTACGAAGTCTCCATCAGAGCTGCTCGGCCCAGAGATCGTGCTCGTCGGCATCGGTAATGCGCACCTTCACGAAGTCGCCCGGCTGCACGCCGGCGACCGGCTCGAAATACACCAGACCGTCGATTTCCGGCGCATCCGAGTAAGTGCGCGCAACTGCACCCTCGTCGTCGATCTCGTCAACCAGCACCGTGTACTCGCGGCCGATCTTGGCCTGCAGGCGCGCGGCGGAAATTTCCGCCTGCTTCTCCATGAAGCGACGCTGACGCTCTTCGGCCACATCGGCCGGCACCGGATCGGGCAGGTCGTTGGCGGTCGCGCCTTCGACCGGCGAATAGATGAAACAGCCGACGCGATCGAGCTGTGCCTCATCCAGAAAGGCCAGCAGCTCCTCGAATTCGGCCTCGGTCTCACCCGGAAAACCGACAATGAAGGTCGAGCGTATGGTCAGATCGGGGCAGATTTCGCGCCACTTCTTGATGCGACCAAGCACATTGGCGCTATTGGCCGGGCGCTTCATCAGCTTCAGCACGCGCTGGCTGGCATGCTGGAACGGGATGTCGAGGTAAGGAACGATCTTGCCCTCGGCCATCAAGGGGATGACTTCATCGACGTGCGGGTACGGGTAAACGTAATGCAGCCGCGCCCAGATGCCGAGCTTGCCCAGCTCTTCGCACAATTCGGTCATGCGCGTCTTCACCGGACGACCGTTATGAAAGCCCAGCTTGTACTTCACATCAACGCCGTAGGCCGAAGTGTCCTGCGAAATGATCAGCAACTCCTTCACACCCGACTTGGCAAGGTTCTCCGCCTCTTTCAGCACATCGTGAATCGGCCGGCTGACCAGATCACCACGCATACTCGGAATGATGCAGAAGGTGCAGCGGTGATTACAGCCCTCGGAAATCTTCAGATAGGCGTAATGCTTGGGCGTCAGCTTGATCCCGGCCGGCGGCACCAGATCAATGAAGGGGTCATGCGGTTTGGGCAAATGCTGGTGAACGTGGTTCATTACTTCGTCGCGCGCATGCGCGCCGGTCACCGCCAACACCTTGGGGTGTACTTCGCGAATCATGTCGCCGTCTTTCTTGGCGCCCAGGCAACCAGTCACGATGACCTTGCCGTTCTCGGCCAGCGCCTCGCCGATCGCATCGAGCGACTCCTGCACCGCCGAATCGATAAAACCACAGGTGTTCACCACCACAAGATCAGCGTCATTGTACGACGGGGAAATCTCATAACCCTCGGCACGCAGCTGGGTGATGATCTGCTCCGAGTCGACCAAAGCTTTAGGACAGCCAAGTGAAACGAAGCCTACTTTAGGGGCGGACATTCAAACCTTCTCCGGCGCATATTGACGCGCACATCGTGGCGACGTGTCCGATCGACACGGGCGCCAGCACAAAATGATGCGGGCATGCCGTGGTGGCATGCCCGCTGGGACAAGTTGCGATTTTAATTCAAGCGCTTAGTCGTTGGTAGTGTGTTTTTGATCCATCACGAAAGCCCGTTTCGTTTGCATAGAAAAAAGTTACCTGCACACCCCGGGAAGGCGCAACCGCGCCCGCCCCGCCAGAACCTCGGGCAATAACCACAACGCAGCAAACACCAAGGGCGAGCCAACTCGGCTCGCCCTTGGTGGCTCACCCAGAACACACATCAACTATTGCTGGAGCGCTTGCGTGTGTTGGTTTTAGCCGCCACCGGCGCAGCCTGCGGCGGTGCCGACGGCTGCGGCTCGTCGGGCGAGCCCTCGCCCTTGCCATAGCCCGGCATGCCAAAACCGGTAAACAGGTTTTTGGCGCGATCCTGCAGCTGCTGCTGCATGTCGACAAACAGGTTGGTGCTGCTTTCCAGATAGTTGCCCATCATGCTCTGCAACGCCGGCCCCTGGAACTTCATGAAGTCGCCCCACAGATTGGCGTTGCCCAGCATCGGGTTATCCCCGCTGATTGCCGAGTTCGCCTGATCCTGCAAACGATGCTGCATGTCGGCAAACAGTTGCAGATTCTTCTCCAGATAATTGCCCATCAAGCCCTGCATGGCGTTGCCATAGAAGCGGATGATCTGCGTCAGCACGTCGTAACTGAACAGCGGCATACCGCCCGCCTCTTCGTCCATGATGATCTGCAAAAGCACGCTGCGGGTGATGTCGTCGCCGCTCTTGGCATCAACAACACGGAGATCAATACAGTCGAGCACCAGCTGCTTGACATCGGCCAGCGTGATGTAGCTGCTGGTCGCGGTATCGTACAAACGGCGGTTCGGGTATTTCTTGATGACGCGCTTTTCTTCGGCACTCATGCCTACTCCCTTTGGATCTGCAGCTTGATGGCTGCATTGTAGATCGCCGCCGCCCATCGGCCCGCATTGGTCGTTGTTGCAGCGCACAAAAAATGGGTTGACAAATGCCGGGGCCAATCCAAAAATGGACCTGATTGTGCAGGGCAGCAAATTTTAATTACTCAAACCAGCCCTGCCATCGAAATGCCAACCCATCTTCGAGGAAACCACCATGAGCCAAGCTCAACAACAGTTCGCCGATTTTGCCACCGAACACGTCGAAACTGCACTGCGTTTTGCCCGTATTTATCTGGATTCGGCCGAGCGCCTGACCAAACTGAATCTGGAAACCGCCAAGAATTCGCTGGAAGAAGGCGCCAAGCAGATCAAATCGCTCGCCGTCGTCAAGGATGCGCAAGAAGCCGTGGCCCTGCGCCAAAAGCAACTGGAAGCATCGGTTGACCATGCCGGCCAATATTCGCGCCAAGTGTACGAAATCACCTCGCAAGCACAAGCCGAGCTGACCAAGATCGCTGAAGAGCAATCGACCGCATTCAACAAGCAAGTTGTGTCGGGCCTGGATCGCTTCGTCAAGTCGGCACCGGCCGGCGCTGACGTCGCTGTTGCTGCGGTAAAGTCGACCGTACAAGCTACCGCCGCCGCCGTTGACAGCCTGACCAAGGCCGCCAAGCAAGTTGCCGATTTCGCCGATGCTTCGGTGAAAGCCGCAACAACTGCAACTGCTGATGCAGTGAAGACCGCAGCCAAGAAGACCGCCGCCGCAGGTAATGCAGCAGCTTAAGTAACAGCGGATCCAGAAAAAAAGGGCGCCTGCAAGGCGCCCTTTTTCTTGATCGTTTTTACCCAAACAACAAGGGCGCCCTGAGGCGCCCTTGTTGTTTAATTGCGACGAGACCTGAAGGCCTCACCCCAATTTGTTTACTCTACACCTTCAGCCGGAGCGGCTGCGACCGGAGCAGCAAGCGCCGCCTCGTCGTTCAGCACGGCCTTGATCGACAGACGAACACGGCCCTTCTCATCTTGCTCAAGCGCCTTCACGCGCACGACTTGACCTTCTTTCAGGTAGTCGCTGACGTTCTTGATGCGCTCGTTGGCAATCTGGCTGATGTGCACCAGACCATCACGACCCGGCATGATCGACACGATCGCGCCGACGTTGTTGTCGAGAATCTTCACGACCGGACCTTCGTAGATCTTGCCGATTTCGACTTCGGCAGTGATCTCGCCGATGCGGCGCTTGGCTTCATCGGCACCTTCGGACGATACCGATGCAATCGTGATGGTGCCGTCTTCGGCGATGTCGATCTGCGTACCGGTTTCTTCGGTCAGTGCACGAATCACCGAACCACCCTTGCCGATCACGTCGCGGATTTTTTCCGGATTGATCTTCATGGTGTAAAGACGCGGTGCGTGTTGCGACACTTCGGTGTTCGCGCCAGCGACTTCGGCCTTCATGATGCCGAGGATGTGGGTACGGCCCACTTGAGCCTGATCCAGCGCCACCTTCATGATTTCCTTGGTGATGCCGGTGATCTTGATATCCATCTGCAGCGCGGTCACGCCGTTTTCGGTACCCGCAACCTTGAAGTCCATATCGCCGAGGTGATCTTCGTCGCCGAGGATGTCGGAGAGGACGGCAAAGCGGTTGCCTTCCTTGATCAGGCCCATCGCGATACCGGCAACGTGGTTCTTCAGCGGTACGCCGGCATCCATCAGCGCCAGGCAACCACCGCAGACCGACGCCATCGAGCTCGAACCGTTCGACTCGGTGATTTCCGACACCACACGCATGGTGTAGGCGAACTCTTCCTGAGTCGGCAGCACGGCCAGCAACGCGCGTTTGGCCAGACGGCCGTGACCGATTTCGCGGCGCTTCGGCGTACCGACACGGCCGGTTTCACCGGTCGAGTACGGCGGGAAGTTGTAATGCAGCATGAAGCGGTCGGTGTATTCACCGGCCAGCGCGTCGATCTTTTGTTCGTCGAGCTTGGTACCCAGCGTAGCAACGACCAGACCTTGCGTTTCACCACGGGTGAACAAGGACGAACCATGGGTGCGCGGCAGCACGCCGTTGCGAACGGTGATCGGACGCACGGTGCGGGTATCGCGGCCGTCGATACGCGGGTAACCGTCGAGGATCTGGTTACGCACGATCTTGGCTTCCATATCGTGGAAGATGCCACGAATCTGGTTGGCCGCAAGGGTATCGGTGCCTTCGTTGATCAGTGCAGCCTTGACCTTGTCCCACGCTTCGCCAATCTTGGCGCTACGCGCTTGCTTTTGGGCAATACGGAATGCCTGCTTGAGATCTTCACCGGCGATTTCGGCGACTTGAGCTTCCAGTGCCTCGTTCTTGACCGGTTCATTCCAGTCGAACAGCTCCGGATTGACTTCGTCGGCCAGCGCGTTGATCGCGTTGATCGCCTTTTGCAGTTCGTCGTGGCCAAAGACCACGGCGCCCAGCATGACTTCTTCCGACAATTCCTTGGCTTCGGATTCGACCATCAGCACCGCTTGTTCGGTACCGGCAACCACGAGGTCCAGTTGCGACGTCTTCAGCTCATCCTTGGTCGGATTGAGCAGGTACTGGCCATCGGCGTAACCGACGCGCGCGGCGCCGATCGGGCCGGCAAACGGCAGACCGGAAATAGCCAGTGCAGCCGAAGCACCGATCATCGCCGGGATGTCGGAGTCGATTTGCGGATCAAGCGACAACACGGTCGCAATGATCTGGATTTCATTGAAGAAACCTTCCGGGAACAGCGGGCGGATCGGACGATCGATCAGGCGGCTGGTCAGGATTTCCTTTTCCGAAGGGCGACCTTCGCGCTTGAAGAAACCGCCCGGGATCTTACCGGCGGCGTAGGTCCGCTCTTGGTAGTCGACCGTGAGCGGGAAGAAATCTTGGCCCGGCTTCACGCCCTTGGCGGCGACCACGGTCACGAGTACAACGGTGTCGTCCATCGACACCACAACGGCGCCGGAGGCCTGACGGGCGACTTCGCCCGTTTCCAGCGTAACGGTATGCTTGCCGTACTGGAACGATTTCGTAATTTTGTTGAACACAGATTTTCCTTGCAGTGGTTTTGCCTGCGGCAGAGGCAATCATTCCGCTGCGACAACGCCGCTCACCGGTCGGTCTACCCCGACCCGATGGTTGTCGCCGGCTTCGGCACATCCCAACTCACCGGCAGCAAAGCGCTGCCGGTCTTTCTCTCGCTCCGCTACCGAAACCGTAGTTGCGCAGAGCGAATGAATTCTGACCCTGAAAAAACAAAAAAGTCGCAGTTTTCAGGCTGCGACTTTTTTTGCTTGATTTACTTGCGCAGACCAAGTGCGGCGATCAAGCCGCGGTAGCTATCAGCATTGGTGCGCTTGAGGTAGTCCAGCAGACGACGGCGACGCGACACCATCTTCAGCAGACCACGACGCGAGTGGTGGTCTTTCTTGTTTTCTTTGAAGTGCGGGGTCAGGTCGTTGATGCGTGCGGTCAGCAGCGCAACTTGAACTTCCGGGGAACCGGTATCGCCTTCGGCACGTTGGTATTCTTTGACGATCTCGGCCTTCTGGCCAACGGTAACGGACATCTCAATACTCCATGAGGTGATTGGGCCAGGGCAACATGCCCCGCTCCCGACAAGCCCGACCGAGTTTTCACCCAATCGAGCTCCTTTCACTAGCCAGTGGCCAGCAGTCGTTTGGGTCGCAGCACACCATCGCACGCCACTTCACCCAAACCGATGAATCGAGCATTATCCCCATTTTCCGGGATAGCGTAAAGCCGGAACAAGCCCTCATCAGGCCAGCCGCCATCACGTTGAACGCTCATGCCATGCCGGATCCGCTCCATATCTGCAACATCCAGCGACAAACTCGGCATGTCCTGCACCAGCGTGTCGGCCGGCAGCAAGCACGCCTCGCGCTCTTCCAGGGACATCGCAATATACGCATCCAGCGACACGGTTTGCTCGATACCAAACCCGGCCGTTTTGGTACGACGCAGGCCGGTCAGGTATGCGCCACAACCGAGCACACGACCGATATCGTCGGCGAGGGTGCGGATATACGTCCCCTTGGAGCACAGCACGTCGATCACCAGCACGCCATCGGCAAAGCTTTCAAGCGTCAGCGAATAAATCGTGATCTTTCGCGCCGGGCGCTCGATTTCCACCCCTTGGCGCGCATATTCATACAAGGCCTTGCCCTGATGCTTGAGCGCCGAATACATCGGCGGCACCTGCTCGATCTCACCGGTAAATTGCGCCAATGCCGCGGTGATCAACGCCGGATCGGTCGGTGCAACGCCGCTGTCGCTGATCTCGCCCTCGCCATCAAGCGTTGTCGAGACCTGGCCGAGCTTGATCGTTGCACGATAACCCTTGTCGGCGTCGAGCATACGTTGCGCAAACTTGGTTGCCTCGCCAAAACACAGCGGCAACAACCCGGTCGCAAACGGATCGAGCACGCCGGTATGGCCGCCCTTTTCGGCAGACAACAACCAACGGCACTTCAGCAGCGCGGCATTACTGGTAATACCGAAGGGCTTGTCGAGCAGCAGCACGCCGTCGATCTTGCGCTTCGCCATCAGGCATCGCCCTCGTCATCCGGCGCCTTCGGCAGGCTCGCAGCCTGCGAAATCAGCGTATCGAGCTTGAAGCCCAGCTCGACCGAATGATCGTAGTGAAAATGCAGCTCAGGCATTTTGAAGAGTTTGAAACCACGCGACAGCTCGCTACGCAGAAAGCCTTTGGCTTGCTCCAGCTTGGTGGCAATCGCCTGTGCATCTTCAGGTGTACCCATGAAGGTGTAAAAAATTTTCGCGTGCGAATGATCGCGCGTCACTTCAACGTCGGTCACGGTAATCAGCGACGCCTTCGGGTGATCGAGCTCGCCGCGAATCAGCTCGGCGATATCGCGCTGCAACTGCTGCGCAATACGGTCGGAACGGGTGAATTGTCTAGCCATGTTTGGGTCTTCAATCGGCATCCGGCACGAGGTTGAGCCGGCCACCTAAAGCAAAAAAGACAAAAGGCGCAGGATCAACCTGCGCCTACCGGTGCAAGGAAAGAGGCTTGCACCTCGTTCCCCTCCCCTCACACCTCAACGCATTACAGCGTGCGTGCAATCTCGACGATTTCGAACACTTCGAGTTGATCGCCTTCCTGGATGTCGTTGTAGTTCTTGAGCTGCAGGCCACATTCGTAGCCGGCGCGCACTTCCTTGACGTCATCCTTGAAGCGCTTGAGCGTATCGAGCTCGCCCTGATGCACCACCACATTGCTGCGCAGCAGACGGACGCCTGCGCCACGCTTGACGATACCGTCGAGCACGTAGCAACCGGCAACCGAACCGACCTTGGAGATGACGAACACCTGACGGATTTCGACCATACCAATGATCTGTTCTTTTTTCTCCGGCGCCAGCATGCCCGACATTGCCGCTCTCACATCATCAACGATGTCATAGATGATGTTGTAGTAACGCAGGTCGACGCCTTCGGCTTCGGCCAGCTTGCGTGCAGCCGCATCGGCGCGGACGTTGAAACCAACGACCACCGCCTTGGAGGCCAACGCAAGGTTGATGTCCGACTCCGAGATACCACCAACACCCGAGTGCAGAATCTGCACGCGCACTTCGTCGGTCGACAGTTTGAGCAGCGAGCCGGCCAACGCTTCGGCCGAACCTTGCACGTCGGTCTTGATGATGATCGGCAGGTTTTGAACTTCGCCACCTTCGGCCATCTGCGCGAACATGTTTTCGAGCTTGGACGCTTGCTGACGCGCAAACTTGACGTCACGGAACTTGCCCTGACGGAACATGGCGATTTCGCGCGCCTTCTTCTCGTCAGCCAGCACCATCGCATCTTCGCCTGCCGACGGCACTTCCGACAGACCGAGAATCTCGACCGGAATCGACGGACCCGCTTCGGTGATCTGCTTGCCGGTTTCATCCAGCATGGCGCGAACACGGCCATACACACCGCCAGCAAGCACCACATCACCCTTACGCAAGGTGCCGGACTGAACCAGCATCGATGCCACGGCACCACGGCCCTTGTCCAGACGGGCTTCGATGATGATCCCCTTGGCAGGGCCATCAACCGGCGCGGTCAACTCCAGCACTTCAGCCTGCAGCAGAATCGCGTCAAGCAGAGCATCGATATTCGTGCCTTGCTTGGCCGAGACCTCGATGAACTGAGTATCACCACCCCAGTCTTCCGGCACGACGCCCTGAGCAACCAGTTCTTGACGAATCCGCTCGAGATTCGCGCCTTGCTTGTCGATCTTGTTCACGGCCACAACGATCGGCACGCCCGCAGCCTTGGCATGGTGAACAGCTTCAATCGTTTGCGGCATCACGCCATCGTCGGCAGCAACCACCAGCACCACGATATCGGTCGCCGAGGCACCACGAGCACGCATGGCGGTGAACGCCTCGTGACCCGGGGTATCAAGGAAGGTGATCATACCCTTGCCGGTTTCGACGTGATAAGCGCCGATATGCTGGGTGATACCACCCGCCTCGCCCACAGCAACCTTGGAGCGACGAATATAGTCGAGCAAGGATGTCTTACCATGATCGACGTGACCCATCACGGTCACAACCGGCGCACGCGGCGACAGCACATGCTCGGTCTTGTCTTCATCACCCAGATAGATATCCGGATCATCGAGCTTGGCCGCGTGCGGAACGTGGCCCATTTCCTCGACGATGATCATCGCGGTTTCTTGATCAAGAATCTGGTTGATGGTGACCATCATGCCCATCTTCATCAACGCCTTGACAACCTCGACCCCCTTCACCGCCATTCTGTGCGCCAAATCGGCCACGGAAATGGTTTCCGGCACGTCGACGTTATGCACAACCGGTTCGGTCGGAGCCTGGAAGGCGTGCGCGTTATCGCTATCTTGCTGATGCTGATTGCGACTATTGCGACCACCACCCTTCCTGCCGGACTTCCAGCCGCCGCCAGCGTCACCGCCGCGCGTCTTGATGCCCTTCTTGGCCTTGCCGTCATCCCACTTGCGCTTCTCGTCCTTTTTCTCGGGAGCAGGCGCAGCAGCAGGCTTGGCAGCAACGACAGGCACAACCTTGACCGGCTCCGGTTTGACCGGCTCCGGCGCGCGCAACGGCACATCCTTGGGCTTGCGCAACTCGACCCGCATACCGACCCGCGGACGCGACGGCGCTTCAGGCGCAGCCGCCTGAGGCGCTGCTGGCGCGGATGCTACCGGAGCGGCCTTCTTCTCGGCGACAACAGGCGCGGTCACGACAGCAGGCGCAACCGGCGGTACAACGGGTGCAATCACATCAGCAGCGGGTGTCGGCACAGCCTCAACCGCTTGAGCTGCGACATCGCGCAGCTCTTCCTTCGATGCATCGCCACCGTGCTTGGCACGCATTTCTGCAGCCTGGCGTTCGCGCAAGGCCGACTGGCGCTGGGCATCTGCTTCACGCGCAGCGCGTTCGGCATCATTGATCACCGGCGACGCAGCAGCAATGACCGGGGCGGCCGCTTCAACGCGCGGCGCAGGTGCGGGCACTGGCACTGCCGGGGCCTCGACCACGCGCTTCTTGCGCACCTCAACCTGAACGGTCTTAGTTTTTCCGCTCGAGTCCGTTTTACGGATTTCGGTCGTTTGCTTGCGCGTCACGGTAATTTTCGGATTATCGCCGCCACCGTGTTTCTTCTTCAGATGATCCAGCAAACGTGCCTTGTCATCTGCAGTCACCGCATCGGACTCGCCGGACTTGCTGACGCCTGCCGCGGTCAACTGCTCAAGCAGTTCTTGCGACGGCATTTTCAATTCTGCCGCGAACTCACTGACTTTTAATTCACTCATTCATTTCTCCCCGCCTCATGCGAACCAGTGCTCGCGGGCTTTCAAGATCAACTGCTTGGCCTCGTTCTCGCCGACACCGGTCATTTCTACGAGCTCGTCGACGGCCAGCTCCGCGAGGTCATCGCGGGTATGGACATCGTGCTCGGCGAGTACGGTAGCGAGTTCAGCGGTCATGCCTTCCAGATTCTTCAGGTCATCCGACTGATGCTCGAGCTTTTCTTCGCGGGCGATGGCCTGAGTGAGCAGTGCGTCGCGGGCACGCGAACGCAACTCGTTAACGGTGTCCTCATCGAACACCTCGATTTCCAACATTTCATTCAGCGGCACGTAGGCCACTTCTTCCAACGTATTGAACCCTTCCTGCACCAAAGCCTCGGCGACATCTTCGTCAATATCGAGTGCCTTCATGAAGTGTTCACGCACAACGGCAAACTCGGCTTCGTTTTTCTCTTCAGCCTGATTCACTGTCATGATGTTGATCTTCCAGCCCGTCAGCTCGGAAGCGAGCTTGACGTTCTGGCCACCACGACCGATGGCCATGGCGAGATTGTCTTCGTCAACAACCACATCCATCGAATGGTTGTCTTCGTCGACGACAATCGAATTCACTTCGGCCGGGCTCAGCGCGCCGATCACGAACTGGGCCGGATCTTCCGACCACAGAATGATGTCGACACGCTCACCGGCGATTTCATTGGTCACCGCATTGACGCGGGTGCCACGCACACCGATACATGTACCTTGCGGATCAACACGCGGATCGTTCGACTTGACCGCGATCTTGGCACGCATACCCGCATCACGGGCCACACCCTTCAGCTCGATCAGGCCGTTCTCGATCTCCGGCACTTCCAGCTCGAACAGCTTGGCCATGAACTCCGGCGCAGTACGGCTCAGCACCAGCATCGGGCCGCGACCAAGGCGATCGACGCGCAGCAGGAACGCTTTAACACGGTCGCCAACGCGCAGGTTTTCCTTCGGAATCATCTGATCGCGCGGCAGGATGGCTTCGAGCTTACCAAGCTCCATGATCGCGTTGCCGCGCTCAAGGCGTTTGATACTGCCCGAGACAATATGTTCGCGCCGTTCCAGAAAATCGTTGAGATTCTGTTCACGCTCGGCATCGCGGATCTTTTGCAAGATCACTTGCTTGGCGGCTTGCGCACCGATACGACCAAACTCGATCGGCTCGAGTTCGACTTCCCAGGTCTCGCCCAGCTGCAGCAGCGGGTCGTACTCGGGCGCATCGGTAATGGCGATCTGGCGCGACGGCTCTTCGTGATCGTTATCCTCGACCACGGTCCAGACACGGAAAGAGCGGTAATCACCGGTATCGCGATTGATATCGACGCGGATATCCACTTCGTCTTCGTACGTCTTTTTGGTAGCGGAAGCCAGCGCCATCTCCAGCGCGGTGAACACTACGTCTTTTTCGACATTTTTTTCGCGTGCCAGCGCATCCACCAGCAGCAGAATTTCTCGGCTCATCGTTTTCGATTCCCTCGGCAAGAGGCCCGCCTGCGGGCGTAATCCCGGATCAGAACTGCGGCTCTAGCCGCACCTTGTCAATTTGCGCCCACGGCAACACCAAACGCTCGCCATCGACATCAACCACGACCGCACCGTCTTCCAGACCGATGAGTGTGCCGAGCAGTTTCTTGCGTTTATCCGGCAGCGGCATGCGCAGCTTGAGCCGCACCTTTTCGCCAGCGAAGCGTGTGAAGTCTTCCGGCTTGGTCAACGGACGATCCAATCCCGGCGACGATACTTCCAGCCGCTCGTAGGCGATCTCCTCCACCAGGAAGAGACGGGTAAGGTGATTGCTGACGGTGACGCAATCGTCGACATTGATGCCGCCGGCTTTATCGATCAACACTCGCACCAGGCCGTTGCCCGCCAACTCCAGATCGACAAGCTCATAGCCGAGACCAGGGAGCGTGGCGTCCAGCACGCTTTGCACGTTCGCTGCCATAGATTCCTTTTCTGAAAAACAAAAAATGGGCTGCAAAAATGCGCCCATTCCCAAGCACTATCCCCGTATCTTGGGGACAACCCTCATTCTAACAGAAACAATTACTTGGCGAAACTATGCGCACAAGCGTCTTGTTCTAAACAGGCTTACAACCCTAGAGTGCACTGTAGAATCACAAGGAGAGGAACATGGAGCGTCCCTGGTTTGCCAGTTATTCGGCGAATGTCCCGCACGAAGTCAACATTCAAGAGTTCAGTTCGATCCCGGACGTCATCGCCAAAACGGTGGCTCGCTACCCCGACCGCGACGCCTTCATCAACATGGGGAAAGCGATCACCTATGCCGAACTCGATCGGCTTTCGAACGACTTTGCCGCATTTTTGCAACAAGATTTGAAGCTGGCACGCGGCGCACGCGTCGCGGTGATGATGCCCAACCTGCTGCAGTACCCGATCGCGATTTTCGGGATACTCAAAGCCGGCATGACCGTGGTGAACGTCAACCCGCTCTATACACCGCGCGAGCTCGAACACCAGCTGAAGGATGCCGGCGCCGAAGCCATCCTGATCCTGGCCAATTTTGCCCATACGCTGGAAACCGTCATCGCCAGGACGGCGGTCAAGCACACCATCGTGACCGAGATCGGCGACCTGCTGGGCTTTCCGAAACGACTACTGGTCAACGCCGTCGTCCGGCACGTCAAGAAAATGGTGCCGGCCTATTCACTCCCCGGCCACATCGGATTCAATGCCGCCATCAGCCGCGGCAGCACCCAAAAGCTGCAGCCGGCCACACTGAATCACGACGATCTGGCTTTTCTGCAATACACCGGCGGCACCACTGGCGTGGCCAAGGGCGCCATGCTGTCGCACGGCAATATCGTCGCCAACATGCAGCAAGCCCATGCGTGGATTCGCGAAGCAGTGAACGAAGGTAGCGAGCTGATCGTCACCGCGCTGCCGCTGTACCACATCTTCTGCCTGACCGCGAACTGCATGGTATTCACCAAGGTGGGCGCCACCAACCTGCTGATCACCAACCCGCGCGACATCCCCGGCTTCGTCAAGGAACTGGGTAAATACCCGGTCACCTGCATGACCGGCGTCAACACGCTATTCAATGCACTCGCCAACAACCCGGATTTCGCCAAGCTCGATTTTGGCACCTGGAAACTCGCACTGGGCGGCGGCATGGCCGTGCAGCACGCGGTGGCGGAGAAATGGAAAAAGATCACCGGCGTCCCGCTGATCGAAGCCTACGGACTGACCGAAACCTCACCGGCGGCAATGATCAATCCGATGAGCACCAGGGAATACAACGGCATGATCGGTCTGCCGGTACCATCGACCGACGCCGAGGTGCGCGATGATGACGGCAAGGTCCTTGGCGTCGGCGAAGCCGGCGAACTGTTCATCAAGGGCCCGCAGGTGATGCAGGGCTACTGGCAGCGCCCCGAAGAAACCGCAAAAGCCATTGGCCCGGACGGCTTTCTGGCCACCGGTGACGTCGCCGTCATGTCGCCCACCGGCTATTTCAAACTGGTTGATCGCAAGAAGGACATGATTCTGGTTTCGGGTTTCAATGTGTATCCGAACGAAATCGAAGATGTCGTCGCCGACCACCCGGGCGTGATGGAAGTGGCCTGCATCGGCATTCCCGACGACAAGTCCGGTGAGGCGGTGAAAGTATTCGTGGTAAGGAAAGATCCGGCGCTCACCGAGAACGACGTGCTCACCCACTGTCGCGCCAATCTCACGAATTACAAGATTCCACGCTTTGTTGAGTTCCGCGACCAACTACCCAAGTCAAATGTCGGTAAGATTCTGCGGCGAGAACTAAAACCCCAATAAACTCCTCACGCTGGCCGGGTGCCTGACAATGAATCTGTTGCCGTTTTTCAAGTTGATGGCTGAACGACAAGCCTCCGATCTTTTTCTATCGGCGGACTCGCCAATCGTCATCAAGATCAACGGTCAGTGTCATCCGGCCAATAATCAGGTGCTTGGCGCCGAACACGTCAAGCACCTGATTTACCAGCTGATGACCCCGGAGCAGATCAGCCGGTTCGAACAAGATTGGGAACTCAACTTCCGATTAACGCAACCCGGGCTTGGCAACTTCCGCATCAACGTATTTCGTACCCGTGGCTCGGCCGCCATGGTTGCCCGCTACATCCGCCCATGCGCCCGCAGCATCGACGAGCTGCAGCTGCCGCCGGTATTGCGTGAGCTGATCATGGAAAAGCGCGGCATCATCCTCGTCGTCGGTGCCACCGGCTCGGGCAAATCCTCGACCGTTTCGGCCATGCTCGAATACCGCAACGAACATCATCCGGGGCACATCCTCACCGTCGAGGAGCCGATCGAGCACCTCTACACCCACAAGAAGAGCCTGGTGAACCAGCGTGAAATCGGCATCGATACCCACGGTTACGCCGACGCGCTGAAAAACGCCATGCGCGAAGCGCCGGACGTATTGATGATCGGTGAAATCCGCGACCGCGAAACCATGAACTACGCACTGCAGTACGCCCAAGCCGGCCATCTGTGCATCTCAACGCTGCACGCCAACAACAGCTATCACTCGCTGTCACGGATTGTGAACTTTTTCCCGCAGGAAGCGCGCGAAGCGCTGCTGTATGACCTGTCGACCGCGCTCACGGCGATCATTTCGCAGCGTCTGGTGCGCAATCGCGACAGCCAGCTGATACCAGCGATCGAGGTCTTGCTGAACACCAACCGCATCGCCGAGCTGATCCGCAACGGCCAGCTCACCGAGATCAAGGAAGCGATGGAGCAAACCTTGAGCGAAGGCTCGCAAACCTTTGAACAGTCGCTCTATACGCTGTACCGCAGCGGTCAGATCGAACTCGACGAAGCCCTACGCAACGCCGACTCAGCAACCAACCTGTCCTGGATGGTCAACAACAGCCAGACCGTGCAGGAGCAGGAGGCGCGCAATGTGGAAAAGCCCGTCAGCACACCGGCCGAGCTGAACGTCGATTTCGATATCGAATTGCACTGAGCTGCGCAGCCCGCCCACACCTGACAACGGTGCTAACGGGCCCACCACTCAGGGCTTGGCGTAAAACAGGTAATCCGCCTGATAGCCGACCTGGCGCTTTTGGCCTGCGCTGGCTTGCGTACAAGGCTCGATCGGCGCGACACCACCCTTGGTGTTCAGGCGCTGAATAAAACTCACGCCCGCCATTTTTCCCGCACCGGTGGATGGGTTGGCCTTCACCAGCTGCAAGGGGATGTTGCCGGGTTGCGACGCTGGGCTGACCGCCACTTGGCTGCCGGTTACTTTCGAGCCGTCGTCGGCTTCCCAGGTCGGGCCGCCGTAATACTTGCCCACCACCTGGCGATCACGATCGTAGAGCACTGCCTTTGGCCCGGCAAACGCCCATTCAAACTGGCCCGCCATATCTTTCTTGGCACGACATTCATAAGTGATTTCGCCGACACCGGTTGTACTCATCACGAGTTTATCCGGCGAACTGACGCGAATCGACTCGGGCAACATCGCTTGTTGCACCATTTGCGGCGTTGAGCATGCGGCCAGCAAAGCGAGTACGGGACTAAGGCCAAACAAAATGTATTTCATGACGATCTCCGCTCCGGATCTGAAATGGGTCGAACCAAGCGCACCTGCACTTACGATCAAGCGTGGCGCATGGATGCCGCCTCGCCGGTCAAACTGACGGGCGGCAAACATGGGCAAGTCCGGATGCGCCGTTTAGAATTGCGCTTTTGCGCGACGAAACCGATATGACGCTCTACGGCATTCCGAACTGTGACACGGTTAAAAAAGCCCGCAACTGGCTCACGGAACACGGTCATGACTACGATTGGCATGACTATAAAAAGCAGGGCATCAGTGCCGAACGGCTTGCGGGCTGGATTGCACAAATCGGCTGGGAGCCGCTCGTCAACAAGGCCGGCACAAGCTGGCGCAAGCTCGACGACGCCAGCAAGGCGGCCGTGGTCGATGCCGCCTCGGCGATCGCACTGATGCAGGCCAATCCCTCGGTGATCAAGCGGCCGGTACTTGAGCGCAATGGTACGATCACCGTTGGATACAAACCCGAAACCTACGACGCGCTTTTCAGCCGCTGAGACCATGAACGACGCCACGCTAGACCTGACCCTGCAACTGATCCGCCAAGCATCAGTCACTCCCAACGACGCCGATTGCCAACAACTGATGGCCAGGCGCCTCGCCAAACTCGGCTTCCATATCGAGCCGATGCGCTTTGGCGACGTCGACAACCTGTGGGCGCGCTTTGGCAGCGCAGGCCCGGTGCTGGTGTTCGCCGGCCATACCGATGTGGTGCCGACCGGCCCGCTCGATCGCTGGCACTCGGATCCGTTTGCACCGGACATCCGTGATGGCCATTTGTTCGGGCGCGGCGCAGCCGACATGAAAGCGTCGCTGGCCGCCTTTGTCACCGCCACCGAAGCTTTTCTCGCCAAGCATCCGAACCCCAAAGGTTCGATTGCCTTCCTGATTACATCGGACGAAGAAGGCCCGGCGCACGACGGCACGGTGAAGGTCATTGAAGCGTTGAAGGCACGTGGCGAGGCCATTGATTACTGCATCGTCGGCGAACCCACCAGCGCCGAAGTCTTCGGGGACACCATCAAGAACGGCCGCCGCGGCTCGCTCTCGGGCCATCTGGTCGTGCACGGCATCCAGGGCCATATTGCCTATCCGCACCTGGCCAAGAATCCGATCCACCTGCTGGCGCCGGCGCTGGCCGAACTCGCCGCTACCGAGTGGGATCGCGGCAATGCCTACTTCCCGCCAACGACCTGGCAGGTATCGAATATCCACGGCGGCACCGGCGCAACCAACGTCATTCCGGGCACAGCCGAAGCGCTGTTCAATTTCCGCTTTTCGACCGAAAACACCGCCGAGACGCTCAAGCAGAAGGTGCACGCCATTCTCGATGCCTACGGTTTTGAGTACGAGCTGACCTGGAATTTGTCGGGCGAGCCCTTCCTGACCGATCACGGCGCCTTGATTGAGGCGATCAAGACCTCGGTTGCCGACGTCACCGGGCTGACGCCGCAACTCAACACCACCGGCGGCACCTCGGATGGCCGTTTTATCGCCAAGTATTGCCCGGAGGTGGTCGAGTTCGGGCCGATCAACAAGACGATCCACAAGCTGAACGAGTGCGTCGCCGTTGAAGACATCCCCAAGCTGTCGGCGATCTACGCCGGCGTGCTGGAACGACTACTGACCTGATTGTCTGTCTGATTGCTTGTTACGCTGGCTGCCACAGTGGCAGCCAGCCCTCGCCGCGAAACTCGGCCGCAACGCCGATCCCCGGCACGGCGATTAACGCATCATCGCAATACAGCAGCGGCGTCGTTTCACGCAGCCACGGCGGCACGCCGGCCTCCTGATACAGCAACTTGAGTGGTCGATTCGGGCCATCAATGCGCAGACGCAGGCGCTCCCCTCCCTGACGTGGTCGCAACTGCCAGCACCCTGCCTGCGCCTTGTCGCGACTGACGCCATCGGGCGCTGACTGCCAGACCAGCCTTCCAGCTCCGTTCTCGAACGCCAGCACCTCACCTGGAACCACATCGGCCACCGGCCCACCACCTGCTGCGACGACCCGATACAAGCGCCCCCGATAGCGACGGATCGTTTCGCCGCGCCAGCGTAATTGGGGCTGCGCATCGTCCGGCGAATCAAGCTGATTGATGAACGCCTCAAAGGCACGTGCATCGGCAACAATGCCCTGTGCGCTCAGCCAATGTCGCAGTGCATTACGACTGCGTCGCACGCCCAATCGTGCCGCCTCGGCCAGATCGAACCCGCCGCCAAGCACACACACCCCCAGATCCTGCTCGGCCAACTCCCCGAGCAAGGCTTCGGCTTCGGCCGCATGCCCCGCCAACCTTGCCAGAGAGGCATGCACGCCCGGATCGCGCAGCACCAGCCCTGGCAGAATCGCATGGCGCAGGAAATTGCGGGTGAAACGCTGGTCGTCATTGCTGTCGTCATCGACCCAGCTCAAACCCTGAACCTCGGCATATTCGGCCAATACGGATCGCGGCACATCGAGCAAGGGGCGCAGCAATGGCAGACCGCCGGGCAAGGGGCGCGACTCGGGCATCGCGGCCAAACCAGCCAGACCATTGCCACGCAAGGCATTCAGCAACACGGTTTCGGCCTGATCGTTCTGGTGATGAGCGAGGCAAAGGACATCGGCGTCAACGTGCTCGAACACGGCATAGCGGGCAGCCCGTGCCGCAGCTTCGACACCACCGGCACGGCGATCGACCGACACCCGCTCAACCCGACAAGGCACGGACAGACTCTCGGCAACCGCCACGGCCGCATCAGCCCACGCATCGGCGTGCACCGACAGGCCGTGATGAATGTGCATGGCCGAGAGTAAATACCCGTGCGATGCACGCAGTTGCACCAGGAGGTGCAAGAGCACAACCGAATCGAGCCCGCCGGAGAGGCCGACGCATAATCGCGCCGGTGCGGCGAGCCGATGGCGGGTGAGGCAATCGCCCACCCGCTCGGCCAGATTACTGAACCGGAACTTCCTTGAACTGGCCATAGCCCATCAGGCGCTCGAAACGGGTATCGAGCAGTGTATCGATCGGCTTGTCAGTCAGGTTCTTGAGGGCATCGGCGATGGCTTTTTTCATCGCCAGCATCATCTGCGCGTGATTGCGATGAGCGCCACCGACCGGCTCGGCAATGATCTTGTCGATCAGACCCAGTGTCTTCAAACGGCTGGCGGTAATACCCAGCGCCTCGGCAGCGTCTGGTGCTTTTTCGGCGGTTTTCCACAGAATGGATGCGCAACCTTCCGGAGAAATCACCGAATAGGTCGAGTATTGCAGCATCTGTACAACATCGCCGATGGCGATCGCCAACGCGCCACCCGAACCACCCTCACCGATCACGGTGGCGATAACGGGAACGCGCAACTTGGCCATCTCGAAGAGATTGCGGCCGATGGCCTCGGACTGGCCACGCTCTTCGGCGCCGATACCCGGATAAGCCCCCGGCGTATCAATGAAGGTAATCACCGGCAGACCAAATTTTTCGGCCAACTTCATCAGCCGCAAGGCCTTACGATACCCCTCAGGGCGCGGCATGCCGAAGTTGCGGTAGATCTTGTCTTTGGTATCGCGGCCTTTCTGATGACCAATCACCATGACAGACTGACCATTGAAGCGGGCCAGCCCACCCACAATGGCATGGTCATCGGCGAAGGAACGATCACCGTGCAGCTCTTCAAAGTCGGTGAAGATCGCGCCGAGATAATCCAGCGTATATGGGCGCTGCGGATGACGGGCCACTTGCGAAATCTGCCAAGGCGAAAGTTTGGCGTAGATACTCTTGGTGAGCTCCTGACTCTTCTTTTCCAGGTGACCGATTTCGACGGAAATGTCGACAGCGGAATCATCCTGAACGTAGCGCAGCTCTTCGATTTTGTTTTCGAGCTCAGCAATAGGCTGCTCGAAATCAAGAAAATTGGTTTTCATGCTTGCTCGGTTCTCCCCGCGGCGCGCACGCAGGCGCTAGCCCTGGGCCGGGTCAAAATTTCGCAACTATACAGCAAGCGCCGGCCGCCTTGAAGCGGCAGCACGCAGGCCGCAACAACGATGCGATCCAGCCTCAATCATAAGCGCCACAAACACGCACCGGGCGTTTTCCTGCCGCGCCTTGCCGCCTGGCGACGACGACTGGTTGCCAGATTCATTAAAGTTTCCTGGCCAAATGCCGATACAGCGCATAATCCGCATAGAAATCAGCCAAGGCGGTATCGCCCAGGCCACGAGGACCCACCATGAAAATCGACCCGTCTACCCGGGCGCCGGTAACGCAGCCACTGCGCAACACCGAACGCACCAGTCAGACCGGCAAAGCCGCACCGGCCGATGACCTCAGCGTCAGCATCAATCCGGCCGCTGCCGGACTGAGCCAGACCGAAGCAAGCGGCGCACCGTTCGACAGTGAGCGCGTTGCCAGCCTGCGCCAGGCGATTGCCGAAGGCCGCTTCAGCGTGCGTGCCGATGCGGTCGCCGACAAACTAATCGACAGCGTGAAGGAACTGCTCGGCCGTTGATGCGGTCTAGCCGATCATGAACAGCACACCAGACTGGGCCGCGCTGCTGGGCGCCGCCATTGATGCCTACAAGACCCTCGTCATGCTACTGCAGGACGAGCAGCAATGCCTGACCCACAACCAGCCCGATGCGCTGACCAATTTGCTTGCCGACAAGCAACGGGCCACCCTCGCGGCCGACGCAACCGGCAACGCGCTCAATAGCGCCTTCGCATCGCTCGGACTCGAAAACGGCCCGGCCATTGCCGAGTGGCTGTCCGCCAATCGTCCCGGTCTGCTTCCCGCCTGGCAGCAACTGCTTGAAAGCGTCCGCCAGGCCGCGCTGCTGAACCAGTGCAACGGCAGGCTCATCGATTCGCGCAAGCAGGCGCTCGATACCCTTGTGTATTCGCTTGCCGCCGGCCAAAACGACTCGCTCGGCTATTCACAGCAGGGCCAGCTGCAGGGCGGCATCAGCCGTCACATCGCCGACAAGGCCTGAGCCCACTCGCCCGCAGCCACTCAGTTGCCGCTGGCAAACACCGTCCGACCACCTTCAAAGCGGCTTGCAAAATAAGGCAAGTCCATTGATTCGACGCGAATCTTGCCGCGGCTCGACGGCGCATGCACGAACTTGCCGTCGCCCAGATAAATCCCCACGTGCGAGTACGGCCGGCCCAGCGTGTTGAAGAACACCAGATCACCGGCCTGCAGTTTCGATTCGTTCACCGGCCGCGTCCGCGAGGCGATATCCGCCGCGGTGCGCGGCAGCTCGACGCCCAGCGCATTTTTGTACACAAATCGTACCAAGCCACTGCAATCGAGCCCGGCTTCCGGGTTATTGCCACCGAACTGGTAGCCGACATCGAGCAAACCGAGCGAATACATCACCACTTCGCGCCCGTCGCCCTGCGCCTGAATATGCGCAAGACTGCGGTCTACCGGCTTCGGCTTGGCGGTTCGGGTTGGCGTGCTACTGCATGCGGCAAGCGCCAGCACCGCAAGCGCGAACATCCGGCACAACAGCAAGCGTGAACGAGGGGACAAAGCCATTGCGGCTCCCGCAGGCAGATTCAGACAGCCCGATCATGCGACCTTGATCGCGATGGGCGCAAGCGGACAATGTTACGTGTAACATCAACCCGTTCGCTCCCGGATACGCCGATGAACCGCCCCAAGCGCCCCACCCTGCAGGACGTCGCCAATCTGGTCGGCGTCACCAAAATGACGGTCAGCCGCTATCTGCGCGATCCGAACCAGGTGTCGGCAGCGTTGCGTGATTCGCTGCAACGAGCGGTTGAAGAGCTAGGCTATATCCCCAGCCGCGCGCCGGACATCCTGTCCAAGGCCCGTAGTCATGCGATCGGCGTACTCCTGCCGTCGATTTCCAACCAGGTGTTTTCCGCGCTGATTCGCGGCGTCGAATCGGTCACCGAGCCTGCCGGCTATCAAACGCTGTATGCCCACTTCGGCTATGACGCACTGATCGAGGAAGCCCGTGTGGCGATGCTGCTGTCGTTTCACGTCGATGGCCTCATCCTCTCCGAATCCCACCATACCGAGCGCACGCGACGGATGATCCAGATCGCGGGCATACCGGTCGTCGAAGTAATGGAAACACCGGACAAGCCGATCGATCTGGCCGTCGGGCTCGATCACACCGCGGCGGCAAGGGACATGACCGAAGCGATGATCGCCAGCGGCAAGCGGCACATCGTTTATCTCGCGGCCCGGCTCGACAGCCGCACCCACCAGCGGCTTGCCGGCTACCGGCAGGCCATGGGCGCTGCGGGCTTGAGCGCGCACGTGGTTGAAACCGAGGCGCCGTCGACCTTCACCCTCGGCGGCAAGCTCGCCGATGACGCGCTCAATCGCCACCCCGAGCTGGACGGGCTGTTCTGCACCAACGACGACGTGGCTGCGGGCGCGATGCTGGCCTGCCAGCAACGCGGCCTGCGCATCCCCGACGATATCGCCATTGCCGGCTACAACGCGCTGAACATCGGCATGGCACTGTCACCGCAACTCGCCAGCGTGGTCACGCCGCGCGAAGCCATCGGCCGCATCGCCGCCGAGCGTCTGCTCGGACGCTTGGCGGGCAAAGACTACCCCGACCGGGTCGTCGATCTGGGCTATACGCTGGCGCTGGGCGGCAGCGTTGCCGCGGCAAACCGCGCCTGACAGCGCGCAGCGCCGCACCGAGAAAAAGCCCCGCACACGGCGGGGCTTTTTTCATGCCGCATTCCGGACCGCAGCCAGCGTACGCGCCAGTACCGTCTCGAAATCACCATCGACCGACACGTGCAACACGTCGGATTCGTCCTCGCCCGGCACCTCAAGCGCGTCAAACTGGCTCTGCAGCATGCCGGCCTTCTGATAATGCCCCTGCCGCGCCTTCATCCGCTCGAGAATCAGCGCGTAGCTGCCTTCCATGAATACGAAGACAAGCTTGTTGTTGTCCCGGCGAATGCGGTCACGGTATTTGCGCTTCAGCGCCGAACAGACGATGACACCGGTTTCGTTTTTGCTGTCGATGCTGAATACCGCGTCGTTGATCCGCTCCAGCCACGGCGCACGATCGTCGTCGTTCAGCGGCGTGCCGCCGCCCATCTTGACGATGTTGGCGCGCGGATGCAGATCGTCGCCATCGATGAACTTGGCGCCGACCGCCTGCGCCAGCGCAACGCCGATACTCGACTTGCCACTGCTCGACACCCCCATCACCACGTAACTCTTCCCGGACATCTATCGTTCTCCTGTTTGTATTGAATGGGCGCCCCAGCGACTACGGATTTTTGCGCTAGCTCAGATCGGCTTCACATTTTGGTTTACCGCAATAGGCACGCTTCTGGGCTTGTTGATACGATGTTACCGGTAACAAAAACCAAAAAACAAGCAAGCACGCTGATAAACGCAATCGGAGTCGATCTATGTCAGATTTAACGTTGATTTTGACCGCAGTGGGATCCATCGTCCTGCTGCTGGTCCTGGTCATGAAAGTACGCCTGCACGCGCTGGTGGCGCTGATCCTGGTATCGATGGTTGCCGGCATCGCCGCGGGGATGAATCCCGCCAAGATCGCCGACACCATCCAGAAAGGCATGGGCGGCACGCTCGGCTTTGTCGCCACCGTGGTCGCACTGGGCGCGATGTTCGGCAAGATGATGGAAGCCACCGGCGCACTCGACCGCATCGCGCTGACGCTACTGGGCAAGTTCGGCGAGAAGCGCGCGCACTGGGCGGTGTCCGTCACCGGGCTGGTCTGTGCGCTGCCGCTGTTTTTCGACGTTGCGGTCGTGCTGCTGATCGGTGTGGTGTTCGCGCTGGTTCGTCGCGGCGGCGGCAGCGTGGTCAAGCTGGGCGTCGCACTGTTCGCCGGTATCGCTGCCTGCCAGGCCTTCCTGATCCCGGCGCCGCCACCGATTCTGGTCGCGTCGCAACTGAACGCCGATTTCGGCTGGATGATCGTCCTCGGCCTTGCTGCGGCCATCCCTGCGATGATCCTTGCCGGCCCGATCTACGGCAGCTTCATCTCCAAATATGTTGAAGTGCCACTGCCGCCGCACGCGCAGGAAAGCCATCTGGGCGAGAACAAGGGCGAACTGCCGTCATTCAGCCTCGCGCTGGGTCTGGTGATCCTGCCATTGCTGCTGGTCGGCCTGAAAACCATTGCCGCCCGCTTTGTCGAAGTCGATTCCGATATTTACAACTGGCTGCAGTTTATCGGCCATCCGTTTACCGCCATCCTGTTCGCCTGCCTCTCGGCGTTCTACCTGCTGGGCGTCAAACGCGGCATGAGCCGTGACCAGATCATGAAGATCTGCTCGGCCGCGCTCGAACCAGCCGGCATCATCATTCTGGTGACCGGTGCCGGCGGCGTGTTCAAGCAGGTACTGGTGGATTCCGGCGTCGGTGGCGCGCTCGGCAATATGCTCGCCGGTGCCGGGCTGCCGGTGACGGTACTGGCGTTCACGCTGGCCGCAGCGGTCCGGGTGATCCAGGGTTCGGCCACCGTCGCGATGCTCACCGCTTGCGGCCTGCTGCTGCCAATGATCGAGCACATGAATCTGAACGGCGCCCAACTTGCCGCCGTGACCATCGCCATTGGCGGCGGCGCGGTGGTGCTGTCGCACGTCAACGATTCGGGCTTCTGGCTGGCCAACCGCTATCTGGGCATGACCGAAAAACAGACGCTGCAAACCTGGACGGTGATGGAAAGCATCATCGGCGTCACCGGTGGCGTGGTCGCCACCGTGGCGATGATGTTCCTGTAAGAGAACGTCCCCTCCTTGATCAAAACCCCGCCCCGGCGGGGTTTTTCATTGTCGCTGGCCGCCAGCACGGCGACAATGCCTGCCTTCGCCCGGCACGCACAGACCGGGCTACCCCTGGAGATGAATGATGAAGCCGATCGGCACCTATGATCCGCGCGTACCGGTCCCTGCGGAACGGCGCGTATTTTCGGCCCGCGACGTGATGTCGCTGTGGTTCTCGCTCGCCATCGGCCTGATGGTGCTACAGACCGGCGCCCTGCTGGTGCCGGGCCTCAGCTTCGGCGCCGCGCTGGCCGCAATCGCCATCGGCAGCGTCATCGGCGTTTCCTGCCTCGCCGCAGTGGCGGTGATCGGTACCGATACCGGCTTGGCCACGATGTCGGCACTACGGCCGACGCTGGGGCTGCGCGGCGCCGGCTTGCCGGCCATCTGCAATCTGGTGCAACTGATCGGCTGGGGCGCCTTTGAAATCGTCGTGATGCGCGATGCTGCCGGCGCGCTGATCCAGCGCGCCACGGACAACCCGGGCCTCTGGCAGAGCCCGGTGCTGTGGACGCTGCTGTTTGGTGGCATTTCGACGCTGATTGCCGTGTTCGGCCCGCTTGGCTTCGTGCGTCGCGTGCTGCGACGCTGGGGTATCTGGATGCTGCTGGCTGCCGCGACCTGGCTGACCTGGCAGCTGTTCGCCAGCTACGACGTTGCCGAGCTGTTCGCCCGCCAGGGCACCGGTGCTCTTGGCTTCGGAACCGGCATCGATCTGGTCATTGCCATGCCGCTGTCGTGGCTGCCGCTGGTGGCCGATTACACCCGCTTTGCCCGCGATCCGGGCTCGACCTTCCGCGGCACGCTGGCCGGTTACCTAATCGGCAACCTGTGGTTCTGCACGCTTGGTGCCGCCTACACACTGGCGTTCGCGCAACAGGGCGGCGACAACGCGCTGCTGTTCGCGCTGGCGTCGGCCGGCGGCGGGTTGGCGCTGCTGCTGATCCTGCTCGATGAAAGCGAGAAGGCCTTTGCCGACATCCACTCGGCCGCCGTCTCTGCGTGCACGCTGATCCCGACCCGGGTCGAATACGCCGCACTGGCTTTCGGCATCCTCTGCACCGTGATCGCACTGTTCGTGCCGCTGGCGCGCTTCGAGAGCTTCCTGCTGCTGATCGGCTCGCTGTTTGCGCCGCTGTTCGGGGTGGTGCTGATCGACCATTTCGTCGTCCGCCGCCGCCAAATCGACATCGCCGCCGTCACCCAGGCCGGTGGCGCCTACTGGTACAGCGGCGGCTGGCACGTGCGCGCGCTGCTTGCCTGGGCACTCGGCATCGCCAGCTACCATATGATCGCGAATCTGGCGCCAACGATGATGGCGTCGATTCCGGCCCTGCTGATCAGCGGCCTTGGTTACTGGATTTTAAGCGGCCGCAGCATGCGCCCGGCACGGGTCACCGCGTAAATAACGCCGCAAGCCTTGCCATCGGCACCGGGCTTCGATACTATTCGGCCTCCCATCGCGGAGAGATGGATGAGTGGTTTAAGTCGCACGCCTGGAAAGCGTGTATAGGTTAATAGCCTATCCGGGGTTCGAATCCCCGTCTCTCCGCCAGAATACGATAAGCCCTTGATTTCTTGGTAAGTTACTGAGAAACAAGGGCTTTTTCTTTGGCATGTGGATACGAGTGTGGATATTCACTCGAAACAAGGGAGTTCAAGTCTCACCATAGAGGCATGAACAACACCATGAAGCCCGCTCGGTACGTCGGCAAACGGCAGGGTTCCCGTAACTGGCAGTACGCAAGGCCAGTCCCCGACATGCTCCAAGGCACGCCCGACCCGCTCAACGATGGCAAGCCACTAGGCAAGTACATCAAACGGAGTCTGAGAACTGGCGATCTGCTACAAGCAAACCTTGCGGCGGACACCCTCACGGTTCAATACAACACTGTTTTCCATCCGACAGTGATTGACCTATCAGAACCCGACACGCTCGAAGCAGTAGCCCGGCAGCTCTATGCCAAGATTTTGCAGGCAGATGATGATCGGCGGATTAAAGGGCAACCCGTAAGCCCTACCGACGTGATGATGGCTGGCTTCTATCAGCGAGCATTGGCGGGCAAAGCCCCTCTAGAAACCGCAGCAGAGACTGGTTACATGCAGGCGACGGGCTCGAAGAACCTTGCAGCTCTCTCTGCCGATGACTCCTGCGACGCCGATGACCTACCAACTACCTACCTGGTGCAGGCAGATAGCTCCGACAACCTAGCAGCCTTCCCCTGCGAGAACCTGTGCAACTACGATCCTGTTACGGACACGCATGACAACTCAAGGCTAGTGCCAGTGGTCTGTCCCTATACGGAAGGACACTAACTTAAGGTGGATAATCGCCACCAAGGAGTGTTCATGACCCAAATCCGCCGTACCTTTCCCGAGTCCTTCAAGCGGGAAGCTGTTGAGCAAATCCTGGCTGGCACGCCGCTACGTCACGTGGCGCAGGCCTTCGGCATCACCGAAGGCCTGCTGGGCAAATGGAAACGCCAGTTTCTGCTCAAGGGCATGGATGCCTTTCCTGGTCATGGCAAGCAACTGGGCGAAGCAGCCGAACTCAAGCGTCTGCGCGATGATCTAGCACGCGTCACCATGGAGCGTGACGTCCTAAAAAAAGCGCTCGCCATCTTCTCGCAGCCCACGAAGTGAAGTACCGCGCCATTCAGGCGCTTGCTGAGCGTTATCCTGTTGCCGTCATGTGCCAGTTGTTCCGCGTCTCACGGAGCAGCTACTACGCTTGGCGCAACCGGCCGCCTTCGATGCGAGAGATGGCTAATCGCGTGCTGTTACGGGAAATCCGTCTGGTCCATGCCGAAGTCAACGGCATCTATGGGCATCGTCGGATACATGCGGAACTGGTCGCACAAGGCTTCGCCTGTGGCCGCCACCGTGTTGGCCGCCTGATGCGCCAAGGCGGGCTGAAGGTACGTTCCCGTAAACGGTGGCGACCTGTCCCGGTCAGCCAACACCTGCTTCCGGTGGCACCAAATCGGCTGGAACGGCAATTCGACGCATCCGGGATGAATCAACGCTGGGTGTCGGACATGACTTACATCCGTACTGACGAGGGCTGGCTGTATCTGGCTGTGGTGCTGGACTTGTATTCCCGCGCCGTGGTCGGCTGGGCAATGCACCATCGAATGCAGCAAGAACTGGTGCATGCTGCGTTGACGATGGCCGTTGCCAGACGGAAACCGGTGCGGGAGGTGCTACTGCATTCGGACCGAGGCAGCCAGTATTGTGCGTTTGATTACCAGATGTTGCTGAAACGGCACGGCATGGTGCCGAGCCATTCACGAGCGGGCAATTGCTGGGACAACGCTGCGATGGAAAGCTTCTTCCGGTCGTTGAAGGCGGAGCGGGTTTACTTGACCCGCTACCGGAGTCACGACGAGGCCCGCGCGGATATATTCGACTACATCCGATTTTACAATCATCGCCGCCGCCATTCGACGCTGGATTACCTGGCACCGGTCGAGTTTGAACGGCAGCATTCAGCGCTTAGCGCTTAATCCTCTGTCCTTCTGCATGGGGACAGACCAGGCGGCCGGGCCAGAGATAACCGCCTGTTCCTCAACGCCGTGTTCTGGATTTTGCGTACCGGCGCCCCATGGCGCGATTTGCCGCCCGATTATGGCGACTGGAAGAACACCCACCGCCGCTTTTGTCGCTGGCGTGACAAGGGCGTCTGGGCACACCTGCTTGAAGCGCTGATCACCAATCCGGATTTCGAATGGCTGATGATCGACGCCACGCATGCCAAGGTGCATCCGCATGCCGCCGGCGCACGCGGCGGCAATCAGGCAATGGGGGTGACCAAAGGGGCTAAACAGTAAGCTGCACTTGGCGGTGGACGCGCACGGCATGCCGGTGCGGGTCTTGGTGACCTCGGGCACGACGGCGGACTGCACCCAGGGCGGCGCGTTGATTGACGGCTTGAGCGCGGAATACCTGCTGGCTGATCGTGGCTATGACAGCGACGCCATCGTTGCTCAGGCCTCGGCGCAAGGCATGAGAACGGTGATTCCGTCGCGCCGCAACCGTAAGGCGCCGCGTGAACACGATGCGGCGCTGTATCGCCACCGGCATCTGGTTGAAAATGCGTTTTTGCAGCTCAAACGCTGGCGAGGCATCGCCACGCGCTATGCCAAGAATGCGGCGTCATTCCTGGCGGCAGTCCAGATTCGCTGCATTGCGATCTGGGCGCGCATCTTGTGACGACACCACCTAGTTGCAACCGCCCTCTTCCTCTCGTCGTTCAGTTCCTTCGCACTGGCCGACAACTGGAAACTGCTTGGCGAGCGAACGGTGCGTCTGGCCGCCGATCATGACGAAATCATCGTCACGGCAGGCGCCGGCGACTTCAAGGCGCTGCAGCTGCGCACGCGCGAACGCGCAATCGAAATGCTGGACATGACGGTGGTTTATTCCACTGGCGGCCGGGACATCATCCCGATGCGGTTTGTCATCCCGGCCAATGGCGCCAGCCGTGTCCTTGATCTGCGAGGGCACGATCGCAACGTCCGCAAGGTCATCCTTCGCTACACGACCCGCCCGGGTTCGGTCGAACGGGCCTTCGTCGCGCTCTGGGGTCTGAACGACTGACGGATGCCGTCATCCCGACCCCAAAGCCCGGCAGGTTCACACTTGCCGGGCTTTGCCGTTTCGGGAAGCACGCAACGATCAAGCAGACGAGCGTGTCCCAGGCTAGAACTGCCGCCGCATCACGCTTTCGACATAGTCCAGAAAGCACGCGATGCGCGATGCAAGCTGGGTGTTGCGGTAGTAGACCGCATGGATGGGCTGGCAGACGTCGAGCGCCTCGTCGGCCAACAGCTCGACGAGTTCGCCCCGCTGCCGCGCCGCGGCGGCCATGAAGTCCGACAGGCAGACGATGCCCTCGCCGGCCAGCGCCAGATGCAGCAGCGTTTCGCCGCTCGACGCCGCCACGGCCGGGCGGATGTGCACGTCGTTGCCCGCATCGTCGCGCAGCGGCCAGCGGTTCAGCAGGTCGATCCGGCTGAAACCGAGCAAGGCATGCCCGGCCAGATCGGCGACGCTGGCCGGCGTGCCGTGCGCGGCCAGATACGCCGGGCTCGCCAGCACGCGGATCCGGCTGCGGCCGAGCGGCCGCGCATGCAGGGTCGAATCGCGCAGCGTGCCGATGCGGATTGCCACATCGGTGCGGTCTTCGATCAGGTCGATGAACTGGTCGTTGGTATTGAGTTCGAGCTGGATCTGCGGATAACGGCGACGGAATTCGCCGACCAGCGGCACGATCACGTGCAGCATGAACGACGACGCCGCGTTGACGCGCAGCAGCCCGGCCGGCTGCTGCCGCCGCTGCGCGATCTGCTCCTCGGCGGCGTCGACGGCGGCGAGGATGCCGCGCGCGTGCGCCAGAAACGCCTCGCCCTCCTCGGTCAGCTCGATCCGCCGCGTCGTCCGGTGCAGCAAGGTGGTATCGAGTTTTTCCTCCAGCCGCCCCAGCGCCCGGCTGACGCCCGAAACGGTCTGCCCGAGCTGGAGCGCGGCGGCGCTGATCGAGCCGGCATCGACCACGCGGGTAAACGCCTGCAATTCGTCGAGTGTCGTCTTCATTGTTGATTTTCAGTCAAATATCTTATCCACACACCTATCTTAATCTGCAAATGTAAAACCGGGACACTGCGGGGCATCGCTTCACGGCATCCATCACGGAGTAGCACCATGCCCCTTGCCCTGTTCGCGCTGACGATCAGCGCCTTCGCCATCGGCACGACCGAGTTCGTCATCGTCGGGCTGATTCCCACCATCGCCGCCGACCTGCACGTCAGCCTACCGTCGGCCGGCCTGCTGGTCAGCCTGTACGCGATCGGCGTCGCCATCGGCGCCCCCATCCTGACCGCGCTGACCGGCAAGCTGCCGCGCAAGACGCTGCTGCTGGCGCTGATGGCGCTGTTCACCGTCGGCAATCTGCTCGCCTGGCGTGCGCCCGGTTACGAGTCGCTGATCGTCGCCCGCGTCCTGACCGGGCTGGCGCACGGCGTGTTCTTCTCGATCGGCTCGACCATCGCCACCGGCCTGGTGCCGAAGGAAAAAGCCGCCAGCGCCATCGCGATCATGTTCACCGGCCTGACCGTCGCGCTGGTCACCGGCGTACCGCTGGGCACCTTCATCGGCCAGCACTTCGGCTGGCGCGAGACCTTCCTCGCGGTCTCACTGCTCGGCGTGATCGCCGTCGCCGGCATCGCCGTACTGCTGCCGAACACGATCCGCAATACGCCACCGGCGCCGGTGCTGCAGCAGCTGCAGGTGCTCGGCCAGCCACGGCTGCTGATCGCCTATGCGATGACGGCGGTCGGCTACGGCGGTTCGTTCACCGCCTTCACCTTCCTCGCACCGATCCTGCAGGACGTCGCCGGCTTCAGCGGCAACGCGGTCAGCCTGGTGATGCTGGTCTATGGCATCGCGGTCGCCTTCGGCAACCTGTGGGGCGGCAAGCTGGCCGACCGCCACGGCCCGATCGCCTCGCTCAAGCTGATTTTCCTGTTGCTCGCAGTCGTGCTGCTGGTCCTGACGTTCACCGCCACGAACAAGTGGCTGATCGTCGTCACCATCCTCGCCTGGGGCGTGGTCGCCTTCGGTAACGTACCGGCGCTGCAGGTCTACGTGGTCAAGCAGGCCGAGCACTACACGCCGCACGCCGTCGATGTGGCGTCGGGGCTGAACATCGCCGCGTTCAACGTCGGCATCGCCATCGGCGCCTCGGTCGGCGGCGCCATCGTCGAGCACCTCGGGCTGATGCATACGCCGTGGATCGGCGCACTGATCGTACTCGGTGCTTTCGGCCTGACCGTCCTGAGCGGCCGCCTCGACCGCCGCACCCCGCTTACCTTGCAGCCGGCAACTGCCGACTGCTGACCAACCACGGAGAACATACGAATGAACACCATGCCCAAGATCGGCCTCGGCACCTTCCGCCTTCAGGGCCAGACCGTGATCGACTCGGTCCGCACCGGCCTCGAACTCGGCTATCGCCATATCGACACCGCGCAGATCTACGGCAACGAAGCCGACGTCGGCCAGGCGATCGCAGAGAGCGGCATCGCCCGCGAGCAGCTGTTCGTCACCACCAAGATCTGGACGACATCGCTCGGCCGCGATGCGCTGATCCCGAGCCTGAAGGACAGCCTGATCAAATTGCGGATGGATCAGGTCGACCTGACACTGATCCACTGGCCGTCGCCGGCCGACACCATTCCGGTCGCCGAATCCATGAGCGCACTGCTCGAAGCGCAACAACAAGGGCTGACCCGGCAGATCGGCGTATCGAACTTCACCATCGCCCATCTGCAGCAGGCGATAGCCGCGGTCGGCGCCGACAACATCGCCACGCTGCAGATCGAAATCCACCCCTTCCTGCAAAACCGCAAGGTCGTCGACTTCGCCCGCGCCAACGGCATCCACCTGACCGCCTACATGCCGCTCGCCTACGGCAGGGTGATGCACGATCCGGTGATCGCCGGCATCGCCGAACGTCACGGCACCAGCGCGGCGCAGGTGGCGCTGGCGTGGTCGCTGCAGCAGGGCTACGCGGTGATTCCATCGTCGACGCGGCGCGCCAACCTCGAAGCCAATCTGCAAGCCGGATCGCTGCGGCTGAGCGACGACGATATGGCGGCGATTGCGGCACTCGACCGTGGCGAACGGCTCGCCAATCCGGATTTCGCCCCGCACTGGGACTGATCGGCCCCGCCACCCTTGAAGAAGAAAGCCCCGGCCTGGCCGGGGCTTTGCAGGGCGCCGTTCGGCTACTTCGCTGCCGGATGCCGCTCCCACACCACATTGACGATTTTCCAGTTCTCGCCGACACGGCCCAGCTGCAGATAATCGACCCAGTCTGTGGCGACCACCTTGACCGCTGCCATGTTGCCGCTGACGTCCAGCACGGTCACCTCGGCGCGGCGCAGCGCGGGAACGGTCGTAGCGCCGATGCCCTTGCCGGTATAAAAAACCAGCCCGTCGGCGCCCATCTCGTTCAGGTTGTCCTCGTTGCCCGCAGGGCCGAGCGCGCGCTTGACCAACTGCGGATGCAGCGCCTGCTTCATTCTGGCCGCATTGCCGTCATACCAGCCATCGATGTAGTCCAGCGCCACCGCCTTGAGCGCCGCACAGGTTGCGGGCTCGCACGGCACCGCATTGGCCCCGAGACTGGCCGTGCCCATGATCAGCGCCAGACCTATCGCATTCAGCCGGTTCATTGGCGCGCTCCATACATCACGTTGATGATTTTCCATTGGCCCTGGATGCGCCCCAGCTGCAGGTATTCGATCCACTGCGTCCCGGTCACTTTGGCGACCGCGGCATTGCCGTACACGTCGAGCACGTTCACTTCCGGCTGCGGTTTTTCTCCCGCCGCAGGCTTGCCGTCACCGGCCTTGGTCGCCGCGACCAGCGCGTCGGCGTTCGTGTCGACAACTGCGGCACCGGGTGCCGCCGGCAGGGTGCGCTTGACCAGCTTCGGGTGCAGCGTCGTCGCCATTTTCTTGCCATCGCCGGCGTACCAGCTCGCCAGATAGTCGCTAGCCACCTGCCGGATGGCGGCTTCGTCATCGCTCCGGCCGGCGTGCGCCGGCAGAGCCAGGCTCAAGCCCGTCAGTGCCATCACCATCAATACCGTTTTCATCGTCTCCCCTCATTCGGCTCGCAGGGGCGAACCGGGTACGATGCACTCTAATAAGCCAATGGCATACAGGCCATGCCGTTGCCGCGATACAGGTCATGCGCGCGACGCATGACCAATGCATGCCACACCCATTCAGAATGAAACAACACTCGGGAAGGTCGCATGTCGATACCGGAACTGCATCAGGTCGATTTCAATCTTCTGGCCACGCTCGACCAGCTGTTGCGCCACGGCAGCGTGACGGCGGCGGCCGATGCCTGCGGCGTGACCCAATCGGCAATGAGCCGGTCGCTGGCACGACTGCGGGCCATCTTCAACGACCCGCTGTTCGTCCGGAACGGCAACCGCATGATTCCGACGGCGCGCACCGAACGGCTGCGCGAGCCGCTGCAACGCATCCTGGAGCAGATGTCGGCGCTGATCGCGCCGGTGAGCTTCGATCCGGCCCAGGCATCGGGCACGTTCCGGCTGGCAATCACCAGCAATGTCATCTGCTCGCTGCTGCCGGATGTCCTCGTCCATCTGGGCCAGCAAGCGCCGGGGCTGATGCTGGAGGTCTGCGGCTGGAACGACGACACGCTGGGCACGATCGCCGATGGCGGCGTTGATCTGGCGTTTGGCGTCGCCCGCAGCGCACCAGCCGAGATTTACCAGCGCCGGGTGTTTTGCGACGATTTCCTCTGCGCGGTCCGCGACGGCCACCCGCTGCTCAAACAAGGCGGAATGAGCATCGAGAATTACTGCGCTTGGCCGCACACCGAACTTTCGCTCGGCAGCGACATGCGCAGCGTCGTTGATGCCGCGCTGGCCGCGCACGGCCGGCAGCGCCGGCTTGGCCTGTTGACGCCGCATTTCTGGGCATCGCTGGAGGTCGTGTCGCGCAGCGACCTGATCATGACGGCGCCCGCCCACCTGCTGCACCACTACCGGCTGATCACCCCCTTCACCATCCTGCCGACGCCGGATATCGGGCTACCCGAACTCGACTACACGCTGTTCTGGCACGCCCGCCATCATCACGACCTGCGCCACGCGTGGATACGCCGGACGCTGTGCGACATGCTGCGCCAGCGCATGGACACCAGGGCGGTCAACGAGGCCGAGAACGAGGTCTTTGCGCTCGCCCCCTGAGCATCCGGCCCGGCGGGCCCGCGCCGGGCCAGCGGCACCAATGGACAGTTCAGTCCGAGCGTTGCGCGGCCAGCAACAGGAACATCGGCCGCTCGCGCTCTTCCGCCAGCGCCGGCAGCGCGGCGATCTGCGCATCGGTCGGTGACCACTCCTCGATATGGCTAATCGTGAAACCCTGAGCCAGCAAGGTATTGATCCAGGTGCCGATGCTGCGGTGATGCTTGATCACACCGTCCGCCAGCCAGTTCGTCGTGCGCACTCCCTCGACCGAATAGCCGTCCACCGGCCAGGTCTTGTGCCCTTCAGCATCGACCACCCAGCCCGGCGCGCCCGGCGCCATATAGATCGGGTGCTCGACCGAAAACACCACCCGTGCGCCGGGCACGAGCGCGCGATGCAGCCGGGCCAGCAAGCCGGCGATGTCCGCAACGTAGTGCAGCGCCAGCGAGCTGTAGGCAAAATCGAACGCCGCATCCGGCAGGGTCAGATCGTCCAGATCGGCCCGCATATAGGCCACCGCCGCCTCGGTGGTGGCCGATCTCGCCCGCGCCAGCATGTTCTCCGACACATCGAGTCCCAGCACCTGCGCCGCGCCCTGCCCGGCAGCCCAGCGGCAGAACCAGCCAAAGCCGCAACCGAGATCGACAACGCGCAGCCCGCGCAGATCGGGGATCAGCGCCTGCAGCGACGGCCACTCCGCCGCACCGGCCAGACCGTCGACCGAGCGGCCAAGCCGGCTGTAACCCTCGAAGAAGGCCGGGGTGTCATAAATGTTCTGTGCCATGTGTGTTCCTGTTAAATGCCAGCAGGCCATCCGGAACGGTCAGCCGATGCGTGTCGCGTCCAGCGCAAGTTTAGCCACTGTCAGTGCGGTCTTCGCCTCGCCGCCGTCTTCGAGGTGCCACGCCGCAGACAAGCCGGCCCACGCGGCAACCCACGCGAGCAGGCGCTGGCGCTCCAGACCGGCGACCTCGGCGATCACCGCGACCTGCCGGTTCAGCCGGCCCGGCGAAGTCGCCAGCACATGATCGGGATTGCAAAGGATGTTGGCGAAATCGAAACCGCGCTCGCCGATCAGCCCCTTGGGGTCGATCGCCAGCCAGCCGCGCGCACCGGCATCCAGTACGTTGCCGTGATGGAGATCGCCATGAAGGACAACGGTGTCCTGCGGCGCGGCGAGCAGATCGGCGACAACCGCACCGGCCTCGCGGAAAACCCCGCCGCGCGCCTCGGCGGCCTGCGTCAGCGATGCGAACCACGTCGACAGCGGCACCAGATCCGGCCGGAGACGCGATTGTGCCGCGTGCAGGCGCGCGGCGACATCGCAAATAATGCGACTTGCCGCATCGTCCTGACCGTTACGGGCCATTCATATTTTTTCCTTTCCCCAGTCACGCCAGAGCAGACAGCGGGCGCGGCCGTGGCGTTTCAGCACTTACCGAGTCAACGCATGAAAATTGGCGGAGTGATCCTTGAGCTCGCAACGATTGCCATCCGGATCGCAAAAACATCCAACCACACCCCAGTCAAAGTGATTGATCTCAACGGCCACGCCTTGACGCCGCAACGTTGACGCCGCCTCGCCGACATCGCGGACATTGAAACGCAGGATCGTCGGGTTCTCGCCCACGCTCTTCTGACCTGCCCCGCCCACGCCGCCGGTTTCGATCATCAAATAGGCGCCACCAAAATTCAGCGCAGTCAGTCCGGGCTTGGAAAAGACGTCGGGCAGTCCCAAGGCATCACGATAAAAAGCAACGCATTCGGCGTAATTTTCGGTAAACAGGATAATGCCGGGCAACTCGAAAATCATTGTCCACCCTCAGCTCAAATGGCTTTGTAGTTGGCAAAATCGGGCCGGACACCCAGTTCGCGCATGAACGCAGCAGGATCGAACCCCGCCTCGGCATAGTGCTGCTGCACGACGGCCTTGGCCGAGCGCATCGCCTCCTCGCTGGCCCATTCGACGATGGTCATCACATTGAACGCCTCGGCCTCGTCGGCCCGGCTCAACACCTGATGTTGCTTGCACCCGGGCATATCGGCCAGCAAGCGGTCGATGCTGTGCAACTGGGCAACGAATCGCGCGAGCGCATCGGCGGGAACCGCAAACCGGTCGATGCGAAAGACGGAGGAAGAAGCCAGGGTAGTCGGTTCGATCGTCATGTCGAGAATCTCCTGAAACGTGCGTAGGGGATGAATCCGTACCCAGCGTAGAATCTCAAGCTAAGTTGAGGTCAAGAGGAGTCGACAAAAAATGTCACTCGAGCATGCGGGCATCCAGCCCACGCTCTCCGTTGGTGAAGTCGCACGCCGCAGCGGCGTGTCGGTGTCGGCGCTGCACTTTTATGAAAGCAAAGGCCTGATCAGCAGCAGCCGCACCGCCGGCAACCAGCGCCGCTACGCCCGGGATGTATTGCGCCGCGTTGCGGTGATCCGCGTCGCCCAGCGGGTCGGCATTGCGCTGGCCGATATCGAGGCGGCGCTGGCCAGCCTGCCGCCGGCATCGGCGCCAAGCCGGGCGGACTGGGAACGGATGTCCGCGCTTTGGCGATCCGACCTGGATGAACGCATCACCCAACTGCAAAAACTGCGCGACAGTCTGGACGACTGCATCGGCTGCGGCTGCCTGTCGATTGATCGTTGCCGGCTCCGCAATCCATATGACGAGCTAGGCAACAAGGGTCCCGGCCCGCAGCGGCTATGGGTGAAGCACAAGGGGGAGCACGGCATCCCCGCCTCGGGCAATCCGGAGTCGGCCGAGCGGTGAAGCGCGCACCCCGACCGCGGCGCCGGGGCTAGGGGATGCTGATTCCGGGCCCGGGGCGCGTTGCGGTCAGGCAAAGAACCGCGCATGAAAGCGCAGGTGATCCTCGATGAAGCTGGCGATGAAGTAATAGCTGTGGTCGTAGCCGGGCTGGCGGCGCAGCGTCAACGGCCAGTCGTTCCGGCGCGCGACCACGGCGAGCGCATCGGGCTGCAACTGCAGCGGCATGAAGCCGTCCTGTTCGCCCTGATCGACGAGCATCGGCAGCCGTTCCAGCGCCACGCCGAGCTGGTGGCAACTGTCATACGCGAGCCAGCTGCTGCGATCCTCGCCCAGATAATGCGCGAAGGCCTTCTGCCCCCACGGCACCTGACTCGGATTGACGATGGGCGCGAACGCCGACACCGAGCTGTAGCGCCCCGGATTGCGCAAGGCAATCATCAGCGCACCGTGGCCGCCCATCGAATGGCCGCTGATCGCGCGCTGCTGCGTCACCGGGAAATGGGTCTCCACCAGCGCCGGCAACTCGTCGACCACATAGTCGTACATCCGGTAATGCGCCGCCCATGGTGCCTGCGTCGCGTTGACGTAGAACCCCGCGCCCTGACCCAGATCGTAGCCGTCATCGTCGGCAACGCCTTCGCCGCGCGGACTGGTATCGGGCATCACCAGCGCCATCCCCAGCTCGGCCGCCACGCGCTGCGCGCCGGCCTTGGTGGCGAAGTTTTCGTCGGTGCACGTCAAGCCGGACAACCAGTACAGCACCGGCACAGTGCCGCCCTGTGCCTGCGGCGGCAGATAAATCGCAAAGGTCATCGCCGTGCCGGTTGCGGACGATTGATGACGATAGCGCTTGTGCCAGCCGCCAAACACGCAGTTGCTCGAGATCAGTTCCAGGGTATCGGCCATGGCGATTACTTTGCGTAGTGGATGACGGAGCGGATCGACTTGCCCTCGTGCATCAGCTCGAACGCGGTGTTGATGTCATCGAGCGGCATGGTATGGGTGATGAAATCGTCGAGGCGGAATTCGCCCTTCAGATAGCGTTCGACGTAGTCGGGCAGCTCGCTGCGACCGCGCACACCGCCAAAGGCCGAACCGCGCCAGACGCGCCCGGTGACGAGCTGGAACGGCCGGGTGCTGATTTCCTCGCCGGCGCCGGCGACGCCGATGATCACCGACTCGCCCCAGCCCTTGTGGCAGCACTCGAGCGCCGAGCGCATCACCTTGACGTTGCCGATGCATTCGAACGAGAAATCGACGCCGCCGTCGGTCATCTCGACGATCACGTCCTGAATCGGCTTGTCGAAATCGGCCGGATTGATCAGGTCGGTCGCGCCGAGCTGGCGGGCCAGTTCGAACTTGCTGGTATTGATGTCGATGCCGATGATGCGCGACGCACCGGCCATCTTGGCGCCGATCACCGCCGACAGGCCGATGCCGCCGAGGCCGAAGATCGCCACGGTATCGCCCTCTTTCACCTTGGCGGTATTCATCACCGCGCCCATGCCGGTGGTGACGCCGCAACCGAGCAGGCAGACCTCCTCGAGCGGCGCGGCCTTGTTGATCTTGGCGAGCGCAATTTCCGGCAGCACGGTGTATTCGGAGAACGTCGACGTACCCATGTAGTGGTAAATCGGCTTGCCGTCCTTGGAGAAGCGCGTAGTGCCGTCGGGCATCAGACCCTTGCCCTGCGTCGCGCGAATCGCCTGACAGAGATTGGTCTTGCCCGACTTGCAGAACTTGCACTCGCCGCATTCGGGCGTGTACAGCGGAATCACGTGATCGCCGATGGCGACACTGGTCACGCCTTCACCCAGCGCTTCGACAATGCCGGCGCCTTCATGGCCGAGGATAGACGGAAATACACCTTCCGAATCCATGCCCGACAGCGTGTACGCGTCGGTATGGCAGACGCCGCTGGCGACGATGCGCACCAGCACCTCGCCCTTTTGCGGCAGTTGCAGGTCGACTTCTTCAATGCTTAAAGGCTGGTTCGGGCCCCAGGCAACGGCGGCGCGGGTTTTCATCGTTTGAATCGTTGACATGGGGCATCTCGGTGGGTGGACTCAGGGATGGGCTTCATTCTATTTATTACGGATCGTTCGATAATCTGGCTAAATGGAAAGATATTTTTGCAGCAGTGAAACAATCATGAACTGGGAAGGCGTAACCGAATTCGTTGCCGTGGTCGAAACACACAGCTTCACCGCCGCGGCTAGCAGACTGGGCGTGTCGGTGGCGCAAATCAGCCGGCAGATCTCGGCACTGGAACAAAGACTGGCGACACGGTTGCTATACCGCACCACCCGCAAGGTCAGCGTCACCGAAGCCGGCCAGCTGTATTACCGCCACTGCCGCCCTTTGCTCGATGGCCTGCGCGAAGCCGAGCAGGCGCTTTCGCAGGCGCAGGACCGGCCGAGCGGCCACCTGCGCATCACCGCGCCGGTGTACTACGGCGAACAGGTGATCGCGCCGCTGCTGCACCGCTACCTGCAAGCCCAGCCAGCTGTCAGCGCCGAACTGAATCTCGACAACCGCAAGGTAGACCTTGTTGCCGACGGTTACGACCTGGGCATCCGGCTTGGCCCGATGGACGAATCATCGTTGATGGTCAAACAGCTCGGCAGCCGCACCCACCACGTCTGCGCCTCGCCCGACTATCTGGCGCAATTCGGCGAGCCGCATACGCTGGCCGAGCTCAAGCACCATCAGTGTCTGGTCGGCACGCTGAATGCCTGGCGCTTCAAGGATGCCGATGGCCGCACGCACGAGGTCGCCGTTGCCGGCCGCCTGCGCTGCAACAGCGGCGCGGCGCTGGTCGATGCCGCACTGTGCGGGCTCGGGCTGGTGCAGCTGCCCGATTACTACGTACATGCGCACCTCGCCAGCGGCCGGCTGCGCAGCCTGCTCGGCGCTTACACGATGACCGACGGCATCTGGGCCAATTACCCGCGCAACCGCTTTGTGCCACTGAAGGTGCAAGGGTTTATCGAGCTACTCGAAACCGCCTTGTGAACCGCTAGCGAACAGGCCGGCCGGCGCAAGCCGCCATGCCGGGGCGCCGAGTCTGGCAAAATACACCACTGCGCCCGCGTCGATGCGGGCGCCATACCGGTCACAGGCAAGGCGTTGTACATGAACAAATCCCCACAGGCTGAAACCCGCGCAGTGAATCAGCCGATCCGCGTGCTGTCACTCATCCCGCCGATGACGCAACTCAATACGCCCTACCCGTCAACGGCCTATCTGAGCGGATTTCTGCGCAAGCATAGCGTCGATGCGGTGCAGGAAGATCTGGCGCTCGCGCTGGTGCTCGAATTGCTGTCGCGCCATGGTCTCGCCAAGCTGCGCGATCACATCGACACCATCCCGCCGCGCAAGCGCTCGCCCGCCGTCGCGTCGTTCCACGACCAATTCGATCGTTACGACGCGACGATTTCGGCAACGATCGCTTTTTTGCAGGGTCGTGATTCGACCGTCGGCCATCGGATCTGCAGTCGCAACTTCCTGCCGGAAGGCCCGCGCTTCGGCTCGCTTGACGTGTATGTCGATGACGAAGGCGGTGATCCGCTGGCGTGGGCCTTCGGCGCACTCGGCATGCAGGACCGCGCCCGCCATCTGGCGACGCTGTATCTGAACGATATCGCCGACGTGCTGCGCGAGGCGGTCGATCCGCGTTTCGAGTTCGTCCGCTACGCCGAATCGCTGGCGATGAGCCAGCCGACCTTCGAACCGCTGGCCAAGGCGCTGGCGGCACCGGCCAACCTGGTCGACGACACACTGCATGCGCTGACACTGGCGGCGATCGAACGGCACCAGCCCGCGCTGGTACTGATTTCGGTGCCCTTCCCCGGTGCGGTGTACGCGGCGTTCCGGATTGCGCAAACGATCAAGGCGCATCACCCGCACATCAGAATCGGCCTCGGTGGCGGCTTCGCCAATACCGAGCTGCGCGAACTGGCCGAACCGCGTGTGTTCGATTACTTCGATTACGTCACGCTCGACTCGGGCGAACGCCCGCTGCTGGCGCTGCTCGATCATCTGGCCGGCCAGCGCTCGCGCGAGCGGCTGGTGCGCACTTTCGTGCGCCTTGACGGCAAGGTGCGCTACGTCAACTTCCCCGAACCCGACGTGCCGTTCGAAGACTGGGGCACGCCGACGTGGGACGGGCTGCCACTGGATCGCTACCTCTCCCTGCTCGACATGCTCAATCCGATGCACCGGCTGTGGTCGGACGGCCGCTGGAACAAGCTCACCGTGGCGCACGGCTGTTACTGGAAGAAGTGCAGCTTCTGCGATGTGACGCTCGACTACATCTCGCGCTACGAAACCGCATCGGCCAAGGAACTCGTCGACCGGATCGAGGCCATCATCGCCGAAACCGGCCAGACCGGTTTCCATTTCGTCGACGAGGCCGCGCCGCCGAAAATGCTCAAGGCGCTGGCCGAAGAGCTGTTGCGGCGCAAGGTGGCGATTTCGTGGTGGGGCAATATCCGCTTCGAGAAATCGTTCTCGCCCGAGCTGTGCCAGCTGCTCGCCGACAGCGGCTGCATCGCGATTTCGGGCGGGCTTGAAGTCGCGTCGGATCGGCTGCTGAAGCTGATGAAAAAAGGCGTCTCGGTCGATCAGGTCGCGCGCGTTACCGCCGGCTTCACCGAGGCCGGCATTCTGGTGCACGCGTACCTGATGTACGGCTTCCCGACCCAGAGCGTGCAGGATACTGTCGATGCGCTTGAGTACGTGCGCCAGCTGTTCGAAGCCGGCTGCATTCAATCGGGCTTCTTCCACCGCTTCGCCTGCACCGTGCACTCGCCGGTGGGCAAGAATCCGGAGGAATACGGCGTCACGCTCGAACCGCTGCCGCCGGGCAACTTCGCCCGAAACGACGTCGGCTTTGTCGACCCGAGCGGCGTCGATCACGATGCACTGGGCCGCGCGCTGAACAAGGCGCTGTACAACTTCATGCACGGGATCGGGCTGGAGGAAGACGTGCGCAGCTGGTTCGAAACCCGCGTACCCAAATCGACCGTGCCAAGGCGCTTTGTCGAACGGGCGCTGACGCAACGCTAGTGCCTCGCGCCGGGCGCGGGCGCGGTCGCGCCTGACCTCCCAAACTACTGAACTCACCCGAGACCGGGGCTTCGGCCCCACTTTGCTTAAATTGTCTTTCTAAATCATAAATGTTGTTTTGATAGCAAAAAACTAACAACATCCTTTTCGCTCAATGATGTCGTCATATACCGTTGGCTTGCACCAGTTCAGAAGACCAGAACGGTAGCCAGGCGGTTCCCGAAAAAATGAGACGTTTTGCAAACAAGGATGATTGTCATGTTCACGCGTATCTTGCTCGCTGCGGCGGTATCCGCAGCCTTCAGCGCACAAGCTTTTGCCGAGGTCACCATCGGTGGCTCGATCGAATCCGACGTCTACTACGTTGATTCGCAGGCCAAGGGCTATAAGGGCGAAATCGAACTCGACGTCGAGCCCCGCATCTTCTTCAGCGGCAGCGACAAACTCGACAATGGCTCCAAGGTCATCTGGAAGATCTGGACCGGTGTCGAAAACTATCGCGACAACACCGCCGCTGGCGGCGAACTCAATACCGGCAGCTCGGCCCGCACCTGGGGCAACCGCGAAGCCTGGGGCGGCTGGCAGGGTGACTGGGGTACGCTGCGCTTCGGCAAGATCTATTCGCCAACGTATCTGAAGCTCGACTGGCCGTACGGCAATCTCGGCGGCGCCATGCACGTGGCCGAAATCGGCGTGATCGGCTTCAACCCGGACAACGCGATCAACTACGATTCGCCGAACTGGGGCGGCTTCACCTTCTCGGGCCAGTATTCGTTCCGCGGCCAGAACAACCAGGTCGACGGGCGTTCGAGCGAGTATTTCTACGACGTCACCGCCGGCTACAACAACGCCGGCTTCATGGTCGACGCCTCGTACCAGGAAACCCGTAACGACGGCGGCGACGCGAAAGACAAGATGTATATGGTCGCCGGCGGCTACAACTTCGGCACGTTCACGGTGAAAGGCGGCTACAAGTCGTGGGATTGCCAGGCCGGCGCCGGCTGCAACTCCTTTGCCGGCCCGCAACAGGAACAGTACTGGCTGCAGGGCATCTATTCGGCCGGCAAGCACACGGTCGGCCTGACGTACAACTACTTCACCGAGGCGGAGAACGCCGCCGGTAACACCATCGACGACAGCGACACCAATGTGCTTTACGGCCAATGGAACTACACGCTGTCCAACAATACCGTCGCTTATGTCCAGGGTCGCTACGCGATGAACGGCAAAAACGGCAGTATCGGTGCCAACTACGGAACGTCATACGGTAATGCGGTCGATGCTGACAGCTACCGTCTGCTGTTCGGGACTTGGACCGGGTTTTAACGCTTTACCTAGATACGAGAACTTGAAAGGCGACTTCGGTCGCCTTTTTTTTGGCTCGTGGACTATCCCGGTGACTATCGGCACTTCGCCCCCCGGAACAGCCCGGCAACGGAAGCCCCGGTCATGAAAATGAAAAAGGCACCGCCAGGCGGCGCCTTTTTACACGCGTCGCGCGTTTTACAGTGCCGCAACCACCGCATCGCCCATCTGCGAGCAGCTCACCTTCTCGGTGCCCGCTTCATAGATATCGGCGGTGCGCAGCCCCTTGGCGAGCACGGCCTTGACGGCGTTCTCGACGCGAACCGCAGCGGCTTCGGCGTTCAGGCTATAGCGCAACATCATCGCCAGCGACAAAATTGTCGCCAGCGGATTGGCGATGTCCTTGCCGGCGATGTCCGGCGCCGAACCATGGCTCGGTTCGTACAGGCCCTTGCCGTTCTGGTCGAGCGACGCCGACGGCAGCATGCCGATCGAACCGGTCAGCATCGACGCCTGATCCGAGAGGATGTCGCCGAAGATATTGCCGGTGACCATCACATCGAACTGCTTCGGCGCGCGCACCAGCTGCATCGCCGCGTTGTCGACGTACATATGGCTGAGCTCGACGTCCGGATACTCCTTGGCGACGTCGGTCATGATTTCTTTCCAGAACTCGGTCGTCTCGAGCACATTGGCCTTGTCGACCGAACACAGCTTCTTGCCGCGCTTTTGCGCCGCGCGGAACGCGACGTGGGCGATCCGGCGGATTTCCGACTCGGCGTACAGCATGGTGTTGAAACCTTCGCGCTCGCCGGCTTCGTTGATGCGGATACCGCGCGGCTGGCCGAAATAGATGTCACCGGTCAGCTCGCGCACGATCAGGATATCGAGGCCCGATACGACTTCGGGCTTCAAGGTCGAGGCGTTGGCGAGTTCCGGGTACAGAATGGCCGGACGCAGATTGGCGAACAGGCCCAGATCCTTGCGAATCCCCAGAAGGCCACGCTCCGGGCGCAGCGGGCGATCAAGCTGATCGTATTGCGGGCCGCCAACGGCACCGAGCAAGATCGCATCGGCTTCGCGCGCCAGCTTCTGGGTGAACTCGGGATACGGCGCACCGTAGGCGTCGTAGGCGGCACCACCGAGCGGCGCTTCGCTCAGCTCAACATTCAGGCCGTCTTTTTGCAGTGCGTTGAGCACTTTTTTGGCTTGCGCAACGATCTCGGGGCCAATGCCGTCACCGGGCAGAATCAGTACTTTCATAGTCTTGCTCACTCTTAGTGTTGAAACGTACACCGCCAAGCGGCGCAATTGGAATACCTAGTCGGCGAGCATCACGTCACACGAAGCACGAAGACCGCCCTCCGTAAAGAGGGACTGAATCGACGTTAATACGCCGCGTCGCGAATCAATCGCCACACTGATGACGAATTCACTCCCATAGCGCGTATAGCTGCGCGCCACGCCACGCTCATTCCCTTCGATTTTCAACCGAGTCAGGCCGCCATCGTCCACCGCCTGCGTGTACTTGTACCAGCTCTGCGCCTGAATACCGCTATAGTTGAAGACCTTACGCTTATAGACAACACCCAATCCCTTCGCGGCCTCGTCGAGCAACTGCTGCGCATCAAGCACGCCCAAACCGGAAGCAATGTCGGTAATCGCCCCTAACAGACATCCATGCCGGTCGACCGGATCATTGCTGACCCACGCCTTGCCATCAAAGCGCAAGATCAGCGCCTGCACCCGGCCACTACCGTAGCTAACCCGATATTTGAGCTCACCCGCGCCACCCGGAGCCGCAGTCGTACCAAGCGATGCGGTTGACACTCTAGCCGCCGCAACAACGCTCGGCTGTTTTTTTAGTTTGGCAAGCTTAATCTCGGCCAGCTTGGTGTACACACCGTTCGGGTACTGATCCAGGTACGCCTGAAATTCGGCCGAGTCCTTGCTGTCCTTGATACTGCTCCAGAAAAGCATTTGTGCTTCTTCAGAGCCGCTGGCCTTGGTCGCGACCTTGCCAGCATCAGCCTGCGTACCTGCGGCCAATACGGCCGGTGCGGGAAATAGTGTAGCGGCGAGCACAATCGCCGATGCCTGTTTATTCAGTGCCATACAGCAAATCCAATGAGTCTGTTTTTATATTGATATTGTATATTTACGAATAGCGGGCAAATAAAAAGCGGGATCGCTCCCGCTTTTTGTTTGCGCAGTCGATTACGAGTGCGAAACCTTGTAGGTCACATCGCAGTCGGTCATCACGATCACGCGCGGGTGCGTTTGCAGCAACGATGCCGGCACCTGGGTGGTGATCGGGCCGTTCAGCGTGCGATCAAGAATCTCGGCCTTTTCCTGGCCCTTCACGACCAGCAGGATCGCCTTGGCATGCAGGATCGAGCCCATGCCCATGGTGATCGCGTGCGTCGGGACTTCGTCGATCGAATTGAAGAAGCGCTTGTTGGCTTCACGCGTAGCTTGCTTCAGCGTGACCTTGTGGGTGAAGCGCGAGAGTTCGTCGTCCGGCTCGTTGAAACCGATATGGCCGTTGCCGCCGATACCCAGCAGCTGCATGTCGACCGAACCTTGCTGGTAAATCGCTTCGTCGTAACGGCGGCCTTCGCCATCGATATCGTCGGCATTGCCGTTCGGCACGTGGGTGTTTTGCGACTGAATGTCGATGTGATCGAACAGATTCGTCTGCATGAAGCTGCGATACGATTCCGGATGCGTCACCGGCAGGCCGACGTATTCGTCGAGGTTGAAGGTCGTGACTTCCTTGAAGCTGACCAGGCCCTGCTGGTAGGTCTTGACGATCTCTTTATACAGGCCAACCGGCGTACCGCCAGTAGCCATGCCGAGCACGGCATTCGGCTTGGCGCGAACAACGGAGATGAACAGGTCGGCGGCAGCGCGGTCGAGATCGGCTTGATTTTTGAATTTATGCAGGATCATGGTTTTACTCTTTCCGGGTAGGCAAGAAAACATATAACTATACGACAAATCAGGTGGAGGCCGTATTGACCTCCCCCAATTTTTCGCAACCCAAACCGGCTAGACAAACAGCCAGGGCTTCGCTTCGCGATGCTTTTCTTCAAAGCTGCGAATTTCGTCGGCATGGGCCAGCGTCAAGCCAATTTCGTCGAGCCCGTTCAACAGACAATGCTTGCGGTGCGCGGTGATCTCAAAACCGAACGACTGCCCCGACGGCGTGGTCACGGTTTGCGTTTCCAGATCCACATTCAGGCGATAGCCTTCCTGCGCCTCGCACTCGGCGAAAAGCTGATCGACAATCCCCGCCGGCAGCACGATCGGCAGCAAGGCGTTCTTGTAGCAGTTGTTGAAGAAGATGTCGGCGAAGCTCGGCGCGATCACCACGCGGAAACCGTAGTCATCAATTGCCCACGGCGCATGCTCCCGGCTCGAACCACAGCCGAAGTTGTCACGTGCCAGCAGCACTTGCGCGCCGGAGAAACGCGGGAAGTTGAGCACGAACTCCGGATTGATCGCGCGCTGGCTGTTATCCATGCCCGGCTCACCGTGGTCGAGATAACGCCATTCATCAAACAGATTCGGGCCAAAGCCCGAGCGTTTGATCGACTTCAAAAACTGCTTCGGGATGATCGCATCGGTATCGACATTGGCGCGATCGAGCGGACAAACCAGACCATTCAATTGGGTAAAGGCTTTCATTGCGGATTCCTCGCGGCCACGGCGGCACGCATGCCGGCCGTGGCAACCGAATTATTTGCTACCGGCGTTTTCGATCTTGCCACCGACCTTCTGCACGTCCTGGCCAAACCCTTTCATGGTGTTACAGCCCGACAGGGTCAATGCGGCAACGACGGCGATAAGGAAAATCGATTTCATGATTGCAAACTCCAGCAAATCTTAAAAAGGGTTAGAGCGCCGACTTACGCAAAAGTGCGTACATCGACGAAATGACCGGCGATCGCCGCAGCGGCGGCCATTTCCGGGCTGACCAGATGGGTACGCCCCCCTTGCCCCTGACGGCCTTCAAAGTTGCGGTTGCTGGTCGAGGCGCAACGCTCGCCTGGCGCCAGCCGGTCGGCATTCATCGCCAGACACATCGAGCAACCCGGCTCGCGCCACTCAAAACCGGCATCGATGAAGATTTTGTCCAATCCTTCGGCCTCGGCTTGTGCCTTCACCAGACCCGAGCCCGGGACGATCAGCACCAGTTTGACCGAATCGGCCTTCTTCTTGCCCTTGACCACCGAAGCGGCGGCGCGCAAGTCTTCGATCCGCGAATTGGTACAGGAGCCGATAAACACCTTGTCGACCGGAATATCGGTAATCGGCATGTTGGCCGACAAGCCCATATAGGCCAGTGCGCGCTCGTAGCTGTCCTTCTTCACCGCATCGGTCTGCTCGGCCGGATCCGGCACGCGGCCATTCACCGACAACACCTGCTCGGGCGAAGTACCCCAAGTCACTTGCGGATCAATCTCTTCGGCCTTCAACTCGACCACGGCATCGAACACGGCGCCATCATCGGACACCAAGGTGCGCCAGTTGGCGACGGCGGCATCCCACTGCGCCGGCGTCGGTGCGAACGGCCGGCCTTTGACGTAGTCGATCGTCGTTTGATCGACCGCAACCATGCCGGCACGGGCGCCGCCTTCGATCGCCATATTGCACAAGGTCATCCGGCCTTCCATCGAGAGACCGCGAATCGCACTGCCGCCAAACTCGATCGCATAGCCGGTACCGCCAGCGGTGCCGATCTTGCCGATGATGGCCAAGGCGACATCCTTGGCGGTCACGCCGCGACCCAACTGGCCGTCAACGCGTACCAGCATTGCCTTGGATTTCTTCGCCACCAGGCACTGCGTCGCCATCACATGCTCGACCTCGGACGTGCCGATGCCGTGCGCCAAGGCACCAAAGGCACCGTGCGTCGAGGTATGGCTGTCGCCACAGACGACGGTCATCCCCGGCAGCGTTGCACCACTTTCCGGGCCGACCACGTGGACGATGCCCTGACGCTTGTCCTTGAACGGGAAATAGGCAAGCGCGCCGAATTCCTTGATGTTGGCATCCAGCGTTTCAACCTGCTGGCGCGAAATCGGATCGGTGATGCCCAGTTCCCAATGATCGGTCGGCGTGTTGTGGTCGGCGGTCGCGACCACCGAATGAATGCGCCACGGCTTGCGGCCGGCGAGCTTGAGTCCTTCGAACGCCTGCGGGCTGGTCACTTCGTGGACCAGGTGGCGATCGATATAGAGCAGACAGGTACCGTCGGCTTCCTCGCTGACTACGTGCGAATGCCAGAGTTTGTCGTAAAGCGTCTGTGCGGCCATGTTCGTTCCAGAAGAAAACCGTGAATTCACGGCATGATAATACCGCGCCACCCAAGATGCAGCGTGACCTGGATCACGCTACGGCAGCCACCGCAGGCTGAGGCCAGCATCGCAGCCCCGTTCCTGATTGAGGCTAGGTTAGAGGCGTTTTGATACTGGAACAAGTTTAGCATTTATACTGGTATAACCAGTAACAGCCAAAGGCCGAACATGTCCACCAGCGCGTCGATTCGCCGCAAGGAACTCGGCGACTTCCTGATGAGTTTGCGCCAGCAATGCGAGCCGGCGGCGTTCGGCTTCCCCGCCGGCGCACGCCGTCGCACCGCCGGGCTGCGGCGCGAAGAAGTCGCCCAACTCTGCGGCATCAGCCCGACCTGGTACACCTGGATCGAGCAAGGCCGGGAGATCAGCGTCTCGGCCGATGCGCTTGATCGATTGGCCATCGCGCTGCGCATGGACCGATCGCAGCGCGCCTATCTGTTCGAACTCGCCGAGCGACACGATCCGCAGCAACTGCGCGCCGAGCACGATGTTTCCCCCGGCGTACTCGAAGCCGCGCTGCGCGGCTTTGCCGGGCCAGCCTATGTATTGGGGCGGCGCTGGGATGTGCTCGCCTGGAACACCCCGGCCGCCCATCTTTTTGGCGAATGGTTGAGTGCGACACCAAGCGAAGGTGCACCCCCCAATTTGCTGGCGTTCGTTTTCCTCGATCCTGCGGCGAAAACCCTGGTGGTCGATTGGGAAATCCGCGCGCGCCGCCTTGCCGCCGAGTTCCGCGCCGATACCCGCGCCATCGTCGACGATGGCCAGCTGCTCGAACTGATCGCCCGGCTATCACAGGCCAGTGCCGAATTTGCCGAGTACTGGCGTCGCCATGATGTGCTCGAACGCCAGGGAGGCGAACGTGCCTTTGCGCACCCGGACGATGGCCTGCTCGTCTATCATCAACTGTCGTTCAAGCTGATCGATCATGAAGCACTCAAACTGGTGCTATTGACACCGCTGAACGCCGAATCCACCTGAGCCATCCCCGTAAACCCGCAACGGAACCCTCATGCGTCTGATGTTACTGGGCCTTCTGCTGGCGGCGGCCCTGCCCGCCTGGGCCGCACCGCGCTGCGACGACGTCGCCAACACCTTCGCCGCATCGCAAGGACTGGACCGCAGCGAACTCGCCACCGCGCTCTCCAGCCTCGCCAAGAGCGGCGCCCTGCCCGAGCGTTATGTCACCAAGCGGGATGCCCAAGCGGCCGGCTGGAAGCCCGGGCGCAACCTGTGGCAAACACTGCCCGGCCATTCAATTGGCGGCGATCGCTTCGGCAATCGCGAACAGCGGCTGCCACGCGGTCAGTACCGCGAAGCCGATCTCGACTACAAGGGCGGCAAGCGTGGCGCCAAGCGGCTGGTGTTCGAGCCGCAGGGTCGTCGCTTCGTCACGGTCGACCATTATCAAACCTTCACCGAGCTACCGGCTTGCCAGCCGTAAGGGACACGTCGATGACCTCGCACACCAATGTACTACTGCACGATATCCACAGCCTTGACGACGTCTACGACCAGTTGGCCCGGCAACTGCCGCTGCCGGTGCATTTCGGCCGCAATCTCGATGCGCTGTTCGACCTGCTTTCGGCCGACGTTGAAGGATCATTGACGCTGCGCTGGCCCGATGTCGCCGACGCCCTGGTTCACCTCGGCCAGGAACGGCATGCGGCGCTACTTGCAACCTTGCGCGACGCCGCCAACGAACGCGACGATCTGGAGCTCAAGCTCGGTTAGGGTCACGCGACGGATCGCGGCGCTCACGACAGCTTGATCGACTCGATCAGCGCCAGCTCCTCATCGCTGAAGCCCGCGGCACGCCGCGCCGAATAGTTGAGCCGGCCACGCGGCAGTACCGCATCGTAATCCCGCAGCAGGCGGACAAAGGTCGCGACCGGCTCCAGTCCGCGCTCGGCGCAGCACCAGTGAAACCAGCGGTTGCCGATCTGCACATGGCCGATCTCGTCCTGCAGGATCACATCCAGGATCTCGCAAGCGCGCAGGTCGCCGCTCTGCTTGAGCTTTTCACGTATCCCCGGCGTCACATCCAGACCGCGCGCTTCAAGAATGCGCGGCACCAAGGCCATGCGCGCCATCACATCGTCATCGGTCTTGACCGCCATATCCCACAAACCGTTATGCGCCGGGAAATCGCCGTAGGCATAGCCGAGCGTTTGCAGGTGATCGCGCAGCAAGCTGAAGTGCAGCGCCTCTTCGCGAGCAACCTGCGCCCAGTCGGCGTAGTAAGCCTCGGGCATCCCGGGAAAGCGGTAAATCGCATCCAGCGCCAGATTGATCGCATTGAACTCGATATGGGCAATCGCATGCAGTAGCGCCGCACGACCGGCTTCGGTCGCAATGGCACGAAGCGTCAGCGCATCAGGTGCAACAAGTACGGGCCGATCCGGGCGCCCGGGCACCGGGATACGCCGGATCTGCATCACCTCATCCGACGCAACGGGTTCATCAAATAATTCAATCACATGCGCAAGTTTTTGTGACGGGCTCGTCGCCATCAGCGCCCGATAGGCCATTAGTTGCTTATTGAAATCATCACCATGGAAATTATTCAATCTGTCGCACCGTAAAGAAATCACAAGTTCATCAGGAAATACTTACGTGTATGGAACTCGGCCCCGACTTTATGATGACGTCAAGGTTTATGCCGTTATCCAGTTGTGTTGAGGAGCCCTTGAAAATGAAAGAATCCACCCTGAACCCGCGCGAGATTCGTCGCCGCTTGGGCCTGAACCAGCAGGAATTCTGGAGCAGGATTGGCGTGACGCAAAGTGGCGGATCGCGCTATGAAAGCGGTCGAAACATGCCACGCCCGGTGCGCGAACTCTTGCGCGCCGTTCATGTCGAGCAGGTCGATCTGAGCAAGATCAATAACGAGGATTTCCAGATCCTCGAGTACCTGAAAGAAATGAAACCCGAGCTGTACGAAACGCTACGCCTTGCTGCAATGCGTGATCGAGAGCCGGCTCACGCAGCGGTAGCGATGCACGCCGCACGCTGAGCCACACTGATCGATCAAATGCTCAACAAAAAGCCCCGCAGCGGGGCTTTTTGTTTGGATGTCCGGCTCAGGCAAAAGTGGGGCGGCAAATGAAATCACCACATCTGCTTGCAACTCAAAGACTGAGTCGCACCGGCAGCCCCATCGCTTCGATTCTTGCCGCCAGCGCCTGCATCCACTCGGCCGGGGCAGCGGAAAGCCTCGGCGCCTCCAGCTGCATGGAGGGTCGCGCCAAGCCGTAAAGCAGCACCCCCTGCAACGGAATGCCTTCGGTGCGTAACGTTGCCAGGTAGTCCAGATAAGCGCTCACGTTCGCCTCGTCCGGCAAGATGCCATCGGTGGCGAACATGCAGGTTTGCACCCACGTCGGACAAAGGCTGGCGGCCGCCGCCAGATGCGCGCGCACCGATGCGGCTTTAAGCTGCACCTGATTAACCGCGCTGAATCCATCCTGCGGGGCGCGATCGAGCTTGAACCAGATCTCACCACCCAGCGTCGCCATCGCCGCCACGGCATCTTGCACCGCCGGCTTGTAGAGCTGGCTGCCGTTGGTGATCAACACCAGCTTGATTTTGCCGATGAGGTCAAACCGCGCCAGCACTGCCCCGACCCGCGCGATGGCGGCGGCGAACTCCGGGCTCATCGTGGGCTCGCCGTTGCCGGAGAAAGCAACATCATTCAGTCGCCGCGCGCCTTCTGGCACCCGCTTGAGCATGAAGTCGCCGTGAACGACATCCTCAAGCAAGCCGCCGAGTTCGGTCTCAAGCCGATCCAGATCAATGGCGGGCGGGCCGCCACGCTGCAGATCCGGCACCTGGCAATAAACGCAGCGCCAGTTGCAGGCGTTGTTCGGATTCAGGTTGATCCCGACCGAGACGCCGCCAGCCCGGCGTGACACCACCGGATAGACGTAGGTCAGGCCAGCCGCGTCACGAGCATGATCGTCAACGCGCAACCGGCTGTCCGCCATACTCATTCAGCCTTGGCCCGCACCAGCAGCACCGGCACCGGCGTCACATGCATCACGCCTTCGGCCACACTGCCGAGCAACATATGTGTCAAACCACCGTAACCGTGCGTCCCCATCACGATCAGCTCCGCTTGCCACTTGGTCGCGTCGTCGACGATGGCGCGCGCGAGGTTACCGCCCCAGGCCTCCAGCAATTCGGCCTCGACATCGACACCGGCGGCCTTGAGGGTTTCGCTCTGCTGATCCAGCACACGCTGACCCGAGCGGCGCAGCGCCTCCTGCAATTGCGGCACGTCCAGGAACTCGTTGGCACTCCAGGCAAACTGGGCAAGATCGATCACATGCACGATCTTCACCTTCGACTGCTGGCTGCAGGCCACCTTCACCACTTCAAGCAATGCGGCAGCGCTGGTTTCGCTATCGTCAACCGGCACCAAAATGCGTTCGTACATGGCAGTCTCCCTTCCGTGTGAGCCTGTAGCAAGTCTAGCAGAACAGCCCCCATTGCGGCCCCCGGAGGGCACGCATACACTGGAACGCCACTACTTCTGCGGAACCCGCGGCACCATGCCCCGTCTGAAATTGAGCCTGCCGGCACACGTCGATTTTCAAACCCGGCTCACGGTGCGGATCACCGACATCAACTATGGCGGCCACCTGGCCAATCAGGCCTTGCTCGGGTTACTGCACGAAGCACGCCTGCAGTTCTTGCAGTTTTTGGGTTTTGACGAGCTTGGCAGCGCCGATCGTCCAGGGCTGATCCAGAGTGATGCTTTGATTGCATTTCGCAGCGAAGCGTTTGTCGGTGACATTTTAACGATCAAGCTTACAGCTACGGATTTCGAGCGAACCAGCTTCGATCTGTATTACGAAGTGTGCACAGATGAGAGATTGGTTGCCCAAGCGAAGACCAATCTGGCATTTTTCGATTACGGCATACGAAAAGCAGTTCCAGTGCCCGATGCGTTTCACGAGGCACTGACCTTACAAAGGATGAAAAAATGAAAAAATATTCGACCAACAGCCCAGAGGCGATGGCGCGTTTGCTGGTTCTGCAGATGATGTGTGACGGCAACTTCGACCCGGAAGAGCTCGATGAGCTGGAACATCTGCGCGTTTATGAAGTGCTCGGCATCACCCGCAAGCGCTTTATCGACGTCGTTCAGGACTACTGTAACGACATCTCCGACGAGGCCGACGAAAATGGCACGATCAAGCTGATTGATCGCGAACGCATCGACGACCTGCTCGATACCGTCGACGACCCGAAGAAACGCGTTCTGGTCGCCGCCATCGCGCTCGACATCGCCAAGGCTGACGATGATTTCAGCGCCGTCGAACTCGCCGTGTTCCGCCATATGCTGGCACGCTGGCATCTGTCGCTCGAACACCTGCAAGCCGCGCTGTCCGCCTAACCATCACTCAAGTTCGGCCCGCGAGGGTCGATATAAATATAAGAAAACAGTCACACGCTAACGTGAGTGCCACGCTTGTGTGTTTCACTGAGGGGATCGAGAAGATGAGTGGTACGACCGGGTTTCATACCGCGCTGGAGCGCCACGTCTTGCCGACGCTGGGGCGCAAATTTGCTTTCCTGTATCTGTTTGCCTTGCTGCCCTTGGTAACGCTGCTGGTTGCCTACGGCGCAGAGCGCCAGTTTGTCGATGTCGCCGGCGACCTGCGCCTCGATGCGGCCGCCAGCAATGCCTTGCTGGCCCCGTTCGATACGATCCAGATGGTCAGCTGGATCATGTTGGCGCTCATGCTGTTGCTGGTCACCGTGCAGTTTTTCTATTTCAACTACTGGATCGTTCGGCCGATTCAGCGCATCACCACGGTATTTACCGAGGTTTCCAGCGGCGAAGGCGATCTGTCGGTCGATATCCCGGTCATCACCTGTGATGAAATCGGCACACTCGCCACCACCTGCAACCGCTTTCTGGCGCGACAGCGAGACACCATCGCCAGCGTGCAATCGATGACGGTCGGCATTGCACTGGACGCGGCCAAATCCATGAAAAACATCAAGGATTCGGCGACATCGACCAAGCAGCAGGATCAGTTGGCACAAGGCGTCGTCGAGGCCAGCAACGCCACGACCAGCGGCATCAATCACGTCTCGCAACGCACCCAGGCCATCGCCGAAACCACCAGCCAGAATCTGGTGCTGGCACACGCCTCATACGCCGAGCTGCAGGATGTGACCGAGCGCATCAACGCGATCACCGCCAAGATCGAAAACTTCAACAACACCGTCGACGGGCTGAATCAGCGCTCGGCCAGCATCAAGACCATTGTTGACCTGATCAAGGAAATCTCGGGGCAGACCAATCTGCTGGCGCTCAATGCCGCGATCGAAGCCGCCCGCGCCGGTGAGGCGGGACGCGGTTTCGCGGTCGTCGCCGACGAGGTGCGCAAGCTGGCCGAGAAAGTCCACGTTGCCACCGACAATATCTCGCACGATATCGACAGCATGCTGAGCCAGGTCGCTGAAACGCAGGCCGAGACAACGCAAATCACCCACGATGCCAAACTCACCCACTCGGTGGTCTCCAAGGCATCGGGGCAGTTCGCCAAGATGATGAGCGATTTCGAGGCCACCAGCGATGCGCTGATCGGTATCGCAGCGACACTGGAGGAGTTCACCGAGGCCAACAACACCGTCAATGCCAATGTCTCGGAAATTCATCAGCTTTCACTGGCGGTGAACGAGCGGATGACGCGCTCGGCGCAATCCTCGCAAGACCTGTCGAGCGCCACCGAAAAAGTGCAGGAAATGATAGGCCGCTTTATCGTCGGCCAAGGCGAACTCGATGCCGCCATCCAGCGCGCCGGCCGCTATCGCGACCAGATCGCGGCCAAGCTGGAAACCTTTGGCCAGCGCGGTATCGACATATTCGACCAGCATTATCAGCCGATCGCCGGCACCAAACCGCCCAAATTCCGCACCAGCTACGATACGATCTTCGAGACCGAAATCCAGCCCTTGTATGACGCACTGGTACGCGAAACCAGCGGCGGCAAGTTCTCGCTGGCGACCGACACCAACGGCTACGGCGCCACGCACAACAGCTGGTATTCCAAACCCGCCACCGGCGACTTGGCGGTGGACCTGCTCAATAGCCGTGACAAACGGATCTTCAACGATCCGGCCGGTTTGCGTGCGGCGCGCAATACCCAACGCTTCCTGCTGCAAACCTATGTACGCGATACCGGTGAAATCATGACCGAACTCGATCTGCCGATTCACGTAGGCGGCCGCCATTGGGGCGGGCTACGGCTGGGCTTTGATGCCAGCGAGCTGATCAAGACCTGATCGGATCAGCACCGCGCAATAAAAAAGCCACCGAACGGTTTCGGTGGCTTTTTTACGTGTCATCGGCTGGTTCAGCGGAACAGATGGCTGTAGTGTTGCTCCAGCATGTTTTGAGCCTTGCGTTCGATTTTCTTGAGTAGCTTGCGCATGATTTGCCCTTTGATCCGTAGTTTTATTACCTATATTTTTGCAAAAAATAGAGCGTAAAACTACAGAACAAATCACACTTATCTTCACCACCTTCTTACAACGGCATGCTAAAAACCAGTCTCGCCCCCGTCACCGCGACCGATACCCGCCTCCTGATCCTCGGCAGCCTGCCCGGCGATGCCTCGCTCGCCGCCCAGGCCTACTACGCTCACCCTCGCAATGCGTTCTGGCCGATCATGGCCAAACTGACCGGCGTAACACTCGACACCCTGCCCTACGACGAGCGATTGGCGGCCTTGTTACGGCACGGTGTCGGGCTATGGGATGTGATCGGCAGCGCCACGCGCCGCGGCAGTCTTGATCAGGCGCTGCGCGAGATCGAAGCCAACCCGCTTGTCACCCTGATCGAAACGCTGCCAAGGCTCGAAGCGGTGGCATTCAACGGCCAGACCGCTTACCGGCTAGGGGCCAGGCTGATCCCATCCGGACTAGCCAGCCTGGCACTGCCGTCGTCCAGCCCTGCGCATACGATGCCGCTGGCAAACAAACTCGATGCTTGGCAATGCCTGCTCCCGTACCTAAGCCACCGGTAAATCACCCGGGATTTCAGTCCCGTGCTTCATCAAGCGCTGCCGTTTCAAGCTACGCCGGCAGTCGAAACCACCAGCAAGGATTCAGCCAAGACCAAGGCTTCTTGCTGCGAAGCGCGGCTGAGTAGCGGATAGCCCCAGAACTTCTCGAACGTTTCGGAAAATGCATCCACTTCGACGCGTCGTGTGCTATCCGGCACGATCACGATGGAGGCCTTGATCCATTTGCGGATGGCTGGCTTGTTCTGTTTCATCCACAAGGAAGCCTGTTTAAGCGAGGCACGACCTTGCTCAGAGTCTGCTTCAGGCGCGCCCGGCATATCGGTGGTGACAAACACGAAGGCCTGTTGGCGGCTGAGCAGCTGGTCAAGATGTTCGAACGGTTCGATCGTGCTTGTGGTGGCGGAAGCTTGCTGCTGCATCCAGACAATGGGGAAATGGGTGGAATCAAAGTGCATGGTCATATCTCGCAAGACGTCATCAAATAAGAATCATTATCATAATCGCCTTACACAGTGTCCGCATTGGCCAATATGGACACTTGATTGACCATTCCAGACAAACTGACATAACAGACTGCCGAAGCCCCCCTCTGCCCGCCCACACCCCTGCCCTGAGCCGTTACCCCTCACCAGTCGCGACAAAAATGCCCAACCAGCCCAACGCCCTCTCGCGGCCAGACAGCACATCAGGCAGAGCCAGGGATGATCCGGGGCAAGCTGTGTGCGCCATACGCGAACGCTCGGCGGCCACGGGCCAGGAAACCCGCCTCCCCGCGACCCGCGCCATGCGGTGTGATGCCTTAGCCGGCCGGGACGACGGCCAGCGGCATTCGCCGCTCAGCGAGGAAACGCCCCGGTGATTGCCCAACGGCTTTTTTGAACATGCGGATAAAGGCGCTGGCGCTTTCGTAGCCTAAAGCCAAGGCCACGGCTTCTACGGATTCGCCCTGCGCCAGTCGCTGCAAACCCAGCAGAATATGCAACTGCCGTTGCCACTGTCCGAAGCTGATGCCTGTCTCGTTGCGCACCAGACGGCTCAGGGTGCGCTCACTCATGCCAACGCGTGCGCCCCATTCGCTCACGCTACTTCGTGCGCCAGGATTGGCCATCATGTTGGCGGCGATATCACGCAGCCGAGCATGTTGTGGCATTGGTAAATGAATCTGCTCGCGTGGCGCTGCGGCCAGTTCATCAAGCAAGACGGCGACCCTGCGCGCATCCGGCCCATGGATGGCATAGCGCTCGGGCACTCCACCGTCCGCTGTAACAGCTCTTGCAGCAGCGGGGAAACCGCCAGGGTACAACAGGTCGTTGGCAAGCTGCGCGCATGCTCGGGTTCCACAAACAGGCAATAGCCTTTGGCCTGCTCAAGTCCTAGTACGCTATGAAAGGTATCGCCGGGTATCCACACCGCGCAATGCGGTGGAGCCATCCAAAGCCCATCGTCGGTCTCACAAGTGAGCACGCCGGCGACAGGGAATAACAGTTGCGCTTTCCGGTGGCGATGCCGGGGTAGCTCCCAGCGGGCAGACAGAATGGAAATGAGCAAAGCGTAGATAGGCCGGGGTACCGCATCCGGGTCTTGCTTTTGATTTTCTGCTTGCAGCACCGGCATGCCTGGGCCTTTACGGTTCCTAAATTGAGGTTGCAGCTACATAGTCTGCCAGATTTCATTATTTCATCCTTGCGAACTCGCGGCCATGCCGGCTCGACACGGGACACCGGGACTAGTTACGCGCCTAGGCAATCTCGGCACTGAAGTCAGCAATAAAAAAGGCTCTGTATTCATAAACTATTGCGACCCCTCGTAGCCCAAGCACTGTAGCGTGTTTGAGGGCGACGCCATGCGTACCATCGATAGCCAAGCTTGCTCGGCTAAACCCGTACCAACGCCAGCAGTTGCAGCAGCAGCTCGAGCACGGCGACCCGCGCCAGGCCATGGCCAACCTGATCCAACAACTGCATCCGCAGTCCGATTGTCCGCATTGCCACCAGCCCGAACTGCGCCCTTGGGGCAGTAGCGATGGCTTGCCCCGTTCTCGCTGCCGCCACTGTGGCAAGACCTGCAATGCACTCACCGGCACGCCGCTGGCGCGGCTGCGCCAGCGCGAACAATGGGCGCGCTTCGCGCAAACGCTAATCGATGGCCTGTCAGTGCAGGCGGCGGCAGCACAATGCGCTATCGGCAAGAACATCGCCTGGCGCTGGCGCCAGCGCTTCCTGGCCACCGTCGCTGACCATCGAGCCGAGCATCTTGGCGGCATTGTCGAAGCCGACGAAACCTTCTTCCTCGAATCGTTCAAGGGCCAGCGCCACCTCAATCGCCCCAGCCGTCAACGTGGCGGTGTAGCGCAAAAGCGCGGCATCAATGCCGAGCAGATTCCGGTGTTGGTGGTGCGGGATCGCAGTGGCCAGACGGCCGACTTCCAGCTGGCACGATTGGATACGGCACACATCGCCGCCGTGCTCGGCCCGTTGGTCGATGCCGACGCGATGCTGTGCACCGACAGTGCCGGGGTGTATGCCGCCTTCGCCAAGGCGAGCGGATTGCGTCACCGCGCGATCAATGTGCGCCGCGGCCAGCGGGTCGATGGGGTGTTTCATATCCAGAACGTTAACGCCTACGACAGCAGGCTGAAGCAGTGGATGCGGCGGTTTCACGGTGTGGCGACGCGATACTTGGTGAATTATTTGGGCTGGCGGCGGATGCTGGAGCGTTACCGCTCGGGCATCACGCCGCAGCTGTGTTTGGCCGAGGCATTGGGGGTACAACAGCTAATGAATACATAGCCATAAAAAAGCGCCACTCGAAAGTGGCGTTTTTTTATTCGCGGAATCGCGATCAGATCATGTTCTTGCTTTTGAGCAGCTCATACATGGTCTTGCCCAGCTCGGCCGGGCTGCGGGTGTAGGCAATGCCTGCACGCTCGAACGCGGCGAACTTCTCTTCCGCCGTGCCCTTGCCACCGGAGATGATCGCGCCGGCGTGGCCCATGCGCTTGCCCTTCGGTGCGGTGACACCGGCGATGTAGCCGACCACCGGCTTGGTCACGTAGGACTTGGCGAACTCGGCCGCTTCTTCTTCGGCCGAGCCACCGATTTCACCGATCATGATGATTGCGTCGGTATCCGGATCGTCCTGGAACAGCTTCAGCGCGTCGATGTGCGAGGTACCCGGGATCGGATCGCCACCGATACCGATGCAGGTCGACTGCCCCAGACCCAGCGCGGTGGTTTGCGCCACGGCTTCATAGGTCAGCGTGCCCGAACGCGACACGATGCCGATGCGGCCCGGCTGGTGAATGTGCCACGGCATGATGCCGATCTTGCACTCGCCCGGGGTAATGATGCCGGGGCAGTTCGGGCCGATCAGGCGGATGCCGGCTTCGTCGACGGCTTTCTTCACGTACAGCATGTCCAGGGTCGGCACGCCTTCGGTGATGCAGACGATCAGCTTCACGCCGCTGTCGATCGCTTCGAGGATCGAATCCTTGGCGAACGGTGCCGGCACATAGATCACCGATGCATCGGCCTGGGTCTGGCGCACGGCGTCCTTCATGGTGTTGAACACCGGCAGGCCGAGGTGCTCCGCACCGCCCTTGCCCGGAGTCACGCCACCGACGACCTTGGTGCCGACCTTCAACGCCTGTTCGGCGTGGAAAGTACCGTTCTTGCCGGTGAAGCCTTGCACCAGCACTTTTGTATCTTTGTTGACCAAAACGCTCATTGGTTTATTCCTTATCCGTATGCAGGTGATCAGGCCAGTGCGGCGACGATCTTCTCGGCAGCGTCGTTCAGGCCTTGGGCCGAAGTCAGCTTGAGGCCGGACTCGTTCAGCAGCTTGGCGCCGAGTTCGGCGTTGTTGCCTTCGAGGCGAACCACGACCGGCACGGTCACGTTCACTTCCTTCACGGCGGCGATGATCGCTTCTGCAATCATGTCGCAGCGGACGATGCCGCCGAAGATGTTGATCAGCACGCCCTTGACCGAATCGTCGGCCAGGATCAGCTTGAACGCTTCGATCACGCGATCCTTGGTTGCACCGCCACCAACGTCAAGGAAGTTGGCCGGTTGGCCACCCTTCAGCTTGATGATGTCCATGGTGGCCATCGCCAGACCGGCGCCGTTGACCATGCAGCCGATGTTGCCTTCGAGGGCCACATAGTTCAGTTCGAACTCGGATGCCTTCACTTCACGCTCGTTCTCTTGCGACTTGTCGCGCTGAGCCAGCAGCTCAGGGTGACGATAGAGCGCGTTCGAATCGAGGTTGATCTTGCCGTCGACGCAAGCCAGTTCGCCGTTTTCACGCAGCGCCAGCGGGTTCACTTCGAACAGGGCGAAATCGTTTTCGATGAAGGCTTGTGCCGCGCCGAGGAACAGCTTGGTGAAGGCAGCGACTTGCGCGCCTTGCAGACCCAGCGCGAACGCTGCGTCACGGCCCTGGAACGGCTGGGCGCCGACCAGCGGATCGATCTCGATCTTGATGATCTTTTCCGGGGTTTCTTCGGCAACCTTCTCGATCTCGACACCACCTTCGGTCGACACCATGAACACCACGCGCTGACTCGAACGATCGACCACGGCGCCCAGATACAGCTCGCGCTGCACCGGGTACATGTCTTCGCACACCAGTACCGAATGCACCGGCTGGCCGGCTGCATCGGTCTGATACGTCACCAGATTGGTGCCGATCAGGCGGGTTGCTTCGGCAGCGGCTTCTTCGCGGCTCTTCACCACCTTGACGCCACCGGCCTTGCCACGGCCACCGGCGTGAACCTGGGCCTTGACCACGGCGAACTTGCCACCGAGGCTGTCATAAGCTGCAGCCGCTTCTTCGCCGCTGTTGGCCAGAATGCCGCGCTGGACTGGCAGACCATATTTTGCCAGGAGTTCCTTGGCTTGATACTCGTGCAGATTCATTTCGTGTATTCCTCAGTCAGGAAAAATTGCAGGCCGGTCGTTGCCGGCCTGCAGGTTTCTCAAATCAGCTGTGCAAACCGCGCTTGTCGACGCCGAGTGCCGCTTCGTGCAGCGCTTCGGACAGCGACGGGTGGGCGTGAACGATGCGGGCGATATCTTCGCTGGATGCGTTGAATTCCATCGCCACCACGGCCTCGGTGATCAACTCGGACGCAAACGGCCCGATGATGTGCACGCCGAGAATGCGGTCGGTTTTGGCATCCGCAAGCATCTTCACGAAGCCGGCAGTTTCACCCAGACCCAGTGCGCGACCATTCGGGCCGAACGGGAATTGGCCCTTCTTGTAATCAACGCCTTCTGCCTTCAACTGCTGCTCGGTCTTGCCGACCCAAGCCATTTCCGGGCTGGTGTAGATCACCCACGGCACGGTGTTGAAATCGATATGCGGATGCTGGCCGGCGATACGCTCGGCCACGGCCACGCCTTCTTCCGACGCCTTGTGCGCCAGCATCGGGCCACGAACCACGTCGCCCACTGCCCAGATATTCGGCAGGCTGGTGCGGCATTCGCCGTCGACGACCACGAAGCCACGCTCGTCCAGCGGCAGGCCAACCGCTTCGGCAGCCAGATTCCAGGTATTCGGGACACGGCCGATCGCGACGACCAGCTTGTCGAAGGTAATGCTGTGGTCTTTACCGTCAGCATCGGCGTAGTCGACCTTGACGCCCTTCTTGCCCGGCTCGACCTTGGCGATCTTCACGCTGGTGCTGATCTTCAGGCCCAGATCCTTGGTGAAGATTTTTTGCGCTTCTTTGGCAATGGCTTCGTCGGCGGCCAGCAAGAAACCCGGTGCGGCTTCGAGCACGGTGACGTCGGCGCCAAGGCGCTTCCAGACCGAACCCATTTCCAGACCGATCACGCCAGCGCCGATCACGCCGAGTTTCTTCGGCACTTCCGGAATCGCCAACGCGCCTTCGTTATCGAGCACGAGCTGGTTGTCGAACGGCACGCCAGGGAAAGCACGCGGGGTCGAACCGGTAGCGATGATCACATGCGTGGTTTCGACCACTTCGATCTTGTCGCCATCGGCGACTTCAAGCTGCCAGCGATCACCGTTGCGACCGAGAATGCGGCCGTGGCCGTGCAGGCTGGCGACCTTGTTCTTCTTGAACAGATAGCCGATACCCTGAGTCAGCTTGGAAACGATGCCGTCCTTGCGCGACAGCATGGTGCCCACGTCGAACTTGGCGCCTTCAACCGAAATACCGTGAGCGGCGAACTTGTGCTCGATACGCTCCCAGTTTTCCGACGATTCCAGCAAGGCCTTGGACGGGATGCAACCAACGTTGAGGCAGGTGCCGCCGAGGCTGGCCTTGCCTTCCTTGTTCTTGAATTCGTCGATGCAGGCGGTATTGAAACCGAGTTGCGCCGCGCGGATCGCCGCAACGTAGCCGCCGGGGCCGGCGCCGATGACGACGACGTCGAATTGTTGAGACATGATGTTTTCCTAAGCAGATGCGAGTCGCACTCGCGAGTCCGGGCGGCTTGCCCCGCCCGTTCCGGAATTACAGATCCAGCAGCAGACGGGCCGGGTCTTCGATCGCGTCCTTGATCGCCACCAGCGACAGCACCGCTTCGCGGCCATCGATGATGCGGTGGTCGTACGATTGCGCCAGATACATCATCGGGCGAACGACGATCTCACCGTTCTCGACCACCGCACGCTCCTTGGTGGCGTGCATACCGAGGATGGCCGACTGCGGCGGGTTGATGATCGGGGTCGACATCATCGAACCGAAGGTGCCGCCGTTCGAGATCGTGTAGGTGCCACCGGTCAGCTCTTCGATGCCGAGCTTGCCTTCCTGCGCACGCTTGCCGAAGTCGGCGATGGTCTTCTCGATGTCGGCCAGGCTCAGCTGGTCGGCATTGCGGATCACCGGCACGACGAGACCGCGCGGGCTGCCAACGGCGACGCCGATGTCGAAGTAGCCGTGATAAACGATGTCTTTACCGTCGACCGAAGCGTTAACGATCGGGTACTTCTTCAGCGCATGCACGGCCGCCTTGACGAAGAAACCCATGAAGCCGAGCTTCACGCCGTGTTCTTTCTCAAAACGATCCTTGTACTTGTTACGCAGATCCATCAACGGCTTCATATTGATTTCGTTGAAGGTCGTCAGGATGGCGTTGGTATGCTGCGACTCAAGCAGACGCTCGGCAACACGGGCACGCAGGCGGCTCATCGGCACGCGCTGCTCGGCACGCTCACCCAGAGCAACGGCCGGCGCAGCTGCGGCTGCCGGCGTCGCGGCAGGCTTGGCCAGCGCAGCCTGTACATCTTCCTTGAGCACGCGACCACCACGACCCGAACCCGCCACCGTGGACGCATCCAGACCGGCATCCGCTGCCAGCTTCTTGGCCGCCGGCATCACCGCGGTGCCAAAGCCCAGCGCCGAAGCGGGCACACCGGCCGAGGCGGCGATCGATTCAATGCGTTGCTGCTGTTCGGCGATTGCGGCGCTCGGGTTCGAGACGGCCGGCGCAGCGACTGCGGCTTGCGCCTCGGTATCAATCGTTGCGATCAGATCAAGGCTGCCGACGGTAGCCCCTTCTTCCAGCACGATGGACGTGAGCACACCGGCTTGCGGTGCCGGGATTTCCAGTACGACCTTGTCGGTTTCGATGTCGATCAGGTTTTCGTCACGCGCAACGGCTTCGCCGACCTTTTTCTTCCAGGTCAGCAGGGTTGCTTCGGCAACGGATTCCGGCAGCTGTGGCACTTTGACTTCGATAATCATGATTGTTTCTCCAATGGGTTCCGGCTTGCGGCGATTCGGGGCGGCCTCGCCGCCCCGCGGAAATTAAAGCGTCAGCGCCTCGTCGACGAAGGCCTTGAGCTGCGCGGTGTGCTTGCTCATGTAGCCGACGGCCGGCGATGCCGACGACGGACGACCTGCGTACTTGAGTTCCTGCTTCGGCAGCGTCGCGCCTTCGAGGCGGTGGCGGATCTGGTGCCAGGCCCCCTGATTGCGCGGTTCTTCCTGAACCCAGACCACTTCACGCGCGTTCGGATACTTCTCGAACTCGGCCTGCAGTTCCTCGGTCGGGAACGGATACAGCTGCTCGACACGAACGATCGCCACTTCCTTGATCTCGCGTTCGGCACGCGCGGTGGCGAGGTCGTAGTACACCTGACCGGCGCAAACCAGCACGCGCTTGACCTTCTTGGCATCGAGTTCGGCGGTATCGCCGATCACGTTGCGGAAGGCGCCATTGCTGAATTGTTCGATCGGGCTGGCCGCGTACTTCGCCTTGAGCAAGCGCTTGCTCATGATGATGATCAAGGGCTTGCGAACCGGGCGCAGCATCTGGCGACGCAGCACGTGGAAAATCTGGCCGGCTTCGGACGGCTGCACCACCTGGACATTGTGCTCGGCGCACATCTGCAGATAACGCTCGACCCGCGCCGAACTGTGCTCCGGACCCTGACCGTCGTAGCCGTGCGGCAACATCATCGTCAGGCCGCACAGACGACCCCACTTGGTTTCGCCCGAGGTAATGAACTGGTCGATCACCACTTGCGCACCGTTGGCGAAGTCGCCGAACTGCGCTTCCCAGATCACCAGCTCATCCGGTGCCGACGAGGCATAGCCGTACTCGAACGCCAGCACCGCCTCTTCGTTGAGGATCGAATCGATCACCGTGAAGTGCGCCTGATTGTCCGACAGGTGTTGCAGTGGAATGCAGGCGCCCTGGTCCCACTTCTCGCGATTCTGGTCGTGCAAGACCGCGTGCCTATGGTTAAAGGTGCCTCGACCCGAGTCTTCACCCGAAATCCGTACCGCATAACCTTCGGTTACCAGCGTGGCGTAGGCCAGCAGTTCGGCCATGCCAAAGTCGACCGGTGCATTACCGGCAGCCATTTCGCCGCGTTCACGCAGGATCTTCTCGACGTTGGCGCGCAGCTTGAAGTTTTCCGGCACCGCGTTGAACTTCTCGGCCAGCCGCTGCAGACCGCCCAGACGCACGGCGGTATCGACCGGGTGGCGCCAGTGGTTGCCCATGTACTTGCCGAAGTCGATCGCGAAATTGCGCTTGTAATCGGTCAGCGTCGTCTGTTCGACGTGCTCGCCGCGATCCAGCGCTGCGCGATAGGTATCGATCATTTCATTGGCTTCGGCCTCTGAAACGATGCCCTCAGCGATCAGGCGATCCGCGTACTTGCGGCGCACGCCCGGATGCTGGCCGATCTTCTTGTACATCATCGGTTGGGTCACGAAGGGATCATCCGCCTCGTTGTGGCCCCAGCGACGGAAGCAGACGATGTCAACCACGACATCCTTGTGGAAGGTCTTGCGATATTCCATCGCGGCTTCCATCACCAGGCACACGGCCTCCGGATCATCGCCGTTGACGTGGAATACCGGCGCTTCGACCATCTTGGCGATGTCGGTACAGTACAACGTCGAGCGGTTGTCGCGGACATCCGACGTGGTGAAGCCGACCTGGTTGTTGATCACGATGTGCACGGTACCGCCGGTACCGTAACCGCGCGTCTGCGACAGGTTGAAGGTACCCTGGTTGGTACCCAGACCGATAAAGGCCGAGTCACCGTGAATCAGCACCGGCAGAACCTGGTCGCCGCACTTGTCGTTGCGACGCTGCTGGCGCGCGCGCACCGAGCCAATCACCACCGGGTTGACGATTTCCAGGTGCGACGGGTTGAACGCGAGGCTCAGGTGGACCGGGCCGTTCGCGGTCGGAATGTCGCTCGAGAAACCCATGTGGTACTTCACGTCGCCGGAAGCCAGCTGGGTGTTGTAACGACCTTCGAACTCGCCGAACAGATCACGCGGCTGCTTGCCGAGAATGTTCACCAGCATGTTCAGGCGACCGCGGTGCGCCATGCCGATGATGATTTCCTGCACGCCGGCGGCGCCGGAGAGCTGGGTCAGGTAATCCATGGCCGGGATCAGCGAATCGCCGCCTTCCAGCGAGAAGCGCTTCTGACCGACGTACTTCTTGTGCAGATACTGCTCGAGCGTTTCCGCGGCGGTGACCTGCTTGAGGATGCGCTTTTTCTGCTGAGCGTTGTACTGCGAGGCCGAACGACGCGATTCGAACCAGCTCTGCACCCAGTGTTTTTCTTCCGACTGGGTGATGTGCATGTATTCGAGGCCGATGCTGCCGCAATACGTCTGCTTCAGGAAGGACAGCACATCGGCGAGTGAGGCTTTTTCCATACCGGCGATATTGGTGCCGAACACCTTGGCCTGATCCGCATCGGAGAAACCGTGATGCTTCTGATCGAGCTCGGGCACATAGGCCTGATCCATCCGTTGCAGCGGATCAAGCGCCGCATTGCGGCTGCCCAGTACACGGTAAGCGGAAATCAGTCGCAGCAGGTTGATCTGCTGGCGAACGGCCGTTTCGTCAACGCTACCCGCCGCCGCCATCATGCGGGGCTTGCGCGTCAGCTGCCGGAACGACTCCTCGATCGGCGCACGGGGCACATCGCGTTCGCTCGCACCGGCGGTTTGCTGCAGCCGGTCGAAGTATTCACGCCACTTGCCGTCTACCGATGCTGGGTCGGCGAGGTACTGTTCGTACAGTTCCTCGATAAACGGCGCATTCCCTCCAAAGAGATGGGAACTAACCTGATACTCGGTCATCATGTGTGGTTCTGTCCTGTCTATCTAGCCAGATGCAGCAGGTCTTTGCCTGACTGCCATGGTATTGCGCCGCCCGAAAAGGCGGCGCATCCACGCGGTTTAACCGCGATCTTTAATATCAACGTAATCGCGACGCGGCGAGCCGGTGTACAGCTGACGCGGGCGACCGATCTTCATACCCGGATCGGCGATCATTTCGTTCCAGTGGCTGATCCAGCCCACGGTGCGCGCCAGCGCGAAGATCACCGTGAACATCGACACCGGGATACCCAGCGCGGTCAGCACGATGCCCGAGTAGAAGTCGACATTCGGGTAGAGCTTGCGTTCGATGAAGTACGGGTCTTCCAGCGCGATCTTCTCGAGCGCCATCGCCAGCTTCAGCTTCGGATCGTTTTCGAGGCCGAGTTCCTTCAGCACTTCGTAGCAGGTCTCGCGCATGATCGATGCACGCGGGTCCATGTTCTTGTAAACGCGGTGACCGAAGCCCATCAGCTTGTGGGTCTTGTTCTTCACGCCTTCCATGAACGCCGGAACATTCTCGACCGAGCCGATTTCGTCGAGCATTTTCAGCACGGCTTCGTTGGCGCCGCCATGCGACGGCCCCCACAGGCAGGCGATGCCGGCGGCGATACATGCAAACGGGTTGGCACCGGACGAACCGGCCAGACGCACGGTCGAGGTCGAGGCGTTCTGTTCGTGATCGGCGTGCAGGATCAGGATGCGATCAAGCGCCTTCACCAGCACCGGGTTCGGCTCGTACGGCTCGCACGGGGTCGAGAACATCATGTGCAGGAAATTGGCGGTGTAGCCCAGATCGTTGCGCGGATACTCGAATGGCAGGCCCTGGTTGTAGCGATAGCACATCGCGGCAATGGTCGGGATCTTCGAGATCAGACGATAGATTGCAACGCGACGGTGTTCCGGATCGTTGATGTCGAGGCTGTCCTGATAGAACGCCGACAAGGCACCGACCACGCCGACCATCATCGCCATCGGGTGCGCGTCACGACGGAAGCCCTGGAAGAAACGGGTCATCTGGTCGTGCACCATGGTGTGCTTGGTGACGACGCGAACGAATTCTTCTTTCTGCGTCTTGCTCGGCAGTTCGCCGTAGATCAGCAGGTAGCACGATTCGAGGTAGTCCGAATGCTCGGCCAGTTGCTCGATCGGGTAGCCGCGGTAATAGAGCTGGCCCAGGTCACCGTCGATGAAGGTGATTTTGGATTCGCACGCCGACGTGGCCAGAAAGCCCGGGTCGAACGTGAACATGCCGGTCTTCGAAAATGCACGGATATCGACGACGCTCGGCCCCAGCGTGGCTGGCAAAATCGGCAAGTCGATCGACTGCTCGCCGTTCTTGTAAGTCAGGGTGACCTTGTTTTCCATCTCTATAGGCTCCAGGTTGGGTGCGGGATCGAGCCCGCTACCGTTATCGTTGTGCAGCGCGAATGCGCTCGATCATCGGCACGAGCTGCGCATCGGGACATGCGCTCGCACCGTTCACGTAGGCCAGGAAATCCTGGTCGGGAAGCAGGAGTACCTCGCCGTAGAGCGCCAGTTCGGCGTCCGACAGCGTGGGCAAAACCTGGGCGACGAAACATTCCAGCTGCAAATCCAGCTCCAGCAGGCCGCGACGCGAGCGCCACAGGATGCGCTTCAGTTCCACTTCGTCCATCTCTTGCTTCCCTTTTGATACGTCCACCGCCAATCAGGCGATGCGCTTGACCATCAGATCCTTGATCTTGCCGATGGCCTTAGTCGGATTGAGTTCCTTCGGGCACACATCGACGCAGTTCATGATCGAATGGCAGCGGAACAGCCGGTACGGATCTTCGAGATTATCCAGACGCTCGTTGGTGGCGGTATCGCGGGTATCGGCAATGAAGCGATAAGCGGCGAGCAGACCGGCCGGGCCGACGAACTTGTCCGGGTTCCACCAGAAAGAAGGACAGGACGTCGAGCAGCACGCGCACAGGATGCATTCGTACAGGCCGTTCAGCTCTTCGCGGTCTTCCTGCGACTGCAGGCGTTCGCGATCCGGCGCCGGCGTGTCGTTGATCACGTACGGCTTGATCGAGTGGTACTGCTTGAAGAACTGGGTCATGTCGACGATCAGGTCGCGCACCACCGGCAGGCCCGGCAGCGGGCGGATCTGGATCGGCTGCTTGAGCGAATCGACATCGGTCACGCAAGCCAGACCGTTGCGGCCGTTGATGTTCATCGCATCCGAGCCACAAACACCTTCGCGGCACGAACGACGGAACGAGACGGAGTCATCGACGACCTTGAGCTTGACCAGCGCATCGAGCAGTTTGTGCTCGGTGGAATCGAGTTCGACGGAATAGTCCTTCATGTACGGCTTCGCGTCCTTTTCCGGATCGAAGCGGTAAATGCTGAATTTGACGGTACGGGTAGTCATGTTCTGTACACCCTTAGTAAGAACGGGTCTTGAGTGCGATCGTCTCGACCGACAAAGGCTTCATATTCACCGGCTTGTAGTTCAGCGCATTGCCTTCGCGGTACCACAAGGTGTGCTTGAGCCAGTTTTCGTCATCGCGGCCATTCGGATTCGCCGGGGTATCTTCGGCATCATCACGCACGTGGGCGCCACGCGATTCGGTACGGGCCTCGGCCGAAATCATCGTCGCCTTGGCGACTTCGATCAGGTTCTGCAGCTCGAGCGCTTCCAGGCGTGCGGTGTTGAAGGTCTTGGACTTGTCGCCGATCTCGATGGTGTCGACCATTTTTTCGACTTCGAGAATCTTGGCGACGCCTTCCTTGAGCATGTCCTTGAAGCGGAATACGCCACAGTGCTTCTGCATCGTTGCCTGCATCGCCAGACGCGCATCGTTCACCTGCGTACCGTTGCTGCGCTGGTTGAGCGCTTCAACACGCGCCAGCGTGCGCTCGACATCGCGAGTCGCCAGCACCGGCAGATCGTGCGGCGCCTGCCTGATGAAATCGATCATCGAGTTGCCCGAGCTCTTGCCAAACACCAGCAAATCAAGCAGCGAGTTGGTACCGAGGCGGTTGGCGCCGTGCACCGAGGCGCAGGCGACTTCGCCGGCGGCGTAGAAACCGCTGACCGGCTGCTCGTCGACGATGACCTCGCCCTTGTAGTTGGTCGGAATACCGCCCATCTGGTAGTGGCAGGTCGGCACGACCGGAATCGGCGCCTTGATCGGATCGACACCGGCAAACTTGATCGAAATTTCGCGAATGCCCGGCAGCTTGGACTTGATGACGTCCGGATCCAGGTGGGTAATGTCGAGCAGGACGTGATCCTTGTTCGGACCACAACCACGACCTTCGTTGATCTCCGTGACCATCGCGCGCGAGACCACGTCACGCGACGCCAGATCCTTGGCATTCGGCGCGTAGCGCTCCATGAAGCGCTCGCCCTCGGAGTTGCGCAGAATGCCGCCTTCGCCGCGAACGCCTTCGGTAATCAGCACGCCGGCGCCGGCCACGCCGGTCGGATGGAACTGCCAGAATTCCATGTCTTCGAGCGGAATGCCGGCGCGTGCCGCCATGCCCAGGCCGTCACCGGTGTTGATGAAGGCATTGGTGCTCGAAGCGAAAATACGGCCGGCGCCGCCGGTGGCGAACAGGGTGGCCTTGGCCTGGAAGACGTAGACTTCCGACGTTTCCATTTCCATGGCGACGACGCCCTGGACGTTACCTTGTTCATCACGAACCAGATCGAGCGCCATCCATTCAACAAAGAACTGGGTATTGGCGCGCACATTGCGCTGATACAGCGCATGCAGCATCGCGTGACCGGTACGGTCGGCGGCGGCACAGGCGCGGCGAACCGGCTTTTCGCCGAAGTTCGACATATGGCCGCCGAACGGGCGCTGATAAATGGTGCCATCGGCGTTGCGGTCGAACGGCATGCCGTAGTGCTCAAGCTCGACGACGACATTCGGCGCTTCGCGACACATGAACTCGATCGCGTCCTGGTCGCCGAGCCAGTCGGAACCCTTGACGGTGTCGTACATATGCCAGTGCCAGTGATCCGGCTCCGAGTTACCCAGCGACGCCGATACACCACCTTGCGCGGCAACGGTATGCGAACGGGTCGGGAACACCTTGGAGATCACGGCGGTCTTGAGACCGGCCTCGGACAATTGCAGCGCGGCGCGCAGGCCTGCACCGCCCGCACCGACGATGACCGCATCGAATTTACGAACTGGAACCGACATCACGCACCCCACACGACTTTAACCGAGTAAACAAAGCTGGCGACAAGCCAGAGGATCGTCAGCACATGCAGCGTCAAACGCACGCCGGTGTGATAGGCATAATCCATCCAGATATCGCGCATGCCGACCCAGGCGTGCCAGAGCAGCGCAACAACGGTCACGGTGGTCAGCACCTTGACCCAGGTACAGGCGAAAAGCGCTTGCCATGCCTCGTAGGAAGCACCCGAAGCAAACAGCACAAATGCGGCAACGGCGATACCGTAAACCAGCATGATCACGGCGGTCACACGCTGCACCAGCCAATCGCGCAGACCGTAATGCGCGCCGACAACCTGACGATTTACCATGCCACCACCCCGAGAACGACAGTAAGAACAAGACTGACAACCATCACGAGCTTGGCGCTCATGCGCGCGGTTGGCAGATCGACGCCCTTATGAATATCCATCAGCAGGAAACGAACACCGGCACAGGCGTGATGCAGCAAGCCCCACAGCACGACCAGCAAGCCGAGCTTCACGAAGGGATTGCCGATACAGGACTTGAAAGCGGCAAAACGTTCCGCCGACGAGAGCGACCCTTCCAGCGCGTACAGAATGAAAGGAATCGATAGAACCAGCAGCGCACCACTGATGCGATGCAGTCCGGAGACAATGGCAGGCAAGGGAAACTTGATCTGCCACAACGCCAAATGCTTGGGGCGTGTTTTTTTCATACGCGCTTATCCTCTCTCCGAGTGTTGAGTGCCGGCGACCCGCTCGCCAGCGTCTTTTTTAGCCTGCCGCCGCACATGGCACCGCAACCAGGCGACATTCTGTCAAACCCCGACGGGAAGCACACTGCGGCTTTCCCGACCTTTTCCACTAACCGCACCTCAGGCCTGCATCAGCACCGGCGGTTCGAACGCCCAGCGCTCGGTTTTCATCCAGGCCACGCTCCACATTTGCGGCCGGCCTTCAAAATCCCGCGCCAGCCGCACCACTTGTAACAGCGCTTCATTCAATTCACATTGCAGCAAGCGCGCTTCCGCTTGTGATGCCGGCATGGCCTTGTAACGAACTTCGGCGTCTTTCAAACGCACCCCGAAATCGCGCCAGCACAACGCCCGGACATCGCCCTTCAATTCGCGCATCTTGCGCACATCCAGATCTGGAAAACCAGCCTCCGGCAGCAGCATTTCCTCGATCCCGACCAGCTCGCCGGCCACGCGCACATGGCGACGAACCTGCCACAACGCCGCACCGCGCCGCAGACCGAGAATATCGGCCAACTGCTCGCCGGCATGGATCTTCACGCAACCGAGCAACTCGAACTTCGGCACCTCGGCACCCTCACCGGACAAGCCGGTAAAACGCCCGCGTGCCAGAAAATCATTGGCACCCTCCACAAAAGTACCCACACCCTGACGGCGGTACAGCAGCCCTTCCGCCACCAGCGCATCGAGCGCCTTACGCACCGTTCCCTGACTCACGCCAAAACGGTCACCCAGCTCGATTTCGCTCGGCAAGGCTTCATCCTCGCGCCAAGTCCCGGCCTCGACCGAAGCCAGCACTTCCCGCATTACTTGGCGGTAGAGAGGTTGAACTGTGAGCTTGCGCATAAGTGTATGAGACGCTTTTTATCATGTTGTCGGAGCGCAGTCTACTACAGTCTTATATAAGACAACAGATGAATCACACTTTACCGGCAAATGCGCTACAGCCTGCACACAGGCTGAAATCGCGTGATAAACTTGGCCTGCTTCAAGAAGAACCCCTTTCATGCGCGCAGTGTGCTTTTGTGACGCATTGCCGTAGTCGTAGACGGCGGACAACCGCCGAGTTTCGGAGTGAACCAATGAAAAAACCCGTACGCGTCGCCGTAACAGGCGCAGCCGGCCAGATCGGCTACAGCCTGCTGTTCCGCATTGCTTCCGGCGCCATGCTCGGCCCGGACCAGCCGGTCATCCTGCAACTGCTAGACATCACCCCCAGCCTGCCGGCATTGAACGGCGTGGTCATGGAACTGGATGACTGTGCGTTCCCGCTACTGCACGGCATTGTCCAGAGCGACGACCCCAAGATCGCATTCAAGGATGCCGACATCGCCCTGCTGGTTGGCGCGCGTCCGCGCGGCCCGGGCATGGAGCGCAAGGACCTGCTCGAAGCCAACGGCGCAATCTTCACCACCCAGGGTCGTGCACTGAACGAAGTCGCCAGCCGTGACGTGAAGGTGCTCGTGGTCGGCAACCCGGCCAACACCAATGCCTACATCGCCATGAAGAACGCACCGGATCTGAACCCGGCCAACTTCACCGCGATGATGCGCCTCGATCACAATCGCGCACTGACGCAGATCGGCCAGAAGACCGGCAACGCCGTCACCGACGTGAAAAAGATGATCATCTGGGGTAACCACTCGGCCACCCAGTATCCGGATATCTTCCACGCCGAAGTAAAGGGCCAGAACGCCGCCAGCCTGATCAACGATCAAAAATGGCTCGAAAGCGACTTCATCCCGACCGTACAACAGCGCGGCGCAGCCATCATCAAGGCACGCGGCCTGTCGTCGGCCGCGTCGGCCGCCAATGCCGCCATCGACCACATCCGCAACTGGGTGCTGGGCACACCGGAAGGCGACTGGGTCACCATGGGCGTACCAGCCAATGGCGAGTACGGCTATAGCGATCTGATCTACGGCTACCCGGTCACCTGCAAGGATGGCAAGTACAGCATCATCGAAGGCCTGGAGATCAGCGAATTCAGCCGCGTCCGCATGGATGCATCGGCGAAAGAGCTGTCGGAAGAGCGCGATGCGATCAAGCACCTGCTTGGTTAAGCCATCTGCGATTTAAAAAAAAAACGGGCTCAAGCAGCCCGTTTTTTTCGCCCGACATCTTTGCGCATCTTGCGTACATACATCCAGCGCATAAAAAAGCCCCGACCAAAGTCGGGGCTTTTTTACTGATGGCCGCACTCGAAGTGCGGCCATCATCAGGCTGAATTACTTCGCTTTCAGCGTATACAGCTTGGTTTGGCCAGCAACTACCGAGCCGGTTGCGACATTCGTAACACCCGCAAACTGGTCGACGTTACTGACGATCACCGGGCTGATGACCGACTGAGCATTCTGCTCAAGGTAAGCCAGATCCAGCTCGAGCACAGGATCCCCAGCATTGACGCGCGAACCTTGCTCAGCCAGGCGCTTGAAGCCCTGACCACCCAGTTTCACGGTATCAACACCGATGTGCACGATCAGCTCGGCACCATTGTCGGCCAGCATTGCGAACGCGTGGTTGCTGTTGAAGATCTTGACGATCGTACCAGCCACCGGCGACACAACCAGCTTGCCGGTCGGGCGAATTGCCACACCTTCACCAACAGCCTTGCTTGCGAAAGCCGGATCCGGCACTTCTTCCAGCGGCACGATATCGCCGGTAATTGGCGCAACCAGCACCAGATCACCTGCAGCAGCCTTGGCCGGTGCAGCAGCGGCGGCAACCGGAGCAGCAGCGGCAGCAGCAACCGGGGCAACGCCACCCTTGAGGGTACGCATCACATCGGCAACCAGCTCGGCCTTCGGCCCGATGATGATCTGAACGTTTTCCTTGTTCAGGCGAACGATACCCGAAGCACCGAGACGCTTGGCCGCAGCTTCGTCAACCAGCGCCGAATCCTTCACACCAAGGCGAAGACGGGTGATGCACGCATCAATCGACGTCAGATTGGCGTTGCCACCGATCACATCAAGGTAACCACGAGCCAGCGTCGCGTTATCCGACGATACCGGTGCAGCAACAGCTACCGAACCATCTTCAGCCAACTCATCATCCTCACGGCCCGGGGTCTTCAGATTGAAGGCACCGATCACAGCACGGAAGCTGACATAGTAGATGATGAAGAAGACGATGCCCTGCGGAATCAGCATGTACCACTCACGCGCCAGCGGGTTACGCGACGAGAGCACCATGTCGACCAGGCCGGCACTGAAGCCGAAACCGGAGATCCATTGCATGCTGGCGGCGATGTATACCGAAACACCCGTCAGGAAGGCATGCAACAGATACAGCGGCGGCGCCACGAACATGAACGAGAATTCAAGCGGCTCGGTAATACCGGTGAAGAACGCGGCAAACGCGGCAGCAATCATCAGCGAAGCAACGCGAGCCTTGTTCTGCGGCTTGGCGGTGTGATAGATGGCCAGCGCAGCACCCGGCAGGCCGAACATCATGATCGGGAAGAAACCAGCCTGATAACGACCGGTAAGACCGAGCACAGCCTTGCCTTCAGCGATCGACTTGGCACCACCGAGGAAGTTCGGGATATCGTTGATACCCGCGACGTCAAACCAGAACACCGAGTTCAGCGCGTGATGCAGGCCCACCGGGATCAGCAGACGGTTGAAGAAGGCGTAGATACCGGCACCGAGGCTACCCATGCCTTGAATGGTTTCACCGAAGTGAACCAGGCCGTTGTAGATCACCGGCCAGATCAGCATCATCGCGAAAGCGACGAAAATCATCACGAAGGACGTGAGGATCGGCACCAGACGCTTGCCACTGAAGAAGGCCAAAGCCTTGTGCAGTTCGACATGGCTGAAGCGGTTATAGAGTTCAGCCGTAATCACACCAGTCAGAATACCGACGAACTGGTTGTTGATTTTGCCGAAGGCCGCCGGCACTTCCGCGAGCGGAATACCTTGAATCATCGACACGGCAGCTGGCGACAGCAGCTTGGTCAGTACATAGAAACCAACCAGACCGGCCAGCGCGGCAGCGCCATCCTTGTCCTTGGACATACCGTAAGCAACACCAACCGCAAACAGAACGGCCATGTTATCGATGATCGCGGCACCAGCCGTAATCAGGAACGCCGCAACAGCGCTATTACCACCCCAACCCGTCGGATCCAGCCAGTAGCCGATACCCATCAAGATTGCGGCAGCCGGCAGCGTTGCCACCGGCACCATCAGCGCACGGCCGATTTTTTGTAAATATCCTAGAACGTTCACACCTACCCCCTTTTTTCGCATTCATGCAGGACGCCACCAAGCGACCCTGCCCAACACCATCGAAGCCCCAATACAGGCGGCAACAGGCTCGCCCACAGCGCCTACCACTTCCCTACCCGGATTTTTGCAACCCGCTTGCAGTGCTCATTCTGCCTCCTATCTGACTTTACGGTAAATAAAGTGACATAAACCTAAAGGCTAACGTAAATAAATTAGTACTTTATGGCGAGGCGTGACCGATTTTTCCACTTGTCACCGGGCCATGGCAATCAATCTGCCATCATTCAGCAAGGGAAATCACCTATCCCGATGAATACACTAACGAATTATTGAATAACGGTTTAACCCATTCAGCATTACCCCCTCCCGACAGGAGACTCGCCATGGAAGAAATCCCGACACCACCGCCCCCGAAAAAATCGGTTGCGCTATCAGGGGTCGCCGCAGGCGAGACGGCAATATGCACGGTCGGCAGGAACGGTGACAATTTACACTACCGTGGCTACCCGATTTTTGCGTTGGCGCAAGGCTGTGCCTACGAAGAAATCGCCCACCTGCTCATCCACCAACGACTCCCGGACGAAGCAACGCTGGCGCAATACCGGCAACGACTGATCGCCGCCCGCGGCCTCCCTCGCGAAGCCATCGCCATCCTCGAGCACATTCCCGCCGCCACGCACCCGATGGATGTATTGCGAACCGGCGTTTCCGCGCTCGGCTGCATCCTTCCCGAAAAGGAAGAGCACGGCGCGACCGGCGCCAGAGAGATCGCCGACCGCCTTCTGGCCACTCTGCCATCGCTACTACTGTACTGGTATCACTTCAGCCGGCACGGCCGCCGCATCGATACCGAAACCGGTGACAGCGGCATCGCCGGCCACTTCCTGCGTTTGCTGCATGGCCAGCCCGCCTCGCCCGAGCATGTTCGCGCGCTCGACCAGTCGCTCATCCTGTACGCCGAACACGAATTCAATGCATCGACTTTCACCAACCGGGTCATCGCCAGCACCGGCACCGACCTGTATGGCTGCATCTGCGGCGGCATTGCCGCCCTGAAGGGCCCCAGACACGGCGGCGCCAATGAAGTCGCCATGGACATTCTGGCCCGCTACGACTCGGCGGATGAAGCAGAAGCAGATATGACGAAGCGGCTTGATCAACACGAAATCGTCATCGGTTTCGGCCACCCTGTTTACACACAGTCCGACCCGCGCAGCCCGATCATCAAGGCGATTTCGCAACGGCTCTGCCAGACCGGAGGCAACCCGCGCCTTTTCGAGATTTCCGAGCGGATCGAAACGATGATGCGAACCCGAAAAAACCTGTTTCCCAATCTGGATTGGTACTCGGCATCGGCCTATCACATGCTCGGCATCCCGACCGAGCTGTTCACGCCGCTGTTCGTCATCGCGCGTACCAGCGGCTGGGCCGCGCATGTGATCGAACAACGCGCCAGCGGCAAGATCATCCGGCCGACCGCCATTTATACCGGCCCAGCAGAACGCATGGTCCCGCCCATTGAGGAACGCACCGCGTGAACCACTACCAACGCCATGCCGACGCGCTTTTGCAAACGATTGCCGATTACGTCTGCCAGCCGTTCGCCCCCAGCGAGGAAGCCATCGCCACTGCCCGGCTTTGCCTGCTCGACAGCCTGGGCTGCGCGATTGCCGCACTCGACCACCCCGCCTGCACCCGGCTGCTCGGCCCCATCCTGCCGGGCACCAAAACCCCCAAGGGCGCACGGGTCATCGGCACTGGCGAGATACTCGACCCGGTCAAGGCCACGTTCGACGCCACGACGCTGATCCGCTGGCTCGACTACAACGACACTTGGCTCGCCGCCGAATGGGCTCACCCGTCCGACAATCTCGGCGCGTTACTGGCGATAGCCGACTGGCGCTGCCGCAACGATCACCCGGTTACACAGCGGCAGCTCTTGATCGCCATGATTCAGGCCTACGAAATCCAGGGCGTGCTCGCACTGGGTAACGCCTTCAACCGGGTCGGGCTGGATCACGTTCTGCTCGTCAAGGTCGCAAGCTGCGCCATCGCCATGCACATGCTTGGCGGCGATAGAAACGACGTCATCAACGCACTTTCGCACACCTGGCTTGATGGCACGCCGCTGCGCGTTTATCGCCATGCGCCCAACGCCGGCCCGCGCAAATCCTGGGCAGCCGGCGATGCGGCCAGCCGCGCAGTCTGGCTGGTGCTACTCACCCGCAAGGGCGAACTCGGCTATCCCACCGCCATCACCACACCGACTTGGGGATTTCAGGATGCGCTCTTTCGCGGGCAGGCCATCACCCTCGCGCAACCACTGACGAGTTACGTGATGGAGCACATTTTGTTCAAGGTCGCCCATCCGGCCGAGTTCCACGGCCAAACCGCGGTCGAAGCCGCGATTCAGTTGCACCCGCAACTGATCGGCCGGTTTGACAGCATAGCCTCGATCGAAATCAGCACCACCGAAGCGGCCATGCGCATCATCGTTCGCGATGGTCCGCTGACCAACCCGGCCGCGCGCGACCATTGCCTGCAATACATGACCGCAGTGGCGCTACTGCGCGGCGACTTGAATGCCGGCGACTACGAAGACGATGCCGGCAGTGATTCACGCGTCGAGCGACTACGCGCCAAGATGACCGTCATCGAGAATCCGCAATGGAGTCGCGACTACCTCGACCCGCAAAAACGCAGCATCGCCAATGGCATTCGCATCCACTTCAACGACGGTAGCCGCGAGATCACCCAAGCGGTTGAGCTGCCGCTCGGACATCGTTTGCGCCGCACCGAAGCACGCCCGCACCTGATCGACAAGTTCAAGGCAAACACCGCGCAGCATCTGAACCCCCACCAGCAACAGGCACTCATCCGTCGCATCCTCGACCCCGATTGCGACGCCGCCCCTGTCGCCGAACTCGTCGACCTGACCATCGCCTGAAGGCGTCCATCCTTCGACACAGTGGTTTGCCGTATCGCAGCCCGATAGAATGCGGTGCGATACCGCTTCAAGCCGAGGATGAACGCCCGATGAAACTGCGCCCCCGTACGCTCTGGATAGCCGCACTGACACTCCTTGGCGCAGGCGTACTGATTGCCGCCGTCACTCATCAACCCGCCCCGGCATCGACGCCAGCCCGCGCTGCAGCGGTGGAGTTGGCGCAGGAAGATGTCGTTACCGTCAGCCGCAGCGACGTAACGCATACCCTCGCGGTCACCGGCACCTTGCAGGCCGAGCAGCAGACCACGATCACCGCGCAGATCGAAGGCCAGATCGCCGCGATTGAAGTCCGTCCCGGCCAGCGCGTCCAACGCGGGCAGATTATCGCCAGACTGGATGCCAGCGACCTGGATCGCCAAGTCACCGTCGCCCAAGCCCAGCTTGCAAAACGCCGCGACTTGCTTGATTACAACCGCCGCTTGAGCGAACGCAACCAGAACCTACTCAAACAGAACTTCATCTCCAAGAACGCCTTCGATACAACGCAAAGCCAGCTACAGGCCGCCGCCGCCGATGCACACGTCGCCGAGGCGCAGCTCGGGCTGGCACGGCAGGCGCAGGCAAAAACCGTCGTCCGCGCACCGTTCGATGGCGTCATTGCCGAGCGCCTTGCCGAGCCCGGCCAGCATCTGGGCGTCAACGGCAAGCTCTTCACGCTGATCGATCTTTCCAGCCTCGAGCTGATCGCCAACATTCCGGCCCGGCGGATCGGTGAAATCCGCCTCGAACAGACGGTCAGCTTTCAGGTCGATGGCTTTCCGGCGCGCTATACAGGCCACATCGTCCGCATCAATCCCGGCGTGAACGACGCATCCAAGGCCGTCGAGGTCTATGTTCGCATCGACAATCGCGATGACGCACTGCGTAGCGGCCTGTTTGCACAGGGCATCATCGATATCGCGAAGCACGCCTCGGTACTCGCCCTGCCACTGAGCGCGCTGCACGAAGAAAACGGCCAAAGCTACGTACTCGCCATCGAATCGGGCAAGCTGGTTCGCCATGCCGTGCGCACCGGCGCCCGCGACGAGCACAACGGCCGAATCGAAATCATCGACGGCCTGAAACAGGATGCCGTCGTGCTCGCAAGCGGCGTACAGCTCGCACCCGGCGCCATGGTCAAACTCCCCGCCCGCCGCTAAGCCACTCACCAGGAGCAACACCGATGTGGTTTACCCGCGTCAGCATCCAGAACCCGGTATTTGCGACCATGATGATGCTGTCGCTGCTCGTTCTCGGGCTGTTTTCAATCAAGCGACTGCCGGTCGAGGAGCTGCCGGACGTCAAGTTCCCGGTGGTAGTGGTCAGCACCCAGTATCCGAGCGCAGCACCGGAGATCGTCGAATCCGACGTCACCAAGAAAATCGAAGAGGCACTCAATACCGTCAACGGCCTTGAGCAACTGCATTCGTACTCCTATCAGGGCTTGTCGGTGGTCGTTGCCGAATTCGATCTCTCGGTCGAGCCCGAAATCGCCGTTCAGGATGTGCGCGAAAAGGTCGCCGCCGTCACGCCGACTTTCCGCGATGAAGTCAAAACGCCGACGATCAGTCGTTACAGCCCGGACGACCTCCCTATCGCCTCGCTGGTCCTGCGCTCCGACCGGCTCAGTCCGCGTGAACTGACCAGCCGTGCCGAACAGGTTTTCAAGAAACGCTTTGAAACCATCCAGGGCGTCGGCCAGGCCGAACTCGTCGGTGCAACGGCACGCCAGATCGAAGTGATATTGCGGCCGCAAAAGCTTGCCGAACTGAAAATCGGCATCAACGACGTGATGAATGCGCTGCGGGCGCAAAACGCCGAAGTCCCGGTCGGCACGATTCAGTCGCGCGGGCGCGAAGAGGTCGTGCAGATCAAGGGGCTGCTGAAAACGTCGACCGACTTCGGCAAGGTCATCGTCGCCTGGCGTAGTGGCGCGCCGATTTATCTTGGCGACGTCGCCACGGTGCGCGACGGGCAGGCAGAGGAAGACAGCCTTGCGCTCGTCAATGGCCAGCGGGCCATCTCGATCGACATCAAGAAGGTCAATGGTGCCAACACCGTCGAGGTCAGTGACCGGATTCACGCCGAGATGGACACCCTCAATCGCGAGTATGCGGCCGAGGGCATCAAGCTCTCCCTCCTGACCGACAATGCCGAAGGCATCCGTGCCTCGCTGTCCGACGTCAAAACCACGATGATCGAAGGCGCCCTGCTGACCATCGCCATCGTCTTTCTCTTTCTTGGCTCATGGCGCAGCACCGTCATCACCGGCCTGACGCTGCCAGTGGCGCTGATCGGCACCTTTTTCGTACTGTATATCGCCGGTTTCACCATCAACGTCATGACGATGATGGCGCTCTCGCTCTGCATCGGCCTGCTGATCGACGACGCCATCGTGGTACGTGAAAACATCGTCCGCCACGCGGCGCTGGGCAAGGACCACTACACAGCGGCGATGGACGGCACCAGGGAAATCGGCCTTGCCGTACTGGCCACCACGTCGACCATTGTCGCGGTGTTCCTGCCGGTCGGTTTCATGGGCGGCATCATCGGCAAGTTCTTCCACCAGTTCGGCCTGACGGTCTGCGCGGCGGTGCTCATTTCGATGTTCGTCTCGTTCACGCTTGATCCGATGCTTTCGTCGGTCTGGGCCGATCCGCACACCCATGGCGGCAAGCGCCCGCTGGGCCGCCTGCTCGACACCTTCGAGAACGGCATGAATTGGCTATCCACCCGCTACAGCGCGCTGATCCGCTGGAGCCTTGCTCATCGCCTCGCCGTGATCGGCATCGCCCTGGCCAGTCTGGTCGCCGCTTTTATGCTTGCGCGCTTTATCGGTGCCGAATTCGTACCCAAACCCGACTTATCCAAGGTTTCACTGCAATTCGAAACCCCGGTCGGCTCGTCACTGGAATACACCGCAGCAAAAACGCGGCAGGTCGAAACAGCGCTCAAGGCCTTTCCCGAGGTGCGCGAAACCTATACCGCAATCAACACCGGCGGCGCTCAAGGCAAAAACAGTGCGCGCATGACCATCATGCTGACACCGAAAAAAACCCGCGCGCGCAGCCAGAACGAACTGATCGCCCAGTTCCGCACCCGGCTTGCCGCGATCGCCGGCGTATCGATCCGGTCCATCATGCCGCTGGGCGGCGGTGGTCCGGAAGGCAAGGCGATCCAGATCTCGCTGCAGGGCACCGATCTGGCGCGCTTGCGCACCCTGAGCGGCGACTTCACTTCCCGCCTCAACCAGATCCCCGGCGTGGTCGACGTCGAGGCCAGCATGAAAGCTGCGCGGCCGGCACTGGATATCGACATTAACCGCGATCGCGCCGCCAGCCTCGGGCTCGACATCTCGCAAATCGGCAGCGCGTTGCGTCCACTGGTAGCCGGCGAAGAAAGCGGCAACTGGCTGGCACCGGACGGTGAAAGCTATGACGTCAATGTGCGCCTGGCCGCCAATGCGCGCGAAAATCGCAGCAGTCTGGAGAGCATCCATTTCACCAGCAGCCTGCGTGACGCCAACGGCCTGCCGATACTGGTGCCGCTCACCGAAATCGCCACGGTTCGATCATCGGAAAGCCCGGTCCAGATCAACCGGCGCAATCTGTTCCGCGAGTCGAACATCACCGCCAACGTCGCCGGCCGTACCACCGGGGAAGTTCAGCGCGACATCGACAAACTGCAAGCCGAGTTCAAACTTCCGCCGGGTTACCGTTTCGTGGCCGGCGGCGACACCAAGAGCATGCAGGAATCCGCCGGCTATGCCCTCGCCGCGCTGCTGCTCGGCGTCATCTTCATTTACATGATTCTCGCCTCGCAGTTTGGTCACTTCCTTCAGCCGTTCGCGATCATGACCTCGCTACCGCTGTCGCTGGTGGGCGTCCTGCTGGCACTGCTGATGTGGCGCAGCACGCTGAACATTTTTTCGATCATTGGCGTCATCATGCTGATGGGCCTCGTCACCAAGAACGCCATCCTGCTGGTCGACTTCGTCAATCATCTGCGCCGCGAAGGCATGGATCGTGCGGACGCCATTGCCGAGGCTGGCCGGGTGCGTTTGCGGCCCATCCTGATGACCACTGCCGCGATGATCGTCGGCATGCTGCCACTGGCCTTTGCGCTGGGCGAAGGCTCGGAACAGCGCGCACCGATGGCGCACGCCATCATCGGCGGCGTGATCACCTCGACGCTACTGACCCTGGTCGTGGTGCCGGTCGTGTTTACCTGGCTCGACGATCTCAGCGCATGGTGCATAAGAAGCCTGCGCAAGTCGCGCGCTTGAGGGTCCACAAGCGGGTTTCCGCCCGCGCCCGCACCGGGTTAGAATGCCGACTGATCGTTTCAATGACCAGAACGGGTAAGCGGGCATGTTGACAGGTAGTTTGGTGGCACTGGCCACCCCGATGTTTGAAGACGGCAGCCTTGATTTTGCGAGCTTGCGCAAGCTCGTTGACTGGCACATTGCCGAAGGTACCAACGGCCTCGTCGCCGTCGGCACGACCGGTGAGTCGCCGACGGTCGACGTTGAAGAGCACATCGAAATCATCCGCGTGATCGTCGAACAAGCCGCCGGGCGTGTCCCGGTCATCGCCGGCACCGGCGCCAATTCGACTCGCGAAGCCATCTATCTGTCGCGCCGCGCCAAGGAAGTCGGCGCCGACTACGGCCTCTCGGTCGTGCCTTATTACAATAAACCGACGCAGGAAGGCCTTTATCAGCACTTCCGCGCCATCGCGACCGAAAGCGGCCTGCCGACGCTGCTGTATAACGTACCGGGCCGCACCGTTGCCGACCTGTCGACCGAAACGGCGCTGCGCCTGGCCGAAGTACCCGGCATCGTCGGCATCAAGGACGCGACGGCCAATATGGAGCGCGCGGCCGAATTTGTCAGCCTCGCCCCACAAGGCTTCACCATTTTGAGCGGTGATGATGCGTCAACCATGGCCTTCATCCTGCAAGGCGGCCACGGCGTGATTTCGGTCACCGCCAACGTCGCGCCGCGCCTGATGGCCCAAATGTGCAAAGCCGCGCTCGCCGGCGACATTCAGGGCGCGCGCGAACTAAACAAACCACTTCAGGGTCTGCACAAGCACCTGTTCGTTGAAGCCAATCCGATCCCGGTGAAGTGGGCGCTCGAAGAAATGGGCCTGATCCCTTCCGGCATCCGCTTGCCACTGACCCGACTCTCGGACAGCGCTCACGCTGTCGTCCGCCAAGCCATGCAGGCTGCCGGCGCGCTCTGAGACCGCCCAACCCATACGCGAAGATGCCGATGAAACCGTTTTTCCGCCTGATCCCGATCGCCGTTGCCGTTGGCCTTGCCGGCTGCAGCAGCGATCAAATGATGCTGCAACGCAAGGTTGACTACCGTTCGGGTAGCGACAATGTCTCCAACAACACGCTGGAAGTGCCGCCGGATCTGACCGCGCCGGCATCCAACCCCGGCTACGTCATCCCCGAGCGCAGCAACACCGTCTCCTTAGCCACTCAAACGGCAACCAAGGGCGGCGCATCCGCAGCCGTTGCCGCCCCGGTGCCCAACACGGCAACGACCGGCATTCTGCCTGCGTCGACCAAGGCCAAGATGGTCGAAGCCGGCGGCCAGCGCTGGCTGGTTGTTCAGGGCGACGCAAAAAAGCTGTGGCCCGAAATCCACCAATTCTGGCTCGACAACGGTTTCCTGCTGAAAATCGATAACCCGCAGCTCGGCATCATGGAAACCGACTGGCTGGAAAACCGCGCCAACCTGCCGGCAGACTGGGTCACCAAGCTCTTGCGCAAAGTCGCGGACAGCTTCATTTCGACCGGTGAACTCGACAAGTTCCGCACCCGCATCGAAAACGGCAGCCAGCCGGGCACGACCGAAATCTACCTGTCGCACCGCGGCATGCAGGAAGTCTACAAAGACAACGGCAGCACCGACACCAGCCGCCTTGGCAACGAAACATCGGACAGCAAGACCATCTGGGTGCCGCGCAAGGCCGATCCGGAGCTTGAGGCCGAGATGCTGGCACTCATGCTGCAACGCTTTGGCATGACGCCGGAGCAGGCCGCCACCGTCGTCAAGAAACCGGCCAATGCCGCCGTGTTTGCATCGCTGAACGACGACGCAACGGCACTGAAAATCAACGACAACTACGACCGTGCATGGCGCCGTGTCGGGCTGGCGCTTGATCGTATCGGCTATGTGGTGACCGATCGCGATCGCAGCAAGGGCGTCTATTACGTTCGCCGCGCAGCCGAGGATATCGGTGCGGAGGAAACCACCAGCTTCTTCTCGTCGATGGCATTCTGGCAGAAAGACGAGAAGAAAAAGGCCGCTCCGTCGAAGGATTACGAGGTGCATCTGCAGGAAGGCGTCAATCAAACGACCCTTACCCTCACCGGCAAGGACAATGCCGCACTGGATGCCGACAGCCGCAACAAGCTGCTGTCTGCCCTGCTCGGCCAGTTGCGCTAAACGCAGCAAGCCCTACCACAAGCATGAAAAAGGCGACCTTCGGGTCGCCTTTTTATTTCAGCGCAGCGCTCAATCGGCTCCGCCGGATCAGAAACTCAACAGGCCCGGCCAGAAATACAGCAGCGCCTGCAGCAAGCAGATCGAAAAAACAGCCGCGAGCACATCATCGAGCATCACGCCAAAGCCACCCGGCACATGGGCATCCAGCACACGAATTGGCCATGGCTTGACGATATCGAAGAAGCGGAACACCACGAACGCAGCGGCAAAGCCACTCAAGGTTTGTGGCAACACGGCCAGCACCATCCAGATCGCCACGATCTCGTCGATCACGATACCGCCATGATCGTGCACGCCCAACGCCTTTCCGGCCACCCCCGCCGCCCAGGTGCCGAGCACAAAGACCGGAATACACAGCAGCAGGATTTGCATCGGGTTCAGCCATAGCTGCATCAGCGCATACAAGGGTAGACCGGCCAGCGTCCCCCAAGTACCGGGCGCATGGCGTGGCAGGCCGCTACCAAAACCCAGCGCGATGAAATGCGCCGGATGGCGCAACAGAAAACGCCAATCAGGGCGAATGCTGGGCACGGTCTTGCCGGTTGAATGCATCACGGCACCGAGAAATGATCAAAGCCGCCACGAGCCAGCGGCAGTACTTGCCCGTCGGCATCCAGCACGGCCACGCCTTGCCCTGCCCGCATGCGGCCGATACGGGAAAGCGGCAGACCAAGCGAATCCGAGAGCGAGACAATAGCTTCGCGCTCCGATGGCGCGGCGGTAAAGCACAACTCGTAATCATCGCCACCAGCCAGCGCCGCAGATTGGCGCACCGACTCGGGCAAATGCGAAATCACCACATCAACCGGCACCTGCAGCCAGTCGATATCACCCCCCAAACCCGAACACTCACAAATATGCCCCAAGTCACCAATAAGGCCATCGGAGACGTCCAGCGCGGCACTGGCGTGGCCGAGCAAACGCTCGCCAAGCGCCAAACGGGGCGACGGCCAATCCAGCCGCGCCGAGCAGGCGGCCAGCATTGGCGCATCAAGTTCGATCTCGCCAGCGCGATGCCTGACCGCCATGGCCGCAGCGCCAAGCGCGCCTGACACCCAGACATCGTCACCAAGCCGGGCACCGTCACGGCGCATTGCCTGCCCGGCCGGCACATGCCCGGCAACCTGAATGGACAGGGTCAATGGTCCGCGGGTGGTATCGCCGCCGACCAGCTCGATATCGGCGGCATCGGCCAACGCAAACAGGCCATCGGCAAAGCCCGCCAACCAGTCTGCATCGGCGCCGGGCAAAGCCAGCGCCAAGGTGAACCAGGCCGGCTTGGCTCCCATGGCGGCGAGATCGGACAGATTCACCGCCAGCGTTTTGTGGCCCAGCGCACGCGGATCAACCCCGGCAAAGAAATGCCGTCCTTCGACCAGCATGTCGACCGACACCGCGAGCACCTGCCCCGGCGGCGGCGGCGAAAGCAAGGCGCAATCGTCACCCACGCCCAGCAGCGCCCGCCGGGCAGGACGGGCAAAATAGCGACCGATCAGGTCGAATTCGTTCACGCTCAGCCGCGACGCTTGGCGCGAATCGCTTCGACCTCGTCGGCGCGCACAGCGGCGGCCAGCTTGTCGAGCACGCCATTGACGAAACGATGGCCATCGGTGCCGCCAAACGTTTTTGCCAGCTCGATCGCCTCGTTGATGATCACCGGATACGGGGTTTCCGGCATGTGCACAATCTCGAATGCACCCGCCAACAGAATTGCCGCTTCAACCGGGCTGACTTCTTCGAGCGGGCGATCGACATGCGGTTCGATCAGCCGGATCAGACCGGCCGATTCCTTGATCGCACCGTACATTACCGCCCGGAACAGTACCTCGTCGGCACGGCCGAACTGCGTGCTGCTTTCGCGCAGGAATTTTTCGATATTGTTGACGGTATCGCCGGTCAGGTTCCATTGATACAGGCCCTGCACCGCGAATTCGCGGGCGCGACGGCGCGCGGATTTCGGCTTCGCCGGAGGAGTAGTGCTCGCTTGCTGTTCGTTTTCGCTCATGCTTTTAACGCTTTTTTAAGTTGGGCCATTTCTACGGCGACACGGGCGGCATCGATGCCCTTGTCGATCTTGCGTACCTCAGCCTGCTCATCGTTTTCGACGGTGAGAATGGCGTTGGCGATTGGAATCGAAGCATCAAGCCCGACCCGGGTCACCCCGGCGCCGGACTCATTGGCGACGAGTTCAAAGTGGTAGGTTTCACCGCGAATGATGCAACCCAGCGTCACCAGCGCGTGAAAACGGCCGGTCTGCGCCAGCAGTTGCAGCGCCAGCGGGGCTTCAAGCGCCCCGGGCACGGCGACTTCCTCGATGGCATCCTCGGCCACGCCAAGGTGAATCAACTCGCCGATGCACGCATTGCGCAAGGCCGTGGTGACGCCATCGTTGAAGCGGCAGGTCACAATGCCGATGCGCAGGCCACGGCCATCCAGTGGTGGCAATGCCTGTTCACGATTCGGAATAAAGCTCATGGCTTGCAATCCTTATTAGTCTGGCCCTGAAAAAATCAGGGCGTTTCAAAACCGGTGACTTCCAGGCCAAAGCCGGCCATGCTCGGCATCTTGCGCTCCGGACTCAGCAAACGCATTTTGCCAACCCCAAGCGCACGCAACATCTGCGCACCGATCCCGTAGGTACGCAAATCCCATTTGCGTACCTTGTTCAGACCCAACTCCGGCAGCGCGCGCGCCAGCAGGTCTTCGCCCGACTCGGTGCGATGCAGCAGCACCATCACGCCGCAACCGGCGCGGTTGATCGCCTCGAGCGAAGCGCGAACATCCCACGAGTGGTTGCCTGCGCCAAGATCGATCCAGTCGACCACCGACAGCGGCTCGTGCACCCGCACCAGCGTTTCGGCATCCATCTGCGGCTCGCCCTTGACCAGCGCCAGGTGAGTGGCGGTCGACAAGGTATCGCGAAACACCACCAGATCGAACACGCCAGCGGCGGTCTCGACCGGACGGCGGCCCACACACTCGATCAGCGACTCGGTCTGACTGCGGTAATGGATCAGGTCGGCAATCGTGCCCACCTTGATATCGTGTTCGGCGGCGAACTCCAGCAGCTGCGGCAGCCGCGCCATGGTGCCGTCATCGTTCATGATTTCGCAGATCACCGACGCCGGCTGCAAACCCGCCAGCTGTGATAGATCGCAACCCGCCTCGGTATGGCCGGCGCGCACCAGCACGCCACCGGGCTGCGCCAGCAACGGGAACACATGACCCGGCGACACCAGATCGCTCGGCTTGGCATCGAAGGCGACCGCCTTCTTGATCGTCAGCGCGCGATCGTAGGCCGAAATGCCGGTGGTCACGCCTTCGGCGGCTTCGATCGACACGGTGAAATTGGTGCCGTGGCCCGAGGCATTCTGACTCACCATCAGCGGCAGATTCAGCTGTTTTCCAAGCTCCGCACTCAGCGTCAGACAAATCAGACCACGACCGTACTTGGCCATGAAATTGATGGCTTCCGGCGTCACAAACTCGGCCGCCATCAGCAAATCGCCTTCGTTCTCGCGATCTTCTTCGTCAACGAGGATGACCATCTTGCCGGCGCGAATGTCGGCGATGATGTCCTGAACCGGGGAAATGGCGGTCATTGGGCCTGCTCCGCATTCAGCATGCGCTCGACGTAGCGAGCGATCAGGTCGATTTCCAGATTGACCCGTGAACCGGCGGCCAGCGACCCCAGCGTCGTCACCGAAAGCGTGTGCGGAATCAGGTTGATCGAGAACACACAACCGTCCTCGACATCGCGCACCGAGTTGGTCGTCAACGACACGCCATTGACGACGACCGAGCCCTTGGCCGCCAGATACTTGGCCATCGCCTTCGGCGCCCTCACCACCAGCTCGCGATTGTCGCCAACCGGATCGAACGAGACCACATCGCCAACCCCATCGACATGGCCGGAAACCAGATGCCCACCGAGCATATCGCCAAGGCGCATGGCTTTTTCAAGATTGACCTTGCCGCTCTCGACATCAAGACCAACCGTGCAGCGCAGCGATTCGTCGGAGACATCGATACGATAACGGTGGACATCGACCTGCTCGATCAAGGTCATGCAGGCGCCGTTATGCGAGATGCTGTCACCCAGGACCACGTCGGCAAAATCCAGCTCCGGCGCATGGACGGTCAGCTTCACGCCGCCGGGAAACGGCTCGACGTGTTCGATGGTGCCGATGGCTTGCACAATTCCGGTAAACATTCAGCGCTGCTCCTTCCCGGCCGCCGTCGGCTGGCTGGCGTTGTAGTCGCGCACCCGCTGCGATGATTTGAGCTCATTACAGTGGTTGCAAAAATAACTGGTCGCGCCGCAAGCCTTGAGAATATCCAGCGGCTTGCCGCAATCGGGGCATAACGGTGCGGCTTGGGCTTCGTTCATTGTCCATTCTCCGCAATTGATCCTGTGAAAGCTTGGGCCGGATCGGTAAAGCGCAAGGTCCAGCGCAGATCATCGCCGACACTGCGGCGCTCGATCACCCGGGGCGCGAAGCGCTCGGTCAGGCTCGACAAGGCAAAATCGGCCATAGGCTTGCCCTGGCCGATCAGCACTGGCGCCTGGTACAACAGCAGCTCGTCGGCCAAGCCCGCTTGCAACAAGGCGCCGGCCAGCACACCGCCAGCCTCGACGGTCAGCTCGTTGATGCCGCGCCCGCCCAGATGCAGCAAGAGCGCAGCCAGATCAACCCGGCCATCACTACCGGGCAGAAGCAGCACTTCGGCACCGGCCGCTTCCAGCGCAGCACGATTGACGCCATCGCTCGCCCCAGCGATCAACACACCCGGTGCTTGCAACAGCCGTGCAGTCACAGGCGTACGCAAAGCGCTATCGACCACCACGCGCAGCGGCTGGCGTTCAACATCGAAATCGCGCACCGTCAGCTGCGCACCATCGGCAAGCACGGTATTCACACCGGTGAGCATGGCGCACGAACGGGCGCGCCAGCGTTGCACATCGGCGCGCGCGGCGGCGCCGGTAATCCATTTTGATTGTCCGTCGGCGAGGGCAATCCGGCCATCCAGACTTGCAGCAAGTTTGATCCGCGTCCAAGGCCGGCCACGCAGCATCCGGCTGACAAAGCCGACATTGAGCTCGCGCGCCTCGGCTTCGAGCACACCGGACGCCGTCGCAATGCCGGCAGCACGCAGTCGCGCCAGTCCGCGTCCGGCAACTTGCGGATTCGGATCGGTCATCGCCACGACCACGCGGGCGACACCGGCTTGAACCAGCGCATCGGCGCATGGCGGCGTGCGGCCATGATGGCTGCACGGCTCCAGCGTCACGTACGCGGTGGCGCCGCTTGCGGCAGCGCCGGCCATGCGCAAGGCGTGCACTTCGGCGTGCGGCTCACCGGCGCGCACATGCCAGCCTTCACCGACAACGACGCCATCCTTGACGATCACACAGCCGACGCGCGGGTTCGGCGTGGTCGTGTACAACCCTCTCGCCGCGAGCCGCAGCGCATGCTGCATATGGATACGATCGCTCATGCCCGGCACGTCGCTCATAGCGAATCCAGCCACTCGCCGATGCACAGCGCCGCCTGCGCACGCAAGCGCTCGCCGTGGCTGGCGGTTTGCTCGCGCAGCACGCCAAAGCCGATACCGGCGGCATCCAGCTCATCGCAATGACCGATCAGCCATTGCTCGAAACGCGAAGGGTCGATTTCCGGATGGCACTGAAAAGCCAGCACCCGATCGCCGACACGATAGGCCTGATGCGGGTACATGCCACTGGACGCCAGCAGCTCGGCATTCGCCGGCAAATCAAAAGTGTCACCGTGCCAGTGCAGCATTGACGTCAGATCAGCCCCCAGATGCCGCACCGGAGACGCAACCCCGGCTTCGGTCAGCGTGAGCGGAAACCAGCCGATTTCCTTGCCGTTTCCCTGATAAACCCGCGCACCGAGCGCAGCGGCGATCAGCTGCGCGCCAAGGCAAATACCCAGCGTCGCGCGGCCGCTCTCAAGCCAGCCGGCGATGGCAACGGTTTCGGTCAGCAGCCAGGGATAGCGGTGGGTCTGATAGACGCCAATCGGCCCACCAAGCACCACCAGCAGATCGTCCACCGCAGCATCGGCCAGCGCGTCGAGGCGATCAACGCCGGCCTCGAGATAACGCAGCGTGTAGCCACGCGCAACGAGCGGCGCAGCCAGCGTACCGAGGTCTTCAAAGGCGAGATGACGGATGATCCAGGCGGTGCGCGACACGACTCAGTCCTTTTTGGTGACTTCGCGAATCACATCGCGAAAATCATCGACATCGGAAAACGAGCGATACACCGAGGCGAAGCGGATATAGGCCACCTTATCGAGCTTGGCGAGCTCGGCCATCACCATCTCGCCAATCTGGCGCGACATGATTTCGCGATCACCCACACTGAGCACCTTCTGGATGATGCGTGAAATCGCCTCGTCCATCAGCTGCGTTGGCACCGGGCGCTTGTGCAGCGCGCGCTGGAAGCTAATGCGGATCTTGTCGCGATCGAACTCTGAACGCTGGCCGTTTTGCTTGACGACTTGCGGCATGCGTACTTCGGCGGTTTCGTAGGTGGTGAAGCGCTTGTCGCACACATTGCAGCGACGTCGGCGGCGTACCGTATCGCCCTCGTCGGACACGCGCGAGTCAACCACCTGAGTATCGGGAGAACCGCAGAACGGACATTTCATCGACAGGCCCTCATGAGCCGGATAAGCGTAAAGATCAATAAAGAACGGACGCGTGAAAAAGGCAAAGGGTGGTGCCTTACGGCACCACCCTTTTCATGCGCTTGGCAAGATCAGTCGACGTAGACCGGGAACTTCGCGGTCAGCGCCTTCACCTTCTCGGCAACGCTCGCCAGATTGGCTTCGTCGGCCGGATTGTCGAGCACATCGGCAATCAGATTCGCCACTTGCACGGCTTCCGCTTCCTTGAAACCACGCGTGGTGATCGCCGGGGAACCGATACGGATGCCCGAAGTCACGAACGGGCTTTCCGGATCGTTCGGAATCGCGTTCTTGTTGACGGTGATGTGCGCCTTGCCCAGTGCCGCATCGGCGGCCTTACCGGTCAAGTTCTTCGGACGCAGGTCAACCAGGAACACATGCGATTCGGTACGGCCCGAGATGATGCGCAGACCGCGCTCGGCCAGCGTTGCCGCCATCGTTTGCGCGTTCTTGATCACTTGCTCTTGGTAAGCCTTGAATTCCGGCGTCGCCGCTTCCTTGAATGCCACCGCCTTGCCGGCGATGACGTGCATCAGCGGGCCGCCTTGCAGCGTCGGGAACACATTGGAGTTGATCGACTTCTCGAACTCGGCCTTGGCCAGAATGATGCCGCCGCGCGGGCCGCGCAGCGTCTTGTGCGTGGTCGAGGTCACGAAGTGCGCGTGCGGCACCGGGTTCGGGTACACGCCAGCGGCGATCAGGCCGGCGTAGTGCGCCATGTCGACCATGAAGTAAGCGCCAACCTTGTCGGCGATTTCACGCATGCGTGCCCAGTCGAAACGCAGCGCGTAGGCGGAAGCACCGCCGATCAGCAGCTTCGGCTTGGTTTCGATCGCGACACGTTCCATATCGTCGTAATCAATTTCTTCGTTTTCGTTCAAGCCGTAAGCGACGATATTGAACAACTTGCCCGACAGGTTGGCCGGCGAACCATGGGTCAGGTGACCACCGTGACCGAGGTTCATCCCCATCACGGTATCGCCCGGCTTCAGGATCGAGAAATACACGGCCTGGTTGGCCTGCGAACCCGAATGCGGTTGCACGTTGGCGTACTCGGCGCCGAACAGCGCCTTGACGCGGTCGATCGCCAATTGCTCGATGACATCAACGTATTCACAGCCACCGTAGAAACGCTTGCCCGGATAACCTTCGGCGTACTTGTTGGTCAGCTGTGAACCCTGCGCTTCCATGACGGCCGGGCTGGTGTAGTTTTCCGACGCGATCAGTTCGATGTGTTCGTGCTGGCGCACCACTTCGCCCTGCAGCGCAGCGGAGAGGTCGGGATCGTATTGCGAGAGAGTGACAGACTTGGAGAACATGGGTTCGCTTTCCGTAGCCGATTGAGAAGATTGGCCGAATTCTACCACGAGCGGCGCGGGTCTTTGGCGCAATCCTGTAGCGCAACAAGATGAGCGCCATTCATGCCCACAGCGCTGATTATCGACCGCGTTTGCGCCAGATGCGGGCGAAGGCTGCCAGGCGGACGTGCCAATCGCTGCGTTGATCGGCCATGCGCTCGATGAACTCCGACAGCGGCCGCGCCTTCATCAGCGTGTACAGCGTCAGTGCCAGCGCCGGCACCAAAACAAGCAAGAAGTACCCGAACTTGGCCAAGGGGTGTGCGTCGGCAAGATCGAACACATTCATCCCCAGGAACCCGGTCACCGTGGTGCCGACCAGACTCAGAATCGTCACTACGGTCAGCTTGACCACGGTGTCGGCCTGCCGGCGCAGATCGTCGCTATCGAGATACTGGCTCATACTCTTCACCGAGTCGTGCACCTCCTGATACAAGGCCGCCGTCCCCAAGTGCTGGCGCAGCATCTCGAACAGCCGCGCTGCGGCGGCCTGATTGGATACCTCGCGAAACCAGTAACGCTGGGTAAAGCGCAAGAAAACTTCGAGCTGGATGCGGATATCGCGCTTGAACAGGCGTACCGAATGCACGTCGCCAACATTGAGCCGCGCCAGCGCCACGGCCATCCGGTCCGAGAACGTCAGCAAGGCGGCCTTGTGAAAATGAGCGATCAAGGCCAGCTGGAATTGCTGATGACGGAACTGGCCAAGCACGCCGGTCTGCGCATCGTTGAAAAACGCATGATCGCGGCCACCGACGACGATCAGCGCATGGCCATTGCACATCGTCCGCGTCGACGCGCTCGCCACGCCCTGCTCGGGCGACCAGAAGCGGTCGTAACAACTCTCGACGATGAAATCCTTGATCAGCCGTATCGACAGCGCCTCGTCACTATCCGGACGCGCCACCGTACCGAGCCGGTAGAAATCCGCGTCGGACAGCGAAAACGGATCATCGAGCGACAAATAGGCCATCAAAGGCATGCGGTGATACTCGACCTGCCGATAGCGCACGCCACCGCTCGCGCCCGAGTGGTGCGGCACCATCGGTTCGAGCAACCAGGCCCAATGGCTGGCAAGGCGCGGCGAGCGAAACTCGGCAAGATAATCGAGATAGGCGTCGCGATCGGCATAATCGGACTGCGCCAGCACCTGCCCATCGCCACCGAGCCAGGCTACGCCGGCGAGACAGCTTGCCGGCCCGCCATCCTCGTCCCACTGCGCCGGGAACGCCCTGCCGAAACGAAACAGTACATCCTGAACGCGCGGCAGCGACAGGTCGCCACCCATGACCTCAAGCGCGAGAATGACGACATCGAGATCAAAGAAGAAATAGAGGTCGATGTGCGCGACGGCCAGATCGAGCTCGACCCCATCGCGAAACCGCAGGCGCACCGACTTGACGTCTTGACGGCGAAAGACGTGCAGCGGGGACTTGCCAAAACTGGCGACATCGCTCGCCTCGGTCTCGCCCTCGCCGTACAGAAAGCGCTGCACATAAGGCAGGAAGGTGACGAACTCGCGGTAATGGCGCTCCTGAAACGCGCCACGCTCGAACTCGCTCGACCGCAACTGCCATGGCGAGCCCTGCTTCGCAGCATCGGCCATCAAGCGCCATTGCTGCCCCGGCACACCACTCTCGTCGAGCGGCATCAGTTGCAGGGGCCAGATCAGGATCTGGCGAAAGTGGCGGACCTGCTGCGACTCAGTCATCCACCACCTCCGCCCGAACGAATTACAGACCCTTGACCGCGTAGATGGCCAGAGTATTGCGCCAGTAGCCTTGATAATCCATGCCGCAGCCGAACAGGAAGCGGTCGTCAACCTTGAGACCGACGAAATCGGCCTTGATCCCTGCGGCCTTGCGGCTGTGCAGCTTGTCGACCAGCACCGCGACGTAGATCTCTTTGACGTCCTTCGCCTTGATGTACTCGACGATGGCGGCCAGCGTGTGGCCTTCATCGAGGATATCGTCAACGATGACCACGGTACGTCCCTTGAGGTCGTCGTGCGGCTTTACCTTCCAGTCGAGCACGCCACCACTGGTGTCATTGCGGTAACGCGTCGCGTGCAGGTAGGACATTTCCAGCGGGAATTTCAGTCGCGGCAGCAGATTGCCGGCGACGATCAGGCCGCCGTTCAGCACGGTGTAGACGATCGGATTGGTATCCTTGAGCGCAGCAGTCATCTGGCTGGCCATCCGTTCGATCGCAGCCAGCACCTCGGCATCGGAATGCAGCAGGTCGGCGTTATCGATGATCGTCAGTGCTTCTGGCAATTCCATGGTCACGGTAAAACTCCTGAATCTACAAATATCCGGCCGATTAATGGCCGGAAAAATCACAAACGGTATAAAGCGGAATGCCTTGCGCGGCCACCAGCGCAGAGCCACCCAATTCGGGCAGATCGACAATCGCCGCCGCCTCAACCACCGTGGCGCCAATTCGCGTCAACAATTTGGCCGCAGCAATCATTGTTCCGCCGGTCGCGACCAGGTCATCGATCAACAGCACGCGATCGCCGGCACGACAGGCATCACAGTGGATCTCGACAGCGGCCGAGCCGTACTCGAGTTCATACTCTTCGGAAACCGTCGTAAAGGGTAGTTTGCCCTTTTTGCGAATGGGTACGAAACCCAGATTGAGCTCGTAAGCAACGACCGCACCGAGAATAAATCCACGCGCATCGACCCCGGCCACTACGTCGAGCTGCTGATCCATATAGCGATGCACGAAGGTATCGACCAGAACACGAAAGGTTTTCGGGTCCTGCAACAGCGGCGTGATATCGCGAAACTGCACGCCCGGCTGCGGCCAATCGGGCACCGTACGAATACGGGCCTTGATGTACTCCTCGCTATGCAGCTCCATCGGGCGCCCCTTATCCGAACAACGCAAACTTGACGATCCACAGCGCGGTGATGATCAACACCGCCGGACTCAGATCCTTGAAACGACCGGCCAGCAGTTTGATGGCAGCATAGCTGATGAAACCAAAGGCAATCCCGTCGGCGATTGAATAGGTAAACGGCATGCCGACTGCAGTGATCACGGCCGGTGCGGCTTCGGTGATATCGTCCCAGTCAATTTCGGCCAGGCCACGCGCCATCAGCACGGCCACATAGCACAGCGCCGGTGCGGTGGCGTAGGCTGGCACGGTGCCGGCCAGCGGCGCCAGAAACAGCGCGACCAGGAACAGCAGCGCCACCACCACCGCCGTCAGGCCAGTCCGGCCACCTTCGGCCACGCCGGCTGCAGATTCAACATACGCGGTCACGCTCGACGTACCCAATACCGAGCCGGCGATAATTGCGGTCGAATCGGCGAGCAGTGCCTTCTTGAGGCGTGGCAGCTTGCCGTCCTTGTCGAGCAGGCCCGATCGATGTGAAACACCGATCAGCGTGCCGGTCGTATCGAACAGGTCGACAAAGAAGAAGATGAACACCACCCCGATCAGACCGGCATGGAACGCGCCTTTCAGATCGAGCTGCATAAAGGTCGGCTCGATCGACGGCGGCATCGCGAACACACCCTTGAACGGGGTCAGGTTCAGCAAGACCGACAAGACGGTCACGGCGAGCACGCCGATGATGATCGAACCCTTGACCTTGCGATATTCCAACGCAACGATCAGCACAAACCCGAGCGCCGCCAGCAGTACCGACGGCGAATGGATGTCGCCAAGCTTGACCAGCGTGGCCTCGCTACCGGTGATGATGCCGGCACTCTTGAGGCCGATGATCGCGAGAAACAAGCCGACACCGGCCGAGATCGCCAGCTTGAGCGAGCGCGGAATCGCGTTGACCAGGATCTCCCGGATCTTGAACGATGACACCAGCACAAAAATGATGCCCGAGATGAACACCGCGCCAAGCGCCGTCTGCCACGGCACGCCCATGCCCTGCACCACCGCGAAGGTGAAGTAGGCGTTCAAGCCCATGCCTGGCGCCAGCGCGATCGGATAGTTCGCCACCAAGCCCATGATGGCCGTGCCGATCGCTGCGGCCAGGCAGGTTGCGACAAAGACCGCGTTGAAGTCCATGCCGGTCAGCGACAGGATCGATGGATTGACGAAGATGATGTAAGCCATCGTCAAGAAGGTGGTGAAACCGGCGATCACCTCGGTACGAACATTTGTACCGTGCTCCTTGAGCTTGAAAAATGCGTCGAGCATCGTTTCCCCGCGTTATCAGCGTTATTGAATGAGTTAGTTATTGCGCTTAGGTGCCTACACCGGCAAGCGCGAGCCCGCCCATGAGTGCAAACACCGCCGCAGCCACAAAGCGCACATAGCGCAACAGATGCATGCGCTGCGAAATCCAGTTACCGACAAATACCGCCGGCACATCGGCAATCATCATGCCCACCGTCGTCCCGGCGATCACCATCCACAGCGGATGGTAATGCACCGCCAGCGCCACGGTCGCAATCTGCGTCTTGTCGCCCATTTCGGCCAGGAAAAACGTCACCGCCGTCGCCAGAAAAGCGCCATAGGCCTTGACCGGGGCCTCATCATCGTCCATCTCGTCCGGGAACAAGGTCCAGACCGCGATGGCCAGAAAGCCGAAACCGATGACCCAGCGCAAGGTAGCGGGAGTCATCAGGCTGGCGAGCCATTGCCCAAGCCAGCCAGCGGCAAAGTGATTGAGGATGGTCGCGGCGAAGATGCCAAGCACGATCGGCAAGGGACGGCGAAACCGCGCGGCCAGCAAAAGTGCAAGCAGCTGGGTTTTGTCGCCGATTTCAGCGAGGGCGACGACACCGGTAGAGACGAAGAAAGCGTCCATTTGACTTATGTATCCAGGGCGGGCTGACGTGAGGACTGCCTACCGTCGCCCACCCGGGTGTACGGTTTGCAGACCTCAGGTCTTGTCAAGCACGAGCCCGCGTGAACGGAATCGGCCGGATACGCCATGGACCAGCAGTCCAAGTATGTTGACGTACCCCCTGCGCAAGGCAGGCGACTACTCCCCTGAAGACCAAAGAGCGCGATCTTACCGGCTCGCAACCAAGCCGGCAACGCGGCAAAAGGCCGAATTTTGCCGTCTCCCGCACAAAACCTAATCGCCACGCCGCGCCAGCTCGTTGCGCACATGGGTCAGCAGCCCTGCGCAACCATCCTCGACCAGATCAAGCACATGCTCGAAACCGGCGTCCCCGCCGTAATACGGGTCGGGCACTTCGCGCTCGTGCGCCTGGTTGGCGAAATCGAGGAAGAGCTTGATCTTGGCTTGATGCTCGGGCGGACAATGACGCTCCAGCACGCGCATATGGCTCGTATCCATCGCCAAAATCAGATCAAACCGCGAAAAATCGCTCAGCTCAACCTGCCGCGCCCGCAAGCCCGACAAATCGTAGCCGCGCTTTTTGGCGTGCGCCTGCGCTCGCCGATCCGGCGCTTCGCCGACGTGATAATCCTGCGTGCCGGCCGAGTCGACGACCACGCTAGCCGCCAAGCCCGCCTCTTCAACCATTTTGAGCAACACGCCGTCGGCGGTCGGGCTACGGCAGATATTGCCGGTGCACACGAAAACAACTGAATATTTGTTCATTTTTTTCAAATGCTTATCGCAAGATAATCAACAAGTCTGCCGGAGTTTACGCCCGAACACCGCCCCACATCCCCAACCTGGATCAAGTCACCATCATCTGAGGTCTGGCACGGCGCATCTTGCCGACGCCTAGACTGGTGCGCACCAAAAAATTTGCCTCCACGACACACTCCGGCGCCCCCTCACAACGGCGCGACAGCCAAGCCGCAGCCTGACCGCGGATGATTTCCAAGGATCGCCGTACAAATTGCCAACAATTCACACTTGCCACAACTTGAAAACATGTGCAGCATCGTCACCACTGATCTGATTGAGCACCCTCTCACGATTGTTTCAAAGCAGTACTCCATGCGAGTCGTTCGACTCCCAAGTAAGTTCTTCTCAGAACAAGTGCTCCTCCTTCAGCGCCCTGCCATCCGGCTTGGATGGCATGTTTAGCAAGGAGCCAAAAAATGGCAAACCAAAATCATTACGACTTCAATGTTGAAGTCCGCCCGACCCCGATCGGCACCGGCCTTGATGGCTGGTATCAAATCGTTCGTTGTAACCGTCATGTACGTCAACCTGTGACTGCATGGCAACGCGCACCGCAAACCCGCAGCCATTCGGTTCACGAATCACTGCGCCATGCGGCCAACTGGGCCAAGGGACAAATCTCCCACCAGTTCGCGTCATAAAGAAGCCCGGCGCCGCCTCACGCGGCGCTTCCCCTGAAAAAAGCCGCTTTCGAGCGGCTTTTTTCATTTCCCCTGGCTCACCGAGCTGGCCGGTTTTTTGCTTTCGGTACGGGAACCTTGCAATTACTCTGCACTCCTTAATAAGTTAGTCTTTCCAGACACCCGCCTAGCGCAAGCCTCCTCCACATTACAACAAGGACTGCGATGCCTCACGCCACGCCGCTGATCACCACCATCGTGGGCGGCCTCGTGCTCGCCTTCATTCTTGGTTGCGTCGCCATTCGGCTCAAGCTGCCGCCGCTGGTGGGCTATCTGTGCGCAGGCATTCTTTCCGGCCCGTTTACCCCCGGCTTTGTTGCCGATCCCAAATTGGCACCGGAACTGGCCGAGCTTGGCGTGATCCTGCTGATGTTCGGCGTGGGCCTGCACTTTTCGATGAAAGACTTGCTGGCGGTAAAACATATCGCCATTCCCGGTGCCATCGTGCAAATCAGCATGGCGACGGTCATGGGCATGGGCTTGGCCTGGCTGTTCGACTGGACGATGAGCGCCGGCCTCGTGTTTGGCCTGGCACTTTCGGTCGCCAGTACCGTGGTATTGCTCAAGGCCCTGGAAGAGCGCGATCTGCTGGAAACCCCCGAAGGCCGGATCGCCGTTGGCTGGCTGATCGTCGAGGATCTGGCCATGGTACTGACGCTGGTGCTGCTGCCTGCACTGGCGGGCATCCTTTCCGGCAAGAGCGGCACCCTGGATACCGGCGAGCTCAGCATGACGCTGCTGCTCACCGTGGGCAAAGTCATCGGTTTTGTCGCCTTTATGCTGATCGTCGGCCGTCGCTTCATCCCGTGGATGCTGGAGCGCATCGTCTGGACCGGCAGTCGCGAGCTGTTCCGGCTTGGCGTACTGGCCACGGCGCTCGGCGTTGCCTACGGCGCATCGCAACTCTTTGACGTGTCGTTCGCGCTGGGTGCCTTCTTCGCCGGCATGGTATTGGCCGAATCGGAGTTCAGCCACCGCGCAGCGGAAGAATCGCTGCCACTGCGCGATGCATTTGCGGTGCTGTTCTTTGTGTCGGTCGGCATGCTGCTCGATCCACGCATCCTGATCGAACACCCGTGGGCGGTATTTGGCACGGTACTGGTGATCATCATCGGCAAATCGCTGGCAGCACTGGGCATCGTTCTGGCCTTTCGTCACGACCTGAAAACCGCGCTGACGATTTCGGCCAGCCTGGCACAAATAGGCGAGTTCTCGTTCATCCTCGCCGGACTTGGCGTCGCACTCAATCTGCTGCCGCCGCTGGGGCACGCGCTGGTGATTGCCGGCGCCATCCTGTCGATCCTGCTCAATCCACTGGTGTTTTCGCTGCTCGACCGCTGGCGACAGTCAACGCCCGCCGGCGCCTGACACAGCACACAACAAGGGCCGCCTCACCGCGGCCCTTTTCTTTTATTTCACGACTGGCAATACACCGGCTTGCCATATACCCCCCACGGGCATAATATACCCCCACACCCTATACAAAGCGGAGCCGTCATGAACAAGGAAATCAGCCTGCCGATCACCGGGATGAGCTGTGCAGCTTGCGCAACGCGGATCGAAAAAGTGCTCAACCGGCTCGATGGCGTCAACGCCAGCGTCAACTTCGCCAATGAATCGGCCCAGGTGCAGCTTGGCGGCCAGGCCGGTGTCAGCGAAGTGATCAGTGCCATTGCGAAGGCCGGATACGCCGTGCCCGCGCAAACACTGACGCTGGCCATCGAAGGCATGACTTGCGCCGCCTGCGCGACGCGCATCGAAAAGGTGCTGAATAAACAAGCCGGCGTCGAAGCCACGGTCAATATCGCCACCGAAACCGCGACGCTGCGCTTCCCGGCGGGCCAGTTCAGCGCCGACGCGGCCATTGCCGCCGTGCGCAAGGCCGGCTATGGCGCCAGGCTCCAGGAAGAAAACACACCCCAACCCCATGACGATGGCGCATTGCGCCGCAGCTGGTGGGCCTTTGGCTTTGCCGCCTTACTCACGCTGCCGCTGATGGTCGAGATGGCCGCCATGCTGGGTGGCCGGCATGAAGCCGTGCCACGGATGTGGCAGTTCGCGCTGGCAACGCTGGTGCAATTCACCGTCGGCCTGCGCTTCTATCGCGGCGCCTGGCATGCGCTGCGCGGCGGTGGCGCCAATATGGACGTACTGATCGTGCTGGGCACGACGATGGCCTGGGGCTATAGCGCCGTGGTGACGCTCGCGGGATGGCAGCACGCGCACCTCTATTTTGAAGCCAGCGCGGCCATCATCACGCTGGTGCTGCTCGGCAAACTGCTAGAGGCCCGCGCCAAGGGGCGCACCGCCGGTGCGATTGCCGAGCTGCTGGCGCTGCAACCGAAAACGGCGCGGGTCGAGCGCGATGGCCAGTTGCTCGATGTCGCCATCGGCGACCTGGTTGCCGGCGATATCGTCATCGTTCGTCAGGGCGAACCGCTGCCGGTCGACGGCAAGGTCGAGGACGGCAATGCCGCGATTGACGAAGCCATGCTCTCGGGCGAATCCGCCCCGGTCAACAAAGCGGTGGGTGACACCGTGTATGCCGGCACCCGCAATATCGAAGGCATGCTGCGCATCCGCGCCAGCGCCACCGGTGGTGCGACCCAACTGGCCGATATCGTCCGGCTGGTGGCGCAGGCGCAAGGCTCGAAAGCGCCGATTCAGCAGCTGGCCGATCGGATTTCGTCGGTCTTTGTCCCGGTGGTCGTGGCCATCGCGCTTGTCACCTTCTTTGCCACCGTCTGGTGGACCGGTAGCTGGGCGACCGCGCTAATGCATGCCGTGGCCGTGCTGGTAATCGCCTGCCCGTGCGCCCTCGGTCTTGCCACGCCGACGGCGGTGATGGTCGGCGTCGGCCTTGGCGCCAAGCGCGGCATTCTGTTCCGCAACGCCGAAGCGCTGCAGCGTGCGCGTGAGGTCAACCTGTTGGTGGTCGACAAGACCGGCACACTGACCGAAGGCAAGCCTGCCGTCACCGATGTGCTGCCGCAGAACGGTTTCGATGTCGACACCGTGGTGCAACTGGCCGCCAGCGCCGAAGCCGGCTCCGAACATCCGCTGGCCCGCGCCGTACTTGCCCATGGCGAAGCGCTCGGCCTGAGCCGGCTGTCGGTCGCCGATTTCGCGGTCGCGCCGGGGCATGGCGTTGCCGCCCGCGTTGGCGAGCGCACCGTGCGGGTCGGCGTGCCGGGCTGGGCACTCCCCGGCCATGCGCTGGCCGAGGCCAATGCCTTGCAAGCGCGCGGCCGCACCGTGATCGCCGTGGCGGTGGATGATGTGTTTGCCGGCCTGATCGGCATCGTCGATACCGTGCGCCCGACCTCCAAACACGCCGTGGCGCAGTTGCAGGCCGCCGGCATCGAAGTGGTGATGCTGTCGGGCGACAACGAAGCGGTCGCCGCCAGCGTGGCGCAATCGCTGGGCATCGATCGCTATCGTTCGGGCGTCAAGCCGGCGGACAAGGCCGAAGCGGTGCAGGCGTTCCGCGCCGAGGGCAAGGTCGTTGCGATGGCCGGCGATGGCATCAACGACGCCCCGGCACTCGCCGCCGCCGATGTGAGCTTTGCCATGCGCACCGGCGCCGACGCCGCGATCGAGGCAGCCGACGTCACGCTGATGCACAACGATCTGGCGCATATCGCCGATGCACTGAGCCTGTCGCGTGCAACCATGCGCAAGATCCGCCAGAACCTGTTTTTTGCCTTTGCCTACAACGTGCTGGGCATCCCGCTCGCGGCCTTCGGTCTGCTGAACCCGGTGATCGCCGGCGCGGCGATGGCGGCCAGTTCGGTCTCGGTGGTCAGCAATGCGCTGCTGCTGAAGCGCTGGTCCGCCCGCCGAGGCTGAATTTTCCCTTTTCATCGTTCAACAAGGAGTACACACCATGGAACACATTGAAATCCGTATCGACGGCATGAGCTGCGGCGGTTGCGTCGCGTCGGTCACCCGCGCCGTGCAGGCGGTTGAAGGCGTCAAGACCGTCAGCGTATCGCTGGCACCGCCAGTCGCGCAGGTCGATTTCGACGCCGCCGATACCGATGCGGCCGAAATCGAACGTGCGATCGAGGATGCCGGCTATGACATCGTCCGCTGAATGCTGCCATAGCCCGGGCGAGCGCAAGGTCGAACGCGACAACAAGGATGCGCTGACCAAGCGGCTCAACCGCATCGAAGGCCAGGTGCGCGGCATCAACCGCATGGTGCAGGAAGACCGTTACTGCATCGACATCCTGACCCAGATTGCCGCGGCCAAATCGGCGCTCGACAGCCTCGGCATGCAGTTGCTCGAAGCGCATGCCCGCGGCTGTGTGGCCGATGCGATCACGGCCGGCGATGGCGCCGCCGCGATCGACGAGCTCATGGTGGTGATGCGCAAGCTCGGCTGAGGCAGTCGTCGTCATGGATACCCCTGCAGGTATCCATGACGACGACTCAGGCCGCGTCGAGCAGCGTGGCCAGCCTGGCCATGCCGGCATCGATCTGTGCGGGATTGGCGTGGCTGAAGTTGAGGCGCAGCCAGCTCGCCTCGCTCCCGGCCGGGAAGAAAGGCTCGCCGGGCATCACCGCCACGCCGGACTCGAGCGCACGCCGCATCAGCGCCATGGTGTCGCAATGACCGGCAAGCTTCACCCAGAAGAACAGCCCGCCACTGGGCAGCGACCACTGCACCCGGTCACCCAGATGCGTTTGCAAGGCCTGCGCCATCGCATCGCGGCGTTCACGGTACAGGGGCAGCACCGCCGCCACATGCCGCGCCAGCTCGCCGCGCGCCAGCAAGTCGGCGACGATGGTCTGGCTGATGCGGTTGCTGTGCAGATCGGCGGCCTGCTTCAGCCGCGTCAGCGGGCTAACGAGGTCCGGATGGACGATCAGGAAGCCCAGCCGCAGGCCCGGTGCCAGGGTTTTGGAGAACGAGCCCTGGTAAATCCAGCGCGCCTTGTTCAGCCGGCCGGCAATCGGCAACGGTGCCTCGCCGTCGTACGACAGCGCGCGGTAGGGGTCGTCCTCGAACAGCATCACGTCATGGCGGTCAAGCGACGCGGCCACCGCGTCGCGCTCGGCATCGGTGTAGCAATAGCCAGACGGATTCTGGAACGTCGGGGTCAGATAGGCAAAGCGTACATCGGGCAAGGTGCGCTCGAAACCGGCGAGATCGGCGCCGGTCGGCTCGACCTTGACCGGACAGAATCGCGCCCCGAACAGGCCGAAGGACTGCAGCGCGGCCAGATAGGCCGGCGCCTCGGTCAGCACCGGCGTGCCCTCGTCGATCATCAGCTTGCTCACCAGATCGATGCCCTGCTGCGAGCCGTTGACGATCAGCACCTGCTCGGGCCGGCAATCCAGACCCAGCTCACGCCCCAACAACGCAATCGCCGCGCGCAACGCCGGTTCGCCTTCGGTCTCGCCGTACTGCCAGGCCGAGGCCAGCAGCGATGCGTCGAGCTGTTCCGGCCGGAACAGCGCCTCTTCGGCCGGCAAGCCGCCGGCAAAGGAAATCATCCCGGGACGCTTGGTCGCGGCGAGGATGTCGCGAACGAGGGATGAGCAGAGTTGGTCGATACGGCGGGCAAACATGGTCTTCTCCTGTCAACGCGAAAGAAATCGGCGTCATGCCGATATTGATATTGCTTTGCGTTGTGCGCGCCGCAGGGTGCTGCCTGCGCACGATTTGGTGAATCATGGCATTGGCAGTCGCCGCTATATAAGCCAAAATCGTTGACCTATTATGGTTTTAATCCTGCCGCCTTCAAGGGATCACGTCAATATGACTGGCACGCCCATCGATGAAACGCAGCTCAACGGCGCCTGGGAACAGATGTTCTACGGCTTTCGCGCGCTGACCGCACCACCGGATTCGCTACTGGCCGAACGCGGCTGGAGCCGCGTGCACCATCGCATTCTTTACTTCGTTGCCCGCACCCCGAGCCTGACCGTCGGCGAGCTGCTGCAACGCCTTGGCGTCACCAAGCAGGCTTTGAACGGCCCGCTCAAGGCGCTGCAGCAGGCCGGCCTTGTCACGGTGAACGTCTGCAACGATGACCGGCGCGCCCGCCGGCTGACGCTGAGCCCCGCCGGCCGGACGCTGGAGGCCTCGCTCACCGGCGTGCAACGCGAACTGCTCGCCAAGGTCTTCGAGCGTGCCGGCGAGACCGCTTTCGAAGGCTGGTGCAAGGTCATGGATGAGCTTGCTGCCAGCGAGTCACGCCAACCTTGATCAAGCGCAGGGCATCGTTGCGACGATGCCCTAGGATTAAATGCATCCATCTCAACCCCAAAAACGCCATGACTGACCTGACCAGCCACTTCCTCGGCCAGCCTTTGGCCAACCCATTGATGAACGCATCGGGCGTGTATTGCCGCACCGTCGCCGAACTTGACGCGCTGGCCGCCAGTAGCGCCGCCGCCATGGTCACCAAGAGCTGCACGCTGCAGCCGCGCACCGGCAACCCGGAGCCGCGTTACCGCGCGCTGCAGCTTGGCAGCATCAATTCGATGGGACTGCCCAACGAGGGCTATCAGTACTATCTCGACTATGCCGAGCGCTTCGATCACGACAGCAAGCTGCTGTTCCTGTCAATTTCGGGGCTGACGCTCGACGATAACGTCGAGATGATCGCGGCCATCCGCGAAGCGGTGAACCCGGCGCTGCTCGAAGTGAACCTGTCCTGCCCGAACGTACCCGGCAAGCCACAGATCGGCTATGACTTCGAAGCGATGGACGAGCTGCTCGACGAGGTCAACGACGCCTACAAGCGCCCGTTTGGCGTCAAATTGCCGCCCTATTTCGATATCTCGCACTTCGATGCCGCGGCCGAGATTCTGAACCGCTACCCGCGACTGGCCTTTGTCACCTGCATCAACTCGATCGGTAACGGTCTGGTAATCGATGCGGAGACCGAATCGGTGGTGATCAAGCCCAAGGACGGCTTTGGCGGCTTGGGCGGTGCCTATGTGCTGCCGACGGCGCTGGCCAACGTCAACGCCTTCTACCGCCGCTGCCCCGGCAAGCAGATCATCGGCTGCGGCGGCGTTCAAACCGGCACCGAAGCCTTTATGCACTTGCTCGCCGGCGCCAGCCTGGTTCAGGTCGGTACCGCGCTGTACGAGGAAGGCCCGGCGATTTTCGAGCGGCTGATCGCCGAGCTGTCGGCCATCATGGCCAGCAAGGGCTACACTTCGATCGGCGAATTCCGCGGCAAGCTCAAGACACTCTGAACGACCTGCCCGGCGCTACGTCTTTCTCGCCCAGCCCAAAGCCGCGTTGTCGAACGCGGCTTTTTTACGGCTCAAGCCGCGCGTGGCGCAAACATGATGATCGCCATCCCGGCCAGCGACACCGATACACCAAGCACATCCCAGCCCGACGGGCGAATGCCGTCCACCGCCCATAACCAGCCCAGCGCCACGGTGATGTAAACGCCACCGTAGGCCGCGTAGACCCGCCCTGCGGCGCTCGGATGCAGGGTCAGCAGCCAGGCGAATAGCGCCAGGCTGACCACCGCCAGCGGCAACCACCAGGCGGACAAACCCTGCTTCAGCCACAGGTAGGGAATGTAGCAGCCGATGATTTCGGCCAGCGCGGTCAGGATGAAAAGGGAGACGGTTTGAACGACGGACATGGTGGACAGCGCAAAGTGGTTGTTCGACAGCTTATCGTGCTCGGCTAGTAACTGACCGGCAGCGGCTCCAGCCCCCGCCACAGATACCAGGTGGCAACCGAGCGCCACGGCGCCCAGCGCTGCGCCAGTGCCTTGATATCTCCGCGCGGTCGGCGTTCATCGTCGTGATAGAAGCGTGCTACCGCCTTGATCAGGCCGATGTCGTCCAGCGGCAGCACATCGGGGCGCAGCAGGTGAAACATCAGGAACATCTCGGCCGTCCAGCGGCCGATGCCGCGAATCGACGTCAGCTCGGCAATGATTGCTTCGTCATCCATCGCCATCAATCGTCCGGACGCCAATCGACCCTCGGCTTCATGCAGCGCCAGATCCTTGAGGTACTCGACCTTGCGCTGTGACAACCCGCAGCCGCGCAGCGCCTCAACCGGCGCGGCCAACACCTGATCGCTGCGCACATCAATCACGCAGGACTCGAAGCGTTGCCAGATCGAATCGGCCGCCTTGACCGAAATCTGCTGGCCGACGATCGAGCGTGCCAGGGTCATGAATACGTCGCCGCGCCCCTCCAGGCTGATGCCCGGATAGGCGGCGATCAGCCGCGCCAAGACCGGGTCGGCGGCCGACAGCCTGGCGCAGGCTTCGCCCCAGTACGCTGGCCGCCCCGTAGGCTCCGGCACATTCACTCCCCGGCAACCGTCATCCGGTCGATCAGGATAGACCCGACCCGACGGCTGCTGGAGGTATGCCAATCATTACCGATACCCACGATGCCCTTGAAGATATCGCGCAGATTGCCCGCGACGGTGATTTCCTCGACCGGGTGACTGATCTTGCCGTTCTCGACCCAGAAACCCGCCGCGCCGCGCGAATAATCGCCGGTCACGAGGTTGATACCGTGGCCAAGCAATTCGGTGACCAAGAGGCCGGTGCCCAACTGGGCGAGTAGCGCGTCAAAGTCGGCGGTCGCACTCACCAGCAGATTGTGCGCGCCGCCAGCATTGCCGGTGCTTTGCATGCCCAGTTTGCGGGCGCTGTAGCTACCAAGGAAATAGCCGTTTTGCACCCCTGCGGTCACGAGTTCGCGCCGCTCGGTCATCACGCCTTCGGCATCGAAAGCGCCGCTGGCCAAACCGCGGATCAGGAATGGATCTTCAACGATCTCGACAATCGGTGAAAACACCTGCGTGCCGATACTCTCGGTCAGGAAGCTGGTTTTGCGGAACAGGCTGCCACCACTGACGGCCGAGACCCAGTGGCTGATCAAGGACGATGCCACCGGCGCCTCGAACAGCACCGGATACTCACCGGTTTTGACCCGCTGGCCACCCAAGCGGCGCACCGCGCGCTCGCCGGCCTTGCGACCGACCGATTCAACGCTATCGAGATCGGATGCAGCACGTGCGGCGGTGTACCAGTAATCCCGCTGCATGCCCGACTCATCTTCGGCAATCAGCGCAGCCGAAATGCCGTGGCGGGTTGATTCGCCCAAACCGGAGAAACCATTCGAATTGGCGTACACCCAGCGCGATGCCGAGGTCGATACACTGCCGCCCTCCGAGTTGGTAATGCGCGGATCAACCGCTTGGCCCGCGGCCTCACAACGCCGCGCCAGCTCGATGGCCTCTTCAACCGGCAAGGCCCACGGATGGTAGACATCCAGATCGGGAAACACGGTGGCGAAGCGCGATGGGTCGGCCAGGCCGGCGCATGGATCTTCGGCGGTATAACGGGCAATCGCCAGCGCTGCCTTCACCGTCTCGGTCAGTGCGGTCGGCGAAAAATCCGAGGTACTGGCATGGCCCTTGCTCTGGCCCAGATAAACCGTGACACCGATTCCCTTGTCGCGGTTGTACTCGATCGTTTCGACCTCGCCCAGGCGAACCGAAACGTTCTGACCAAGTCCTTCGGAGGCGTCAACCTCACAGGCGCTCGCCCCTTGACGGCGTGCCTCGTCGAGCACGGTCGCGGCGAGATCGCCAAGCTGTTCTGGGCTGAAGCTGAATTCGGACATCGGTCATCCTTAACGATGGATAGGCAGAAATAGGTTGGCGCCGTGCCGGCGGACATGCCAACCGGGCAAATCGCCGAGCGGCACAAGTGTACGCCGGGTATTACGGGCGGGTTTGGTATCATTATGCTTTTGCTCAGCGCACCCTGCCATGGCTCGACACTCAGATACCCCGGAACACGACGACGACGTCGAACTCATCAGCAAAAGTCAGATGAAGCGCGATATGAACGCGCTGCAAGATCTGGGCGAAGCCCTGATTCCACTCGATCGCAAATATCTGGCCGGACTCAACCTGCCGGAAAGCCTTTTTAACGCCCTGATCGAAGCCAAGCGGCTGACCGCAAACGGCGCCGTAGCACGCCACAAGCAATATATCGGCAAGCTGATGCGCCATGTTGATCCGGCACCGATTCAGGCCCTGCTTGATTCTCTCTCCGGCAACTCCGATCGCCACAATGCCTGGCTGCACCAGCTGGAGCGCCAGCGCGACAAGCTCCTGTCCGATCCCAAAGCAACCGAGGCGCTGATCGACGCCCATCCAGAACTGGATGTGCAGCAATTGCGCCAGATGATCCGCAATGCACTGAAAGAGCGCGAACAGCAAAAACCACCGAAGGCCTTCCGCGAGCTGTTTCAGCTTTTGAAGACCCTCAACCCGGAACCGCCCCTGATCGATCCACGCGAGGAAAAATGATGTCGTTGCGCCTGCCTGCTCCCCTGCCAAACCGTTTTGATGCCCTCTTTTTCGACATGGATGGCACGCTGATCGACTCGACGCCCTGCGTTGAGCGCACCTGGCGCAACTGGGCCGGCGAGCTAGGCATTGACGCCGAGCATCTGATTGCCAATATGCACGGCGTACGCGGCATCGATGTGATCAGCCGGTTCGCGCCCGACGCCGACTTGCAGACCGAGTATGAAAAGCTGCTCCAGCGCGAACTGAGCGATATGGAAGGCACCGTGGCGATCAACGGCGTTGCCGAACGCATCGCCGAACTGGATGGCATCCGCGCCGCGATCATCACCTCGGCACCGCGGCCATTGGCGCAGTCCAAACTGGAATACTGCGGCATTACGCCGCCAGCCTTCATGGTCTGCGCCGAAGACATCGTCAACGGCAAGCCCTCACCCGATCCATACCTGGCCGGCGCACAGCATTTCGATGTCGACCCGGCACGTTGTCTGGCATTCGAGGATGCGCCCAATGGCGTGCGTTCGGCCAAGGCCGCCGGCATGACCGTGATTGCCCTGACCACTTCGCACCCGGCCGACGAACTGGGTGAAGCCGATCTGCTGATCCGCGACTGGCACGATCTGCGCTTTCACGCCGAAGCGGATGGCAGCGTGACGGTAACGGTAGCCGTATGAGCGCAGCGCTGAAAATCGGTCTGGTGTCGATTTCGGATCGTGCTTCAAGTGGCGTTTACGACGACAAAGGCATTCCGGCATTGCGCGATTGGCTGGCCGCGACACTGATCACGCCGCACACACTCGAAACCCGCCTCATTCCGGACGAGCAGCCGCAGATCGAAGCCACGCTGCGCGAACTGGTCGACACCGAAGGCTGCCAGCTGGTGCTGACCACCGGCGGCACCGGCCCGGCGCTGCGCGACGTCACCCCCGATGCCACGCTCGCGGTTGCCGACCGGGTGATGCCGGGCTTTGGCGAGCAGATGCGCCAGGTCAGCCTGCATTACGTGCCGACGGCGATTCTCAGCCGCCAGGTCGGCGTGATCCGCAAAAGCGCGCTGATCCTCAACCTGCCGGGCCAGCCCAAGTCGATCAGGGAAACGCTGGAAGGCGTCAAGGACACCGATGGCAAGGTCGTGGTGCATGGGGTATTCGCCTCGGTGCCCTACTGCATTCAGCTGCTCGACGGCCCGTATATCGAAACCCGCGCCGAGATCGTCGCCGCATTCCGCCCCAAGTCGGCGATCAAACCCAAGGAATAAGTCATGAGTGAGTTGTTGCCGTGCGTTGAAATCGAAACGGCGCCCAATCCAAGCGCCAGCGTGATCTGGCTCCACGGCCTTGGTGCCGATGGTAACGATTTCGCCCCCATCATCCCGGAACTGGGGTTGCCGACCGGCCTGGCGGTGCGTTTCCTGTTTCCACACGCGCCATCCATCCCGGTCAGCTGCAACAACGGCTACGTGATGCGCGCGTGGTATGACATCGTTTACTTCGACAGCATCGATCGCCACGCCGACATCGATGGCGTGCATGCCTCGACTGCACACATCCGCGCCCTGATCGCCAGCGAGAATGCACGCGGCATCCCGACCGATCGCATCGTACTCGCCGGATTCTCGCAAGGCGGTGCCATTGCCTACACCGCCGGGCTGACCCACCCGGAAGCGCTGGCCGGCATCGTCGCACTTTCAACCTATCTGCCGGCACCGCAACTGCTCGACGCAGCCAGCACGGCGGCCAATCGCCATACGCCGGTCTTTGCCGCGCACGGCAGCCACGATCCGGTGGTACCGCTAACACTGGGTGAAGCAGCCGTCCAGACCGTCGAAAAACTCGGCCATCCGGTGAGCTGGCAAACCTGGCCGATCCAGCATTCGGTTTGCCTGCCGGAAATCCAGGCCATCGGACACTTCCTGAGGCAGACGCTGGGCTGACGCTCGCAAGAAAAACGGCGCCTTCAAGGCGCCGTTCTCGTATGGGCTTATGCGCCTGCATGAGCCTCACCCGTTTTGGCGCACCACCTGCACATTGACCCACACCCAGTCGGCGCCCTTCTCAAGCACGCTACCTAGTCTGACCGTAAAAGCACGATCCCGCGCCTGCACCTGATAGAGCCGGTCATTGGCATATTCGGATGCATGCAGCATCAGCGTATTGACGTTGCTGCTGCCTTGCAGATGCGGGATATACAGACCAATCCGCAGCGTCGGGAACTCGGTATTGAAAAAAGCGACATCGGACAAATTGATCTGGCTACTGTCGTCATCAACCTTGATGCTGACAGCGACCGGCGTGGCCGACAAAATCTGGATGCCGGCAGAGAGCTGCTCATCCCGAAGCCGGTTCAGTCGCCGGATCACGCAAACCTGCCAGTTCTCGCCGCCCCCCGTTCGCATGCCGATCAGTGCACCGGGGCGTATCCATTCGTTCTCGGCGGCATGCAACACCGCGCCAAAGCCACCGTCCGATTCGTTTTCGATCGACCAGTTGGCAATGGCCACCTTTTGCCTGAGCTTGGGATGAACCGTCGCCGGCCCGGTCGCCTGCTTGGAGCGGGTTCGCTCGGATACAAAACCATAGAGGCGCATGTCGTTGATTTCGTCGTAATCAACCTCGGTTCTGGCCTCGACCGGCTGACGGCTGAACTTGTCATTATCGCCGCGCACCATCGCACAAATCCGGCTCAGCCCCTGCACTACCTCGGCGCTTTTACTGACGTTCTGGCGAACACTGCGCGCCACCTGGGTATTGCGCATCATCATGGTCCAGAAGGATTCCAGATGCTTGAGCAGCTCCAGAGCGCCGGGCTGACGACAATCCTCACCAAGCCCCAACGACCTCGGCGTCGCGCCCGACTCGATCTTGCGCTGGGTTTCCTGTAGTTCATGAATCAGGTCAAACAGCCCCCAATAACGGAAGGGTTCTTCCGCCTGATCTTCCTGTACCCGTTGTGGGCCGTCATCGGCTTGCAGATTGACGCAAAGGTGGTGGCGATCCGCATAAAACTTGCGCGAAAACTGGATCAGTTTGCTCCAGTGATTCAACCAGTGATCCGCCCAATCGATTTGTCGAACCGTCAGGTTGTTGCTTGACAGCGTAGCCAGCATCAAAAGTTGCAGATACTCATCGGCACAGGAGGTAATTTCCTCGGAATGCTTGGGATAAAGCGGAAACGGGTTGCTATCGAAGCCACCAATTTCAGACAGCCGATATAACTGGTTTGCCTGCGTCCAGAGTCTGGACGGCAATTTTTCAAAACGAAAATGATGCCACTTGGCCTGGATACCGAGGTAATGCAGGCTACGCGCCAACACTGCGGGCATCTGCGCTTCAAAACGATCCCGATCCTGCACGGTCGGGTCGAATTTGACGAAGCGCTGGTAGAGGTCAACCATCGCCTGGGCGTAATCGATCACCTCTTTCCAGAGCTGGCGCTCCAGCTCCTTCGACATGCGCGGATTGGCGATGTACTGGCAGCACAAGGCTTCATAGCTCGACTGCACTGCGGCATCGACCAGCAAGACCGCGTCCAGTGCGTCCGCCGTAGGTGCCTGAGTGCCATCAAGAAATGCTTGCGCGGCCGCCAGCACCTTGGCGCGCTGCGTTGCGGGCGCGTCAAGCTCAAGCTGTCGGCACCAGGCGGTCGCGAGTTTGACATTGGCGAGTGGCCGCGTCTCTCGCTTGAAGAGCCGGTTCAGGAGTTCACGCATACGCAGGTCTGGAAACGAGAGCCAAAGCGGGTTATTCGGTTTCGGTGCTGAACGACGCCAGCTCAAGCCAAGTCCTCGCCGCGTCCACCTCGTCAAATACCTCGACTTCGGCTTCGGAAAGAATGTTGTTGATCCAAGCCGACCAGGTCACCCACTGATCGTTGGAGACAACGGCGACGCGGCCAAAATCGCGACGGTGCTTGCGAGCGAAGCGAAACTCCTCAAGCGCCATATCGATGGTGTAACCCATCATGCCCGAGAGATCGAACAGCAGATTGGCGGAACCATGAAACCGCAGTTCATACAGCACGCTATCTTCGAACTCGCGAAAATCATGAACGGTAAACTCATTCAACACCGCGACGTAGACGTAGTGGGCTTCGTGCGAAATGGTGATCATGTTTGCTCCTCAAGCCGGTGTTCTCTTACAAGCATAGCGCATTCACCCCAGCCACCCGTTGCCGGGTGCCGCAAATGAGTATCAACGGTTGCGCTGATCCGACACGGCAACGAACGCAATCGCCCCTTGCCATAACTGGCTGACAGGTTCCGGCAGAAGCGGTTCACGCCGCAAGCGTGAATTGCCGCCCATCCCGACTTAGCGCAAACATTGATTCAATTATACGATCCAGCCCTACCCGGCGGCCTTAGCGTGCAGCGTTGATGCGCGCCGCAACCATCAGCTCTTTCATTTCTCGCACTGCGTCCTTCAAGCCAACGAAAAGCGCATGGCCAATGATGGCGTGGCCGATATTGAGTTCGCGAATCTGCGGGATCGCCGCGACGGCCTGGACATTATGGTAGTGCAAGCCATGTCCGGCGTTCACGATCAGCCCCAGCGACGCGCCGTACTCGGCGGCGTCGCGGACTCTCGCCAGCTCCGCCTCCCGCTCTGCAGCGGTCACCGCATCGGCATAGCGACCGGTGTGAATTTCGATGACCGGCGCACCCAGCTCGTGAGCGAGCTTGATCTGCGCCAGATCCGGATCAATGAAAATGGACACGCGCATGCCGGCCTTGGATAGCGTCTCGGTGTAGTCGCCCGTCATTTTGGCAAAACGCAGCACATCAAGACCACCTTCAGTCGTGACCTCTTCGCGCCGCTCGGGCACAAGGCAGATATCATGCGGTGCGATCGCCAGCGCGTGATCGAGCATTTCCGTCGTCAGCGCCATTTCGAGATTCATTTTGGTCTGCACCACACGCCGGATCAGCTGCACATCCTCATCGCGGATATGCCGACGATCTTCGCGCATATGCAAGGTAATCAGATCGGCCCCGGCCTGCTCGGCCAGTTGCGCGGCCAGTACCGGACTCGGGTACACCGTGCCACGCGCGTTGCGCAACGTCGCAACGTGATCAATGTTCACGCCCAGCTGGATATCGACTGCCATATTCGTTCCCGTCAACGCCGGCGCGCCTCGCCAGCACTAAAAAAGCGCAAAGTGTAGCGGCTCTGGCCTTGCCTACGCTAGAGCGTTTGCAGATCGATCAGCAATTGGCGGGTATGCAAGGGTGTATCGACAAGCAGGGGGGAAAACGCCAGCCGCATCAGCTGCTTGGCTTGTGCCAGAACGCGTTCGTTGCCGAAGTCGCCGGCATGGATCGCCAGCAGTACGGCCCCGTCAAATTGCGCTTGGCCGTTTGACGCCGGCACCACGCCGAAACCGGCATCGAAACCATAACGCCCACCAGGCAACAAGGGAGAGCCATCGGCCAGCCGGTTCAGCACCGGTGCGTAGCCCAGCGCTCGCAATAGCGTCAGCTCGAATCCACGCAACACCGGTTCAACCGCGGCACGCTCGCTGCCTACCTTCCCCAGATGACGAATCGCATCGAAATAAACGCCAAACAGCGCGGGATAGGCGTCCTCACGCGGCAAAAGCTTCATCAGCAATTCGTTCAGATAAAAACCGCAGAGCAGCGGCAACCCGCGCAACTGCGGCAGCCCGCCCTGCCACTCCGCCGCATGCAGCGTCTTGACTTCACCGGCGCCAAACCATGCCAGCAACAGAGGCTGAAACGCCAGCAGACTGCCGCGAAGCTGTGAGCCAGGCCGCTGCACGCCACGCGCAACGATCATCACCCGGCCGTGATCACGACTGTAAACATCGAGCAGGCGGCTGGTTTCGCGATACGCGTACTGATGCAGGATAAAGGCCGGCTGCGCATCGACACGCGGCACCTCGCCTGCGGACTTGCGCCGCGGTCTGCGTGGCGTTTTCTCGGCCATACGAGCCGCTTATTCGAAACCGTACTGACGCAACAAACGCGTATCGTCGGCCCAGCCGCTCTTGACCTTGACCCAGACCTCCAGATAAACCTTGCCGTCGAACAGCTTTTCCATGTCCTGGCGCGCTTCGGTACCGATGCGCTTGAGCTTTTCGCCGTTCTTGCCGATCAGCATCGCCTTCTGGCTGTCACGATCAACCAGTACAGCAGCATAGATACGTTTGAGCATACGGCCGTCGCGCATTTCTTCTTCGTCGAACTTCTCGATTTCAACGGTAACGGCGTATGGCAGTTCGTCACCCATCATGCGGAAAATTTTCTCGCGAATGATCTCGGCGGCGAGGAAGCGTTCGCTGCGATCGGTGATCTGGTCTTCGTCATACATCGGTGCCGAATGCGGTAGCAGCGGCTCGATCGCCTTCTGCAACACATCCAGTTTCTGCTTCTTCTGCGCCGAAATGGGCACGATGGCGGTGAAGTTGTACTTCTGCGCCACCGATTCAATAAACGGCAACAAGGTCGATTTATCTTCGACCTCGTCGACCTTGTTCACCACCAGAATCACATTGCGATCCTTGGGCAGCAGCTTGAGCACGTCCTCATCTTGCGGTGTGAAGCGTCCGGCTTCAACCACGAACAGCGTGACATCGATATCGGCCAGCGTCGTCGTTACGCTGCGGTTCATAGCCTGATTCAGCGCGTTTTTATAACGGGTCTGGAAACCGGGTGTATCGACGAACACAAACTGCGCCGCATCCGTGGTCAGCACGCCGGTAATCCGGTGACGCGTGGTCTGCGCCTTGCGCGAGGTAATGCTCACCTTCATACCGATCAAATGGTTCATCAGCGTCGATTTGCCGACATTCGGCCTTCCGACGATCGCGACAAAACCGCAGCGATAGGATTCAGCTGCCGACTCTTCGGGCAGCATCAGTTCTTCAGTCATGGAATTCTCCGTGCAGGGCGCGCGGCCCTGCCAGGTTAGAGGCGCTTGCCCGGGTGACGTTCCCGGAGCAGCGCCAACGCCGCAGATGCGGCCTGTTGTTCTGCGTTGCGACGGCTAGGCCCCTCGGCACGTGTTTCGACCTGCAGGCTTCGCGCCAGGCAAACCACTTCAAACAGCTGGTTGGGCGACTCGCCTTCCTGTCGTGCCAGAACATATTCGGGCAGCGGCTGGCGGCGCGCCTGCAGCCATTCCTGCAGCGCGGTCTTCGGATCTTTGAGCGCCTGCGCCGGATCGATTTTGGCAATCCGCGATGCAAACAACGCAATAATCACTCGCTGCGCTTCGGCAAAACCGCCATCGAACCAGATCGCGCCAAAGATCGCCTCCAGCGCGTCGGCCAGAATCGATGGCCGGCGATGGCCGCCGCTTTTCAGCTCGCCCTCGCCAAGCGACAAATAGTCGCCCAGCTGCATCTCCCCGGCCACGTCGGCCAACGCTTCCTGACGCACCAGGCTGGCGCGCAGGCGAGAAAGCTCACCCTCGGTCAGCTGTGGAAACGCCTGATACAGCGCATGGGCGATGACGGCATTGAGAATGCTGTCGCCAACGAACTCCAGTCGTTCGTTATGCGTCGATGAATAACTACGGTGCGTCAACGCCTGTTTGAGACGCGGCACCTCTTGAAATGAATAACCGAGCACCTTCATCAGGCGCTCGGCAGGCAGTACGACGGACATTAGGCGAGTTACTCGGCGCCGGAACCGGCAGCCTCCACGTTGAAATCGAACAATAGGCTGACATTGGCAACCACCGGAACTACTTTTTCATAGCCAACAGTAACCGATGTCTTGCCCCCGGCCTGGATGATCTGCAGGTCCTTGCCGGAAACAGCCTTGATATCACTGATATTGGCGTGCTTGTCGAACGATTCGCGAATCGTTGCAGCAGGTTGGGTGCCCTGCTCCTTGGCAACAGTGGCCACGGCCTTCTTGATGTTGTAGTACTCGACGTAGGTCGGCACCACCTTGAAGAAGACAATCGCAGCGGCCGCAACAAAGCCGGCAACAATAATAAAGCCAAAAAACGACAGCCCGCGTTGCGCACGCATCAGTGGTATATCTCCATTTTATTTTTCATCCGGCTTGCCGGATCAGCTGATCCAGGTACCGATTCTGCTCAAATTCTTGAAGTTGAACCAAACTAGGAAAGCCTTGCCGACAATATACTTGTCCGGCACGAAGCCCCAGTAACGGCTATCGGCACTGTGGTCGCGGTTATCACCCATCATGAAGAAATAACCGTCTGGCACCTTGCAGCTGAAACCGTCGTCATCATAACGGCAGTTTTCGCGGAACGGAAAATCACGCACCTCGGCCAGGTTCACTTCCGGCACATCCATTTGCAAGGTGTTATAGATGTGCTCGCCGAGTTTTTCGGTGAATTGTTGATTATCAATCAGATACACACCCTCGGCATACTGCAACTGACCGGCCGATTGTGTCGGCACCGGCTTGCCATTGACCGTGAGCTTTTTATCGCGGTATTCGATCGTATCGCCCGGCGTACCAATGACGCGCTTGATGTAGTCGATCGATGGCTTCTCCGGATAGTTGAACACCATCACGTCACCGGGTTGAGGCTCGCCCACCGGAATCAGCACATTATTCAGAAGCGGCACGCGAATGCCATAGGCGAACTTGTTGACCAGAATGAAGTCGCCGACGATCAGCCCGGGGCGCATCGAGCTCGAAGGAATCTGGTACGGCTCCACAAGGAAGGAACGCAACAGAAAGACCGCCAGAATGACGGGAAAGAAGCCACGCGCATATTCAACCCAGTCAGACGGCCGTGCATCGCCACGCTTCTTGCCCCATAGCAGCTTGTCCAGCCCCCAGACAATGCCGGTTACCAGCACGAAAATCAGCAGCGCGGCAGCAATCGAGAACATTTGCACCAGCAGCACGAAGGCGCCAATGATCGCGGCAAGGAAGCCGTATTGAACCAGTTGTGGCGGTTCGTTGTTCTTGCGCTCGTGCTTGGCGCCGAGGCCAATCAGCACCGGCCCAAGGATGAGGAGAATGACACCGATCACATACCAGTTCATGCAGCTTCCCTTGCCTATTAATGGCTATTTATTTGTCGCTAACCTGCAGAATGGCAAGGAATGCCTCCTGCGGGATTTCCACATTGCCAACCTGCTTCATGCGCTTTTTACCCGCTTTCTGCTTCTCGAGCAGTTTCTTTTTCCGGGTAATATCGCCACCGTAGCATTTGGCCAGCACGTCCTTGCGCATGGCTTTGACGTTTTCGCGCGCAATGATGGTGCCACCGATCGCAGCCTGCACCGCCACGTCGTACATCTGCCGTGGAATCAGTTCACGCATCTTGCTGACGAGTTCGCGGCCACGATAAACGCTGGTGCTGCGGTGAACGATCAGGCTCAAGGCATCGACCTTTTCACCATTGACGAGCACATCCAGCTTGACGAGATCGGCGGCTAGGAATTCCTTGAACTCGTAATCGAGCGAGGCATAGCCGCGCGATACCGATTTGAGCTTGTCAAAGAAATCCATCACCACTTCGGCCATCGGCATATCGTAGGTCAGCATCACTTGCCGGCCCATGTATTGCATATTGCGTTGCACGCCACGCTTCTGGTTGCACAACACCATCACCGCGCCGACGTAATCCTGTGGCACGAGGATGGTCGCGGTAATGATCGGCTCGCGAATTTCCTCGTACTTGGCTTGCTCGGGCAGCTTGGATGGGTTTTCGATATGCGTGATGCTGCCATCTTTGAGCACCAGCTCATACACCACGGTCGGCGCCGTGGTAATGAGATCCATATCGAACTCGCGCTCAAGCCGCTCCTGCACGATTTCAAGGTGCAAAAGTCCGAGGAAGCCGCAACGGAAGCCAAAGCCCAGTGCTTGCGACACCTCGGGTTCGAAAGCCAGCGCTGCATCGTTCAGCTTGAGTTTGGTCAGCGAATCGCGCAGTGACTCGTAATCGTGCGATTCGATCGGATACAGACCCGCGAACACCTGCGACTTCACCTCCTTGAAGCCCGGCAGCGGCTCGGTGGCTGGAGTCTTGGCGATGGTGATCGTGTCACCGACCTTGGCCGACGCCAGTTCCTTGATGCCGGCGATGATGAAGCCGACCTCGCCGGCACGCAGCACGTCGCGCTGCAGCGATTTCGGCGTAAACACACCGACCTGCTCGCACAGATGCTGTGCCTTGGTCGACATGAACAGGATCTTGTCTTTCGGGCGGATCTCGCCGTCGACCACGCGCACCAGCATCACCACACCGACGTAGTTGTCGAACCACGAGTCGATGATCAGCGCCTTGAGCGGGCCTTCCGGATTACCCTTGGGCGCGGGGATCTTGCTGATCACCTCTTCCAGAATTTCCTGGATGCCGATGCCGGACTTGGCCGAGGCACGCACGGCGTCAGTCGCCTCGATGCCGATGATGTCTTCGATTTCCTGCGCCACACGCTCGGGTTCGGCGGCGGGCAGGTCGATCTTGTTCAGCACCGGGCGCACTTCAACGCCGAGTTCGATCGCGGTATAGCAGTTGGCGACCGTCTGCGCCTCGACACCTTGCGAGGCATCGACGACCAGCAGCGCGCCTTCGCAAGCCGACAGCGAACGGCTGACTTCGTAGCTGAAGTCGACATGCCCCGGCGTGTCGATCAGGTTCAGGTTGTAGACCTTCCCGTCGAGCGCCTTGTACTGCAGGGCAGCGGTTTGCGCCTTGATGGTGATGCCGCGCTCTTTTTCGATGTCCATCGAGTCGAGCACCTGCTCGCTCATCTCGCGCATCTCGAGGCCGCCGCAAAACTGGATGAACCGGTCGGCCAGGGTCGATTTACCGTGGTCGATGTGGGCAATGATAGAGAAATTACGGATGTGATCCATGGAACCTGTTTTTTACGAAAAAAGGGCACGCCGTGCGTGCCCTGTATCAGCCAATCACCGGATTTTACCGGATTTTCGCCAGCCAATCATCCAGCGCTTGCGCATCGAGATGGTAATGGCATATTTCTTCACCATTTATGGTCGCCAACACCGGCACGAGTTCGCCATACAGCGCCTCCAGCGCGTCATCGTCGTCGATATCGACCCACTGAAGCACGAAGCCGTGATCGCTGGCCAAGGGAAGCAACTGCTCCCGCATCGTCAGGCACAGGCCGCAGTATTCGCGGCCGTAGAGCATCAACGTCGGGGTCACTTCGCCGGCGCCGTCATCGAGATGAAGATCGATGCACCGTCACGCACGATACGCAGCGCCACCGCTTCGTTCGCCTTCACCGCGCTCAACAGCTGGCGAAACTGTTGCATGCTGCTGATGTCGGTACCGCCGACACCGATCACCACGTCGCCGCGCATCAGCCCGGCCTTGGCCGCAGCATCGGTAGCCGACTGGATCACGAGGCCGAATTTGCTGCCAAGCGCCTTCAGCTGTTGCGGCGTGAGTTCACGCAGCACCAGACCGAAACGCTGGCTCTCTTCTTGTTGCGCAGCACCGCCCTTGTATTCGCGCACCTTGTTCGGACCTTCGACGCCATCGAGCAGGCCGATCGTTACCGCCAGCTCACGCGCAGCGCGATCACGCCAGATGCCGACCTTCACCGTCGTACCCGGTTTGGTATCGGTGACAAAGCGCGGCAAATCGCCGGTATTGTTGATCGGCTGACCGTTGTACTTGAGCACCACATCGCCCGGCTTGAGGCCAGCCTTGGCGGCCGGGCCGTCCTTGTCGACCGACGACACCAGCGCGCCATTGGTATTGGCCAGACCGAACGTTTTCGCCAGGTCCTCGTTCAGATCCTGCACCGCCACGCCGATCCGGCCACGCGTGACCTTGCCGGTGGCCTTCAGCTCGTCGGCCACCTTCATCGCCACATCGATCGGAATCGAGAACGACAGGCCCATATAGCCACCCGAGCGGCTGTAAATCTGCGAATTGATGCCAACGACCTCGCCGGCCATATTGAAGAGCGGCCCACCCGAGTTACCCGGATTGATCGCAACGTCGGTCTGGATGAACGGCACGAAGGTTTCATCCGGCAGATTGCGCCCCTTGGCGGAGACGATGCCGGCGGTAACGCTGTTTTCCAGCCCGAACGGTGCACCGATGGCCACCACCCATTCGCCAACCTTGAGCTTGTCGCTATTACCAAGATCCACCTTCGGCAAGCCGGTCGCCTCTACCTTGAGTAGCGCAACGTCGGTCCGTGCATCCGAGCCGATCACCTTGGCCTTGAATTCGCGTTTATCGGTCAGTTTGACTTTGATTTCATCGGCATCAGCGACGACGTGGGCATTGGTCAGCACGTAGCCGCTGCCGTCGATGATGAAACCCGAACCCAGCGAGCGCACCTGACGCTCTCGCGGTGCACCCTGCTGCGGTGGCGTGGCGCCCGGCGGCACCGGAAAACCAAAGCGCCGGAACAGATCCAGCACATCATCGTCCGCGCCCCATTGTTGCTGCTGGGCCGATTCGCGCACCTTGCCTGTCGTGGAGATATTCACGACCGCCTTGCCTTCTTTTTCGACGAGTTGCGTGAAATCCGGCAGTGCGGATACCGGTGCTGCCTGAGCAGCGCCAAAACCCAAGGTGAATAGTCCGGCTGCAAGCCAGCGAGTCACTTTCATGGTCAATCACCCATTTTTATGAGAATGAAACAGACACAGCGTTGAGGCACGATCAGCGCGATCAATCGGCCGAGCCGCATTGACGCGGCGGCGGCGCACTGCCGTGACGGGAGACGATGGTCGGCCCCTGTCCGGCCAGAGGATCGCGCGCGATCCGCAACCATGCAAATGCAGCGCCAAAGCCCAGCGCAGCGCCGAGCACTTCGCCCAGCGGCGACACCGGGTCGATCAGGCGACCAAGCACCGCACCAAGCAGCATGACCAGCAAGGGAAGGCCGTAAGCCCACAGCGCCGATTGCAACAGCGTGCGCTCTGCAACGGCGACTTTGACATACTCCCCTTCCTTGGCGCCAAGGGGATTATTAACACGGTAGTGCTGCTGCGCCTGACCGAACATCCGGCTGATCGCCACCGAGCGGCAGCCGGTTTGCGGATCGCAATTGCCGCAAGGCGTGTGCGGCCGAATCATCACCCACGCATCCGCACCGTTACAGCGAACGATTTGGGCTTCAGTGGAGATCATCGGAACCGATGCTCGGCAGCGCTGCGCAATGGCACATCACTTGACGTCAGGGCGAAGGCTGAAGCCCTGACTAAAGGCTTGTACGGTCTCGGCAGGCACTTCACCCAGCGCGGTGATCATGTACTGCCCCACCTGGCGCGAAAACAGACTGATGCCGTTCTGATGCGTCAGGCCCTGCGGCATGCGTGGGTCGATCGGCTCGACAAATACCGATACGGTCACCAGACCATCGGCATACAGATAATGCAGAACGGGTTTGTGCTTGCCCGGCAGATTGCGCTTGAGCTGGCGAAACAGCTTGAAACCCGGCGGCAGATCATGGACTTCCCAGTGCGGATCGGCCACCAGCGGTTGCGGCATTTGCTCCAGCACCACCGGTCGCACCGGATTCACCGGCTTGAGCAGGCGCTTGTCGAGCGCGCCTCCGATATTGATCTGCGAGAAACTGAAGACTTCGGTCACTTCGCGGCGCGCGCCATACATCACCGTCTTGAGCATCAGGCCACTGGCGGCGTCGATCCAGTAACGGTGCGGATAGCGATAACGGTCACGCGGCTCGAAATCGTAGATATCAGCCTCAAGCCCGGCAACGCGTTCGCGGCCGATCTTGCGGATTTGATAATTGACGAGCAATTCCTCGGCCGGATCCGGGAACTGCCTTGGAAACATCTTGGAGGTATGCCGCCGATCCACCGTCACCGGCCGGGATCCCGGGGTAAACACGCTAATCTGGTCACCGTGACGCAGGTATTCCAGCTGCGGGCCGTCAAGCGACTCGCGCCGCTCGATATCCGCGCCCCCACCACCCTGATGGAAGACGCGATAACTCTGCATGAAGCTATGCCGCTGCTGGATATAGATACCCTGAAATGTCAGGGTCTTGGGCGCATCGGCGACGCGGTTGACGAGTTGGCTGGCCTGCGATTGATCGAGCAGCTCGCCCGGTGGCGCTGCGAGCGCACTTAGCGAGGATCCAACGAACAGCAGACTACCGGCAAAGAGCCAACCCTTCAGTGTCATCATTGATGTTGTCGTTGCGGAGCTTGATAGGAGATAGAGACCATGTCTTGTCCGGCAAACGGGCTGCCGGCGTCTTCACGATGGGCGACCAGGTAATCCTGAATGCGCGCGGCATCTGGATTGACCGTGTCGTTGCTGGCCATCTGTTCGATCGCCATCGGTGCGCCCGGGGCGGGCAGCGTTGCACGCATGCCGCTATAAGCCTGCCAGCTGGCGACACCCACGAAGGCAATCGACGCGGCGGCCGAGAGCGGCACCAGCGCGCGCTTGAGGAAGGAGCGCTTGCGTTTGTTCAGCGCACCCGGGGCAAGCACAATCGGCTCGGCAGCAAGGCGGGCCGAAAAGCGCGCCATGAAATCGGGAGACAGAATCGGATGATCGTGCATGGCGTCGCTGATCAACTGCCAGTCGTTCAGGCTCTGGTTTAGCTCGCTGTCGTTCCCCAGCTGGGCGAGCACCGTTGTGCTCGCCGCAGTATCCAGCTCGCTGTCGATCAGCGCGGACAAATGCTCTTTCATGTCGGTTATACCTCTTGCGCGTTATTTCCGGGCCTACCAGCGACGATCTTTGCCGATCGTTGCCAGAAGTGGCCGCAGTTTTGTCGCGATCGCTTCACGCGCCCTGAAAATCCGTGAGCGAACCGTGCCAATCGGACAATTCATCACGCTGGAGATTTCTTCATACGACAGACCTTCCATCTCGCGCAGCGTGATCGCGGTCCGCAACTCCTCAGGGAGCGCATCGACCGCCTCGTTCACGGTACTGACAATCTGACGATTCGATAGTTCAGACTCTGGCGTATGAAAGTCCGGTATTTGTGCCGCTGCATCCAGCGTCTCGCCGTCCTCGTCTTCGTAGTCCATCGCCAGTTGCGGGCGCCGGCCCATCGAGGCGAGGTAGTTCTTCGCAGTATTGATCGCAATCCGGTAAAGCCAAGTGTAAAACGCCGATTCGCCCCGGAAGGACGGTAGGGCGCGATACGCCTTGATGAAGGCTTCTTGCGTCACATCCTCGATTTCGTGCGGATCGCGGATCAGGCGCGACAGGAGACGGGCGATCCGGCGCTGGTATTTGATGACCAGCAGCTCGAACGCCCGCTTGTCGCCGGCTTGTGCCCGGGCGACCAGTTCCGAGTCGAGTTCCCGTTCGGTCCTTTGTTCCAATGCGTACTCCGTGCTCCGTGTTCGACCTGCGCGCTATTTAGCGCAGCTGAGCTCGCTATATGGAGGCATATGTCATCTATTTCAAGCCACAAGACACCGGCGCGGCCGGATTGTGCCCGCAGCACCCCCAGCGTGCAAGCTGCAGCGGCGAAGAGCTCTGATGTAATATTTGCCGTTAATTCTGACTTTACGGCGTAACTGACGATGCAGCAATTCGACGTACTGATAATCGGTAGCGGCCTGGGCGGCATGACCATCGCCCTGCACCTTGCGGACAAGCTCAAGGTCGGCCTCGTGACCAAGCGATTGCTGCGCGATGGCGGCAGCGGCTGGGCGCAGGGCGGTATTGCCGCGGTGCTCGACGATCAGGACAGCATCGAGCTGCATATCAAGGATACCCTCGTCGCCGGCGCCGGCCTGTGCGAGCCGGAATCGACCCGTTTCATTGTCGAGCACTCCAAAGAAGCGATCGACTGGCTGATCGCCATGGGCGTGCCCTTCACCCGGGATGAATCCGGCGAGACCAATTACCACGGTTATCACCTGACCCGCGAAGGCGGCCACAGCCACCGGCGCATCATTCACGCCGCCGACGCCACCGGCGCCGCGGTGATCGACACCTTAGCCACCAAGGTCGCCGCACATCCGAACATCTCCGTGCTCGAAGGGCATATCGCGCTTGATCTGATTACCGATGCCAAGCTGGGCGAGAGCGGCGACAGCAACCGCTGCCACGGCGCGTATATCTATGACATCGACGGCGATCGGGTCGATACCGTGCTGGCACAGCACACGGTGCTGGCCACCGGCGGCGCCGGCAAGGTCTATCTGTATACGACCAATCCGGACGTGGCGACCGGTGACGGCATCGCCATGGGCTGGCGCGCCGGCTGCAAGGTGGCGAACATGGAATTCATCCAGTTCCATCCGACCTGCCTGTATCACCCGCACGCCAAGTCGTTCCTGATTACCGAAGCGGTACGCGGCGAAGGCGGCATTCTGCGCCTGCCCGACGGCACCCGTTTCATGCCGAACCACGACGAACGCGCCGAGCTTGCGCCGCGTGACGTGGTCGCCCGCGCCATCGACTTCGAGATGAAAAAAGGCGGCTTTGACTGCGTGTATCTGGATATCAGCTACAAGCCGTCCAAATTCGTCAAGGAACACTTCCCGAATATCTATCAGCGCTGTCTTGAGCTGGGCATCGACATCACCAAGCAGCCGATCCCGGTGGTGCCGGCGGCGCATTACACCTGCGGCGGGCTGATGGTCGACCGCGCCGGCCGCACCGATGTGGCCGGGCTGTATGGCGTCGGCGAAGTCAGCTACACCGGCCTGCACGGCGCCAACCGGCTGGCGAGCAATTCGCTGCTCGAATGCATGGTGATCGGCAAGGCCGCCGCCGAAGACATTCTGGCAGCCCCGAAACACGCCTTGCCCGATGTGCCCGAATGGGACGAAAGCCGGGTCACCGATCCGGATGAAGAAGTCGTGATCGCCCACAACTGGGACGAATTGCGTCGTTTCATGTGGGACTACGTCGGCATTGTGCGCACCAATAAACGGCTGGAGCGCGCGCAGCACCGGATCGAATTGCTGCAGCATGAAATAGACGACTACTACAGCAACTTCCGCGTTTCCAACGATTTGATCGAGTTGCGCAATCTGGTCACCACCGCCGAATTGATCGTGCGCTCGGCGCTGGCGCGCAAGGAAAGCCGTGGCCTGCATTACAGCCGCGATTACCCGGGCATTCTGCCCGAATCGAAACCGACGATTCTGGCACCCTGATGCTGAACACGCTGGCGGTTGCCAATTACCGATCGCTGCGGCAACTGGTGATGCCGCTCTCGCGGTTGAACGTGATTACCGGCGCAAATGGCAGCGGCAAATCCAGCGTTTACCGCGCCTTGCGACTGCTGGCCGAAACCGCGCAAGGCCGGGCGATCAGCACACTGGCGCGCGAAGGCGGGCTGCAATCGACGCTGTGGGCCGGGCCGGAAACAATTTCCCGCGCCATGCGCCGTGGCGATGCGCCCATACAGGGCACGGTGCGCAAAGACGTGGTGCACCTGCGGCTTGGCTTTACCGGCGACGATTTCGGCTACGCCATCGATATCGGCATGCCCGAACCGGTGCCGGGTTCTTTATTCAGCCAGGACCCGGAAATCAAGCGCGAATGCCTGTGGGCCGGGCCGATCCTGCGCCCCGCCGCGCTCTTGGCAGATCGCCAAGGCCCGCTGGTGAAAGTGCGCGATAGCCGCGACTGGCGCATTCTCAGCAAAACCATCGCCGGTTTCGACAGCATGATGCTGCAATGCGCCGACCCACTGCTGGCGCCGGAGGTATTGCGGCTGCGAGAGGAAATGCGCTCGTGGCGCTTTTACGATCACTTCCGCAGCGATGCCGACGCAACGGCGCGCCAGCCGCAAATCGCCACCCGCACGCCGGTGCTCGGCAACGACGGCAGCGATCTGGCCGCCGCGCTGCAAACCATCCGCGAAATCGGCGACAGCGACGCGCTCGACGCCGCCATCGACGATGCCTTCCCCGGTTCGCAGATTGTCATCACCCCCAATGCAGGGCGCTTCAGCGTCGGCATGCGCCAGCACGGCCTGTTGCGAGCGCTCGCCGCCACCGAACTATCCGACGGCACGCTGCGCTATCTGTTGCTGGTTGCCGCCCTGCTCACCCCGCGCCCACCGGCGCTGCTGGTGTTGAACGAACCCGAAACCAGCCTGCACCCGGACCTGCTGCCGGCGCTGGCCAGACTGATCCAGCGCGCCGCGCAAGACACTCAGGTCATCGTTGTCTCGCACGCTGCACGGCTGATTGCTGCGCTGGAACGCAGTGGTGATTGCAATTCGCTGATGCTGGAAAAGGATTTTGGCGAGACGCGGATTGCGGGGCTGGGGGATTTGGAAAGGCCAGCTTGGCAGTGGGCGGCTCGGTAGCTAAGCCATAATTGCGTCTTCAATTTTGTTGCGCGCCGAACTCGTCAGTCTTCGCACACCAAACAATCGAGCAATCTCAAGCGCTTTATCTTCGGTAGAAACTACACTCGCAGCAGCTTTTAGCTCTTCCGTCACGATCTCTTCAATCGACCGGACATCATCTTCCGTTGCAGGAGTTCGGTAGCTAGCCCAACTTTGTCGGTGTTGTTCATCTGTCCAAACAAACACGGCATCAGCTGAATCTAATTGCATATGATATTTTCGCTCAACTAGCTTAATGATTCGCTCACGGATCAAGCGTCCAGATCGCTGAAAACCATGCACCCTCGCAATTCGTTGCATCAGCAAAGAATCTAGAATAGGGGCTTCATGCGCTAATACTCGATCTATTAATGAAGCCAAAATTGCATCATATTCATCGGAATAAAACTTCTCTGGATTGATTTGATGGATCAAATCAGAAAAATCAGTTACGCGGTACTTCTTCGCAGAGACCACAGCGTAATTATCAATCGAGCGGGCGAAATATGGTTCAGCCTTCTGCTCAGAAGTCACGGTGTCACTCAGCGCTGAAACAGGCGGCTTATCGACTAGCATTTTCTCTTCAACGCTTGATTTTTCAAGCTGAGGTGTAATGATTTCGGGCACAATCACTGTAAAAGTTGGACGCGGAGTAGCACGCGAAACTTCGAGATGGGTATTAATCGCAGCATGCAGCCGCTCTAACGCGCCCTCTTTATCAATCCACCAGTCGGTCGACCACACCCGCAATAGTTTCCAGCCTAATCCTTGCAGAATCGCGCTACGTACTTTATCTCGATCCCGCGCCGTAGCTGCACTGTGATAAGTCGCCCCATCACATTCAACCCCTAGCAAATAATCACCAGGGCGATCCGGATTCACAATGCCCAAGTCAATCCGGAAGCGTGACACACCAATTTGCGGTATGACCTCCCAACCTTTACGACGCAAGCCTTCCGCAACCGCCTCTTCGAATGGCGACTCATAGCCGCCCACCGAGCCTTGTACGGCTTCAGCCAATGCCCTCGGACCACGGCTCGCAAATTCAATAAAGTGTTTTAAATCGCGCACCGCACGCGCACTGGTTCGGTTTAAATCAACCATCGCTGAATCAAAGGACGTAAAAACGAGCATTTCACGTCGTGCACGAGTCACCGCTACATTCAAACGCCGCCAGCCACCCTCCTTATTCAAGGGGCCAAAATTCATCGACATCGTTTTTAAACCCGGCTCAGCCGGGCCATAGCCAATGCCGAACATAATCAGATCACGCTCATCGCCTTGCACGGTTTCCAGATTTTTTACAACAACAGGCTCAGCCAAATCTTCTTGGAAAAACGGCTCAATTTCAGGATGTTTCTGGCGGGCTAGATCGAGCAAATTGGTGACTAAAGTCTGCTGATCACTATTGAGCGTAATGATGCCGATGCTTAGCCCCTGCGCTACAAATTGCGGATCGGTGAGGCGGCGTACGGTTTCAGCAACCATCGCTTCCGCTTCGGCCTGATTATTACGCCCTTTGCCGCGTGAATAGACACCATCTACATAACGCCACTCGACGGCGCTGGCGCGAGTTTCTGGCGCAGGGAATGTGATCAAATTACTTTCGTAATAGCGATGATTTGAGAATGCAATCAAGCTCTCATGCCGACTGCGGTAATGCCAGCTCAAACTATGGCTAGGAATACCAGCGCCCAAGCATTCATCCAAGATGCTTTCCATATCGTCTTCGGTGTCATCTTCCGATGCAGAAGCGCCGCGATTGAAGAAGCTGGTTGGCGGCATTTGCCGTGGATCACCCGCAATCACGACTTGCTTGCCTCGAGCGATAGAGCCAATCGCATCCCACGGTGCAATTTGTGAGGCCTCATCGAAAATAACCAGATCAAAAAGCGCTAAATCAGCGGGCAAATATTGCGCAATCGACAATGGACTCATCAGCATACAAGGAGCCAGCTTTTGCATGGCGTCGCCCATTTCAACGGCCAATTGGCGTACAGGTTTGTGACGGCGCGACTTTTGCAACTCATGCTTGAGAATGGCAAATCCGCCCTGCTTGCCCGTATCATTTTTCGATGGAATCAGACCGCAAAGTTTGGCGCGCACATAACGAACCGACAGCTTAGACAAATGATCTTCTTTCTGACGATACGCGTCAATATCACTCATGTGCTCAGCAGAAACAAAATTACGCAGCAATGGCTCAGCGTCAATCACTTGGGTTGCAAACCAACGCGCATAAGCGGTTTCAAATATCTCTAGCGCGCCACCAACAGGCAGCGCATTTTCTGCCACGGCATCAGCCAATGGTTTTAAACCCAGCTCTTGCGCTTCATACCGAACACGGCACCAATCACACCAAGATTTAAGCTGTGCTTCCAATCTGCAAATGTCATCCGCCGTATCGCAAAGGCTAGCTAGATCGGCATTAATTTCGGCGTCATCGGTGCTTAGTAATTTGAAGCGTTCAAGAGCATTTGTTAAACGTGCAAAGGCCGATTTAAACCTATTGATCGCAGAAATAATTGCGCCATCGCCCCCCAAAAGCTCATTGGCATCCACCACCAATCTGGACGTTGCACTACGAAGTTCAACAGAATGTTCAGGTGATTGCGCCATAGCGCTAATTGCCGAGCGCAAGTTGTCACTCAATAGCAGCGCTGCATCCATCTGAGAGATATTGCTACTTAAAGATGCCCAACCAGGAATACCCTGCAATTCAATAGACAAGGCATCCAGCTCGCCCAGTAGTCGTAGAGCGGCATCCATTTTGGAAAGATTGCTCCCCAAAAATGCCCAACCAGGGACCCCCTGCAAACCAACTGATAAGGCATCTAACTCACTCAGCAGCCGTAGAGCTGCCTCCATTTTGGAAAGATTACTCCCCAAAAATGCCCAACCAGGAACCCCTTGCAAGTCGATAGATAAGGTGTCCAGCTCAGCCAGCAATTGCAGGACGCCCCCCATTTTGGAAAGATTACTCCCCAAAATTGCCCAGCCAGGAATACCATCCAACTCAAGATGTAAGGCATCCAGCTCGCCTAGCAATAACTTCAATTTCCGCAATTTTGCTAAGTCCGCGACAACATCAGGCATCCCAACGGCCCCACCCTCCATGGATAATTGGCGCCCTATTTTTTTCTTAGCAAAGGCAGCCAGAAACCAGAATTTACCTTCTGCCTGCGCCCAATCTCGCTCAATTTTCTCCAAATTAATTCTTCTGCATGCTTCTGCCGAATAGGCCAATGACAATTCAGACTCAAGTTTTCGATATTCATTAATGTGCACAATAGCTTGACGTACAGCCTTCACGGTTGATTTGATATTTTCCGTGGATGAAGATAACAAATCTGGGGCAAGTTTGCGATACTCAATAATGAGTGCAATAACCTTCCGAGCCACCGCCACTGAAGATTTAATATTTGCCGTAGATGGAAATAAAAACTCCGAATCAAGTTCACGATAATCATTAATGAGCACAATAGCCTGACGAGCTGCTACCACTGATGACTTAACATTTGTGGCAGGCGGAAATGATAATTCCGGATCAAGTTTGCGATATTCATTAATTAGTGCAATGGCTTGGCGAGCAGCAGCTACTTTTGCTGCTGCGTTAGCCGAAAATGAAAATACCAAATCAACACCATGTGTTTTCTCTAGCACCTCGGAAAACCTAACAACTCGAGCAATCTCGTTGTATTCGCTAGCTTTTAGCGGAAGTTGGCTCCCCTGAATAAAGTTTTCTTGAGTATCGTTCAGTTCATTAATCGCAGTAGATAACTCATGCGAAGCTGCAACCAGCGCCTCTTGCCAACCATTTGACCAATCAATTTGCGATAATAATTTGAAGCTAGTAGAGAGTGCTTGCCCTGCTGCACTGTTTAGATCCAAGCGGCGAGCCACATCACGCAGCTGTGTCATCGCAGGCAAATCGTGCGTTGTGCCATCAGGCCAGTTAAGGCGTGGTATTGCAGGGCAACCGTGGTGAATGACACGCCCCATCGCCTGATGAACAGAAAGCCCGTTCGGCCAGCGCTTATGCAGCAAACTAACGACGCCATTTAATTTATCGCGCAATCGCTGAACCTGAGCAGCCTCGGTAGACCATTCCTCTGCTGACAATAGTTCACGCGTATCCCACGCTCGCTCTAACTGTTTCAATACGCTTACTTTTGAAGTCTTACTCGAATGCAATTCAAGGCAAAACTCGCCAAGTCCTTTTTCTTCCAAGCGTCGATAGACCACATCAAGCGCTGCCATTTTTTCAGCAACAAACAAAACGCGACGACCCAGCGCTAGATTATGCGCAATCATATTGGCAATCGTTTGCGACTTACCGGTTCCGGGCGGCCCGTCTAATACAAAGCTGTGCCCTGCGGTAGAGGCCACCACAGCCGCCAGTTGTGAAGAATCTGCAGGAAGCGGCGTAAACAATTGGGCTGGCGTAATTCTTTGATCCAGCCCCTCAGCTCGCGGAAAATCTTTGTACGAGATCGCATCGCTCCCCTCCGCTTGGCGCTCTAACAAATGCTTCACCAATGGGCTCTTCAACAATTGCTCAGAGCGATCACTTAGATCCTTCCACATCAGATATTTGGCAAACGAGAATGTGCCCAGCACTAACTCGTGCGTCACCTCGAAACCAGGAATATCCCGAACAGCACGGCGTACGGCATTCCAAACCCCTTCAACATCAATGCCGCTTTCATCGGTCGGAAGCTCGCCATCAAGACCAGGAATATTTAACTCAAAGTCATGCCGCAATAATTCAAGCAAAGTCAGATTAAAGCGCGGTTCTTCATCGAGCATGCTCATCGTGACGCCGGATAATGCGCTTTTTCTTTCTAATTTTATTGGCAGTAAAATTAGTGGTGCCGAGTAGGATTTTTGATCATCGACAGACTTTTTCCATTTCAATAAGCCGATAGCTAAAAAGAGAGTATTTGCACCGCCTTCATCCAGATCACTACGCGCAGTGCGATACAAATCCACCAATGCCGTATCCAGCTTAGTTTTTTCAAGCGTACCGAGAACTTCGTTCCTATTGAGTGCAGAGCGAGCGTATTCATCACGAAGATTTTCGCGGTTTTGCTGCTCGTATAGCGCGGTATCGCGACCACCTGCCTCTAGATCAGGCATGGCGACTACGCGAATTCGCTTTCCATCAGCCAAAATATCTTCGAGCTTTGCGAGGTCAGGGCAGATCAGTCGCACGCACTTCGCGCCATCGGGCAGGTGCAGCAAGCGATTGCGTGTTGTTAGATCAAGTAATTTGCGCCGCCAAAGATTGAGTTTGCTGGCGGGACTATCGGGCTCAATTTGAATTTCAACATCAAAGCTAGGCAGTAATGGAGCCTCTTCCAACGCATCAATCGATACTGGATTTTCCGCAACAGATTGATCAAATTGAAAACGTTGGCCGAATAAAGCCAAAGGCCTAATGCGCTGCATACGCGCACGCCGTAAATCAATCGCCATAATGAAATCATCATCATTGACTTGTCGTTTTGCGGCTTCAACAGCCTGACTAAAACTAGGTGGAATAGCTTGAGTTGCTAATGTGGTCTCAAAAACAAGAAGCTCATTCAACTCAATCCGTTTTCGAACGGCAGAAGCTTCATCTGTAATTAATTGTGAAAATTCTTGTGGCTGAAGCCACACACCGACAAAGGCATGGCCTTTGGTGAGAAGCAGCAAAGGGTTAAGGCCAGCTTGCTCGGCTAACGCAGCAAAAAGCAAGGCAGTATCTAAACAAGTCGCAACACCACCATCGAGGACTTTACTCGGTGTTCTGACCTTCTGCCCTTGCATTTCAAAACTGGATGGTGGCAAAGCATAACTGAGTTTCAAGCCGCAAACAGACGACCAAAGCGCCGATGTTAACTCCCAAGTTCGGGTTCTAGACTGGCCTGAATAACCGTCAATCGAGTCTTTTTTCCCCGCTCTACGCAAGACATCAGATGCAGCTTTAAGTAAACGATCCACCGCAGGATCATTAGGCATCGCAAACGCAGCGAGCAGTTCTGGCATCACCCCAGCACCACCCCACTCATTGTTGGCAAGAATTTCAATTTCAAACGTATCTTCCGCCAAAGTTTGATCAGCACAACACAAAAGTAGCTTGAGCTCACCTCTCAAACTCTCGGATAGATCTGCCAAGTAAGCGGCGTTGAGTTTTAAATCGCGGTCAGTGATATGCAGGCTATCGCCTTTGGGTAAGCGATCAATTTTCCACGTTTTGCCTTCAAGAAACGCTGGTGATGCGCTCAAAACCAACATGAGATCGTCATAATCAGATTCACTATTATTGGTGATCTCTAATTCGCGCAGCACTGGCACTGCATTTTGCTGAGAGGCAAAACCGAGCTTTTCGGTTACTATCACGTCAATTTTGATGGTCATTTGATCGCTCTTTGCTTTTTAATGTGCACAATGATGAAATTCTGACGAAAGGTTTAACCCAGTATGCCACATAGACGTGGGGTCGATGGAACGGTGCAATGAAGATTTGCTTTTTAGCAAAGTGGGATTGCGGAAGGCATGAAAAATGCACGCAAACATCAGGGCAAAGTCATAAATAATTAAGATGCACGCAATACCGGCTTTGCCCGAGCAGCGGTCGTTCGAGAAAATCATTCCCGCGGTTACTCGTAGCTGAAAGCAAGCTCCGAGGTCGGCGTGGGTATTCAGCCCCACTTTCGCTGTAGCCAGACTTGGCAAGTGAAAAGCTAGCGACGTGTCGAATGGAAAAAAGACCGATGGCAGAAGCACATAAATCCCTTTTTTTGGCTAGGTGTCGGGTTCCGCCTGTTTGTAGACTTTTTTCCTGAATAACTCAGGTCGCTCTTTCTGCCACATCTTTAACCACCCTTCCCACCCGCGGAAAATACAGCCATGTCTGCGCATTCCGCCCATCCAGCGCACTGACTTGTTCGCGATATCGCGCCAGTTGCGGCGCATAAATGCGCGATTCGCGCTCGAGGAATGCGTCCACCGTTTCGCCGTCATGCGGAATGGCGGTTTTGTAATCGACGATCACGACCCCTTCGGATGTCTCAATCGCCAGATCGATCACCGACAAACTGCCGTCGGCGGCAATCAGCCGCCATTCGCGCCTTGCCGGCTGGCTTAACAGCCATTGCCCGGTTTCATCGCTGATCGTCGCTTGCAGCGTGTCGAGCACCGTTTGCGTGGCGGACTCGATCCGGGTTTCGGCGACGCCGGCGCGGCGCAGTTGCCGCGAGATCTGGAACACGCTGCCGGCGAGGCGATCGGCCGGCCACGCGGCGATGCCGTCGCGGCCGATGCGTTCGAGCCATGCATGGGCGAGCGTGCCGATGGCGGCGTCGATGCCGGCGTCGTCGAGTTTTGGCGTGGGTTGGTTGGCGAGCTTCGCGCCGGCTTCGGCCACGGCTGGCAATGCAGCGGTCGGAACGCGCTTGAACGGCGGGCCGATGATGGCGTTGGAGGCTGCTTCGGACTCGCCGCGCTCCAGCGCCGGTAGCACCGGTGTGCCAAAAATCGGCAGCAGCCGCGCCAGCAGGCTCGATGCTTGCGGCTTCACCGCTTCGCCCTTGTCGAGATCAACCGCCATTTCGGCAACCCAGTGCAGCCGGTGCTTGGCGCGCGTTGCCGCCACATACAGCAGCCGATCGACCTCGTAAGCGGCGCGGCGTTTGTCGCGTTCGCCAAGGTATTTGGATAGCGGATCGGCATCCGCATCGGCGAGGCGCTTGATCGGCCCAAGCAGCAGCCGGCCACCGGTTTGCTCGAAGCGCAGCAGCGGCGCGTGGTCGGGCGGCGCCTTGCGGTGCAAGCCCGGCACGATCACCACATCAAACTGCAAGCCCTTGGATTTGTGGATGGTCATGATTTCGACGCGCGCTTCGCCGGGATCGGGCGAGGCGAAGAGCTTGGCCAGCGCGTCGTCGAGTTCGGCCGGATCGAGCGCGCCATACGGTGCGATGCGTTCGAGCAACTGGAAAAAACTCTCGGCGTCAAACCCGTCGCGCACGCCGGGGTAAACGCGATCGCCGCCGAGTGCACGCCAGACGCCGGCGATGGCCGCCGCCAGCGGCAAGGCGCTGGGCAGCGGTTCAAGCAGCACGCTGGCGGCGAAATCGGCGCGGGCGCGTTCGTCGTCAGCCAAGCCGGCTCGGCGCTCGGCGTTGCCGAGCAGCACCGGCACCGTGCTTTGCTGATCGCCGGCAAACAGCGCGGCCATGCTTTCCAGCCGCAAGCCGATCCATGGCGCGCGCAGCGTCGCCAGCCACGCGAGCCGATCACCGGGATGCAGCAGCGAGCGGGTCAGTTGCACCAGATCGGCCACCACCGGGCGCTGCGCCAGCGGTGTGAGTTCAACCGCGCGATGCGCAATGCCGGCGTTGCCGAGCTGCCGGGCGATCACCTTCGCATGTGATTTGGCACGCACCAGCACCGCGATGGTTTGCGCACCGGCGGCGATTTCGCGCTCGATCAGATCGATCACGTGTTCGGCTTCGGACACCGCCGGTTCGCTGCCCTTGGCTTTCCAGACCGGGTGAAACGTCACCGCGGCACCATCGTGCGCCGGGTTGAACGCTATCGATTTTGCGTAGGCAATCGCGCTGTCGTCGGCTCTATCTTCACGCGGGAACAGCATGGCAAACGCCCGGTTCACCCAATCGACGATGCCTGCTTGCGAGCGGAAGTTGTCGGTCAGCTGCAAAAACTGCGGCCGGATTTCGCCGATGCCGTGGTCTCGCGCCGACAGAAACAAGCCGACGTCGGCCTTGCGGAAGCGGTAGATCGACTGCATCGGATCACCGACCAGAAACAGCGTGCGGCCGTCGCCGCCAACGCCGGCGTTCTGGCCCCAGCCGGCGGTGAGTTTTTCCAGCAGCCGGATCTGCGGCAGGCTGGTGTCCTGGAATTCGTCGAGCAGCAGGTGGCGGATGCGGTTATCGAGCTTGAGCAGCAGCTCGCTCGGATCGTCGACCTCGCCCAGGGCCGAGACCGCGCGCTGGGCGATCTCGCTGAAGTCGGCCTCGCCCTTTTCGGCGAATACCAGCATCAGTTGCGCGGCGGCGAGCCTGAGCGTGAACAGCAGCGCCTCGACCACACGCCACTGCGCATCGTCGAATTCGGGCACCGGCAAGGCGTTCACACCATTCAGGCGGGCAATCCACGCCGCACTTTCGTCGGCACCGGACAGCCATTCGACCATATCGGCCTTGTGCGCGCAGCCCACCGGGAAGCCCAGATTTTTGTTGATGCCACCCGGCTTGCGCAGCTTGCCGCTGGTGAGCAGAAAGGTGGACAGCGCGCGCCATTGCGGCAAGGCATCGGGGCTGGCCGACAGCGGGCCATCCCAATGCAGCAGCGCCGTCAGCACGCCGGGTTTGTCGGCTTCCAGACATTCGGCCGCCGCACGCGCCACCGGTGCCAGCGTGTGAGACCAGCCGAGCGGCATCGCGGCGATCAGGCCTTCGAGCCCATCGCACACCGCGTCGTAAAAATGGCCTTCCAGTGCCTCGCGCCCCTCGCCCGCACCGATGATCAGCGGCAGCCACTGGTCGCGGCTGGCGAGCATATTGGCGATCAGCGCTTCGGTTGCGCCAAGGTCTACGTCGAGATGTTCGAGCAGCAGCCGCACCGGCGCGCCGAGCGTTTCGTGATCGGCGAGCGCGATCGTCGCGCGGGCGGCATCCAGATAATGCGGCCGGGCATCGTCGATCGTTTTGGGCATGCCGCCCAGTTGCGACAGATACGGCATCCGCCGCACCAGCGACGCGCAGAACGAGTCGATGGTCTGGATCGCGAGCCGCGCCGGGTGTTCGAGCAGATGCCAGCCGCGCTCAGCATCGCGCGCCAGCGCCTTTACCGCCAGCGCATGGCTGCGGCGTGCCTGCTCGCGCTCGGGCGCCGGGCCAAGCCCCGCGGCGAGTTTCTGCATCACCCGCGCGTGCATTTCGGCGGCGGCCTTGCGGGTGAAGGTGATCGCGACCAGTTCTTCGGGCGAATCGACGATCGCCAGCAGCGCCAGAATCCGGTCGGTCAGCAGTTCGGTTTTGCCCGAGCCGGCCGGCGCCTGCACCAGAAAGGAACGAGACGGATCGACGGCGGCGGCGCGGGCCTGATGGTCGGTAGGCTGGCGGTCGGTAGGCTGGCGGTCGGTGGCTTGGCGTTCGGTGCTCATGCTTCGGTCTCGTCGTCGGTTTCCAGATTGAGCCGCAGGAAAGGCAGCGCATCGCAGTATTTGAGGTCGTCGGGGCGCTCGCTGACATTGGCGGCGCGGCCGGCGATGAATTCATCGGCCAGTGCGCCGATGCGCATCCGCCAGAGATCGAGCACGTCGGCCCAGGCCATCCCGGCGAGCGGATTCTTGTCATCCAGCTCGCCCGGTGTTGCCACGCCGTCGAGCGCTAGCGGCGACTCGGCCAGACCCAGCGCGGCGACTTCACGGGCGTTCAGTTTGGCGAGGAAGAGGCCGGCCACGGCAGCTCCGGCGGGTTGATCGGAAGCGCCGCCGACGGGCTGGTTCGAGACGCCTCCGGCGGGTTGTATTGAAGCGCCTCCGGCGACAAGGGACGCATAAAACGGCAGTTGCAGATCGGTCGGCCGCTCGCGTCCCCAGCCGCCGATATCGAGCCGTTTGCCGGTTTTGTAGTCGACCACCACCATGCCACCGTCGGCCAGCGTATCGACCCGGTCGAGCCGCACGGCAAGCGACAGCGGGCCGTGGCGCCAGTCGTGGCGCTTTTCGATTTCGGTCACGGCAAACGGCGTGCGGCGCGCTTCGATCTCGAGCCATTCGCGCACGACAAGCCGGGCACGGTCGATTTCGAGCGTGCGGATCGCCTCGGGCAGATCACGCAGCTCGGCACTGGCGGCTTCACCGAGCGCAAGTTCGAGCATCACGCCTATCCGGGCATCGGCAAGCATTTCATTCAGCGTCTCCGAGTCGCCCAGCGAGCGCCACAGCACCTCCATCACCGCATGCAGGAAGTTGCCGCGCACATTGGCGACGATCTGTTCGGTGTAGGCCGGCAGCGCGCTGGCGCCGAGCCGGTGCTTGACGAACGCCCACTGCGGATTTTTCGCCTGCGTATCGAGCACGGTGACGCCACCGCCAACCCAGTCCTTGGCCTGAAGCGGCGGGCCTTGATCGTCGATCTGCGTTTCCAGCGCGGCCGGCGCGAGGTCGGTGCGCGCGGCCGGTTGCCAATCGCTGCCCGACAAGTCGGCGATCAACGGTGACGGGCGCAGTTCGCGCTCGCCTTCGAGCTCGGCATGGCTGACGATCAATTGCGGCGCGCACATTTGCAGCGCGGCAAACAAATCCTTGGCGTAGGCAAGTTCGCGCTCGGGCGTGGCGCGTGGCGCGTTGGCGCTGCGCAAGGCCGCCATCGGGATCAGCGGGTTCGGGCGGGACATCGCCGGCAGCACATCGTCGGTCAGCCCCAGCATCCACACGCCATCCCAGCGGCCGCCTTCGGCTTCGAGCAGGCCGAGCACGTCCAGCCGGGAGCTCGGGCTGCGCTCGGGCTGGAATGCGGCGTCGCGCAGCAGCTGGGTGAACAGCGTCAGCGCATGGCGCGCATCGGTATCACCGGCCACCGGCGCCAGCATCGCCAGCCTCGAGAGCTGGCCTTTGAAGGCTTCAAAGGTTTGGTACTCGACCGAATCGAGCGAACGCGCACCGGGAAAGCCGATCAGCGCCAGCAACTCGCGCAAGCGCTCGGCCCACACCGGCAGCGAAGCGCGTCTGGGCCACGATTGCGCCAGCGCGCGCGCGGCTTGCCACGCGGCCGACAGGCTCGGGCAGGTTTGCAGCCCCTTGTCGAGCAGGCCGGTCGGCAGACGCAGCACGCCGCCCTTGCGCCACTTGGCATCGAGCGCGGCACGTTCGCCATTCTCGTGCGGATCACCGGCGCAGTAGCCGGCAAGCAAGGCGGCGCCAACATCGCGCGGCGTCCACGGGGCATTGCCGAGCAACAGACCGAGCCACGCCAACGCGGCACGGGCCAGCGGCCAAACGGCCAGCGGCCTGCCGATGGCAACGTTGAAGCCACCGGCGTCACCGAGCGCGTCGAGCAGCACGCGGCGCGCGAACGGCGCATCGTTTTCGAGTTTGGGCGCGAGTATCGCGTAGTGGCGGTGCGGATTCTCGCTGAGCCGCTCGACCGCCCACGCGGCGGCGGCGCGCCATTCGGCGCTGCGATCGGCAGCGGGGTAACGCTGCACGTCGCCGCGCGACGCATCGTCGGCCAGCTGCAGCAAGACGGTGCCGCGCGCGGTCAATGCGGCAAACAAGGCGGCGAGCCGGGGCGACACCTCGCGAAACCCCGCCAGCACCAGCGTATCGGGCACCGGCAGCTCACCGGACTCGATCGCGGCGATGATCTGCGCGCTGCGACGCACATCATCATCGGCATCCAGCCGGCCCAATTGCTGGTGATAGCGCGCCTGCCAGCGCAGGAAGCGCTTGTACTCGTCATTTTCGTCGTGCTCGTCGACCTGCACGCGCCAATCGGCGACGAGCTTGTCGGCGTCCTGCGCCAGCGCGGCGGCCTGGCCGACGTTCATCAGCCCCCGCTCGCCCTCCTCGGCCACGATGACGTCGGTCCACAGCACCTTGGCGGCAAACGGGTCGAGCGCGAATTGCGGCAAGGCAGCGGTAAACGCCAGCGCATCGGTCAGCTGGTTCAACCACGCCGAGACCGGCAGGATCTGCGGCACCTCGGCCACGCTCAAGCCAGCGCTGGCGACATCGGCGGCGAAGGCCGTGGTCAGCCTACGGGCAAGACGGTTGTTGACGGTGAGGAGAACGGCGTTGGGCGCGGCGATATCGGCAAGCGAGATCGTCGGCAGGGAGGCAAGTTCGGGCATGGATGGGCTCGGTGCTGAGTCGGCAGGGCGGCTTGCCGATGATAGCACCGGCGGCAAGCCGCCCCGCCGCTCAGAACCTGTTCACGATCAGTCGCGAGCGGCGCTCAGTGGGGTGAAGAGCAGCACAGGAACCGGAATTTACATTTGAGTAAATGAGGATTCCGAGCAGCACATGAGCCCCAATCAGCGACGCGCAGCAGGATCGTGAACAGGTTCTCAGCAAAGCGCAGACAAGTCACCGACACGATCGTGACGCACCGGTAGCATGCCGCCCAACTGGCCCAGCGGCGGTCGCACCGCACCACGACGTTTTGGCGGGGTCGAACCAGTGTGTAGATCGACAAGGGGAAAGCCATGAAAGCGCCTCTCGCTCTCATCGGAATGACACTCGCCACCGTACTAGGCGCATCGCCGGCCGGGGCGGATGGCTATAGCGTACGGGTTCAGGTCGACGCCCCGGTGTTCGTCCCCGGCTATGTATCGCCCCCGACGATCATCTATCGCACGGTGCCGCCAATCTATCGGCCACCCCCCTTCATCGACTACCCGGCGTCGCGGGTGTTCATCAACACCAACCCGGGCTTGGTGTGGGTCGAAGGCATGTGGGTCTTCGACGGTCGCCAGCGCTGGTGGCGCGATGGTTACTGGCGCGGGCCGGAGAACCCGTACGACCAACCGCGCTGGCATCCGCGAAGCGGCTATCGTGATGACGGCGGATACAGGCATCACCACCTGCGCTGACCGGCCTTGCGCCGCCAAGCGGGGGCCTCTTCCGGTGAGAACCTGTTCACGATCTGTCGCGAACGGGGTGAAGAGCAGCACAGGAACCGGCATTTACGCAGGTGCAAATGAGGATTCCGATCACGGCAGTTCTTGGTGAGCAAGCCGAGCCTTATAACCCCGCGATGCAAGGCTCGGCGCATAAGCCCCGATCAGCGCCGCGCAGCAAGATCGTGGTATCCGTCCGGCCAAGTCATCTGTCCGCAGAGCGCTGAATTGCAGCCTGAAACGCGGGGCCGCGCTGTCGCGCTGTCTCGATGACGGGGCCGTACCCATAGACACTAGCTGGGCAGAGAACCAGATCCGGCCGTGGGCGCTTGGACGCAAGAACTGGCTCTTTGCAGGCTCGCTACGCAGCGGGCGAGTGAATTCGATAAGTTGCTGCCGCATCAGTGGACGCCCGCCTGAGTCACCCAAGACGACTTGACCGGCAATGGCCTGCCTAAAGCAGGCATTGAAATCTGTTTGTTGCCGCTTTATGTTCTCGGGATTCAAGGAGGATTCTGACAAATGGCACGCATAGGTTTGGTACTGACACCCGGTTTTGCTGATTGGGAATATGCTTTCATTGCAGGAACCGCATCGCCGTTTTACGGAATCAACCTCCGCTTTTTCGCCCCTGCTCCGGGGCAGTTCTTCTCGCAGGGAGGGCTGGCCGTAACTGTGGATAGCAGTTTGGAACAATGCCTGGACTGGAAACCAGATGTTGTCGTCATCGTCGGAGGAATGGTCTGGGAACACGCAGAAGCGCCAGATATTGGAGACTTTCTTCGAGCTAGCCGACTCGCGGGAGCGACAATCGCTGGAATATGTGGAGGAACGCTGGCACTTGCGAGGGCCGACCTCCTCAACACGACTCCTCACACCTCGAACAGCGCTGATTTCCTAAAACAGAATGCCGCAAATTATAAAGGGGAGACTCTTTATCAAAGCTGTTCAGGAGCGATGGTTGCAGACCGGATCATCACTGCACCAGGCCCTGCACCTGTTAGCTTCACCTGCGCAGTGTTTGAAGCTGCGGGGCTATCTCCAGAGATTATTTTACAGTTCAGATCAATGTTGGCAGCTGAACATGAATAACCGTTTCGTCCCACAGCCGTAACTCATGAGTACGCCGTTTAATGGCTGGCCCATTCCCTTCTCGCAACGATCTAGGGAATGCGACGTAAGCATCCGGGTAGGTGGCTTCACCGGACGCTTACAGATCGTGAACAGGCTCCAAGGAGTCGCCACCGCTAGCAGCAAGCACGGCGCACATTAAAAAACCGGCCACGCAGGCCGGTTTTTTAATGTCATTAGCAAGCTACCAACGGAAAGTGGTTTGCTTGCCGCCCTTGGTGCCGACTTGCAGCGGGCGGGTCTGCGTTTTGCCATCGTGGCTGGCACTCACGCTATACCGGCCGGCCGGAAGCTTGGCGTAGAAATACGGGCCATGGGATTCGGCATCCAGCACCGCTTCGCTTTTGGCGTTTTTGACCACCACCTGCGTGCCACTGAGATAGTGACCATCCCGGCCGACAAACAGCAGGCGCAAGTTGTAACTCGCCTGGATGGCCTTGAGCGCCGCCATCTCTTCATCGCCAACGCCGCCGCTGACATACGACACATTCCCTTGCGTTTGCACCGGCAGCGATTCGCCCCATGCCGGTCCGGCGAGCAATATGGCCAACAGACCCACGGCGCAAGCGCCTTGAACTCGGATCATAAGAACCTCCTTGTCGCATTGAAGCGACTCAGAACGGCTGCATCCTTGCAGCGCCCCCCCGTCTTGAGTAAGAGCCCCATCGCGGCGAAAGGTTGCAGGTATCGTCCCGAAAACTGCGGCGCAGACTGACGCCAGTGAGGCCGTCAGCTCGCACCCGACGACTCAGGCCGGGCAGGCCGGATCGACGACGCTGAACGCGCGACCGATGGTCGCCGGATCGGCGAGGCAAGCGAGCACCTCGGCGGCGACATCGGCGCGGCGAACGAAACCGTGCGCTTCTTCGTTCTCGATCCGCTGCGCGCCACCCAGTGCCGGGCCATCGCGCAGGCCGCCGGGGCGGATGATGGTGAAATCGAGACCGCTGGTGCGCAGCCATGCTTCGGCCAGCGTTTTTTCGCGGACCGCGCCGCCAAAACCCTTGCGTGACCGCTCGGACAAATGCGCCCAGGTTTCGCTGCAACCGAGCGAGGTGACCAGCACCAGCCGCTGGATGCCGGCCTGCTCGGCGGCTTCGATCACGTTGCGGTTGCCAAGGTAATCCACCGGCACGCCGGGGCCGAAGCTGCCGAGCGTGCTCACGATCTCGGCATCCGCCCCCAGATCGGCCATGGCCGCGTTCACTGCCGCCGCATCGAGCGCATCGCCACGGACGACATCGACGCCGATCTCGCGCAAGGCGCCGTCGTCCGCGCCATCACGCAACAGCGCACGCACGCTGCGCCCTTGCGAGCGCGCCTGCTTCGCGATCTCGAAACCGACGCCACGACTGGCTCCAAATACCATCAACTCCCGCATGACCCTTCTCCCTGGCAACCGCCGCAGCAGGTTTTCGCCGCGGCCAAAGCGCGAAAGCGTAGCAGTTGTTCGGCATCAAGGCTTTTGTCCTTGTTGCGATGCACGAAGACCTTGTACATCGCCGCCCCTTCGGGATTGAAGAAAATCACGCTTGCCGTTGCCAAGCCCATGAACGGGCGCTCGACCAGCGCGATCGTCTTGCAGCGGTCGGTGCGGATATGGCCGCTGAGCGCACCGCCACCGCGCAAATTGAAAAAGCCATGCGCCGAGCGGCCGACCGGCACGCGGCCGTGAAACTCAAGGATAGCGTCGGCGCTGTGGGTCAGCACGGTGACATCGCCCCAGTCACTGATGTCGGCCATGACCTCGGCAAAGCGCTCGCCGGGCAGCAGCGTGCGCGAGGCTTCGGGGGTTGCTTCAGGCATAGCAGTGACCACATCAAGCAGGCTGACGCCGTATTCGCGGGCAAGGTTTTCAAGGATGCCGTCGGCGTCAAGGGCAAGGCGTTCGGCAAGCGGGGTAACAACTGCGTTCATTTCGGTTCTCCGTGTTCAGGCGGCAATGGATTCGGCCGGCTCGGCGGCGGGTGCCGCGGCCAGTTGCGGGATCAGCTCGTTCAGCGCCGAGTGCAGGTTGTTGGCCCAGAAGCGGCCACGTGGACTCAAGCGCAGCACCGGACCGGCATCAAGCAGCAGGCCGGCTTCGTGCCAGTTCGCAATCAGTGGTTCGATACGCACCAGCAAGGCGGCGACATCGGCCAGCGGCAAGGTCGCCAGATCCAGCCGGCCGCCCTCGATCCCGCCGGTGACGGTATCGCGGGTTCGCTGCCATGCATCGCTGGTCGCCATGTTCGAGATCGGCTTGAGGCCGGCGTCGATCTGCGCCTCGTAGCTCGCCAGCTCGCCGCCGACGACATAGCTGACACCGTGCGCGCTGCCGCCGGCGCCCGAACCGAACGCCAGGCAATCGGCGCCGTCCTTGATCAACTGGTTGTACAGATTGCGCTCGCGCGTGGCGCGGGCCCAATGGCTGTTCGACAGCTGCGCCCAGCCGGCATCCCTCATCTGCGCCACGCCGGCGAGATACATGCGCTGGCGTTCCTGCGGTGTCGACAGGCTGCGGCGCTGCAGTTCGACCGCCTTGAACAGCGGCGTCGTCGGCAGCAGGTTGAGCGCGTACAGGTCGACGCCATCGATGGGCAGGCCGCGGACGGTATCCAGATCACGCTGCCAGACCGCGTCATCCTGATCGGGCAGGCCGAAGATCAGGTCGCAAACCACGGTGGCGCGGTCGCGCCGGGCCAGGCCTTCGAGAAAGGCGATCGCCTGTTCGCCGCGGGCCTGCCGGCCGAGCCGCTGCCGCACCTGCGTATCGAAACTCTGTACGCCGATCGAGAAACGGTTGGCGCCGGCGTCGAGGCAGGCGTCGATGCGGGCATCGTCGAAATGACGAATCCGCCCCTCGACGGTGATTTCGGCGTCGGGCGCCAGCGGCAGATGCGTGCGCAAGGCGGTAATCAGCCGGGCCAGATCATTCGCGGCCAGTGCCGACGGCGTACCGCCGCCCAGATACACCGCGTGGATCGGCGCGCTGTGCACCAGCGGCGTATCGGTTTCGCGTTCGATTTCGGCGATCAGCCTGTCGGTGTACGGGCGCGATGCCTCTTCCTGCCAGCGGTTCTGGTAAAAGCCGCAGAAAAGACAGTGATTGGCACAGAACGGTACATGCACGTAAGCCAGACCCTTGCGGCCATAACGCGGCGCGGCCTGCAGCCTTCGCCATGCGGCTGGATGCTCGGTCTCGATGATCGGGGTTCGGTGGCGCCACGGCATAACGAGGGCGCGCTTGGCAAACGCCAGCTCGCCGCTTTCGGCGAACCAGGCGCTGAGTTCTGCGGACATGCAGGCTCCTGAGCGGATTCAAGACATGCCCATCAATCTATTTGATAACGATTCTCGTTTCATGACTCACGCAAAGATGTTTGATCTGGCGCAAATACACGACATCCCGTAAGAAAACTTGTTAATGAGAACAATTCGCGTTAGTATTCTCAACCATGAACAAGCCCGCGCCCACCCACACTCCCTCGAGCCCGCAACCGCCGGTCCTCAGCAGCGCCGCATTGCTGCAAGGCCAGCGCGCCGTCGTGATCGAGCACAACGGCGAGCGTTACACCCTGCGTGAAACCCGTCAGGGCAAGCTGATTCTGACCAAATAACAAACATCATCAATCGCATGCCAGCCAGCCAGCGGAAGGTCTCCCCGCCAGCAAGCCAGCCGCGACCGGTGCACTGCACCGATTCGACTGCTCAAGGATTCTGGCATGACTCGCTCTACTCACCCGCTCGTACTCAGCCTGCTGGCCTGCGCCCTGCAGACGGCCTTCGCGGCCGACCAGATCGCCGCTGCGCCGCAGTTGGCTACGGCCAGCAAGCCGGCTAAACAGGATGCCAGCACGGCCAGCCTGTCGCCGATCGTCGTCACCGCCACGCGCACCGAAAAAACCATCGACGAATTGCCGCCTTCGGTCACCACGACCAGCCGCAAAACGCTCGACGAGAAGTTCATCAACAGTTTCAGCGATCTGGGCAACACCGATCAGCCGGGCGTCGACATGTCGCGCAGCGGCCGCTACGGCGGCACCAACATCAACATCCGCGGCCTTGAAGGCAATCGCGTGCTGATGATGGTCGACGGCATCCGTCTACCCGAAGTATTCAGTTTCCCGAACCGCGACACCTTCGTCGGTCAGGACATGGTCGACTTCACCTCGCTGGCGGCGATCGACATCGTCCGCGGCCCGGGCTCGACCCAGTACGGCTCGTCCGCGCTCGGTGGCGTCGTCGGCATGCGCACGCTGGATCCGACCGACCTGATCAAGGCCGGCAAGACCTTCGGCGGCCAGGTCAAGGCCGACTACGACAGCGCGGACAGCAGCTACGGCGTTTCCGGTGCCGTCGCCGGCGAAGTCAACCAGGACACCTACTGGATGCTGCAGCTCGGCGGCCGCAAGGGTCATGAGCTCGACAACATGGGCAGCAACGACAGCAAGAGCAAGTACACCCGCACCACACCGGATCCGCAGGACTTCACCACCAAGAATGCCCTCGCCAAGGTGCAGCACTACTTTGAAGGCGGCCACAAGCTGGGCCTGACCGGCGAATACCGCAAGACCGAATCCGACACCGACCTGTTCAGCGAACTTGGCGTGGTGATGCCGCCAGCCCCGACCACCATCACCTCAAGCAAGGCGCACGACGAGCAGGAGCGCCAGCGCGTGTCGCTTGAGTACGATTACACCGCGCCGCAAGCCGGCGGCCTCATCGATGCCGCATCGGCACGGATGTATTACCAGAAGTTCGACAGCGACCAGCGCCGCGACCAGACCCGCAACACCCGCGATCCGGTGTACTGGCGCGACGGCACCTACACCGAAACCGCTAGGGGCGTGTCGGGCCAGGTGGTGAAGAATTTCGGAGGCAGCATCACCCAGCAGTGGGTGGTGGGCGGCGAATGGTGGCAGACCGATACCAAGGAGTTTGCTGCCGGCTATCCGGCCTCGACGTCGATCAACCTGCGTACCGTGCCGGATACCACCGTCACCCAGTGGGCGCTGTTCGCGCAGGATGAAATCGGCTTCGACGGTGGCCGCTACACCTTGACCCCGGGTCTTCGTTACGACAACTACCGCAACAACCCGGATGCGGGCTCGCTGCAAAGCCAGATCGGCGCTGGTATCGGCATGACGCCGCAGAGCCAGGAAGACGACAAGATCTCGCCGTCGCTCGCCGGCACCTGGAAACTGGCCGAACAAGCCACGCTGTTCGCCAAGTACGCACAGGGCTTCCGCGCGCCGACGACGCTGGAAATCAACGGCCAGTTCACCAACTCGGCGCAGGGCTACACGCTGGTGCCGAATCCGGATCTGAAGCCGGAAACCAGCTCGGGCTACGAATTCGGCCTGCGCTTGGGCAACGACGCGGCAGGTGGCACGATCACCGGCTTTGATACCCGCTACAAGGACTTCATCGACACGCTGCAGCCGATCAACAGCAGCGCACCGGGCTGGATCCCGGGCTACCCGATGGTTTACCAAAGCGTGAACATCGACAAGGCACGGATCTACGGCGTCGAAGCGACCGCGCATTACAGCTTCACCAGCGCATGGCGCAGCTGGGGCTCGCTGGCATGGTCGGTCGGCCGTAATGAAACCGACGACACCTGGCTCGATTCGGTCGCCCCGCTCAAGCTGATCACCGGCCTCTCGTACACCCAGGAAGTCTGGGGCGCACAAGCGCTGCTGACCGCCGCCGCCGCCAAGAACAAGCTGTCGAGCAGCACGCTGTACTCGGCACCGGGCTACGGCGTGGTCGATCTGACCGCATGGTGGAAGCCGATGAAGGACCTGCGCGTTTCGGGCGGCGTCTTCAACGTCTTCGACAAGAAGTACTGGGACGGCGCCGATGCCTCGACCCGTGCACTGACGTCGAACAGCGTCATCGTCGACCGTTACAGCGAGCCTGGCCGCAGTTTCCGCGTCAACGCCAACTGGGTGTTCTAAACCCATAAGACCGAAACATGCCGACCCGCTTGCGGGTCGGCCTTTGCATTTGCGAAACGCCCTTCATGCCGTCGGCATTCGCAATATTTGAACCACCGAGGAGACCACGATAATGAGCACCGAATTCAAAGACCACGCAGACGCGCTGCAGACCCGCTATCAGGCGCTGCTGGCCACCGAACCCAAGCTGCGCGCACGCGAACGTGCCGCCCGCCTTGCGGTATCCGAAGCGCAACTGGTCGCCGCCGACTGTGGCGTGGCCTCGACCGAGCTGCAAGGCCCGGCGCAGACGATCTTCCGCGAGCTGGGCACGCTCGGCCATGTAATGGCGCTGTCACGCAACGATGACTGCGTGCACGAACGCAAGGGCACGTACGAGGACATCCAGGCCGAAGGCGCGATTGGCCTCGTGCTCGGTGCCGATATCGATCTGCGCATGTTCTTCAATAACTGGGTTCATTTCTACGCCGTGACCGAGGGCGAGCGCCGCAGCCTGCAATTCTTCGACGCCGAAGGCATCGCCATCCACAAAATCTACATGACCGAGCAAAGCGACAACGCCGCCTATGACGCGCTGGTTGCCAAGTTCGCCAAGTCGGAAAAGACCTGGCCAGCGGTCACCGCCTACGCGCCGGACACCACCCCGGACGTGCCGGAAGATGCCGCCGCGCTGCGCGAAACCTGGCTCGGCCTCAAGGACACCCACGCCTTCTTCCCGATGCTGCGCAAGCACAAGGTCAGCCGCCTTGGCGCGCTGCGCTCGGTGGGCAACGATCTGGCTCAAGTCGTCGACAACGACGCGGTCGAGGCGATGCTGCAACGCGCAGCAAGCAGCGAACTGGCAATCATGTGCTTTGTCGGCAACCGCGGCATGGTGCAAATCCATAGCGGCCCGGTGAAGAAACTGGTGCGTACCGACCCTTGGTACAACATCCTCGACCCGCTGTTCAATCTGCATCTGAACACCGAATCGGTCGTGAGCACCTGGGTGGTCAACAAGCCGACCAGCGATGGCTGGGTCACCTCGATGGAGCTGTACAACGAAGCTGGCGAGCTGATCGTGCAGTTCTTCGGTGCGCGCAAGCCGGGCGTGCCGGAGCTGACCGAATGGCGCGAACTGCTGCTCGATCTGTGCAAAGAACCCCTTGCCGCCTGAGGTTGAACTGAGATGAAACAGCGCCTTGCCCTCCTCCTTGCCGCCGTTCTGGCCTTCGCCACGTTGACGGCGCAAGCCGCGCCGCAGCGCGTCGTCGCCCTCGGCGGCCCGCTCACCGAGATTGTCTACGCGCTCGGCGCCGGCAATCGACTGATCGGTGTCGATCAGTCGAGCACCTATCCGGAAGCGGCCAAGGCGCTGCCCAAGGTCGGCTACTACCGTGCATTTTCGCTCGAAGGCGTGGCGGCACTGAAGCCCGACCTCATTCTCGCCTCGGATCAGGCCGGCCCGCCGCAAGCGCTCGAACAGCTGCGCCGGCTCGGCCTGCGCGTGATCGTGCTGCCGAGCGCGCCGACGCTGGATGCGCTCGAACAGCGCATGCACGGCGTCGCCGCCGCGCTCGGCCTGCGCAACGATGGTCGGGCGATGGTGGCCGAGCTGCGCAAGCAGGTCGATGCCCTCGCCGCCAAACAGCTCGGCCCGACCCGGGCGCTGCTGCTGATCAACCGCAGCGGCAATCCGGAAGGCGCCGGCACCGATACCAGCGCCGACGCCATGCTCAAGCTCGCCGGCTACCGCAACGTGCTCGCCAAGCAGAAGGGCTACAAGCCGCTGTCGCTCGAAGGCATTGCCGCGCTCAAGCCCGAGCTGATCATCACCTCGACCGCCTCGATCGCGGCATCGGGCGGCATTGACGCACTGCTGGCCAAGCCGGGCATTGCCACCACACCAGCGGCACAAGCGCGGCGGGTGATCGTGATGGACGATCTGCTCTTGCTCGGCTACGGCCCGCGCCTGCCGCAAGCCCTGCGCGAACTCAAGGCGGCGCCTGCCGCCGTGGCCAGTCGATAATCCCCAGCCGATAATCCAGGCTCCGCTCTTGATCGCCCAGCCCCCGGTGTAACATGACCTCCGTGACTTCCGCCTTCTCCTCCCCCTTGCCTGCAGCGTCGAAAACCTCGCGCTGGCGCACGCCCGCCGGTGTGCTGACGATATTGGCCGTGCTGCTGATCGCGCTGATGCTGCTATCGGCCAGCAGCGGCGCGCTGCACATCCCGCTCTCCGCGCTGCCAAGCCTGCCGTTCGGGGCCGAGGGCGCCGACGAAGCGCTGTGGCGCAGCGTGCTGATCGATGTCCGCCTGCCCCGCGTGCTGTTCGCCGCGCTGGCCGGCGCGGCGCTGGCACTGTCGGGTGCGGCGATGCAGGCACTATTCCGCAACCCGCTAGCCGAACCGGGGCTGATCGGCATCTCGGCCGGCGGCGCGCTCGGTGCCGTCGGCGCCATCGTGCTCGGCGGCGGTTCCTTCATGGTGCTGGCACCGGCGGCCTTCATCGGCAGCCTGATCGCCACCGTCGCCGCCTATCATCTGGGCCGGCGTTATCCGGGTATGGCCGGCCTGCTGCTCGCCGGCGTCGCGATCAACGCGATCTGCGGTGCGCTGGTCGGGCTGTTCACCTATCTGGCCGACGACAATCAGCTGCGCAGCCTGACCTTCTGGAACATGGGCAGTCTCGCCGGCGCCAGCTGGCTGCTGCTCGCCGGTCTGGCTCCGTGGACGATCATCATCGGCGCGCTGATCACCCGTGACTGGCGCGCAATGAACGCATTGCTGCTCGGCGAGCGCGAAGCGCTGCACCTGGGCTTTCCGCTCAAGGCGCTACGCCGCCGGCTGATCGTGCTGACCGCGCTCTTGGTCGGCCCGCTGGTTGCCGCCACCGGCTCGATCGGCTTTGTCGGCCTGGTCGTGCCGCACCTGGTACGGCTGGCACTCGGCGCCGATCACCGCTGGCTACTGCCGACGGCTATCGTCGCCGGTGCCATCGCGCTGACGCTGGCCGACTGGCTGGCACGGATCGCGGTGATCCCGGCCGAACTGCCGATCGGCATCGTCACCAGCCTGGTCGGCGGCCCCTTCTTCCTGTGGCTGCTGGCGCAGCGGAGACACTGATGCTGCTCGCTGAAAACATCTTTATCGAACGTGGCGGCAAGGTCGTGCTCGACGACGTGACGCTGTCACTGTCGGCCGGCGAAGTCGTCGGCGTGCTCGGCGCCAACGGCGCCGGCAAATCGACGCTGCTGACGATGCTGGCCGGCGAACTGGCGCCGCAACGCGGCAATATATCGATCGACGGCACACCGTTGGCGCAGCTCGGCAACGGTGAGCTGGCCCGCAAGCGCGCGGTGCTGCCGCAATCGCCGTCGCTGTCGTTCAACCTCGGCGTCTGCGAAGTCGTCGCCATGGGTGCCTACCCGTTTCCCGAGCTGTCGACCACCGAGGTCGAGCAACTGATGATCCGGGCACTGGCGCTGGCCGACGTCTCGCATCTGGCCGGCCGCCGCTATCCGCAGCTCTCGGGCGGCGAGGCACAGCGGGTGCAGTTTGCCCGCGTACTGGTGCAGACGCTCGCGGCGCGGCAAAGCCACGGCGGGCGCTTCCTGCTGCTCGACGAACCGACTGCCAGCCTCGACCCGAAACACCAGCAGGCACTGCTCGCCTGCGCCAAACAACTGGCGCGCGACGAGCGGATCGGCGTGCTGGTGATCCTGCACGATGTGAACCTCGCCGCCGCATGGTGCGATCGGCTGGCACTGCTGGCGCAAGGGAAACTGGTCGGCTGCGGCGATCCGGCGAGCGTGCTGACACCGGCGACGCTGAATGCAGTCTATGGTGTAGCCGCCGAGGTCATCCCGCATCCGCGCGATGCGAACCGGCCGCTGGTGCTGTTCAACTAGAGCGGCTATGCCCCAAGGGCACTTCCTGCCGGGCGCAAATCCTGCTGGCGGCGTTGTGCTCACTTGCCGTACTACTCGTACTGTCGACGTTTCGCCCGCCTTGCCAGCACCGTTGCACTGGATTTTGCTAAGCGCTCTTAGATGGTGTCGTCACGAGTGATTGGCGAGTGTGTATGCTGCCGCCATGACAAGCACACCGCCGACCAAGCGCCTGGTACACCGCCGCCACGACCTTCCTGATCAAACGTGGCTTTTGCTCGAACCGCTCCTGCCCGGTCGCCACGGCGCCTGGGGCGGCCGGGCCAGAGATAACCGCCTGTTCCTCAACGCCGTGTTCTGGATTTTGCGTACCGGCGCCCCATGGCGCGATTTGCCGCCCGATTATGGCGACTGGAAGAACACCCACCGCCGCTTTTGTCGCTGGCGTGACAAGGGCGTCTGGGCACACCTGCTTGAAGCGCTGATCACCAATCCGGATTTCGAATAGCTGATGATCGACGCCACGCATGCCAAGGTGCATCCGCATGCCGCCGGCGCACGCGGCGGCAATCAGGCAATGGGGGTGACCAAAGGGGGCTAAACAGTAAGCTGCACTTGGCGGTGGACGCGCACGGCATGCCGGTGCGGGTCTTGGTGACCTCGGGCACGACGGCGGACTGCACCCAGGGCGGCGCGTTGATTGACGGCTTGAGCGCGGAATACCTGCTGGCTGATCGTGGCTATGACAGCGACGCCATCGTTGCTCAGGCCTCGGCGCAAGGCATGAGAACGGTGATTCCGTCGCGCCGCAACCGTAAGGCGCCGCGTGAACACGATGCGGCGCTGTATCGCCACCGGCATCTGGTTGAAAATGCGTTTTTGCAGCTCAAACGCTGGCGAGGCATCGCCACGCGCTATGCCAAGAATGCGGCGTCATTCCTGGCGGCAGTCCAGATTCGCTGCATTGCGATCTGGGCGTGCATCTTGTGACGACACCACCTAGTGTTCGCCGGTGCGAACAGGCTGTGCGCATCAAGGATCTCGTACGCGATCGCCGGTCTGTCGTTCAGGCAGCGGCGCACCGCGGCCGGGATCGCCTGCTGCGTCTTGCGGCACAGCCCCGGATGCGGATCAAAAGCGATCTCAAAGCCGAGCGCCGTGCGCACCTCGTTCGGCCCCGGTCGTATCCGCAACACCACGCCGAGCTGCGCCTCGATCCTGGCGCAGACCTGCTGCAGATCGGCGTAGTCGCGGGCCCGCGCGATGCGCTCGACCAACTTGCGCTCGTCGTCGCGCGTCAGCAGCAGCACACGGCAGTCGGCGAACGGGTCATCGAGCAAGGCATCGCGGCCACAGACGCAGGCGCCGGGTGGACAGGGATTGCGGATCTCGGCAGGCATGGCCCTCAAGCCGTCGTAGTCGAATCGTCAGTGTTACATAAGTCGTACGATTGCACGCGTCTTGTCGGAGAACATGATGAAAGGACACATCACCGCCACCGTCCCGGTGCTCGCCTCGCTGAACATCGCCGAATCGGCCGCCTACTACCAGACGCTGGGCTTCGCGGTGACGCTGCAGCTGCCCGACTACCTGATCGTCGCCCGCGACGGCTGCGAGCTGCACTTCTGGCCGTGCGACGAGCGCCACATTGCCGAGAGCACCTCGTGCTATGTGCGCAGTGACGATGTCGACGCGCTGCACGCCGAGTTCACCGAGCGCGGCGTGCGCCACCGGCCACCGGTGGTACAGCCGTGGGGGATGAAGGAGCTGTACATCCTTGATCCGCACGGCAATCTGCTCAAGTTCGGCGAGATCATCGCCGGCCGGTAGCGCGGCGAATCAGGACGGCTGCGGCGCTTCACCCAAGCGTCGCTCGATGCGCCGCAACACCGCCGGCCGCTCCCAACGCAGCCAGATGCGCCATTGCCGCAAGGTTTCGCTATCGGCGCTGTCGGGCCACAGGACCAGCGCGCAACGGCCGCGCTCGCTCACAAACTGCAAGGCAATCAGCCAGACGCCGACCCGCGACGCCGGCGCAATCGCCGCCGGGCTGGCGCTGCCGTCGGGCCAGCGCAGCAAGACCGTACCGTCGTCGCAGCCATCGATCCCAAGCGGCAAGACGCGCCGCTGAGTCATCCACGCAGCAGCGATCAGCCAAACCAGCCCGAACGCGCCCCATGGCCACGGCGCGGCGATGGCTGCGGCGGCCGCGGCGAACCCGGCCACCGCATGCAAGCATCGTTGTTGCCGCGAACGGACCAGCCGCAGCGGCAACGGCGTCATTGCAGAACCTGAATACTGCCGGACACGCTGACCGACACGCGGCTATCGCCACCTTCGAGCATCGGCGCCGCAGCCACCGCATCGGCCGACATTGCGCGTGCGGCCTTGTAGACCGGCATCGGCGGCGACGATTGGCCTGAATCGACATTAACGTTGATCACCTTGAAACCGCTGCCGTCCAGATTGCGGCGAACCAGGTCGGCGCGCTTGCGGAAGGCCTTGAGGCTTTCTTCGATCAGCTCGTTCTCGACCTCATCACGTTTCTGTTCGGATACGCCGTAGCGCACATCGGCCAGTTGCATGCCAAGGCCACCGGCCAGCGGCTGTTGCAGTTCGCCGAGCAACTTCGACAGCGCGGCGAAATCCTTGCTGCTCAAGCGCAACTCGCCCCGACCGCGCCAGCCTTCATGCTTGTTGGTCTTGTTGTTGTAGACCGGGAAGGTCGTGTAACCGGTACCGCCCGATTGCACGCTACTGACCGCCTTGACGCGCTTGAGCGCCGCCGCGAGCGTCTGGTTGACCTTGTCCGACAAACGCGCCGGATCGCTGTCGTTGAGCTCGACATAGAGCAAGGCGCGCACGGTGTCGTTGCCGACCTCGCGGCTCGCCTGCGCATTGAGATTGACGACGTTGTAATTGAGCGTTTCAGCCAGAACAGGCCCGGACAAGCCGGCGATCAACAGGCAGGCAGCAATACGGCGCATCGGTTTTCCCTTAAAAAATCATGGCCCGTACAAGGGCCATGACGTGTGTCGCACCGAAGCCTGCAGCAAAGCAGGCGCCGGCTTTAGTGATAGCTGTGATCCGACGGCGTGTTGTGGATTTCCTCGGACACGCTGTCCATGACGCCGAGATGAATCTCGACATCGAACCACTCCCAGAAGAGCTTGAGATTGCGTTTCTTGGGCCAGAGTTCCTCATCGCCCACCCAGGACGACAATTCCAGCTCGAAAATCTCTTCGGCGATTTCGTCGATATGCGCAATGCCGTCCTCGGGCTCGTTGGCTTCCGGGATCATGATCACGGTGCAGTCGGCACGGATGTCTTCAAGTGACAGCGGAATATCGTTTCCCGGCAAACCCAGCAGCCAATCCAAAAATGGCTGCTTGGGACGAATCAGCGCAACCGAACGGTCAACGATAAACATACGGGAATTCCCTTCTTAAAATCGGGTTGAATACAGACAAAAACTCAGGCGATCGCGACCCCGTTTTCACAGGGTCGCCAAGATACACCGTTCGATCAGGATTTTCTGCGACGTGTGCGCGCTGGCGGTGTCGGCTCGGCCGGTGTTGCAAGCACTGGCGTTGCAACCACCGGAGGCGCCAACAAGGCCGCGATGGCCGGCTTGCGACGCGTTGGTGCCTTGGCCGCCGGCGCATCAGCCACCGGTGTGGCCGGCGCGGGTTTCGCCGCAGCAGGTGCGCGCTTTCTGGCCGGGGCCGGAGCAGGTGGAACCGCCGTCGGCACAGCAGTAGTGCCACGCGGACGCTTCGCCGCCGGTGCTGCCGCTGTCGCCGGCTTGCTGGCGACATCCGGCTGCTGTGCCTTGGGCGCTACCGGAGTAACGGGTGAAGCCGCAGGTGTCGTTCTACGTCGGCTAGGCCGTTTCGCCGCGGGCACCGCTGCCGGAGCTGGCTCAGGACGAGCAACAGGAGCCGGCGTTGGCGTTGGCGTTGGCGTTGGCGTTGGCGTTGGCGTTGGCGTTGGCGTTGGCGTCACCGAGCGTACCTTGGCGCGCGCACGACGCGGTGCCGGTTTCGCCGCAACAGGTGCGTCAGCCACCTCGGCGGCGACAGGCGCCGCTGCCGCCGTATCGACCACAAGCTGTGGTACTCGTGCCGCCCCACCACGGCGCTTGCGCGATCGGCTGCTACGCGCTTCAGACACTCGCGGTGCATGCTCACCCGCAGCAGCAAGCTGCGGCGCGATGGCCGGCATAACCACGGCATCGGCCAGCACGAAATCGACCTTGCTGGTTTCAAGGTTAACGCGTGCAACCTTGACCTTGATCCGGTCGGTCAGCCGGTACAAGGCACCACTGCGCTCGCCCTTCAACTCATGCCGACGATCGTCGAAGTTGAAGTAATCCTTACCGAGCTCGGAAATATGCAGCAGCCCTTCGACATACAGACCGTCGAGCATCACGAACAGACCAAAACCGGTGACGGCCGAAATCGTGCCTTCGAACTCCTCGCCGACCTTGTCGCGCATGAAATAGCACTTGAGGAAGTTGAGCACATCGCGGCTAGCCTCATCGGCGCGGCGCTCGGTCATCGAGCACTGCAGGCCGAGGTCTTCCCATTTCTTGGCCGGGCGATACTTCTTGCCGGCCAGCACCGCCTTGATCGCACGGTGTACCAGCAGATCCGGGTAACGACGAATCGGCGAGGTGAAGTGGGCGTAGGCTTCATAACCCAAGCCGAAGTGGCCCTTGTTGTCCGGGCTGTACACCGCCTGGCGCAGACTGCGCAGCAACAGTGTTTGCAGCAAACCGGCATCGGGGCGCGCCTTGATCTTTGCCAGCACATCGGCGTAATCGGATGCACTCGGCTCGTCATCGCCTTCAAGGAACAGACCGCAGGTCTTCAAATATTCGCGCAGGTATTCGAGTTTTTCCGGCGTCGGGCCTTCGTGCACCCGAAACAGCGTCGGATGCTTGGCTTCGATGAGGAAATCGGCCGCGCAGACGTTGGCGGCAAGCATGCATTCTTCGATCAGCTTGTGCGCATCATTGCGCACCACCGGGACGATCTCGCGGATCTTGCCCTTGTCATCGAAGATCACTTCGGTTTCGGTCGTCTCGAAATCGATCGCGCCACGTTGCTTGCGCGCATCGGCAAACGCCTGGAACAGCGCGTACAGCGTCTGCAACTGCGGCAGCAGTTTCTTGTTTTCCTTGGCAAGCTCACCATCGGGCTGCGACAGCATTTCCCAGACCTTGTTGTAGGTCAGCCGCGCCTTTGAATGCATCACCGCCGGGTAGAAGCGGTATTTCTTGATCAAGCCCTTGGCACTGACCTGCATGTCGCAAACCATGGCCAAGCGTTCAACATCGGGATTGAGCGAGCAGATGCCGTTGGACAGTTCTTCCGGCAACATCGGGATCACCCGGCGCGGGAAGTAAATCGAATTACCCCGTTCGATCGAGGTCAGATCAAGCGCATCGTCCGGGGTCACATAATGGCTAACGTCGGCAATCGCCACCACGAGGCGCCAGCCCTTGCCTTTTTTCTCGGCGAAAACGGCATCGTCGAAGTCACGCGCGGTTTCGCCATCGATGGTCACCAGCGGCAGATCGCGAATATCTTCGCGCTCGACACCCATGATGGACTTCCAGTCCTTCTTGCGAACCTTGAGCGGGGTCTCGGCGGCCTGCACCTGCGCGGCATCGGAGAACACGTACGGCAGATTGTGTTTGCGCAGCGCGATCTCGATTTCCATACCCGGATCGTCATAACGCCCGAGAATTTCACTGATGCGCCCCAGCGGCTGTACGTGGCGTTCCGGTTGCTGAACAATTTCGACCATGACCACTTGGCCTGGCTCGGCACCACTCACATCACCCGGTGCAATCAGGATTTCCTGACTGATGCGCTTGTCCTCGGCGCTGACGATATTGACGCCGCGCTCACAGCGCAGCCGCCCGACAAGGGTATTGTTGGCGCGTTCGAGCACCTCGACAATTTTGCCCTCGCGCCGGCCACGGCGATCCAGACCGACCTGCTGACCAAGCACGCGGTCGTTATGCAGCACCTTGGCCATTTCACGCGGGCCAAGGTAAAGGTCGCTGCTGTCGTCATCGGGAACGAGGAAACCAAAGCCGTCCGGGTGCCCCTGGACACGCCCGGCGATCAACGCCACTTTTTCCGGCAGGCACAAGGCCCCCTTGCGGTTGATCAATAGCTCGGCTTCACGCGCCATCGCGGCCAGACGGCGCTGGAAGGCGATCTGCTCTTCTTCGGCGATATCAAGCATGCGCGCGAGCTCGTCCGCATCGAGCGGCGCGCCGGCATCGGCAAGCAACTGCAGAATGAATTCACGACTTGGAAGCGGGGATTCGTAACGCTCGCGCTCACGCGCGAGGTAAGGATCCTGAGCCCGCAGGCCCTTGAGTTTGGCTGACCGTTTCACCGGCGCTGCAGTTTTTTCAGATTTTTCGATTTTTTCGGCCTTGTTTCTTGACATCGCTTCGTTGCTTCCTTATAGTCGCCACCTCTTGTGCAGCAAGCAGTAGTTTAGCGCAGAGCAGTGCCCAGGTGGCGGAATTGGTAGACGCACTAGGTTCAGGTCCTAGCGGTGGCAACACCGTGGAAGTTCGAGTCTTCTCTTGGGCACCACTACTGACTATATAACTGCTTGCTTCGTGAGATAAATGCCCAGGTGGCGGAATTGGTAGACGCACTAGGTTCAGGTCCTAGCGCTCGCAAGGGCGTGGAAGTTCGAGTCTTCTCTTGGGCACCAATTACGACAAAAACCCCGATCACTCAGATCGGGGTTTTTGTTTTTCCGCCCCGCCATCCCGAGGATCTCCCGATCCGCACTGCCGTCACACCGTGTCACAGACTCGCCTCGACCGAACACCCCCGAACACCCGGTTCCGAACAACTGATCTCGATATAAGCACTCGAATCAGACGTTGCAGCGCCTATCACCGATAGACGCCACCACTCGCCTCAATGCTTTTTCGGTTCCAGATCCGGCAGCAAGCACGTCAGCAGCCCAAGCAGCGGCAGAAACGAGCAAACATGGTAAACGTAGCCGATGCTGGTGTGATCGGCAAGCTTACCCAGTGCCGCGGCGCCGACCCCGCCCATACCGAAAGCAAAACCGAAGAACAACCCGGCCACCATGCCTACCCTGCCCGGAATCAGTTCGGTGGCGTAGACAAGGATGGCCGAGAACGCCGACGCCAGAATGAGGCCGATGACCACCGTCAGCACCGCAGTCCAGAGCAGGCTGGCATACGGCAACATCAGCGCAAACGGTGCAACCCCGAGTATGGAACCCCAGATCACCCGCTTGCGGCCGATGCGATCGCCGATCGGCCCACCGAGCACCGTTCCCGCCGCAACGGCGAACAGGAACAGGAACAGATACAGCTGGGCGTCGCGAATGCCGAGACCGAAGCGGTCGATCAGGTAAAAGGTGTAATAACTGTTCAGGCTGGCCAGATAGAAATACTTCGAGAACACCAAGAGCGCCAGCACCGCCATTGCCCGGATCACCGTGCGACGCGGCAGCGCGGGCACCGCAGCACCTTGGGATCTGCGCCCGGCACTCGCCATCCGCTGCAAACCATACCAATGACCGACACGGTAGAGGATGGCCATGGCCAGCATTGCGGCAATCGAGAACCAGGCGATGCTGCCCTGCCCGTACGGCAGGATCACCAGTGCGGCCAGCAAGGGGCCAAGCGAGGAGCCAAGATTACCGCCGACCTGGAACAATGACTGCGCCAGCCCGTGCCGCCCGCCCGATGCCATGCGCGCGACGCGCGACGATTCGGGATGAAACACCGACGAGCCGATGCCGACCAGCGCGGCCGCCAGCAGCAACCAATGGAAGTGCGCCGCCTGCGACATCAGCAACAGGCCGCAGAGGGTAAAGCCCATGCCGATCGGCAGCGATTGCGGCATGGGGCGGCGATCGGTGTAAAGCCCGATCAACGGCTGCAGCAAGGATGCGGTGAGCTGATACACCAGCGTGATCAGGCCGATCTGCGCAAAGCTCAGCGCGTAGTTGTCCTTGAGCATCGGATAGATCGCCAGGATCAGCGACTGGATCATGTCGTTCAGCAGGTGCGAGACGCTGATCGCCGCCAGCACCATGAAGGCGGTGTTCTGTGTGGCGGTGGCGCCGGCCGGCAGCGTGAGGGGCTTGGATTGCATGTTCGTACTCAACGAAGAATGAGAAGCGCCCCATTTACCAAGGACGAGCGCCCAGTCTATGCTGTCTTTTCAGCACGAATCGGCCATTCATTATCGTCAACATGACAAAATCCGACCTCGATCCGGATCATTACCAGGACCTGAGCCAAACCATAGTCGCCATGCAGCGCAGCTATGGCCGTGGCCACGATTCCGGCATGCACCAGCATCGGCGTGCTCAGCTGATCTATGCCTGCAGCGGCGTCATGCGGGTGGAAACCGCAGCAGGAAACTGGGTACTGCCGCCGCAGCGAGCACTGTGGGTGCCGCCGCTCACGCCGCATCGGGTACAGATTGCCAGCGACGCCGAAATGCGCACGCTCTACGTCGAACCGGCGGCCGCGCCTGGCTTGCCGGAACACTGCAGCGTCCTGGAGGTCAGCCCGCTGCTGCGCGAGCTGATCTTGGCACTGACAGCGTTACCGATCGTGTATCAACCCGAGAGCCGCGCCAGCCTGATCGCCACCTTGATCATCGCCGAGCTGAGGCAGTTGCCGACCGCGCCACTGCATCTACCGATGCCGCACGACCCGCGCCTGCTCAAGCTCTGCCGGCAGGTGCTGGCTCATCCGGGCCGCGATGACCGCTTTGAACAACTGGCCGATCGCGTCGGCGCCAGCAGCCGCACGCTGGCGCGGCGGTTTCGCGACGACACCGGTTTGTCGTTCCGCGAATGGCGCCAGCAAGCCCGGCTGATTCATGCGCTGGAATTGCTGGCGCAGGGAGAGCCGCTCAAACGGCTGGCCGAGCGACTCGGCTACGCCAGCCAGAGCGCGTTCAGCGCCATGTTCCGCCGCGCGCTGGGCGTGGAGCCCAGCCGCTACTTTCAGACCGATCCGCACGATGCCGCACAACGGACAGAGGCCGATCGCGCTGCCGACGTCGAACCGCAGCGCGATTAGCACGCGCCGTCAGGCATTCATGCCCGGTTGCCACAGCACATCCGGCTGCCCGGCGTGCCGATTGGCGATGCGCGAGCCGATGAAGAGCAGATCCGAGAGCCGGTTCAGATATTTGATGCTGGTCGCCGGAATCACCTCCATCTTGTCGAGCGCGACCACCGAACGTTCGGCGCGACGGCAAACACAACGCGCCACGTGCAGCGCTGCCGCTGCGCGACTGCCGCCGGGCAGGATGAATTCGCGCAAGGCCTCCAGCTCGCCATTGAAGGCTTCGACACAGGCTTCAAGACGCAGCAGCTGCGCCTCGGTCATCGCCTCGCGCCCCGGAATACACAATTCGCCGCCGAGATCGAACAGATCGTTCTGAACCCGTATCAGCGCATCGCGCAAATTCGCCGGCAAGGCTTCGGCCAAAACCACGCCGATATGCGAATTGAGTTCATCCACTTCGCCGAGCGCGGTGATGCGTATGCTGTCCTTGCCGATGCGCGAACCATCGCCAAGCCCGGTGGTGCCGTCATCGCCGCCGCGGGTGGTGATCTGGGTAAGTCGATCCGTCATTGTTCTCTCCGTCTTGTTAAGTTGATTGCCCAAGCCGGCGCTTTTTCACCGCCCGGCTTGGCCAGCCTGTCGTTACATCGTGTCAACCGTGTTCGCCGTGCGCCAGCGCGACCTCGACCAAGGTCGGCTTGAGGATCGCCACCACATCAACGGGCGAGATCCCCACCAGGAAGCCGCGCTTGCCGCCGTTCAGGTAGATGGTAGCGAGCCCGCTGATGGATTGCTCCATATATACCGGCATCGCCTTGCGGGTACCGAACGGCGAGGTGCCGCCGACCATATAACCCGAATGCTTGTTGGCGATTTCCGGCGCGCACGGGTGGATGGTTTTCTTGTGCAGCAAGCGCGCCAGGTTCTTGGTCGAGACTTCACAATCGCCGTGCATCAACACAATCAGCGGTTGTTTGTTCTCGTCTTCCATCACCAGCGTCTTGATCACCGCGTGTTCGGCTACGCCCAACTCACGCGCCGACGTCGTGGTGCCGCCCTTTTCTTCGTATTCGTACAAATGTTCGGTGTAACTCACCTTCTGTTGGCGTAGCACGCGCACCGCCGCGGTGACCGGTGTTTTTTCAGCCATGGTTCGATCTCGTCAAGCGCACTCGGGCAACGTAGACTCACCCGATCGTTACTCAAGATTCGCGCAACGCGCGAAAGCCATGAAATATACGCTCGCCACCGCTCCGCTGACACCCCGCTTCGCCTTGCTGCCTAGCCGTTACTACAGCATCACCCCGCCGACGCCGCTACCCTCGCCGCAGCTGTTGGCGTGGAACGCAGGCCTGGCCGAAGCGCTCGGGCTCGATCCCGATCCGGCCAAGCATGTGCAGCTGGCCGAGCTGCTGGTCGGCAATCTGTTGCGGCACGAACGGCCGCTCGCCAGCGTGTATTCGGGCCACCAGTTCGGCCAGTGGGCCGGCCAACTGGGCGACGGCCGGGCGATCCTCGTCGCCGAACTCACCGACGCTCGCGGCCAGATTCAGGAAATCCAGCTCAAGGGCGCCGGGATGACGCCTTATTCGCGCATGGGCGACGGCCGCGCCGTGCTGCGCTCGTCAATCCGCGAATACCTGTGTTCCGAAGCGATGGCCGGCCTTGGCATTCCGACCACACGCGCCCTGGCGCTGGTCGGCTCCAGCGAGCCGGTATGGCGCGAAACCCGCGAAACCGCCGCCGTGGTCACCCGCGTGGCGCCGAGCTTCTTGCGCTTCGGCCATTTCGAACATTTCTACCATCGCGGCGAACACGATGCGGTCAAGGAACTCGCCGACTGGACCATCACGCACTTCTATCCCGAATGCCGCGATACCGCGCAGCCCTACCTCGCCTTGTTCGAGGCCGTGCGCGATCGTACCGCCGCGATGATCGCCGACTGGATGGGCGTGGGCTTCTGCCACGGGGTGATGAACAGCGACAATATGTCGATGCTCGGCCTGACGCTCGACTACGGTCCGTTCGGCTTTCTGGATGGCTTCGACGCCGGTCATATCTGCAACCACTCCGACCACGGCGGTCGCTACGCCTTCAACCAGCAGCCGCAGATCGGCTTGTGGAATCTGGCTTGCCTGGCGCAAACGCTGGTCGATCTGGTCGAAGTCGACAATCTGCGCGCAGCGCTCGACGACTACCAGACCGGGTTCGAGCGCACCTACGCAGAGCGGCTACGTCGCAAGCTCGGTCTGGCCGAATGGCGCGAAACGGACTGGGCGCTGTTCACCCGCTTGCTCGATTTGATGCAGGCCGCCGGCAACGACTGGACCAACTTCTGGCGTGGTCTGAGCCGGCAGCAGGCATCACTGCGCGACGGTTTTCTCGACCGTGACGGTTTCGACGCCTGGTACGCCGATTATCAGACGCGCCTGGCAGCCGACCCGCAAACGCCGGCCGAACGCGAAACCGTGATGCTCGCAGCCAACCCCAAGTACGTGTTGCGCAATCACCTCGCCGAAACCGCCATCCGCCAGGCCAACGACGGCGACTTCAGCGAAATCCTGCGCTTACAGCGCTGCCTGGCCCGGCCGTTCGACGACGCGCCCGAGTTCGACGATCTGGCCGCAGCGGCGCCCGACTGGGCGGCCAGCCTTAGCGTTTCGTGCTCATCGTAAGTACCACCTAAGTCTCGGAAAAGCCCCGGCCACGCTGGCGTTCGGGCACGGCAGTAGTGCCGTCGACCAGCGGCGGGGAAACCTGCGGCCAGCCTGTGTTTGGTCAAGCGACACTGTCATCTTTCTGAGATAATCCGCGACAATTTCAGCCTCCCCTCCTCCTCCCCATGATTGAAATGTTCAGCGGACTCACGCTCACCGTCGGCGTGAGTCTGGCGCTCGCTTTGTTGTTCGTGCTCACCTTCGAGTTCATCAACGGTTTTCACGACACTGCCAATGCGGTCGCCACGGTGATCTACACCAAGGCCATGCCGGCGCATCTCGCGGTCATCGCCTCGGGTATTTTCAACTTCCTGGGCGTGATACTCGGGGGACTCAGCGTCGCCTATGCCATCGTCCATCTGCTGCCGGTCGATCTGCTGATCAATGTCAGCAGCGTCCAGGGGCTGGCGATGGTGTTTTCCTTGCTCGCCGCGGCCATCCTGTGGAACCTCGGCACCTGGTATTTCGGCCTGCCTGCGTCGAGCTCGCATACGCTGATCGGCTCGATTCTCGGCGTCGGCCTCGCCAACGCGTTCATCAACGACACCGACCTCGCCACCGCGATCAACTGGAAGAAGGCCATCGATATCGGCCTCTCGCTGCTGGTCTCGCCCACCGTCGGCTTCCTGCTCGCCGCGCTACTGCTGTTGCTGCTCAAGCGATTCTGGGTCGATGGCAAAATGCACAAGACGCCCGAAGGCCGCCGCGCGATCGACAATAAAAAGCACCCGCCGTTCTGGAACCGCGTGGTGCTGATCGCCTCGGCGATGGGCGTGAGCTTTGCCCACGGTTCGAACGACGGCCAGAAAGGCATCGGTCTGATCATGCTGGTACTGATCGGCATCGTCCCGGCCAAATTCGTGCTCGATCTCGACAGCACCACCTACCAGATCGACCGCACCCGCGATGCGGCGATCCATATGCTGCAGTTCTACGAACAGCACGACAACAAACTCGGCAAATACTTGCTGACCAAGCCGCGCGAGAACAACGGCACCGAAATGCCCAAGCAGTTCCACTGCGACTACCACGACACCCAGCCTGCGGTGCAGTCGCTGGTTGCCAAGCTTGAAGGTATCAAGGACTACAGTCAGATCGCCCCGGCCGCGCGCCCCGATGTGCGCCGGCTGATCCTCTGCCTCGACGACACCGCACGCAAGGTCTCGAAGTTGCCGGAACTCAAATCGCGCGAAGTCGACGACCTGAACAAGCTGCGCGCCGACCTGACCGCGACGACCGAGTATTCGCCCAGATGGGTGATCGTCGCCGTGGCGCTGGCGCTGGGCCTGGGTACGATGATCGGCTGGAAGCGCGTGGTGCTGACCGTGGGTGAGAAGATCGGCAAGCAGGGCATGACCTACGCGCAAGGCATGAGCGCGCAGATCGTCGCCGCCAGCTCGATCGGTATCGCCAACATCTTCGGCCTGCCGGTTTCGACCACGCACGTACTCTCGAGCGGCGTTGCCGGCACCATGGTCGCCAACAAGAGCGGCCTGCAGATGGGCACGATCCGCAACATCCTGCTGGCCTGGCTGTTCACGCTGCCGGCGTCGATGGCACTCGCAGCCGGGTTGTTCTGGGCATCGGTAAAAATCTTTACCTGATCCGGCCGGATTCAAAAAAGGGCGCCTTCGGGCGCCCTTTTTCATTGCCCGTCAGATCGTTCGAAAACGCCGGGCATACGCCAAGGCCGCCAGTTCCAGGCTGCCGCAGATCAGCAGGTAAATCAGCGCCACAAACAGAAAGACCTCGGTCGGGTAAACCATCGCCCGATTGTTGACCTGGGTCGCCAGAAAGGTCAGTTCGCCAACGCCGATGATGTAGGCCAGCGAGGTATCCTTGATCAGCGAAATCCACTGATTGATGAACGACGGCACCATCATCCGCAAGGCCTGCGGCAGCACCACCAGACGCAGGGTTTGCCATTCGCTCAAACCCAGCGACAAGCCGGCCAGCCACTGCCCCCGACCGACCGCGACGATACCCGCGTGCACGGCATGCGAGAGATAAGCGCCACCGATCAGCGCCAGCGCGCACACCACGGTGCCGATCTCGGGCGCGTTGATGCCGAAGACGATGGGCAGCAGGAAATAGAGCCAGAAAATCAGCATCAGTACCGGAATCGCCCGCAGCACATCCAGCAACGCCTGCAGCAGCCTTGCCCGCCAGCCGCGCGCCATCGTCAGCGCCACGCCGCCAGCGACACCCAGCAAGGCCGATGCCGCGCCGCCGATGCTGCTGAGTACCAGCGTCAGCGCCGCGCCGCCGAGCGGGCCATCGGGGTACGTGCCCCACAGGAGATAATCGAGGTTGTCGCGAATCACACTGAAATCGAGCATCACGCCCCCCGCCGCCGGCTGGCGCCCTGCACCAGCGCCACCGCCAGCACGTAAAGCAGCGTGGCGACACCGAAAGCCTGAAAGGTTTTCAGCGTTTCGGTTTCGACCTGCCGCGATGCGTACGAGAGTTCGGCCAGGCCGATCGCCATCGCCAGCGACGAGTTCTTGATCACGTTCATGTACTGGCCGAACAGCGGTGCTCTGGCGATGCGCAGCGCCTGCGGCAGGATCACCCAGCGCAGGCTCTGCCAGCCGGACAGCCCGAGCGCTGCGGCGGCGGCACGCTGGCCACGGCCGACGCCACGGATGCCGGCGCGGATTTCTTCGGCGATAAAGGCCGCGGTATACAAGGTCTGCCCGAACAGCGCGGCGAGCCACTCGAACGACGGCCACGGCACGCCGAGTAGAGATCGCGGCGTGTTCAGCCAGGCCATCGCCGCCTCCGGCAGCAGGCTGGCGGCACCGAAATACCAGAAAAACAACTGCACCAGCAGCGGCGTATTGCGAAACAACGACAGGTAGCCAATGCACGGCCACGCCAGCCAGCGGTGCTCGCGCGCGGCGGAGATCAGCAGTGTCAGGCCGAAGCCCTTGAGCAACCAAAGCAGATAGCGGGGTTCAAGCACGCCGGCAAACAATGCAAGGAGTGAGGTCATGGCGATGGATATCTACAAGGCGCAACGGTGGCACCGAAAAGCACACGGCCCCGCCGGGTAGCGGGGCCGAACCGGGGGGTCAAACGGCGCCGATCAGCGCTGGCCGATCTTGAAGTCGCCACGCGGCAGTGGTGCGTTGCTCTTCGGGCCGAACCACTTGTCGTAGAGCTTGCCCGCCTGATTGGTTTTCTCCAGATCAAGCAAGGTTTCGTTGACCAGCGCGACCAAACGGGTTTCGCCCTTGGTAATGCCGATGCCCTGATATTCATGCGTCAGCGCGAACGGCGATACCTCGTACTTGGCCTTGTCCGGCACCAGCGCCAGCAGCGCGATCAGCTTGGCATCGTCCTGGGTGATCGCCTGGACGTTGCCATTGCGCAGCGCCGCGAACGCCAGCGGCGTGTCGTCGTACGACACCACCGTGGCGTTCGGGTATTTCTCGCGCAGCGTGATTTCCTGCACCGTGCCCTTGTCGGCGCCGATTCGCAGCTTGGCGATATCGTCGGGCTGCTTCAACAGGCCCTTCTTGGCGATGAACTTCTGCCCGGTGGCGAAGTACGGCACGCTGAAATCGACCGTCTTGGCGCGCTCGTCGGTGATGGTGAAGTTGGCGGCGATCAGGTCGACCTTGTTGGCGGTCAGCAGCGGAATGCGGTTGGCCGGATTGGTCGAGCGCAGCTCAACCTTGACGCCCAGCTTCTTGGCGATCGCATGGGCGACATCGACATCAAAACCGACAATCTGCTTGTTCTTGCCGTCGATAAAGCCAAACGGCGGATTGGCGTCGAACACGGCCACGCGCAGCACACCGGCCTTCTTGATGTCGTCGAGCTTGTCGGCCTGGGCAAAGCCGGCGGCCAGCGCCAGCAACGCAAAAATCAGTCCACGAGATGTTTTCATTGCGCACACTCCCTGTTGCCTGTGTTCAGGCTTGTTGCGGTCAACGGCTTTTGGCCGCCGAACCCCGATGGTTTGCAACGATCGCCGCGGATCAAAACGCGGCGTCCTTGTGATCTGGATACTAAGCCCGACCACCAAATAACCATAAATTATAAATATCTATTTCTTAATTCTATTTTTATACGTAAACCGTCAGCGCGTAAAAAAACCCCGCCGGGACGGGCGGGGTTTGCTTGGGCAAGCAGGAAATCAGAGCCCGGCCAGCACCTTGACGTGCGCGGCGACGCTACGCCCCAACGCTGACAGATCGTAACCGCCCTCAAGCATCGAGACGATCCGCCCTTGCGCATGCCGCGCGGCGATCTTCATCAGCCGCTCGGTCACCCAGGTGTAGTCGGCTTCAACCAGACCCATCGATGCCATATCGTCTTCAAGATGCGCATCAAAACCGGCCGAGATCAGGATCAGCTGCGGCGCAAAATCGTCCAGCTGCGGCAGCCAGTGCGCCACGACCATCTCGCGGAAATCCTGCCCGGTGGTCGCGCGCGGCATTGCCACGTTGCGGATGTTGTCGCCCTTGGGCTCGTCGCCACAGTAGGGGAAGAACGGATGCTGGAACATCCCAACCATGAGGATGCGCGGCTCGGTACAAACGATGTCTTCGGTGCCATTGCCGTGGTGAACGTCGAAATCGACGATGGCGATACGTTCGAGCCCGTAGGTATCGATGGCATGACGCGCCGCGATGGCGATATTGTTGAACAGGCAAAACCCCATGCCGCGTGCACGCTCGGCATGGTGGCCCGGCGGGCGCACCGCGCAGAAGGCATTCGCCGCGCGGCCGTCCATGACCAGATCGACCGCATCGATACCGGCACCGGCGGCGTGATAGGCGGCGTTGACGCTGAAACGGTTGATCGCGGTGTCCGGATCAAGGTGCACATAACCTTGGGCCGGCACCATCATCGTCAGGCGCTCGACATACTCGGGATCGTGCACCGCTTCGATCCGGGCGCGGCTGGCCGGCTGCGCATCGACGTGCAGCAGGTAATCCCACAGCTGCGCGGCGATCAAGCGATCGCGGATCGCCGCCAGGCGTTCCGGACATTCGGGATGGCCCTTGCCCATATCGTGCAGGCTGCAGGCGGGATGAGCGAGGTAAGCCGTGGGTTTTTCCGCAGCTTCTGTGTTGTACAAACTCGGCCTCTTGGCGAAAGCTGTTATTGTTTTGCGTTGAACCCCGAGTGTACGCCGCACACCCGACGACGGCAAAATTCACACTCCCCGGCCCATCTACCCCAGGACCGCCCATGCTGCCGCTGCGCCGATTCACCCTTATCGCCTGCTTGCTCGCCACCGGTATCGCCGCAGCCGACGAGCTTGAATACAACGTCGCACTGACACCGGTCTGGCAGGGTGGAACGGCACTGGACGATGGCGGCAAGGCCGGCGTGAACAGCATATTGCTCAGCGCCAGCGTCGATCAGGCAATGAACCCGGGCTGGAGCTTCGGTCTTGGCGCGCGCTTGTCACAGGATCGCTGGTCGTTCGAGTCACCGACACGCTTTGACGGCAAAGCACCATGGGGAAGCATCCGCCAGGGCAGTATCGGCTTTCACGTCAACTACCTCACCGAAGGCCATCAGAGCTTCTCGGTGGTCCCGACCGTCGAATACGCTGCCGAACAAGGCGCATCCGGTAGCGACGCCATCGGCTACGGCGCAACCTTCATCGTTGCGCAGCAGCTCAGCGAAACACTGCAACTGGGGATAGGCGCCGGCGTTTATCGCGAGTTCGACAAAACGTCGGCCTTCCCCTTCCTGATCGTCGATTGGCAGATCGACAAGCAATGGCATCTTGGCAACCCGTTCGACGCCGGCCCGTCCGGCCCCGGCGGGCTGGAGCTCAGCTACGCACCGACCGAGCGCTGGCAAATCGCCGCCGGCGGCGCCTGGCGCTCCGAGCGCTTCCGCCTCAGCAGCGATAATCAGGTCTCGCCAGGTGGCGTCGGCCAGCACGACCGGCTGCCGGTGTATTTGCGTGTCGGTTACGCCGGCCAGCCGGGCTGGCGCATCGACGCCTATGCCGCGGCGGCATTTGCCGGCAAGCTCAAGCTGGAGAACGACAAGGGCAACGACCTCGCCAGCGATCACTACGATACCGCGCCGATGTTCGGTATCAGTTTCTCCGGCGCATTCTAAATACAACGAAAACACCCGCCATGACCCATGCATTGCAACCCGTACTTGCCCAACTAAACCGGGTGATTCTCGGCAAGGAAACACCGATTCGTCTGGCGCTGGCCGGCCTGCTCGCCCAAGGCCACCTGCTGCTCGAGGACGTACCCGGCGTCGGCAAGACCACGCTGGCGCACGCGATTGCCGCGACCCTGGGGCTGCGCTTTTCGCGGGTCCAGTTCACCAGCGACTTGCTGCCGGCCGATCTGCTCGGCGTGTCGGTGTACGAGCGTGACAGCGGGCATTTTCGCTTTCACCACGGCCCGGTCTTCACTCAGGTGCTGCTCGCCGATGAAATCAACCGCGCGCCGCCGAAAACCCAATCGGCATTGCTTGAAGCGATGGAGGAGCGTCAGGTCAGCATCGACGGCGATACTTACGCCCTGCCCGAACCGTTTTTCGTCATCGCGACGCAAAACCCGCAGCACCAGATCGGCACCTTTCCGCTGCCCGAATCTCAGCTGGACCGCTTCCTGATGCGGCTCGAACTCGGCTACCCCGATCACGATGCCGAGCGCGCCATGCTCGCCGGTGAGACGCGCCGCGACATGCTCGCCAAACTCGCACCGGCCTGCGATCCGGACACGCTGGCCACGGCGCAGACGCAGGCGGCCCGGGTAAAAATCGCCGCACCCCTGCTTGATTACGTGCAGGCGCTGGCCGCCGAAACCCGCCACCAGCAACGCTTTGCCTACGGTTTGTCGCCGCGCGCGCTGATCGGCCTGGTCGCGGCAACCCGCGCCTGGGCCTGGCTCGATGGCCGCGACCATGCGATTCCCGAGGATGTGCAGGCGGTGTTCCCGGCCGTTGCCGGCCACCGGCTGCTGTCGCGCGCCAGCGGACGCCCGGACCCGCTGGCAGCGGTCGAGCTGATCGGCACCGTCGCCATTCCTTGAGCCCTGTGCCGAGATGAAGGCCTGGTTCACCCGCCACTGGCAGCGCGCGCTAGCGCGACGTCACCCGCAAAGCGCCGTCATCACGCTGCGGCACAACCGCATCTATGTACTGCCGACATGGTTCGGCATCGCCTATGCCGCCACCGCGCTGCTGGTGTTGATCGGTGCGATCAACTATCAGCTCAGCCTCGCCTACCTGTTCGCGTTTCTGATGCTCGGTCTCGGCAATTCGGCCTTGCTGCAGGCCTATCGCAACCTGCTCAAGCTGCAGCTTCGCGCCCTTGCCGCCGAACCGGTATTCGCCGGCGAAGTCGCCCACTTTCCGATTGCCGTGGCCAATCCGGGCAAGCCGCCCCGGAATGCACTCGGGCTCAAGTTCAACCGTCACGATGTCGGCTGGATCGAACGCATAGGCCGCGACGACGAGGCTATCGCCCGCTTGCCGCTGCTCAGTCATGAACGCGGCTGGCTGACGCTGCCGCCGCTGCGCCTGGAAACCCGCTATCCCACCGGCTGGTGCAAGGCCTGGAGCTACGCGCAATTGTCATCGCGCTGCCTGATCTATCCACACCCCGAGGAAAACCCGCCGCCCTACCTCGATCACGGCGGCGACCACGGCCAGCGGCGGGTTCGCGGCAGCGACGGTTTCGCCGGGCTGCGCGCCTACCAGCCCGGCGACGCGCCCAAACAGATCGCCTGGAAACAGTTTGCCCGGCTCGATGTGCTGCTGGTCCGCGAAAACGACAGCGTGCAAGGCGCCGCGCAGCTGTTCGACTGGCATGCACTCGACGAACTCGGCACCGAAGCCCGGCTATGCCGGCTGACCGCCTGGGTGCTCGCCGCCGATCTCGCCGGCGATCGCTATGGCGTGATTCTGCCCGGCCAGACCTTGCCGCTCGGCGCCGGCCCGGCGCACCGGCACGCCTGCCTGCAAGCGCTGGCACTGTTCGGCAGGGACGAAACATGAGCGGCGCATTGCCGACTCGGGCCTTGTACGCCCTGATCGCCGCGCTGCTGATGGCGCTGCTGCCGCATCTATTGATGCTGCCACCGTGGCTGGCACTACTCATTGTCGCCGTGCCGATCTGGCGCGCCACGCTGGCGTATCGCGGCCGGGCCTTACCCTCCCGCTGGCTGCTTTACGCCTTGATGATCATCTTGCTGGCACTGGTGTTCTGGCAGTTCCGTACGCTGATCGGCCGCACCGGCGGCCTGGCGATGCTGGCGAGCCTGATCGCGGTGAAACTGCTGGAAACCCGGAGTCGGCGCGACGCGCGGGTACTGACGCTGCTGGGTTATTTTTCCGCTGGCGCGATGTTTCTGGTGTCGCAATCGTTCTGGATGCTCGCTTGGGCGCTCGCCACCGCCATCGCGCTGACCACGCAATTGACGGCCTGGCAGCGCCAGCGCGAGCGCCTCGACGGCGAGGAAGCGTGGCGCGCGCTGCGCATGCTCGCCGAAGCCGCGCCGATTGTCCTGTTGCTGTTTCTGCTGTTCCCGCGGCTGTCCGGCCCCCTGTGGAGCATGCCCAGCGAGCGCCCCGACGCCCGCAGCGGCCTCTCCGACGTCATGTCACCGGGCAGTTTTACCGACCTCACGCTCGACGACAGCATCGCGTTCCGGGTTCGCTTCGACGGCATTGCCCCGCCGCCATCGGCGCTGTACTGGCGCGGCCCGGTGTTCGAGCGTTTCGACGGCAAGAACTGGCTGCAAGGCCAGCCCGACACCGCCGCGCCACCGCCACTTGAGACCTTCGGCCCCCAACTGCGCTACAGCATGACGCTGGAGCCGCACGAACGGCCATGGTTGCTGGCGCTGGATCTGCCGACGCAATGGCCCGAGCGCAGCCGGTTGAGTTCGAGACTGCAACTGGTCGCCGACGCGCCGCTGACGCAGCGCCGACGCATCGACGTCGTCAGCAGCCCCGGATGGCGCGCGCGCGAATCCGCCGACGTCCTGGCACGCAATCTGGCGCTGCCACCGGCCGGAAACAGCAAGGCACGCGCGCTCGCGGCGAGCTGGCAATCGCTCCCGCCACAAGCACGCAGCGACGCCGCCTTGCACTGGCTCCGCCAAGGCGGTTTCCACTATTCATTGTCTCCGCCGCTGTTGCCGGGGAGCGACCCTGTCGACGATCTGCTGTTCACGACGCGAGAGGGCTTTTGCGAGCACTACGCCGGCGCCTTCGTGTTCCTGATGCGCGCCGCCGGCGTACCGGCGCGGGTGGTCGGCGGCTATCTCGGTGGCGAGCGCAATCCGAGCGGCGATTACTGGTTAATCCGCCAGGCCGATGCCCACGCCTGGGCCGAGGTCTGGCTTGCCGGCAAGGGTTGGCAACGCGTCGATCCCACCGCCGCCATCGCCCCAAACCGGATCAGTGAGGGATTGGCGCAAAGCGTTGCCGACGGCTCGCGCCTCCCCGCTTCGCTGCGCAGCGAAGCGCCCTGGCTCAAGGCCTTCCGCCTCAATTGGGATGCCACCGTCTATCAATGGAATCGCTGGGTGATCGGTTATGATGCGCAGCGTCAATTGCAGCTGCTCAACCGCCTGGGCATCGATGCGCTGGCGTCGCCGGCCTTCATTGGCTGGTTTGCCGCCGCGATACTCGCGCTGCTCGCCGCCTATGGCGTCGTGCACCGCTGGAGCAACCGGCCGCACCGCCGCGATCCCGCGGCGCGCAGCTGGCAACGCTTCGTCGCCAAACTCGGCCGCGCCAGCATCGTGCCGCACACCGGCGAAGGCCCGGCTCACTTTGCCCGCCGCGCCGCGCTCGCGCTGCCGGCACATGGCGACGATATTGCCGCGATTGCCGCCGCTTACCTCGCCGTCCGCTATGGCGAGGACGCCGACAAACTGGGCGAGCTGCGCGAGCAGGTGAAACGGCTGCGGATACGCCGCCACCACTCGCCCCGCAGCCACACATAAGGACATCCGCATGAGCCGTTTTCTTCCCGAACCCGAATTCAGCCACGATCAGCCCGCCCGCATCGGCGTGCTGCTGGTCAATCTTGGCACGCCCGATGCGCCGACGGCCGCGGCGGTCAAACCCTATCTGCGGCAGTTCCTGTCCGACCCGCGCGTGGTCGAAATCCCGCGCATCGTCTGGCAGGCGATTCTGCGCGGCATCATCCTCAATATCCGGCCCAAAAAATCGGCGCATAAATACGCCAGTATCTGGAGCAAGGAAGGCTCGCCACTGCAAGTCTGGACGCAAAAGCAGGCCGGCCTGCTTAAAGGCTATCTGGGCGAACGGCTCAATGCGCCGTTGTCGTTCGCCGTTGGCATGCGTTATGGCCAGCCGTCGATTGCCGCGGGCCTGGACAAACTCAAGGCAGAGGGCTGCGATCGCATCCTGCTGATGCCGCTCTACCCGCAATACGCTGCCAGCACCACTGCCACCGCCTGTGATGCCGCCTTCGCGCGCTTGGTCAGTTATCGCAATCAGCCGGCGCTGCGGACGCTGCGCAGCTTTCACGATGACCCCGGTTATATTGCCGCGCTGGCCAATCAGGTTCGCGCGCACTGGCAGCGCGAAGGTCGTGGCGATCATCTGCTGATGAGTTTTCACGGCCTGCCGCGTTACACGCTAGACAAAGGCGACCCTTACCACTGCCATTGTCACAAAACCGCCCGCCTGCTCGCCGAAGCGCTTGAGCTGCAGACCGGTGACTACACGCTGACGTTCCAATCCCGCTTCGGCAAAGCCGAATGGCTCAAACCGTACACCGCGGATGTCCTAACCCAACTTGGCAAGGCCAAAGTCGGCCAACTGGATGTCATTTGCCCCGGCTTTGTTTCAGATTGCCTGGAAACCCTGGAAGAGATTGCGATCGAAGGCAAGGAAAGCTTCCTCATCGCCGGCGGTGGCAACTTCCGCTATATCCCCTGTCTGAACGACAACCCCAAGTGGATTACCGCGCTCGCCGATCTGGTCGAGCGCGAGCTTTCAGGCTGGCTAGTCCCTGACTGGCAAGCCGAATATGCCACTGGTCTGGCCAGAGAAAGCCGGGAACGCGCCCGCACCTTGGGTGCACCAAAATAACTGGGAAATTGGTGAAATAGCAGTTACACTCAGCAGTAAGCATTTCCTTACAAGACGCCGAATTCCCGGAGGTTTCCCACCATGAGCACCCGGCTTTTTCTTGCCGAAGACGACCTCATTCTCGCCGACGCACTGAAAACCAGCCTCTCGCAGGCTGATTTCCAAGTCGATTGTGTTAACGACGGTACGCTGGCACTGCAGATTCTGCTGCACAATGACTACGACATTGTCGTCCTCGATATCGGCCTGCCGAACATGGATGGCCTCACCGTCCTCAGGAATGTGCGCCAACACAAACCATCGCTGCCTATCCTGATCCTGACCGCGCTTGATGGTCTGGAAGAACGTGTTGCCGGCCTTGACGCCGGTGCCGACGACTATCTCGCCAAGCCGTTCGAATTCGCCGAACTCGAAGCGCGCCTGCGCGCTCTGCTGCGCCGCAGCCAGATCCTGCCGCAGTCGGTGCAGCAACTTGGCAACCTGCGCCTTGATCGCGCCGGCCAGCGTGCATGGTGCAACGACACCCCGCTTGATCTGTCCGCACGTGAGCTGACTGTGCTCGAGATCCTGATGTCGAACATTGATCGCGTCGTCACCAAGGAACAGATCGTTTCCGAGCTCGGCTCGGAAAACGCCGAAGTCGGCCTGAACGCGATCGAAGTCTATGTTCACCGCCTGCGCAAGAAGCTTGAACCGTGTGGCGTCGTAATCCGGACCATCCGTGGTCTAGGCTACCTCCTCGAGAAACAACAACCACTTGCCCAGGATGTTGCGGGATAAGGTTTCACTCAAACGGCAACTGCTACTGTGGTTGCTGATACCGCAAATCGTCCTCTGGCTGGCCGGTGCGGTGCTGTATTACAACGTTGCAACGCACTACGCCAATGCCATCACCGACAACAGCTTGTTGCAAACCGGACGGGCCATCGCCCGTCAGGTCAAACCTGTTGATGGTGAACTGGTCGTCGACTTTCCCCGCGCAGCGCAACTGCTGCTCGAGGAAGGCCCCGACGACAAGCTCTTCTACACCGTCAGCACCATCCCCGGCGGCATAATCCTCGGCAATCGCCACCTGCCTGCACCACCAGGCAAGCCTGTGGCCGACCAGGCAGTGTTCTACAACACCGCCCTGGATAAAGAACCGCTTCGGGTTCTCTCCATTTTCTACCCGCTTGGCAGCAGCGATCACTGGCTGCACGTGCAAGTGGGCAAAAACCTCCAGAAACGCAGCCAGATCTCGCGTGAAATACTGCTCGCCACCGGCATCCCCATGGGCTTGCTGATCGTGGTCATGAGCGTACTGGTCTGGCTAGGCATCCGCCGTGGCCTGCGCCCGCTGGAAAAGCTCCAGCGCAACGTCGAGCATCGTGCGCCGCAGGATCTGGCGCCACTGGAGACACTGGAGCTACCGGTCGAGTTGCAATCATTGACGCACGCACTCAACCAGCTGCTATCGACTACCAACGAAAGCGTTTCCAGGCAACGCCGCTTCATTGCCGATGCCGCGCATCAGCTTAGAACCCCGCTTGCAGGACTCAAATCGCAAACCGAACTGGCCATGCGTGAAACCACGCCCGAAGGTTTGCGCGCCCGGCTCAATCTGGTGCACACCAGTGCCACGCGCAGCATTCATCTCGTCAACCAGTTGCTGACTTTGGCCCGCTCGGAGCCGGGCGCGCAGACCAGCGCCCCCGGGATGCGCGTTGACCTGGCCAAACTGATTCGCGACTTAACGGCCGAATCGGTGCCGCGAGCACTCGCTGCCGGCATGGATCTCGGTTGTGACAGCACCCTGCCAGCAGCCAGCATTGAGGGTAATCCGGCGCTCTTGCGCGAGCTGTTCGTCAATCTGGTCGAAAACGCAATCAAATACATCCCGCGCGGCAGCAGCATCACCGTGCGCCTGTTCGAACAAGGTGCCGACTATGTGATCGAGGTCGAGGATGATGGCAACGGTATCAGCGACGAACAAAAGCCGCTGGTGTTCGAGCGCTTTTACCGCGTGAACCAGAATGATGGCAACGGCTGCGGTTTAGGCATGGCCATCGTCAAGGAAATCGCCGAACGCCACGGTGGCCGGATCGAACTCATCGACGCCCAACCGCACGGGCTGATCGCACGCGTCACGCTACCCAAGCAACGCCCGGCCGGCGGCGCTTAATCAACGATACTGGGTGAGCCTTCCACGCCCAGCGCACTTGCCAGCATGAGCAGCATATTCGCCGTCGCTCCCCACACGATGTAATCGCCGATTTCGATGAAATGCGTCTGGCCACGCAAGCCGCGCCGCTCGACCCAGCGCCGCTCGTACTTTGCCGGATCAAGCAGCAAGGCCAGCGGCAACTCGAACGCGTGCTCGACCTCATCGGCACACGGCGTCAATTCGAAATCCGGGTCCAGCACGCCAACCACCGGGGTGACTGCATAGGCACTCACGGTGTAGTAACAACCCAGCGTACCAACGACGTGCACATAGCGGGCATCCAGGCCGATTTCCTCGGCACTTTCTCGTAGCGCAGCGGCGATGTCGTCGGCATCCTCATCCTCAACCCGTCCGCCAGGGAAACTGATTTGTCCCGCGTGGGTTGGTAGATGAGCGGCGCGTTCGGTCAGCAAGATCGTTGCGCCGCTGGCACGTGGCACGATGGGAATCAGCACCGCCGCCGGCCGCGACTCCTGCTCGATCGGGAAATCCCCCCCTTCGGGACGCGGCGCGTGTGCCAGGCGGGCACTCAGCCACTCGACCCAGATACGATGCTCGGCACTCTGCGGCCAGTTCACTCAATGCCCCACGCGCGGCAGGCGAAAATCTCGCAGATGGGCGACCAGGCGCAAGCTCAGGCCAATGGCAAACAGCGCCCATTCGACCCACAAGCCACGCCATCCCGAATGCGCGGCGGCATAAAGTAAAACGGCCACCAGAATCGCGACCGTACCGTAGAAATCCTCGTGCAGGATAAAGGGGACGTCGTTGACCATCATGTCGCGTACCAGACCGCCGCCAACAGCGGTAACGAAGGCAAGGAAGGAAACGCCAAACAGATTCAAACCGACATCCAGACCGATTTGCGCACCGGCAATACTGAAGGCAACCAGCCCGATCGAATCGGCAATGATGAATACTTTATATAACAGCCCGCGGTTGCGTTGATGCAGCTTGATGATCCAGGCAACGAGCAGCGTTGCGAAAATCGTATAGAGCGGGCCAGCATCGATAAAAATGCGCGGCACCCGATCGACCAGCACATCACGCATCATCCCGCCGCCGATGGCGGTCAGCAGCGCAAGAATCACCACGCCCAGCACGTCAAAACGCTTGGTCGCGCCAACGAGGTAGCCCGAAATCGTGAATGCGGCGGTACCGATCAGGAACAGCACATCGAACTGCAATTGCATGGCAATCAAGAACCGGAAAAAAGACACGCCAGTTTAGCGCGGCATGATCGCCTCGCACGTAACAGTCAGCACCGCTGCAGCGCAGACTCAACACCCGCGCCCAAGGCCGCGAGTTCGACATAGGCTGCGCAGGCCACCGCGGGTGCGTCATTACGCAAGGCGACCTCGATCTGCCGGCACAATGCCGCCATCCGCTCAGCGCCAATTTGCGCACACGCACCTTTCAACTGATGCGCAGCCTGTTCGGCAACATAGCGTTGGCCCTCATTCAGTGCCGCGCCAATCTCGGCGAGACACGCATCGTGCGTCGGCCAGTAGGCGTCGAGCAACTCGGCCCGCAAGTCCTGACCAAGATCGCGCATCAGTGCGGCGAATGCAGCGTCGATGTGAAGCAGTTCGGCCGCAAGTTCAGCAGGGGCTTGGGACATGGGTGGGCAGCTCCAGCAATGATGACCGTGAAATGACAAGCAACTATAACTTGCGCCCCCCGAGATGCGCCACGGCCCGACGCGCGGCTGCGATATAATCGAGGCATTCTTTGCCCAAAAAAGACGACACCGCATGAGCCGCAAAATCCTCGTCACCTCCGCCCTGCCCTACGCCAATGGCGCCATTCACCTCGGCCACCTCGTCGAATACATCCAGACCGACATCTGGACCCGCTTCCAGAAGATGCGTGGCCATACCTGTCATTACGTCTGCGCCGACGATACGCACGGTACGCCGATCATGCTGCGCGCCGAAAAGGAAGGCATTACGCCGGAGGCGCTGATCGAGCGCGTGCACGCCGAGCATTTGCGTGACTTCACCGGTTTTCATGTCGCCTTCGACAACTTCTACAGCACCAATTCGGAAGAAAACCGCGTGCTGGCGTACGACATCTACGCCAAGCTCAAGGCCGATGGCAAGATCGTCAGTCGCACCATTTCGCAGCTGTTCGATCCCGAAAAGAACATGTTCCTGCCCGATCGCTTTGTGAAGGGCGAATGCCCGAAGTGCAGCGCCAAGGATCAGTATGGCGACAACTGTGAAGTCTGCGGCGCCACCTACGGCCCGACCGAACTGAAGAATCCGTATTCGGCGGTCTCCGGCGCGACGCCGGTGCTGCGCGACTCCGAACACTTTTTCTTCCGCCTCGGTGAATGCGAAGACTTCCTCAAGGGCTGGACCACCGGCAAGGCCGTGGTCGGCAATGCCGAGCGCCTGCGTTTGCAGGAAGGCGCTGCCAACAAGATGCAGGAATGGTTTGAAGCCGGTCTGAACGACTGGGATATCAGCCGCGACGCACCGTATTTCGGCTTCGAGATCCCCGATGCGCCGGGCAAGTATTTCTACGTCTGGCTTGATGCGCCGGTCGGCTACATGGCCAGCCACAAAAACCTGTGCGATCGCCTGGGTCTGGATTTCGACGAATACTGGAACAAGGATTCGACCACCGAGCTGTACCACTTCATCGGCAAGGACATCCTCTACTTCCACGCTTTGTTCTGGCCGGCGATGCTCGAATACAGCGGCTATCGCACCCCGACCGGCATCAACGCGCACGGCTTTTTGACCGTCGATGGCGCCAAGATGAGCAAGAGCCGCGGCACCTTCATCACCGCCGAATCGTATCTGAACCACCTGAACCCGGAATGGCTGCGCTATTACTTCGCCGCCAAGCTCAATAGCGCGATCGAGGACATCGACCTCAACCTCGAAGACTTCACCGCTCGCGTCAATAGCGATCTGATCGGCAAATACGTCAATATCGCCAGCCGCGCCGCCGGCTTCATCACCAAGCGTTTTGGCGGCGAACTGGCACGCGACCTGGGCGACGCGCCGGTACTGGCCAAGCTGCAAGCCGCGAGTGATGATCTGGCACAACTGATCGAGAACCGCGACTTCAGCCGCGCGATCCGCGACATCATGGCGCTGACCGACGAGGTCAATCAGTTCGTCGATGCCAACAAGCCGTGGGAAATGGCCAAGCAGGAAGGTATGGACGCCGAGCTGCAGCGCGTTTGCTCGATTCTGATCAACGCCTTCCGCCTGCTGACGATCTACCTGAAGCCGGTACTACCCAAGCTCGCCGCCGATGTCGAAGCCTTCCTCAACATCGCGCCGCTGCGTTGGCTCGACGCGGGCTCCTTGCTGCTCGGCCACTGCATCAACCCGTATTCGCATCTGATGACGCGGATTGATCCGAAAGCGATCGAAGCCATGGTTGAAGAAAACAAGCAATCGCTGGCGCCGATCGAAACCAAGCCGGCGCTCGACTATGACGTCCCGCCGATTGCCGAGACCATCAGCATCGACGACTTCATGAAGATCGACCTGCGCGTGGCGATGATCGTCGAAGCCAAGGCGGTCGAAGGCGCCGACAAGCTGGTGTCGCTGACACTGGATATCGGCAATGAAACCCGCCACGTCTTCGCCGGGATCAAATCGGCGTACAAGCCCGAAGAGCTGCAAGGCCGGCTGACGGTGATGGTTGCCAACCTTGCACCGCGCAAGATGAAGTTCGGCATGTCAGAGGGCATGGTGCTCGCGGCCGGCGGCGATGGCGGCCTGTATATCCTGAGCCCGGACAGCGGCGCCAAGCCGGGGATGCGGGTCAAGTAAACTCGCCTGTCCCTGTACGGCTAAAATAAAACCGGCTCTGTGTAGCCGGTTTTATTTTTTCTGGAGAGGAGGAGTACGCCATGGATGAATTCATCGCCAAGCGCCTGCGCGTCTACGGCAAGGTACAAGGCGTCGGCTTTCGTTTTTATACGGTCCGGGAGGCGCTCAGGCTCAATCTGACCGGCTGGGTGCGCAATCGTCTCGATGGCTCGGTTGAAATTCAGGCACAGGGCCGCACGGCTGCGATTGATGATTTTTTGCACTGGGCACGCATCGGCCCCGATTCGGCACGGGTTGATCGCGTTGAGGCGATCGAGGCGCAAGTCGAGGATCAATCGACCTTCAACGAAGTCGATACGCTTTAACGCGCAAAGTGCGCCAGCATGGCCTCAAGAAAATCCGCAACACCGCTCTCGCCTTCCGTCGGTGCCCACGATGCTTTTTCGGCCACCGAGAGCGCCTGATACGGCCCGGCCTTACTCTCGAAAAACACTGAACCCGCTTCGAGTGCGACCAGACTATGGAAGACACCGGGCACCACATTGATGCCTACCGTTTCGCCACCGGCAATCAATTCGCGCGCTGCAATGACCTGGCCGGCGGCGTCAAACAGCAAGACCCCGATGCGGCCGCACAGCACGATCAGCGTTTCTTCCTTGTCCGCGGCCAGATGGCAGTGCGGTTGAATATAGGTGCCGGGTTCGAGCGCATTGAGCAAACGGTGACAGGCGTCGTCATTACCCGCATGAAAATTACGATTTTTTCGCAAGCGCGGGCTTTGCGCTGCTTCCTGACTCAATTCAGCCAGGAAGGTGCGATCGATGAACACCGGTTTGGTCATTGCAGAAACTCCAGATGAAAAAAAACCCGGACACGTAAACGGATCCGGGCTACCAACAACATCTACAAAGGAGAAACCCATCAAGACACGAATTTCGCACCTCAACAGAGGCTTGAATCTACCGCACTGAATGAAAGATTGTCAAATGAATTCAAGAGCTTGCATATTTAGAAAGCATAAATCGTGCAAGGCTTAGTCGCCCGCGCCGGCCCATCCACCGCGCGGTATAATTACTTTTTTGCTCACTGGCCCGCTCACATGTACCTGCCCGATCCCCGCCTCTATCCGCGCGTGAATGCCAAGAACCCGGTGATTCGCAGCCTGATGGCCTTTCTGACTGCCAGCGAACCCGCCGATGTGCAGCAAAAGCGCGAAGCCTTGAACGGCGTGGTTGGCGAGCTGCTGATGACCGGCGATCACTACGGCCTGAACGGCGCGTTGACGCAAGCGCCGACGCTGGAAGCGTACAAGGTGCTGTGGCAAACGCTGCGCAACGCAGTCGAGACGCCGGCGCAAGCCATCGATCATGCGGTGCCGTTTGCGCTACCCATCGTCTTTGTCGCCGGTCACAAGGGCGAAGCCAGGCTCGCCGGTGAGATCGATGCCGATGCCGTTCTGGCCTTGCTGCGCGAGCACGGTGTGATCGCCGGCGATACCGACGCCTGGCTTGGTGGCGCACTGATCGGCGCCGAGCAACTGGCAGCGGTCAATCCGGCGCAACTGGTACGCTGGCAGGAAACGATCACCAGCGCCGGCTCGCTACCGGGCGAATTCAGCGCGGCGCCGATCACCTTCAAGGATGAAGGCGTTTTCCTGCGCTACCTCGTTGGTGTCGCGATCCAGCCTGCCGATGCCGCACCGGTCATCCGTCTCGGCGGCGCCGTCGGCAGCTGGGGCATGCCGCTGGCGCAGTTGCTCAGCGACACGCTCAAGACGCCGGGTGTGACGCTGTTCCCGATTCCGCGCGTGCCGCAAAGCTGGCTCGCGGCGCAGGAAACCGGCCGGGTGACCGTACTCGAGACCCGCCTGCAGGTCGCCGCCAGCAACGCGCTGCGCAGCATCCGCAGCAAGGGCCGCACGCCGGTGATCACCATGGCCGCGCATGAAGGCGGCGAAATCCGCCTCACCTTCTCCAGCCGCGAGGATGCCGAGCGCTGGGAAGGCTATGTCTGGCCACTGGCACCGCTCGACAGCGCCGAGCAGGTTCACGCCTTCGTGCAGGGCCTGATGCAGGAGTGCCAGGTGGATGAGGTGCGCGTGATCGAAACGATCCAGCCCGATCTGGATACCGATGGCCTGCCCTTCTTCGTTACCGCGCACACCAAGCCGGTTCAACAGCAGTAAACGGGAACACCGATGAGCTACTACAAGCACCATGTGTTTTTCTGCCTGAACCAGCGCGAGCCGGGCGAGCGCCAGAGCTGCGCCAACTGCGGCTCGGTCGCTGCATGGGAGCACGCCAAGGCGCGGGTCAAATCGCTCAAGTTGGCCGGCCCCGGTGGCGTGCGCATCAACAAGGCGGGCTGTCTGGAGCGTTGCGAGGAAGGTCCGGTGATCGTGATTTACCCGGAAGAGACCTGGTACACCTATGTCGACGAGAGCGATATCGACGAGATCGTCGACGAACACCTCGTTCACGGACGCGTGGTCGAACGGCTGAAGCTATGAAACTCGGCCACGGCCTCGCGCTACTGCTCGTCGTCGCTACACTGGCTGGCTGCGGCAAGAAGGAGGAGGCAAGCTCCTCCGCCGACTACGCAGCAGCCCCATCCGCAACAGCGACCGAAGCGGCAAAAGCCGGCCCAGCAGTGGGGAAGCGCCACATCGCGGTAAGCCATGCCCTGACCGTGGAGACCTCACCAGAGAAACTTGAAGCCGCCTGGCTACAAGCCCAGCTGCGGTGCGTCGAGCCGCAATGCGAACTGCTTTCCACGACATTGCAGCGCGAAGGCACACACACGCCGGGCTCGGCACGGCTCTCGCTGCGCATTGCACCCGGTTCCTTCGCTGGCTATCTGGCGGGTCTGGGCACGCAAGGCAGCATCGTCTCGCAATCGACCGAGCGCGAAGACAAGACCGACGCGGTCATCGATACCGAAGCCCGTTTGAAAAACCTGACCCAGTTGCGCGACAACCTGCGTCAGATGCTCAACAATCGCAACGCCAAGCTGGAAGAGCTGCTGGCGGTACAAAAGGAACTGGCCGCCGCGCAAACCCAACTCGACGCCGCAGCGGGCCTGCGACTGGCGCTTGCCAACCAGACCGAAAAGGTCAGGGTCGACGTGGAATTGCGCGCAGCGCGCTCCATTGCCGAACGCAGCATCCTTGTCCCGCTGGTCGATGCTTGGCACGATATCGGCCTCAACCTCACCCGAAGCCTGGCGGCCCTGCTGACATTCGCAGCGGTCCTCCTGCCGTGGTTGCTGGTGCTGTGGCTACCGGCTCGCTGGTGGCTCAAGCGCCGCAGCATTCGACTTCAACTTCGCTCACAGTCCGACAAACATGAACGCACCCCGTAAAGCCCCCGCCTTCGAACTGCTCGAGATCACCGGCCCGGCCGGCAAGCTTGAATGCCTGCGCCTCGATTCGGCGCTCGACAGCGTCCGCGGCATCGCGCTGATCGCGCACCCGAACCCGACCGAGGGCGGCACCTTCACCAACAAGGTCGTGCATACGCTGGCCAAGACGCTGTCGCGGCTCGGCTATATCGCCTATTGCCCTAACCTGCGCGGCGTCGGCAACTCCGAAGGCGAGCACAGCCGCGGCAAGGATGAGCCCGACGACATGGCAGCGGTACTGGCGTACGCGCGTTCGGCACACCCGGATGCCGCCAAGCTGGTGCTCGCCGGCTTCTCGTTCGGCACCTATGTGCAATCGCAGCTGCGGACACGCCTCGCTGACGATGAAGTCGAAGGCATGATCCTCGTCGGCCCGGCGGTCAGTCGCTACAGCGACTACCCGACGGTGCCGGCCGATACGCTGGTGATCCACGGCGAGGAAGACGAAGTCATCAGCCTTGCCGCGGTGCTCGACTGGGCGCGGCCGCAGCAGTTGCCGATCATCGTCGTCCCCGGCGTCGGCCACTTCTTTCACGGCCGGCTGATGCAGTTAGGCGAGATTGTCGACAGGCAGTGGCGCTTGCGCGGCTGACCTTCAGCCCACCGCAGGCGGAACGGCCGGGAAATCCACCGTCACCGTCAAACCACCGCCCGGTGTATGCGAGAGCGCAATGCTCGCGTCGTGCAGCCGGGCGATTTCATGCACGATGCCCAGACCCAGGCCGCTGCCTTCCACTTGCGAGCCCGGTATCCGGTAAAAGCGCCGGAACACCTTGTCGCGCTCGTCCTCGGGAACGCCCGGGCCGTTGTCGATCACCTGCAGGCGCGCATACCCTTCGATCCCGGTCGTTCTGACCGTCACCATCTTGCCGGGACCGGCGTAACGGATGGCATTGTCGATCAGGTTGCCGACCAGTTCCTGCAGCAGTTCCGGCCTTCCCGAGATCGCCATCACCTCGTTCCCTTCGAACCCCAGATCCACATCACTACGCCGCGCCACCGGCGCCCAGTCGAGGGCGACATCGCGCGCCAGCAGCGTCAGATCCACATCGCTGTAGGTCACGACCAGAAAGTGATCCGGCGCCAGCCTCGACAGCGACAGCAGTTGCTTCACGCCGCGCGACGCATAGCGGACGGTATCGAGCAGTTCGCGCAACTGCTGTTTCACCACCGGCAGCTCGTCCTCGCGCAGCGCCAGCTCGACCTTGGCCTGCAGCACCGCCAGCGGCGTTTTCAGCTGATGTGCCGCATCGGCAAAAAAACGGCCTCTATCGTTGAGGATGCGCTCGATCCGCGCGATGTACTGGTTCATCGCTTCGACCAGCGGCTTGAGCTCGGTCGGCAACTCGGTCGCGTCGAGCGGCTGCAAATCGTCGGCATCCTTGTCCTTGACCTTGGCCGACAATCGCCGCAGCGGCTTGAGGCCGAAGCTGACCGCCAGCAGCACGATGGCCAGCGACAGCGCCACGAGCAGCAGATCCTGCAAGATCGCGCCGATCAGGATCTGCCGGGCCAGTTCGCGCCGCGACTCGGGCGTTTCGCCGATCAGTACCCAGACGATCCGCGTCTGCGCGCTCACGACGTCATGCACCCGCTGGCGAATCGCCGCAATGCGGATGGTGTCGCCCTGATACTCGGCATCGTAAAAACGCGGTTTGTAGAATTCCTGATCCTGCCGCTTCGGCAGCGGCAGATCCTTGTAACCGGTCAGCTCGGCACCGTGCTCTTCGGTCACGCGGTAATACACGCGGCCGGCGGCGTTGGATTCGAACATTTCCAGCGCCAGATACGGAATGTCGACAATGATCTGGCCGTTCTGGATGGTGATGCCCTCGACCATCGCCTTGGTCGACGTGAACAGGCTGCGGTCGAACGCCGCATCGGCCGACTGCCGGGCGCGGTGATAGGTCAGCACCGCATCGATACTGAGCAGCACCAGCAGCGGCACCAGCAGGCACACCGTCAGATAGCGCCGCAGGCTACGCTGCCGCATCGCGCGCTTCCAGCAGATAGCCGAGTCCGCGCAGCGTGACGATGGCAACGCCGCTGCCGTCGAGCTTCTTGCGCAGCCGGTGCACGTAGATTTCGATCGCATCGGGGCTGCTGGATTCGTCCAGCCCGAATATCTTTTCCGACAGCGCCTCCTTGCTGACCGCCTTGCCGGCGCGCATCAGCAACACCTCGAGCACCGCGTGCTCGCGCGGCGTCAGGTTCAGCGTGCCACCGGCAAGGCTGAATACCCGGCTGACGCTGTCATAGCGCAGCGGCCCGAATGTGAGTTCGGCGCTGTCGAAACCGTGGCTGCGGCGGATCAGCGCCCGCGCCCGTGCTTCGAGTTCGGTCAGGTCACAGGGTTTGGTCAGATAATCGTCGGCCCCAAGGTCGAGCCCCTTGACGCGCTCGTCGACCGACCCCTGCGCGGTCAGGATCAGCACCGGGACTTTGTTGCGCCGTTGCCGCAGTCGACGCAACACTTCCAGCCCGTCGAGTTTGGGCAGGCCCAGATCGAGGATCACCAGTGCGTAATCCTCGGTCCGCAAGACCTGATCGGCATCGCTGCCGTTATGCATGCAATCGACCGCAAACCCGCACTGGTTCAGGGCTTTGGTGAGCGAATCGGCAAGCGAAAGGTTGTCTTCTACAAGGAGCAGGCGCATGGCGGCATCAGCGAATTCGGGGACCATTTCAGTATCGTTAGCGGGCGACGCATGCACCATCAGGGATCGCCGCAACGGCGATTTGCATCGATCTGGTGCCTGGAAAGCAAATTGAAAGCGCTCGGCGCTTAGGATCGTTTCACACGGATGAAACACATCCGAACCGACGAGCCGACAAGGCCTGCTTTGGAGATCGATATGAAGCGCTTTACCCGTTTTGCCCTGGCCGTGGCCAGCTGTTCCATCGTCGGCACCGCAGCGGCGACGAGCATTCCGGCCGGTTATCCCGGCAACTATGCCACGATGGTCGGCGCCGCCACCAAGGAAGGCAAGGTCATCGTTTATTCGACCACCGACAGCGCCGCGGTCAAACCGTTGATCAAGGACTTCGAGGCCATGTACCCGGGCATCAAGGTCGAATACAACGACATGAACAGCACCGAGCTGTACAACCGCTTCATTTCCGAGAGCGCCGCCGGCGGCACCACCGCCGACCTGCTGTGGAGCTCGGCGATGGACTTGCAGCTCAAGCTCGTCAATGACGGCTATATCGCCAGCTACGCCTCGCCCGAAGCACCGAACATGCCGGACTGGTCGACCTACCAAAAGCAGGCCTACGGCACGACCTTCGAGCCGATCACCATCGTTTACAACAAGCGCCTGCTGACGCCTGCCGAAGTACCGCAAAGCCACGCCGATCTGACTCGCATCCTCAAGGCCAATCCGGGCAAGTTCAAGGGCAAGGTCACCACCTACGACATTGAAAAATCCGGCGTCGGCTTCAGCTACCTGACCCAGGACGTGCGCGTCGGCGGCGCGGCGATCTGGGACATGGTCAAGACCATGGGTGGCACCGGCCTGAAGCTGCAATCGTCGACCGGCGCGATGATGGAGCGGATTTCCTCGGGCGAAAACCTGATCGGCTACAACATCATCGGCTCGTACGCCTACGCCAAGGCCAAGAAGGACCCGTCGATCGGCTACGTGTACCCGAAGGACTACACGCTGGTGATGAGCCGTCTGGCATCGATCACCAAGGCCGCCAAGAACCCGAACGCCGCCAAGCTGTGGCTGGACTACCTGCTCTCCAAGCGCGGCCAGACCGTGCTCGCCAACGATGCCGACCTGTTCTCGATCCGCAACGATGTCGCCGGTGAAACCTCGATGGCCGGGCTGACCAAGCAACTGGGCAACAGCCTCAAGCCGATCCAGGTCGGCACCGGTCTGCTGGTCTATCTCGATCAGGCCAAGCGGCTCGAGTTCCTCAAGCAATGGCAACAGGCCGTCAAGCGCTAAACCGGCCCTAGCTTCTTTTCTCCCGCATGTGATTGCGCCGCGGCTTCTGGCCGCGGTCGCTGGAGTATTGCCATGAGTTCCATCACTTCGCTTCAGGGCAGCGTGCCGCTGCCGGCCGCGGCACCGGCTGGCGGCAGCAGCCCCTGGCGGGCCTACGCCGGATTCGGCCGCTGGCTGACCATCGCCATCGCCGTGATCGTGGTTGCGCTGCCGCTGTCGCTGATTTTTTTCCAGAGCTTCCTGAGCGCGCCGTTCTTCATGCCGAACAAGACGGTGTCGCTCGAAGCCTACCGCTTCGTGTTCGACGACCCCGACTTCTGGTCGGCGCTGAAGAACACCTGTGCCATTGCCTTCGGCATGCTGTTCATCGCCGTGCCGATGGGCGGTGTGCTTGCCTTCCTGATGGCGCGCACCGATCTGCCCGGCCGTCGCTGGCTCGAACCGATGCTGCTGACGCCGGTGTTCGTGTCGCCGATGGTGCTCGGCTTCGGCTACGTCGTTGCCGCCGGCCCGGTCGGCTTCTACTCGGCCTGGTGGATGTCGCTGTTCGGCACCGCCGAAGCACCGTGGAATATCTACTCGTTGTGGGCCATCACGCTGATCGCCGGTCTGACCCACGTACCGCACGTGTACCTGTACGCGTCGTCGTCGCTGCGCAATCTGGGTTCGGACGTCGAAGAGGCCGCCCGCGTCTCCGGTGCCAGCCCCTTCCGCGTCGCCCGCGATGTCAGCCTGCCGATGGTGATGCCGTCGCTGCTGTTCGCCGGCGTGCTGGTGTTCTTCCTCGGCTTCGAAGTGTTCGGCCTGCCGCTGGTGCTCGGTGATCCCGAAGGCCATCTGGTACTGACCACCTATCTGTACAAGCTGACCAACAAGCTTGGCATTCCGTCCTACCACCTGATGGCGACGGTCGCGGTGCTGATCATTCTGGTGACCTTCCCGCTCGTGCTGCTGCAACGCCGGCTGCTGCGCAACGCCAACCGCTACATCACCATGAAGGGCAAGGCCGCCCGCCAGCATGCACTGCCGCTCGGCAACTGGCGCTGGGTGGCCATGGGCATCGTATTGCTGTGGCTGGTGGTGACGGTGTTCGTGCCGATTTCCGGAATCACGCTGCGTGCCTTTGTCAGTCACTGGGGCCAGGGCGTGCCGCTGATGGAAGTCTTCACGCTGTCGAACTTCACCGATCTGTTCGAGAACGACAGTCTGGTGCGCGCCATCATCAACAGCTTCGGCGTCGGCATCCTCGGCGGCGCCATGGCCGTGGCGTGCTATACCGCCGTCGGCTTTGCCGGCCACCGCCGCAACGACTGGGGCAGCAAGCTGATGGATTATCTGGTGCTGCTGCCGCGTGCGGTGCCGGGCCTGCTCGCCGGCCTCGCCTTCCTGTGGGTGTTTCTGTTCGTGCCGGGATTCAAGGAACTGAAGAACTCGATGTTCTCGATCTGGCTCGCCTATATGGTCGTGTGGATGGCCTACGGCATGCGGCTGATTCAGGGCGCGCTGATGCAGGTCGGCCCGGAACTCGAAGAAGCCGCCCGCAGCGTCGGCGCCACCCGTGGCCAGACCAGTCGCTATGTGACGCTGCCGCTGATCCGCTCGGGGCTGATGGCCAGCTGGCTGTTGATCTTCATGATTTTCGAACGCGAGTACTCGACCGGCGTGTATCTGCTCTCGCCGGGCACCGAAGTCATCGGCGCACTGATGGTGTCGCTGTGGGCCACCGGCGCGGTCGATCAGGTTGCCGCCCTTTCCGTCATCAACATCCTTATGGTCGGCGCCGGTCTGGCTGTCGCCCTGCGTTTCGGAGTGAAACTTCATGACTAAGCTCATCGTTGAAGACCTGCACCTCAGTTACGACAGCACTCCCATCCTCAAGGGCGTGTCGTTCCACCTGAAGGCAGGCGAAGTCGTCTCGCTGCTCGGCGCCTCGGGCAGCGGCAAGACCACGCTGCTGCGCGCCGTCGCCGGGCTCGAGCAACCCTCGAGCGGGCAGATCCTGCTCGACGGCAAGGCACTGTACGACGGTGCGAAAAACACCAATCTGCCGGTCGAACAACGCTCGCTCGGCCTCGTGTTCCAGTCGTACGCGCTGTGGCCGCACCGCACCGTGTTCGACAACGTCGGCTACGGCCTCAGCCTGCGCAAGGTGCCGCAGGCCGAGATCAAGCAGCGCGTGCAGAAGGCGCTGGATCAGCTTGGCCTCGGCCATCTGGCCGAGCGCTTCCCGTTCCAGCTCTCGGGCGGCCAGCAGCAGCGCGTCGCGATTGCCCGCGCGCTGGTCTACAACCCGCCGGTGATCCTGCTCGACGAACCGCTGTCCAACCTCGACGCCAAGCTGCGCGAAGAAGCGCGTGCCTGGCTGCGCGAGCTGATCGTCTCGCTCAATCTGTCGGCGCTGTGCGTGACCCACGACCAGACCGAAGCGATGGCGATGTCGGACCGCATCCTCCTGCTCAAGAACGGCAAGATCGAACAGGAAGGCACGCCGGCCGAGCTGTATGCCTCGCCCAACTCGCTGTACACCGCCGAATTCATGGGCAGCAACAACAAGCTCAACGCCAAGGTCGTCTCGGTCGAAGGCGAGCAGGTGAAGCTGGCCGGCGATGGCTGGGAGCTGCACGGCCAGGCACGCGACTGGCTCGCCGCCGGCGCCGATGCGCAGGCCGTGATCCGGCTCGAACGCGTTCGCGTCGTCGACGGCCCTGGCCACAACCGCATCAAGGCCAAGCTGATCACCGCCATGTATCTGGGCGACCGCTGGGAGTACCTGTTCCATCAGGGCGAGACGCGCTTCCGCGCCTATGGCAACGATCCACGCAACGCCGGCGAATACTGGGTCGAGTTCCCCGCCAACGATTGCTGGGTCTTTGCAGCCGCCTGACAGGTCGTCAATTTCCGGGTTTGCGGCAGGTTTATCCTGCCGCTTTTTTTCGTCCGCGAAAAACCTTCACCAGCCAGTCGGAAGTGTAAATTGTGGCGATCGGCCTTTCTTTGGCGCCGAAGAAATCCGCGCAGGCGTAATGTTGCTGCAGCAGATCGGAGCGTCACCTTCATGAAATTACACCCGTGGTTCAAGCGCATCGCCTTGGCGGCCCTCGTGGGCCTTCCCGCCGTTTCATTCGCCGCACCCGGTGTCGAGGTCGGCTTTTCGCCCGAAGGTTCGGCGCGAACGCTGGTGTTGCAGACCATCGGCAGCGCAAAAAAAGCATCCAGATGATGGCCTACAGCTTCACCGCACCCGACATCATGCAAGCCTTGGCCGCTGCGCAGGCCCGCGGCGTGGACGTCCGTGTGGTCATCGACAAGAAACGCAACCTAGGCAAGCCCAGCCAGAAAGCGATGCAGTATGTCGCCAGTCACGGCGTACAACTGCGGATCGACGACCACTACAACATCCAGCACGACAAGGTGATCATCGTCGACGGCAAAACGGTGGAAACCGGCTCGTTCAACTACGCGCCATCGGCCGAGACCGAGAACTCGGAGAACGTCATCGTATTGCGCGACATGCCCGATATTACCCGGCAGTACGTGGCGCACTGGCAGTCACGCTGGGATCAGGGCGTGCCGTACACGCCCCAGTAAGCGCAAGCCCGCCAAACGTCGCGCAGCCTTCCCCCGGCGGATCGGGCAGCCAGACCCGGCCATGCCAGCGGGCAAGGTCATCCCGATCTGCACGGCAATGGCACACGGTCATGCGCACCGGCTGCAGCCGGCCGCCGGCTACACTAAGATGCCGGCTGCCGCCTTACCATCACTCGACATGAACTTCGTTTCGTCACAATTTCCGCTCTGGCTGCTTTCGCTGTCATGGATCGCCGCCGTACTGCTGCTGATCCGTGCCGCACTGCGCGTACCGTGGTTCGCACTGTCGCAGTCGGCGATCACCGGCTGGCTGGGCTGTACCATCGCCGCGCTGACCTTGTGGCAGATGAAGGCCAGCATCCAGCCGGGGCTGTCCTTCCACCTGATCGGCGCCACCGCGCTGACACTGATCGCCGGCCGTGATCGCGCGCTGCTCGGTCTGGCCGCAGCACTGGCGATCGACACCGGCTTCGGTCATGCCGGCTGGGGCGCGTTCGGCCTGTCGTGGCTGATCACCGCCGCGCTGCCCTGCACCCTGACCCAGGGCTTGCTCGGCATGGCGCAGCGGCGCTTGCCGCTGAACTACTTCATTTACATCTTCCTCAACGCCTTCGCCGCCGCTGCGCTGTCGATGTGGGCGGTCGGCCTGCTCACCTGCGGCCTGCTGGCTGCGGTCGGCGCCTACCCGCTCGAGTTTCTCTTGAGCGAACAGCTGCCGTATTACTTCCTGATGGGCTGGCCGGAAGCCTTCACCACCGGTAGCAATATGGCACTGCTGGTGATTTACCGGCCGCAATGGGTGGCCAGCTTCGACGATGAAAAATATTTGGCCGATTAGTTGGCTGCGAGACCGATCACCACAATCGCAGCACTGTTCCCGTCCTATAAGACAGCCCAGGACGGCAGCACGCCGAAATCGGCGGCTATCCGTAGCGCCGAGATCACCTCATCCTCAACGAATGCGGCACCCGTCCAGCCACCGGCAAACCAGGTCTGGCGCAGCCCCTGCAAACCAGCCAGCCGCGCCTGGGCGTGAACCGCAGCATGATCCAGCAGCGGGATCGCATGGTCGCAACAGTCGAACACGCTGGCCGAAGCGGGTTCGAATGGCGGATTGAGCGTCATGATCAAGGGCGCGTCAAACGGCAACGGCTGCAGCTTGTTGATAAGGAAACTGATCCCGCTTGGGCGCAAGCCACTACGGTTTCCGAGGTAATTGCACGCCGACCAGACCTTGCGCCGGATCGGCAACAGCCGGCGATCGGCATGCAAATACGCGGAACGGGTTTGATAGCGCACAGCGTTCAGCACCGCAGCTTCGGCCTCGGTGGCATCGCTCAGCAAAGCGCGGGCGTCCGGTGCGTGGATTGCCAGCACCACCGCGTCGAAACGCTCATCACCCTCAGCGCTGGCCAGCACCACACCGCGTGCATCGCGTCGCACGGCGAGCACCGGCGTTGCGAGGCGAATCCCCGGAACCGCAGCCAACAAGCGTTGCACGCAAGCTTGCGTCCCCCCCCCCGGGCCCCACCACCCCGAATGATGCGCACGCGGTGACAGCTCGTGCTCCAGGTAGTAGCGCAAAAAGAACGCCGCCGGATATTGCAGAACATCATCACCCGGATTGCGCCAGATCGCTGCAGCCATCGGCAGCAGGTAGTCATCGCGAAAGGCCCGGCCGTAACCCCGCTGGGCAAGCATCTGCGCCAGGCTGATCTGCGTCGCAATTACCTTGATCAGATCCCGCCCTGCCTGGCGTTTGAAGTTCATGATGTCGACGAGCATGCCCAGAAACGGCGGCGAGACCAGGTTGCGGCGTTGTGCGAATACGCCACCAAAGCCCTTGGTCGCCCACTCCAGCCGCCCGCCATCGACCGAGACGCCGAATGACATTTCCGCTCGCTGCAAGTGCGTATCCAGAGCGCCGAACAAGGCGCTCAGGTTCGGATCGCCGCGCTCGTTGAAAACCAGTAATCCGGTATCGATGCCGTGACGCTTGCCCTGCAGCTCGACCTCAACGGTTTTGGCATGGCCACCCGGCACCGCCCTCGCCTCGAACAGCGTCACCCGATAGTCGCGAGCCAGCAGCCAGGCCGAGGTCAGACCTGCCAGGCCCGCACCGACAATGGCGACCCGGCTTCCCGGCTTGGGAATGGTTTTATACTCGGGAACGCGAGCAGTACGCATATCCGGCCTTTTCAACGCCTATGCTAATCAGCTTAGAGGCTGGATCGCCCTGCGCCAGCGACGATACCGAACAACGGCAAAACGACCTGCTTCCCCGGCCTGGCCGAGCAGATGGAGCGCCAAATGAGTTATCCTTTGCGGTTTTGCGAGTCGCTGCGATGAACCCCGCCCTGCTGCTTTATTGCCGTCCCGGCTTCGAGGCCGACTGCCAACAGGAGTTCGCGGCGCGTTATCCGCTCGATGGCCGCTGGCAGACTGGCGCCGGCTACGCCATCTTCGAGGCTGACGATAGCGTCGAGCTGATGGAACTGCACCAACAGCTCGATGTCGCCCAACTGATCTTTACCCGTCAGGCGCTACTGGCCCTGGCCAAGGTCACACTGGGTGAACGCGATCGCCTCACTCCCATTACCAATGCGCTGGCCGAGCTGGATGCCCATTACGCCGCACCGTGGAAAGCGGTCTGGCTTGAGCACTCCGATAGTGATGAAGGCAAACCGCTTTCGGGCTTTTGCAAACGCTTTGGCGGCATCGTCGAAGAGGCACTGCAAAAACGCAAAGCCATCGACGAGCGTCGCGGCCGCTATCGGCTGCACCTGTTCTTCACCTCGATGTCCGAAGCCTGGATCACGCTGGCCAAGCCCGCGCTGGCCAGCCCATGGCCGCTTGGCATCGCCCGCGTGCGCATGCCGACCGGTGCGCCAAGCCGCTCGACGCTCAAGCTCGCCGAAGCGTTGATGATCCTGGTGCCGGATGCGGAGAGCAAACTGAAGCCCGGCATGGTCGGCGTCGATCTGGGTGCCGCGCCCGGCGGCTGGACCTTCCAGCTCGTCAGCCACGGCCTCAAGGTGTTCGCAATCGACAATGGCCCGATGAAGGGTGATATGGCGATCCACCCGCATGTAAAACACCTGCGTCAGGATGGGTTCAAGTATCGGCCGCAAAGTCCCGTGGATTGGCTGGTCTGCGATATGGTCGAACAACCGGCACGCATCGCCCAGTTGATCGCGGACTGGTTTGTTCGCGGCCATACCCGCCATGCGGTCTTCAATCTGAAGCTGCCGATGAAAAAACGCTGGGCCGAAATCGAGCGTTGCTTCGGGCTGATCGACGGCGCCTTGTATAGCGCCGGCATCGAGTACCAGCTGACGGCCAAGCAGCTGTATCACGATAGAGAAGAAATCACCTGCTACCTGACTCGCATCAAAGGGCGTTGACAGCTTTTAGCAGTGCTGGCTAGGCTTACAGGCATTCGGTCTGCACCTTGATTGCAAACCGCATCGCCAAAAATAACGGAGATACACATGTTCAAGGAATTCAAGGAATTTGCCATGCGCGGCAATGTCATCGACCTCGCGGTCGGTGTCATTATCGGCGCCGCCTTCGGCAAGGTCGTCGACTCGCTGGTCAAGGATGTGATCATGCCGCCGCTCGGCTTCCTGATCGGCAAGGTCGACTTTGCCAATCTGTTCCTGACACTGGCCCAAGGCAAGGTTCCCGGCCCCTACGCCACGCTGGATGCGGCGCAGAAAGCGGGTGCGGTGACGCTCAATCTGGGCGTATTCATCAACACCATGATCAGCTTCACCATCGTTGCCTTCGCAATTTTCATCGTCGTCAAGGCCATGAACAAGCTCAAGCGTGAAGAGCCAGCCGCACCGGCTGCCGCCACGCCGGAAGACGTGCAATTGCTGCGCGAAATCCGCGATCTGCTCAAAAAATAAGTTTGCCTCGACCAACAAAAAAGCGACCTGTCCGGTCGCTTTTTTGTTGGTCATATCGAGCCCGGCAAACTCAAGGCACGATGGCAAAGAAGAGGAAGGACGCGAAAATCACCAGATGAACAATGCCTTGCAGCACGGTGGTGCGCCCGGTTGCCAAACTCATCGAGCCCACCAGCAAGGTCAGCGCCAGCAATACCGTTTCTTTCATTTCCAGCCCCAGCAGCAGTGATTGGCCGGTGGCGACGTACACAAAGGATACGACCGGGATCGTCAAACCGATCGTCGCCAGCGCCGACCCAAGCGCAAGGTTAAGGCTGGTCTGCAAACGGTCTGCGCGTGCCGCGCGCGCGGCAGCTACGCCTTCGGGCAAAAGCACCAGCGCGGCGATGATGATCCCGACCACCGCAGCCGGCGCGCCGATGCCCGCGACCGCCAGCTCCACCGCCGGCGACAACAGCTTCGCCAGCCCAACCACCGCGACCAGACAAACCAGCAACATGCCGCCGCTGATCCAGGCTACACGCGCCGAGGGGGCCTCCGCGTGCGCATCCTCGTTCCCCGTACCATCGGCAAGAAAGTAGTCACGATGCCGAACGGTCTGTACGAACACGAAAGTGCCATAAAGCAGCAGCGAAACAATGCCGGTAAAGGCCAGTTGCGTCGACGAGAGATACGGCCCCGGTATCGCCTGTGCATAGCTCGGCAGAATCAGTGTCAACACCGCCAGCGATGCCAGCACCGTCATCGCGGTACTCGCGCCACGCAACTGGAAATCCTGCTCGCGATGCCGCAAGCCGCCCAAAAGCAGGCAAATACCGACGATGCCGTTACACACGATCATGATCGCCGCGAACACGGTATCGCGCGCCAGCGCGGCTTTCTCTTCGCCACCGGGCAGCATCATCGAAACGATCAGCGCCACTTCGATCACCGTCACCGCCAACGCCAGCACCAGCGTGCCGAATGGCTCACCCACCTTATGGGCGACCACCTCCGCATGGTGAACGGCCGCGAACACGGTTCCCGCCAGTGCAATGCCAACGATCAGCAGAAAGACCATATGCCCGCCACTCCACGGCGAGGCGAGCATGGCCCCCCAGGCAAGTGCCGGTAAAACCAGGGTCCAGCGGGGGATCGTATTTGGCGACAATATGGATATCCTTTTAAACATGCCGCTTCAGGGCGACACAATGATTGAGGGTAGCAAGGGTTAGCTAAAACTTGGTCGGTACGATGGCCGACGACTCATTGATTCTGGGACGCTTGATGAGCCAGCGTCCAAAAAAAGGGGCCGGATGGCCCCTTTTCAGACGAAGGTGACGATCAATCGTTCATTGCCTCTTCAAGTACTTCGATGAAACGTGCATTTTCTTCGGGCAGACCGATCGATACACGCAGGCTGTTCGGCATGCCATAGCCCGCGAGCGGGCGAATGATCACGCCGCGTTCGAGCATAAAGCGGTTCAGCAGCGCGGCATCGCCGCAGTGGAAGGTCACGAAGTTACCGTAGCTCTGAATGAACGACAGGCCAAGACGCTGGAATGCATCGGTCAGTTGTACCATGCCCGCGCTGTTCACCCGAACCGATTCGGCCAGGAAATCGGCATCATCGATCGCCGCGCACGCAGCCGCCTGCGCCAGACTGTTGACGTTGAACGGCTGACGCAAGCGGTTGAGCAGATCGGCGACTTCCGGCGACGTCAGCGCCATGCCGACGCGCAGCCCGGCCAGGCCATAGGCCTTGGAGAAGGTGCGCACGACGATCAGGTTGGGGAACTGCTTGAGCCACGAGATCGAATCCGAACGCTTCTCGCGCGGCAGGAATTCGGTATAGGCCTCGTCAAGCACCACCAGCACATTCTTCGGGCACAGCTCGAGGAACTCGATCAGATCGCCGGGGCGTGCCAGCGTGCCGGTCGGATTGTTCGGATTGGCGATCCAGACGATCTTGGTATTGGGCTTGATCGCCGCGCGCATGGCTTCAAGGTCATGGCCGTAATCGATCGCCTTCACCTCGATCTGCTCGGCGCCCATCGCCTGCACCACCAGCGGATAAACCGCGAACGCGTATTGCGAGTACACCGACGAATCGGCGCCGGTCAGGAAGGTGCGCGCGATCAGGTCCAGCAGATCGTTGGAACCGTTTCCGAGGATGATCTGCGACTGATCCACGCCGAACTTCTGCGCAATCTTGGCTTTCAGCTCGAAACCGTTGCCATCCGGATAGCGCGCCAGATCGGCCAGTTCACGCTGTACCGCAGCCTGCGCCAGCGGGCCCATGCCGAGCGGATTTTCGTTCGATGCCAGCTTGACGATGTCGGCCGGATCCAAGCCCATTTCGCGGGCCAGCTCACCAATCGGCTTGCCGGGCTGGTACGGGGCGATGGCGCGGATGTAATCGGGGGCGAGTTCTGCGAGCATGCTTTTATCCTGCGAGTCTGAACGGCGAAAATAGCCGTCGATCTTAACGCAAGCAGCCCCTCGCCCGCATCCCTTGCGGCAATCAGCTTTTCTTCAGCAGATCGGCCTTGCCCCAGCGCGCCGGCAGTACGGGCGTGGCCGCCAGCCGATCGAGCAGGTCTGCCGGTTCCGCACCGACGACGATGCGGTCATTTTCCTTCGCGTGGACAAAGCCCTCGTTCACGGTCTGCCGCATGAAGCCAAGCAAAGCGTCGTAATAGCCGACGGTATTGAGGATGCCGACCGGCTTGCCGTGTAGGCCGATCTGCGCCCAGGTGAGGATTTCAAACAGCTCGTCGAAGGTGCCGAATCCGCCCGGCATCGCGATAAAGCCGTCGGCCAGCTCGGCCATCCGCGCCTTGCGCGTATGCATCGAATCGACGATCAGCAATTCCGAGCACGCCGCCAGCGCCAGCTCGCGCTCGGCCATGAACTCCGGAATCACGCCCACGACGCGGCCGCCGGCATCAAGGCTGGCATGCGCGACCTCACCCATCAGGCCGACGTTGCCGCCACCGTAAACAAGGGCGATCTGCCGCTCCGCCAGCAGGCGACCGAGCGTGCGTGCGGCCTCGGTATACTCGGGCTTGGCACCATGGCGCGAACCGCAGAAAACAACGACTGATTTCATGACTTGATTCTCCGTATTGGAAACAAAACAGGCCCGGCAAAAGCCGGGCCTGTTGGATGATTTGATCGCAAGCGAATCAGATCACGGCCTGCGGATAAGCGCCCAACACCTTGACGAAGGCCGAGGTCGAACGCAGCTCGTCGAGCGCCGCGATCAGATTGGCATCGCTGGAGTGCGCCTCGACATCGACAAAGAACAGGTATTCCCACAGCCCGGTGCGGCTCGGCCGTGACTCGAACTTGGTCATCGACACGCCGTGCCTTGCCAGCGGCTCAACCAGCGCGTGCAAGGCACCCGGCTTGTTAGGCGCCGAGATCACCAGGGAGGTCTTATCGCGACCGCTTGGGGTGACTTCCTGATAACCGAGCACCAGGAAACGCGTGGTGTTGTTCGGCTCGTCCTCGATATTCTCGGCCAGCTTCACCAGCTGGAATTTTTCCGCCGCCGCATCACCGGCAATCGCCGCGGCATTCGGATCGAGACTGGCGAGCCGCGCCGCTTCGGCGTTGCTCGCGACCGAGACTCGCTCGACTTCGGCCGGCAGGTTGCGGTTCAGCCATTCATGGCACTGCGCCAGGCTTTGCGCATGCGAATACACCCGCTTGATGCCGTCCTTGGTCGCAGTCGCACGCAACAGGTGATGATGAATCCGCAGCACCACCTCGCCACAAATCTTCAAGGGCGAGCCGACCATCAGATCCAGCGTGCGGCCAACCGCGCCCTCGGTCGAATTCTCGACCGGTGCAACAACATAATCGGCGGCGCGCGCTTCGACGGCGCGAAATGCATCGTCGATCGAGCTACAGGCCTGCGTTGCCGCGGCATGGCCGAAATGCTTGATCGCCGCAGCCTGGCTAAAGGTGCCTTCCGGGCCGAGAAAAGCGATCGTCAGCGGGCGCTCGAGCGCCAGACACGCCGACATGATTTCGCGGAACAGCCGCGCAACGGTTTCATCGGACAACGGCCCCTGATTCAGCTCACGGATGCGCGTCAGCACCTGCGCTTCGCGCTCCGGCCGGTAGACGATGCCGCCGCCCTTGATCTCGCCAATGGTATGCGCATGCTGCGCGCGCTGATTCAGGAGTTCGAGCATCTGCGCATCGATCGCATCGATCGCGTCGCGGTGTACCCGCAGTTGTTGTTCTTGTTCTGACATATTCAATTGCCCGGTTCAAAACGAGCTGCGTCGATGATCGACCACAGGTGGATCACCCAGCCCATCAAAATTACCCACAGCGCCCCGGCCAGCACGAACATCAGCAGCGCAATCAGCGGCCGCCCCTGTAACAGCTGCCCGAGACCCGGAATGAAAAAACTCGCCAGCGCTGCGAGCACATTACCGCCAGAACCTTGTGCCATACGCTTACCCATGAGTACGCGCGAATTCGCGCATGAACGATGCCAGCACCTGCACGCCTTCGATCGGCATCGCGTTGTAAATCGACGCACGCATACCGCCTACCGAACGATGCCCCTTCAACTGCAGCAGCCCCGCGGCCTTGGCGTCGCCAAGAAAGGCATCGTCGAGCGCATCGTCGTGCAAACGGAACGGCACATTCATGCGCGAGCGGAAGGGCTTGTCGACCGGGCAACTGTAGAAGCCACCCGATGTATCGATCGTTTCGTACAGCAACGCGGCCTTCTCGATATTCTGTTGCTCCATCGCGGCCAGACCACCCTTCTCGAGCAGCCACTTGAACACCAGGCCCGCCACGTAAATCCCGAAGGTCGGCGGCGTGTTGTAGAGCGAATCGGCATCGGCATGGACGCCGTAATCGAGCATGGTCGGCGTGCCCGGACGTGCATGACCGAGCAGGTCGTCGCGCACGATCACCAGCGTCAGGCCCGACGGACCGATGTTTTTTTGCGCACCGGCGTAAATCAGCCCGAACTTCGAGACATCGATCGGCCGCGACAGAATGTTCGACGACATATCGCAAATCAGCGGCACGTCCGATTGCGGAATGTAGGGAAATTCGACGCCGCCGATGGTCTCGTTCGAGCAATAGTGCAGGTACGCCGCATTGGCGCTGCGCTGCCAGCTCGCCTCATCGGGAATACTGCTGAAGTGCGTCTCTTCACCCGAGGCCACGACATTGACGTTGGCAAAGCGGCGCGCTTCCTTGATCGCGATTTTCGACCAGTGCCCGGTATTGACGTAATCGACGCTATCGCCTTCGCGCGACAGGTTCAGCGGCAGCATGCCGAACTGGAAGTGCGCGCCGCCCTGCATGAACAGCACCCGGTAGTTCGACGGAATGTTCAGCAGCTTGCGCAGATCGGCTTCGGCTTCGTGAATGATCTGGGTGAACTCGCGGCCGCGATGGCTCATTTCCATCACGCACATGCCGCTGCCGTGCCAGTCAGTCAGCTCTTCCTGCACAGTGAGCAGCACATCGCGGGGCAACACGGCTGGGCCGGCACTGAAATTGAACACATGGCTCATACTTCACTCTCTCGATAATGCCGATCGGAAACGACCGGTTGAACATGGATCAGGTCTGTGGCGGGGATCAGGCCAGCAGGAAATGAGCACGCGCCGTGGCAACCGGCTTGGCTTCATTGTCTTGCCAGGCCGTCATCAGGACATTGGCCACCCGGCGCCCCTGACGAACGATCTCGCAACGGGCAAACAGGTCTTGCGGACGGCCGGCGCGCAGATAGTCGAGCGAAAAATCAACCACCCGCGGCAACACCGATGCTTCATGCGCCCACATCAAATGCAGCACGGCGGCATTCTCGAGGAAGCCGCCGATGACGCCACCGTGCAGCGCGGGCAGCAAGGTGTTACCGATATTGGATTCGCGATACGGCAGCACGAACAGCGGCGCACCGTTTTCCTCGCGAACCTCGGCACCGATCAAACCAGCGTAGGGAATCCTGGCCAGCAAATCGCTCAAATCGGCGACGCTACGAACATCGACATGAGACATCACGCCTCCTTGCCGTGGCTGGTGCCACGCGCAAATGTCGCCACCGCATAGGCAACCGGCTTGGCGATATCGTCCTGATACGCCGTCGCCCGGGTAAAGGCGATGTGCTCGGTGAGCCGGTAGCATTCGGCGGTACAGAAAATCGGCGCATCCGGCTTGGCCGGGCGCAGGTAATCGATACGCAGATCGAGCGTGGCAATCGCCTCGGGCGCCGGCAGCAGCGTAAACAGCGACGTGCCGCTGGCGGTATCGATCAGCGTGGTCACCGCGCCGCCATGGACGACGCGGGTTTCCGGATTGCCGATCAATGCCTCCTGAAAAGGCAGCTCCAGCGTTACCTTGCCCGCTTCGGACGCCACATGCCTGAGCCCCAGCGTCTTGCATTGCGGCAAGCCCTCGAACCACGCCATGACCTCACCGAAGTAGCCAGGTAGCGCCTTCTCAGCCATCGCTTTGCTCCACAACGTCCACGCCTGCGTCATCACCCTCGTCGTCGTCCGAATCGGGTTCGCAGACTTTTTCCAGACCGGAGAGCTTCTCGCCCTCGTCCAGATTGATCAGTCGCACGCCTTGCGCCGCACGACCGGTCTCGCGAATCTGGTCGACCTTGGTACGGATCAGCACCCCACCGGTGGTGATCAGCATCACGTCATCGGATTCTTCAACCAGCGTCGCCGCCACCAGCTTGCCGTTACGGTCACCGGTATCGATCGCGATCACGCCTTGCGTGCCACGACTGGTCAAACGGTAATCACCCACCGGCGTACGCTTGCCATAGCCGTTCTGCGTTGCCGTCAGCACCTGCTGATTGTCGTCATTGGCAATCAACAAGGAGATCACTTGCTGATCTTCACCCAGCATCATGCCGCGCACGCCTCCGGCAGTACGGCCCATGGCGCGCACGGCCGACTCGGTGAAGCGCACCGATTTGCCGGCATCCGAGAACAACATGACCTGATCCTGGCCCGACGTCAGCGCCACGCCGACGAGGTAGTTCCCCTCATCGAGGTTGATCGCGATGATGCCGGCGGTACGCGGTCGGGAGAAATCAGCCAGCGAGGTCTTTTTGACCGTGCCATCGGCGGTCGCCATGAAGATATAGCGGTCTTCGCTGAATTCCTTGACCGGCAACACCGCGTTGATCTTTTCACCTTCCTCAAGCGGCAGCAGGTTGACGATCGGCTTGCCGCGACTGGTACGCCCGCCTTGCGGCAGCGTGTACACCTTGAGCCAGTAAACGCGACCGCGCGAGCTGAAGCACAGGATGTAATCATGGGTATTGGCCACGAACAGCTGGTCGATGAAGTCATCTTCCTTGGTCGCCGCCGCCTGCTTGCCACGACCGCCACGTTTTTGCGAACGGTATTCGTCGGTCGGCGTCGCCTTCATATAGCCGCCGTGCGTCAAGGTCACGACCATCTCTTGCGGGGTGATCAGGTCCTCGAGGCACAGGTCTTCGCCATGCGCGATGATTTCGGACTTGCGGGCATCGCCGTAAGCCGCCTTCACTTCATTCATTTCGTCGACGATGATCTGCGTCACGCGCTCCGGACGAGCCAGGATGTCGAGCAGATCAAGAATGCGTTCCATCACATCCTTGTATTCGGCGACGATCTTGTCCTGTTCCAGCCCGGTCAGGCGTTGCAGTTGCATCTCGAGAATACGCTGCGTCTGCGCTTCGGACAGGCGATAGCCGTCTTCACCCAAACCGAACTCGGCAGCCAGGCTATCCGGACGCGAGGCGTTGATGTCGGTGCGCGAGAGCATTTCCTCGACCAGGCTCGAGCGCCAGGTACGGCTCATCAGCGCGGCCTTGGCTTCGGCAGGCGTCGGCGCGGCCTTGATCAGCGCGATGATTTCGTCGACGTTCGACAGCGCAACAGCCAGGCCTTCAAGGATGTGGCCGCGTTCACGCGCCTTGCGCAGCTCGAATACCGTGCGGCGCGTAATGACCTCACGCCGATGCTTGAGGAAGCATTCCAGCACCTGTTTCAGGTTCAACAGCCGCGGCTGGCCGTCGACCAACGCCACCATATTGATGCCGAAGCTGTCTTGTAGCTGGGTTTGCTTGTACAGATTGTTCAATACGACATCGGGCACTTCGCCGCGCTTGAGCTCGATCACCACGCGCATGCCGGATTTGTCCGACTCGTCGCGGATCTCGCTGATCCCCTCAAGGGATTTCGCGCGAACCAGCTCGCCAATACGCTCAAGCAGGCGGGCCTTGTTCACCTGATACGGCAACTCGTCGACGATGATCGCCTGCTTGTCGCGGGATACATCCTCAAAATGAGTGCGAGCGCGCATCACGACCCGGCCGCGACCGGTGCGATAACCTTCGCGCACGCCGTGAATGCCGTAAATGATGCCTGCGGTCGGGAAGTCCGGCGCCGGGATGATGTCGATCAGTTCATCGATCGTCATCTCGGCATTCGCCAGCAACGCCAGCGCGGCATCAATCACTTCATTCAGGTTGTGCGGCGGAATATTGGTCGCCATACCGACGGCAATACCCGAAGAGCCATTGATCAGCAGATTGGGAATCCGCGTCGGCAGCACCGTCGGCTCAAGCTCTTTCTCGTCGTAGTTCGGCGTGAAGTCGACAGTTTCTTTATCGATATCGGCCAGAAGCTCGCTGGAGATTTTCTCAAGTCGACATTCGGTGTAACGATAGGCCGCAGCGTTATCGCCATCGATAGAGCCGAAGTTGCCTTGCCCATCGATCAACGTATAGCGCAGCGAGAAATCCTGCGCCATCCGCACCAACGCCTCGTAGGCGGCGGAGTCACCGTGCGGGTGGTACTTACCCAGCACGTCACCGATAACACGGGCGCACTTAACGTAGGCCCGATTCCACACATTGTTGCTTTCATGCATCGCAAAAAGGATGCGCCGATGCACCGGTTTTAGGCCGTCACGCACATCGGGAAGAGCGCGCCCCACGATCACGCTCATCGCGTAATCGAGGTAGGAGCGGCGCATCTCCTCTTCAAGGCTGACGGGAATCGTTTCTTTGGCGAAGCTAGGCTGTTCGGACATCTTCCAGGTCAATCGCGGTGCGCTGAAAGCGCGGGAAAGAGAAATTCTTGACGCTGCGGCAATGACACATGAATGCGGTCACCGCGCAAAACTGCGTCGAGCCAGTGTAACATGGCGGTCAGCGCGCTCCAATTTCGTTGCCACTGCTGCAAAAATTCACGCGTATTTCATTTGCGGCCCTTGTTGACACGCCATTAGAATGGCTGCGGTTTTGGAAAAAAAAATGCCTTGACGCAGGGTTGTTGTCAGGTATATCCAGAAACAATAAGCTTGGTTGGTTCTAACACCATATCCAATATTTACCAGGAGAAAAACTATGCTGTCGCTCAAGCAAACCATGTTGTCCCTTGCTGTCGTTTCGGCGCTGAGCATGGGCTCGGCAATCGCCGCCACCACCGCTTACAGCACCAACGGTACCAATGTCGCACCGACCAACGTTGAAGGCGTGGTGAAGAACTCGATCGGCGAATGCTGGCGCACTGGCACTTGGAGCAAAGACCAAGCGACTGTGGAAGGCTGCGATGGTTACGTGAAGCCACAACCGGTTGTTGCTGCTCCGGCCCCTGTCGTTCCGGCTCCGGCCCCTGTCGTGAAGAGCAAGACCTTCACCCTGCAAGCTGACGTGCTGTTCGACTTCAACAAGTCGACCCTGAAGCCGGCCGGTAAGGACGCACTCGACAAGCTGTATCAAGAGATCGTCAACATCGATCCGAAGGACGGCGAAGCTGTTGTCGTTGGTTACACCGACCGTATCGGTTCGGACAAGTACAACAACGCCCTGTCGCAACGTCGTGCGCAGTCGGTTGTTGATCACCTCGTTGCCAAGGGTGCCCCGGCAGACAAGATCCGCGCCGAAGGCCGCGGCAAGGCTGACCCGGTAACCGGCGATACTTGCAACAAGATCAAGGCTCGCAAGCAGCTGATCGAATGCCTGGCTCCGGATCGTCGCGTCGAGATCGAAGTCAAGGGTGTGAAGGAAGTTGTTGTTCCGGCAACCAAGTAATTTCGGTTCTGCCCCGAAGCCCCGCCCTTGGCGGGGCTTTTTCATTTTTCAGCACCTGTTCACGCTCTTCTACGAGCGGTGCGCCCGGGGTGAAGCACCGCCCCGATCAGCAACGCACAATGAAACATGTGAACAGATGCCCAGCCTCACGGAGTCAACATGCCATCTGCCCGCTGGTTCGCCGCCCTGGTGCTGACCGTTTCAGCCACAGCCCACGCCGATGCGGTAAGCGACCTGAAACGCTTTTTGTCCTCCACCACCGGCGTGCAAGGACAATTCAGTCAAGTCGTTTCCGGCAAGCCCGGTGCACCCACGCAAACGAGCAGTGGCGACTTCGCAATTCAACGACCAGGTAAATTCCGCTGGTCTTATCTCAAGCCCTACCAGCAACTGATTGTTGGCGATGGCAAGCGCGTCTGGTTATACGATCCGGAGCTGCGTCAGGCGACCTCGAAACAGGTTTCGGCGGCACTGGAGAGCAGTCCGGCGGCGCTACTTGCTGGTGACAACGCGCTCGATAAAACCTACACGCTCAAAAACCTCCCCAATCGCGATGGGCTTGCATGGGTGAATGCCATCCCCAAAAGCAAAGAATCGACCTTTGACAGTATTCACTTGGGACTAAAAGGCGGTCAGGTTGTCGCCATGGAACTGCAAGACCACTTCGGCCAGACCACCCGGGTTAGCTTCAGCGGACTAACGCAAAACCCCAAGCAATCGCTCGACCTGTTCCGCTTTACGCCGCCGAAGGACGTCGATGTCATCGAAGAATGACCTTTTCGCCGATACACGCACCGAACATGAGCCACTAGCGGAAAAGCTGCGGCCCAAAACACTGGAAGACGTCATCGGTCAGCCTCATCTGCTGGCACCGGGCAAACCACTTTCGCTCGCCGTAGCATCCGGGCAACCCCATTCGATGATTTTCTGGGGGCCGCCCGGCGTCGGCAAAACGACGCTGGCGCGGTTAATGGCCGGTGCGTTCAAGGCAGAATTCATTCCCTTGTCAGCGGTTTTTTCCGGCGTCAAAGATATCCGTGCGGCGATGGAGCAGGCCGAGCACTACCGTGCCAGCGGCCATCGCACCATCCTGTTCGTTGATGAAGTGCACCGCTTCAACAAAGCGCAACAAGACGCGTTTTTACCTTTCGTTGAATCCGGCCTCATCACCTTTATCGGTGCAACGACCGAGAACCCGTCTTTCGAGGTCAACGCGGCGCTACTGTCACGCGCCCAGGTTTATGTACTCAAAGCACTGGAAGAAGACGCACTGGCCGAACTGGTCACGCGGGCCCACGGTCACTGCTATCCAGAACTGCAATTTACCGATGACGCGGTGCAATTGCTCACCGGTTACGCCGACGGCGATGCCCGGCGATTGCTGAACCTGGTCGAACAGGCCGCCAATGCCGCGCGCGCGCAAGATCGTGACTCTCTTGATGCCGCCTTCCTACAAGAAGCACTCACCCTCAACAATCGCCGCTTCGACAAGGGCGGCGACGCGTTCTACGATCAAATCTCGGCGCTGCACAAATCGGTGCGTGGCTCGAGTCCGGATGGCGCCCTGTACTGGTTCTGCCGCATGCTCGATGGCGGTGCAGACCCGCGCTACCTGGCCCGACGCATCGTGCGCATGGCATGGGAAGACATCGGCCTTGCCGATCCGCGCGCAATGACGATCTGCAACGATGCGGCGGCAACGTTCGAGCGCTTGGGCAGCCCGGAGGGCGAACTGGCGCTGGCGCAAGCGGTGATCTACATCGCCATCGCACCCAAGTCCAATGCCGGCTACAAGGCCTATAACGCTGCAAGGGCACTGGTGAGCAAAGACAAATCACGCCCGGTGCCGGAGCATTTGCGCAATGCGCCGACCAAGCTGATGAAAGAACTTGGTTACGGCAAACTGTACCGTTATGCCCACGATGAGCCCGATGCTTATGCAGCCGGTGAAAGCTATCTGCCAGAAGGCCTCGAAGGCACGCGCCTCTACCAGCCGACCCCGCGCGGACTTGAGAGCAAGATTGGCGAAAAACTGCGCCATCTTGCCGAACTCGACGCCGCCTGGCTGGCCGAGCGAGGCGGAAAGTCCTAAGGTGCATCGTGTAGAATTGCCTGACTGGCCTCAATAAATCACTCGCACAGACAGAATCCAAGACCATGCTCGATATCAATCTGCTCCGCAACGACCTAGACAGTGTCGTCACCCGCCTCGCCGCCCGTGGCTTCACTTTTGATGCCGCGCTTTTCTCCGCGCTTGAAGCAGAACGCAAAACGCTGCAAACCGCGACGCAAGAGCTGCAAGCCAAGCGCAACAGCGTATCCAAGCAGATCGGCATTGCCAAATCCAAGGGCGAGGACGTCGCGTCGATTCTGGCCGAGGTCGAGAACCTCAAGGGCGAACTGGCGGCCAATGAAACGGCGCTGAGCGCCCTGCAAGACAAGCTCAACGGCCTGCTGCTGACGCTGCCAAACCTGCCGCACGAATCGGTACCGGCCGGCGACGACGAATCGGCCAATGTTGAAGTCCGCCGCTGGGGCACACCACGCAGCTTTGATTTCGAGATTCGCGATCACGTCGATGTCGGCGCGCCGCATGGTCTGGACTTTGAAACCGGCGCCAAGCTTTCCGGTTCGCGCTTTACGCTACTGCGTGGCCAGATCGCCCGCATGCACCGGGCACTGGCGCAGTTCATGCTGAACACCCAGACCGAAGAGCATGGCTATACCGAGGCGTACACGCCGTACATCGTCAATCCGGAAGTGCTCTATGGCACCGGCCAGTTGCCCAAATTTGCCGACGATATGTTCCGGGTCGAGCGTGGCGGTACCGACGGTCAAACGCAGTATCTGATTTCGACCTCGGAAATTTCGCTCACCAATACCGTACGCGACAGCATCCTCAAGTTCGAAGAGCTGCCGGTCAAACTGACCGCACACTCGCCGTGCTTCCGCTCCGAAGCCGGTTCGGCCGGTCGTGACACCCGCGGCCTGATTCGCCAGCACCAGTTCGACAAGGTCGAGATGGTGCAAATCACGACGCCCGAACAATCGTATGCCACGCTGGAAGAAATGGTCGGCCATGCCGAAGCCATTTTGCAAAAGCTCGAACTGCCGTACCGGGTCGTATCGCTGTGCACCGGCGACATGGGCTTTTCCGCTACCAAGACTTATGATCTGGAAGTCTGGCTGCCAGCGCAAAACACCTATCGCGAAATCTCCAGCTGCTCCAACTGCGAATCGTTCCAAGCGCGCCGCATGCAAGCACGTTTCAAGAACGAGGCTGGCAAGAACGAACTCGTGCACACGCTGAATGGTTCCGGCTTGGCCGTCGGCCGTACCCTGGTCGCGGTACTGGAAAACTATCAGAACGCAGACGGCAGCATCACCGTGCCGAGCGTACTGCGCCCGTATATGGGTGGCATCGAAGTGATCGGCGCCTAAACTCAAGCAAAACGGCAATCTTCGGATTGCCGTTTTTTACATCCGCCATCGCCGGATGCCGATGCGCTATACCTGAAACAACAAGCATGCCGTTGCAATGGGAACTTACCGACCCTTGGGTAATCTGACTTCATCATGACTCCTCTCACCTTGTGGTTGATTGCCGCGGCCTTGCTGGTTGGGCTGGAAATGTTCAGCGGCACGTTCTATTTGCTGGCCATCGCCGTTGGATTGCTCGGCGGTGCGCTCGCCGCTTCGCTTGGCCTCTCCGTGACGGTACAGATTGCCATTGCCGCCGTCGTCAGTCTGATCGCCGTCGCCGGCCTGCGCCGCTGGAAACGCCAACATCAACCGCAGCAAAGCAATACCAATGCACTCGATCTCGGACACACCGTCACCGTCGTGCAGTGGATCGATGCCAACCGCGCGCGCGTTCGCTATCGTGGCTCCGACTGGGATGCAGAGCTCGTTCAGCCGGCCGAGCCGGATCGCCAGTCTTATTACATCGTCGGGCAGCGCGGTAACACGCTCTTGCTTGATATCGATCCTCCCCAACCTTGATGGAGTCATTTATGTCGCTGCAATTTGCCGTTGCGTTCGCGGTCATCGTCGTTATTTTCATCTCCAAGACGCTGAAAATTGTTCCGCAACAGCAAGCTTGGGTGCGTGAACGGCTTGGGCGCTTTCATGACGTGCTCGAGCCCGGCTTGCGCATCGTCGTGCCCTTTATCGACCGCGTCGCCTACAAGCACAATCTGAAAGAAATCCCGCTCGACGTACCGAGCCAGATTTGCATCACCCGCGACAACACGCAGCTGCAGGTCGACGGCATCCTGTACTTTCAGGTTCGCGATCCGAAGCTGGCCTCTTACGGTGCCAGCGACTACGTTCTGGCAATCACCCAGCTGGCACAAACCACGCTGCGCTCGGTCATCGGCAAGCTCGAACTCGACAAGACGTTTGAAGAACGTGAAGACATCAACCGCGCCGTCGTGCTGTCGCTCGACGAAGCCGCCGCCAGTTGGGGCGTCAAGGTATTGCGCTACGAAATCAAGGATCTGACCCCGCCGCAGGAAATCCTCCACGCGATGCAGAAGCAGATCACCGCCGAGCGTGAAAAACGCGCGCTGATCGCCCAATCCGAAGGCGTGAAACAGCAGCAGATCAACCTCGCCAGCGGCCAGCGCGAAGCGGCAATCCAGAAGTCGCAAGGTGATATGCAGGCGGCGATCAACCTGTCCGAAGGCGATAAACAAGCGGCAATCAACCGTGCAACCGGCGAAGCCCAGGCAATCCGCCTGGTCGCGCACGCCACGGCCGAAGCGGTAGAAACGGTCGGCAAGGCGATTGAAACCGATGGCGGCATTGAAGCGGTCAACCTCACGGTGGCCGAGCGCTATATCGATGCCTTCGGCAAGATCGCCAAGGAAGGCAATACCATGCTGCTGCCGGGTAACGTCAGCGATGTCGCCGGCGTGGTGGCAACGGCGATGAATATCGTCAAGGCATCGAAGTAGATCGCCTGATCATTCACGCAACAACGCCGGCTTGTGCCGGCGTTGTGTTTTGTGGGCGGAGCCCGATGTGCATCAGAGGAATACGGGGCCCTGCATCGCCAAGGTGCCGCTGCGGCCGGGTATCTCGGCCATTTGCACTTCGTGATAAGGCAGCTGGCTCAAATCCAGCGCAGCACAATGCTCGCCCAGGCTCACCATCTGGTAGCCCTGCTCCCGCCAGCCGGCCAACAGTCGCTCGAACACCGGCAACAACTTCATACCTTCGAGTTCGGCATGCAAGGTGTAAACATGGCCATAAGGCGTTTCGGCTTCGGTCAGTTTGAGTAGATGCTCGTGAACATTGCCTGGCGTCAGCCCGTCGACACCGATCAGCTCGTCCAGCGTCGGCAAGGTCGTCGGCAACTGCGGCACCCGCACCGGCTCCCCCCTGACCATCGGCCAGAACGGATGCGTGCCACGACCATCAGACGCATACCGCATGCCCAGTCTTTGTTCGAGTCGGTAAGCATGCGCGTTCATCTGCCAGCCAGCCGCACCATGCGTTTGCGGCGGTTCGCCAAAGATTTCGACATAGCGTTCGATGGCGGCATCCAGCTCCGCAGCGGTCCACTCCTCGTCGGCACCGGCAACTGCATCCTGCCAGCGGACGTGATCCCAAGTATGAATACCACTTTCAAAACCCGCCGCAACGACCTCGCGCATCAACGGTGCGCAGCGTTTGCCGATATCGGGGCCGGGCAGCAGCGTGCCGTAAAGCAGGGTCTTGAGGCCATAGTGCTCGCGCACCGAGGTACGCGAGACTTTCTTCATGAAGCCGGGCCGAAAGACCCGCTTGATCGCTCGACCGGTATGGTCCGGCCCAAGGCTCCACAGGAAGGTGGCGTTGGCGTTGAAACGCTGCAGCAGATCAACAAGCTGCGGCACCCCTTCGCGGGTGCCGCGATAAGTATCAATATCGATTTTTAGCGTAAGAAGACGCATGAGCAGGCTTTGTCATGGCACCGGGGCCGGTGCAGTCGGGCACGACCAAGGCTTGCGCGCGGCATTGACCGCCGCTCGGCAAGCACATTGGTGAACCCGTTGTGGCTTGAAAAAATCCATGCCGATTGATGCCGGCCACATCAGGCCAGCACGTCCAATCGGCGCGGTAGTTTACTACGGTCTGACCGCCATGCCGGCGCAAGCGGTAAATACTTTCCAGGCCAACCGGGCCGGAACGCCCAAGAGAGAGGGATCCTCGTCAAGGCAGTGAGCGGCCATTCAAGCAAATTCAAGCCAGGATTTCTTCGATCACCAATCCCAGCTCGTACAACCGTCCTGCTTCGATGGCATGGCAACGCACCACACGAGCGCGGGCCGTCAACGGTTTCGTTTGCCCGCCCTGCGACGGCGGCATCACACAAACATCAAGCAGCTCGTCAGCCTGCGGGACAAAGGTCGTCGTGCGCACGGTCAGACCGGTGACCGACAAATCAGCGCAAACACCGTAGTGGGAGCAACCGTCGCCGGTGCGCAGCCTGACTTTGCAATCAAGCGGTACGCGCAAGGCACCGCGCGCGTCCGGTGCGGGTAATCCGTGTCCCATGCCTCTCTCCTCAACGCTCGCGCGTTACGCGCCACACCTCTTCCAGACTGGTCTGCCCTGCGCACGCGCGGCGTTCACCGTCCTGGCGCAGCGTCAACATGCCCTGTTGCATCGCATACTGTTTTACGCTGAGCTCGTTGTCACGATTGTGGATCATGCTGCGCATTGCCTCGTCGACCAGCAACAATTCATAGATGCCCGAACGGCCACGGTAACCGGCCTCGTTGCACGCCGGGCAGCCGGCAGGCCGATACAAGGTCACTGCCTCATCGCAGCCCATTGCGGCGCGCTCGGCATCGTCTGCAGCATAGGCAATCCGGCAGTCCGGGCACAATGTCCGCGCCAGACGCTGCGCCAAGACGCCCAACAGCGAGCTGGCCAGCAGGAAGGGTTCTATCCCCATATCGGTCAGCCGCGTGATCGCGCTGGCGGCATCATTGGTATGCAGCGTCGCCAGCACCAGATGGCCGGTGAGCGATGCCTGCACGGCGATCTGCGCGGTCTCGAGGTCACGGATTTCACCGATCATGATCACATCCGGGTCCTGGCGCAGGATGGCGCGCAGTGCCCGGGCAAAGCTCATGTCGATTTTCGGATTGATCTGCGTCTGGCCGACACCATCAAGGTCGTACTCGACCGGGTCCTCGACCGTCATGATGTTAGCGCTCTTGGCATCCAGACGCGACAAGGCCGCGTACAGCGTCGTGGTCTTGCCCGAGCCGGTCGGCCCGGTTACCAGTACGATGCCGTGCGGCTGCTTGAGCAAGGCCTGCAACTGCTCGAGCGTGCGCCCGCCCATGCCGAGCTTTTCCAGATTGAGCCGCCCGGCGGATTTGTCCAGCAGCCGCAGCACCGCGCGCTCACCATGCCCGGACGGCAAGGTCGAGACCCGCACATCCACCGGCCGACCGGCGATGCGCAGCGTGATCCGGCCGTCCTGCGGCAAACGCTTTTCGGCAATATCGAGCCCGGCCATCACCTTGATCCGCGATACCAGCGCCGCATGCAGCGCCCGCTTGGGTTCGAGCACGTCGCGCAGGCTGCCGTCGATGCGAAAACGTACCAACGAGCGCGTCTCGAACGCTTCCAGGTGCAAGTCCGATGCACCTTCGCGCAACGCCTCGGTCAGCAAGGCGTTGATCAGCCGGATGATCGGCGCATCGTCCTGCGAATCAAGCAGATCTTCGATCTCGGGCAGCGCCTGAATCAAGCGCGACAGATCGATCTGTTGCTCGACATCGTCGGCCACGCTCGCGGCCTGGCTGCCGTTGCTGAAGAGCTGCGAGAGCCGCTGCTCGTAGTCGGCGGCATCGACCAGCTCGACGTCGAGCGGCTTACCGGCGACGCGGCGCAGCTCGTTCAGCGCCGACAACGGCGCACCCTTGCGCATCAGCACCTGCACGCTGACGTCGTCGCGACCGATATCAACAACACCGCGGTCGCGGGCGAAATGAAAAGGCACCAAACGACTCATGGCGTGACGGCACCCGCCGGCGATTCGACCTTCGCGCCGACCGGCGACGGCACGGCGACGGGTGTGGCCGGCAGCTCAGGCAACAGGACCTTGGGCAGATCCGGCAGGAAGGGATTGCTGTCAAAGCCGAAGCCGGCCTGCTCGTTGCGCAGATACTGGTAACGATCGGTCGATAGCGTATTGCTCGCGGCACCATCACGCAGAATCACCGGGCGCAGAAAGATCATCAGATTGACCTTCTGCCAATTGCGGCTCTGGTACTTGAACAGATTACCGAGCCCCGGAATATCGCCCAGCAGCGGCACCTTGTTGCTGCCGCCGTCGACCTGATCCTGGATCAGCCCGCCCAGCACCACCACCTGACCATCATCGACCAGTACCTTGGATTCGAGTGCGCGCTTCTTGGTGGCGATACCGGCCCCATTGGTATTCACGGTGTTGTCGATGCTCGACACCTCCTGATACACCGACAGGGTAATACTGCCGCCCTCGGACACCTGCGGTTTCACCCGCAGCGCAATCCCGATGTCCTTGCGCTCGATCGTGGTGAACGGGTTGGGATTGCTGCCGGTCGACGATTGCGTACCGGTGATGATCGGGATGTTCTGGCCGACCATGATCCGCGCTTCTTCGTTATCGAGGGTGATCAGATTCGGCGTGGAAAGGATGTTGGCATCGCCACTGTTCTGTAGCGCGCTGGCCAGAATCCCCAGCGTCGGCTGCTTACCGCCTTCCTTGAACGGATTGCCGTTCACGACGCCGACGGTCAGCCCGCCCGGAATCGCCCCGGGGTCCTTGTTGACGATGCCGCTGATCAGGTTGCCAATGCCGTTTGACAACATTCCCAAGGCACTGATGCCAACGCCTGAAACATTATCGCCGCCGCCACCGAGCAGCCATTGCACGCCAAACTCGCCAACTTTGCTGGCATTGACCTCGGCAATCATCGCTTCGACATAAACCTGCGCCCGGCGCACATCGAGCTTATCGATCACCGAACGCAGATTGTTGTAGACATTGTCCGGCGCGGTGATGATCAACGAATTGGTCATCGGATCAGCCTGCAACATCACCGTGACACCGCCGATTTGCACGCTCGCGGCCGAGCCGCCGGTGCTGGTTGAACTCGAACTCGTCGGCGGCAACGACATCCCGCCGGTACTGCTGCTTGTTGTCAGCGAGGGCGCGCTGCTGGGGCTGGTTTGACCGCCACCGCTATCCTGGCCGGTGAGCACACCCTTGAGCGTGGCGGCCAGTTTCACGGCCTCGGCATTGCGTAGATAGACCACATGGATATTGCCGCCAGCAGCGCCCGGTTGATCCAGCGTCTGGATCAGACGCCTGATCTGCTGGGCGTGCACCGCGTTCTCGCTGCGCACCAGCAGGGTGTTGCTGCGCACATCCGGCACCACGCTGCTGCGGCGTGCGCCATCGCCCGGCACACCGCCGCCGGCCGCCCCCTGAGCATTGATTTCAGGCATCAGCCGCGACAACATCTGCGACACATCGACTGCCGATGCGTATTTGAGCTGAACCGGGAAAATATCCGACTGTGCCGGCTGATCGATGCTCTGGATGATGCGGTTAAGCCGGCGAATATTGTCGGCATAATCGGTGATCACCAAGGTATTGGCCGGCAAATAAACCGAAATCGCGTTATTGGCCGACACCAACGGCCGCAAAATCGGCAAGACCTGATTGGCCGATTCGAATTTCAGCGGATACACCTGCGTAACGATCTTGTCGCCTGCAGTGCGCAGCTCCCGACTCTCGGTCGGCCCGCCACTGGTTTTGGCATCCGCCTCGGGCATCACCTTGACCAGATTACCCGATTCGACCGCGGTAAAGCCTTGCTGGCGCAACGCCGACAACAAGACCGGGTAAACCGATGCCTTGTCGACCGGCTGTGCCGAAACGATATTGATCGTGCCTTTGACGCGAGGATCGATCAGGAAATTCTTTCCGGTGATCAGCCCGACCGCTTTGACGGTCGATTCGATATCGGCGTTGACGAAATTAAGCGTCACCTTGTTATCGGCCGCATAAACATGAGCTGCGAGCAAGCTCGCAAACAGGAAGCAGCGGGATGCACGAAGCATGGGTTTCATTGTATTTTTCAAGGTTGAATTTGGTACTGCAGCGTGGTCGGAACGCCGCCGCGCAACACCGAAAGCCGGATCTGCGCCTGCTGGCTGAACGCGGTAAATACCAGCGACATATCGGCTGGCTGCGAAAGATTCTGCCCGTTGACCGCTTTAAGCACGTCACCGGCCTGCAACTGGAGTGACTTGGCCAGCGGCTGCTGCGCCGGATCGGCGATCAGGATGCCGCCTCCCGGCGATGGCGCCAGGCCTTTGGCCCAATCAGCGATATTACCGGCCTGCATCGTTGCGGCCAGTTGTCCGCGAAACAGCGTTGCTACCGGCACGTCGATCGCCGGCGCCGCCCCCGGTGCGGAACGGCTGGTCGGAGCGGAGCCGGAAACCCCCGGCTCACTCGCATCCCGGCCATCAAGCATCAAGACCTCACGCTTTCCCTGCCGATCCAGCTCGACTCGATCCCGCGCCACGCGCACCAACTGCACGCCCGGTTGCAAGGACTGGCCAACACGCAAGGCCACCGCGCTGGCCTCAATACCAGTGAATATGGCGGCACTACTGCGGTCATCTCCCGCGATCACCGCGACCAGGCGAGCAGAGAGGGTACTGGCGGCGGCCTCGTTGGCGCCGGAGACGCCAAACCACGAAGACGCACCATTCCAGGCCCGCACGCGCGCGGGCGGCGGCGGCAAAGGTGGCGTCAGACTGGGGGCCGTCGATCGCGGCGCGAACAATTGCCAGAAAAAGCCTGCTGCCAACCAGGCAATCAGCAGGACCAACCCCAGCTCCATGACCGGGATGACGCCAGCCAGCGTAAGCCGGTGACGATTCAGTGCAAAAACTCGCAACACTTGTCTTGTCCAAACATTACATAAAGGTGAAAAGTTCCTCGTTTTTATACCCCAAGCTTGTTACAGCCGCCACCGCGTTCAAGATCCGCCGTTCAACTGCTTATTTTTCAAAAAGATGTTGACGACTGAAAATTCACATGCTTAAATGCGCTCCTCGTTTGACGAACGGGTGATTAGCTCAGTTGGTAGAGCGTCTGCCTTACACGCAGAATGTCGGCGGTTCGACCCCGTCATCACCCACCATCACCCTTTACCCAAAGGGATAGCGAGACCGCTGCGGAGCGGTAGTTCAGTTGGTTAGAATACCGGCCTGTCACGCCGGGGGTCGCGGGTTCGAGTCCCGTCCGCTCCGCCAAAACACAGCAAAAAGCCAGCGCAAGCTGGCTTTTTGCATTTGCGCGCGCCGGTTGTTGCAGCCCGTTACCACTATGGGCCCGCCGAATGGTCAAGCTGCAGGGTAGCCCGATACACTCTAGTCGTTTTCGACACTTCGGACAGGCGCTACCACGGCATGCGCACCCTGCCTCTCCCTTCCACCCTGGCCGCAGCCGGCATCGTGTTGCTACTGGCCTTGATCCACGTACAGGCCGGCCCCGCTGCGACGGCTAGCCTGCTGGCGCTCGAGCTTGCGCTGGCCGCCTGCGCGCTGGTGCTGCTTTGGGTCGCCCGCCGCCCCGCCACCCCGGCCGTACCAACGGACAACTTTGTCGATCTGCCGCGCTGCCTGCCCGATCTCGTCTGGCAAATCGACTACGCCAGCCGCTCCGCGCTGTCGCTCAACACCCAAAATCTGGAGCAGCACCCGGCACCGGGCGGTGGCAACAACCGCATCTCCTCGCTTTTCCCCGCCCGCATCGCCCGCCAGTATCTCGAAGCACTGATTGCGGTCCAAAGCAGCAACAAGCCGCAGCACTTTGAATACAGCATCGGTAACGAGGAGCGCAACGCCCGCGCTTTTGAAGTCCGCATCATGCCGCGCAGCGCGCGCGAATGTATCGCGCTGATCCGCGACATCAGTGTCGTCAAGGACACCGAAGAAGCGCTGTTTCAGCAACAGCTCTTCGTCAATCAGATTATCGATGTCAGCCCCAATCTGATTTTCGTACGCGACCGGCACGGCCGCTTCCTGCTGGTGAACCGCGCCACGCAAACCACGCTCGGGCACGATTTGCTGGTGCAGTCGCACATGGGACTGGAGGACGACGCACTGCCGTTTACTGCCGGCGACACCGAAGTGCTTGAGCACGGCCAGACCATCCGCGTCGTCGACCATTGGACCTTGCCCAGTGGTCGCACCCACTGGTTCGACATCACCAAGCAACCGCTGGTGCGCGACGGCCAAGTCTATATCCTGTCGATCGCCATCGACATCAGCCACGTCAAGGCAGCCGAAGCCGCCCTGGCGCTGACCGACCCGCTGGCCGGCGATATTGCCGACGCCCTACCCTGCGCCTTCCTGCTGGTGCGCGATGCACAGATCGAATTCGCCAATCTGCGCGCGTGCGAGTTTCTGAATACCCCGCCGGCTGCGCTCCTGGGCCGACCGATCGATGTCATTGCCGGTACGCCGCTACTACCGGGCGAAGGCGAACTGCAACGCCAGACCCGGTTCACCGTACCGGGCGGCAATGCCATTTTGCTGAGTGAAGCGTGCATCATCAGCAGCAGCACGCAGAGCCTGACGTTGATCCTGTTGCAGGCAGCGCCGTAAGCAGCCGTTTGCAATCCATTGCACGCGTTTCCTGCTAGGCGACGTACAAATCCAAGCATCCGGAGTGCGGCCGGGTGCGCATGATAAAATGCGCGGTTACGCAACCCATGCCGCGCCGTGATGACCGCTCCTTCTTCTCTCGCCGATCTTCTGGCCCAAGTTCCGGCACGCGATCGCGCCTTGCTGGCAAAAAAACTCGCCACGCTCGATGCCCGCCGCGGTAGCGGCAAACCGATCGATCGCATTGAGGCCGACCTTGAGCGCGAGCTGACCGCAGCCGCGGCCAAGACCGCGCGCCGGCGCGAACGGCTGCCGGTGCCCGAGTTTGATGAATCGCTGCCGGTCAACCAGCGTCGCGATGAGATCCGCGCGGCGATTGCCGCCAATCAGGTAGTGATCCTTTGCGGCGAAACCGGCTCGGGCAAAACCACGCAGCTACCCAAAATCTGCCTCGAGCTCGGTCGCGGCATCAACGGCCTGATCGGCCACACCCAGCCGCGCCGGCTGGCCGCGCGCTCTGTGGCGACCCGCATCGCGCAGGAGCTCAAATCCGAACTCGGCAGCATCGTCGGCTTCAAGGTGCGCTTCACCGAGAAATCCAGCGGCGACAGCTATATCAAGCTGATGACCGACGGCATTCTGCTCGCTGAAACGCTGTCCGATCGCTACCTGACCGCCTACGACACGATCATCATCGACGAGGCGCACGAACGCAGCCTCAACATCGACTTCCTGCTTGGCTATCTGAAGCAACTGCTGCCGAGCCGGCCCGACCTCAAGGTCATCGTCACCTCGGCGACGATCGATGCCGACCGTTTCTCCACACACTTCGACGGCGCACCGGTGCTCGAAGTCTCTGGCCGTACCTATCCGGTCGAAGTGCGCTACGCACCGCTGGAAAGCCGCGACGAGGACGACGCCGAGATCGAGATGGAAGAAGCCATCGTCGCCGAGGTCGAACACCTGTGGCGTCACGATGGCGCCGGCGACGTACTGGTGTTCCTGCCCGGCGAGCGCGAAATCCGCGAAACCGCCGAAGCATTCCGCAAGGCCAAGCTGCGCGACGCCGAGGTGATTCCGCTGTTCGCACGGCTATCGAACGAAGACCAGCAACGAATTTTCCGGCCCGGCAATGGCCGGCGCGTGGTGCTGGCGACCAACGTCGCCGAGACCTCGCTCACCGTGCCCGGCATCCGCTACGTGATCGACTCGGGCCATGCCCGCGTCAACCGCTACAGCACGCGCGCCAAGGTCGAGCAGCTGCTGGTCGAGAAAATCTCGCAGGCGTCGGCCCGCCAGCGCGCCGGTCGCTGCGGCCGGGTGTCGAGTGGCGTGTGCGTGCGGTTGTACTCGGAAGAAGACTTCAACCTGCGCTCGCCGTTCACCGATCCGGAAATCATCCGCTCTAGCCTCGCCGGGGTGATCCTGCGCATGGCGGCACTCAAGCTCGGCAAGGTCGACGCCTTCCCCTTTCTTGAAGCGCCATCGAGCCGGCTGATCACCGATGGCTACCAGCAACTGCACGAGCTCGGCGCCGTCGACGATCAGGACGAGCTGACCCCGGTCGGCAAGCAGCTGGCGCGGCTGCCGGTCGACCCGCGCCTAGCGCGGATGCTGCTCGCCGGTCACGAACAGGCCTGCCTGCATGAAGTGCTGATCATCGCCTCGGGCCTGTCGGTGCAAGACCCGCGCGATCGGCCGTTCGATGCCCGCGATGCCGCCGACCGCGCGCAAGCGAAGTTCGTCGATGAAAAATCCGATTTCCTCACCTATTTGAACCTGTGGGCGTTCTTCGAGAAGGCCGTCGCCGAGAAAACCTCAAACAAACAGCTGGTCGAGGTCTGCCATGCGCATTTCCTCTCGCACATCCGTCTGCGCGAATGGCGCGATCTGTACCGCCAGCTTGCCGATATTGTCGACGACCTCGGTTGGCGCAAGACCGAGAGCGCCGGCACCTTCGAGCAAATCCACAAGGCGCTGCTGACCGGGCTGCTGGGCAACCTGGGTTTCAAGCAGCCCGAGAACGACGAATACCTTGGCGCCCGCGGGATCAAGTTCAATATCTTCCCTGGATCGGCACTGAAGAAATCGCGGCCGAAATGGGTGGTCGCCGGTGAACTGGTCGAAACGACCAAGCTGTACGCGCGCGGTGTTGCTGCGATCGAATCCGAATGGGTCGAGAAAATCGCCGCCCATATCAGCAAGAAGCAGTACTTCGAGCCGCACTGGGAAAAAGCCGGCGCGCAGGTGATGGCGAGCGAGCGCGTCACGCTATACGGCCTGCCCATCGTCAACCGCCGCCGGGTTCATTACGGCCGGATCAACCCGGTCGAAGCGCGCGAAATTTTTATCCGCGAAGCGCTGGTTCGTTTCAACTACAACACCAAGGCCAAGTTCTTCGACCAAAACCTGGAGCTGCTGCTCGAAATCGAAGAGCTCGAACACAAGGCGCGCCGGCAGGATGTGCTGGTCGACGAAGAAGCGCTGTATCGCTTTTTTGACGAACGCATCCCGGCCGATATCGTCAACGGCGCGAGCTTCGAGGCATGGCGCAAGAAGGCCGAGCAGGATAATCCGCAGCTGCTATACCTGACGCGCGAATTCCTGATGAGCCACACCGCCGACGCGGTGACCGAAGATCAATTCCCGGCGTTCTTCAAGCTCGCCGAGGCCAAGCTGCCGCTGGCCTACCGCTTCGAGCTCAACCACCCGCTCGACGGCGTGACGCTGACGTTGCCGCTGCATCAACTCAACCGCGTCAACCATGCGGTGTTCGATTGGGTGGTGCCGGGCATGCTGCGCGAGAAGGTGACGCTGCTGGTCAAATCGCTACCCAAAGCGATTCGCCGCGTCTGCGTGCCGGTACCCGAATTCGCCACCCGCATGCTCGGCGAGCTCGACAAGGCCGACCGCGAGGCGCCGCTGCTGCCGCAACTGGCGCACGCGGTGAACCGTGGTACCGGCCTGACCGTGTCGGCCGACGAGTTCGACCCCGGCGTGCTGCCGGCGCATTTATTGATGAATTTCCGCGTCGTCGACGACGCCGGCCAGGAACTGGCCAGCGGGCGCGACCTGATCGCGATCCGCGCGCAGCTCGGCGAAGCAGCACAACTGACGTTCCGCGATGACGCCGACGACAACGGCATCGAGAAGAGCGGCATCGTGAAATGGGACTTCGGCGATCTGCCCGAGCAGCTCACCTTCAAGCGCCACGGTCGCAAGCTCACCGGTTACCCGGCGCTGGTGCCCGATGAAGACACATGCGCGATCCGGCTGTTCGATACCGCCCACGCCGCAGCCGAAGCACACCGGCAAGGCGTGGTGCAGCTGCTGCGCTTCGAGCTCAAGGAGCACGTGAAGCAGCTGGAAAAATCGGTGCCCAACTTCCAGCAGCACGCGATCGCGCTCCGTGCCACGCAGAACGCCGACGAACTGATGACGGATATCGTCGCGGCAATCTGCGATCGCGCCTTTATCGGCGACGACGACGCACCGCGCAGCAAGAAGGAATTCGACAACCAGAAATCGCGCGCCAAGGTGCGCCTGCCGAGCGTGCGCGATGCGGTGGTCCGCACGCTAGCGGCCGTGGTCGCCGAGTATGTACCGATGGTGCTGGCGGCGGGCAAGGCCGGCAACATCAGCCAGCAACTGAATCAACAGCTCGGCAAACTCGTGTCCAAAGGATTCCTGGCCGCAACGCCGTGGGAGCAACTGCCCCGCTTGCCGCTGTACCTGAAAGCCATGCGGGTGAGACTGGAAAAGCGCGTTGCCAATCCGCAACGGGATGGCCAGCGCAACGCCGAAATCACCGAGCTGTGGCTGCGCTGGGAATCCGAGCTCGACAAGTGGCAGCGCGAAGGCCGCGACACCACGCCCTTGCTGCCATTCCGCTGGATGATCGAAGAGCTGCGGATCTCCCTCTTTGCCCAAGAGCTGAAAACACCGTATCCGGTGTCGCTCAAGCGGCTGAACAAGGTCTGGGCCGACATGACCCGGCGTTAGAACCCTGATCACCACCCTGCTGCGCATCGCTCGCGGCAGGGCGTGAACTGGCGCTTTCTGCGCCAGCATCCATTGCATCGACCGGGTCTTCTCCCGGCTGATCGCTTCTCTCCCGCCTATCCTGAAGCACCGGCAATGCCCGCCCAAGTCCGAGCACTCGGTAATCGTTGGCCATTGCAACATTCATTGCATTCGATATCATACAGACCTGTATGATACATTTGAATGTCATGCACGCGTTGCTACCCTCGCCATCACGACCACCTTCACGAAGGATCGCTCCATGAAAAGACCGGGTCTCGCGCTTGCCGCAAGCGTTTTGTTGAGCGCCTGCAGCAGGGCCCCCTCGATCAACGTGCTCGGGGCTTTCTTTCCGGACTGGATGTTCTGCATTGCGGGAGGCATCGCGCTGACGCTGATCGTGCGCGCATTGCTCGGCCGGGCTGGTTTGGGCAATCGCATCGGCTGGCCCGCACTGGTGTACACCGCGCTGACGGTGCTGTTCTCGCTCGCCGCATGGCTTCTCTTTTTCCAGCACTGATCACGGGGTGATTGAGATGACCACCAACAATACCGACCGTCGCCCCGGCAAGCTGATCGCCCTCATTCTCGTCGTCGCCGCCATCGCGCTGGCGATTTACGTGATCTGGCGGCTCGATACCGCGCCGCGTACCGACGACGCCTACGCCTATGCCGATACCATCAGCGTGACGCCGGAAGTCAACGGAGTGATCACCGAACTGCTGGTCAAGGACAACCAGGCGGTAAAGAAGGGCGACGTGCTGCTCAAGATCGACCCGCGCCCTTATCGAGAAACGCTGACCAAGGCCAAGGCATCGCTGGATGCGCTGGATCAGGAAATCGCCCTCAGCCAGCGCGGCGTCAACGCGCAGAAACTCGGCTCGGATGCCGCCGGCGCCAATGCCGAACGCGCACGCGTTGCCGTCAAGCAAGCCACCGACACGCTGAACCGGATGGAGCCGCTGCTCGGCAAGGGCTATGTTTCGGCCGAACAGATCGATCAAGCCCGCTCGGCGCAGCGCGCGGCGCAGGCGCAGTTGTCGGCAGCGCTGCTGCAGGCGCAAAGCGCCACCGCCGCGGTCAGCGGCGTCGATGCGCTGGTCGCCAAGCGCACCGTGGTGAATGCGGAAATCGCGCTGGCCGAACTCAGCCTCGGCCATACCACCGTCGTTGCGCCGTTCGACGGCCGGGTCATCGGCTTGCGCACCTCAGCAGGCCAGTTCGCCGCCGCCGGCCACCCCATTTTCACGCTTGCGGATACGCGCCACTGGTATGTGATCGCCAACTTCCGCGAAACCGAGCTGGAACACATCCAGACGGGTGCGCCGGCGCAGGTTTACCTGATGAGCAATACCGGCAAGCGCTTCAACGGCAAGGTTGAATCGATCGGCTACGGCGTTTTTCCGGATGACGGCGGGATGCAGATTGCCGGCCTGCCGCGCGTACCCCGCTCGATCAACTGGGTGCGCGTCGCCCAGCGCTTCCCGGTTCGCATCCTGGTCGAAAACCCTGATCCGTCGTTGTTCCGCATCGGCGGCTCGGCGGTGGCGCTGCTGACCGGCGACGCACCGGCCGCCAAGGACGCACGCTGAGGCGGCGGCGATGAGCGAAACCGCCCTGAAGCACCCGACCGCATCGCGATGGTGGCAACTACTGTGCACCGAGCTAGCCCCCTTTCCCGGGCGCGGCGATGCGGTGCTGCGTTACGTGGTCAGCAGCGCCATCATCATTGTCATTTCGATGGGCCTGCAGATCCCTTTTCTGGCACTGTCGCTGATCATGGTGTTCTTCACCGCGCAGGACAACACGGTGATGACCAAGCTGTCCGGCGTCATGCTGATGCTCGGTGGCACGCTGGCCATCAGCCTGGCGATCCTGCTGCTCAAGTACACCTTTGACACACCGATGCTGCGCATCATCGGCGCCAGTGTCATCGTATTCGCCGGGATGTACTTCATGCGGATCAGTAAGCTCGGGGCCATCGGCTACCTGACCGCGCTGCTGATCATCTACTCGCAAAGCTTTGTCGACGAAATCCAGATTCCGGAATTACTGATCCGCGTCACCTTGTACAGCTGGGTGGCGACGATCTATCCGATATTCATCACCATGGCGGTCAACGCACTGCTGCGCCCGGCCGATTCACGCGTCATGCTGCGCGATGAAATGGCGCGCCAGCTCGACGATGTCGTCGCCGTACTTGACGCCTGCCAGACCGGCAGTGCAATGCCACGGTTCGATATCGCCAAGGTCGAGCGCGGCGTACTGTCGCTGCACCGGCATCTGGCGTTCGCGGCGATGGGCGACAAGACCTATCAGCGGGATAAAACACGACATCAGCTGCGCATTACCACGGTCGATCGCCTGCACACCGCGGCGGTGCACCTGAGTCATCAACCAACGTCCTTGACCGACGTCGACACCTTGCGTGCCGCCGTCAGCGCGCTGCGCCAGGCGATTGTCGATCAGCAGACCTTCCGCCTTGATGCGCCGCTCCCCGCCAGCGACGACAGCACGCTCAGGGAAATGGCCGATGCGCTGCAATCGCTGGCCGAACTCGCCGATACGCCACTGCCGGCCGCACCGGCCGACAAGGGCGGGCTGATCGTCGCCGATGCGTGGACCAACCCCGTTTACCCGCAGTTCGCGCTGAAAACGCTGCTGGCCGCGCTGATCTGCTACGTTTTCTACACCGCGACCCACTGGCAGGGCATCCACACCAGCATGCTGACCTGCATCATCGTCGCCTTGCCCAGCCTTGGCGCGGTGGCGCAGAAAGGGCTGCTGCGCATCGGCGGTTGTCTTGTCGGCAGCCTGCTGACACTGCTGGCAACGGTGTTCGTGATCCCATACATCGACAGCATCACCGGCCTCTTGATGCTGTCGCTACCGATCATTGCGCTCGGCAGCTGGGTCGCGGCCGGTTCGCCCCGCAGCAATTACGCCGGCCTGCAGATCGTCTTCGCCTTTGCGCTGGCGCTGCTCGAAGGTTTCGGCCCAGTCACCGATCTGACCGAAATTCGCGATCGCCTGATCGGGATTCTGGTCGGGATTCTGGTTTCCTACGTCGTGTACACCTTCATCTGGCCCGAGCGCGAGGGCGATGCGCTACGCGCCTTGCTCGGCAAACTGTTGCGCAGCATCGCAGCTCTGGCCGTGGCCGGGCGCGATGCGGCATCGGTCAACGCCAGCCGGCTCGATATCGCCAAAGCCCGTACTCAGGGATGGTCGTTGCTCGCCAGCACCCGCGAAATGCAATCGCGCATCGCCGCCGAACCGGGGGTACAGGTCTATTTCACCACCGACACCCATGGCTGGTTTGTCGAGGTTCGGCAAGCGCTGTTTGCCGTGAACCGGCTGCAAACGGCACTCAGCCACGATGACGAACCGGACGGCGAACTGCACCGCCTCGGCACCGCGGTCGCCGATGCTGCGGCGGAACGGTTGCAAAGCCTGGCGAGCGCATTCGAGCAGCATGCGCCCAGCCCGGCCAGCCCGATGCCCGCAGCCGTCGCGGCGTTCGATACCGCGCTGGCGCGCCACGCTACACCGCACACCGAGCTGATGGAGGCCGTTCACGCCGTGGCACAGCGGCTCTCGCAGCTTCACTCCAGTACGCTGGCTCAAGCAGCCGACGAATTCGCCGCCAGCCCGGCCTGAACCAAGGGTAGCCCGATGACACACACCGCCCCCCTCCTCCGCCGCGCCGTATTGTTGCCGATCGCCTGCGCGCTCGCCCTGCTCGGTAGTGGCTGCGCGATGATCCGCAACGACAGCGCACCGATGGCGCAAATCGATACCCAGCAGATCCGCCTGGCCGACGACATCAAGCTCGCCCGCGACGGCTGGCCACAAGCGCAGTGGTGGCAGCGCTACAACGATGCCCAGCTGAATGCGCTGATTGCCCAGGCGCTCAAGGACGCGCCGAGCATGACGATCGCCAAGGCGCGCGTCGATACCGCCGGCGCGCAAGCCGCGTTCGCCGATGCCAACACCGGCCTGCTGGTCGGCGCCACCGCGTCGCTGAACCGGCAAAGCGTGTCCGAAAACGGTTATCTCGGCCCGTTCGCCCAAAACGCCCCGGCACTGGGGCTGACCGGCCCGTGGTACACCGAAGGCACGATCGGCATCGTCGCCAGCTACAGCTTCGACTTCTGGGGTAAGGAGCGCGCTCAAGTCGACGCGGCACTCGGGGTGCAGAACGCCAAGCTGGCCGAAGCCGCCCAAGCCGAGCTGGTGCTGTCGTCGCAAGTCACTCAAATCTATTACGACATCCAGGCGCTGAACGCGACGCTGGCCCTGCTCAGGCAAGCCAGCGCCATCGAAACCGAAATGGTCGCCGCGCATACCGCGCGCGCCGACCGTGGCCTTGAATCGCGCACCATGGTCGAGCTGGTTCGTGTCCACAAGCTGGAGCTCGACAAGCAAATCGCCGGCACCGACAACAAGGTGCGCGTACTGAGCGAAACGCTGCGCATGCTCGTCGGTGCGAAATCCGGCGATGCCTTCACGATCAAGCCGGCGCCGCTGCCGGCCAGCGCCGGCGAAATGCCCACCTCGCTCGGGTACGATCTGCTTGCACGCCGACCTGATCTGCAGGCGATGCGCTGGTATGTGCAAGCGTCACTCGATGGCGTCGATGCCGCCCGCGCCGCGTTTTACCCGAGCTTCGACATCAAGGGCTTCCTGGGCCTTGATGCCTTGCATCTGGCCGATCTGCTGCACAAATCGAGCCGACAGATCAATCTGGTACCGGGGCTGACCTTGCCGCTGTTCGATAGCGGCCGGCTCAATGCCAACCTCAAGACCGTGCGCGCCAATAGCGACGTAACCATTGCGCAATACAATGCCGCCGTCACCAATGCGGTGCGTGAAGTGGCGCAGGCGGGAATCGAATTGCAGGGTTTACAGCAGCAGGCTGAGATCCAGAACGCCAAGCTCAAGGCCACGACCTTCGCCGCCGACAGCGCCGCCGCGCACTATGAGCGCGGACTGGCCGATCGCGTCGCCGCGATGGAAGCCCGGCTGCCACTGCTGTTTGAACAAGGCCAGCAGCTGGCGTTGCGCAGCAAGCAGATCAACACCGAAATCGCGCTGACCGCGTCGCTCGGTGGCGGCTATCAGGCCAGCAACGATCCGCAGCGCACCGCATCAGCCAAATAGCGCGGGCTTGAGACGGTGAACGACCACGATCCGCTGGCAACGCGGCAAAAGCTGCTCGACGCCACCGTCGAGCTATTGTTTGCCGACGGCTACGCCAGACTCAGCGAACCGCGACTGTGCGAGCACGTCGACCTGACGCGCGGCGCCTTGCGCCACCACTTCCCGCAGGGAAAATACGATCTATTGCCGGCGCTGGTCGACCAGCTGTTCGAGCGCACGCTCGCCGGCGTACTCAAGCACGGCGGCAACACGCCGCTGCAGCGCTTTCGGCTGCTGCTCGAATATCTGCAGCAAGCACCCGAGTGCAATCTGCTGGTGCTGCTGATGGAGCTGTGGATCGGCAGCCAGAACGACCCCCGGCTGGCCACGGCCGTGCTGCCGCGTTTCCAGCATTGGCTGCCCCACCTGTTCACCTTGATGCCCGGCGAGCGTTTGCCGCCCGAGCTATTGAAGCTGCGCTTTACGCTGCACGGCGCCATCCTGCATCTGTACGGCAACAACGCCAATCCGGACGATTTCGCCGCGGCAATCGCCCTGCTGCTGGAAGACCTGCAGTAAGCGGCAACCGCCCAAGTCCCCGCTCGCGCAATCACCGACGGCAGGATGAAGCAGCAGTGGCATCCCGATGGCAGCACGCCACCCGGCGATCGCACCGAAAGATCGTGTAGGCCGCTAAGCCAGACACCAGCCGTCACGCCCCTTGGCCTTGGCGCGGTACATCGCCTGATCGGCCTGACGGATCAGCACACTGACCTCGGCGTTCCGCTCCGCTGGCAGCGCGATGCCGATGCTCGCACTCACCGCCAAGCTAATCCCCACCGCATGATGCACCCCGCGCACCGCCTCGTTGATCTGCATGGCGATGCGTTCGGCATCGTCGGGCTCTGTGACGTTTTCCAGCAGCACGACGAACTCGTCGCCCCCCAGCCGAGCCACGGTATCGCTGGCACGCACCTGCTGTTGCAATATCTCGGCAATGACCTTGAGCAGCTGATCGCCAACGTCATGACCGTAGCAATCGTTTACCGCTTTGAAGCCGTCGACATCGATCAACAGCAAGGCCAGTCGGCCCCCATTGCGACCGATACGGGACAAAGCGGTTTTCAATCTGTCGTGCAGCAGCAAACGGTTCGGCAGCCCGGTCAGCACATCATGGTGCGCCAAGCGGGTCAGCTGCGCCTCGCTGAGCGCGAGTCTGGCATTGGCGTCGGTCAGCGCCTGCGTGCGCTCGGCGACCTTGGCTTCAAGCACCTGTTCGCTTTCGCGTGATGAGCGCAGCGCCATTTCGCGCGTCGCCAGCAGCTCGGTTTGCGCCGCCTCGGCCTGCTTGCGCGACGCCTGAATCCGGTCGGCCAGCGCGAACGACAGCAGCAGCATTTCCAGTGCCGAACCGATCTGCATGGTATTGCTGGTCAGTGGATTGGTCGGCAGCCAGGCCAGATTGCGCATCGCCATCATCGCCACACCAACCAGCAGCAAACTCCACGCCAGCAGGAAATAGCGCGCCCCGGGCTGGCGGCGGCGCCAGCACAGCACGCCAACAACCACCGCAAGCAGCGAGAACGCAGCACCGAGCAACGAGGTCACGACGGCAGCCCACTGGTAAGGCAAGAGCGCCGGCGCCAGCGCGGCGAGCCCAAAGCCGATCATCAACACGACGATCAGCCGGTCGGCTTTCGGCGAAAACCTGCCGGTATCCAGAAACATGCGCGTAAACAACGCGCCGAAAAAGCCGGTGGCGGCAAAGCCACTGGGCAGCGCGACATTGCCCCATTGCGGCCAGTCCGGCCATGGGTACTGGTTGCCCAGGCCGTTGAGCGAAAGCTGCCCCACCGCCATGCTGGCGGCGAAGGCAACATAAACGAGGTAAATCGGCTCGCGCAGCGAGAAAAACAGCAGCAGGTTGTAGAGCGCCAACGCCAGCAACATGCCGTAATACAAGGCCAGCATCGCGTATTCATCCTGGTTGTGCTGCTGGAACGCCGCCGGCTGCCACACGCGCAGGGGCACGGTGAGATTGCCCTCGGAGGTTACACGCAGATAAAACTCGGACTCGCCCGGCGGCAGGCTGAACGGAATCAGGAAATTGCGGTTGGCCATGGGCCGGTGCGCAAAGGGCAGGCGATCGCCCAGCAGCAACGGCGCGGCCTTGTCCGGCGGGTACGCCAGAATCCGGTCCAGTGATGGATAGCCGATTTCCAGCAGCCAGTTGGCCGGCGCCGCAGCATCGCGCCGCAGTGTCAGCTTCAGCCAGTACGCGCTGTGTGAATAGCCGAAATTCGGATCATGGGTCGCCGACGCCAGAGGCTTGAACGCGTGGTGCTGCCGGCGCACCTCATCGATCGTCAGCAGTCCGCCCCGATCTTCGAAATACGTTACCGCTGGTGCAGGATTGAGCATCTGCGTTTGCGGCATCAGTGTCACGGCCGACTGCGCCAGCGTAGCCAGACTCAGCAGCAAAAGCGCAAACCAGCGCATGGCCTTACCCTCATCAACGATGACACGATATTGACATAAGTCTTTATCAGGATAGGTTTTATCGTCAAGTCACTGCGTAGTCGAAGATGCGTGCCCGGCCAACGGCATGACTTCAAACGGCCCGTGGGCTGGAAACGGTTATGGACGGCAATCAGCGCATCGCAAGTACTCAACTTACAGCGATGCCGGTTGGTGATGCGTGGCTCGCATGGCGCGGGAGCCGGGCCCGGCGCACGGCGAACATATCCAGCCGCCATGCGGCGGCGTATTGGGATCTGCCCCCCCACGCCGCCATTGCATATCTACGCCAGTGCGGTACTCAACACCCGCTCGGCCAGCCCGAACGACACGCTCATGCCGATGCCGCAGGTGATCGCCACGGTGGTGATGCCCGGCGCCGGCTGTTTGAGCAGATACCCGTCCGGGCCGCTGGCGTACACGCCCTGCCAGCGCTCCAGCACCGTCAGCTTGCGGCCCAGCAGCGATTCGGCCAGCTGCAGCAGCCGCGCATCGATCGCCTCGGCATTGAACGGCGCCGGCGCTTCGCCATAGCGGTGTGAATCGCCGATCAGCAACTCGCCCGATTCGCCGACCTGCTGAACGATCAAATGAATACCCTCGGCCAAGAGCATCGGGTCGGTCTCATCCAACTGTTGGCGCAAGGCGGCAAGCGATTCAAGCCCGGCGAACGAGCCGTAGCGCAGCGTCGACATGCCGGTCATCAACGCCGGGCCAAGCGTGAGCCCCGGATTGGCGACCCGCAGCATTTGCAAGGCGCAACGCTGCAACGGCGGCTCGGCGTAGGCTGCGGGGAACAGCGTCTGGAAGTCGTGACCGGCGCAAATGATCGCGCGCCCGGCGTGCCAGACGCCGCGGCTCGTGGTCAGCGTCGGCAGGTCGATGGCGTTGACCTGCGCACCGAAAACGAACTCGACGCCATAGGTTTCGGTCAACCAGGCCACAAGGCGCGGGATCGCCACGCGTGACTCGAAAGCGATCTCAGCGCCGCTATGAATCGCACCGGCAACGCCATCGGTCGGCAGGCCATACGCGCCGACCTCGGCCGAGCTCAGGAGCCGCGTGCCGTAGGCCTCGCCACGCAGCGCCTGAAATTCCTCCAGCACTGCCTGTTCGACCGCGTTGCGCGCCACGGTGACGCTACCCTGCGCCTTGTGCCAGCAGACGGCCCTGGGCAACACGTCGAGCCAGATATCGCGGCTGGCCTGCGCCAGCGCGTGCATCTCGCCCTCTGTTTGCCCGAGTACCAGGCCGAGGCCAAAGTTGCGGATCGACGCACCCAGTGGCTGAGCATCACGCTCGAACACCGTCACCTTGTAGCCGCGTTTCGCCGCCGCCAGCGCATGCGCCAAGCCGACGATACCGGCGCCGACGATGGCGATATCGCAGCGTCGGTTCATGGGCGTTCGCCCTTGGCCAGCCGCGCGTTGATCTCGGCGATCACACCGGGCAGATCGGCGATGCTGTCGACGACGAAATGCGCGCCGGCGGCATAGAGTTTTTCGACCGCCGGTGCTCGCCGCTTGGCTTGCTCGATTGGCGACAACGCCACCCACTCTTCATGCGTCAGCCCGACTTCATTGCCCGATGCCGACAACCCGACCGTCCACATCCCGGCCGCCAGTCCCTCGGCAATGCCGGGCACGGTGTCGTCGACCTTGACGCACGCGGCGACGTCGCCGACGCCGAGACGAATGACATTTTCCAGCGCCATCCACGGCCCCGGACGGCCGCCGGCGGCCAGATCGTCGGTGGCGATGGCGCAATCGGGCGAATAACCACGATCGGCGGCGATCGCGACCAGCGTATCCATCACCACGCGCGGATAACCCGAGCACGAGCCGATCCTGATGCCCTGCGCACGCAGCGCGGCAATCGCGTCGAGCGCGCCGGGGATCATCTGCGAGTACTGGCCGACCTTGGCCACTTGCAGCGGCATAAAGGCTTCGTACACGGCGTCGACATCGCCATCGCTCATGGCGCGGCCATACTTCGCCTGCCAGCGCGCCGCCACTTGCGGCATGTCGCCGAGCGCGCGGATGTGATCCCACTTGGCGAGGCCCATCGGCACCCGTGCTTCGGCCATGTGGATTTCGACGCCGAAACCACCGAGCGCGTCGATCAGCACCTGCGTCGGTGCGAACGAGCCGAAATCGACCACGGTGCCGGCCCAGTCGAAAATCACCGCTTGCAGCTTGCCGGCGTAGCGGCGGGAATAACGGTAGTTCATGGTTTTATCCTTGATCTCGAAGAGTTAATGAGTCCAGCCGAGTTCGGCCAGCGCATCGGCGACCACGCCGACGGCCTGGCCGATTTCGGCGCTGTCGATCGCGCCGATGCAACCGACACGGAAGGTTTCAACCGCGGTGAGCTTGCCCGGATAGAGCACGAAACCGCGTGCGCGCACCGCTTCGTAAAAACGCTTGAAGTCGTAATCGGGGTGATTCGGCGCGTGGAAGGTGACGATGATCGGTGCCTGCAGCGATGGCTCCAGAAACAGCTTCAGCCCCAGCCGGCCCATGCCGGAGATCAGCGACCGGCAATTGGCGCTGTAGCGTGCCAGCCGTGCCGGCTGGCCACCTTCAAGGTGGTATTGATCCAGCGCGGCGGCGAGCGCGGCGACCACGTGGGTCGGCGGGGTGAAGCGCCACTGGCCGGTTTTTTGCAGATACAGATACTGGTCGACCAGATCCATCGCCAGCGAATGGCTGTTGCCGGCCGATTCAAGCAGTGCATCGCGGTCGACAATGATGAAGCCCATGCCGGGCACGCCTTCGAGGCATTTATTGCTCGATGCGATCAGCGCATCGAAAGCGATTTCGCGCGCGTCGATCGGCAGCGCACCGTAGGCACTCATCGAGTCGACGATCAGCCTGCGCCCTGCCCGTGCCACCACGTCGGCGATCTCGGCCAGCGGGTTGAGGATGCCGGTGCTGGTTTCACAGTGAATCACGCCAACGTGGCTGATCGCCGGGTCGGCCGCCAGCCTCGCGGCGACTTCTGCCGGATTCGGCGGCGTATCGTCGGCGGCTTCGTAGATGGCAAACGGACGTCCGATCATCTCGGCGATGCGCGCCAGCCGGCGACCATAAGCGCCGTTGACCAGCACCAGCAGCTTGCCGTTCCTGGGCACCAGATTGCCGATCGCCGCCTCGACCGCGAACGTGCCCGAGCCTTGCAGCGGCACGCAGACGTGGGTATCGCCGCCGTGAACGATGTTCACCAGATCGGCGCAGACGCGGGCGGTCAGCGCGTTGAAACTATCGTCCCACGAGCCCCAGTCGGTCAGCATCGCGGTTTTGGTCGCCAGACTGGTCGTCAACGGCCCCGGGGTTAACAGTATAGCTTCTCTCATCGCTGGTCTCACATTCATCTAGACGAATTTTCTACTTCAAAAAAACCGGAGCATGCCCCGGAACGGCCCCATCATTCAACGCGTACGCCACGCCTGGGTTTTTCTGCCCAGCCCCCACGATGCAAGGCTGAACACCAGGCAGACGCTCGCCGATGCCAGCACGATCAGCGTCGCCATCGCGGCGGCGGCGGCGGTGTCGCCGGCGTCGTCCATATTCAGCACCGCGACCGATGCCAGTACGGTATCGGGCGTGTAAAGGAAGATCACCGCCGACACCGTCGTCATCGCCGAAACGAAGAAATAGCGGGCGATATCGAGCATCGCCGGCAGGCACACCGGCAGCGTGACGCGCCAGAACGTGATCCAGAACGGCACCTTGAGCGAGGCGGCCACGGCTTCGAATTCGCCGTCGAGCTGCTTCAGTGCCGTGGTCGCGGTCAGGTGAGCGGTGGTATAGAAGTGCACCACCGAGCAGATCACCAGCGCGGTCAGGCTGCCATAGAGGAAGTGCAGCGGATTGCCCGGATCGTTGAAGAAGAAAATGTAGCCGAGGCCCAGCACCAGGCCCGGCACCGCCATCGGCACGATGGCGAGCATTTTCAGCAGTTGCCGCGCCACCGGGGCGACGCTCATCTTCTCGGCCAGGTAGGCCCCGCCAAAGACCGTGAAGGTGCCGCACACGGCGGTCGCCAGTGCGAGCTTGAGGCTGTTGAAAAACGCCGCCCAGCCCCCGCCGTCCATATTGTCGAAATCGAAATGCGCCAGCGTCGGCGCCAGGTTGTACGGCCATTGCTTGATGAAGGCTGCGGCGATCGCCGTGCCGAGGATGGCGAGCAGCGCGCCGCCGATCAGCACGCACGTCACCAGGCTAAGCAGATCGACCCAGCGTTGCGGCCTTGCCACCAGCGGCTGGGCACGCGCCGTCAGCAGTGCACGCTGGCGCTTTTGCAGCAGATGGTCGATGACGAAACTGAGCACCGCCGGCAGCAGCAGCAGCACGCCGATCACCGCGCCCTTGGGGAAGTTCTGCTGGCCGATCACCTGCTTGTACGCTTCGACCGCGAGCACGTTGTACTGGCCGCCGATCACCTTAGGCGCGCCGAAGTCGACGATCACCAAGGTGAACACAACCAGCGCCGACGAGATCAGCCCGTAGCGCGCCGCCGGCAGCGTGACGGTCAGAAAGCGGCGGATTCGGCCTGCGCCAAGCGCCGTCGCCGCTTCGTACAGTCGCGCATCGGCGACCGACAAGGCGGTGACCAGGATCATCAGCGCATGCGGAAAAGTAAAAAACGCCTCGGCGATGACGATGCCCCAGAAGCCGTAGATGCTGCCATCGGGAAACCAGCTTTTCAGCATGCCCTGATTGCCGAACAGGTAAACCAGCGCGATACCGGGTAGCAGCGACGGTGCGAGCAGCGGAATCAGTGCCAGCGCGCGAAACAGCGGCTTACCCGGCATGCAGGTGCGGGTGAGCGCGGCGGCGAACACATAGGCCAGCGGCAGCACGATCGCGGTCGTGGTCAGGGAAACGGCAAAACTGTTCGAGACCGCGCTCCAGAAGCGCTCGCCGCCGGCAATGGCGACAAACTGCGCCAGCCCGGCGTAGCGGCCGTCGTCGCCGGTCAGCGCCTTGCCGAGAATCGCCGCCAGCGGCAGCGCCAGAAACACCACCAGGCCAAGCGCCAACAGCCATGTCACCGCGCCGGCGACGTGCTGGCTGCGATCGTCGGCGATGCGCTCCCGCATGCGCAGCGCGATCATGTCGCGGCTCCGGTGCGCGTATCCGCAAAGGCACGCAAGCGCGTCGCCGGCAAGGAAACCGGCACCATGCGCTCCAGCGACAGATTCAGCCGCTCGAACTCGCCACGACTAACATCGGCGACGACCTGCAGATTGCCCCAGCCCGGCACCGACAGCCCCACGCGGTACAGGCCGCCGAGCAGCTCGATCTTGCGCACGTGCGCCAGCGCCGTATTGGCAACCCGCGCTTCGGCCGGCCCCCAGTTGGCGTGCAGCTGCACGTCCTCGGGGCGGATGAACAATTCGACCGCGTAACCATCGGGCCGCGGCGGCGTCACCGTGGCACCGAGCAGTGCATCGCCAAGCAAGACCTGGCCAATCCCGGCCGACACCGCGTTGAACCAGTTGGATTGGCCGACAAAATCGGCGACAAAACGGCTCGCCGGTCGCGTATAGATTTCCTCCGGCGTGCCGATTTGCTCGATCACGCCGTGGTTCATCACCACCACGCGGTCGGCCATCGTCAGCGCTTCTTCCTGATCGTGCGTGACCATGATCGTGGTGACGCCGAGCTTTTGTTGCAGCGATTTGATCTCGCGGCGCAGGTGTTCGCGCACGCGGGCGTCGAGCGCCGACAGCGGCTCGTCGAGCAGCAGCAAGGATGGGCTCGTCGCCAGCGCCCGCGCCAGCGCGACGCGCTGCTGCTGGCCACCGGAGAGCTGCGCCGGGTATTTGCCCTCGATGCCGGGCAGGCCAATCTGCGCCAGCAGTTCGGTGACGCGAAGCACCTTGTCTTCGCGCCGCCCCTTGAGGCCGTAGGCGATGTTCTGCGCCACGGTCAGGTTCGGGAACAAGGCGTAGCTCTGGAACACGATGCCGTAATCGCGCTGCGCCGCGGCCAGCCGGCTCACATCGCGCTCGCCCCTGCCCTGATCATCCATATACAGCGCGCCTTCGCTCAGGCTTTCCAGGCCGGCGATGATGCGCAACAGCGTGGTCTTGCCGCAGCCAGAAGGCCCGAGCAGGCAAAGGAATTCGCCTTTTTTCACCGACAGCGAAACGCCGTCCAACGCGGTAAATGCACCGAAGCGCTTGCCGACGCGTTCAACCCGGAGCGCGTCGACCGTAACGGTCGCGGCCTGTTGCCAATCCCGATTCATTGCAGTTCTCCAGCCGCCACGCGCTGAACGCGCTGGGCAATGCCAAGGTAGTGGGTCAGCGTCGGCGTCGGCTTGCCGACCACCTTGGCTTCGTCGTCCCAGCGGCGCAGCGCCACCGCAGCGGCGGCGTGCGGATTGCGGGAAAAGCGTTCGACTTCGACCTCGTTCATCACATCGCCTTGCAAAACCAGCGACGCGCGCGACGCAGCCGATAGCGCTTCGAAATAGCCCGGGTCGACCGCGCACAGGTAACGTTTGGCGCTGACATGCAGCGCAATCGGCGCCAGCACATCGTCGGCAAACAAGGTTTTAAGCGCAGCGACGCCAAGCTGTTCGTGCTGATCGTCGATGCCATTGGCGACGTCGTCATCGCCCTGCCCGGCCAGCAAGTGGCCGACATCGTGCAGCAGCGCCGCAGTGATCAGCGCGTTTGAGGCACCATCGCGCTCGGCACATTCGGCACTTTGCAGCGCGTGCTCCAGCTGATTGACCGCTTCGCCGCCGTACAGCGAAACCGCGCCGTATTGCAGCAGCTTTTCCAGCCCCGACCAGTCGAGAACCATGATGTTTCCATTTCGTTCAAACCGGGGGCCACTCTAGACGGGCTGTATTACGCGCCCATGACGTCTAGACGAATTTTGCTCGATGCGGATGACCGTCGATCAATGCAAACAGCCCCGCAATGCGGGGCTGTTTATGGATACGATCCGGCTTATTTTTTCGGCTCGGACTTGGCGTCGTAACGCTTGGTCCACTCGGCCAGGATCTTGTCGCGGTTGAGCGCCGACCACTTCAGATCCTGCTTGATCAGCAGCTGCTCGTAATTGGCCGGAATATGCGCGTTCGGCTTGGCAATCCCCGGCATCGCGACGATGGCGAAGTTCTTCTCGTACAGCTCGTTGGCCGAGCGCGATGCCGACCAGTCGGCCAGCTTCTTCGCCGCATCGACATTCTTGGTGCCCTTCATGATCGCCGTGGCTTCGACGTCCCAGCCCAGACCTTCCTTCGGGAACACCAGATCAATCGGTGCACCGCCCTCCTTGAGCTTGGCGGCGCGGTATTCGAACGAGATACCGATCGGGAATTCACCCGCCGCAGCCTGTTTGCACGGCTTGGAGCCCGAATGCGTGTACTGGGCGATGTTGTCGTGCAGCTTGTCCATATAGGCCCAGCCGTCCTTCTCGCCGAAGACCTTGAGCCAGGCCGAGACGTCGAAATAGCCGGTGCCGCTCGACGCCGGATTCGGCATCACGATCTTGCCCTTGTACTCGGGGCGGGTCAGGTCTTTCCAGCTTTCCGGCTTCTTGATGCCTTGCTTGGCGGCTTCGACGGTGTTGAAACAGATCGTCGCGCCCCACACGTCCATGCCGACCCACGCAGGCGGGTTGGCCGAGTCGACATAGGCCTTGGAGAGCTTCTCGACACCCTTGGGCGAGTAGCCCTGCAACATGCCTTCCTTCTCCAGCACCAGCAGCGACGACGCAGCGACGCCCATCACGACGTCGGCTTGCGGGTTGGCTTTTTCGGCCAGCAGCTTGGCGGTGATGATGCCGGTCGAATCACGCACCCACTTGATCTTGATGCCGGGATTTTCTTCTTCGAACTTTTGCTGATAAGCCTTGAGCTGATCGGCTTCGAGTGCGGTGTAAACGGTCAACGTGGTATCGGCGAAGGCGGAGCCGGCAAATGCGCAGGCAAGACCGAATACGAGGCGGTTCAGGGATTTCATGGCTGCGATCCTTGTGCGATCTAGAGGGAGGGAAATCGCAGCGGATTCTAGGCAGCGCGTATTACGAGGTTGTGACGTCTAGACCTATTTAATCCAGACGAAACAAAAGGCCGCACAAGCGTGCCGATCCGTCGTGCTGCTCACGGAACCAGCACGCTCGCCATGTTCGGCGGCGTTTGTGGCAGGGCAAAGCCGGTTTCCATCCAGCGCACCAGCTCATCAGCCGGCATCGGACGGGCAATCAGATAACCCTGAGCTTCGTCGCAGCCCATCACCGCCAGCGCCTGCCAGATGACGGAGGTTTCAACGCCCTCGGCAACGACGTCAAGCCCAAGGATATGACCCAGCTCGATGATCGAACGCACGATAGAGATATTCTCGAAATTGTGTTCCAGCTGGTCGATGAAGGTGCGATCGATCTTCAGCTCATGCACCGGCATCTGCGCCAGATAACCGAAAGAAGAATAACCGTTACCGAAATCGTCAATCGACAGCAGCACGCCAAGCTGGCGCAAACGATCGAGGTTGTAGAGCAATTGCTGCGGCCGGCGCATCATGCCGGTTTCGGTGATTTCCAGGCACAGTTGCAGCGGCTGAATGCCGTGCTGGCGCAAGGTACGATCGACAAAACTCACGAAGGAATCGTCTTCGACGTCGCTCATGCCAACATTCACCGAAATGCAAAACGACAAACCGGCTTCATTCCAGCGAACGATCTGCGCCACCACCTCGGCGATCACCCAATGCGTAATCGCCCGCAACTTGCCGGTTTGCTCGGCAAACGGGATGAACTCGTCCGGCGCGATCCAGCCGCGTTCCGGATGCGCCCAGCGTATCAGCGCCTCGGCTTTCTTGACCGTTCCATCGCGCAATAGCGCTTTGGGCTGGTAGTGCATTCTGAACTGACCCTCGTCAATTGCGCCCCGCATATCGGCGAGCAAAGCGGTGTGATTGCGTCGGCGAGCCTCGGTTTCGGGACAATAGATCGCATAGGCCGAATGATCCCGCTTCGCCAGATACATGGCGACTTCGGCGTGGTGCAACAGCAGCTCGGCGGTTTCACCATGATCCGGGTAGGCCGCAACACCGATCCCCACCCCCAGATCAAGCCGCTGCCCGCCGACGATGACCGGATCCACCAGCGCGCCATCAAGGAGCCCCAGTAATTGCGGCAAGGCGCTGAGTCTGGCCCCTGGAAACAGCAAGGCAAACTCATCCCCTGGCAGGCGCGCGCACAGCTCGCCTTGCTGGTGCATCAAACCGGCAAGCCGTCTTGCCAGCGCGATCAGCATGGCATCGCCGGTCTGGTAGCCAAGGTAATGGTTGACGTATTTGAACTGGTTGATGTCGAGGAGCAGCACGACAAAAGGCGACGCCGATTCATCAATGCGCGCCTGCATCAAGTCAAGCATGCGTACCCGGTTGGGCAAGCCGGTCAGACTGTCTTCAAACGCCTGCTGCATGATCAGCCGTTCGCGTTCCGCGACGGCTTCGCTCATGGCATTGAAGTTGCGCGCCAGCTCGCCAAGCTCGCCACGGCCGCGCGGAGTCAGCCGGATGGTGTAATCACCCTCGCGCATGCGCCGCACCGCCCCCAGCATCGCGGTAATCGGCCCCGCGGTGCGCCAGGCGAGCAAGTACGACAACAAGAGCCCGAACAGGAAAACCAGCCCGCCGATGCCAAACGATTGCAGCCGAGCCTTTTGGAGCGCGGCGGAGTAGGAATCCCCATCGATCATCGCCGCGATCACGTAACGCCGCGCGCTATTGGGCGGCCCGGGCAGAAAAAGGATGCGCGCCGAACGGTCTTGAATGCGGACTTCGGTCGCATAGACTTCACCACTCGCAAGCGTTGTGCGGAGCACATCCGCCGACACATCGAGAGGGGTTGCGAGGTTGACCAGGGCGCCTGCGACCAACTGCGGCCGATCGCCGTCGAAAGCGTAGAAAGCCAGCCCACTCAGGCCAGCGATGCGGCAATACCGCGTCAGCGCAAATTGCGATTGCACCGGGTCACTGGGTTCGTCGTCGATGAACAGCGCATCGTGCGAGACCAGACTCTCCGGCAACAAGCGCTCTGCTGCGGCGGCGGCGGCACGCAGACGCCCATCGGCCTCCGCCCTGATCGCAGACGCCTTAAGCTGATAGACATAGGCAGCACAGCAGCCGGTAATGATCAGATTGATCAGCAGAAAAACCAGCAGCATCCGGCTGCGAAGACTGAAAAACCAGCCAGGTTCGGGTCGGGGAACGCGCATTCTGTGGTCCGTGTTGATTCACTTTCTCAATTTACACGACACCCCGATAACTTACCAAAAACTTAACTCAAACCATCAACCAGGATAAACGACGACCATTTTCCGCCTGCTCCCGCAACCTGAGCCCCCAGGTATCGCTACTCGCGGCCTGCAGCTGCAGCGTTCGTTCGATCAACTCGTCGCGGCGAAACGCATGTAGCGCCACTTTGCTACCGGCCGGATAAGCCGCCAGAACGGTATCCCGATTGGCGGCCGTCACCCTCAATCCGTCCAGCGCGATCAGCACATCGCCGGCGGACAAGCCCGCAAGCTGTGCTGCGCCGCCATCGAATACCTGTGCCAGCCGTATGCCAACCGGATCGGCGCCCACGCGTGCACCGATACTGACCCCGGGAGTGATAGTGCCATCGCGCCATCCCCCCTTGTCGCCACCGCCCAAGGGCGGGCGCTGTTGTACCTCGACGCCAAACTCGCCCAGCAATTCGGCCACCGGCAGTTCTTCGGTCGAGCGTAGCGCCAGATCGAAGAAGGCCTTGAGGTCGATGCCGGCGACTTCGCTGGCCACCGCTTCCCACTCGGCTTCACCGACGCCGCGCCCTTCGTGCTCGAAATCGCGGCCGAAACGCTGCCACAGCACCCGCATCACATCGTCGAGGCTCTTGGCACCGCCGGAATGTTTGCGGATGGTCAGATCCAGGCACAGCGCCGCCAGCGCGCCCTTGGTGTAATAACTGACCAGCACGTTCGGGCTGTTCTCGTCCTGGCGATAGTATTTGACCCAAGCGTCGAGGCTGGCTTCTTCCAGCGTCTGCCGTTTACGCCCCGGCGTGCGTTCGACCCCGGTCAGCGTTTGTGCCAGCAGGTCGAGGTATTGCTGCGGGGTGATGATGCCGGCACGCAGCAGCATCAGGTCGTCGTAATACGAGGTAATGCCTTCAAATGCCCACAGCAAGCGCGAGTAGTTTTCGCCGCTCAGATCGTAGGGTGCATACGCGGCCGGCTTGATGCGCTTGACGTTCCAGCTATGAAAATATTCGTGACTGCACAGGCCAAGGTACTGGATGTAGCCGGTCTTGCGATCGGTCTCGTGCGCCAGCGGCAGGTCGTTGCGCGCGGTGATCAGCGCCGTGGAGGCGCGGTGTTCAAGCCCGCCGTAACCATCGCCGGTCGCCACCGTCATGAACAGGTAGCGGTCGAACGGCGCCGGCTCGCCGAACAAACGGATTTGCGCCTCGCAGATCTTTTTCAGGTCTTTTTTCAAACGCTTGAAATCGGTGCGATGCCGGCCGGCGATCACGATCTCGTGCGGCACGCCGCAGGCCTTGAATGCATCCCGATCAAACTCGCCCAGCTCGACTGGATGATCGATCAGCTCGTCGTAGTCACCGGCGCGGTAGCGGCCAAAGCCATCGTCTTTGGTTTTGACTGCCGGCAGCGTGGTCGCAAGCCGCCAGCCTGCCGCCGCCTTGCCACGCGGCGCGACGATCTCGACCTCGCACGCTTGCTGTTCCTGCCCGGCGACGGCCAGAAACACGCTGGTGCCATTGAAGAAACCGCGTACGTCGTCCAGATAGGCGCCACGGACCGACAAATCGAACGCATAGACCCGATACGTCAACGTCAGCGCGCGGCTGACCGGCGCGGCCTGCCAACGATGCTTGTCGAGCTTGGTCAGCGCCACCGGCTCACCGTGTGAGCTGGCGGCGATGTCGGTGATATTGCGGGCGAATTCGCGCACCAGATAGCTGCCGGGTATCCACACCGGCAACCAGACCATCTGCCCGGCCGGATCCGGCTCGGCGATGGTGAGCGTGACATCGAAATAGTGTGCGGCGAGATCGGCCGGCTGGATGCGATAGTGCGGCATGAACGTCCTGTTTGTTCCGGGTCAGCGGGCAAGGCCGACCTGATTGCGGCCGGCGGCCTTGGCCTGATAAAGCGCGGCGTCGGCGGTTTCGATCAATTGTTCGGCGTGCATGCCGTTAATTAACTGGGCGACGCCGGCGCTGAACGAAATCGCCATGGACTCACCGTTGGCGCTGGCATGGCGAAACTCGCCAAAGCGCTCACGCAGCACATCGACCTGTTGCGCCGCACGCAGCAGCGACGTATCGGGAAACACGATGGCGAACTCCTCGCCGCCGTAACGACCGACCAGATCGGCGCCGGGAAAGGCCTGTCGCAGCAAACGCGCCAAGCTCTTGATCACCCGGTCACCGACCGCATGGCCGTGCTGATCATTGACCGATTTGAAATGATCGATATCGATCATCGCGAAAGCCAGCGGCCGCACCGTTTCGTGCGCGCGGGCAACTTCCTGCAGCAGCCGTTCGATCAGATGTGTGTGGTTCAGTAGCCGGGTCAGGCTATCGCGACTCATCAACTCGCGCAGCCGGCGATAGCGGTCGACCATCATGGTGACGATGTCGATCAGCTCGTCCGGGTCGTTGTTCTTGACGAGGAAATCGTCGCCGCCCATGCGCCGCGCCGACAACTGCCGGCCACGCTGGGTTTCGCTCGACAGGAAAACGATGGGAATACCGTCGAACGCCGGATTCTGCCGCAGCACCCGCGCCAGCTCGTCGCCGGTGCATTCGGGCATGTACATGTCCAGCAGGATCAGTTCGGGCTTCTCCAGCGCGATCAACTGCGGCACCTTGAGCGGATTCTTGACGCTGCGCACGCGCATGCCGGCCATGGTCAGCACATTGCTGGCCCAGTGGGTCAGCATGTCCGAATCGTCGACGATCAATACCCGTGCCTGTTGCGGTGATTGTGCTTCGAGCATCCGGTCGATCTGGTCGATAAGCCGATGACTATCGAAGGGTTTGGGCAGGAAGTCGCTGACGCCGGCACGTGCCAGCTCGATCTGCTCCTGCGCCGGCATCGGCTGCGACAAATAGACCATCGGGCCATCGTGCAGACGCACGATCATTGGCAGGATCTGCGGCAAGGTCATGTCCTCGCACCCCGTTTCATCCACCAACACCGCCAACGGCGGGTCACCGTGAATCGCCGCCAGCACGGCGCTTGCGCGGGCAAAAGCGATACACCGCAGGCCGAACAGCGACAATTGATGAACAATATCGTTCGCATACGCCACATTGCGGCACAACAGGTAAATCGGCCCAGCACTACTAGGCGCATCGAAGGACATGGGCTTCAACCTTGCTGCTTGCGGGAGAAATCGTGGAGCTGGCGGCGCCACTTCTTGGTTGGCCGGCCTTTGGAAAGCGGATGTTCGAAATTGGGCTCCAGGGTGCGCTCCTGCGCCTGTTGCAGCCGCCTGGCCTCGCTTTCGGGTGTTTCCTCGTACAGCGCCCGCGCCACCTCGGCCGGGCCGCGCCGATCCGCCAACTGCGCAACGACGACGCCAAACTCGCCATGGGCGGTAAGGATACGCAAACGGTCGCCGATCTTGACGGTGCGCGCCGGCTTGGCGCGGTCGCCGTTCAAATGCACGTGGCCGGCGTCGATCGCGTCGGTCGCCAGCGAGCGTGTCTTGAAAAAGCGGGCGGCCCAGAGCCATTTATCCAGCCTGACCTTGGTCGAGGCATCGTCTTGTACGGGCATGGCGCAGTGGTAATGAAGGTGATGCCGTGATGGTACTACGCGTTCCGCTCTGCCGTGCGGCTGGCGGTACGCAACTGCGCCGCTTGAAAGAGGCCGTAACTGCGTGTTGCCGTGCCCCCCCGGCTCGGCGCACGCTAGCGCCATCACCCGCCAAGGAGAGTCCAATGATCGTCGTCGTCACCGGCGCCAGCGCCGGATTCGGCCAAGCCATCGCTCGCCGCTTCGTCGCCGAAGGCCACAAGGTGATCGCTGCGGGCCGCCGCATCGAACGGTTGCAAGAACTCGCCGCCGAGCTCGGCCCGGCCTTGCTGCCGCTGCAACTGGATGTGACCGACCGTGACGCCGTTGCCACGGCGTTCGCCAGCCTGCCCAGCGGGTTCGCCGCGATTGATCTGCTGGTCAACAACGCCGGTCTCGCGCTCGGCGTCGAGCCTGCCTACCGCACCGATCTCGACGATTGGGAGCGGATGATAGACACCAATATCAAGGGTCTCGTCTACTGCACCCGCGCACTTTTGCCCGGCATGGTCGAACGCGGTCGCGGCCATGTCGTCAACATCGGCTACACCGCCGGCGAATGGCCCTACCCCGGCGGCAACGTCTACGGGGCGACCAAGGCGTTCGTGCACCAGCTCAGCCACAACCTGCGCGCCGACCTGCTTGGCACACCGGTACGCGTGAGCAATATCGAACCGGGCCTGGCTGGCGGCACCGAGTTCTCCAGCGTGCGCTTTCACGGCGACGCCAGCAAGGCCGATGCGGTCTACCAGAACACCCAGCCGCTTTCGGCCGACGATATCGCCGACACCGTGTACTGGGTCGCCTCACGTCCGGCGCACGTCAACATCAACAACGTCCAGCTGATGCCGGTGTGCCAGGCCAACGGGCCGCTGGCCGTGCATCGCGGCTGATACAACAAACCCGCCAGCGGCGGGTTTGTTGTTAGTGAGGTCACGTCAGAGCCAGGGCTCGGTCAGCTCGATCCACTTCTGGCCGTTGTCGAGCCGCAGCGGCGAATAGACCTGAAAGTAGGCATCGAGCAGGCTGCTGACGAGCGGATCGACGTTGGCGGCCACGTAACCGCGCGCCTTGAAATAGCGGTAAACGCCGTTGCCGTCGATACGGAACACCAGGCTGTTCTGCGCATAGCTCTTGCCGGTCTGCCACTGGCCATAACCGCTAAGCGGATCGCTGTACGGTGGCGGCGTCTTGGCCGTGTCGACCAGCGCCAGCGGGCTCGCCGTCGAGACGCGGAAGTCGTCAAAGTAGGCGTACTGGTCGCTCGACGGCGCCCAGTCGGTGCTCGAACCGCCGAAGAAGGTATCCATCTTGATCGCCGAGACGCCCACCGCTGCGGCATTGCGCAACAACAACCCGCTTTGCTGCAGCACCAGCTTGCCGTCGACCCACTGACGGAACTGCCCGTTGGCCTGACCGGCGTCGCCCAGCACCACCTGCTGCGTCAGCGTGTACCAGACGCCCGGCTTGAACCGGGTCGCCACCGCATAATAGTCGCCACACTCGTCCTTCTTGCCCGGATAGTACTGGTAGCTGAAACCGACGCCGTTTTCACGCCACATCAGCCGAGTAGTGAAACCGTCGAAGCTGCCGTTGGCAATGCAGCCGGTCGGCGTGTCGCCACCGCCGAGCCCCGGCAGCTTGCCGCCCTTGACCCAGGTAAACGCGTTGTCGAAGCGCAGCTTGTACTGCAGCCATAGCTGGCCGTAGCTGCCGGCCAGCGGTGCATCGAAGGTCATCGCCGAGTTGCCGCCGACCTGGCCGGCCTTGTAGGTAACGCGCAGCACCTTGTTCGCCTGATTGTCCGGATCACCGGCGATGGCCAGTCGCCCGGCTGTGACGCCGGTCGATTCGCCCGGCGCGATGCCCCAGTCGGACTGGAACGCCGACGCGGTATAGAGGCCGATGGCGTCATTCTCGAAGGTGTTCTGCAACACCCAGCCACCGGGCACCGAAGTCGGAGTCGGAGTCGGAGTCGGAGTCGGAGTCGGAGTCGGAGTCGGAGTCGGAGTCGGAGTCGGAGTCGGCGATGGTACGGGCGTTGGCGTTGGCGTTGGCGTTGGCGTTGGCGTTGGCGTTGGCGTTGGCGTTGGCGTTGGCGTTGGCGTTGGCGTTGGCGTTGGCGTTGGCGTTGGCGTTGGCGTTGGCGTTGGCGAGGGTGTCGGGGTCGGCGAGGCGCTGCAAGTGCCGCCGATCGTCCACAGTGTCGGCGTCGCCGCCGGGTTCCAGCCGGTACCGACGTAGGCGGTATGGGTACTGCGCGCGGTGTAGACCGCCCCGCCATACGTCACCGTGTCGCCAACGGTATAGGTAGTGCCCTCGGCCCAGCCGCCGCGGCAGGCGGCGTGGCTGACCACGGCGAGGCCGAACATGGCGACAGCCAAGCCGCCATGCATCAGGGTTGTGCGCTTCATCTCTCTCCACCTTTGGCGTCATGCGCCTTGTTATCGTGCCCGGCTCGAACCGGGCGTGTAGCACGATAAAGTCGACAACAAAACGGGGCAAGATGGGAGCGGCGAGCGTGGCGCACAGCGCGACGGACGGCGAAAAAAAACGGAGCCCAAGGGCTCCGTTTTTTGGCTGCGGCGAAACGAATCAGCCTTCGCTCTTGGAAGCACGACGACGTTCGTGCTCTTGCAGGTGACGCTTGCGGATACGGATCGATTTCGGGGTGATTTCGACCAGTTCGTCATCATCGATGAACTCGACCGCGGATTCCAGCGACAGCTTGATCGGCGTGGTCAGGCGAACGGCTTCGTCGGTGCCCGAAGCACGGACGTTGGTCAGCTGCTTGCCCTTGATCGGGTTCACAACCAGGTCGTTATCACGGCTATGGATACCGATGATCATGCCTTCGTACAGCTTGTCGCCCGGCGACACGAACATGCGGCCGCGGTCTTCCAGCTTCCACAGTGCGTAGGCAACGGCTTCGCCGTTGTCTTGCGAGATCAGCACGCCGTTGTGGCGACCCGGCATATCCGGCTTCACCGGTGCGTAGTCGTCGAACACGTGGCTCATCAGGCCAGTGCCGCGGGTCATGGTCATGAAGTCCGACTGGAAGCCGATCAGGCCGCGTGCCGGGATATGGTATTCGAGGCGGGTACGACCCTGGCCGTCGGATTCCATATTGGTCAACTCGCCACGGCGACGGCCGATTTCTTCCATGATGCCGCCCTGGTGTTCGTCTTCCAGGTCGATGGTCAGGTTTTCATACGGCTCGCACTTCACGCCGTTGACGTCCTTGTAAACCACGCGCGGCTTGGCGACGGCCATTTCAAAGCCTTCGCGACGCATGCTTTCCAGCAGGATGGTCAGGTGCAATTCGCCACGACCCGAGACGCGGAAGATATCCGCATCAGCGGTGTCTTCAACGCGCAGCGCGACGTTGGTCAGCAGCTCTTTGGTCAGACGGTCGCGGATCTGGCGCGAGGTCACGAACTTGCCTTCAGTACCCGCCAGCGGCGAGGTATTGACCATGAAGTCCATGTTCAGCGTCGGCTCATCGACACCCAGAACCGGCAAACCAACCGGATTTTCCTTGTCGCAGATCGTCACACCGATACCGATGTCGTCCAGGCCCGAGATGATGATGATGTCGCCGGCTTCGGCGCTTTCAACCGGTACGCGATCCAGACCTTGGAAACCCAGCACCTGGTTGATACGGCCGGTGGCGACTTGTTCGTCATGGTTCATCACCACGACTTGCTGGCCCGGCTTGATGCGGCCGTTAACGACCTTGCCGACGCCAAGGCGGCCGGTGTAGGTCGAGTAGTCCAGTGCCGACAATTGCAGCTGCAGCGGTGCATCCGGATTGCCCGGTGGCGACGGTACATGCTTGAGTACGACCTCGAACAGCGGACGCATATTGTCCGACTCTTGGGCCAGTTCGAGCTTGGCAAAACCGTTCAGACCCGATGCATAGATGATCGGGAAATCGAGTTGTTCGTCGGTCGCGCCGAGCTTGTCGAACAGGTCGAACGTCTGGTCAACGACCCAGTCCGGACGTGCGCCCGGACGGTCGATCTTGTTGATCACCACGATCGGCTTCAGACCCAGCGCCAGCGCTTTTTTGGTCACGAAGCGGGTTTGCGGCATCGGGCCTTCGACCGAATCGACCAGCAGCAAAACGCCGTCGACCATGCCGAGCACGCGCTCGACTTCGCCGCCGAAGTCGGCATGCCCCGGGGTGTCGACGATGTTGATGTGGGTGCCTTCGTAATCGATGGCGGTGTTCTTGGCCAGAATCGTGATACCACGTTCTTTTTCAAGATCGTTCGAGTCCATCACGCGCTCGTCAACCTGTTGGTTGTCGCGGAATGTGCCGGATTGGCGCAGGAGTTGGTCGACCAGGGTGGTTTTACCGTGGTCGACGTGGGCAATGATGGCAATGTTGCGAAGGGCGCGTGTCATGGAATGCTGCAAGGGTTTGGGTAAACCGTAGATTCTATCACGCGTTGATGACGATTCGCTTTGGCCACTATGACCGCTTGGCATAAATCGCCTGTCACCAGCCGGTCGTTGCCCGCCTCAGCGATGCCTTTTCAGGCGTGCATGCAGCGCCATTCCGAAACAACCTGCACCGCAAGTGCGGCATGGCGCTGATTTGTACTGATTTGTAATTGATTGGAATTTTTTCGAACTGGAGACGGTATCGGACGGTGCGATGCCACATCGTCCAGCCCCATCGTTCACCGATTGATGAGCAGAATGATGCGCCATGAAAAACGCCGACCCACAGGTCGGCGTTTGCTGGCCATCAACCGTCAGACTATCAGCGCTTGGCATCCATTTGCGCAGCCTGAATCGCCGTCAGTGCGATGGTGAAGACGATGTCGTCGACCAGCGCGCCGCGCGACAGATCGTTCACCGGCTTGCGCAGGCCCTGCAGCATCGGCCCAAGGCTGATCACGTGCGCGCTGCGCTGCACCGCCTTGTAGGTGGTGTTGCCGGTGTTCAGATCCGGGAACACGAACACGGTGGCCTGGCCGGCAACCTTGCTGCCCGGCGCCTTCTGCGCGGCCACATCGGCCGTTGACGCGGCGTCGTATTGCAGCGGGCCGTCGAGCACCAGCTGCGGATACTTCTCGCGGGCCAGCTCGGCGGCGGTGCGAACCTTGTCGACATCGGCACCGGCGCCGGATTTGCCGGTGCTGTAGCTGATCATCGCCACCTTGGGGTCGACGCCAAAGGCTTGGGCGCTGTCGGCGCTTTGCTTGGCGATGTCGGCCAGTTGTTCGGCGGTCGGGTTCGGGTTGATCGCGCAGTCGCCGTACACCAGTACCTGATCGGGCATCAGCATGAAGAACACCGACGAGACGATCGACGAGCCCGGCGCGGTCTTGATCAATTGCAGCGCCGGACGCACGGTGCTGGCAGTGGTGTGGACGGCACCGGATACCAGGCCATCGACCTTGTCGACCGCCAGCATCATCGTGCCGAGCACGACGGTGTCTTCAAGCTGCTGCAGCGCCTGGCCTTCGGTCAGGCCCTTGCTCTTGCGCAGCTCGACCATCGGTGCGACGTATTCCTGACGAACCAGATCGGGGTCGAGGATTTCCAGCGACGCCGGCAGGGTGACGCCCTGCGCAGCGGCAATCGATTCGATGGTCGCGCGCTTGCCGAGCAACACGCAATGCGCGATGCCCTTCTCTTCGCAAATGACCGCAGCCTTGATCGTGCGCGGCTCGTCGCCCTCCGGCAGCACGATGCACTTCTTGGCGGCGCGGGCCTTGCTGATCAACTGGTAGCGGAAGGCCGGCGGCGACATCCGCACCGATGCCGGCACCTTGACCCCGGCGATCAGCAAATCGGCCGACAATTGCTCGGCAACGGTATCCAGTACGGCGTTCATCCGTTCGATGTCGTCGGCAGCAACGGCCTGCGGCACCTGGGCGATGCGGGCGGCGGTACCGTAGCTGTCGGTATCGGTGCGCAACACCGGAATGCCGCTATGCAGCGCCATCGCGGCAAATTCGCGAATGCGCGGGTCGGGCATGCTCGAATGCGTCAGCAGCAGGCCGGCGAGCTGCACGCCGTTTTTCGCCGCCAGCGCGGTGGCGAGCATGATGTCGTCGCGGTCACCGGCGCTAACCACCAGCGCGCCGGGCTTCAGGCGCTCGACCACTTCGGTCACCGAGCGCGCGGCCACCACGGTTTCAAGGACGCGGCGCTTGCTGATTTCGCCCTCGATCAGCACTTCGGCGTTCAGATGGCGTGCCACATCCAGCGTGCGCGGTGCCATCAGCAAGGCGTCGAAGCGCACCACGCCCCAGACCGGGATGCCATCGATCGCCGGTTGTGCCGCGGCGTCGAACGTTGCCGGTGCCTTGTTGAAAATCACCCCGGCCACGTTCAGCCCTTCGTGCCTGAGCTGTGCGGCCAGCACCTTGACTTCATTGACCGCGCCCGCCGCACCGGCGTTGACAACCAGCACCGTTTCCGCGTGCAGGCTGCGGGCGATATCGGCATTCAGCCCGGCGGTAAAGGCGTTGTTCGGATCGACATGCAGGCCTTCGACCACCAGCACATCGGCACCATGCGCCGCGCCCATGCACAGGCTGACGATGTCTTCCATCAGCTCGTCGTTCTGGCCGGCGGCAACGCGAGCAATCACCTGACCGGTGGATAAACCGTTCGGGGTCTCGATCTGGCAGATTTCGCGGGCGAAATGCGTCGAGCGCTCGATTTCGTGATTGTCTTGGGACACCGGCTTGATAAAGCCGACCTTCAAGCCCTGGCGTTGCAGCGCGCGAACCACGCCCAGCGAGACCGAAGTCAGGCCGACGTTCTGGCGTGTTGGAGCAATGAAGAATGTCTGCATGGTTACCTATCCCTTTGCAATGGCACCTGCGTGCCTGAGCCACTGATTTGAATGGAGGCGCCCGGTTTTCCCTTGTCATGACAAGGTGCATACCAAGGCGTTCAGTCTGAATTCCGTTGTCGCAAATGTAGTTCATCGCCCAGCTTGCGGGATGGTACTTGTTACGCCACCCGCATGAACCTTGCTTGATATCACGATTGCGTTTCACAACCATTGACAGCGCTGCGAAATACGTCAATTGAATTGACTATATGCCGCGCCGACGCTTGGGCGATTGTGCCGCTTCAATGCGTGGCAGCAGGCGCAGATACATCATCGCGCCCAAGCCGCAGATCACGCAGCCGACCACGGTGTCAGCCATGCGCGCCAGCGCGAAGTCGGTCGCTGACAGGCTGCCGCGCAAAATACCGAAATCAAGCAACACCATCACCAAGGCGGTGATCGGGATCACCGCCACCCAGTAATTACGCGCCTGCGCCGCCGGCAGCCATGCCGCCATCAGGGTCACGCACAATGCCAGCGCCCATTCGGCGCGAACAAAATGCACAATCAGCGCACCGAGCACGGCGCCGAGCAGCGAGCCGGCCAGACGTTGAATCAGCTTATGGATGCTGTGGCGCGGGTCATAAACGGTGACGATGACGATGGTCAGCGGCACCCAGTAGGCGCGCGTCAACCCCAGCCAATGGCCAACGATGTAACCGACGACGACCAGTACCATAAAGTAGAAGGTAAACGCGCCATTGGTATGCCGGCGGCGCAGCAGATGTCGCGCGGCATCGCGCAGCATCGGCGCGCTTTGCGGTTCGGGCCGGCGGGTGATGGCCAGATCGGCCAGCACCGCCAGCATGCCGGCCAGGCCGCCGACAATCAGATAAGTGCCGCACAGCGGCGGTAGATCGGGCGCGCTGTCGCCGAACAAAAAGGCAATCAGCCAGTATTTGCCGATGAACTCGGCCGCGCTACCCGCTCCCTGTAGCCAACCCGCCACCGCGGTGAAACCAATCAGCAGCAGCAGCGACGCCCCCGGCACCAGATGCCCGGCCACACCGGCAATCCCGGCCAGCAGCATGCCCACGGTCATATACAGGATCGCGGCCAGCCGTTCGCCGGTATCGCCACCGCTGTCGACAAATAAGGTGTAAAACCCTGCCACCGCGCCATAAACCGCCGGAAGAAATTCGCCGCGCACCAGCGCGATGGCCAGCGGCAAGCCGACGGCAATCACCGCGCGCAGCACCCGGCGCCGGTTGATCGGGGTGCGCTGCAAGATCAGGGCAGGATGAATGGGCATGACAATGCGTCGCGATACTAAGGGGGCAGAAAGCGCGGAATGTACGGGGAGCGCGCACGGTTGGCATTGGTAATGATGACGTAGTCCTACGCTAGCACTTACACATTTGCAACACTGCGCCCACGCCAGCATTTGCATTCATGCACGAGGAAGGCAAGTCCGCCTTCGCGCAGCGCGGCACTATACACATCTGTTAATCGCCCGCTTGTGCCCGCGGGAGCTAACGGCTTTACTGTCGCGCCCCCTTCACCGGCTCAACTTGTTCTTGCGACGAAAAAACCGTTCTAATCAACGGTAGCACCCTTTATCCGACGACTGTGTAATGGACTCTCCCGACACCACCCGACGCCTGCGCATTGCTGTTGTTTCGCTGCTGCTCATCAGCATTGCGCTCTTGCTATGGCAGCAACTGGGCCTGAACCGCGTTCTGCGCATCGATGGCAACACCTCCTATCGTCTCCAGGCCATCGACGACAGGGATGACGGCGGTGCATCGCTGGCCACGCTCACCAAGGATGGCAAGCGGCTGGTTTTCGACTGCACGCTGAGCGATCGCTACGAATGGCCGTTTTGCGAGCTGGCGATCTGGCTGAGCGAGCAGCCACAGGATGGCGTCAACTTCTCACGCTTCGAGACCATCGCCTTCAAGCTGCACAGCACCAGCACCGGTACGCGCCGGCTGCGCTTCTTTATGCGTGACTTTGATTCGGGCAGCGCCAAAGCCGACGACCCGCTGACCTGGCGCCTTAATGAACTGCAATTCGAGCCCCACGCCGACGGCCGTGAAATCCAGGTGCCGCTACGCACCTTCAACGTCGCCTCGTGGTGGCTGGTCAACAACCATATCCCGGTAGAGCGCTCGGCAGTGGAAATGCACAACGTGCCCGTGCTGCTGCTCGATACCGCCGGCGTGCGCGAAAACGCCCGCCAGCGCATCGTCATCGACTACATCGAATTCCGCGGCAAATGGGTCAAGGCCGATGAAATGGCCTTCCTCATCATCGCCCTCTGGTTGTGCGCAGCCTTGGCCTATCTGCTGCAGTGGCGCGTCGGCATGCGCAGCAAACTGGCGCACAGCCGCGAACGCGAAACGCAGCTCAGCCGGCTGAACGCCGCGCTGATGCTGGAAAACGCCAAGATCGGCGAGAAGGCCAAGCGCGATCCGCTCACCGGCGCACTCAACCGCGCCGGCATTCGCGACGCACTACTCGATGAGTCCGAGCGCGCGCTGACCGAAGAGCGGCCGTTGGCGGCCATTTTTTGCGACATCGATCACTTCAAGCGCGTCAACGACGAACACGGTCATGCCATGGGCGACAAGGTGCTGCAGCAGTTCACCGCCACCATTCGCAAGCGCATCCGCCAGCGCGATTATCTGGTGCGTTGGGGCGGCGAGGAGTTCGTGGTGTTCTGCCCCGACACCTCGCTCGAACACGCCAGCCAGCTGGCCGAATCGCTGCGCACGACCATTGAGGCCAACACCTGGCCCACCGGACAGCGATTGACCTCCAGCTTCGGAGTAACGACGCTCAAGTCAGAACCGTTGGCGGATTTTCTGGAGCGCGCCGACCGCGCCCTGTACGACGCCAAACGCCAGGGCCGCAACAAGGTCGTCACACAGCCGCCACCGGACTAAAAATCAACATGCATCATAGTTGTTAATTACAACGCAATAAAGATGCTGAAATTAATAATCAATATGTTTAGTATTTCGTAGTATTACTACGCAATACCGAGCGAAGCCTTCCCGCTTCCCCGGTTGGGAAGGCCAACATGAACACCAAACATCCCTCTTCGACACGCTGGCTGCTCTGGCTGGTGGCGATCGGTTTCTTCATGGAAACGCTCGACGCCACCATCGTCAACACCGCCTTGCCGTCGATGGCGCACAGCCTGGGCGAAAATCCGCTGCGGATGCAGTCGGTCGCCATTGCCTACATCCTCACCGTCGCCATCCTGCTGCCCGCCAGCGGCTGGCTCGCCGACCGCTTCGGCGTGCGCCGCATCTTCCTTTGCGCCATCGCACTGTTCACCACCGGCTCGCTCGCCTGTGCGCTGGCGCCCAACCTGGGCACGCTGGTATTCGCGCGAATCTTGCAAGGCGCCGGCGGCGCGATGATGGTGCCGGTCGGCCGGCTGACCGTGTTCAAGGCGGTGCCGCGCAAGGATTTCATGGCGGCGATGAACTTTGTCACCCTGCCCGGCCTGATCGGTCCGCTCGTGGGGCCGACGCTCGGCGGCTTTCTGGTCGAATACGTGTCCTGGCACTGGATCTTTCTGATCAATCTGCCGATCGGCTTGCTGGGCATGCTGGCCACCTGGCGGCTGATGCCCAATTACGCGCTTGAACGCGGCCCACGCTTCGATATTGCCGGCTTCATCCTGATTGCCACCTCGATGGCGATGCTGACGCTGGCGCTCGAAGGCGCGGGTGAACTGCACCTGACCATGGCCGCGGTCGTACCGATGCTCGCCGTCGGCTTTGGCGCGCTGCTGCTGTACTGGCAGCATGCCAATCGCGCTGAAGCACCGCTGTTCAGCCCGCGTCTGTTCCAGATCCCCAGCTTCGCCATGGGCGCCGCCGGCAGCTTTTTCGGCCGCATCGGCACCGGCGCGCTGCCGCTGCTGACGCCGCTGTTCCTGCAAATGGGCCTCGGCTTCAGCCCGATGCACGCCGGGATGATGTCGATCCCGACGGTGATCGGCGCCATGTCGATGAAACGCGTCGTCGTCGGCACCGTGCAGCGCTTCGGCTACCGGCGAGTGCTGAGCTGGACCACCGTGCTGCTTGGCCTGACCGTCGTCGGCATCGGCCTGTGCGGGCTAGCCGGTTATTACCCGCTGATGATGGTGTTCATGGTGCTGCAGGGCGGCCTCAACGCAACCCGGTTCTCGGCGATGAACACCTATATGCTCAAGGATCTCGACAACAGCCTGGCCGGCAGCGGCAATAGCATGATGTCGATGATCATGCAGCTGACCATGAGCCTGGGCGCCGCGCTGATCGGCCTGTTGCTGGCGGCCTTCGGCGGCCACTTCGCCACCGAAACGCGCGAGCTGCATACGATGTTCCTCGCCACCTATCTGTGTGTCGGCGTCGCGCTGATCGCACCGGCACTGTTGTTCGTTCGCATCGACGAGCGCGTGGCACCGGCCGGTGACAATGAACCCGAAGTGCAAGGCACCAGTGTGCAAAGTGCCAGTCGTTCCCTTTGAGCAGCCAAGGGCTTTGCGCTTGAAATGCCGCCCCGCCCCACCATCTAGCATGCATAGAGAAACATGCCGAGGGGGCAACCATGCGATTCGACAAACTCACCACCAAATTCCAGGCGGCCTTCGCCGATGCACAAAGTCTGGCGCTGGGTAACGATGCCGGCTTTATCGAGCCGGTGCACCTGTTCGCCGCGCTGCTGAACGACAGCGACTCGGGCGCCAGCGCCCTACTGTCGCGCGCCGGCGTCAACGTGCCGCCGCTGAAAACCGCCGTCAACGACGCGCTGACCCGCCTGCCCAAGGTGGAAGGCACCGGCGGCGAGATCAACGTCTCGCGCGATCTGGCCAACCTGCTGAACCTGACCGACAAGGCCGCGCTCAAGCGCGGTGACCAGTTCATTTCCAGCGAACTCTTCCTGCTGGCGCTGACCGACGACAAAGGCGAAGCCGGCCGCTTGCTGAAACAGCATGGTGGCAACAAGGCAGCCGTTGAAGCGGCGATTGAAGCTGTGCGCGGTGGCGCCAGCGTCAATGACGCCAATGCCGAGGAACAACGCGAAGCGCTGTCCAAGTACACCGTCGACCTGACCGAGCGCGCCCGCGCCGGCAAACTCGATCCGGTGATCGGCCGCGACGACGAAATCCGCCGGGCGATCCAGGTGCTGCAGCGCCGTACCAAGAACAACCCGGTGCTGATCGGCGAACCCGGCGTCGGCAAGACCGCCATCGTCGAAGGGCTGGCGCAGCGCATCGTCAACGGCGAAGTGCCCGAGTCGCTGAAGCACAAGCGGCTGCTGGTGCTCGACCTGGCCGCCCTGCTCGCCGGCGCCAAGTATCGCGGCGAGTTCGAGGAACGCCTCAAGGCCGTGCTCAGCGACATCGCCAAGGATGAAGGCAACACCATCATCTTCATCGACGAAATCCACACCATGGTCGGCGCCGGCAAGGCCGAAGGGGCCATGGACGCCGGCAATATGCTCAAGCCGGCGCTGTCGCGCGGCGAGCTGCACTGCCTCGGCGCGACCACGCTCGACGAGTACCGCAAGTACATCGAGAAGGACGCCGCGCTCGAGCGCCGCTTCCAGAAGGTGCTGGTCGACGAACCGAGCGTCGAAGCAACGATCGCGATCCTGCGCGGTCTGCAGGAGAAGTACGAGATCCATCACGGTGTCGACATCACCGACCCGGCGATTGTCGCCGCGGCCGAGTTGAGCCACCGCTACATCACCGACCGCTTCCTGCCCGACAAGGCCATCGACCTGATCGACGAAGCCGCGGCCAAGATCAAGATGGAAATCGACTCCAAGCCGGAATCGATGGACAAGCTCGAACGCCGCATCATCCAGCTCAAGATTGAGCGCGAAGCGGTCAAACGCGAGAAGGACGAGGCGTCGCAGCGCCGTTTCGGCCTGATCGAAGAAGAAATCGGCACGCTGGAAAAAGAATATTCGGATCTGGAAGAAATCTGGAAGGTCGAAAAGGCCGCCGTACTTGGCTCGCAATCGGTCCGGGAAGAAATCGAGCAGACGCGCACGGCGATGGACGCCGCGCAGCGCCGTGGCGAATGGGACAAGGCCTCCGAGCTGCAATACGGCAAGCTGCCCGAGCTTGAAGCCAAGCTCAAGGCCGCCGAAGCGGCCGAGGGCCACGACAAGCCGAACCGGCTGCTGCGCACGCAGGTCGGCGCCGAGGAAATCGCCGAGGTCGTCAGCCGCGCCACCGGGATTCCGGTCAGCAAAATGATGTCGGGCGAGCGCGAGAAGCTCTTGAACATGGAGGATGCGCTGCACAAGCGCGTGATCGGCCAGGACGAGGCGATCACCGTGGTGTCGGATGCGATCCGCCGTTCGCGTTCGGGTCTGGCCGATCCGAACCGCCCGTACGGTTCCTTCCTGTTCCTCGGGCCGACCGGGGTCGGCAAGACCGAACTGACCAAGGCGCTGGCCGAGTTTCTGTTCGATACCGATGAGCACATCATCCGCATCGACATGTCCGAGTTCATGGAAAAGCACAGCGTGGCGCGGCTGATCGGCGCGCCGCCGGGTTATGTCGGCTATGAGGAAGGCGGTTATCTGACCGAAGCGGTGCGACGCAAGCCGTACAGCGTGATCCTGCTCGACGAGGTCGAAAAGGCACACCCGGACGTCTTCAACGTGCTGTTGCAGGTGCTCGACGATGGCCGGCTCACCGATGGCCAAGGTCGCACGGTCGACTTCAAGAACACCGTGATCGTGATGACCAGCAACCTCGGCAGCCAGCAGATCCAGATGATGGCCGGCGAGGATTACCAGCTGACCAAGATCGCCGTACTGGCCGAGGTCAAGGCGCACTTCCGTCCCGAGTTCGTCAACCGGATCGACGAGATCGTCGTGTTCCACGCGCTCGAACAGGAGCAGATCAAGGGCATTGCCGCGATCCAGCTCAAGCGCCTCGAAAGCCGCTTGGCCGCGCTGGAAATCGGTCTGGAAGTCAGCGAAGCCGCGCTGGCGCAAATCGCCGAAGCCGGTTTCGACCCGGTCTACGGTGCACGGCCGCTGAAGCGTGCGATCCAGAGCGAGATCGAAAATCCGCTCGCGAAGCAGATTCTGGCCGGCGAATTCGGCGCCAAGGATGTGGTTCGGGTCGACGTCAACGTCGACAACGGCAAGATCAGCTTCAAGCACTAGAGCAGCACACGCAACGGACAACACCCCTCTTGCAGGGGGTTGTCCGTTGTCACGCCCTGTTTCGGCATAATGACAACTTGATCCCTTCTCGTGCGCCCCGATGTCCAAAAGATCGGGGCTTGACGCGGGGATGCCCGCCGGGCCGGAATCGAATGGAGACGACATGCCCCAAGCCAGTGCCAACGGACTGAACATCGAATACGAGCGCTTCGGCAACAGCGACCATCCGGCCGTGTTGCTGATCATGGGCCTGGGCATGCAGCTCGTCGGCTGGCCCGACGAGTTCTGCCAGTCGCTCGCCGCCGAAGGTTTTCAGGTCATCCGCTTCGACAACCGCGACATCGGGCTTTCCAGCCATCTCGACCACCTCGGCAAACCCAACCTGCCGTGGAACCTGCTCAAGCGCAGCCTCGGGCTGACCATCAAGGCACCTTACTCGCTCGACGATATGGCTGCCGACGCGCTGGGTCTGCTGGATGCGCTCGGCATTGCGCAAGCGCACGTCGCCGGCGTGTCGATGGGCGGGATGATCGCCCAGCTCGTCGCGGCCCGCGCGCCGGATCGGGTGTTGAGCCTGGCCAGCATCATGAGCACCAGTGGCGCCCCCGGCCTGCCCGGGCCTCAAGCTGCGGCGCAGGCCGCGCTTATCCGTCGCCCACCGCGGGGCAGCAATACGCCCGGGCAACGCGAGATACTGGTCGATTTCATGCAGCGCAATTTCGAGGTAATTCAAAGCCCTGGCTTCCCCACCTCAATCGAAATGCAAAAAGCGCGAATCCGCCGCGCGCTGGATCGCGCCATTCATCCGGTCGGCGTGTTGCGACAGTTGATCGCCGTCGCCGCAGCGCCGGATCGCAGCCCGCTGCTTGCCACCATACGCGCACCGAGCATGGTCATTCACGGCAAAGACGACCCGCTGATTCCACCGGCCTGCGGTCATGATGTCGCGAGCAAAATACCCGGCGCACGCTGGGTCGAGGTGCCGGGAATGGCACACGACATGGCACCGGGCGTGTGCGTGCGACTGCTCGAACTGTTGCCGGCGCATTTTCGCGTCGCGGCGCCGCAACAGGATCACCAGCCGGTAATCTAGTCACCCGCTGCCGGCGCACGACGCCGGCTCGCCTCGCTCAGAGCGATTTTTCGAACTGCCGCAGCAATGCGTGCAACTCGTGCGCGACCGCTTCCAGCTGCCCGGCAGCACCGCTCATGCCGGTGATCGCGGCATCATTCTGCTCGGACATCGCGCTGATCCGCGCCATCCGTACCGCGACATCGCTGGCGGCCTGCGATTGCTGCTTCAGCATCGTGTCGATCTCGTGCGACGACAGCGCGACGCCTTCGCTGGCCTCGCAGATCTGCTGCAGCGTCCGGTCGCAATCGTCGATCATCGCCGTACCGTGCCGCACCGCATCGACCGCCTGTGCCATGCTCGTCAGCGCCAGCCCCGCGCGCTCGGTGATCGTGGCAACGGTCGCCGTGATCGCTCCGGTGCTCTCGGTGGTGCGCTCCGCCAGCTTGCGCACCTCGTCGGCCACCACGGCAAAACCGCGCCCCTGCTCGCCGGCTCGCGCAGCCTCGATCGCCGCATTCAGCGCCAGAAGATTGGTCTGGTCGGCAATCTCGCCGATCGTCTGCGCCAGCATGTTGATGCTGCGCACCGCTTCGGACAGCGTATTGATCGTCTCGCGGGCATCGTCAACCACGCCGACCACCTGCTGGGTGGCCAGCTGCGCCGAATGCATTTCGCCGCTGCCGCGCCGGGCGAGCCCGCCCGCTAGATCGGCATGCGCAGCCCCCTGACGGGTCGAATCCTGGATTTCACCGACCGAGACCGTGAGTTCTTCCAGCGCAGCGGCCACACCGGCCACGCCATCGGACTGGGATCTCGCGCGCTCGGTCATCCTCCCCGCTTCGGTCGCCACCAAGCCGGCATGCGCCTCGACGGTGTTGGCCGCGGAAACTACGTCGGCCATGATGGCGCGCAGATTGATCCGCATGCCTTCAATCTGCAGCAGCAGCTGCGAATACTCGCGCGGCGCCTCGGTACGGGTTTCGGCGCGGAAGTTGCCTTCGGCCAACTGGCCGATCGCGTCGCTTGCCGCGCGCAGCGATGCGCCCCAGCTCGCACGCAGCCACACCCAGCCGGCAACTGCAGCAGCGAGTGCCGACGGCAGGCAGTAGGCCGGCGGCAACACCAGTGACAGCATGGAAAACATCAGAATCAGTGCCAGAACAATCGCGAGTCGCCACTCCAGCGCCATCGTGCGCGCCCAGCGGGTGGCAGGCAGCACGGCATTGCCGGCGTTGACCCCGGCATACAGCCGCTCGGCGGCCTCGACCTGTGCCTTGCTCGGCACATTGCGCACCGACATGTAGCCGGCTTTTTCGCCATTCTGGTACAGCGGCGTGACAAACGCCTCGACCCAGTAGTGGTCGCCGCTCTTGCAGCGGTTTTTCACTACCCCGCGCCACGGCTGATCGGACTTCAAGGTTTGCCACATGTCGTCGAATGCCGCCGAGGGCATCTCCGGATGACGCACGATGTTGTGCGGGCTGCCCTGCAGCTCCTCGCGAGCAAAGCCGCTGATGTCAACAAAGGCGGGATTTGCATAGGTGATGCGCCCCTTCAAATCCGTTTTGCTGACAAGTGGTCGACGCGGGTCGACCTTGATTTCCCTGCCTGTAACTGGTTCGTTTCGACGCACGCCAATACCCCTAATTTTCTTATGGTTATAGTGACGAGCGGCATGTTAACTCAATCCATCATGAAATGCTGATAGAACAAATCTGATTGAAACATTTATGAAACAGTTCAAATCGGCCCGGATACGGGCGGCAGCGCAGCAGCGGAAATCAGCGACCTTGTGTAAGTATTCGCCGGAGATGCGAACACGGCCTCCACGCCTCCCTGCTCCACGATCCGGCCAGATTCGATCACCATCACCCGGTGCGCCATCGCGCGGACGATGGTCAGATCGTGCGTGATCAGCAAATAACTCATGCCATGCCGGTGCTGCAACTCGGCCAGCAAGCTCAGCACCTGCACCGCAATATGCGCATCCAGCGCAGACGTCGGCTCGTCGAGCACCAGAATATCGGGGGAAACGATCAGCGCACGGGCGATGGCAATGCGCTGGCGCTGGCCGCCGGAAAACGCGTGCGGATAACGATCGATCACCTCGGCGCCAAGCCCCACTTCGGCCAGCGCGGCAACCACCCGTGATCGACGCTCTGCGTCGCCCAGTTCCGGCTGATACACACGCAGCCCTTCGCCGACAATCTCTCCGACCGTCATTCGCGGTGACAGCGAGGCGAACGGGTCTTGCAACACCACCTGCAAATGCCGTCGCGCCCGTCGCAGCGGTGCGCCGGTCAGCGTATCGAGTGGCACCGTGCCATTGTCGCCGTGAAATTCGATCTGTCCTTTGGCCTCGCGCACCAGCCGCAACACCGCCAAGCCCAACGTGGTTTTGCCCGAGCCCGAGGCGCCGACCACACCCAGCGTTTCACCGCGCGAGAGCGAAAAATCGGCCGACACCAGCGCATCGAAATGCTCGGGCCGGCGAAACCAGCCGCGCGAGCGGCGATAGCGGCAGTGCAGGCCACGGGCTTGCAGCAGCAGCCTGGCATCGTCGGCCAGTGGCCGGGCCAGCCGGATGCTGCGTGCCGCCAAGAGCGCCTTGGTGTACGGATGCGTTGGCGCGGCGAACAACGTCGCCGTGGGCGCCATTTCGACGATGCGGCCCTCGTGCATCACCGCAACCCGATCGGCAAAGTCGCGCACCAGCGGCAGATCGTGCGAAATCAGCAGCAAGCCCATGCCCGATTCGGTCGCCAACGATTTGAGCAGTTCCAGAACCTGCCGACGCAAATGGGCATCAAGGGCAGTCGTTGGTTCATCGGCAACCAGCAGTCTGGGCGAGCCGGCCAGCGCAATCGCCGTCAGCACGCGCTGGCGCTGCCCACCCGACAGCTGGTGCGGAAAACTCGCCAGCATCCGCCGTGGATCATCAAGGCCGACGCGCGCAAGCAGGCTCGTCATTTCAGCCTGCGCCGCCCGGCCGGACAAACCGCGTTGCAGCGCCAGCGCCTCGCCCAGTTGCGCGCCGACGCTCATCACCGGATTCAGCGCCGACAGTGGCTCCTGAAACACCATGCCGATACCACCACCGCGCAAGCGGCGCAGCTGCTTGGGCGACATCGCCAGCACATCGTTGCCTTCAAAGAGGATACGACCGCGGCAACGCGCGTCCGGATCAAGCCGCATCAGCGCGCGGGCGGTGACGCTCTTGCCCGAGCCTGAACCGCCGACAATCGCCAGCGTTTCACCTGCGGCCACGGTAAAGCTGACGCGATCAACGGCCGGCACTACGCCATCGGCGTAATGCACGCTAAGTGCTTGCACATCAAGGAGCGGCGTATCGGCTTGCGGCATCATGGGATCATCTTATGTTACAAACCAGCATCCCCGCTGCATTTGGCACTCGCTTGCCAGCCTGGCAGCAAAGCGTACGAGATTCGAGCTGGAAACGGGGCTACAGCGCCGCTACTCGCGCTTCGCCACCGGCAACCTGCACGGGGCATTTTCTGACCACAGATTTTTCTGGTTTTCAATGGCACAACTCAATTACTGGCTGCTGCTTGGCAGCTTTTTGCTCCTGCTCGCTACGCTGTCGAGCACCATTACCGCCCGGCTCGGCCTGCCGCTGTTGCTGGTTTTTCTCGGTGTCGGCATGCTCGCCGGCGACAGTGGCCCCGGGCAAATCCAGTTCAGCAACTATCCGCTCGCCTTTGGCGTCGGCAATGTCGCACTGGCGGTGATTCTGCTCGCCGGTGGCCTGCAAACCCGGATCCAGAGCTTTCGGGTTGCGCTCAAGCCCGCCTTATCGCTGGCCACCGTCGGCGTGCTGGTCTCGGCCGGCTTGGCCGGTGTGTTCGCACACTGGTTGCTTGATCTGCCCTGGCTGCATGCGCTGCTGCTTGGCGCCATCGTCGGCTCGACCGATGCCGCTGCGGTATTTGCGCAGCTGCGCTACGGCGGGGTACGCCTGAACGAGCGGGTCGGCGCGACGCTGGAGATCGAATCGGGCGCCAACGATCCGATGGCGATTTTTCTGGTGGTCACATTGCTGACCGTGGTTTCGGGGGCCAGCCAGCCCAGTGCTACGGGCATGCTGATCGAATTCGTTCGCCAGTTCGGCCTGGGGGCCGTCGGCGGGCTGGCTGGTGGCTGGCTGATCTCGCGGGCGGCATCACGGTTCAGCCTGGCCGAAAGCCTTTACCCCTTGCTGATCCTCGGCGGCGGGCTGATGATCTTTGCGGCCACCAACAGTCTCGGTGGCAGTGGTTTCCTCGGCATTTACCTTGCCGGCCTTGTCATCGGCAACCGGCCGCTACCGGCCAGCGAGAGCGTGCGCAGCATGATGGATGGCCTCGCCTGGCTGGCACAGGCGGGGATGTTCCTGCTGCTCGGCCTGCTGGTAACGCCGAGCCGACTGCTACCGGAAATCGGCCCCAGTCTCGCCTTCGCGGCACTCCTGATGTTCATTGCCCGACCGATTGCCGTGGCGCTGTGCCTCATTCCACTGAAATTCAGCCGCCGCGAGATCCTCTTTGTCAGTTGGGTCGGGCTACGCGGCGCAGTCCCCATTGTCTTGGCGACATTTCCCATCATGGCCGGCGTCAACGGCTCGGTCGCGCTATTTGATATTGCCTTCGCCGTGGTGCTGGCCTCGCTGCTGATCCAGGGCACGCTGGTGCCGTGGATGGCCAAGCGTTGCCGGGTCGAAGTGCCCGACTATCCCGAGCCGCTGGCCCGACACGGTCTGCGCCAACCGGGACGGGCAGACTGGCAGATCGTTCAGTATCGCGTCGTTGCCGGTGCGCCAGCCGAGCACAGCATGCCACACACGGCACCGCACCTCGAACACGGCCGGGCCAAACCCTTGGCCGTGTTGCGCGGAGTTCGACTGATGCTACCGCGCCAGGCCGAGCACCTGCGCGCGGGTGATCTGGTCGTGGCCGCGGCAACCGAACATGCCTTGCCCGATTTGGGCCGCTGGTACGGCGAGGCGCAGAACACCCGCATGGCCTATGAGCGGACGTTCTTCGGCGATTTCGTCATTGATGGTGATGCGCCGCTGCTGGCCATCGCCGAGCTGTATGACTGCCCGGTCGCCGAGAACGAGGCCGAATTCGACGTTGCCGCACTGATACACGCCAGACTCAATCGCCCCGCCGTCGTTGGCGATCAGGTCGACTTTGGTTCGATGACGCTGATCGTGCGCGAAGTCGAGCGCGGACGGATCACCCGCGTCGGTTTGAAACTTGGGCACTGAAACGGCTTGCCCCCTTCTTCGAGAATGTGAGTCGGAACACAGCCAAGATCACGTTCGGCCGGTACACTAAATCAATGCTCGATAACAGGATGAACACCATGAAAAAGATCTTGCTGATCGGTCTGCTCGCCGCGCTGCCGATCTTCGCTCGGGCTGCCGACGTCAACATTGGCATCTCGGTACCCGGGGTGTCGGTTTACATCGGTGATCGCGACGATCGTGGCTACTACTGGTATGACGGCCAATGGCGCGATGAGCGCTGGTGGCAGTCTCACCCGAAATACCACCCACGCTACGGCAACCGCGATCCGCACGGCCGTTACTGGGACGGCGGCCATTGGCGCGACGAAAAGTGGTGGAAGAAGAACGCCAAGAAGTACGACAAGAAACACGGTAACAAATACGATGACCACGATGACGACCGCCGTGGCTATCACTGCCCACCCGGGCAAGCCAAGAAAGGCAATTGCTGAGCGCGTTTTGCCCCGAAGAACCGGCCATTGGCCGGTTTTTTCATGCTCAGGTGTCGGCGCGCGGATCGAGCGCCGCGCGTAACGCCTCGCCGATGAACACCAGCAATAGCAGCATGCCGACCAGCACCGCGAAGGTCGGCAGCGATATCCACCACGCATCCAGATTGGCCTTGCCCTGCGCCAGCAACTCGCCGAGCGACGGCGTCGACGCCGGCACGCCCAGGCCGAGAAAATCGAAGCTCGTCAGTGCCAGCACCGCGCCCGACATCCGGAACGGCAGGAAGGCGATCACCGCAGTCAGCGAATTGGGCAGCAGGTGCCGCCAGATGATCTGCCAATCGGTCAGCCCCAGCGCGCGCGCCGCGAGTACGTATTCGAGATTGCGGTTGCGCAGGAACTCGGCGCGCACATAATCGGCGAGCCCCATCCAGCCGAACACCGACAATAGCACCAGCAAGATCAGCAGGCTGGGCTCGAACATCGACGCAAAAATCAGCAGCAGATACAGCTCCGGCATCGCGCTCCAGACCTCGATCACGCGCTGGCCAACGAGGTCGATTTTGCCGGCGAAATAGCCCTGGATCGCCCCGGCGACGATGCCGAGCGCGCAACCGATCACCGTCAGCGCCAGACCGAACAGCAAGGACACGCGAAAGCCGTAGATCAGCCGCGCCAGCACGTCGCGGCCGCGGTCGTCGGTGCCGAGCCAGTTGGCCTTCGAGGGTGGCGCCGGGTTCGGGCTCGGCGCGAAGTAGTTGATCGTATTGGCTGCGTAACGGTTCGGCGCGAACAATGCCCAGTTGCCGTTGCTGCTGATACGGTCCTGGATATACGGGTCGAGGTAATCGGCCGGCGTCGGGAAATCACCACCGAATTCGGTTTCCGGGTAAGTCTGCAGCAGCGGGAAATACCAGGTGTCGTGGTAGCGGACGACGATGGGCTTGTCGTTCGACAGCAGCTCGGCGCCGAGGCTGAGCACGAACAGCAAGCTCAAGAGCACGAGGCTGTAAAAACCCATACGTTGGGACCGAAAGCGTCGCCACGCCCGGCGCCACGGCGACAGCGGCGCGGTCGGCACGCGATCGGCGCTGCTCGGCAAGGCGGCCTCAAGCGCCGGTTCGAGAATCGGCCTCATGCCTCGACCCCTTCAAAGCGCAGACGCGGGTCGACCAGCACGTAGCACAGATCGGACAGCAGCTTGGTTAGCAGGCCAATCAGCGAAAATAAATAGAGCGCGCCCATCACTACCGGGTAATCACGGCGGATCACCGACTCGTATGACAGCAGGCCGAGGCCATCGAGCGAAAACAGCGTCTCGATCAGCAGGCTGCCGGTGAAGAACGCGCCAACGAAGGCGGCCGGAAAGCCGGTGACGATAGGGATCATCGCGTTGCGGAACACATGCCCCCACAGCACCCGCCGCTCCGACAATCCCTTGGCACGCGCAGTCAGCACGTACTGCTTGCGGATTTCCTCCAGCAGGCTGTTCTTGGTCAGCAAAGTCACCGAGGCAAAACTGCCGACGACCATCGCCGAGATCGGCAACACCAGATGCCACAGGTAATCGCTCACCTTGCCGAGCAGCGACAGGCTCTCCCAGCCGTCCGAAGTCAGCCCGCGCAGCGGGAACAGTTGCCAGAAGCTGCCGCCGCCGAACATCACCAGCAGCAGCACACCGAGCACGAAACCGGGAATCGCGTAACCGATCATCAGCACCAGTGTCGTCACCCAGTCGAAGCGGCTGCCGTGGCGCATCGCCTTGGCCACGCCGAGCGGCAGCGACACCGTGTAGACGATGATGAAGCTCCACACACCCAGGCTGGCCGACACCGGCAGTTTGGATTTGATCAGTGTCCAGACGTCCTCGTGGTGAAAATAGCTCTGGCCCAGATCGAACTGCAGATAGCGCTTGATCATCAGCCAGAAGCGCTCGCTCACTGGCTTGTCGAAGCCATAGAGCGCGCGGATGTCGGCCAGTTGCTGCGCATCGAGCCCGCGATGGCCGAGCTTGGCCGACGCCGCCCCGCCGCCACCACTGGCCTCCGCGAATGCCGCCGTACCCTTGAGTTGCTGGATCAACTCGTCGGCCGGCCCTCCCGGAACGAACTGGATCACCGCAAACGTGACCAGCAGGATGCCGAACAGCGTCGGCAGCATCAGCAACAAGCGTTTGGCGAGATAGAGCGGCATCGTTGCGCTTCCGGAGGTTTGTACCACCTTAGCATGGGCGGGACAGTGGCGATGGCAGCAGCGATAATTCGTCTTTTCAGCCTTCCTTGCCGATCATCATGCGCCTGTTGTTCATCCTCGCCACCACACTGGGCCTCACCGCTTGCGCCAGCGTTCCGCATGCCGACGAAGCAAGGCGGGCCTGCGCTACGCTGGTCGCGCAAAAAACGAATGCCGAGGTCCGCATCGAATCGGTCTATGCACTGTCGACGACGGAGCTTGCCGTCACCGCCTACCCCAAGCTGGCAGGTTCGCAGGCCATCCAATGCCGCTATGATACCGGCAGCGACAGCGCACGGCTCAACTGAGCGCATCGACACGCAGCCTGCTCCAGTAGGCGAACGAGCCAAAGCAGTTTGCGTCCGCCCGAAGCGCAGAAACCTTCATCGCCATGAAGTCCATGAGGACGACCCGAAGTTAGCCCCCTTGCGGGGTTCCGAGCATCGGACGGGGGAAAAATGCGCAGGCGCAATCGCCTAATGGGGTAGGCTCAGAGCACCATCACCGCCACCCAGCCGAACACCAGCAACGGCAGGTTGTAGTGCAGGAAAGTGGGCACCACGGTGTCCCACATGTGGTCGTGCTGGCCGTCGACATTCAGCCCCGAGGTCGGGCCTAGCGTTGAATCGGCGGCCGGGCTACCGGCGTCGCCAAGCGCGCCGGCGGTGCCGATCAGCGAGACGATCGCGGTCGCCGAGAAGCCGAGGTGCATCGCCAGCGGCACGTAGATCGTCGCGATGATAGGCACGGTCGAGAACGACGAGCCGATGCCCATGGTCACGATCAGCCCGACCAGCAGCATCAGGAAAGCGGCGAGCGGACGGTTATCGCCGATCATCGCCATCGAGCCCTTCACCAAGGATTCGACATCGCCGGTGGCCTGCAATACCGCGGCGAAACCGTTGGCGGCGATCATGATCAGGCCGATACCGGCCATCATCTTCATGCCTTCCTGGAACAGGCTGTCGGATTGCTTGAACTGCACCGCGCCACCGAGTACGCAGACGATGAAACCAGCCAGCGCACCGAGGATCATCGAATCGGCAAAGAGCTGGACGGCAAAAGTGGCGACCATCGCCACCACCGCGACGATCAGCGAGCGCCGCGTGTAACGCCCGCCTTCGCGCTCGACCGTCGCCAGTGCCTCAAGGTCGTAGTCGCGCGGCTTGCGGTAACTGAAGAACACCGCGATCAACAGGCCGAACAGCATGCCGATCGCCGGAATGAACATCGCGTGCATCACGTTGACATGGCTGGCATCCAGCCCGGCTTTGGCGATATTGCCCAGCAGAATCTGGTTCAGGAAGATATGGCCGAAACCGACCGGCCAGAACATATACGGCGTGACCAGACCGAAGGTGATCACGCAGGCGATCAGCCGGCGATCGACCTTGAACTGCCCCAGCGTAAACAACAGCGGCGGCACCACCAGCGGAATGAAGGCGATGTGGATCGGCAGGATGTTCTGCGAGGCGATCGCCAGCAGCAACAGCGCACCGATGATGCTCCACTTGATCGAGCTGCCGCGCGTGCCGTTCCGGGCCATCCGCGCCAGGCCATCGGCCATCGCGTGCGGCAGGCCGGATTCGGCCAGCGCCAGGGCGAACGCGCCGAGCAGACCGTAGGACAGTGCCACGCTGGCACCGTTGCCAAGGCCACTGCCGAAGGCGGTGAGCGTATCGGCCAGCGGCAGATGGGCAACCCAGCCGGCGGTGACCACGGCAAGCAGGATACTGACGACGACGTTCACTCGCGCCAGCGAGAGCATCAGCATCAGCATCACGGAAATCAGGACGGCATTCATAAGCGATTCGGTCTTCTCTGTTTCGGTAAGTCGGAGCAAACCGGCGGACTTTACCGACGAATCCGGCCGGCTGCATCGCAAATAACGCCTACGTCGGCAGCGGCAGCGAACGTGATCAGCGCTTGAGCCACCACGTCTGGATCGCCCATTCCTCGGCTCCGTAATACTTCGGCAGCGTCGCCGGCCAGGCGTAACGGTCGCGAAACGCGACGCGGTGGACGCGGTTGAACCAGTTGGGTATCAGATAGTCACCGGCACGCAGCACCCGGTCGAGCGCCCGGCCGGCATCGACCAGCGCCGCACGATCCGGCGCCTGGACAATCTGCTCGATCAGCGCATCGATCGCCGGATCCTTGATCCCCATGGCGTTGTTCGAACCGGGCTCGTCGGCCGAACGCGAACCGAAGTTACCGTAAAGCTCGTTACCGGGGCTTTGACTTGCGCCAAAGGTCACCACGGTCATGTCGTAATCAAAGGCATCGAGCCGCTTCTGCGCCAGCGCCAGATCGAGCACGCGGTAATTGAGCGTGATGCCCAGCGTCTGCAGATTGCGCGCGTACGGCGCAACCAGACGCTCGAATGCCTTCTGGTACAGCAGCATGTCGATCACAAAAGGCTCACCGCTGGCATTGCGTAGTGCGCCGTCGCGATAGCTCCAGCCGGCGTCCTGCAGCAGCTGCCGGGCCCGCAGCAGGTTCTTGCGCAAACTATCCGGCGGCGTGGTCGTCGGCGGCATGGCCGCGGTGACAAAAACAGACGGATCGATCTTGCCGCGCAGGGGCTCAAGATAACGCAACTCGCCCGGCCCCGGCCTGCCCTTGGCTTCGAGCTCGCTATTGGAGAAATAACTCGGCGAGCGCGTGTACTGGTCGTAAAACAGCTGGCGGTTCATCCAGCCAAAATCCATCGCCAGCCCCAGCGCGCGCCGCACACGCACGTCCTTGTATTGCGGCCGGCGCAGATTGATCGCATAGCCCTGCATGCCGGCACTGTTTTCGTGCACGAAGGTCTTCTTGACGATGCGGCCGTCGCGGAACGCCGGGCCGGTATAACCGCGCACCCACTGGCGGGCGACATTCTCGAAAGTGAAATCGAACTCGCCGGCCTTGAACGCTTCCAGTCTGGCGGTATCGTCCTGGTAATAGCGGTAACTGATGCGCTCGAAATTATAGCTGCCGCGCCGTACCGGCAGCTGCCAGCCCCAGTAATCGGCGCGGCGTTTGTAGACGATGCGCTTGCCCAGATCGACCTTTTCGATCGCATACGGGCCGCTGCCGATCGGCGTTTGCCGTACCCATTCGTCGAACGGCTTGCCGCCGCCCCACTCGCGGGCGAACACCGGCAGCTGACCGATCGTCAGTGGTAGCTCGCGGTTGTGCTGCTTGAAGCGAAACCGCACCGTCTCGGCGTCGAGCACGTCGACACCGGCGACATCGCCCCAGTACTGCCGGAACATCGGGCTGGCGCGCTTGCTGGTCAGTGTTTCGAACGAGAAGCGCACATCGTCGGCGCCGACCTTGCGGCCGTTGCTGAAACGCGCCTTCGGATTCAGGTGGAAGGTCACCGACAGCCCGTCGGGCGCGATACGGATATCGTCGGCCAGCAGCCCATAGGCCGAGAGCGGCTCGTCCTGACTCTGCATGGTCAGGCTCTCGAACACCAGCCCGTCGCCCAGACCGCCAAGACCGGCGGCGGCGCGGCCCTTGAGCGTGTACGGGTTGAACTTGTCGAAATCGCCCATCGCCGCCAGCCGCAGCTCGCCCCCGACCGGCGCAGTCGGATTCACATAGTCAAAGTGCGTGAAGCCGGCGGCGTACTTGGGGGTGTAGCCGAGGGCCACAGCGTAATCGGCGCGTACCGGCGCCAGTGCAAGCATCAACAGCAAAGCGGCAACAAGGCGCATGGGCGATCGCTATCGTGAGGGTCTTGAGCAATCTTAGCAGCCGGCGCAGCCTTGCCCCACGCATGATAAAATCGGCGCTTACCTCCAGACCGGCTGCCGCATGGCCTACCTCGCCCTCGATACCTCCACCGAACATCTTTCGCTCGCCCTCTTTCACGATGGCCACGTCACCGCGCACGACTGGCACGTCGGCCAGCGCCACGCCGAGCAAACGCTGCCCCGGCTCGAAGCGCTGCTGGCCGAGGCCGGCGTGGCCCGCGCCGATCTCGAGGGGCTCGCCTTCGGCATGGGGCCGGGCTCGTTCACCGGCTTGCGCATCGGCTGCGGCATCGCCCAGGGGCTGGGCTTTGGCTTGGGTATTCCGGTGATCGGCGTTTCGACGCTGGAAGCACTGGCGCAAGGCAGCGGCGCCGAGCGGGTGATTGCCTGTCTGGATGCACGCATGCAGCAGATTTATGTTGCCAGTTATGCGCGCGACGAGAGCGGCTGGCAGGAAGTCGGCGAGGCGGTGGTCTGTAATCCCGAGGCGCTGCCACTGCCCGATGGCGATGGCTGGACCGGCAGCGGCAGCGGTTTTGCCGCCTACGGTGAGGTGCTCGCCATGCAGTTGGGCGACAAGCTTGCCGCGACGCAGCCGGAGCGCTTCCCGCTGGCGCGTGACATTCTGGCGCTGGCGCTACCGCGCTTCGCCGCCGGCCTCGGCCGCCCGGCACACGAAGCCACGCTCGTTTACCTGCGCGACAAGGTCGCGCTGAAAACCCACGAGCGCCCGGTCAAGTGACACTGCGCCCGCTTGGCCCCGACGATCTGGATCTGTTGGTCGCACTTGATGCCGCCACCAACCCTCACCCTTGGTCGGCCAAGCTGTGGGCCGATGCTTTGGTGCGCGATCACGGCATCGGCGCCATCGATGACGATGGCGTACTGGCCGGTTTCGCCATCTCCAGCCGCGTGCTCGACGAGGCCGAACTGCAGCTGATCGCCGTATCGCCGGCCAAGCAGCGCCAGGGGCTCGGCCGCCTGCTGCTGAAGGCCTTGCTGGCCGAGCTGCGCCAGACCGGCACGACACAATTATTTCTGGAAGTGCGCGCCGGCAATACCGCCGCCCAAGCGCTGTACGCCGGCTGCGGCGGTGAAGTCAGCGGCCGACGCAAGGGCTATTACCCGGCGCCCAATGGCCGCGAGGATGCCTTGCTGTACACGTTTACCTTGAACGGAGCGGCGCAATGAGCCGGCATGCCCTCGACGAGCTCGGCCTCGGGCCGATCTGGATACGCCGCGAACAACTTGCCGCGCTGGCTTTCGATACGTCCGACGCCGATACGAATGAAGCGATTGAAGCGGCCGAAGTGATTGCAGCGCCCGCGCCGGCACCGGCGAGTGCGCAAATCCCGACACCCAAGCCGGCCCGGCCCTCGAACAAGGCGCCGGTGATCGTGCTGCCGGATGCGCGCACGCGCGCCGCACCGGCCAAAATCGAAACATCGCAGGATGACGCGCGCAGCCGCGAGATCGCGACGCTGGATTGGGATGTACTGGAAGAGAAAATCCGTGCCTGCACCGCCTGCGGTCTATGCGAGGGCCGCATTCAGGCGGTTCCCGGCGTCGGCGACCGGACCGCAAGGCTGCTCATCATCGGCGAAGCACCCGGCGCGGAAGAAGACAAGCAGGGCGAGCCCTTTGTCGGCGCCGCCGGCAAGCTGCTCGACAATATGCTCGCGGCGATTGGTGAAAAACGTGGCGACGGTGTCTACATCGCCAATGTGCTCAAGTGCCGGCCGCCGGGCAATCGCAATCCGCAGCCAGCCGAAGTCGCCGAATGCGCGCCCTTCCTGGCACGGCAGATTGCGTTGATCCAGCCGACGGTGATCTTCGCCGTCGGCCGCTTCGCGATCCAGGCACTGTTGAAAACCGACGCGCCGATCAGCGCGCTACGCGGCAAGGTGCACCGGCATGGCGAGATTCCGGTGGTGATCAGCTATCACCCGGCGTATCTGCTGCGCAATCTGCCCGACAAAGCCAAGGCCTGGCAGGATTTGCTGCTGCTGGCCGATCAACTGACGGAACATCCGCGCAAGTAATTGCCCTCGTGCCAGCAACGCCGTTAGCGCGGCGGCAGATACGGCTGCGGGTCAACCGCCTTGCCGTCGACACGCACCTCGAAATGCACCTTGTCGTTCGGCACACCCGCGCTACCGCCAGCCTTGGCAATCACCTGCCCGGCCTGAACGCTGGCGCCGTCCTTGACCAGCAACTGGCTGTTGTACGCGTAGACGGTAATCACCCGGGCGTTGTGCTTGATCACGATCAGATTGCCGTAACTGCGAATGCCGCTGCCCGCGTACATCACCTTGCCGGCGGCCGCCGCCTTGACTGGCTCACCCGGCTGCGCCGCGAGGACGACCCCCTTGATGGTGCTGCCGTTATATCGCGACACGACCTTCCCCGGCACCGGCCACGCCAGCTGCATCTCGACGGCCGGTTTCGCTGGCGCGGGCTCGGGCTTGCTCACCGCTGCGGAACCGCTACTTGCAGCGGTGCCCGGTGGCGTCACCCGCAAAAGCTGTCCGGTCTGGATATCGTTGCCGTTGAGTTTGTTCCAGCGCCTGATCTCGGCCACGCTGCGACCGTTCTTGGTGGCGATCCGCCACAGGGTATCGCCCTGGGCGACGCGATAAAAACCGGCCGGCGCCGGGCCGGCATCGGGCGTACCGGCGCAGGCCGCCAGCAGTACGGCGAGCGCCATAACGGCGCAATGCCGGCGCAATGATCTGTGTACGATAAAGCTCATGCGTCGCATCTTACCGCTTCAGGGCTCGCGCTCGCCGTGATCGACTTGGGCTTGCCAAAATACCGAAAATCAGTCCATCGGCATGATCCATGTTCGCGCATCGCCTCGCTCAATCAGCCTGCCGCCGGCTTGCGCGCCAGCGTCGACACGAACGGCGGCAGCCCGCGGGCAACAAAATAACTCACGACGATCACCACCACGCAGGCAGCGAACGCCAGATGAATACCGCTGACCAGCGCGGCGCGGGCACCATCAAGCATGGCATGGGCATCCAGCCCCAGCGGTGCAGCCAGTTGCGTCAGCTGCAGTTGATCCTGCGTGCGCACCAGCAGCTGCGGACTATCGAACAAACGCACGACCTCGTGGTTGCTGACGCCCACGAGCAATTCGGACACCTGCTGCCGGTAGCGCAGATCGACCGCCATCCCGGCGGCGCTGGCGCCGATCATGCTGCCGAGCATCCGCGTCATCTGGATCAGCGCCGAGGCCACGCCGACATCGGTGCGCGCGACGGCGGCCTGTACCTGCAAGGTCAGATTCGGCAGCTGGAATCCCAGGCTCAGGCCACACACGGCGAAGCCCAGCGACATCAACCAGTGCGGCGTGGCGTGATTCAGCGTCGCCAGCATCGCCGCGCCGAACATCAACACCAGCAGCCCCCAGGAAATCAGCTTTTCCGGCTGCGGCAGGCGCGGCACCAAGCGACCGTTGATGATGCTGCCGATGGTGATGCTGACCAAGAGGGGCGTGACCAGCACGCCAGCGGTGTTCGGCGACAGGCCAAAGCCGCCCTGCAGCAACAGCGGCGCATAGAAAATCAGCACGAACATCACCAGACCGGTGAGAAAGCCCAGCGCACACAACTGCCGCACCGCGCGCTCGATAAACAACCGCGGCGGAATGATCGGCGCGCGGCTGCGGCGCTGATGGCGGATGAACAGCCAACACACCAGGGCGGTACCGGCGAGCATCGCCCACAGCCACGGGTTCAACAGCCCCATGATGCCGATGCGTTCGGTGGTGAACAGGATGGCGCAGAACGAGGCGGCCAGCAGCACAGCGCCGAGCCAGTCGATCGAACGATCATCGCCATCGTGATTGAGCACGTGCGGCAGATAGCGCCAGACCACCGGCAGCGCCAAGAGGCCGATCGGCAGGTTCACGTAGAACACACTGCGCCAGCCCAGATGTTCGGTCAGCCAGCCACCGAGCGCCGGCCCCATCGCCGTGGCAATGCCGAAGGTTGCCGACAACATTGCCTGCCAGCGCACGCGTTGCATCGGATCGGGAAAGAGATCGCTGACCGACGCGAACGCCGCACCGGCTAGCATGCCGCCGCCGATGCCTTGCAAGGCACGCGCCAGCACCAGCTGCAGCATGCTCTGCGACATGCCGCACAAGACCGAAGCCAGCGTGAACAGCACGATCGCCGCCAGCACAAAGGGTTTGCGGCCGTACAGATCGCCGAGACGGCCGGTGATCGCGATCATCACCGCGTTGGTCATCAGATAGGCCGACGCCACCCACGGATAAAGCGCATAACCCTGCAACTCGGCGACAACGCGCGGCAAGGCAGTGCCGACGACGGTCTGATCCAGCGCGATCAGCATCATCACCAGACAGATGCCACTCATCGCGGCAATCGAAACCCACTTCGGACGTGGTGCCGTGGCCCCCATTCCTAAAGCTTGCCGTAGCGCGATGGCAGCGCCTGCGACAAATGCGTCATGGCGCGCAGGACATTGGCCAGCCCGGCCTCGTCCAGGCGATCGAGCACCTGACGGGAATGCGCATCGAACATCACGCCGATCTCGCGCGCGTGCGCCTGACCGGCCTCGGTCAGGATCAGGATCTTGCTGCGACGGTCTTGCGGGTTGGGCGTGCGTTCAACCCAGCCCTCGGCGACCAGCTGATCGACCATCCGGCTGATCCAGCTTTTCTCGAAATTGAGGATCTGCCCCAGCTCCGACTGGGTTATCGGCCCAACGCGATACATCATTTCGATGATCCGGCTGTTCTGGCCCAGGTCGAGCTTGGCGAGCTGGTCTCGCTCTTCCATGAAGAAGCGATAGATCAGCTCCCGTAACAGCCGTGCGTCCTTGTCCACTTTCATGGGAATCTCCGATGGCGATGATGGCTTTGATTGATCACTTTGACTCTAATCGGCACGGTTGTAATCTGCAACGAAATGTCGCCACTCAAACTTGGCAACAATTCCGATGACAATGGCACTTTCATCGCATGGGCACTGGCTTACCCATGAAAAAAGGCGCACCTTGGTGCGCCTTTCAGGTATCCGACGATCGGTCAGCCGAGCTGGCGACGACGGAACAGCGGCATCGGCTGCGCGACGCTGCTTTGGTAGGACTCGGTGAAATCATCCAGCCCCTTGAGCGCCTCGTCGATATCCTTGTCCTCGCGAATCACGAAGGCGTTGAAGCCGCAGCGGGTCAGGTAATTGAGCGTGTCCTTGAACACATCACCAAACGCACGCAACTCACCGGCGAAACCATAACGCTCGCGCAACAGACGACCGATCGAGAAACCGCGGCCATCGGTGAACGCCGGGAATTCGACGGCGATCAGGCTCAGGCTTGCCGCGTCGGCCCCTAGTGCCTCGGGTTCGTCGTCCGGCCCGAACCAGACACCGAACTCGCCACGGGCGGTCAGCGCCGCTTTTTGAGCCAGATACTGCGCCAGCGGCACGATCACCGTGCCGGCAGCCGGAACTGCGGCGAACTCGCCGGCTTCGTCGTTGCGCAGCAACGTAGCGGTATTGTCGACAATCTGCCGATCCACAATCAACTTAGGCATCGACGGCCTCCTTCGGTGCCTTGGCGGCCTTGGCCGGGTAAACGCGCGCCTTGAACGGCTCGGCACCGATCCGGTCGAACACGTCGATAAACGGTTCTTCACCTTCGCGCGCTTCAACGAAGACATTGATGATTTTTTCGATCACATCGGGCATTTCGTCCTGCGCGAACGACGGGCCGATCACCTTGCCGATGCTGGCGCCACTGCCCTGACGCCCGCCCAGCGAGACCTGATACCACTCGGAACCGTTCTTATCGACGCCGAGGATGCCGATATTGCCGACATGATGGTGACCACAGGCGTTCATGCAACCCGACATGTTCAGGTCGATTTCGCCAAGGTCGTGCAGGTAATCGAGGTTGTCGAAACGCTCCTGGATCGCCAGCGCGATCGGGATCGACTTGGCATTCGCCAGCGAGCAGAAGTCGCCACCGGGACAGCACACCACGTCGGTGAGCAAACCCACCGTCGGCGTCGCCAGGCCCTGCGCCTTGAGCTCGTTCCACAGTGCCAGCAGGTCGGCCTGTTTCACGTATGGCAGGATCAAATTCTGTTCGTGGCTGGCACGCAGCTCGCCAAACGAGTATTTATCGGCCAGATCGGCGATGGCGTCGAGCTGATCGCCGCTGACGTCGCCCGGCGCAACGCCCGGTGCTTTCAGCGACAAGGTCACACAGGCGTAACCGGCTTGCTTGTGACCGAACACATTGCGCTCGACCCAGCGGCCGAAAGCCTTGGTCTCGCTGCGCGCGGCAAGGAAACCGGCATCGTCACCGGGAAATTGCTCATACGCCGGGGCGGTGAAAAATTTCGCCACGCGGTCGATTTCGCCACGGGTCAGCGTCATCGGGCCATCTTTCAGATGCGCCCATTCCTGCTCGACCTTGGCGCCGAAGGCTTCCGGCGTCATCGCCTTGACCAGAATCTTGATCCGCGCCTTGTACTTGTTGTCGCGGCGGCCGTAGCGGTTGTACACACGCAGCACGGCATCCAGGTACGACAGCAGGTGCTCCTGTTCCAGCCACGGCTTGATCAGGCTGCCGACGATCGGCGTGCGGCCAAGGCCACCGCCGACGTAAATCTGGAAGCCGACCACACCGGCCTCGTTCCTGGCCACGATGATGCCGATGTCGTGCACCCGAATCGCTGCGCGATCCTCGACGGCGCCATTGACGGCGATCTTGAACTTGCGCGGCAAATGGGCGAATTCCGGGTGGAAGGTGCTCCACTCGCGGATGATTTCGCACCACGGGCGCGGATCGACAAGCTCATCGTGCGCCACGCCGGCAAACTGGTCGGTGGTGGTGTTGCGGATGCAGTTGCCCGAGGTCTGGATCGCGTGCATTTGCACCGTCGCCAGCTCGGCGAGGATATCCGGCACGTCTTCCAGCTTGGGCCAGTTGTACTGCAGGTTCTGCCGCGTAGTGAAGTGGCCATAGTCGCGGTCGTAGGTGCGGGCAATCTTGGCAAGCACGCGCACCTGGCGGCTGGCGAGCTCGCCATACGGCACCGCCACCCGCAGCATCGGCGCATGGCGCTGGATATACAGGCCGTTCTGCAAGCGCAGCGGCCGGAATTCTTCTTCGGTCAGCTCGCCCGCGAGGTAGCGGCGAGTCTGATCCCGGAACTGCGCTACGCGCTGATCCACGATTTTCTGGTCGAGTTCGTCGTAAACGTACATCGCGATCCTAAAGCCTGCGAAAGAAATTCAAACGGTGCTGCGGTGCTGCATAGGCAAGCGCACACGCCCCCATGAAGTGGCAATTGTACCAGTTGCCGCCATATGGACTGAACAACCGTGTTTTTATAAGTTTCAACGCTTTGGCTATATAAGAATGGCATCTGCGCGCGACGGAACCACGCCGGCTGGCCGCAGTCGGATAGGCGCGGGGCCGTTGCCGCCATTTATGCGATTGTGACGCCCTTGTACCGGCGGTAAGCTGACGCCACTTGTATTGATTCATCCAAGAAGATCATCCGCCATGCCTCAGCCGCGCCAAGCCATTCGTCGTCTCGATTACACCGCTCCCGCCTATCTGATCGACTGCGTCGATCTGACCTTCGAACTCGACGACACCGCCACCCGCGTCGCCAGCCGTCTGGTGATCCAGCGCAATGCCGAAACCAAGGCCGATACGCCCTTGGTGCTGCATGGCGAGTCGCTATCGCTGGCCTCGATCAAGCTTGATGGCGTGCCCTTGGCAGCCGACGCCTTCACCCACGCCGACGATACCCTGACGATTCCGGCGATGCCCGATACGGCGATTCTTGAAATCGTTACCCTCATCAACCCGCAAGCCAATACCGAGCTTTCGGGCCTGTACCAATCGAGCGGCAACTTCATCACCCAGTGCGAGGCCGAGGGCTTTCGCCGCATCTCCTTCTACCTTGATCGCCCTGATGTGATGGCCAAGTTCACCACGACCATCATCGCCGACAAGGCCAAGTATCCGGTACTGCTGTCCAACGGCAACCGCGTCGGTGAAGGCACGCTCGACAAGAACCGCCACTGGGTCAAATGGGTCGATCCGTTCAAGAAGCCGGCGTATCTGTTCGCGCTGGTCGCCGGGCGCTTTGTCTCGCTCGCCGGCAACCACACCACGCGCTCCGGCCGCCAGGTGGCGATTGAAATTTACGTCGAGCCCGGCAATGTCGATCGTTGCCATCACGCCTTGGCAGCGGTGCAAAAAGCCATGGCATGGGACGAACAACGCTTCGGCCTTGAATATGATCTGGACACCTACATGATCGTCGCGACCAGCGATTTCAACATGGGTGCAATGGAGAACAAGGGCCTGAACGTGTTCAACAGCAAATACGTGCTGGCCAAGCCCGAGACCGCGACCGATGCCGATTTCGACGGCATCGATTCGGTGGTGGCGCACGAGTACTTCCACAACTGGACCGGCAACCGTGTGACCTGCCGCGACTGGTTCCAGTTGAGCTTGAAAGAAGGCCTCACCGTCTACCGCGATCAGGAATTCAGCAGTGATCTGGGCAGCCGCGCGGTGCAACGCATTCAGAACGTTCGCGGCCTGCGCGAATACCAGTTCGCCGAAGATGCCGGCCCGCAAGCGCACCCGGTTCGTCCGGACGAGTACCAGGAAATCAACAACTTCTATACCTGGACCGTGTACGAGAAAGGATCGGAAGTCGTGCGCATGTACGCGACGCTGCTCGGCATCGACGGCTTCCGCCGCGGCATGGATCTGTATTTCAAGCGTCACGATGGCCAGGCGGTAACCTGCGACGACTTCCGCACCGCGATGGTAGACGCCAATAACGCCGATCTGGCGCAGTTCGCCCGCTGGTACAGCCAGGCCGGCACGCCGGTACTCGACGTCGAGGGCGTTTACGACGATGCCGCGCAAACCTACACGCTGACGGTGACGCAATCGTGCCCCGCTACGCCGGGGCAGGATGTGAAGCTGCCATTCCATATTCCGCTGGCGCTGGGCTTGCTGGATCGTCGTGGCCAGGAGCTGCCACTGCAGCTCGCCGACGAAGCCGAAGCCATTGGCAACAGCCGCGTGTTCGAGCTGCGCCAGCCGGTTGAAACCTTCCGCTTCGTCAATGTTCCGTGTCACCCGGTACCGTCGTTGCTGCGTGATTTCTCGGCACCGGTGAAACTGGTTTATCCGTACAGCGATGATGACCTCATCTTCCTGATGGCCCACGACAACGATGCTTTCGCCCGCTGGGAAGCCGCCAATCAGTACGCAACGCAATTGCTGCTGGCGCGCTACCGCGCCGGTGAAACCGACACACCGGCACCGGAGAAATTCGTCGCCGCGATGGCCGCCGTGCTGGCCAACCCGCAACTCGACCCGGCGCTGGCGGCACTGATGCTGACCTTGCCGAGCGAAGCGGCGCTGTTTGAAGCGCTATCCGATGTCGACCCACAAAAGCTGTGCGCGGTACGCCAGGGTCTGAAGGAAGCGCTGGCGCGCAGCCTGCGAGCGCAACTGCTGGCGACTTACCAGAAGCTCAACGATGGCGCGCCGTATCGCTACGACGGCGCCGCCGTTGCCGCCCGCGCCCTCAAGAACGTTTGCCTCGACTATCTGGGCGAACTCGACGAACCGCTGACCGCCGAGTTGCTCGCCAGCCAGTATCGCCATGCCGACAATATGACCGACCGGCTCGCCGCGCTGAAAGTACTGGCGCAACGCGATGATGGCGAGCCCTTTGTCGACGATTTCGGCAAGGTCTGGCAGGACGACGCCTTGGTGATGGATAAATGGTTCGCGCTGCAGGCAAGCTGCAGCCGCCCCGGCGCGCTCTCGACGGTGCAGGCGTTGATGAATCACCACGCGTTCTCGCTCAAGAATCCGAACAAGGTGCGCGCGCTGATCGGCGCGTTCTGCCAGCAGAACCTGGCGCACTTTCACGCGCTCGACGGTTATGGCTACGCATTTGCCGCCGACCGGATCATCGAACTCGACAAGCTCAACCCGCAAATCGCCGCGCGCCTCGCCTCGTGTTTCAACCGCTGGACTCGACTGGAGCCACAGCGCCGCGCACTGATGCGCGCCGAGCTGGAGCGCATCAGCCGCGAGCCGGGGTTGTCGGGTGATACCTTCGAGATCGCCAGCAAGGCACTGAGCGCGGGCACATAAAGTCACCACCGGAACGAACGGGCCGTTGATAACGAGGAGTAACGATTGAAAGCCATCCGCATCCACCGCTACGGCGGCCCCGAGGTCTTGCAGCTCGACGACGTGCCGACCCCGGTGCCGGCCGGCGATGAAATCCTCGTCCGGGTCAAGGCGGCCGGTGTCAATCCGGTCGACTGGAAAATCCGCGAAGGCTGGCTTGCCGGGATGTTGCAGCACACACTGCCGCTGACGATGGGTTGGGATGTCGCCGGTGTGGTCGAGGCCGTCGGTGCGGCGGTCACGGCATTCAAACCCGGCGACGCGGTCTATGCCCGCCCCGACATCGCCCGTGACGGCAGTTACGCCGAGTACATGGTGATGAAGGCCAGCGATGCGGCGCTCAAACCCGAAATCGTCTCGTTCGACGAGGCCGCCGGCGTGCCGCTGGCGGCGCTGACCGCATGGAAGGCGCTGTTCGACGAGGCCGGGCTGCAAGCCGGTCAGCGCGTGCTGATTCATGCCGGTGCCGGCGGCGTCGGCGGTTTCGCCATCCAGCTGGCCAAGCACGCCGGCGCGCACGTGATTGCCACCGCATCTACCGACAACCTCGCACTGCTGCGGCTGCTTGGCGCCGACGATGTCGTCGATTACACCCGCGAGAATTTCATCGTCCGCGCACCCGATGTCGACGTGGTGTTCGACACCATCGGCGGCGAAACGCAGGACAGATCGTGGGCCTGCCTCAAGCCCGGCGGCGTGATGGTTTCCATCGTCGCCGAGCCCGATCAGGACACCGCCAAACAGCATCGCGCCCGCGGCGTGCTGGCGTGGGTTGTGCCCAACGGCCCACGTCTGGCCGAACTGGCCGCACTGATCGACGCTGGCATCATCACCGTGGTGATTGACGATGTTTATCCGCTCGAAAGCGCGCGGGAAGCGCATGAACACAGCCAGACCGGCCATGCGCGCGGCAAGATCGTGTTGCACGTGGCCGACTGAACTCAGTCGGCACGTACGCTGGAAAACACGAGCCCGTTCACGGTGAACCGCTGCTCGCATTCGGTCATGCTGAGCCGGCAGTCATGGCGGCACACGGCGCAACGTCTGGCATAGCTTTGCCACGCGCCCGCCGCTACCGGCCGGCCGAAGTAATAGCCCTGGGCCGCGTTCACCTTGCGCCGGTTCAGGTAACTCAACTGGACCGGTGTTTCCACTTTTTCGACCACGACTTTCAGATCGAGCTTGGCCGCCACATCAAGCACGGCGTCGAGCACGCTTTCAACCTCGCGGCTCTTGCCCACGCCGTCGAGAAACAGCCCGTCGATCTTGACGTAATCGAAACGGAAGCGGTGCAGGTAGCCAAGCGAGCTGTATTCGGCGCCGAAATCGTCCAGCGCAATCTGAATTCCGCGCTCGCGCAGACGGCCGAACAGGGTGTTGACCTTCTCGGTCTGCGACATCGCCACGAAGCCGCGTTCGGTCACCTCGATCACCGGCTGCAAACCGTGCTGCTGCAATACTTTCGCCCAATTCTCGATACAGGCAAACAGGACGTCGTCACCGAGCGATTCGTGCGGCAGATTCAGCGCCATCCGCGCCGCAGGCGGCAAGTCCAGCAGCGGCAAATCGGCGATCACCTGCGTCATCAGCGAGCGGGTCAGATCGGCGATCAGGCCGTTTGCTTCCGCTTGGGCAATAAAGCGCTCCGGCGACACGAAGCGGCCGTCGGGCAGTTGCCAGCGCGCCAGAATTTCGACCCCGGCCAGCGTCTGATCGGGCAGATCGAACACCGGCTGGTAGTACGGCACGATGGCGTTGCTGGCGACCGCCTTGCGCAACGCCCGCGTGAATGCCCGATCCTGACTGGTGAAGCGGCGGGAAAACCCGAACACCAGCCAGAGCGCCCCAATGGCGATGACGTTCCAGGTCACCACGCTGTCCCGGATGTAACGCCACCACAGATCGTCGCTGGCTTCGACATAGATCTGCACGCTGCCCGGCGCCGATGCGCTGGTCCAGTCATTGCCGAACTTCGGCAAATGCGTTTCGGCGCGCCGGTCCGAGCGCAGATAGGTGCCGTTGATGCGCAGCACGACCAGTCCGTAGCGCTTCGGGTCCAGGGTACTCAGCAGGTCGAAGAAATACTCGACCGGCAGGATGCTCAGCACGTTGTAGCCGTCGGCATACGGGTAGAGCGTGAGCAGGCCCGGGCTGTCCAGATTGAGCGGCGAACCGGGCTGGAGCCCGTTGCCGATCATCAAGCGGGTCAGCATGCCGTCGATCTGCGCTTGCGCGGTGCCCGGCAGCGAGGTGCAGAGCAGCGCCTGCCCCTTCAGAATGCTGACGCCTTTGACGTAGGGCCGCAGGTCGGCCTGCTTGCCAAGCTGGTCGGCAAAGCCGCTATCGCACGATTCGGTCTGTGATGCCCGGTTCTGCCAGCGTTTGTGCACATCGTCCGCCAGCACGCCGGACTCGGCCAGCACCGACGTCACCCGTTGTGACAGCGTCGTCGCCACGCCGGCCAGCTCCTGTTTCACGCTGTACTGCGCGAACTGGTAAAGGCCGACATTGACTGCTGCCAGCACCGTAACGCTGGCGAGTGCCAGCACCAGCCAGCGCTTGACTTCGTAAGAACGCGATCGGGAAACCGGCATCAGAGCACGCCTAGCCGGCGACATTTGTCGACGGCACCAATCCGGTTACCCACGCCGAGCTTGCCGTACATGCCGCTCAGATACCATTTCACCGTCTGTGTGGCCAGGCTCAGTCTCGATGCCACCTGCTCGTTGGTCAGCCCGTCGGCGACGAGCCGCAGGATTTCGAGCTCGCGCACGCCCAGCGACACGCTGGCCGCCGGTTTGGTGGCCTGATCACGGATCTGCAGGATCAGGTCGGCGTGCCGCTGCTCGGCGCCGGTCAGCCCGCCGCCGGTGCGCAGGCTGGCCAGCAGCCCGACCAGCGCGGGGCCTTCGTCGAGGAAGGAACTGATCGTGCCGTTGACGGTGGCAAGCCGCAGTGCTTGGTGCAAGGCCTTGCTCGCCAGCCACTGCTCGCCGGCGCACAGATGCCCGACCGCCGTCAGCAGATAAAGCTTCATCCGCCGCCACGACCGGCCGATCTGGGTTGCCTCGGTCACCAGCACCGCCAGCCGCTGCATCGCGACGGCCCGGGACGATTCGCCGGCGTGCAGCATTAGCCGCAGCATTTCAATGCCGGCGCCCTCGAGCTCCTCGCTCGGGTGGACGAAGACCTGGACTGCGGGAAGCTCGGCATGCCCCAGCAAATCACCGACCAGCGCCCGCAGCCGCACCTGGTTCTGGCTGACGATGGCAATGCGCGCCATTTCGAAACCCAACCGGCGCTGTACGGCCGCGTCCTGGGTAAAGCGGTCGGCCAGCCGTTCGAGCACCAGCAAGGCCGGTTCGCTGCCCCTGTCGATCAGGGTGAGCCGCGCATCGATGATGCCCGCGAGCAGGGTCGACAGTACCGATGGCGAGCCCTTGTGCAGCCGCTGGTAACGATCGAGCCAGTCGCGCGCCAGATCGTACTGCCCCAGTTCGTACAGCAGTTGCAGCCGATAGCCGACGCAGAACACGTGCATGCTGCCGGTCAGCGTGCGCACCGAGCGCGACTGGATCATCTCGTCGGCGTTTTCCAGCACATCCAGCGCATGCTTCAGTTCGCCACCGGTTGCCAGCGTGGCTGCTTCAAGAAAATAGGACGTGAACAGCCCCTGCAGATTGCCCGCTTCGCGATGGATGCGCTTGGCCTGCATCACCGCCGTGCCGGCCTTGGCCAGCTCGCCCTGGCTGATCTGGATCATCGCCAGCATGTTGGAGATGCGGCCGCGGTTCATGTCGCCCACGTTTTCCAGCATCGGCATCAGCGCTTCGACCCCTTGCAGGAGCGCGGCGTAATCGTATTGCGGATAATCGGTCAGGATCAGCTCCTGCAGATTGATGGTTTGCTCGACGAGCGGATCACACATGCCACGCATATTCGTTTTCACTTCTCTCAGAACCTGCAACGCCCGTTGCAGGTCTCCACAAAAAAACTGGCCCCAGACATAACTCACGCTCAGGCCCGGGTTGCTGTACAGATACGCTGGCGGCAAGACCTGACACCAGTCGACCACCTGCTGGAAGCGCGCACGGAACAGCAGGCTTTGCGCCAGCGCCGGCAAGTGCCGCATGGCGTCGTCCCACGCGCCTGCGCCGATCCAGTGTCCGACGGCCTGCTCGATCAGGCCCTGCCGGATGAACCATTCGGCCGCCCGGCGGCGCAATGCCGCCTGCGCCTGCGCCGACAATGCGCCGGCCAGCGTTGCCGCGTGCGCGACCAGCACCGGATGAACCCGGTACAGCTCGTCGCCCAGCGCTTCAACCGGCATCCCGTGATGCACCAGCCGCGCCAGCCGCTGTGCGCTGTCGCTGCGCTCGAACAAGCAGTCGCACAGCGGTGCCGATACCTCGCCCAGCGGCACGATGCTGGCGAGGAAAGCCCGCTCGTCATGGCTGCCTGTGGCTAGGACCTCGTCGTCCAGATAGCGACGGACACGGTGGCAAAACGCCGCCGACCGCACCACCGCCTCCGGCGCGGCGTTGTCATTGGCCGCGCTCACCTGCAACAGACTCGCGATGGCGGGCCAGCCAGCGCTGGCACGTTCCCAGCAGCCGGCCTCGCCGTGATGACGCACCGGGGTGCGGCGGCACATGGTCGCCACTTCGTCGGTGCTCATGCTCAAGGTCGACGCACCGAATTCGACCAGTTCGCCGGAGATCCGCAGATGCTCGAGCGCATGCGGTGCGAAGCTGCGCGTAGCCATCACCAGCGTGACGTTCGCCGGCAGCGCATCCAGCACGGCCCGCAACCAGCGCCCTTCGCACGCGGCGGGTACCCGTTCCAGCGCGTCGATGAACACCAGCACCGGTTGCCGGCCCGCACCCGGGCGCTCGCCGAGCAGCGCCAGCATGGACCGAATCGCGTGACGCGGCAGCCGGTCGGCCGGTTCCGGCAGCAACCACTGCGCCACACCCGCCGGTAGCGACTGGAACAACTGCAGCAGCGCGCAGCTTTTGCCGAAACCCGCCGGCGCATGCAGGACCAGCACCCGGCATGACGCCAGATGCGAGCTCAGCTTTGCCTGCAATGACGGCCGAGCCATCAGCCCGGGCCGCGCCGGGGGAGGATCGACGACCAGCATCCGTGCTTTCTCCAGTTACATCGTCGGGGCGCAACGCACCGAAGCGGGCTTGGGTCTGCCAGTGCCCGAAGACGCCAATCGGTTCCTTGACTGTAGTCGCTCGGCTACCCGCCGACTTCGGTAATCCTTGTGCGCTGGCAGTGGTTTCCCGGTCATCTGCGCGACCGTTATCGATCTCCTGCGCCATGCCGCCGCTCCCGCCAAGCTGGCCGTCAGACCTTGTAGCGCGACACGATGCCAAGCAGATCCTGACTGTAGTCGTTCAGCTGCCCGCCGACTTCGGCCGTGCCTTGTGCATTGGCGCTGGTTTCCTCGGTCATCTGCGCGACCTTCTCGATTTCCTGCGCCATGCTGTTGCTGGCCATGCTCTGCTCGCGCATCGCATCCGAAATATCGTTGACGCTGGCCAGAACCGCCTGGGCGCTGTCCTTGATCTGCGCCACCACCTCGCCGGCCGACGTCACGTGGCTCACGCCGGCGGCGACCTCTTCCACGGTCAGCCGGATCGCCGTCACCGTCTGCTGCGCCTCATGCTGCATCTGCTCGATGGTCAGGGCGATTTCCTGTGTCGACGTGCCGGTCCGTTCGGCCAGCTTGCGCACCTCGTCGGCGACCACCGCGAAGCCGCGACCGACCTCGCCGGCCCGCGCCGCCTCGATCGCCGCATTCAGCGCCAGCAGGTTGGTCTGCTCGGCGATTTCCTTGATCGCAGTGACCACGGTACTGATATTGGTGGCCTTGTGCGACAGCGCCTCGACCTGCTGTGCGGTCATGTTGGCGCGCTCGGCAATCCGGTCGACCTTGGCGATCGCATCGGTGATCGCCGTGCCGCCGGTCGCAGCCAGATCGCCGGCCTGCTGCGCCAGCACGCGGGTTTCCTGCGAGCGCTCGGCCACGTGGGCAATGCTCACGGTGACTTCCTCGACCGCCGCGGCCATCGCCGACGACGAACTGCTGACCATCTCATTGGCGGCGGACAGCTCGGTCGTGCTGGTCGCCAGTTCGCCGGCGCGCATGCCGACATTGCGGCTGACGCCGGCAATCGCCCCCAGGCTCTGCTGCACCACGTCGAGCAGGCCGTTGAGCGCGGACGCTGTCACGCCGATTTCGTCACGCCCGCGGGCGTCGAAGCGCTGCGTAAAATCCAGCGTCTTGCCGATCGCGTCCGTTTCCTGCTGCAGCCGGCGCAACGATTGCGCGATGCTGCGGGAAATCACGAAGCCGACCGCCAGCAGCGCAGCACAGCCGGCGGCACCGATCGCAATCACCATGCTGTACAGCGTCTGGATGTCGGCGGCGACCTCCGTGCTGCGCCGGTTGCCCACGTCAACGTTGAACTGGACCAGATCGGAGACCGCGGCAAACACCTTGTCGGCGGCCGGACTGGTTACCTTGCGCACGAAATCGATCTGTACGTCCGTGCCTTCGAGCGTCATCAGCTGGTCGGTCAGCGCCACCCACTTCGCCTGGGCATCGACGACCGCCTTGAAAAGCTCGGTGTCGCGCGCCTTGATGTCCGGGGCATCGAGCTCGATCGCCTTTTCATAGCCGTGCAGCGCCTTCGCCAGGCTCGTCCGCGTCACGAGGAAGCTTTCGCGGACAGCCTTTTCGTCCTGCGGCGGCACGGATGCCCACAACAGCGCCTGACGCCGCGCCTCGGCGAACTCCTGATTGATCTGCGGCACCGTCGCCAGCGTCGGCACGATATTGCTGGTGATGTCATGAGCATCGGTCTTGACCAGCGAAACCCGCCAGAACACCGTCGCCAGCAGCAGCGCAAACGTTGCAATGCCGACTGCGTTCAACAGCACCAGTTTGGTCGTGATTTTCATGATCGTACCCCGACCTGAACAAGCCACGACAGAACCCGATTGACCCCTGTTTTCATGCATCTCTCCACTTCCCTATTTTTGTAAGAAAACACAACGACATTCGAAAATGACGACGGATTTTTTGTATTAATTACATCGCCATGTCATCGGCCGGAGAATAGAGAAGCCCGCGAGCAGCAACAACATATAAGAGAATTCTTATTGACATGGATCAATGCATGCCATTGATATTTCCGATAACCACCCGAACGGGTGGTGCCAATCCGATTTTTTTGTGAATCCAATGCCGAATGCCAATCCAGAAAGGAATAAAGCGGCTTCCGAACACATAAATATTTGCTATAAATATCAGTAACTTGGGAAAAATTACCGGATAAAAACCAGAAAAATACGGCATACCGGAACGGTATGACCGGCAGGAAAATCGTGCACCGGATGCTGGAGTTCGGTGCCTCCAGCCCGGTTATCTCCGCAGACCTGCCTTGCCTGCCGCCAATGGTCGGCTTTCAGCCCGAACTGCAACCGGCAAAAAAAAAGCCGGCGCAAAACTGCGCCGGCCGGCATCCCAATAAAACCTGTCCATGACAGACAACCTCATTCTTTCACCGATTGAAACCATAGATATCCATCGCCAGAATGCGTTCGGTCACGCCATCGTAATGGCGCACGGCCGTCGTCCCCGGCCCGGCGGCCCCCAGTGCCACGTACAACGGCAGCAGATGCTCTTCGGTCGGATGCGCCCGCACCGCCTCGGGTGCCTGCCGCCGATAGTCGAGTAGTGCATCCAGATCGGCAGCTTGCAGCCGCGTGTGCATCCAGTCCTGAAACGCAGTCACGTAGGGCAAGGCCGGTGCGCCGTCGAAACCAGGCTCGAACTCGTACAGATTGTGCGTCAGGCTGCCCGAGGCGATCAGCAGCACATCGTCCGGCAGCAGCGCGGCCAGCAATTGGCCCAGCCGGTAATGCCAGGCCGGGCTCTGGCGCGCATTGATGGACAGCGGTACGACCGGAATATCGGCGGCCGGATAGAACGACTTCAACGGTACCCAGCCGCCGTGATCGAGCCCGCGTTGCGGATCGCGCTGTGTGGGCCAGCCGGCGGCTTCCAGCCCCAGCGCCAGTTGCTGCGCCAGTGCCGGATCGCCTTGGGTGTCGTAACGCTGCTGGTACAAGGCGGCGGGAAAGCCGTAGAAATCGTGGATGGTGTCGTGCCGCGCCGCCGAGCCGATGGTCGTGATTGCGGCGCTGTGATGGGCCGAGACCATGACGATCGCCCGCGGCTTGGGCAGATGCCGGGCGATCCCGGCCCAAGCTTCGCCGGTATGGCCGGCATCGAGCGCCAGCATCGGCGAGCCGTGCGAAACATAGAAGGTGGGCAAACGGGTCATGGTCTTGATCCTTGTGGCGGATGGCCGGCTGCGGCCACCCGGGTTCATCGTCAACGGCCAGGCTTTACTTCGAGCCGGGGCTTTTCACCAGCGTGAACTTGCCGTCGCCCAGCAAGGCCAGCACTGCGGCGGCGACGGTCAGGAACACCGGGTATTCCCAGCCGCCGTTCGGATTGCCGAACGCCCAGCCGTTGGCGAAGTGAACCGTCGATGCGCCGGCGAGCAGCAAGGTCAGCGGCACGGCAACCAGGCGCGGTATCACGCCCAGAATCAGCAAGGCGCCGCCGCCGATTTCGGCGAACGTGGTCGGATAAGCCAGCCAGCCCGGGAAGCCGACCGAGGCGAAAAATTGCGCCGTGCCCGGCAGCGTGAATACCAGCAGCTTGGTGAAGCCGTGGGCGAGAAACATCACGCCAAGGGCGAGGCGGAGCAGGAAGGCGGCATAGGGTGCGGTGCGGTTGTCGATCATTGGTTGACTCCAGTGGGTACGCGTATCGCGTTGGGCATTGCGTTGTGGTGGTTGCACTTTAGGCCACGACGAACTCGGGATAAATCTGCGATTATGCAAATGATCATCCCGTAAATTGCAACAATGGAGACGCAGCGATGGATCGCTTTGCCGCGATGCAAGTGTTTACCGCCGTGGTCGACGCCGGCAGTTTTGTCCGCGCGGCCGAGCGGCTTGCGCAATCGACCACCGCCGTCTCGCGCCAGCTGGCCGAGCTGGAGGCGCATCTGGGCGTGCGGCTTTTGCAGCGCACCACGCGCACCATGTCGCTGACCGAGGCCGGGCGGCTGTATTACGAACAATGCGTCTCGCTGCTGGCCGAACTGCTTGAGGCCGAAGCGGCGGTCAGCCACGCCAGCCGGATCGCCAGCGGCGTGCTGCGTGTCAATGCGCCGGTCTCGTTCGCGGTCCGCCATCTCGCGCCGCTGTTGCCGCAGTTTCGCGCCCAGCAGCCGCAGGTCGGCATCGAGCTGACGGTGAACGACCGCGTCGTCGATCTGGTCGACGAAGGCTTCGATCTGGCGCTACGCATCAGCCGCCAAGCGCTGGCGTCGACGTTGATCGCACGTCCGCTGGCGCCGATTCATGTTGCCGTCTGCGCCTCGCCCGCTTATCTGGCGCGATTCGGCACGCCGGCGTCACCGCGCGATCTCGGCCGCCACCAATGCCTCGGTTACAGCTACACCGATCGCGGCATGAGCTGGGAGTTCGCCGGCACGCCGCCGCAGAACATCGAGGTCAACGGTTTTTTGCGCGCCAACAATGGCGATGTGCTGGTCGAGGCGGCGATCGCCGGCGCCGGCATCATCGCGCAGCCGAGCTTCCTCGTCGGCGACGCGCTGCGCGACGGCCGGCTGGTGCGCATCCTTGCCACCCATCCGCTGCCGCAATACACCGCATGGGCGGTTTATCCGAGCCGGCGTTTTCTCTCGGCCAAGGTGCGCAGCTTTGTCGATTTCCTCGGTGCCGCCTGGGGCGAGGTGCCGCCGTGGGATACCGGACTGTAAAACCGTCTGTCGATTTTCACGCCGCAGCCACTAGACCGACCGGTCTACTCCAATTAAAGTACAGCCCATGAAACACGATATGCCCGACACCAAGCAGCACATCCTCGATACCGGCGAAGCCATCATCCTCGGCAAAGGCTTTGCCGCGGTCGGGCTGGCCGAGATCCTGACCGCCGCCGGCGTGCCCAAGGGCTCGTTCTACCACTACTTCAAATCCAAGGAGCAGTTCGGCAACGAGCTGTTCGAGCACTACTTCAGCAACTATCTGACGTGGCTCGACGCGCTGTTTCTTGATGACGGCCGCAGCGCCCAGACCCGGCTGATGGCGTACTGGCAGAGCTGGCTGTCGACCCAGGGCACCTGCCGCAGCGAGGAACAATGCCTCGTGGTCAAGCTGTCGGCCGAAGTCTCGGATTTGTCCGAGCCGATCCGCGACACGATCAGAAGCGGCACCGATCGCGTCGTCGCCCGGCTGGCAAAGCTGATCGAAGCCGGTCTGGCCGACGGTTCGTTGCCGGCCGTGCTCGAACCGGCCCATACCGCGGCGATGCTCTACCAGCTCTGGCTGGGCGCCAGCCTGCTGACCAAGATCCGCCGCGACGACAGTGCGCTGCAAACCGCGCTGACTGCCACCCGCGCCATGCTGAACGTGAGCGACTGAGCTCACGGATTGAATCCACCGACGACGGCACCACAAGTGCCGTTTCTTTGACCCGACAACTAGACGACCGGTCTAATTTTTACGGAGCCTTCCATGCAATCGTTCAACTTCTACAACCCCGTCAACATCGTTTTCGGTGAAGGCCGCATCACCGATCTGAGCACCTTGGTGCCAGCCGGCGCCCGCGTACTGGTGCTCTACGGTGGCGGCAGCATCAAGAAGAACGGCACCTATGACGAAGTGATCGCTGCGCTCAAGGACCACACGGTGTTCGAATTCGCCGGCATCGAGCCGAATCCGCGCTTTGAAACGCTGATGAAGGCGGTGGCGCAGGTCAAAGCCGAACGGATCGACTTCCTGCTCGCCGTCGGTGGCGGTTCGGTCGTCGACGGCACCAAATTCGTCGCCGCCGCCGCGCAATACGACGGCGACGCGTGGGAGATCCTCACCACCGGCGGCGCAAAAATCACCAGCGCCCTGCCGCTTGGCGCGGTGCTGACCTTGCCGGCCACCGGCTCGGAAATGAACAACGGCGCCGTGGTCACGCGTGAGGCCTCCAAGACCAAGCTGCCTTTCCACTGCCAGCAGGTGTTCCCGCAGTTCGCCGTGCTCGATCCGACCAAGACCTACAGCCTGCCACCGCGGCAGGTCGCCAACGGCGCGGTCGACGCCTTCGTGCATGTGATCGAGCAATATCTGACCTACCCGACCGACGCGCCGGTGCAGGACCGTTTTGCCGAAAGCCTGCTGCAGACGCTGATCGAAGTCGGCCCGAAAGCACTGGCAACCCCGCACGATTATCAGGTGCGCGCCAACCTGATGTGGGCCGCGACGATGGCGCTGAACGGTCTGATCGGCGCCGGCGTGCCGCAGGACTGGGCGACGCATCTGGTCGGCCACGAACTGACCGCGCTGTACGAACTCGACCACGCGCAAACGCTGGCGATCGTGCTGCCGGCCATGCTGCAAACCCGCCGCGCCGACAAGCACGCCAAGCTGCTGCAGTACGCCGAGCGCGTCTGGGGTATCCGTGACGGTTCCGAGGATGAACGCATCGATGCCGCCATCGCCAAGACCCGCGACTTCTTCGAAGCCATGGGCGTCAAAACCACGCTGGCGGGCTACGGCCTCGGCATCGAAGCGGTCGACGCAGTGCTCACGCAGCTCGAAGCGCACGGCATGACCGCGCTCGGCGAGAAGCAGAACGTCACGCCGGCGCTGAGCCGCCAAGTCCTCGAAGCCGCCCTCTGATCCTCCACCGGAGCACACCCATGACGACCAATCAACGCATCGTCCTCGCCTCGCGTCCCAAAGGCGCGCCGACCCCGGACGATTTCCGCCTCGAAACCGAAACGCTGCCGGCACCGGGCGCTGGCGAACTACTGCTGAAAACGCTCTACCTGTCGCTCGATCCGTACATGCGCGGCCGGATGAGTGACGCGCCGTCGTACGCACCGCCGCTCGAGATCGGCGAGACCATGGTCGGCGGCACCGTGTGCCGGGTCGAGCAATCGCACCATGCCGACTTCAAGCCCGGCGATCTGGTGCTCGCCTTCACCGGCTGGCAGGCCTACGCGATCTCCAACGGCGAAGGGCTGACCAAGCTTGATCCGGCGCTGACGCAGCCATCGCTGGCGCTCGGCGTGCTCGGCATGCCCGGCTTCACCGCCTATATGGGGCTGCTCGACATCGGCAACCCGCAACCCGGCGAAACCGTCGTCGTCGCTGCCGCCAGCGGCGCGGTCGGTTCGGTCGTCGGCCAGGTCGCCAAACTCAAGGGCGCGCGCGTTATCGGTATCGCCGGCGGGGCCGCCAAGTGCCGTTACGTCGTCGACGAGCTGGGCTTTGATGCCTGCGTCGACCACCGCAGCCCGAGCTTCGCCGCCGATCTGGCCGCCGCCTGCGGCAATGGCATCGACGTGTACTACGAGAACGTCGGCGGCGCGGTGTTCGATGCGGTCTTGCCGCTGCTGAATGCCCGTGCGCGGGTGCCGGTATGCGGGTTGATTTCGCAATACAACGCCGAATCGCTGCCGCCCGGCCCGGACCGCTTGCCGCTGCTGATGGGTCACCTGCTGAAAAGCCGCATCCGCATGCAGGGCTTCATCATCTGGAACGACTACGGCCACCGCTATCAGGAATTCTTCGACGCGATGGCGCCCTGGGTTGCTGATGGCCGGGTGAAGTTCCGCGAGGACATCGTCGACGGCCTCACCAACGCGCCGGCAGCCTTCATCGGGCTACTGGAAGGCAGGAACTTCGGCAAGCTCGTCGTCCGCGTCGCCGACTGATTGCACGCTTTACCTGTCCCCACTCATTCAGGATTCAAGATGACCATCGACAAACTGCTCACCCCGCTGACCGTCGGCCACACGACGCTGCCCAACCGGCTGATCATGGCGCCGCTAACCCGCTCGCGCGCCGGTCAACCGGGTGACGTACCGACCGCGCTCAACGCCACCTATTACGCCCAGCGCGCGACCGCCGGGCTGATCGTAACCGAAGCGACGCAGATCTCGCGCCAGGGCCAGGGCTATGCATGGACGCCGGGCATCTATACCGACGCGCAGGAAGCCGGCTGGAAAGACATCGTCGATGCCGTGCACGCCAAGGGCGGCAAGCTGTCCTTGCAACTGTGGCACGTCGGCCGGATTTCGCACCGGCTGCTGCAGGAAAACGGCCAGGCGCCAGTCGCGCCGTCGGCGATCCGCGCCGAAGGCGCCAACAGCTTCGTGGTGCAGGAAGACGGCACGCCGGCGAACCTGCAAACCGACACGCCGCGCGCACTCGACCTCGCCGAGCTGCCGGGCATCGTCGCCGCCTACGCCGCCGCCGCCGCGCGAGCCAAGCGCGCCGGTTTCGACTTTGTCGAAATCCATGCCGCCAACGGCTATCTGCTGCACCAGTTCCTGTCGACCAACAGCAACCAGCGCACCGATGCCTACGGTGGCAGCCTGGAAAACCGCGCACGCTTGCTGCTTGAAGTGGTCGACGCCGTTACGTTAGAGATCGGTGCTGATCACGTCGGCGTGCGCCTGTCGCCGAACTTCATCGGCCACGACATCAAGGACGCCGAATCCGAACCGATGGCGACATATCTGGCCGCCGAGTTCGCCAAGCGCGGCCTTGCCTACCTGCACATCGCCGAGCCGGACTGGGTCGGCGGCGAGCCGCTGTCCGACGCCTTTCGCAGTGCGCTACGCACGGCATACAAGGGCGCAATCATCACTTGCGGCGGCTACAGTGCCGAAAGCGCCGAAGCCCGTATCAAGAGCGGCAGCGCCGACGCGATCGGCTTCGGCCGGTCCTTCATTGCCAACCCGGATCTGGTCGAACGCTTCCGGCGCGGCGCGGCGCTGAACACGCCGGATCAAAGCACCTTCTATGGCGGCGCCGAACACGGTTATACCGACTACCCTGCGCTCACCAACTGAGCACAGTCATCGCCTTCACCAGCCCGGCTGTTGCCGGGCTTTTTCATGCCCTACCTTTGACCTATGCCGTGAAAGCCCAAGCTGTGTCACGATATCCCCCCCCTCCCCCTTACCAAGGATGCCCCATGCAGATTGCCAGCTTCACCGACTTCCTGATCGCCGCCAGCCAGCAACCCGAGCCGCAGCGGCTGCTGTTCGTCTTCACCCGTGCCGAACTGCCGGCCGATGCAAGCGCAGAAGAAAAGGCCCGCTTCGAGCGCGGCGAAGGCGGCACGCTGGAACCGGTGATGTGTGTCGACAAGCTGCCGTCCGAAATCGCCGACTTCGCCCAGCTCAAGGCCGAGTCGACGCAGATCGCGCAGAGCTGGGACATCGGTTTCGTGGCCAGCCTCGGCGGCCGCGCCGGTCGGGCACCGAGCAGCGACGAAGCGGGCGAGCCGCTGGAACGGATGGTCGGAATGATCAAACAGGGCCACGTCGGCCAGTTCCTCGCCTTTGATCGCGACGGCGAAATGCTGCAGTTCGGCTGAGACCGCCACGATGACCGACACGCTAAGCGGCGCCTGTCTGTGCAAGGGCATCGCGTACGAGATCGACGGGCTCGACATGCCGATCGTCCATTGCCACTGCCAGACCTGCCGCAAGGCGCACGCCGCGCCCTACGCCAGCACCGCCGGCGTCCTGCGCGAGCATTTCCGCTGGCTTCGTGGCGAAGCGCTGCTGGCGTCGTTCGAATCGTCACCGGGCAAGCTGCGGCATTTCTGCAGCCGCTGCGGCACCCACCTCGTCGCCGAACGGCCCGTGCAGCCGCACGTGATCGTTCGGGTTGCAACGCTAGATACCGACCCGGGCCAGCGCCCCGCCGCGCATATCTGGACAGCCCACGACGTGCCGTGGCTGACGGCGGACGGAGCGGCATCCTTTCCGGAGTCGCGGGACGGGCGCTGAAAACGCCCGCGCTCAACCCTGGTACTGCACGTCGCTGACCTGTTCCATGAAGTCGGCCGTCTTGCCGTCCTGTACTTCCTGAATGGCGATATGCGTCATCGCCGTTGCCGAAGGTGACGATCAGCGTCCGGCCCGCTAGGTGCGGTATGCCTAGCAGTGCGGGCAGCCGGCTCGAACCTGACACTGAAACCCCGCGTGCGCGCCAGAACGCGGGGCCGGCTCAACCTCGCAGCGTCGCCATGTCGATGACGAAGCGGTACTTCACGTCGCTTTTGAGCATCCGCTCGTAGACGACGTTGATGTCCTGCATCGGGATGACCTCGACGTCGGCGGTGATGCCGTGCTCGCCGCAGAAGTCGAGCATTTCCTGCGTCTCGGCAAGGCCGCCAATACCCTGGCCTGCGCCAGCATTGCGTTCAAATCATCATGAACAGTACTGTAACGTTCGGCCAGCAAACCGAAGCACCCGACGCCAGCGCAACAATGTGCTCCGCATCCGGCTCTGCATCGACAATCCGGCCGCTGACAGCTTCATCGACCATCCACGTGAGCATGGAAGCCTGCGCTGAACCGGGCTCATTGAAGCGTCACCGCTCGATAACCGTGCGCCTGCAACTGACGACGGCCCCTTTTTAAGAAGTCCAATCTGATGCCATCAAACACTGAACTGATGCCAAACCACAGATTAATAACAATAAAATCACAATAAATTTATATATTAATTGATGTAATACTTACAGTTGACGAATTAATTTTTGGGCAGGAGTGATGGAGCATGGCCCGAATTCTGCTTGTCGACGAGCAGCCGATCGCACGTCATGCACTGAAATTGCTACTTGAAACCGACGGCCATGAGTGTGTAGGCGAAGCGGATAACGGCCTGGACGCAATCCAGTTGGCCCGGTACACCGAGGCCGAACTGGTGATTCTGGAGTTGAACATTCCGCGACTCGGCGGACTCGAGGTCATCCAGCGCATCCGTTCCAGCACTGCCGGCCCGCGCGTGCTGGTCTTCACCAGCCAGGATTCCGAATATTTTGCAGTACGCTGCCTCGACGCCGGCGCTTCAGGCTTCGTCGGCAAGCGTGCGCCGCTCGATGAATTGAAAGCGGCCATTCACGCCATACTGAACGGCCACAGCCATTTCCGGGATCAACTGCTGTCCGCGGTCAAGCACTCCGCACCGACCAGCAATGGCGAAGCGCTGCTACCTGCGCTATCGGCACGCGAACTCGGCGTGTTACAGCTGCTGTCCAAGGGCATGAGCAATATGGCCATTGCAGAACAGATGGCGCTCAGTGACAAGACGGTCAGCACCTACAAAACCAGGCTGGCCCGCAAGTTTCAAGCCGGTTCCTTGCTCGAAATCGTCGATATCGGCCGCCGGCACGGACTGATCGAAGGGCAGCCTGCTACAACATCGGTCGAAACACCGTTCCACGATGCACAACAACACGAACTGGCACTGCTGCGCAAAATCATCGATAACCTGCCGCACGCGATCTCGGTGCGTGACCCGGAAGGCCGGATGTTGCTTTGCAACCGCCATTATCTGACTCAGACGGGCGTCGACTTCAAAGACATCCGTGGCCTGCGCCTGTGCGACACCGAGGAACTCCCCGCCGAAATCCGGATGCGCATACACAAGGCACTGATGGCCGTGGCGGCCACACGCCAGCCTTACATCCGCGACGGCACGATCACCATCAACGGGCGCGAGAAAGTAATACGTCACTGGGGAAGCCCTTATCTGAGCGATGACGGGCGCTATCTTGGCATGCTGTGCGGCAATATCGATTTGACCGAGCATGACCTGCTGCTCCTCGAACTTCGCAACATCACCGCGCGCGCCGAGGCGGCCAACCGCAGCAAGAGCATGCTGCTTGCCGCAGTTGGCCACGAATTCGGCGCACCACTGAAGCGCCTGCAGCCAGTACTGGAAGACGCCTTGACGCAGGATGCTGCCACCGAGAATTTGCGTACCGATCTCCGGCGCATGGTCGCTTTCCTGGACGATTTACAGGCGCTAATCCGCCTCGATACCAGCAATTCGCTGCTTGAGCCGGAGCCGGTCAATCTTGCTGACCTGCTCGGCCTTGAGGTTACCGGTGCGATGGCACCAGCTGGGGCCAAAAGGTTGCAGCTCGAGCTGAATACCACTGCGGTGAGCCAACCGGATGTATGGGGCGATGTGCGGTGCTTCCGGCTCCTGTTCGGCAATCTGCTCAGCAATGCGGTTAAGTTCACCGATCAGGGCGCTATCCGGGCGAGTCTTGCGATGAAAGCGGCGGCGTGGGGGCTCACCACCATCGAGCTGCGCATCGAAGACAGCGGCATCGGCATTCAGCCCGATCGGCAAAGCCGGATTTTTGCACCACAGCCGCCAACCGGCACCTACGCCGGTCGGGAGAGCAGCGGCCTCGGTCTGCTACTGTGCAAGCGCTTCGTCGAGCAGATGGGGGGCGAAATCACGCTGCAGAGCGAACCCGGTGTCGGTACGACGGTGACGGTGCAACTCCAGCTCACCAGCGTCAAACGATGACCCGGACCGATGTTGCACCGGACCGGATCAGCCTGGTTTGCGCGTCAGAATCGGATCTTTGCCTCGATCATCGCCTCGTAGCTGCTTCCGTCGCCATCCAGTGACTGCTGGTAACCGAGCGTTCCGCTCAGCGTGGCGTCCTTGCTGGCCTCATGGTCGAAGCCGACGTTGAGCTCTCCCCAGGTGCCACCCATGTCGGCGGTGAACGGAACGGCGCCGTCGCGCGACGACAACGCGGTCGTAGCTCTGCCCTTGAACTCATGCCAGAGGCTCGGCCTGATCCAGCCATTGGAACGATAGACCTTGCCGTTGTCGTCCACGCGGAACCAGTCGCGATGCAGGCGCACACCGACGCGCCCGGTGAGCGAATCGGCCTGGTCGAAACGGACATCGGCGGCAGCATCGTGGGCGTCATCGAGCCGGACGCGTGAATAGATCAGTTGCGCTTGCGGTTCGATATAGCGCGTCTTGTGCTCGTCCGGCTGGTAGGGGTAGCCGACCTCCAGCGATGCCGTCACGCCCCGCCCCCGGGTCTCGAGTGCCGCCATGTCGGTTGGCTGCGCCTCGACCAGGTAGCGGTTGAACTGCAGCACCCCGTCGAGATAACCGCCCGCTGGCCAGAAATGGGTCCAGTACCCGCCCAGCCCCCAGGCACGCAGCCGGTTGTCACCCGCGTGGCGGCCGTCGTCATGGGTCACGCGGCCTTCGATCTTGCCCAGATTGGCCGAAACACCAGCCTGATCGGTGCTGCCATCGGCGGCGTCGCCCCTGTACAGATCGAGGCCGAGCTGCATGGCTCGCACGGTATAGTCTTCTTCCGCCGCACCATACCGGTCGTCACCGCGCTGATAGATCAGCCGCCCCCAGCCCAGCGACGGTTCATAGCGCTCCCGATCCTCAGGCGGCAGCGGATCGACCGAGCGGCGGCGCTCCTCGCCCACCCGTTCGTGCAGCGTGTCGACCAGCATCCGGCCGTAACGCAGCGCCAGTGCCGGAATGCCGCTGTAGAGCGAGGTCTCCGGACGATAATTCGGCACTTGCGGCGGTGTCGGCACCTCGCCACCCGCGTCCTTGCTTTCGTTGATCGGAGCGGGCACATCGACAGCATCCTTGGTCGAACGCAGATACCAGGCCTCGCCATTGCTGGCGTCGAGACTGGCACGGTGCAGGGTGTACTCGTACGGACCAGCCTTGACCTGAGCGAGCAGCCGGAATGCCTGCGCCTCGGTTGCACCGCCATTGATGGCGTCAACCACCATGATGCCGTTGCCGGTCGTCAGCGCACCGGCGCCGCCGGCGTTGCTGATCCGCAGATTGCTGCCGCCACTGGCCTTGCCGCCGTCGATCACCAGCCGGTCCGATGGCGAGCCGTCGCCGTACAGGTAGGTGTTCAGCGCGAGGGTGCCATTGTCACCGTGGTAATCGTTGACGGTCAGGTGCTTGTATTGGCCGCCCTGCGGCTTGCTGAAGTCGATCAGGCTGCCACTGTTGCTCAAGGTGCTGAGATTGGAATTACCGGTGAGCTTCCAGATGCTGGTATCGCGCAGCGTGACCGTGGACCTACTGCTCGCTGCGGTGTTCGCCGAGCCAGTGACCACCGAGCCCGCCAGATCAACCTTAGCCCGCCCCACGCTGTCGAACGACTGGCCGACGCCCTGCCATTGGCCGGTGCCCATGTCGGGAATCGCGGTACCCGCACTTGCCAGCGAACGGTCCACATACAGCCATTGGCCGCTGCCGCCGACGATCGCATTCTGCAGCGCGACATCCCCGACCCCGGCCACGGCAACGGTCGCGCCATCGCGGTTGCTCAGCACTGCGTTCTCGAGATTGGCCGTGCCCTTGAGTGCATCGGTACCTTGCACATACAGTGCGGCGGCCTGCTCCCCCCTCGCGGTGACGACGACATCGCGACCGTCAACCGTACCGCCCTGCTTGGCCACCACGCCGTGCGCGAGGTTGCCGCTGGTGGCCACACCGACCACGTCGAGCCCGATGGTCGCCGTATTGTTGGCCACAGCGCCCAGTGCGCCGATGCCGGTCGTCGAAACCACCGTATTGCTGGCGCTGAGTGCCGCCCCGGACTCCGCCTGCAGGCCGTGCGATTGCAGGCCGTGGGTACGAATGGTGGTGTCGGCCAGATTCAAGACGGCGGTGCCCTGCTGATAACGCCGGCTGGTGAGCGCGCCGGCGGCATGGTCGCCCAGTGTTTCCACGCTGACGTTGTTCGCGTCGAGGCGCACCTGCCCGGGCTTGATCGAGCCGATGCCGGCATAGAGGCCGATCGAATGCGCTCCCTCGGTCTTCACCGCAAGGTCGCTCAGCACCATGCTGCCGCCATCGTCGACCGCCGCGCCATAGGCTTGTGTACCCAGGGTCAGGACGCTGGTGCCGCTGGCGATCAACAATGCACCCGGGTTGCGCGAGGCCAGGGCGTGCGGGAAGGTCATGTTGGACTGCACCGGCGAGCCGCTGCCGGTGGTCGTGACCGAGCCGCCGTTGAGGGTGACGGTCGACGCATCGTTGGCCACCACGCCCATCGCATTGTCGTTGCCGTGCGTGGTCACGGTGACGTTGTTGGCGGTCACGGTGGCATGGCCGGCGCCGATCCCGGTCGAGTAATTGCCATCGGTGGTGATCGAGCCGCTATTGATCGCAACCTCGGCGCCATTGGACACCTGCAGGCCGTGGCTGGATTTTTGCGTGGTGTGTACGTCGCTCTTGTCCAGCATCAGGCGGGAGCCAGTGCCTTCGACCAGCACGCCCGGCGCAAAGGGGCCGACCGCGCCGGCGACCGCAGTGGTCGTAATGCGGCTGTTGTCGACCTTACCGCTAGCGCCACCGGTGATATTGAGCCCGATAGCGCGGTTGCCGCCAACGCTGATGTCCGAGTCGCTTACCTCGGCCTGCGAGCCGGCGCCTTCCACCGACACACCGTGGCCATATTGGCCTTCTGCGGTCAGCGTGCTGTGGTCGATGACGACACGACCACCATCGAGGGCACGCGCGGCGGCAGCAGGATTGGCGACGCTGCCCGCGCCACTGACATCCACCACGCTGTCGTCCAGCATGACGCTACTACCGGCGCCTTCGGCGCGAACGCCGCCGACGTTAACCCCGCTAGCGTTCACCGCTAGCCCCGAGCCAACGATCTGGCCGGCGCCGGTCGCGTGCAGTGCCGCGGTGGTCGTCGTACTGGTTGCACCGCTGCTCACGTCGATGGCGCTGTCGGTCAGCGTGATTCTGGCGCCGTCCTCGGCACGCGCTGCACTGGCACTGGTCCCGCCGATCAGCAAGGACACATCGTCCGCTGCAATGATGGTGCCTACACCGGTTGCCAGCAGGCCGTGGCTCAGACTCAGCGCTTTCTCGCCATCGACGGGTGACGCAGTCGAGACGGCTGCACCGCTGGTCCGCACCTCGGTGCCACTCAGCGCGATGGTCGCGCCATTGCGCGCCCAAACCCCGACCGAACCCTTGCCAGTGGTGCCGATGGCACCGCCATCGATGTCGACCTCCGCGCCATCGGCCAATACGCCGTGACCATTGCCGCCAGCCGTATTGACGGTAGCGTCAATCAGCTCGGCGCGGCCACCGGCGTCAACACGCATGCCGTACGCCGAACCGCCGCTGGTGGTGACCGTGATGTCGCGGCCATGCAGCTGGCTGTCGGCCCCGGTCACACGCACGCCGTGACTGCCGCCGGTAGCGGCGCTGCGCGCACCGGTAGTGGTCATGGTGGCGCCATTGCTCAAGAAGGCCGAACCGCCATCCTCGACCAGGATACCGACTGCACCCCACGACGACGTGCCGACCGAACCACCACGCATATCCAGCTCGGATCCCGGTCCGGTAATGACCACGCCGCGATTGTTGTTACCTTTGGCCCCTCCCCCTACCACCACACTGGTATCGGTCAATGTCACCGTACCGCCGGTCTCAACCTTCACACCAGTCATGTCGTTGGCGGTGAAAACAGCACCAGCAGCGGTCTTGGGCTCTAGCATCACGGTGCTACCGCTCGCAGCGATATGGCCGCCGTCCATGGCGTGAAAGCCAAGCTGATCCTTGGCCTGAGCTGCGTTGAGCGCACTGCTTTCGACTCGCCCAGTATCGAACTGGATGTTTTCGCCAGCGCCGGCTGCTAGACCGGTGGTCCCTGTCGCACCAAGCTTGACGGTTTCACCGCTGCGTGTGCCGCTGCTGTCTATGCCCACGCCGCCCGCGGTTGCCACCGTGGTATCAGCATCAGCGTCCCCAATGCCGCACCCGACCAGCCCTGCAAACAACCAGGTAGCCATACGTACCGGGAGGCTGCGACACTTGATCCCCGTTTTCGGGGTCGAACGGTAGTCGAGGTTTGCCATGATGCTGCTCCTGCGTTTGCGTATTTGAACGCCTTGCAGTGTGCGCATCGATGCCAATGTCGTATGTCAGGAAACTCTGAAGCTCAGGTAGTTAAACTATGAATCAAAAAAAGGACGGCACGAATAAGTAGCGCCACCAGAAATCGACAACACCAGAACCAGGGCATTCGCGGCGATCGGGTCAAACATCGAAAGGCATGTCCTATGTAACGCCCCGTCGGAATCGACCGTTTCCGTACCCAATGCAGGGGAAATCCGAAGCTGGCGTAGGCACTTGATTACACAGGCCGCTTCTTGATCCTTCTCAAGTTTTTCTGCGTCCTGGCGACGTCTACTCGGCATATTCCAGTTTCATGTACCGAGGAGACGGCGATGACCACACAGGCATCCGGACCTTGCCGGTCCGCCCCCGAAGCGGCCCTGTATTCCCAGGCAATCCTGCGGCATGCCATCGAGACCAAACAGTTCGAACCCTGGTTTCAGCCGCAGTTTTCCATCGACGGCCGAACGCTACTCGGCGTTGAAGTGCTGGCCCGCTGGCACCACCCGGAGCGGGGTATCGTTGCGCCAGCGCACTTCATCGATCAAATCGAGAACGGGCCGCATATCGAAGCGTTCAATGCGCTGCTGCTGGGGCGTGCACTGATCGAGCAAGTTTGCTGGGCCGACGCCGGCCACGTCGTGCCGATCTCGTTCAACCTGCCCGGCACGCTGTTGCAGCAGCCCGGCACCGCCGATGCATTACGATCCGTCGTCGAGGCACATGCCGGCGACCCGGCCCGGGTCACGCTGGAAATCACCGAAACCACCCGAACCGCGACGCTCGACCACTACGTCGCCGGGGTCGCCGCGTTGAAGTCGGCCGGTTTCCGGACCTCGCTCGACGATTTCGGCTGCGGCTATGCCTCGGTCAGCAATCTGGTGGCCGCACCATTCGACGAAATGAAACTCGACCGCTCGCTCGTACACGATGCCCTGCGTCATCCGAAACTCATGGCGGCCTTGCGCACCATTCTCGACTTCGCCCGCGAGGTCGGCATTTGCGTCATTGCCGAAGGTGTCGAGGACCAGGACGATCTGATCCCGCTACGCCAGTTCGGCTGCGAACGTGTACAAGGCTATCTGTACGGCCCCCCGGTCCAAGCCAACCAGTTCAGCACCCTGGTCCATGAACACCACACGTCCCGGTCACGACGATCATTCACCCACACACGCCAGCCCGGGATGCGGTACGCCCATATTCCATCGCTCCATGATTTAAGACGGATCGACGGGTCACGTACCCAGTCGGCGCTGCGGGTCTTCGGGATGAATGGAGCTTGAAGCGCACCGGCAGACTTCACCAACGCTGCGTCGGTGCAGCATCGCCCGGCGCTAAATGCCTTACCGTTATCAGCTCGGATAATCGGCAGAGAGACTGCGCCAGACCTGCTACCGATCCGGTTGCCTCATCAAGGGCTGGGGCAAATGGTGCGCCTGCCGTTCTGGGACCCAGCCCCGACGGACCGAGCGGTCGAATCCAAGCAAATTGCCGGCTTCACGGTCGGTGAGCCGGCAATCGCTACACTCAGAGGTCGAACGACGCCTGCATGAAGTAGGTCCGTGGCTGGCCGACGTACTTGCCGTAGTTGTTGTCGGTCGAGCGGGTGTAGTACTCGCGGTCGAACAGGTTCTTGATGCCGGCGGCGAGCTTCATGTTGTAGAACTGCGGCCCGAATGCGTATTCGCCGCGCACGTTCCACGTCGCGTAGCCGGCGATGTCGCCGTAGCGGCCGTCCGGCGTTTCGCTGGTGATGTAGTTCGGACCGGCGCCCGATGAGTGCTGCTTCGACTGCGCGAAGCCGTCGACGTTGAACATCCATTGCGCGCGCTGGTAGCGCGCGCCGAGCGTGGCGACATTGCGCGAGTAGAACGGCAGGTCCTTGCCGGCGAAGGCGCCCTGCTCCGACGTCGCCCTGGTGTACACATAGGTCGCGTAAGCGGTCAGTCCCTTCAGGGCGTCGTCGATATTGGCCAGATCGTAGTGGAGCGCGGTTTCGGGTACAGACAGCTGTTGGTCGCGGCAAACACGCCCTGTGGCGCACTGACGAATGGAACACCTCGATCCGTTTGCCGGTCAGCGCCGGCTCGGCGCGGCCGCCGCGGATTTCCCACAGGCCGTGCTTGCCGCCGATGATCAGCGTGCCATCGGCCAGCTGCAGCAGCGCTTTCGCCTCGACCCGCTCGGGCGCGTAGTCGGACAGCCAGCGGCTCGATACATCGATCTTTTTCAGTTCCAGCGTCTTGCTGTGCGAGATCAGCAAGGCGGTGACGCAGATCGCCAGAAATGGCAGCGCCAGGATCACACCGGCCCACATATGCCAGCGCCGCCAGCGCGACGGCATGCCCGTATCGCTCATCTTGCCCACCCGGACTCGGAACAGGCGGAATATCAAATGAATTCCATTCTCACTCTCCCGATTCCTTACAGACGGTTACCGAACGTCCCCTCTGCACGGCGGACGAAAAAAAACCGCAGCCTAAGCTGCGGTTTCTGGCGAAGCGAAGAACGCTTACTTGTCGCTCAGCGCCACGACGCCCGGCAGTGCCTTGCCTTCGAGGAACTCGAGCGAAGCGCCGCCGCCGGTCGACACGTGCGAGACCTTGTCTTCCAGACCGGCCTTTTCGACCGCCGCGACCGAGTCGCCACCGCCGACGACGGTGATCGCGCCGTTGGCTGTCGCCTCACTCAGCGCATGCGCCACGGCGAAGGTGCCTTGTGCGCTCTCGTCGATCTCGAACACGCCCATCGGGCCGTTCCACAGCACGGTCTTGGCCGACTTGATGATCTCGGCGAAACGCTTGCGCGATGCTTCACCGATGTCGACGCCTTCCTGATCGGCCGGGATCGCGGTCGAATCGACCTGGACCAGACCGTCGAGCGTGCGGGCATCGAAGTCCAGATGCTTGGTGATCATGGTGTCCGACGGCAGTTCGAGCTTGTCGCCGGCGGCTTCCATCAGTTCGCGCGCCAGTTCGACACGATCGTTCTCGCACAGCGAATTGCCGATCTCGAGGCCCTTGGCCTTGAGGAAGGTGAACGCCATGCCGCCGCCGATGATCAGCTTGTCGACCTTGGGCAGCAAGGCCTGGATCACGTCGATCTTGCCCGAGATCTTCGAGCCGCCGATGATCGCCACGAACGGACGCACCGGACGATCGACCGCGTCGCCGAGGAATTCGAGTTCCTTCTTCAGCAGGTAACCGGCCGCGCGCGGCAGGTTGACGCCGACGACCGACGAATGCGCGCGGTGCGCGGTGCCGAAGGCGTCGTTGACGAACACGTCGCCAAGCTTGGAGAGCGAAGCGCGGAACGCTTCGACTGCGGCCGGATCGGCCTTGACGCTGTTGCCCTCAAGATCCTTGGCCTTGCCTTCTTCCTCGATGTGGAAGCGCACGTTCTCGAGCAGCGCGACATCGCCAGCCTTGAGCTGGGCCACGGCGGCCTCGACTTCAGGGCCGACGCAGTCATTGAGGAAGTGCACCGGCTTGCCGAGCAGCTCGGCCAGACGGGTGGCCACCGGCGCCAGCGTGTACTTTTCGACGCGCGCACCGTTCGGGCGGCCGAGGTGGCTCATCAGCACAACCGACGCGCCTTGCTCGAGCGCGTAGCGGATTGTCGGCAGCGCGGCGCGGATGCGCTTGTCGCTCTCGACCACGCCGTTTTTGACCGGGACGTTGAAGTCGACACGAATCAGGACGCGCTTGCCGGCGAGGGCCAAGTCTTCGATGAACAGCTTGGTCATGCTTTAGCTCCATTGAGTGGATTGGAAATCGACTGCGATTCTACCGCTTCCGGCTGACGTAGTTCCGGAAGCGGACGACTACATTGCGGCCGCGCAATTCACGGTAGCAAGGTCACCGGCACGGTATCGGCATAATCCCCCACCGGCACCTGCTGGCTGCCGTAGAGCAGCGCAGTGGCGTTCGCCAGCGTGGTCGCGCCGCCGCCGCTGTTTGTGCCGGTAATCGTCTGGCTGCCTGAACTCCCGTCGCCGAAGATCGCCGAGCAACTCACGTTGTTGGTTCCGACACAGAGCTGGTATTTCAGCTGCTCGGTGCCGCCCACCCTGACCATATAGCGGTCGGTGATGCTGCCGCTGTGCGCGCCGGGACCGGCCTGCAGCGTGTATGAGGTCGCGGTGTCGCAAACCACCGCAATATAGAAGTTCTGGATGCTGGTCGTCGTCAGTTCGGGGTTGTACTGCCCGAACGACGGGTCCTGCCCCGAGCCGATCGAGCAGCCCGCGCTGGCCAGCCGCGCCATGAACAACAGCGCCAGGATACTAATCGTTCGGAACATTGCTTTCTCCTGCACAGCGCACCGGCGCCAGTTGCTGAACGGCTTCGTTGCCGGCCGGCAGCACCAGCGTGCCCTGGCAGCGGACGGCTTGCGCGTCGGTGACGACAAAACGGTACTCGCCGGCGGCAAGGTCGTCGATATAGAAACTGCCGTCGAGTACGGTCTCGAGCTTGCGCGTGCCCTCGGGCAAGGCCAGCCGGACCACGGCATTGGCCATTGGTGCGCCCTGCTCGTCGAGCAACTGCCCGGCCCAGGCGCGGATCGGCGTCGCCGCAAACCGGATGACGTGGCCGGCGTTGTACGCGGGCTGGACGTCACGGCGCAACTGCGGCACGTCGTAGTCGAGCGGGATATCGTTCTGCACCAGTGCGATCTGCTGGGTGTTGTAGCTCGACAGATCCGGCAGCACCACGCGACCGTCAGCGCCGGTCCGGCCGATCATCTGGCCGTTCTGCGTGACCCCTACGCCGGCCAGCGGGAACTCGGCAATCGCGAAGCTCTGGTTCACCTGGCGCGACAGCTCGACCGCGCCATCGGCATACAGCAGCGAGCCGGCCCAGCTCGCCCGCCAGGCGGTTTCCAGCCCTTCACTGCGCGACGCGCTCAGCGACAGCTGCCCCGGCGCGAAACGGCCATCGACCGAACCGTCGACCTCGTCACCGCTATCGCCGTGCTCCGCATTGATCCGATAGCCCCAGCCTTCGCCGAACGGCGTCGAGCGTGCCAGCGCCAGCGTGCTCTGCCAGTTGCCGTCGTTGCTGCGCTGGCTGCTGGCCGACGCGCTGCTCCGGCTGTCGAAGAACCACGACAGGTTGATATAGCCACCGAGCGTACTGCGATCGCCGGTGTCGGTGACGTTGAGGTTCATCGACAGCGACACCGATCGCAGCGGCGCCACCGAATAGCCGAGCCGCCACTGGTTCTGCGTCGGCAGCGCGCCGCCGAGCTGGCGCGACCAGTCGAGGCTCCAGTTGCCCCACACCGGCGCCCCCCAGCTGGCACCGGCGCCACCGCTCCAGCGCGGCGGCGCAAAGCTGGTGTCGGCGGCGACGTAGCCCGGTTCGATGTGCTGGGCGAAGCCGCGCAGGCTCCAGCTGCGGTCGTCGAAGCGGTACGCCAGGTATTGCGCCTCGCCTTCGTTACCATCGTCGTGTCGTGCCCACGAGAACGCGCCCGACAGCACGCCGGCGCGGCCGAGCCGCATCGTCAGCAAGCCACCGACCGAGTCGTAATCCGGATTGCCTTCGGCGCGCGCGCCGACGGTCAGCGCATCGCTCACACCGTAGCGGTGATACAGCGAATACGCGAGGCCGCCGTAATTGTCGAAACCTTCGGGCTGGCGCCAGACGCCGGCGTTGTAGTTGAAATCGTTGAGCCCGGCCTTGAGCAGGCTGTCATCGAAGTAATACGGCACACTGATCGTCTGGCGGTTGCCGTATTCGTCGCGCAGCACGATCTGCACGTTCTGCAGCCCGGCGAAGTAGCGCAGGTCCTGGAACTGGTACAGCCCCGGATTCAGCTTGTCGGTGCGGATGCGCTCGCCATTGAGGTAGACCTCGGCCGTCGACGGCGTCGTCACCGGCACCCTCGCCGACATCGACGGCGAACTGTCGAAATCCTGCTGCATCGAGAACACGCGTGAATAGCCGATCCCGGCCAGTTGCGGTGCGCTGCCGAGCGTGCCGGTCACCGGCGACAGATCGCCGAGCGTCAGCCGCGCCATGCTGTCCGGCCAGTCGTAGCTCGCGGTGGTGCTGACGCGCTGCCAGCGCTCGTCACGACCGGACGATTGATAGTTCTGGTCGCTGCGCAAATTCCAGCCGCCGGCAGCCACATTGACCAGCGGCGCAAAGCCGTAACCGTCGCTGCCGTCCGGGTTGCGAAAGGTCGAGGCGCTGTAGTTGAGATAGCCGGAAACGCCGCCACGCCAGACCTCGGCCGGCCGCGACACACCGTAGAGCGAAATCGTCTGCTCGCCAATCTGCTCGGGCGCCACGGTCAGCGACACGGCGAGCTGATCCGGGTCGTAGTGGCTACGGATGTCCTTGAGCGACGCCAGTTGCAGATAGCGGACGCCGTCGAACTCGGCCGACTGGCCGTCGAGCTTCAGCCCGAGCTGGCGCACGTCGTCGCTGGCGAGCCAGACCTGCCCGTCCGCCAGCCAGGCGCGCTGCGCGCCACGGTCGACATCGTTGACGCGCACGGCGACCAGAATGGCCTCGGCACAGGCCGTGCCGGCCAGCAACACGAGCACCAGCCCCCACCAAAAACGCAACATCAGGCTTTGCAGTCGGTCGGTTTCAAAGCCAACGGCAAGGCCAGCGTCTTTTGATCGAATGTCAGCGTCAGCACCGGCTTCTCCTGCTTGCACAGCGCCTCGGGCAGCTTGAGGCCGTAACGGCGCGCAACGCCCGGCAGCAAATACCACGCGTCGAAATGATCGACCGCGCTGCCGTCGGAGAACTTGGCCTGCTTGATCTTGAGCGTCGTGTTGCCGTCGTTCTCGATCCTGACATCGAGCCGGCCCTTGGCGACTGTCGGCGTGACCTTGGCCGACGGCGCCGGCTGCAGCGGCTGGACAAACACCGGTATGCCGAAGCTCACCAGCATCGCCACCTGCCCCTGCCGGGACGCGCCGGCTTCAGGCTGCTCGCTCACGTAGAGCCGGAACGCCTGTTCCTTTTCGCCACGCGCGGCCTTTGGCCCGAGCCGGATCACCTTGCTGCCCTTGGGGGGCAGTTCGAGCTGGCGCGGGAAATACACCAGCGCATCGGATGGCGTGTATTGATCCTTGCCGGCCGTATCCTGCTGCCAGGCCTTCAGCGACACCGCCACCCGCAGCATGGCGTCGCTGTTATTGGTTACCGTGATCGCGTTGGCGCGATCTTGTGGCGTGAAGTCGATGCGGACCGGCGACACGCCGAAGCCGGTCGCATGGGCGGCGCTTGCCGAAAACAACAGGCCGGCAACGCCGGCACTGATCAAGGTTTTAAAGGTCACGGAGCCAGATCGAGAGTCATAATCACCGTGTCATTGTAATCACCAATCTTGGCATCCTGATAGTCGGTGCCTTTCACGCCGGCGGTCAGCAACACCGGGATCGGCGTGCTCGACCCGGTGCCGGCCCCGGTCGTGTTGTCCGCGGTCAGCGTATAGCCGATCAAATCGGTATCCGTAGCGCCCTTCATCTGGCGTTTGCTGCTGCCATCCGGATTTAGGCCGTTATCGAGCGCCACGGTGTAATTCACGCCATTGGTGCACCAGAAGCTGGTGCCGGCGGACTTGCTCTGATCACCGCCGCCCGGGGTCAGCGTGCCGAAGTCGATCACGACGTCGTTGGCATCGACGAACTGGCATGTCCCCTCAACCTTTGCCTTGACCTGCACGTTCTTGTCGGCCGCATATGCACCGCCCGCAGCCATCGCCAGCATGGTGGCGCCAATAACCCAGCAGATTCCCTTTTTCATTATTTTCTCCCGTTGTTTCCGAACCGAAAACGAATTGATTCGACAGGAGCAAGATTACCCAAACGGGATAATCAACTTATGTATCAAATTACCGGGGCAATACGGTAAAACCCACGCACCCATCAGGGGGAGACGGTCAGTACCACGTTGTCGTTGTAACTGCCGATCGGGCTGTCGACATAGGCCGTCGCGTCAACGCTCGCGGTCAGCGTCAGCGTAATCGGCGTCAGCTCGCCCTGACCGGTGCCCCCCATCGGATCCGCACTCAGGGCATAGGGAATATAGGCGTCGTTATCGCCGCGCATGCGCCGTTGCGACCCGTTCGGATTTCGGCCCAGATCCATCGTCACCGTATAATTCGTTCCGCTGCTGCACGTGAACGCCACCGGCTGTGACACCTGCCGCTGCCCTTGGCCGGGAACCAGCGAACCGAAATCCAGGACCACATCGTCGGCATTGCTGAACTTGCAGCTCCCCACTACCGACGCGGTCACCGGCATGCCGCGGGTATCCGCATGTGCGAACCCGCCCTGCAACAGCAAGAAAACAGTCATCCAGTATTTCATCAGTACTCCACCAGCACGCGGCGCGACTGCAATCCGCTCAACCCGTCGACTTCGAACTGCGTCCTGACCATCGCCGAACAGCCTTGCGATGCGGAATCAGCGTCCACCGGCTTGCAAGCGGGGGCCTGCACCTGCGCGCGGAGCCTGACCGGCTTCGCGGCCAAGGCCTGTGCCACCATCATCAAACCGATCACGATGCCAAGGCAGGCACGCATCAGAACAGATCCTTACAAAAATGGAAAATCGACCTCCGGCTTGCGGCCGGACATCAGCTCGGCAATCGCATGAGCGGAGCCGCACGCCTCGGTCCAGCCCAGCGTGCCGTGACCGGTGTTCAGGTACAGATTGCCGATCCGGCTGCGGCCAATATACGGCAGATTACCCGGCGTCGCCGGCCGCAGCCCACACCAGAACTCGGCGTCGTCGTAACCGGCGATCTGCGGGAAGATTTCGCTGGTTCGCGCAATCAGCGCCTTGCAGCGCACCTCGTTCAGCTCGAGATTGTAGCCGTTGAACTCGGCCGTGCCGGCCACGCGCAAGCGGTCGCCCAGGCGCGAGAACACCAGCTTATAGCCATCGTCGGTCAGGCTTACCGTTGGCGCAAGATCGGTATCGACCAGCGGAATCGTCGCCGAATAGCCCTTGGCCGGATAGATATCCAGCGTGATGCCGACCTGGCGCAGCAGCAGCGGGCTATAGCTGCCCAAACAGACCAGATACGCATCGGCGGCCAGCGTTTCGGCCATCACCTCGCCATCATCGTCGTATTCAATATCGACCCCGGCGATCTGCCCGCCGGCCTGCCGCAGCCGGACGATCCGCGTCTGGTAGCGGAACACCACGCCGCGGCTCGCGGCCAGTTCGGCAAGTTCCTGGGTGAACTTGCAGGCGTCGCCCGACTCATCGGTAGCCGTATAAGTACCACCTACGATGGGCAAATGACTGTTCGCCAACGCCGGTTCGATCGCCAGACACTCGGCCGCGCTCTTCACCTCACGATCGAGGCCTATTTCGCGCATCGCCGCCGCCGCCGGAATCGCCGCGCTGAAGTCGGCGTCATCGGTGTAGTAATGCAAAATGCCGCGCGAGAGTTCGTCGTAATGCAGGCCGGTATCGGCACGTACTTGCTGCAGTTGCGCCCGACTGTAAAGGCCGAGGCGGACCAGATTCTGCAGATTGCTGCGCGCCCGCGCCGGCGTACATTCCTGCAGGAAGCGCAGCCCCCAGCGCCACTGCGCCGGGTCCATCTTCAAGCGGAACAGCAGCGGCGCGTCTTCCTCGCCGAGCCACTGCAGGGTTTTCCACGGCGCCTTCGGGTTGGCCCACGGTTCGGCATGGCACACCGAAATCTGCCCACCGTTGGCGTAACTGGTCTCAAGCCCTGCCTCGGGCTCGCGATCAATCACCGTGACCTCATGGCCGGCCTGTGCCAGAAACCACGCCGACGTTACCCCGACTACCCCTGCGCCCAGCACGATCACCCGCATGCGACTCTCCTCCCCCCGGCAAGACCCGCATTATGCCGTGCGCGATTTCAAGCCGCCTGCCCAGTTGGACTCGCGTTGATCTGGATAAATCTGTTGCAGAAAAAAACAATCCTTTTGCCAAGGTGATCCGGCCACGACAATCCTGACGGACGTCCTTTTATTCGTAGAACAATTGTTCTACAATCGGCAACAAGATAAATGACCCAGCGGATTGGTGAACATGGACGACAACAAGAGCAAGGCGCTCGCGGCGGCACTGGCCCAGATCGAACGACAGTTCGGCAAGGGCTCCATCATGAAGATGGGCGAAAACCAGATCGAGAACGACCTGCAAGTCGTTTCGACCGGTTCGCTCGGTCTCGATCTCGCGCTCGGCGTCGGCGGTTTGCCGCGTGGCCGGGTGGTCGAAATCTTCGGGCCGGAATCGTCGGGTAAAACCACGCTGTGCCTGCATGTCGTTGCCGAAATCCAGAAGCTGGGTGGCGTCGCCGCCTACATCGACGCGGAAAACGCGCTCGACCCGATCTACGCCAGCCGCCTTGGCGTCAATGTGTCGGAAATGCTGATTTCGCAACCGGATACCGGTGAGCAAGGTCTGGAAATCGCCGACATGCTGGTTCGCTCCGGTGGCGTTGACATCATCGTCGTCGACTCGGTCGCCGCGCTGGTGCCGAAGGCCGAAATCGAAGGCGAAATGGGCGACGTGCACGTCGGCCTGCAAGCCCGTTTGATGAGCCAGGCGCTGCGCAAGCTGACCGGCAATATCAAGCGCACCAATACGCTGGTGATCTTCATTAACCAGCTGCGCATGAAGATCGGCCAGATGATGCCCGGCCAGAGCCCGGAAACCACTACCGGCGGCAACGCGCTGAAGTTCTACGCCTCGGTTCGCCTCGACATCCGCCGTATCGGCGCGGTGAAAAAGGGCGACGAGATCATCGGCAACCAGACCAAGGTCAAGATCGCCAAGAACAAGGTCGCGCCACCGTTCCGCATCGTCACTTTCGATATCCTCTACGGCGAAGGCATTTCGCGTGAAGGCGAAATCATCGAACAGGGCGTCGCGCAGAAGATCGTCGAGAAATCCGGCGCCTGGTACAGCTACAACGGCAACAAGATCGGTCAGGGCATGGAGAACTCGCGCCAGTACCTGAAGGATAATCCGGAAGTCGCCGCCGAGATCGTCGCCAAGGTCCGTGAAAAGATCGGCTTGGTGATGCCGCTGGAACCGGCGCGTGCATTCGACGATGTCGCCGAAGAGTTGGCGGAATAATTTACGCCGCAGTCCAAACGGCCGGTTTACCGGCCGTTTTGCTTTTGTAGAAAATCATGGCCCCGACTCCAACCCTCAGGAACCGCGCGCTCGGCTATCTCGCCCGGCGTGAATACGCCCGGCTTGAATTGCGCCAGAAATTGTTGCCGCACGCCGATGGCGATGAAGCCTCGCTCGACGCCATTCTCGACGATTTCGTCAGCCGTGGCTGGTTGTCCGATGCGCGCTTCGCCGAGCAGTGGGCGCACTTTCGCTCGCAGCGTTACGGCCCGCAACGACTGCGCGCCGAGCTGCGACAGAAAGGTGTCGACGACAACCTGATCGACGATGCGCTCGCCAATGTCAGCGACGATGAGTACGCACAGGCACGCGCGCAGTGGCAGAAGAAGTTCGGTAGCGCGCCGCAAGACCAGAAAGAACGCGCCAAGCAATTGCGCTTCCTGGCCGGGCGCGGCTTCTCGCTCGATGTGGTGTACAAGGTCGTTGGCGGCGGCGAGGACGACTACGGTGATCAAGGCGACCACGCCGAATAACCGCTCACGCCGCGGTCAGTGCGTCACGCACATGATCGATAAACGCCCTCACCTTCGCCGGCAGGTGTCGGCCATCCGGATAGACCGCGTAAATGCCCGCGCGCGGCAGCGCATAAGCGGTCAGTAGCCGCTGCAGCGTGCCATCGCGCACTTGCTCGGCGACCATGAAATCGGGCAGCGTCGACACGCCGGCGCCGGCAGCAACCAGGCCTTGCAGTGCCGACGTCGAATTGGTTCGCAGCGCCGCCTTCACCCGCACCGTCTCCTGCCCGCCATCGGGCGTGCCGAAAGTCCATTGCAGCGGCGCTCGCAACAAGCTCAGCGCGACCCAGCGATGGGCCGCCAGCTCGCCCGGCGTCTGTGGCGCGGCGTGCTTGCGCAGATACGCCGGCGATGCAACCACCCATTGGCCAAAATCGCCCAGCGGTACCGCCCTGAGCGTCGAATCCTTGAGCCAGCCCATGCGAATCGCCAGATCCAGCCGCTCGGCCACCAGATCGAGTTGTTCGCTGGCGGTGACCACCTCGACCTCCATGTGCGGATAGCGCGCCAGAAAGCTGACGATCAGCGGCGCCAGCACCGTCGCGGCGTAATCGGCCGCCACGGTCAGCCGCAACAGTCCGCTGGGTTCACGCCGACCCGCTTCAAGCCGCTCGACCGCCGCCTGCATCTCGCGCAGCAGCGGCGCGCACTCGTCGAACAGTGCGTTGCCGGCCTCGGTCAGCGCCACCTTGCGGGTGGTTCGGGTGAACAGGGTCGCGCCGAGTTCGGCCTCCAGCCGGCTGATCTGCTGGCTGACCATCGACTTCGGCTTGCTCAGCCGCTCGGCGGCGGCGGTAAAGCTGCCGGCTTCGGCAACGGCGGCGAACACAGCCAGCCGGTTCAGATCGATCGCATTACGCATGGCACTGTTATTTAATCAAGAACAGTAAATTATCAATTAGGCCGTTTATCAATTCAATCCCGCCGCGCATGATGGCTGCATTGAAAACCGATCGAACGGATGCCCTCATGCTCCAAGACGCCGAACTCATTCTCTTGTTTGATCCGAACTGCGGCTGGTGCTACGGCGCCCATCCGGCGCTGGCCGCCCTGCACGCCGCCAGCCCGCTGCCTTGGAGGCTGCTGCCAACCGGCCTGTTTGCCGGCGCCGCCGATGTGGCGCAGCAGGACGCGTACTTCTGGCGCAGCGATATGCAAATCCGCGAACGCACCGGCATGGCATTCAGCGAGGCGTATCGCGACCGCATTCTCGGCAGCGACCGCGTTTCGCTTGATTCGACCCAGACCACACTCGCCTGGCACCTCGTCGCCCGGCAATGCCCCAAGCAAGTGCTGGCGGTGCTGCAGCGGGTTCAAGCGCTGCGTTATGTCGATGGCGTTCATTGCGATGCAACGGCCATTGCCTCGCTTGCCGAAGCCTTCGGGCTCGATCCGGCCGCGCTGCAAGCGGCGTTTCAGCAAGGCTGGCCGGCGTCGCTGCAGCACGAAGTGGCGCAAGCGCGTGCACTGATGCTGCAACTGAATTTGCGCGGCGTGCCGGTCTTGCTGCTGCGGCGCGGCAGCGATCTGACTATCGTTCCCAATGCCCTGCTGTTCCAGAACCCGGCCGAGCTGGTCGAGTTTGTCTCCCGCAACGTTTGATCCCAACGCTCGATCCCCAAGGAGTAACACCATGAAAATCGCCCTGATCGGTGCCACCGGCTATGTCGGCGCCAAATTGCTCGCCGAAGCGCTCAACCGCGGCCATCACGTCACCGCCATCGTCCAGCATCCGGAGAAACTGCCCACCCACGCCAAGCTGACCGGCGGTGCCGCCAAGGTGCAGGATGCCGCCGCGCTGGTGCCGCTGCTCAAGGGCCACGATGCGGTGATCAGCGCCTTCAGCGGCCATGCGCAAAGCGATGTACTCGGCTATTTCATCGATGGCTTCAAGGCCATCGTTGCCGCAAGCAAGGCCGCCGCCGTGGCGCGGCTGCTGGTCGTCGGCGGTGCCGGCAGTCTGGAAGTCGCACCGGGTGTGCAACTCGTCGATACCCCGGCCTTCCCGGAACAATGGAAAGCGTCGGCGCTCGGCGCCCGTGAAGCGCTGAATCTGCTGCGCGGTGAAACCGCACTCGACTGGACCATGCTGAGCCCGTCGGCCCTGCTCGAACCGGGCGAACGCACCGCAAGCTTCCGGCTCGGCGGCGACCAGTTGCTCGCCGACGCCGATGGCAACAGCCGCATTTCGGTCGAAGACTATGCAGTGGCGATGATCGACGAACTCGAAACGCCGAAGCACAGCCGCGCACGATTTACCGTCGGCTATTGATTAATGTTCGCTTGACGTCGCTCTACCAGACCTCAGCGCCAGGCGGGCTGTCGGGCTTTCAATCGCCTTGCCGGCGCAAATTTGATTACCTAAGAAATTATTCCTGATGCAATCATCATGCCAAAATGACATAATCTCACCATGACCGCCTCTTCCGCCCCCCGCTTCCACATTCCCGGCTGGATGCTGTTGCTTGGCATCCTCACCGCGATCGGCTCGGTGTCGATCGACATGTATCTGCCGGCCTTCCCGGCCATCCAGCAAAGCCTGAACGCCAGCAGTGGCAGCGTGCAACTGACGCTGACGACCTTCTTCGTTGGCATGCTGGCCGGCCAGCTCGTCTACGGCCCGGCCAGCGACCGTTTCGGCCGCAAGAAGCCGCTGATGGCGGGGCTGGCGCTGTACTCGCTGGCATCGATCGGCTGCATGCTGGCGCAAAGCATCGAGTCCTTGATGTTCTGGCGCTTCATCCAGGCTTTCGGTGCGTGTTCGGGTATCGTGCTGGCGCGCGCCATCGTGCGCGACCGCTGCGATCCGCGCGAAGCCGCGCGCTCGTTCTCGATGCTGATGCTGATCATGGGCGTATCGCCGATCCTGGCGCCGCTGCTTGGCGGCTACATCCTGCAGGTATCAAGCTGGCGGACGATCTTCGGCATCAACGTCGCCTTCGGCATCGGCTGCCTGATCGCCGTCACCACCTCGCTGCGCGACACCCGCCAGCCCGATCTCGCCACCTCGCTCAATCCGTTCAAGGTCTTCAGCGCCTACGTCGAGATCCTGCGTGATCGCGAATTCAGCACCCATGCCATTTCCGGCGGTTTTGCCCAGGCCGGCCTGTATGCCTACCTGGCCGGCTCGCCCTTCGTGCTGATCGAACTGTTTCATCTGAGCCCGACTGCCTATGGCTGGGTGTTCTGCGCCAACTCGGTCGGCCTGATCGCCGCCTCGCAGTTCAATGCGGCGCTGCTCAAGGGCAACAGCATCTATACCTTGCTGCGTCACGGCCTGACCGCGGCGCTAGCGGCGTCCGCGCTGCTGATCGTCGCCGGGGTGGCCGGTATTGCCACCATGCCGCTGCTGCTGGCGGGGATTTTCTGCTTCATGAGCAGCCTCGGCTTCGTCAACCCGAACGCCGCCGCCGCCTCGCTCGCCAACCATCCGGAGCGCGCCGGCAGTGCGTCTTCCTTGCTCGGCACGCTGCAATACGGTCTCGCCACGATCGCCACCTTCGCGATGGGCATGATCCACGATGGCACCGCGCGGCCGCTGGCATTCGCCATGGCGCTGTGCGGCATCCTCGGCTGGGCGATCAACCGCTATTTCGTTCGCGCCAAGCCCGCCTGAACGCATAGAGGCGACACGCCGCCGTGCCACAAACCCGCCGCTCCCCCCAGCGGCGGGCTTTCCTTTAGAATCCAAGGTTTGTACCTTCTTCGCATTCCGAGCCCAGCGCCCATGAAAACCGCCGAGATTCGCCAGAAATTCCTGGATTTTTTTGCCACCAAGAACCATCAGATCGTCGCCTCCAGCCCGCTGGTGCCCGGCAACGACCCCACCATCATGTTCACCGTGGCCGGCATGGTGCAGTTCAAGGATCTTTTCCTCGGCAATGAAAAGCGCAGCTACACCCGCGCCACCACCAGCCAGAAATGCCTGCGCGCCGGCGGCAAGCACAACGACCTTGAAAACGTCGGCTACACCGCGCGCCACCACACCTTCTTTGAAATGCTGGGCAACTTCAGCTTCGGTGATTACTTCAAACGCGATGCGATCACCTTTGCGTGGGAATTCCTCACCAGCCCCCAATGGCTGAACCTGCCCAAGGAAAAGCTGATGGTCACCGTCTACGCGTCGGACGACGAGGCGTATGACATCTGGCACAAGGAAGTGGGCCTGGCCGCCGACAAGATCGTCCGCATCGGCGACAACAAGGGCGCGGCCTACGCGTCGGACAACTTCTGGACCATGGGCGATACCGGCCCATGCGGCCCGTGCACCGAAATCTTCTACGACCACGGCCCATCCGTCGCCGGCGGCCCGCCGGGCAGCCCGGATGAAGACGGCGACCGTTACATGGAGATCTGGAACAACGTCTTCATGCAGTTCAACCGCGACGAAACCGGCACGCTGCATCCGCTGCCCAAGCCGTCGGTGGATACCGGCATGGGGCTTGAACGGCTGTCGACCGTGCTGCAGGGCGTGAAGTCCAACTACGAAACCGACCTGCTTTCCGCACTGGTCAAGGCCGCTGCGCGTGAAACCGGCGTGGCCTACAGCCAGGATCAACCGTCGCTCAAGGTGATCGCCGACCATATCCGTGCCTGTGCCTTCCTCGTTGCCGATGGCGTACTTCCGTCGAACGAAGGCCGCGGCTACGTGCTGCGCCGCATCGTGCGCCGCGCGGTGCGCCACGGTTACAAGCTGGGCCAGAAAGGCGTGTTCTTCCACAAGCTGGTGGCCGATCTCGCCGCAGTCATGGGCGATGCCTATCCGCAGCTGCATCAGCGCCAGGCCATCATCGAAGACACACTGAAGCAGGAAGAAGAACAGTTTGGCCGCACCCTCGATATCGGCATGGCCCTGCTGGAGAAATCACTCGAAGGCGGCAAGAAGGTACTGGACGGCAAGACCGCATTCACGCTGCACAGCACCTATGGCTTCCCGATCGACCTGACCGCCGACATCTGCCGCGAACGCGCACTGGAGCTGGACATGACCGGTTACGAGCGCGAATTGAAGGAAGAGCAGCAACGCGGCCGCGCCGCCGGCAGCTTCAAGATGACCGCCGGCCTCGCCTACGACGGCGACGCATCGTGCTTCCACGGCTACTCGGAAACCAGCGTCGACGCCAAGGTGATCGCGCTCTACAAAGGCAGCGAACAGGTACAGCAACTGAATACCGGCGATGAAGGCGTGGTCGTGCTCGACAACACGCCGTTCTACGCCGAATCGGGCGGCCAGGCCGGCGACGTCGGCGAGATTTCCGCCGCCGGTGGCCTGAACGCACTGTTCGACGTCACCGACACCCAGAAGGTCAAAACCGATGTGTTCGGCCATCAGGGCCGGCTGGCACGCGGCACGCTCAAGGTCGGCGATAGCATCACCGCGACCATCGATCTGCACAAGCGCAACGCCACCCAGCGCAACCACTCGGCCACGCACCTGATGCACGCCGCGCTGCGCGACGTGCTCGGCTCGCATGTCGAGCAAAAGGGCTCGCTGGTCACGTTCGAGCGCACCCGTTTCGACTTCAGCCATCCGAAGGCGCTGACAGCGGAAGAGATCGCCAAGATCGAAGCCGTGGTCAATCACGTGATCATGAGCAACCACAGCGTCGATGTCGGCCTGATGAGCTACGACGACGCGATCAAGGCCGGCGCGATGGCGCTGTTCGGCGAGAAGTACGGCGACGAAGTACGCGTACTGAAAATGGGCGACTTCTCGACCGAACTGTGCGGCGGCACCCACGTGCACCGCACCGGCGACATCGGCTTCTTCAAGATCGTCGCCGAGACCGGTGTTGCCGCCGGCATCCGTCGCGTCGAAGCCGTCACCGGCGAAGGTGCGCTGGCGACGGTGCAGGCGATCGAATCCGAACTCAAGGCCGCAACCAACATCGCCGGCGCACAGCCGGGTGAGTTGATCGCCAAGCTGGAAAAACTGCAGGCCGAACTCAAGGCCGCGCAGAAGGAAACCCAGGGGCTGAAGAGCCAGATGGCCTTCGGCCAGCTCGATCAATTGGTCGGTCTGGGCATGCGCAGCATCAAGGACGTCAAGGTCGTGATCGCCAATGTCGACGGTATCGACGGTGGCACCTTGCGCGAGATGAGCGACAAGCTGATGGATCGCATCGGCTCGGGGCTGGCCGTACTGGCGAGCACGCTCGACGGCAAGGTCAGCATCATCGCCCGCGTCTCCAAGGATCTGACCGGCAGAATCAAGGCCGGCGAGATCGCCAACCACATCGCCACACAGGTTGGCGGCAAGGGCGGCGGCCGCCCGGACATGGCCCAGGCCGGCGGGACGCAGCCGGAAAACCTGCCGGCCGCGCTGCAGAGCCTGCCTGACTGGGTCGAAGCCAAGCTGTAACCGGCACACCCTGCATAACGGCTGGTTCCCGGATTCCGTTCCGGGCCCAGCCGTTTTTTCATGCTTTCGAGGAACACCATGACGCCCCGCCCCGCACTGCAAACCGGCCATTACCGCCACTACAAGAATATGAATTACGAAGTCGTCGACGTCGTTCGCCATTCGGAAACACTGGAATGGCTGGTGCTGTACCGCGCGCTGTACGGCGATTTCGGCCTGTGGGTTCGGCCGTACGAGATGTTCTTCGAGAACGTGACCATCGAAGGCCGAACGGTGCCGCGCTTTGCCTATATCGGGCCGCGCGAGTGAGTCCGCCCGGAGGCGGCGACACGGGCGAGGAAAACCCCGGCCTGAGCGAGCGCCTGAGCTATGCCTTGCTCGGTGCGCTGTTCGGTGCCATTTACGGCGTGATGCTCGCCGTGTTGCTGGCGTGGCTGCTGAGCAGCGGCACGACGCTGCTGGCCACCGTGCTTGCCTCGACAGGCATGTTCGCGGTGCTGGGTTTTGTTCGCGGCCCGGTGATCGGCGATCTGGTCGGCGCACTCGCCTGGTTCTGGTACGGCGTGTTCAGCGCCTTCAGCAGCTATACGCTGGAGCTGCCGGCGCAGGACACCGGGCGGGTGCTGAAAACACTGTTCTACGTCGGTCTCGCCACCGGCATGCTGGTCTGGCTGGCGATCTGAGCAGACGCAAACAAAAGGCCCCGAACAATCGGGGCCTTTTGTACAAACGAGCGCACGATACTCAGTGCACCGGCCCTTGCACCGGCGTCGTGCCGTGACCGGCAAACAACTGCTCGATATCGACCGGATCGAAGTGATAATCCTTGCCGCAGAACTCGCATGTGACGTCGACCGTGCTTTTCTCCGCCAGCACATGATCGACCTCTTCGCGACCGACCATTTCCAGCATGCTGCCGACGCGCTCGCGCGAGCAGGTGCAGGCAAAGCGCGGCATGGCCGGCTCGAAAACGCGCACCTCCTCCTCGTTGAACAGTCGGTACAAGACATCGCGCACCGGTAGCGTCACCAGTTCTTCCGGTGTAATCGTCTGCGCCAGTGCCTGAATCCGGTCCCACGCATCCGTATCGCCCTGGACTGCGGGCATCTTCTGCACCATCAGCCCCGCCGCGACGCCCTGCTCGCACGCCAGCCATATCCGGGTTTCCAGTTGCTCCGAATGCTTCATGTAGTGCTCGATCACCTCGGCCACGCTCTGGCCTGACTCAAGGCCGACGATGCCCTGATAGGCCTCGCCCTCGTCCGGGTCGAGTGTCAGCATGAAACGTTTGTCCTTGCCAAGCAGCTCGGCCAGCGACACATCGGGGATATCACCTTCCCAGCGCGCCATGGCGCGGATGGTGTTGTCACTGGTGACCTCGACCACCAGCAGCCGCACCGCACCGGTGCCGTGCAGCTGCATCACCAGCGTGCCTTCGAACTTCAGCGTCGCCGACAGCAGCGTGCCGGCCGCCATCAGCTCGCCGATAAACCTGGCCAGCACCGGCGGATAATCGTGCCGCGTGAGCACTTCGCGGTAGGTATCGTCCAGTTTGACGATCTCGCCGCGCACCGGGGCATTGTCAAAGAGAAAGCGTTCAAGCGTGTCTTGGGTCATGGCTTCTGGCCGGATCGAGCCGGCGTTATCTCAGAGTTGGAACAAACATTGCACTGCAAACACACCCAGCGCAGACATGGATTACGTACCCAGCCGGGGATTGCTTGTGTACTTAAAGGCCAAGCAGGGCGCGGTCGATTTTCACGACCACCTTGCGGATCGGCATCGATCCGGCCACGCAGCGACCGGGCCGGTGCAACTCGCCCGGGTAAAAGACCACGAAATCGCCCGGCTGCAGATTGATGCGCTGCTCGTTGGCCGGCGCCGCGTAAAAAGCGATATCACGGCTGTCGAAGCGATCGTCGACCACGGCCAGCGCTGCATCGGCCGGCGCCACACCGAAACCCTCCTCACCGCTCAGCAAAAGCTGGATATCGGCATAGCGGTGATGCGCTTCGGGTTTGCCGGCTTCAAACGGCTGCGTCAGCATTTCCTGAATCATGAAAAACAGCCGGTCGCCGTCAATCTCGTAACGGCCGGCGGGCATGGCGTGCAAATCGTGCTGCGCCAGCGCATCCAGCGCCCGGTTCACGGCATCGGGTAACACGGCGCGTTGCTGTGGCCAGTTGGCCAGATTGCCGATAAACATCGTTTAACTCCGTTTCAATCGTCGGCGGCGGCAATGGTGAGCTGATATTCGGTCATCGGCAGGCTGGAGCTGATGTCGAAGGTGCAGCCGGCCTCGACGCCGATGCGGGCGATATCGGCGGCGGAAAGTTCGTCGCGGTCATACACCGCCTGCATCGCGCCCAGCGCGTAATCATGGCCGCTGCCAATCGCCCAGAAGCGCGAATATTCGTACACCTCACGCAGGCTGTAAACGCCGAAAATGCCGTGTTTGTTGGCAATCAGCGCGGTCAGCTGGCTCGATTCGTACGGCTCGTCTTCTTCCTCGTCGGGCTTGAGGAAGAAATCTTCCTTGAGCTTGGGATGCAGCTTGCGAAAGCTCTCGAAAATCGACACCCGGCTGCTGAAATCCAGCGTCTTGGATTTCTTCAACGCGGCCTGCATCACCAGATCGTGCGCAGCGCTGCCGGAAATCGAAAAATAACTGCCGTGCGATTTGAAGATCTTGTTCCACTGCGCATCAAAACCCGCGCCCAGCGCCGTATCGCCAAAAGTGGACTGGCTATCGGCCGCAATGGCGATCTGATTGTTCTTTCTGACGACAACGACGGTGGTCAACGGCTTTCCTTGATCAATTGCACGAGTTTGCCCAAAGCATGGGCAACGGCCTGCTGGCGTACTTCACGGCGATCGCCGGCAAACACGCAGCGTTCGGTGACGATGCCCAGCGGCGAGCCCCAGGCAAACCAGACGGTGCCAACCGGTTTGTCGGCGCTGCCGCCACCGGGGCCGGCGACGCCGGAGACCGCGATGCCCCAGTCGGCGCTGGATGCCGCCATCGCGCCCTGCACCATCGCCGCGACCACCGGTTCGCTCACCGCGCCCAGGCCTTGGATAAAGCCGGGCGGCACGTCGAGCATATCGACCTTGGCACTATTGCTATAGGTGACGAAACCGCGGTTGAACCAGTTGCTCGAGCCGGCGACATCGGTGATCGCCCCGGCAATCAAACCGCCGGTGCACGATTCGGCCGTGGTCACGCTCTGGCCACGCGCCAGCAACGCTTGGCCAAGTTGTTCGGCCAAGGCCTCGGTATTCAACATGGGGGCACTCATCGCTGCGTACAAGGCTTAATCGACCAGCAGCGGCGAGACCGGCACCTTGAGGAAGTGCTCGCGGTAGAACTTCATCTCGTCGATCGATTCGTAAATATCGGCCAGCGCCTCGTGCCGGCCCTTCTTCTTGAACAGGCGGTACACATCGGGCTGCCAGCGCTTGCACAGCTCTTTCAGCGTCGAGACATCCAGATTGCGGTAGTGGAACCATGTTTCCAGCGTCGGCATCCAGCGCGCCATGAAGCGGCGATCCTGACAGATCGAATTGCCGCACATCGGGCTGGTGCGCTGCGGCACGTACTGCTGGATAAACGCCAGCGCCGCCGCCTCGACTTCCTCGACGCTGAGCGTCGATGCCTTGATCCGCTCGATCAGCCCCGAACGGCCGTGGGTCGACTTGTTCCAGTCGTCCATCGCATCGAGCACGTGATCGGGCTGGTGCACCGCCCACGACGGCGATTCGGCCACCGTATTGAGCTGGCTGTCGGTAATCACGATCGCCAGTTCGATAATCTTGTCGTTCTGCGGGTCAAGGCCGGTCATTTCCATGTCCAGCCAGATCAGGTGATTCTGATCAAGCATATAAAATCCTTTATTTTCATCAAGTTGCTTATCAATCCACCGCCGGAAATACCGCGTATCTGCGCAGCAGGCCGGGGTAGACGAGGGTCTGGCTGCAATTTTAGCATTGATGCGAATATGCACCTTTCCCGGTAAAAATATTCACCGGATGCCACTTGCCCAACTGACGCATCGATACCACTCAGACCGAAAAATCGATGACCAGGTATGAATTGTTGCGGTGCAGCATTATGCTGAAGGCAGAAATCTGTCCTGTCATGCGGATTTCTATCCCTCTCCCCCGGTGCCTGGCGTGCCGGGGCTTTTTTTTGCCGGCGACGCCCCACGCCAAAGTGCCTAAAATGGCGCGCACCCTCCCGCTTTCCCCACAAGGTTCGACCCCGGATGCGCATTCTGCATACGTCCGACTGGCATCTGGGCCAGCATTTCATCGGCAAGACCCGCCAGTTTGAGCATCAAGCATTCATGGCCTGGCTGATCGATCAGATTGCGGCGCAGCAGATCGACGCCGTCATCATCGCCGGCGACATCTTCGACACCGGCTCGCCGCCCAGCTATGCCCGCGAGCTGTACAACGGCTTTGTGGTGGCGCTACGTGATAGCGGTGCCGAACTCGTCATCCTCGGTGGCAACCATGATTCGGTGGCCACGCTGGGTGAAAGCAAAACGCTGCTGGCGCACCTGAATACCCGCGTCATCCCCGGCGTGTGCGAGAACGCGGCCGATCAGGTGCTGGTGCTGCACAAGCGCGACGGCAGTGCCGGCGCGGTGCTGTGCGGGATTCCGTTCATCCGCGCGCGCGACGTGATGCAGAGCCAGGCCGGCCAGAGCGCCGAAGACAAGCAGCGCACGCTGCAAAGCGCCATCGCCGCGCATTACCAGACCATTTACGCGCTGGCCGAAGCGAAGCGCGACGAGCTGGGAGACAAACGGGGCGGCGCGCTGCCCATCATCGCCACCGGCCACCTGACCACCGTCGGCGCCAGCGCCAGCGAATCGGTACGCGAGATTTACGTCGGCGCGCTTGAAGCCTTCCCGACCAATGCCTTTCCGCCGGCGGCGTACATCGCGCTCGGCCACATCCACAAACCGCAAAAAGTCGGCGGGCTGGAACATCTCCGCTACTGCGGCTCGCCGATTCCGCTCAGTTTCGACGAAGCCCGCCAGACCAAGGAAGTGCTGCTGGTCGATCTTGATCACACCGGTTTGCGCTCGGTCACGCCGCTGCCCATCCCGCGCTTTCAGCCGATGATCTCGGTACGCGGCACCCTCGCCGAGCTGCAGGTGGTGATTGCCGACGCGGCGCAATCGGGCTGCGCCGAGCTGCCGGTGTGGCTGGAAGTCGTGGTCAGCGCCGACGATTACCTCAGCGATCTGGCCACGCGCATTCAGGCCATCTGCGAAGGTTTGCCGGTCGAGGTGCTGCGGATCAAGCGCGAGCGCGGCAACGCCCAGCCCGGTTTGCAGCGGATGGCGAGCGAAACGCTGGCCGAACTCAGCCCCGATGACGTGTTCGCGCAGCGGCTCGCCAGCGAAGACCTTGCCGATGAACTCAAGCCGCAACTGGCGCAGCGCTACCGGCAAATCGTCAGCAGCCTGCAGGAGGCTGACGCATGAAAATCCTCACGCTGCGGCTTAAAAACCTGAATTCGCTCAAGGGCGAGTGGAAGATCGACTTCACCGCCGAGCCGTTCAAGGACAACGGCCTGTTCGCGATCACCGGGCCGACCGGCGCCGGCAAGACCACGCTGCTCGACGCGATCTGCCTGGCGCTGTATCACCAGACGCCGCGGATGAACACCGTTTCGGCCGGCAGCAACGAGCTGATGACCCGGCACACCGCCGATTGCCTTGCCGAAGTCGAATTCGAGGTCAAAGGCGCGCGTTACCGCGCGTTCTGGAGCCAGCGCCGCGCCCGCGACAAAACCGACGGCGCGCTGCAAGCACCGAAGGTCGAACTGGCCGACGCTAGCGGCAATATCCTCACCGACAAGATCAACGACAAACTGCGCCAGACCGAAAGCCTCACCGGCCTTGATTTCGCCCGTTTCACCAAATCGATGCTGCTGGCGCAGGGTGGCTTTGCCGCGTTTCTGCAGGCCAACGCCAACGAGCGCGCCGAACTGCTCGAAGAGCTCACCGGCACCGAAATCTACGGGCAAATCTCGCAGCGCGTGTTCGAACAGGCGCGCGACGCCAAGGCCGCACTCGATCAGCTGCGCGCCAAGGCGTCGGGCGTTGAATTGCTCGACGATGCGCAACGCGCGGCCTTGCACGATGAGGCCGCCGGGCTCGTCCAGCAGGAAGCCGGCCTACAGGAACGACAGGCACTGCTGAACACCCAGCAACAATGGCGACACGCGCTCGCCAAGGCCGGGCAAGCGCACGGCGCGGCGCAATCCCGCCAAGCCGATGCGCACGCGGCGCAGGCCGACGCGCAGCCGCAACTGGCGCGACTGGCCGCCAGCGAACCGGCGCAGCAATTGCAGCCGCTGTACGCGGCGCAGCAGGCGGCAGCAGCGGCACAGGCCGGCACCCAGCGCGAACTGGAACGCGTCGGCACCGAGCGCCAAGCCACGCATCGCCGCATCACCGAACTCGGCTGGCGTGGCTGCGCGCTGGCGCAGCAGATCGCCATCGGCAAGCAAAGCGCGCTCGACGCGCTCGCGCAGCAGCAAGCGCAGTTGCAAACCCGCCTTGCCGCGCAGCCGCAACACGGCCAGCTGGGCGAACGGCTAGGCGCATGGCGGCGGCAGTTCAGTGCGCATGCACAAACGCAGCACGATGTGCGGCGGTTACGGCTAGACCAAGGTCAGATCGACGCCGGCATCAGCACGCTGATTGCCTTGATCGCCACGCAGCAAACAGCGTTGAACGCGCACGCGACGAATCTGGCCACCGCGCAGCAGGCCGAGCAGACCGCGCAAGCGGCACTGAACGCCCTGCTCGCCGGCAGTGACGAAGCCGCGTTGCGGCAGCAATGGCACGGGCTGATCAATCAGGGTAACGATCTGCAGCAGTTGCAGCAGATCGTCACGACCCGCCAGCAAGGCGCCGGCCAGCTTGAGAAAATCAACACCGAGCTGGCGCAAAAGCGCGAGCAGCACGGCGCCAAGGCCGAGCTACAGCAAACCTTGCGGGCACGATACGCCGATCTGAAACAACAGATCGCCGACAAGGAAACGCTGCTGGCGCAGGAAAAGCGCATTCAGGATCTGGAAGCGCACCGCGCCCAGTTGCAGCCCGGTGAGGCGTGCCCGCTGTGCGGCGCAACCGAGCACCCCGCCGTCGCCGCGTATCAGGCGCTGAACACCTCGGCCACCGAGGCCGCCTTGCTGGCCAAACGCGAAGAGCGCGATGCCCTGACAACGCAAGGCCAGAACGTCAGCGGCGAAGTCGCGGCGCTGCTGGCGCAGATCGAACAGCTCGCAACGCAAGGCGACGGCCAGCAACAGGCCTTGCTGCAGCTGGATGCGCAGCGTGCCGAACTCGCCCTGCGCCTGGGTCTTGCCACCGATGCCGACCTCGATGCGCTCGCCGCTCACCAGCAAAGCCACGCAACCGAACTGACCACGCTGCAACAGCGGCTCGACCGGCTCGATGCCAGCAAAACCACACTCGCGCAGGCCAGCCAGGCGCGGCAACAGCTCGAAAAAACCAGCGCCGACGCCACGCAACAACTGGCGCTGCAACAACAAGACCTGCACAACCGCCAGCGCCAACTCGCCGAGCTGACCGAACGCGCGCAGGCATCCACGACCTTGTTCGATAGCCAAACCGCCGAACTGAATGCCGCGCTGGCATCGCTGGGCTACACGCTGCCGAGCGACAACCAAGCTTGGTTGGCTGAGCGCGAGCACGAATGGCAAGCGTGGCAGCAAGCGCAAAGCCAGCTGCAACAACTCGCCCTTGATCTGAGCACCGCCGGGCAACATGCCCAGACCGCGCAACAGCAAGCCGCACTCTGGCAACAGCGCTGGGCGGCTTTGGGCGAGCCGGCCGGCGCGATACTCGGCGCCGTCGCCGACAGCGCGCAGGCCTTGGCCGAGTGCGAGGCCGAGCTGGCGCAGGCGCAAGACCGCGCCAACCAGCTCAAGGGCACGGAACAGACGCTGCAAGCACGGCTGGCGACCGAAGCCGCCACCGCACAAAGCACCACTGCAATATGGCGCGAACGCCTCGCGCAAAGCCCGTTTGCCGATGAGGCCGCATTTATCGCCGCACGGCTCGGCGACGACGAACGCCAGCCCTTGCTGGCGCTGAAACAGCGGCTCGATACCGGCGTGGTCGAAGCGCAAGCGCTGCTCGCCGCCGCGACGCAAACGCTGGCCGAGCTGCAAGCGCAAGCGGTCACCGAAGCGAGTCTGGAAACGCTCACGCAGCAATGGGCCGACGTGCAGGCCGAGATCAAAACCGTGGTGCAGCGTCAGGGCGAAATCGGCGCACAACTGGCCGGCGACGATGCACGCCGACTAAGCCAGCAGGCGCTGTTCGACGACATCAGCGCCCAAACCGCCGATTACGACCTGTGGCAACACCTGAACGGGCTGATCGGCTCGGCCGACGGCGCCAAGTACCGCCGCTTTGCCCAGGGGCTGACGCTCGATCACCTGGTCCACCTTGCCAATCGCCAGCTCGAACGGCTGCACGGCCGCTATCAACTGATGCGCAGCGGCGAGCTTGAACTGGCCATCGCCGACACCTGGCAAGGCGACCTCGCCCGTGACACCCGCACACTCTCGGGCGGCGAGAGCTTTTTGGTCAGCCTCGCGCTGGCGCTGGCGCTCTCCGACCTCGTCAGCCACAAAACGTCGATTGATTCGCTGTTTCTGGACGAAGGTTTCGGCACGCTCGACGGCGAAACACTGGAAATCGCCCTCGACGCGCTCGATAGCCTCAACGCCAGCGGCAAGATGATCGGCATCATCAGCCATGTGGAAGCGCTGAAAGAGCGGATACCGGTACAACTGAAAGTGAAAAAGGCCGCGGGATTGGGATTTAGCGTTCTGGATTACTAACCGAACGGGCAAGCCGCCGCCTGACGCAGCAAATGCGCCAATGCCGCCATAGCCCAGCCCAGCCCAGCCCAAAGCCGATGGTCGATGCAAGACCGGCGATGGCTTTCAGTGCTTGGTGCCCGTCGGCGTGGTGGCCGGAACGGATTTGACAAACGAGGTTGCCGGAACAACAACCGGTTTCGGTTTTTTCGGCTTCTTCGCTTCTCTGCCACTGCGCAATTGATGTTTGGCCATGATCGTGCTCCCGGCCGCGTGAGCATGAGTGCCGTGCGGCCTCAGATTTCAGCAATTTTGCCGTAATCGCCTGCGCCGGCTGTCCCGGCTGGCGATCTGATTCGATCATAGGCCGGTGCTCCGGCGGTGAAAGGCCTTTTGCCCTTGCCGCGCGACGAACGACCCGGCGCAGCGGCGGCGGTTTTGCGGCACACTGGCCGCACTTCTCGCCCCCGAGCCCGCCATGACGCTTTACGACCAGCTGCAGAACGTCACCGACCCGACCTCCTTCCTCGTGTTTGTCCGCGCGCTGATCGCCGACCGCCAGGCCGAGGCCGGCCAACCGCTCGGCGACACCGGCCGGGGCGCCAACGGCTGGGAAAACCACAGCATCGAGGATTTTCTCGAAGCCGCGCTCACATGGGCGGAAACCACGCATCTGGGCAAGACCCAAGGGCTGAACGACGCCTCGCCGTGGAAGCGGTTTGCGATGTTTTTATACTGCGGAAAAATCTACGAGTAGGCGGCGCTCTCCGCCCGAACCGCCCTCAAGCCTTGCGGATGTAGCGTGCGGTCATGAATGGCGCCCACACACCGTCGGCGCCCTGTGCTTCCGAGCGCATCACGCGCTGCTTGGCGTCGATGATTTCGATCACGTCGTGGTAGGTATTGGTCTGGCCGGGGTTGAGGCAATCCGGGCCGGTGGACGTCAGCGTCAGGATGCGGCCACTGGCGTCGAGCTCGCCGTCGTACACCCACATATGCGCCATCATCGAGCCCACCCAGCTGCCAATGAAACGCTGCCGCGCCGGATCGAAACCCAGCGTCATCAGCATGGTGCAGGGATCGCCATCGGGCATCGTGCCCCGCCCCTCGCACAGCACCCACAAATCACCGAGCGCGCGGACGGATTCGGTGCCGCCGGATTTCGCCGCCGGCTGCTCCGGCGCCATCAGCATCTCGCACTCGAACGTCCAGTCACCCACCAGTTGTTGCAGCCACCGGTGCTGCTGCAGTGCTTCGGTTTTCATCGCCCGGCTCCCCTCATTGCTGAGGACATCTGAAAATCCCAGCCTAGTCTGTGGTGCGATGGGGAGCGGACGTAAGCTGCCGAATGGCGGGCCGATCAATCGTCCCGCGTCAGCACTTCCAGCAACTCGATCCCGAAGATCAGGTTCGAGTTCGGCGTGATGTGCGCGCCGATCTGCCGCTCGCCATAGGCCAGGTGCGCCGGCACGAACAGCTTGCGCTTGCCGCCGACCTTCATGCCCATCAGCCCCAGATCCCAGCCCTTGATGACGCGGCCGGTGCCGATCACGCACTGGAACGGCTTGCCACGGTCATGGGACGAATCGAACTTCGTGCCGTCCTCCAGAAAACCGGTGTAGTGGGCGGTAATCAGCGCGCCCTTGACCACTTCCTTGCCGGTGCCGATGTCGGTGTCTTCAATCAGTAATTCGTTGTGCATGGTTCAACCTGTATGTGCCATCGGCGCTACGCCAGAGCGCCTGTGGCCGCGATTTTACCGCGCAGGCAGCGATGGCGACACCGCGTCGAGCGGCGCATAAGCCCGCACCGTTCGTCTGCCCACCGAGGTTCTGGCGCCCACCAGCCGGATCGCTGCTGTTGCAGCGTTGGCGCGGCTCGAACCCGCAACTCGGCCGTGTCGTCATGGGCAGGCAGCACCAAACAAGGCAACCAAATGGTTGCTTTATTGGCATCCGCTCGCATACTAAAAATATGCAACCATTAAGTTGCCTAAAGAAGGTCAAAAAGGAGCCATGCCATGAGCCACTACCAGCAAAGCCTCACCCTCGAGGCCAGCCCTGCGACGGCCTACGCCGCCCTCACCACGCCCGCCGGCCTGCGCGGCTGGTGGACGCAGGATTGCGATGTCGACACCCACATCGGCGGCAATCTGCAATTCCGTTTCGGGCCGCACTACATGCACATGCGGATCGAACAACTGACACCGGCGAGCGAGGTGCGCTGGCTGTGCACCGCCGCGTTCACCGACGTGGATGCCTTCACCCGCAAGGACGAATGGGTCGGCACGCGGATCGTGTTCCGCCTTGCCCCGGCCGGCGACGGGCAGGCCCGGCTGGACTTCGAACATATCGGGCTGGTGCCGGAATTCGAGTGCTACGATTTATGCCGTAAGGGCTGGCAGCATTTCCTCGCCAGCCTGCAGCAGTACGTCGCCACCGGCACCGGCACCGGCACGCCGTACCGCCCGGCCGAACCGCACCCTGCCGTACCCATCGCCGCCTGAAGGACGAGATCATGAGCACTGTCAGCGATACCGACCACATCGAACGCAGCATCGTCATCAACGCCCCGCGCGAGCGGGTGTGGCATGCGCTCTCGCATGCCGAAACCTTCGGCACCTGGTTCGGCGCCGATCTCAGGGGCCAGACCTTTACACCGGGGCAGCGCACGCGCGGGCCGATCACCATCCAGGGCTTCGAGCACATCCACTTCGACGTGGTGATTGAGCGGATCGAGCCGCAACAGCTGCTGTCCTACCGCTGGCATCCGTACCCGGTCGACCCGAAAATCGACTACGAGCTGGAAACGCCGACCCGCGTGGTGTTCACGCTGCACGACGCGCCGGACAACACCACGCTGCTGAAGGTGGCAGAATCCGGCTTCGACAACGTCCCGCCCAACCGCCGGCTCGAAGCGTTCCGCATGAACGGCAACGGTTGGGTGGCGCAACTGGAGAACATCGCCCGTTATGCCAGCGCCTAGTGCTCCCCCGCCCGCCACGGGCGGCGACACGCTCACCGACGTCATCCACGCCAGCGACACGCTGGCGCGGGTGTTCGCCGCGTTGGGCGACCCGACCCGGCTGAAACTCGTCGCCGTGCTCTGCGCCGGCGGCGCGTTCTCGATCGCCCAGCTCACCGCCAACACCGACATCAGCCGTCAGGGCGTCACCAAGCACCTGCAGGTGCTGGCCGAGGCCGGCGTGGTAAGGGATGTGAAGCTGGGCCGGGAGCGGCTGTGGCAACTGGAGCCGGCGCAGGTCGAGGCTGCGCGGCAGACGCTGGAAGTGATCGGGCGGGAATGGGAAGTGGCGTTGGGCAAGTTGAAGGGGTTTGTGGAGGGGCTTTGATTGCGCGATTGCGCAGATGGCCCATTCATAAGCAACGTAGGGCGGATTCGGAGCATAGCGACAATCCGCCGATTGTCGGCGCGATTAAACTAATCCGACGTACCGCGGTAGATGGTGTCGTCACGAGTGATTGGCGAGTGTGTATGCTGCCGCCATGACAAGCACACCGCCGACCAAGCGCCTGGTACACCGCCGCCACGACCTTCCTGATCAAACGTGGCTTTTGCTCGAACCGCTCCTGCCCGGTCGCCACGGCGCCTGGGGCGGCCGGGCCAGAGATAACCGCCTGTTCCTCAACGCCGTGTTCTGGATTTTGCGTACCGGCGCCCCATGGCGCGATTTGCCGCCCGATTATGGCGACTGGAAGAACACCCACCGCCGCTTTTGTCGCTGGCGTGACAAGGGCGTCTGGGCACACCTGCTTGAAGCGCTGATCACCAATCCGGATTTCGAATGGCTGATGATCGACGCCACGCATGCCAAGGTGCATCCGCATGCCGCCGGCGCACGCGGCGGCAATCAGGCAATGGGGGTGACCAAAGGGGGCTAAACAGTAAGCTGCACTTGGCGGTGGACGCGCACGGCATGCCGGTGCGGGTCTTGGTGACCTCGGGCACGACGGCGGACTGCACCCAGGGCGGCGCGTTGATTGACGGCTTGAGCGCGGAATACCTGCTGGCTGATCGTGGCTATGACAGCGACGCCATCGTTGCTCAGGCCTCGGCGCAAGGCATGAGAACGGTGATTCCGTCGCACCGCAACCGTAAGGCGCCGCGTGAACACGATGCGGCGCTGTATCGCCACCGGCATCTGGTTGAAAATGCGTTTTTGCAGCTCAAACGCTGGCGAGGCATCGCCACGCGCTATGCCAAGAATGCGGCGTCATTCCTGGCGGCAGTCCAGATTCGCTGCATTGCGATCTGGGCGCGCATCTTGTGACGACACCACCTAGTAAGATCAAAGGCGAAAATCAAAAACCAAACCGCCGGACCCGCCCGGCTGGCGGGTTACTTTCTTTGCTTCGCCAAAGAAAGTAACCAAAGAAAAGCGACCCGAGACGGCAGGCGCTCCGCGCTACCCTGCGTCGGTCGCGAGCCAAGTCATGAAGCCCGACTTGTCTCGCTCCACTCCTCGGCTGCCTAGGACGGGATTTGGGGCGGTATGCGAAGGTCTGAGCAAAACGGTGGATTGGCTACAACCGGCGAATCGTAGGGCGGATTCGGAGCGCAGCGACAATCCGCCGATTCCCGACGCGATCAAACCAATCCGACGTTCCGCGGTAAGTTGAATCCTCGATTTGCGCAGACCGTAGCACACCACCCAATCCCCTCAGTAGCGCCGAGCGAGGAACAAGCGGGGCGGGGTTTCGGCGAGCACTGTCTGAGCGAAGCGAGTTGCGCAGCCGCCGCCCCGATTGTCCGCAGCGAGGGAACCCCGAAGGGGCGCGGATGCGGGGTCGCCTTCTTTTGGTTACTTTTCTTGGCGAAGCAAGAAAAGTAACCCGTCTGCGCGGCGGAACGCGCATCTAAACACTGTGCCGCAGGCACTGAATCGCCGATATAGATTCGCGATTGGCTGCGGCATCAAGCAACGCGGTGGATTGGCTCCGCCAAATCCACCCTACAACCAGCGAATCGTAGATTACTGACGCAATCAAACTAATCCGACGTACCGCGGTCACATTTGACAGTTAAGACTTTCCTTTCATCGCATTAGCAACAGAAGCAATAATACTTTCCAAACCATCAAATGTAGTAGGAATTTTTCCAGACTCTTCGACAACCCCACTAAAAATCAAAGATTCAAATCTATCAAAACTCCTATCCGATTTGTGTTTATTAGTAAAATCAACATAGGATTCATAAAATGCACAAATACCATGCCTCAACTCCAATTGAACAACCTGAGTTTTTCTGGAGTAATAGTTTCGCAAAACAATTCTAAAGAAAAACACTAGCAAAATTTCAACACCAACTATAGGAGCATAGAACAATAAGGCTTTACTCAAATCATCTGGAACACTTTTTACAATTGAATATGCAATTGGAATTGCAGTCATAACCATAGCCATTATGGTCAAGATTCCCACATCAATCCTAAGTTCATTTTTTTTACTTCTTATCAAACCTTCAAATGCATGAGAAAGGCCCAGAAAATTATAGTTACTTCTATACTCCTTCAATCTTGACTCATAAACATCCACCTGTTTCAACCAAGAGGTCAATCTCTGATCAGCATCACTCAATACTGTACTAACTTTTGAAGCATGATCACTAACGCTTTTCTTTTTTTCTTCGAGCTCAATTAAACTTTTTTTAATATCATTAGAGGCCACATTAGCTGGCAACAAATAGTTAACATATGATGCACGTGCACGCACCTCATCACAGAGCTCTAAGTTTTTGTCATTAAAATAACTAAAAAGCCATTCAACCTTACTACTCGCCAGAGTATTTGTACGCATGTTTTGTTCTCGCCATGCGCACGCCAGGAAGAATGCCACCCAATCCAGCCTTTCTTTCAATTCATTTGCAGCTGAACCTCGCCTTGAAACATTCGAAGCAAATCCCTCACCTTGCGTCTCGCAAACATAAGGGGCAGAGCGAGAAATAGTCTCCCAGCGACTTATCAGATCAACAACTATAGACACATACTCGCTATTTACGTCCGGCAACAACTTAATTTCGTCAACAAACCTATCAATATCTACCTGAAAAACATTTAAGTTCACAATTAAATTCCATATAAAAAAAGCCGCTCGAAAGCGGCTTAAAGATCAATCCCAGCTCAAAGCCCCGCCAGTCTGATACTCAGTCACACGCGTCTCAAAGAAATTCTTCTCTTTCTTCAAATCAATCATCTCGCTCATCCACGGGAACGGGTTGGTCACGCCCGGGAAGAGTTGGTCGAGGCCGATTTGCTGCATGCGGCGGTTGGCGATGAAGCGCAGGTATTCCTTGAACTGGCTGGCGTTCAGGCCCAGCACACCGCGCGGCATGGTGTCTTCCGCATACGCGTATTCAAGATCAACGGCTTTCTTGAACAGTTCGGTGATCTCGGCCTTGAACGGTTCGGTCCACAGCTGCGGGTTTTCCATCTTGATCGTGTTGATCAGGTCGATGCCGAAATTGCAGTGCATCGATTCATCACGCAGGATGTATTGATACTGTTCGGCGGCGCCGGTCATCTTGTTCTGGCGGCCGAGTGCGAGGATCTGCACGAAGCCGACGTAGAAGAACAGGCCTTCCATGATGCAGGCAAAGACGATGATCGAACGCAGCAGTTGCTGGTCAGTCTCAAGAGTCCCGCTCTTGAATTGCGGGTCGGTCAAAACGTCGATGAACGGGATCAGGAATTCATCCTTGTTACGGATCGAGGTGACTTCGTGATAGGCGTTGAAGATTTCGCCTTCATCAAGGCCGAGCGATTCGACGATGTACTGGTAGGCGTGGGTATGGATGGCTTCGTCAAACGCCTGGCGCAGCAGGAACTGACGGCATTCCGGGCTGGTGATCTGGCGGTAGGTGCCGAGCACGATGTTGTTGGCGGCGAGCGAGTCGGCGGTGACGAAGAAGCCGAGGTTGCGCTTGACCAGACGGCGCTCGTCGTCGGTCAGGCCGTTCGGGTCTTTCCACAGCTCGATGTCGCGCTGCATGTTCACTTCTTGCGGCATCCAGTGGTTGGCGCACTGGGCGAGATACTTTTCCCATGCCCACTTGTGCTTGAACGGCACGAGCTGGTTGACGTCGGTGGTGCCGTTGATCACGCGCTTGTCGACGACGTTGACACGGTTTTCGCTCACCGATTGCATGCTGCCGGTAGTGTGGTCGCCGGTAGGTGCTACGGTCGGTTGGGCGGTGTCTTCGAAATTCAGCGTGCTCATGGTGTTCAATCCTTGTCTATCAAATATCAAAATTGTTGCAGTGGCCCGGCGTGGTGCCGGGCCGGTGTTTCAAGTGTTCTTATTGGGCTCTGCCATCCAGCACACGCGTGTGGACATTGGAAAAATCGCTCACGCCCCACATCACTTTCATGTGGTTGAAATCGCGGGCTTGCTGATTGCTCAGCACCACATCGGGTTTGAAATTCATGTTCAGGTGAAAATCGCCCAGGTACACCACTTCGCCGGCTTTGACGCTGAAACGGTCTTGTCGCGGCAAGCTGACGATATTCGGTATGCCTGCATCACCCATGGTGTCCGGTACACCCCAGCGGCCATAAACATGGGTGATGGTGTAATCCCCCGGCGGCAAGGCGGCAAAAGCCAGCCTGCCCTTGTCATCCGGAATATTGCCCGGTGCACGGATGTAATCGGTGTTTTCACTGGCGTAAAACTGGCCACTGCCGCCCGTGCCGTTGAATACCAGATTGGCGTTGCCGCTATCGGGCTCCAGGCTCTGCAAGGTAAATGCCAGCACGGCGTAGCCTTGCCCCGGTGGAGGCAACATCTGGCCATCGTTGGTTTGCGGTTTGAGCGAGGCACAGCCGGCCAGCAGCATCAGCGCCACCGGTACCAGCCAGGCTCGCAACCCTGTATGAACTCGCATCGTGCCCTCCTGCCCGCTCAAGGCGGGGTCAACTTCCATAGGGCAAGCTGCCGCCTTGCGGCAGCTGTACCTGAATGTTGGACAGTTCATTGGCCGACTTGCTCATTACCAGATCATAAAAATCCCGACCGGCCTGATTGCTGACCGTGGCTGACGGCTTGAAATCCAGCGCCACGTTCACATTGCCGATGTAAACGACATCGCCGGCCTGCACGCTGAAGGTCTGCCCCAGCGGCAACCACACCGGCTGCTGGCGCGAACGCCCGCCTTCATCGGTCTGCCAGCTGCCCTGCAGGTTCATCAACTGATACTGGCCGGGCACCAGCGTCAGCAAGAAGCGCTTGCCCGATACGCTCGGGCCGTTCGGTGACAGCACCACATCGCCATCCTTGCCCGAGAGCATCTGCTCGCCATGTGGCCCGCGCAATACCAGCGCCACCCTGGCGCTATCGTTATCCAGCGCCGTCCAAGTCAGGGTCAGCATGACCACCGCCTTGCCGGCCGGCGCTTCGATCTTCTTCGGCTCGTTACTACCGATCAGTTGCTGAATATTGCTGCAGCCAGCCAAAGCCAGCGCGAAGCCCAGCAACACCAGACGCAAAATCGCCTTCATCCCCTGCTCCTCTCTGGCCCGCTCGTTGGCGGCCTTGTTGATGTTTTTTTACCGATGCTTGAAGCGGCTGCGAGCAACCGGCTCAAGCATCGGGCCCGGCGAACCGGGCCGATGGCGGACGACTGAATAAAAACAGCCCTCCGAACCTGTTCCAGTAGGCGAGCGAGCCAAAGCAGTTTGGTCCCGCCCGAAGCGCAGAAACCTTCATCGCCATGAAGTCCATGAGGACGACCCGAAGGTAGCCCCCTTGCGGGGTTTCGAGCATCGGACGGGGGCAAAATGCGCAGGCGCAGTCGCCTAACGGGATAGGTTTATTGGCAAGATTCACACTCGGGATTATCGATCGAGCAAAACTTCATGTCGGTCGCCGGTTCCATCATCGGCTCGGCTTCGGCAACCGGCGCGGCAACGGCTGCGGTCGCGTTGTAGCCACCATCCACCGGTACGGCGTTCAGCTCGCCACCACGGCCGGTCGATTTTTCGGCGTTCGATGCCGCCAGCGTGCGCAGGTAATACGTGGTCTTGAGACCGCGAATCCACGCATGCCGATACAGCTCGTCCAGCTTCTTGCCCGAGGCGCCGGCCATATAGATGTTCAGGCTTTGGGCCTGATCGATCCACTTCTGGCGGCGCGATGCGGCTTCGACCAGCCACTTCGGATCCATTTCGAACGCGGTCGCGTAGATATCACGCAGGTCTTGCGGAATGCGGTCGATGCGCGCTACCGAACCGTCAAAGTACTTGAGGTCGGAGATCATCACTTCGTCCCACAGGCCACGGGCCTTGAGGTCGCGCACCAGGTATTCGTTCACCACGGTGAACTCGCCCGACAGGTTCGATTTCACGAACAGGTTCTGGTAAGTCGGTTCGATCGACGCCGAAACGCCGATGATGTTGGCGATGGTCGCGGTCGGGGCGATGGCGACGCAGTTCGAGTTGCGCATGCCGACGGTAGCGATGCGCTCGCGCAGCGACGACCAGTCCAGTTGCGACGAACGATCCACTTCCAGATAACCGCCGCGCTCTTGCGCCAGCAGCTCCAGCGAATCCTGCGGCAGGATGCCACGATCCCACAGGCTGCCCTTGAAGCTCGGGTAGGTGCCGCGCTCTTCGGCCAACTCGGTCGATGCCCAGTAGGCGTGGTAGCAGATCACTTCCATCGAGTTATCGGCAAACGCGACCGCAGCATCCGATGCGTACGGAATCCGCTGCGCCAGCAATGCATCCTGGAAGCCCATGATGCCCATGCCAACCGGACGATGCTTGAGGTTGGAATTGCGCGCCTTGGCCACCGGGTAGAAGTTGATGTCGATGACGTTGTCGAGCATGCGCATCGCGGTCTTGACGGTGCGGGCGATTTTTTCCTGATCGAGGACGATCGCGCCGTCGACGTTCTTCAGGTGGTTCACCAGGTTGACCGAGCCGAGGTTGCAGACGGCGATTTCTTCGTCGTTGGTGTTCAGGGTGATTTCGGTGCACAGGTTGGAGCTGTGCACGACGCCAACGTGCTGCTGCGGGCTACGGATGTTGCACGGGTCCTTGAAGGTGATCCACGGATGGCCAGTTTCAAACAGCATCGTCAGCATCTTGCGCCACAGGTTCAGCGCCGGCAGCTTCTTGACCACGCGCATCTCGCCGCGCGCGGCCTTTTCTTCGTAACGCGCGTAGGTTTCGGCGAAGTCCTTGCCGTACTTGTCGTGCAGGTCCGGGGTTTCGGCCGGGCTGAACAAGGTCCAGTCGGCGCCTTCGATCACGCGCTGCATGAACAGATCGGGCACCCAGTTGGCGGTGTTCATGTCGTGGGTACGACGGCGATCATCACCGGTGTTCTTGCGCAGCTCGAGGAATTCCTCGATGTCGGCGTGCCAGGTTTCCAGATAGGCGCAGACCGCGCCCTTGCGCTTGCCGCCCTGGTTGACCGCCACGGCGGTGTCGTTCACCACCTTGAGGAAAGGCACGACGCCTTGCGATTTGCCGTTGGTGCCCTTGATGTGCGAACCAAGCGAGCGCACCGGCGTCCAGTCGTTGCCCAGACCACCGGCAAACTTCGACAGCAACGCGTTTTCCTTGATGCCTTCGTAGATGCCGTCCAGATCATCGGCAATCGTCGTCAGGTAGCAGCTCGACAATTGCGAGCGGCGGGTACCGGCATTGAACAGCGTCGGCGTGGACGACATGAAATCGAAGGTCGACAGCACGTTGTAGAACTCGATCGCGCGCTCTTCGCGGTTGATTTCGTTCAGCGCCAGACCCATCGCCACGCGCATGTAGAACGCTTGCGGCAGCTCGATGCGCTCGTCCTCGATGTGCAGGAAGTAACGGTCGTACAGCGTTTGCAGGCCAAGGTAGCCGAACTGGTAGTCGCGGTTGTGGTTCAGCGCGGCGCCAAGACGGGCCAGATCGTACTGGGCCAGTTTTTCATCGAGCAGCTCGGCGTCGATGCCGCGCTTGATGAAGGTGGGGAAGTAACGCGCATAGGCATCGGCCATTTCTTCATGGCTGGTTTCCGCGCCGATCACTTCGCGGCGCAGGCTGTCCAGCAGCAGGCGCGCGGTGACTTGCGAGTACGACGGGTCTTTTTCGATCAGCTGGCGCGCGGCCATGATCACCGACTTGCGCACTTCTTCGGCCGGCACGCCGTCGTAGATGTTCTTCAGTGCTTCGTTCAGGATCGCGGCCTGATCGGTCTCGTTGTCGAAACCGGTGCACGCCGAGGCGATCAGCGACTTCAGACGGCCGAGGTCGAGCGGACGACGGCTGCCGTCTTCGTAGACGACGTTGATGCTGTCGTGGTGCTCGACTTCGTGCTCGATCTTGGCGTGATGGCGCTCTTGCGAACGCTGTTCGCGGTAGATCACGTAGGCGCGCGCGACGTCGTGCTCGCCGGTGCGCATCAGCGCCAGTTCAACCTGATCCTGGATTTCCTCGATATGGATCGCGCCGCCTTCGGGCTTGCGACGCATCAGCGCGCGCACCACCGCATCGGTCAGGCCGGCAACGCGCTCGCGCACCGCAGCCGACGATGCCGCCTGGCTGCCCTGCACGGCGATGAAGGCCTTGGTCACGGCCACGGAAATCTTCAGCGGCTCGAACGGCACCACTGCGCCATTACGGCGGATGATTTTGTAGTTGGCGTATGCACCGTAATCGTGCTGTTTGCTCGTATCGAGGGTATCGGTCATGCGGCTTCCAGTAGTGCTATCCAGCGTGGCGTACATGCGCTCAGTTCCTTCTGGGTAGAGGGGATTCTATGATGTGCACAAGTCTGTGAATAGATTGTGAAGAAACACAACATCTTGTGTTCACAAACTGCGATTAACACAAATACTAGGGTATCAGCCCCGGCTAGTGCAACAGCCGGCTCATGTGATAAACGACGATCGACGGCGCAAATCACGCATATCCGCCCTCTGGACCGCGTGGGCCTTATGACGCTTGCGTTGCAAGAAAAAGACACGCAAATCGAAAGCAAAAATGGGGCCAGTATTGAGACAGCATGCCCGGCGTCAAACCCGCGTAGCGCCGGATGACGGCAGGCCGGTTTCAATCACCAACCGCAGCCAGCCCGGCGGCCCGCGCAACTTTGCAATCCCCCGCGGCTTTAACGTTGCTGTCATCGACACCCTCTACGCTTGCCGCTTCGCGTAAATAGACAAGCACAGGGGGCTCACTGCGATGAAAGAACAAAACAACACGCAAATCAGCAATATCGATGCGGACGACATCGGTCACAACGATAGCGACAACGGCAGCTTCGAGAACGTGCTCGAATCGCGCATCAGCCGTCGCGGCATTCTGCGTGGTGGCCTTGGTGGTGCAGCGGCCATGATGTTCGGCGGTGTCGCCCTCGGCGGTGCACTGAGCGCCTGTGGCGGCGGCAGCACCGACAACACCACAGGCAACCAGACGCCCGGCCCGACCCCGGCGCCCACACCAGGCCCGGTCCCTGCGCCGACGCCCACTCCGACGACGCCGCCGGCAGCCCGCTTCAATTTCAATCCGGTCGCCAAGAACATGCTGGATGCGCTGACACTGCCGGCCGGTTACAGCGCCACCGTCCTGTACGCACTGGGCGATCCGATCAATACCACCACTGCCGCTTACAAGAACGACGGCAGCGACGATGCGGCCAGCTTCGATTTCCGCGCCGGCGATCATCATGACGGCATGAACTACTTCGGCCTCAACGCAGCAGGCACCGCACGCGACCTGAACGGTAGCGAACGCGGCCTGATCGCGATGAACCACGAAAACATCACCGACGCCTTCCTGCACGTTGCCGGCGCCACCACCACCGCTGGCGTGCGCCCGGCAGCCGAAGTCGACAAGGAAATCCGCGCCCATGGCGTCGCGGTGATCGAAGTCCAGAAAACGGCCGGCAAGTTCCAGCTCAATCGCAGCTCCGTCTACAACCGTCGCATCACCGCGCAAACGCCGATGGATCTGTACGGCCCGGTGCGCGGCAGTGATCAGGTCAAAACCCTCTATTCGACCGATGGCACCAAGAGCCGTGGCACGGTCAACAACTGCGCCACCGGCGACACCCCGTGGGGCACCTTCCTGACCTGCGAGGAAAACTGGGCCGGCTACTTCTCGCGCACCGGCGATGTCCTCGCCAGCCGCAGCGCGAACGAACTGGCCTCTTTCGGTCGTTATGGCGTGCCGAGCGGTGCATCGGGCAAGAAGTGGGATACCGCCGGCGCGGCCGATGTCTACAAACGCTGGAACCTCGCCAACAGCGGCGCCAGCGCCCTCGCCGACTACCGCAACGAAGCCAACACCTTCGGTTACGTGGTCGAAATCGATCCGTACGCCGCCTCGTCGACCCCGCGCAAGCGCACCCACCTGGGCCGTTTCGCGCACGAATGCGCCGTGTACGCGCCGGTCGTTGCCGGCAAGCCGGTGGTGTTCTACATGGGCGACGATTCGCGCAACGAATACATCTACAAGTACGTGTCGAAAGCGGTCTGGGATTCGGCCGATGCCACCAAGGGCCTGGCCGCCGGCGACAAATACCTCGATGAAGGCACACTTTATGTTGCCAAGTTCAACGCCGACGGTTCGGGCACCTGGCTGCCACTGACACTGGCCAATACCGCGATCAGCGGCTATGCCGGTTTCGCCTTCGCCTCGCTGGCCGACATCTGCATCCACACCCGCATCGCCGCCGATGCCGCTGGCGCCACCAAGATGGATCGCCCGGAATGGTGCTCGGTCAACCCGAAGAACGGCGAGGTCTATTACACGCTGACCAACAACTCCAATCGCGTCACCACCGCCGCTTCGGGCAGCAAGATCCTCCCGGATGCGGCCAATCCGCGCGCCTACGAGGACATGAAGGGCGCCAGCAAGCAGACCGGCAACGTCAACGGCCATATCATCCGCACCGCCGAAGCCGGCGCCGATGCCGCCGCGACCAGCTTCAAGTGGGATGTCTATGTCTTCGCCGCCGAAGCCAAGGCCGGCGCTGCGGTCAATCTGTCCGCGCTGACCGACGACAACGACATGTCCAGCCCGGACGGCATCTGGTTCAGCCCGAAGAGCGGCCTCTTGTGGATCCAGACCGACGATGGCGCCTATTCCGACGTCACCAACTGCATGATGCTGGCCGCGATTCCGGGCAAGATCGGCGATGGCGGTGCGACCAAGGTGGCCAATACGATCGGCGCCGCCACGCTGGAAGTGAGCACGCACAAGGGCAAAAATCCGGACGGCGAATCGCTGCGCCGCTTCCTGGTCGGCCCGAAGGATTGCGAAATCACCGGTGTGGCCGAAACGCCGGATGGCAAGACGTTGTTCGTCAACATCCAGCACCCGGGCGAGGACACCAAAGTGGCCGATCTGGCCGACCCGAGCAAGTTCACCAGCCACTGGCCGGACGGCGGCAACGCCCGCCCGCGCTCGGCCACGATCGTCATCACCAAGAACGACGGTGGCACCATCGGGATTTAATCACGCTGGCCCCGGGGCACTTGCAAGTGCCCCGGGGCCAGGCAGGAGATAAACATGGGTTCTTTCAGTCTCTGGCACTGGGCGCTGGTTCTGGTCGTCGTGGTGCTGGTCTTTGGCACCCGCAGGCTGCGCAACGCCGGCGGCGATCTTGGCGCCGCCATTCGCGGCTTCAAGGACGGCGTCAACGGCAAGGGTGAACAACAGGACAGCCCGCAGAACGATCGATAAATCGTAGCGGGCAAAAACAAAACGGGGCGACCAGAAGTCGCCCCGTTTTGTTTTCAAGCAGAAGCTTGACGCTTAGTGCTGATGGCCATGCTCGCCATGGATATGACCATGGGCGATTTCTTCATCGGTCGCGGCGCGAACGTCAACCACCTTACCAACGAAGCGAATCTTGACTCCGGCAAACGGGTGGTTCGCATCAACCGTGACCTTGCCGCCGGTAATGTCGACCACGCGGAACAGCAACACATCGCCGGTTTGCGGATCATCGGCTTCAAACATCATGCCAACGGTGACTTCTTGCGGGAACACATCCAGATCTTCGGTGCGGATCAGTTCCGGCTCGTGTTCGCCGAAAGCGTCGTCGGCTTCCATGACTACGTCGATGCTGTCACCGACGGTCTTGCCTTCGAGTGCTTCTTCTACCAGCGGCAGAATATTGTCGTAACCGCCGTGCAGATAGGCGATCGGTTCTTCGGTCTTGTCGAGCTGCTTGCCTTCGAGGTCAAACATTTCGTAGTTGATGGTAACTGCGGTGTTCTTGGCGATTTGCATCAGGGCTTATCCTAGCGATTGAACAAGGGTGAGTATCTCGGCCGCGTGACCTTTCGGCGTGACATGGTAGAAAGCGTGGCGGATCAGCCCCGCCTTGTCGATGACGAAAGTCGAGCGTTCTATCCCGTATCTTACCACGCTGCCCACCTGCCACTCGCGCAGGGCATGGTACTGGCGACTGACTTCGCCCTCAACGTCGGAAAGCAGATCGAATTCGACGCCTTCTTCATCGATAAACAGCTCATGCGCCATACAGTCATCAAGGCTGACGCCAAGCACGATCGCATCGTGTTCGGCCAGCGCGGCGACACGGTCGCTGAATTCAACCGCCTCGATCACGCCGCCGGGCGTGTGATCCTTATTAAAGAAGTACAGCACCACATGCTGCCGCCCGCGGTAATCCGATAGCTTGACCGGATCCATCATCGCATCGGGCAGTTCGAAATCGGGTGCCATGTCGCCTGGGTTCAACATGCAATCTCCCTCGGTGCGATAATCGCGTCATTCTCACAGTCGTTATAGTGCCCAGCCATGACCATGCAACTTCTCGGCGGCATCACGCCCGAACAATTCCTTGCCGAATACTGGCAAAAAAAGCCGCTGCTGATCCGCCAGGCGTGGACCGACTTCCCCGAACTGATCGATCTGGCCCGGCTGACCGAACTGGCCTGCAGCGACGACGCCGAATCGCGTCTGCTTGAATGCCGCAACGGCAAATGGTCGCTCGAACACGGCCCGTTCGAGCCGCGCCGCCTCGCGCGCCTGCCGGCAACCGACTGGACGCTGCTGGTCAGCAACGTCAACAACCATGTCGGTCACATCAACGATCTGCTCTACCGTTTCAACTTCCTGCCGTACTACCGGCTCGATGACCTGATGATTTCGTACGCCCCCCCCGGCGGTACCGTCGGCCCGCACTACGATTCCTACGATGTGTTCCTGCTGCAAGTCGGCGGCAGCAAGCGCTGGCAGATTTCCAGCGATGACGCGGGCAACTTCGTCGAGGATGCGCCGATCCGCGTACTGAAGGATTTCACCGCCGAGCAGGAGTGGATACTCGAACACGGCGACATGCTGTACCTGCCGCCCAAGTACGCCCATTACGGCGTCGCGCTCGATCCAGGCATGACCTACTCGATCGGCTTTCGCGCGCCGAAAACGCAGGAAATCGCCGACAAGTTTCTCGAGTTCATCCAGGACGAATTGTGCCTCGACGGCATGTACGCCGATCCGCAGCGCCAGGTGCAAACGCACCCGGGCGAAATCGACGACGCCTTTGTCACCAGCATGGCCGACATGCTCAAACAGATTCAGTGGGATGAAACCAGCGTACGCCGCTTTGTCGGCCGCTATTTCACCGAGCCCAAACCGCACGTATTTTTCGAAGCGCCAGACGAACCGCTGGACTTCGACAACTTCAGCGCGCAGGTGGCTGAATCGGGTGTGGTACTCGATCTGAAAAGCCAGATGCTGTTCGAGCACGAACGTATCTATATCAATGGCGATGAAGTCGCCGCCGAGCCGGCCGCGCTGCCCGCCTTGCAACAACTCGCCGATACCCGCGCGCTACCGGCCGGCGAGTACGACGATGCGGCACTCGAAGCGCTGTACACCTGCTACGACTATGGCTTCCTTCGCCCTGCCGGCTGATCCGCCGTTTCGGATCGATCGGCACCGCGACTACCGTGACGCCTTCGCCACGCTGGTTGCCAGCGCCCGCAAGACCCTGTGGCTGGCCGAGGACGACTTTCGCATCACCGACCTCGGCAGCCGCGTGGTCTGTGATGCGCTGTGGGATTTTTTCGTCGGTGGCGGTCAATTGCAACTCGCAGCCTGGCGCTGCGAGTATCTGGCGACCGAAGCGCCGCGCTTCATGCAGCTGCGCGATCACTTTGGCCACCGGATGCAATGGCTGCGCGTACCGGAAGACAGTGGTTTGATCGCCTATGGCCTGTCAATCAGCGACGGCAAGCATTACCTGACACGGCGGCATGCCGATTGGCCGCACGGCGAACTGGGCAGCACATCATCTGTTGCCTTACTACAACAGCAATACGCTGAAATTTGGGCCGCTGCACAGCCCGAATCGACATGGAACCGGCTCTACCTGTAGTCGCGATGCACGCGCCAACACCAGGGCACCCGGCGCCAAGCCGCGCCCGGACTGGCATAGCGCGCAAGTCGATCCACCCTGCTTGCTTTTACACGCCTCACACTTGGGATTCGTCAGCTACTTCGTACAAGTTGTTGCAATTGGCTGGCAATACGATGCATCCGAAGCCGCCCTTTGCCTACCTTTTTGCACAAAACGTTGATAGAATCTGCCCCTGTCGGTCGTCAAGTGATGCCTAACTGCTTTTTTGAAGCCATCGATCAAGCGGTCGATAGCTCTAGTGGTTTTTTGTCCAACTCGTCTTTATCAAAGGTTAATTAAAATGAATAAGTCCCTGCTCGTTGCTGCCCTGTTCGCTGTTGCTCTGACCGCTTGCGGCAAGAAAGAAGAAGCTCCGGTTGCTGCTTCGGCTGTTGTAGAAGCTTCGGCTGTTGTTGAAGCTGCTGCTTCGGAAGTTGCTTCGGCTGTTGAAGCTGTTGCTTCGGATGTGGCTGCTGCCGCTTCGGAAGTTGCTTCGGCCGCTAAGTAATCTAAGCGCGCTGCAACGAAAAGCCGACCGCGAGGTCGGCTTTTTGCATTTCTGACGTTCCATCACGACGCCAAACCGATTCAAATCCATGTCCACTCAGATCCTGTTGCCGCGCTGGCTGATTCCGATCGAACCGCGCCTTGTTCTTACCGGCCATGCACTGGTCATCAAGAACGATCTCATCGACGCCATCCTGCCCGTTGCCGACGCGCTCGCCCGTTATCCGAACGCCGAACGGATTGATCTTCCCGAGCACGCGCTGCTGCCGGGCCTGGTCAACCTGCATGCACACTCGGCGATGACGCTGTTGCGGGGCTATGCCGATGACTTGGCGCTGATGGATTGGCTCAACAATCACATCTGGCCGGCCGAGAGCGCGCATGTGTCAGACGAATTCGTTTTCGACGGCACGCAGCTGGCGATTGCCGAAATGATCCGTGGCGGCACCACCTGCGCCAATGACATGTACTTTCACCACGGCGCCGTCGCTCGCGCCGCACTGGCAAGTGGCTTCCGGATGATGGTCGGCTGCTCGATCCTCGAATTCCCGACACCCTATGCCAGCGATGCGGACCAGTACCTGCGCAAGGCGCTGAGCTGTATCGATGAATTCGCCGGCGAATCGCTGCTCGGTTTCACGCTGGCGCCGCATGCGCCGTATTCGGTCAGCGACGCCACCTTCGGGCGCATCATCACACTGGCCGATAAATTGAACGTCGGCATCCATTGCCATATTCACGAAACCCAGGACGAAATCGACGACAGCCTCAAGCAGTACGGCGTTCGCCCGCTGGAAAGGCTGGCGAGGCTGGGGCTGCTCGACAGCCCGCTGATCGCCGCGCACATGGTGCACAGCACCGATGCCGAGATCGCGCTGCTGGCACAACGCGGCGTCCATGTCGCGCACAACCCGGCGTCCAACCTGAAACTGGCGTCGGGCTTTGCCCGCATCACCGACCAGCTCGCCGCCGGCATCAATGTCGGCATCGGCACCGATGGCGCCGCCAGCAATAACAAGCTGGATATGTTCGCCGAACTGCGGCTCGCCGCGCTGCTGGCCAAAGGCCAGAGTGGCACGCCGACTGCGTTGCCGGCGTGGCAGGCACTGGAAATGGCGACGCTGAACGGCGCCAGGGCGCTCGGCTGGGACGATCGCATTGGCAGCCTTGCCCCCGGCAAACAAGCAGACATCATCGCGGTCGATCTCTCGGCCCTGAGCACCCAGCCGGCGTACGATCCGGTGTCGCAGCTGGTGTATGCGGCCGATCGCAACCAAGTCAGCCACGTCTGGATTGCCGGTGTCGCCCAGCTCGCGGGCGGTCAGCTGACCCGACTCAAATCGGCGCAACTGCTCGCCAATGCCAAGCGCTGGCAGGCGCGCATCGCGCCGCGTTGATCGCTCCGCCGCGCTTGGAGGTTCAGCCGCGGCGACGCACGAGGTAAACTAGCGGCTTGCCCGCCTTTACGCCGATACCGATGACCGACACCACCACCCCGCTCAATGCCGATCAGGCCGAGATCGCCAAGTTTTCCGCCCTCGCCCACAAATGGTGGGACAAGGAAGGCGAATTCAAGCCGCTGCACCAGATCAATCCGCTGCGATTGCAATTCGTCGCCGACCACGCACCGCTGACTGCCACGAGCGCGATCGATGTCGGCTGCGGCGGCGGCATTCTCAGTGAAGCGCTGGCGCAATCGGGCGCGCAAGTGACCGGCATCGATCTGGCCGAGAAATCGCTCAAGGTCGCCAAGCTGCACCTGTTCGAGTCGGGCCAATCGGTCGATTACCGCTGTATCGCGGTCGAAGCGCTGGCCGAAGAGGCGCCGGAAAGCTTCGACGTGGTCACCTGCATGGAAATGCTTGAACACGTTCCGTCACCGGCGAGCATCGTCGCCGCATGCGCCCGCCTGGCCAAGCCCGGCGGCTGGGTATTTTTCTCGACGCTGAACCGCAATCCCAAAGCCTATGCGCTGGCGGTGATCGGCGCCGAATACCTGCTGGGGCTGCTGCCGCGCGGCACCCACGATTACACCAAGTTCATCAAACCGTCGGAGCTGGCGCGGATGACGCGCACCGCCGGGCTGGAAACGATCACCGTCAGCGGCATGAGCTACAACCCCCTTTCGGGGATTGCCGCACTTTCGGACGACGCCGACGTCAATTATCTGGTGGCCTGCCGCAAACCGCTTTGAACACCGGCCATAGCACCCGGCCCCAGCTTGATACAACAAGGACAGCGCCATGATTCGTGCCATTCTTTTCGATCTCGACGGCACGCTTGCCGATACCGCGCCCGACCTTGGCGCAGCGCTGAACCGGCTGCTGATCGAGGAGGGCCTGCCCGAGCAGCCTCATGAGGCGATCCGCCCACTGGCATCGCACGGCGCGCGTGGGCTGATCGAACTGGGATTTGGTGTAACGCCCGACGATGCGGCCTTTGCCTTGCTGCGCGAACGTTTTCTGGCGCACTACGCTGCGGCACTGTGCGAGCACACGGTACTGTTCGACGGCATTGCCGAACTGATCGCCGCCATCGGCGCGCGCGGCCTGCCCTGGGGCATCGTCACCAACAAGCCGGGGCGTTTTACCGACCCGCTGGTACGCAAATTGCCGCTACCGGTGCAACCGGGCTGCGTCGTGTCCGGCGATACCGTCGGCGTCGCCAAGCCCGATCCGAAGCCGATGCTGCACGCTGCCGAGCAGCTCGGCGTTCCGCCCGGTGCGTGCATTTACGTCGGCGATGCCGAGCGTGATATCGAGGCCGGCCGGCGCGTCGGCATGAAAACGGTCATCGCCGATTACGGCTATATCAGCAGCGACGACCAACCGACCGCGTGGGGAGCGGATTTGCGCATCACTCACCCGCTTGATCTGCTCGCGCACCTTCCAGGCTGACCTTCAAACTTCAGCACAGTAAAAACGCCCCGACATATCGGGGCGTTTTGTTTGGCGGAGCGCTTAACGATTCACGTCAACAATAAACCGGCCGCGATGTCGCCCGGCGATGATGTCGGCCGCCGCGGCAAAGGTCTCCGCCAGACCGATCTCGGTGCTCGTGCTGGCCAGCAAGACCGGATCGATCAGACCCGCCAGCAAATCCCACGCCTCCTGGCGCTGCTGGCGCGGCGCATAGACGCTGTCGATGCCATACAGCGTAACCCCGCGCAGAATGAACGGCGCCACCGTCGCCGGGAAATCCATCCCGCCCGCCAGGCCGCACGAGGCCACCGCACCGCCACGCCGGACCTGTGCGCAGGCATTGGCGAGCACATGACTGCCGACCGAATCGACCACCCCGGCCCAACGCTCCTTCTGCAACGGCTTGCCGACGCCCGATAGCGAAGAGCGATCGATCACCTCGGCGGCGCCAAGCTTTTGCAAATAGTCGGCCGCATCGGCCTTGCCGGTCACGCCAACCACCTCAAAACCCAATCTCGCCAGCAGCATGATCGCCACCGAGCCGACGCCACCGCTCGCACCGGTGACCAGAATCGGCCCCGATTGCGGCGTCAGGCCGTGCTTTTTCAGCGCCTGCACGCACAGCATCGCGGTGTAGCCCGCCGTACCCAAGGCCATCGCATCGTGGGCGCTCAGGCCCGCCGGCAAACGCACCAATCCCTCGGCCGGCACCGTCGCCCGCTGCGCCAGCGCCCCCCAGCTCAATTCGCCACAACCCCAGCCGTTCAGGATGACTTTATCGCCGGCGGCAAAATCCGCCGAATCGGAAGTCAGCACCGTGCCGACCGCATCCACCCCGGCGACCATCGGAAACTGCCGCACCACCGAGCCGGTATCGGTCATCGCCAGCGCATCTTTGTAATTAAGCGTTGAGTACTCAACGCGCAATGCCACGCCCGTGGCTGGCAAAGCCGACTCGTCCAGTTCAGCCACCCCGGCGGAAAACTCGCCATCCCGTGTCAGATACACTGCTTTGAACATTCCAACCTCCACTTTGCTTGATAGACCGAAACCTGCGAACACCCGGCTTCCCGCAACGATTCTGCCATGCCAATTGCGGTTATGACGCAAGAGGTCGAGGTAGCGCTGAACGGGGCTGCCGATGCATTGCCCCACATACAGGCAAACGCGGTATAATCATCTCGCTACATCTGGGGCCGCCATGGTTTCGACGGGGGTTACAAAGCGGATGAGGGCATGCCGGGATTTCAGTCACCCCGTAAAACGCTGAAAATTCTTAGTCGCAAACGACCAAGACTACGCTCTAGCCGCTTAATCGCGCTGGACTCTGCACTATTTCTCCCATCGGGTAGGTCGGGCAACCGGCAGCAGAGTCATTTAGATGGGATCGCTTTTGCTCGGGTTACTTGAGCAAGGGTTAAATCCAAGGTAACTCGCTGGTGCCAAGCCCGTCGGCTGGCGTGTCATCGGTTAAAAGTACTTAAATGAACCAGACTACGCATGTAGATCTCTTCGTGGAGGGCTTTCGGACGCGGGTTCGACTCCCGCCGGCTCCACCAAACACTTCAAACCCCGATAATGCAGTGCTTATCGGGGTTTTTCTTTGCCTGTTTTTAACCTTTATTCCGTATTTTGTACTCCTGTGCAAACGGAGGCGTCATGACCGAAACACTGAACCGCAAACAAAAAATGACCGAAGAGCGCAAAGCCGCCTTCGCCCTGCTGGCCGAGCACTGGCCGGTCGCCTTCGACACCCGGAATCCCAAGCCCCTGGCACTGGATACCCGTGACCGCCTCAAGGCCGAGTGCGAAGCCAAGGGACTGGATGTCGAGAAGGTTGCCCGCGCGGTGTTCCTGTGGGTACGTCGTCCCGCGTATCAGGCTGCCATGGCAGCCGGCGGTGCGCGTTACGGGCTGGATGGCAGCGTCAGCGGCGAGCTGAGTGCCGAACAACAAACCCACGCCGCAGCGGTATCGGCATCGATCAAGGCCAGAATCAAGGCCGCCGAAGATGCACGCCGCGCACAACGAGCCAAGGAAAATCCGCGTCCGGCGCCCAGCAAGCCCGCCGTGGAAGGTGCCAAGCCGGCAAACCCGCGACAGGGCAAGCCGGCACAGCCGCGCCGCAAGCCGGCCAACAAGCCGCAACAGGCACAGCAAACCAAACCGCGCGAAGATCGTCCATTGCCCGATACCGCACTGGCGACTGCGCTGGCGGCGGTGCTGGGCCGGTCAACCTCGCGCTAAGCACCCGCCGCCATCTGGCGGTGCTGCACGCATGTATCGCATGAGAGCCCCGAGCGCCGGACAGCACTAGCTGATCCGGGCCGGGGCTTTCGCCGTCCTCGCTTTCCGGGCCTCGCCCCAGTCACCGATCTTCGCTCCGGCGGCTTTGCCGAGCTTGCCTGGCGGGCCGCCCAGGCTTCTCGCCCTCCGCCCTCCCGCGCACAATGACCCATCCAACGGGAGGCATCATGAGCGAATATGCAGACGGGCCGATCCGCCTTGGCATCATCGGCTGCGCCACAGGCAGCCACGGCAGGATGTGGGCCAAGCAGTGGCAAAGTGAACCCGAACACGGGCTGATCGCCGCGCGGGTGTGGGACGAGGACATCGCCGCCACACAAGAGATCGCCACGCTCACCGGCGCCAGCGTTGCGCCATCGGCGGCATCGGTGGCCGATGGTTGCGACGGCGTTCTGATCGCCACGCTTGATCCTGCCCGCTACCTTGCTCTGGCAAGGCCACACCTTGAAGCCGGCCGGCGGGTTTTTTTCAATCGGCCGTTTGCCGGCAGTCTGGCCGACGCCCGAGCAATCTTGCGGCTTGCCGATCAACATGGCGCAAGCGTCTATTCGGCCTCGGCGCTACTGCATACGCATGCGGCGCAGACGGTTAAAGCGGCGCTGGCCGAGATCGGCACGCTGCGCTTCTTCACCCTGACCGGGCCGACCGATACCGCAGACTGGTATCTGCCGCATCTGTACGCCTGCCTGTTCAGCACGCTCGGCCCCGGACTCGCGCGCATCATCCACGCCGATCTACCCAGCCCCGATGGCGATCCGCATCGTTTGAGCGCCCCCGCCACGGTTACGCTCGAGTACGCCGCCGACTCCGCCGTCGGTGCGGCGCGCGGCGTCCTGTCGCTGGTCGGCCCCGGCAGCGACTGGTACGGCTTCACACTGAAGCTTTATGGCAGCCGGCGCGCATCGGCCGAGATCGAGTTCGACGTCGGCTACGCACTGCTGTTCGAGCAGATGCACCGGTTTTTCAGCGAAGGCACCGAGCCGGTTTCCCATGCCTTGCTGCTCGAACAGCTTGCAGCGCATTACGCCACGCTGGATGCGGCACGGCGCGGCGTTGCGGTTCCCCTCCCCACGACGGAGTTGTCATGACTAGCGATCTCAGACTGGGTTTGATCGGCTGCGGCCAGTTCGGCGCGTTTCTGGCGGCCACGGCCGAAAAGACCGGCAGCGCCAGGGTCGTGGCGGTGACCGATGTCGATCCGGCGCGCACGGCCAAACTTGCCGCACTGCATTCGGCGCGCGCCTGCGCCGACGAACAGGCGCTGCTGGCGCTGGGCGAGGTCGATGCGGTGCTGATTGCCACGCCACCGGCACAGCATCAGGGCAACGCGATCAATGCCGCACGCGCCGGCAAACACATCTTTCTGGAAAAGCCGATGGCCCTCGGCGAAGCGGCCTGTGCCGAGATCAATGCTGCGGTGCGCGATGCCGGTGTGTCGCTGATGGTCGGCCATGTCTTGCGCTACTTCGAGCCCTACCGCAGCATCGCCCGGGCCTACCGCACGGGAAAATTCGGCCGGGCGCTGCATTTTTCCTTCTGGCGGTTAGAGCACGATTTCCTGCAGATTTCGCCATGGAAAGGCCAGCGCGCCGGCAGCGGTGGCTATCTGTACGAGGTTGCCGCACACGAGCTGGACTGGCTGCGTACCGTGCTCGGCGAGCCACTGGCGGTGCAGGCGCAGATTTCAAAGCGGCCCGCCAGCCACGAGCTTGAAGACACCGTTGCGCTGCAGCTGGCCTTCGCTGGCGGCACCAGTGTGCATTACCTTGGCGGTACGGCTTTTCCGGCCAACAGCCACGGCTATTGCCTGCGGTTCGAGCACGCCACGCTCAGCAGCGATGTGGCTTTCGACCCGGCCCGATTGCGGATCGAATCCACCACGGGCCTGAGTCCGGATGATCTCGAGTTCGACACCACCGATCCTTACCTGCTCGAACTGAACGACTGGATTGCCAGTCTGGACAGCGGCACGCCACCGATCACCGGCGACGATGCCGCGGCCACGATCGCGCTGATCGAGTCGGCCTACCGCAGCGCCGGCTGGTAATACTCCCGGGCGGCGGCAGGCGGAAAAACCATCTAGCCGCGTGCCCGGGTGCGCACCTTGACCACCGAGGTATCCAGACCGAAGTGGCGCAGCATTTCGATTGCCACCTGATCTCTATCGTTGTCGACGCAAATCATGTGGTAGCTGTTGTCCAGCAGGATCATCCGCGCCATCCCGCCCATTTCACGCACCAGAAACTCGGCCGAACGCGGGCTGGTCAGGTCGTCCTCGCGCGCATGGATGATCAGGGTCGGGCTGCGCACGGCGGCCAGCCCCTTGCCCACCCAGCCCCGCAAGCGATCGACCTGCTTGATGCACGCCAGCGGCACCCACGGATAGTGAAAGTCATCACCGCGTTCGAACTTGGCCTTGACGATGCTGCGAACAAGGTCGTTCTTGACGCCGAACGGATCTTCCTCGGCGATTTTCATGCTGCGGGCGAAGTACGGAATCCGGTAGACGATATGCCGGAAAATCCAGTACCACGGCGTCGCCCAGCCATCGAGAAACACCGGCGGCGCCAGCAGCACGAGCTTGCCCGACGGCTGCTCGATGCGCTTGAGCGCCTCGACCGAAATCAGCGACCCCAGACACATCGCCACCACGTGCAGCGTCGGGTGCTCCAGCGCCAGTTCGCGATACCGCGCCTCAACCGTGTCCACCCAGTCCTCGGCACGTACATCGAGCAAATCCTCGGGCTTGCCGCTGTGGCCGGGCAAGGTCAGCGTGTGCGGCTCGACGCCGGCGCGCTTGAGTATTTTGTGCAGCGAACCGAGGTCATACTGGGTGCCACCGAGTCCGTGGACCAGCAGCACGCCAACCGATGGGCGTTCTTCAGCGGCTTCCATCCGCTCAGCCCTGCTCGACGTCGGACTCGTCCAGCCGCAGCAAGCCGCCGACGCGGTAGACGGTGTCGTCGAAATCGACCACCGGTGCGCCGATGTCCCGCAAAACCACGTACTCGTTGTCGCCAGTCAGAAAACGGAAACGCTGCTTGCGTGCGTTCGTGTCGCCGCTGCCGCGCTGCTCGGCATAGCGGGTCACGCGCTCGCGATCCTCGGGGTGCACGCGCTCGATGAAACTCGCCAGCGTGGGCAGCGCCGATGCATCCAGTCCGAGCAATTCGACCATCTGCCCGGCCCAGACCACCTTGCCGTCACGCGGGTCGACCTCGTACATCAGCTGGTTGGTACTCAGCAACATGCTCTCGGCCCGCACTTTCCACGCCACGGCCTCGCGCAGCGCTTCGTCGCGACTGGCGTTCATGGTCGCCATCAGCAGCCCCAGTAGCGCTGCAGCGCCAAGGTAGAGCTGTACTTCAAGCAGCGGGTTGGTCAGCCCGTAGGCCGACGCGGCAAACGGCCCTTCACCCTGATAGGTATTGAGCCCGGCAATCGCCGCCAGCACGACCAGCGCCAGCGTCATGCCGCGGCGCTGCCAGACCATGGCGATCAGCACCACGAACACCAGTGGCAGATAAGAGAGTTCGTACCGGGTCGATGCCAGCACCGCGGTGGCGGTCGGCCCGTCGAACGCCAGTTCGGCCGTAACGATCAGCGCCAGGAAACCCAGCAAGCCCAGCCACGCGTTGCGTCGCGAAGCCCCATCCGAGCGCGCGGGATGAAAACCGGCCCAGGCCATCACCAGCGGCGCACCGATCAGCGCCCCGACGCCATCGGCGACGGCAAAGATTTGCGGATCGATCCTGCCGGAGACGTAGCCGAACGCATGCAGCAGAAATACCCCGACATAAGCGCCGACAATACAGCCCACCAGCACCAGCAGCACGAACCAGAACAGGCTGGACGGGTTCGTCAGCGTCTGCCGCTCACCGGCCTGATGCCGCCATGCGGCGGCAATGCCTGCCATCACCAGCAGATTGAGCAGCGACAGCAGCAGCGAAACGGGCAAGGCCCTCGCGTGCAGCAGCGCCACGCCGGTGTGCAGCACCACGGTCAGCAGCGCCCACACCGGCCATTGCCGGTAAGGCGCCAGCATCAGCGTGCCCAGCAAAATGCCGGCAGCAGGCCAGACGATGGTCGAGTGCGTGACCGGATCACGCGTACTCATGCTGAACATCGCCAGCGCGCCATAAACGACGATGAACAGCAGCAGTCGGGGGAAGGATGGAATACGCATGAGCGGACATCTGCCTATGAAACGTGATCTGAAGCGGCCGAGGCTGTGACCTTCCAGCCTGTCTTGTTGTGCAAGCCGCCAGTATTACCGGAAATGCAGGCACTGCAAATGTGGATTATTCGGGTCCGTTTGGCCTTGTACCGGCAAGCCGCCAAAGCCTGCAACAACACTTGCATCTGACCGCGGGTGCGAGCATGCCCGCAGGCGAAAGCCGGGACGGGCCGGCACCGGAATGCGCAGATGACAAAGCCCGCCCTCAGGACCCCGCCGAATAATTCACGCAACTTGCCGTCAAGTTCAGCGAAAAAGTAATTTTAAAGCTGCAATTACCGCCATCATCCGATCGGCACCGGGTTGCCACGCGGGCGATTTCCAGCGACTGAGCACCGATATTTCAAACCGCAATTTTTACCAAGCCCGGCAAAAAGGCTGGACAAAACCGACGCCATTGGCTTACCTTCCGCCGGTCTTTCGTAGATGGAGTTCCCTCGTGGAAAGTGGTTCTAGTAGCCGATCTTGCATCGGTCGCTAGCGGCGAGGTCAACGCAGGTCTTCCCCTGCCGCTGCCCTTGCCGATCTGGCGGGTAGTGGCGTCTTCGAGTCCAACGGGCTCGTACTCCCCTTCCTGAATTTTTGTTAGTTCGTGTCGCCATCGGCGATGACGGCTTGCGTCCGGCTTTGCGCCGCGAACAAACCCCTGCTGCCTGCGTTGCACTCACTGGCCGTACTCTCCTTGTACTGTCTGCGTTTCGCGCGCCTTGCCAGCACCGCTTCGCTGGGGTTTGTTAGCGGCTTTGACGGGTACCGCAAGAAGCGCTGCTGCGCCCGTTGTCTGCCCGCGTCGGCACGACCCGTACAAGCCGGGCGCCGTCGTGCGTCCCGGCCGGGGAAGTACTATGCGTTTTGATTTCATCAAACTGCGCGTTCTCGCGTTTCTGCAAAAAGGGCTCTCGGCCCGACAACTGCGGCGGCTGGCGTTGCTCGACCTGCTGCGTGGCGATGCCGTCGGCCGGTCGGTGTCGTCGCAACTGTCCGAGCGGTTGATCGCCCTCTCCCACCTCGTCCCGGCCGCGGCACTGAAACGGCTCGACAGCCGCAACGACGGCCTCGCAAGCGCGGAAGCCGACGCCAAGCGCGATCGCACCGGCCCGAACGAGGTCGCACACGAAAAACCGATGCCGTGGTGGACTCACCTGTGGCTGTGCTACCGCAACCCGTTCAACGTACTGCTGACCGTGCTCGCGCTGATCTCGGCGGCGACCGACGACATGCAGGCAACCGTCGTCATCGCCACCATGGTCGGCATCTCGACGGTACTGCGCTTCGTGCAGGAAAAGCGCTCGACCACCGCCGCCGACCGGCTCAAGGCCATGGTCAGCAACACCGCGACGGTGCTGCGCGATGGCGCCCGGCTGGAACTGCCGATTCGTGACCTGGTGCCGGGCGATATCGTCCAGCTCTCGGCCGGCGACATGATTCCGGCCGATCTGCGCATCCTGACCGCCAAGGACCTGTTCGTCAGTCAGGCCGCGCTGACCGGCGAATCGCTGCCGGTCGAGAAGTTCGCCGACCAGCTTGAGCACGCCGAGCGCAATCCGCTGGCGCTGGCCAATCTGTGCTTCATGGGCACCAACGTCGTCAGCGGCTCGGCCACCGCGCTCGTCGTCGGCACCGGCAACCAAACCTATTTTGGCGCGCTGGCCGAAAAGGTCACCGCGCAGGATCGCACGCCGACGCAGTTTCAGACCGGTGTGAACAAGGTCAGCTGGGTGCTGATCCGCTTCATGTTCGTGATGACGCCGCTGGTGCTGTTCATCAACGGTTTCACCAAGGGCGACTGGACCGAGGCGGCACTGTTCGCACTGTCGATCGCCGTCGGCCTGACGCCGGAAATGCTGCCGATGATCGTCACGTCGACGCTGGCCAAGGGCGCGGTGGTGCTGAGCCGCAAGAAGGTGATCGTCAAGCGGCTCGACGCGATCCAGAACTTCGGTGCGATGGACATCCTCTGCACCGACAAGACCGGCACGCTGACGCAGGACCGGATCGCGCTCGAACGCCACACCGACGCTTGGGGCGAGCGCTGCGACACGGTGCTCGACATGGCCTATCTGAACAGCGCCTACCAGACCGGGCTGAAGAACCTGCTCGACGTCGCCGTACTCGAACACGCCGAACTACAGGCCGAATTCAACGCCGACCACGGCTGGGAGAAGGTCGACGAAGTGCCGTTCGATTTCGTCCGCCGCCGGATGTCGGTCGTCGTCAAACAGCGTGACGACCAGCAGTTGCTGATCTGCAAGGGTGCGCTCGAGGAAGTGCTCGCCGCGTGCACCCGCGTGCGCCGCGGCGACGAGACGCTGCCGCTTTCCGCCGGCCTGCTGGCGCAGATCCGCGAGGTTGCGGCCGGGCTGAACCGCGAAGGGCTGCGCGTCGTCGCCGTCGCCAGCAAGCCGGTGCCGCTCGATGTGACCAACTACGGTGTCGCCGACGAGCGCGAACTGGTGCTCGCCGGTTACATCGCCTTCCTCGATCCGCCGAAGGAAAGCACCGCGCCGGCGCTGAAGACGCTGAAGGCCAACGGTGTCGAGGTCAAGGTGCTGACCGGCGACAACGAACTGGTGACGCTCAAGGTCTGCCGCGAGGTCGGGCTGAAGGTGAACGGCGTCGTGCTTGGCGACAAGATCGACGCGATGAGCGATCTGCAATTGTCCGCCGTGGCCGAGACCGCAACGGTGTTCGCCAAGCTGACGCCGATGCACAAGGAGCGCATCGTCCGGCTGCTGCGCGAGCGCGGCCACGTCGTCGGCTTCATGGGTGACGGTATCAACGACGCGCCGGCGCTGCGCGCCGCCGACATCGGCATCTCGGTCGATAGCGCGGTCGATATCGCCAAGGAAGCGGCCGATCTGATCCTGCTGGAAAAAAGCCTGATGGTGCTCGAGGAAGGCGTGATCGAAGGCCGCAAGACCTTCGCCAATATGCTCAAGTACATCAAGATGACCGCCAGCTCGAACTTCGGCAACGTCTTCAGCGTGCTGGTCGCCAGCGCCTTCATCCCCTTCCTGCCGATGCTGCCGATGCATCTCTTGGTGCAGAACCTGCTGTACGACATCTCGCAGATCGCGATTCCGTTCGACAACGTCGACGACGAGCTGCTGAAGAAGCCGCAGCGCTGGAACCCGGACGAGCTGTCGCGCTTCATGGTGTTCTTCGGCCCGATCAGCTCGATCTTCGACATCACCACCTTCGTCGTGATGTGGAATGTGTTCGGCGCCAATTCGCCCGAGCACCAGACGCTGTTCCAGTCCGGCTGGTTCGTCGTCGGCCTGCTGTCGCAGACGCTGATCGTGCACATGATCCGCACGCGCAAGATCCCGTTCATCCAGAGCCGCGCCGCCTGGCCGCTACTATTGATGACGGCGGTGATCATGGCGATCGGCATCTTTCTGCCGATGGGCCCGCTGGCCGGCTACTTCAAGCTGCAGGCGCTGCCGCTCTCGTACTTCCCGTGGCTGGTCGGCATCCTGGTCTGCTACATGACACTGACGCAGTTGATGAAGGGGTTCTACGCCCGCCGCTACGGCTGGCAATAAGGCCCTGCAAATGAAACGCTGCTGGCGGCGCTGTGCGCACTCGCTGTACTAAACGTACTGTCTATCGTGCACACGCCTTGCCAGCACCGCTGCGCTGCGTTTCATTCGCAGCGCCACGCAGAGACTGTCATCAAACATCCACATAATAAGAACGGCGGTGCAGTGATCTGCGCCGCCTCATTGGAGCTGCCCATGCAAGCCATCATTCAATTCAACCTGCCGGCGCTGCTCGATTCGCTCGTCAGCCTGATCACCGCCTTCGTACTCGGCTCGGTGATCGGGTTCGAGCGCCAGTACCGCCAGCGCACCGCCGGGCTGCGCACCAATACCCTCGTCGCCGTCGGCGCGGCGATCTTCGTCGACATGGCGTACCGACTCGACGGCAGCGGCGGCGCAGTGCGCGTCGTCGCCTACGTGGTGTCGGGCGTCGGCTTTCTCGGCGCCGGCACGATCATGAAGGAAGGCCTGAACGTGCGCGGACTGAACACCGCGGCAACGCTGTGGGGATCGGCCGCGGTCGGCGCTTGCGCCGGCGCCGACCTGATTGCCGAGGCGGTGCTCGCCGCCGGCTTCGTCATTGCCTCGAACACGCTGCTACGCCCGGTCGTCAACGCGATCAACCGGATGCCGATCGATGATCAGCGCAGCGAAGTCACTTACCAGTTGTGCATGATTGTCGCGGACGAGCGGCAGAAGCAGATGCTGGTCGAGCTTGAAGCGCTGCTCGAACAGGCCGACTACCCGCTCGGCGATCTCGAGATCGAGCCGTTCGGCGACGACGACGTCGAGATCACCGCCACGCTGCAATCGACATCGGTCGATTCGGCCCAGCTCGAACGCATCAGCAGCCATCTGGTGGCGCGGCCTTATGTGAAGCAGGTGTTCTGGAACGCCAGCACGACCGAATAGGCGCAGCGCGCACTGCGCCGGCGCGCTTTTACTTCAAAAGCGCAAGGAACTGCTCGGTATCGAAGCCTTCCTTCATCGGCTGGCCGCGCACCAGCAGGAAGGGCACGCCGTTCGCGCCCAGTGCCTGCATCTGGCTGGCGCATTCGGGCCACTGTTCGGCGTCGCACTCGTCAAACGCAAAGCCATACTGATTCAGCCATGCCTTGGCTTGGGCGCAGTAGGGGCAATGCGTGGTGGTGTACATCACCACATCACCGGGTTTGACCGTACCCGCCAGCCGGGCCAGTTCATCGGTTGACGGATTCTGGCCCGCGCTGGCGCTGGTGCTTTCGGTGCCGTCGTACTTGGCCAAGCCGAACTTGATACCGCTCCACGCCCCCCAGGCAATCACCGCACCCAGAATGAGCGCACCCCAGGGAATGCGCCGTGGTTCGGGTCTGGCCACGTAGCCGCTCGTCGCAAGCCGTGGCGTGTTCAACGCCTCGGCGGCCTTGTTGTAAGCCACACCGCAGTGAGGGCACTGCCAGTCGGGCACGGTGGCGTCGGGCGAGCGGGAGTGGCGGCATTTCGGGCAAATGGTCGTCATGGTGGGCGCGGGATGAAAATGGGATCGGAGCCGGCAGCGGGCCGACGAAGTCAGACATAACAATGACATCTAATTGACTAATGCTGTCATTTTTATCCACGAACGTCGTTTCAGAAAATCCGGCCGCAGCGATCAACACCCGGCGTTGCAAGTCGCGCCAATCAAGCCTTGTTGAACAGCCCTGCGAGTAATTCGTACGAGCGCTGTCGATGGGAAAAATCGTAAGCATCGCTGACCACAATCATCTCGTCGACCTGGGTCTGGTCGAGCAGTGCCTGCAATTGTCGCGCCACCGTTTCGGGCGAACCGATCGCCGATGCGGCCAGTCGCGCATTGACCTGCGCGGCCTCCAGCTCGTTCCACAGCCCGTCCATGGTTTCGACCGGCGCTTCGATCGGGCCGCGCTGATCACGGATCATCCGCAGCCAGCGCAGCTTCATCGACGTGGCGATATGGCTCGCCTGCGCATCACTATCGGCCGCCAGCACATTGACGCCCATCATCACGTACGGTTCGGCCAGCTGTTTGGACGGCCGGAACGTCTGCCGGTACAGCTCGATGCCGCGCAGCAGATAATCCGGGGCGAAGTGGCTGGCAAAGGCGAACGGCAGGCCGAGCTGACCGGCAAGCTGTGCGCTGTAAGAGCCCGAACCGAGTAGCCAGAGCGGGATATCCAGCCCTTCGCCCGGAATCGCCCGCACATGCTGGCCCGCACGGGGCGGCGCCAGATAGCCGCGCAGCTCGGCGACTTCGTCGGCGAACTCCTGCTCGTTGCCAACCAGATGCCGGCGCAGCGCCCTGGCGGTGACGCCGTCGGTGCCCGGCGCGCGGCCGAGGCCGAGGTCGATCCGGCCCGGATAAACCGATTCGAGCGTGCCGAACTGCTCGGCGATGATCAGCGGCGCGTGGTTGGGCAGCATCACCCCGCCCGAGCCGACGCGGATGCTGCGGGTATTGGCAGCGATCAGGCCGATCAGCACGCTGGTCGCCGAGCTGGCGATACCGTCGAGGTTGTGATGCTCGGCCAGCCAGAAGCGCGTGTAGCCAAGCCGTTCGGCCTGCTGCGCCAGCGCGACGCTGCGCGCGAATGCATCCGCCGCCGTACCGCCGCGAACGATGGTCGCGAGGTCGAGGATGGAGAAATTGATATCGGAAAGACGCTTCATGATGTTTGCTCGGTGAGGGCTCGATGCAGGGCGATCGGCTACAGGTGCCGACGATGATTGCAATTTCAAGCACCACCGTTACGGTATCATCGGCCGTTCATCACACACCGCCGCTGCCGTGCCCTCCCTCGCCACCATCACCGTCATCTGGGCGCTGTCGTTCAACCTGATCGGCGCCTTTCTCGCCGGCCGCATCGATGCCGATTTCGCCGTACTCACCCGCGTCGTGCTCGCCGGCGCGGTATTCCTGCCTTTCCTGCGCTGGCGCGCGGTTGTGCCGCCGCTCAGGCTCGGCCTGATCGCCGTCGGCGCGATGCAGTTCGGCGTCACCTATCTGTGCCTGTACCGGGCGTTCCGCTTCCTGACCGTGCCCGAGGTGCTGCTGTTCACGATCTTCACGCCGATCTACATCACGCTGATCGACGACGCAATGAGCCGCCGCTTCAAGCCGCGCGCACTGCTCGCGGCGCTGGTTGCGGTGATCGGCGCGGCCATCGTCCGCTACGACGCGCTGACCGGCGACTACCTCGCCGGCTTCCTGCTGCTGCAGCTGGCGAACCTGAGCTTTGCCGCCGGCCAGATCGGCTACAAGCACCTGCTGCGCCGCCACCCGAGCCCGCTGCCGCAACACGCCAGTTTCGGCTACTTCTTCATCGGCGCACTCCTCGTTGCGCTGCCGTCGTACCTCTTGTTCGGCAATCCAGCCAAACTGCCGACGACCGAGGCCCAGTGGGCGGTGCTGGTGTTTCTCGGCCTCGTATCGACCGCGCTCGGCTACTTCTGGTGGAACAAGGGCGCGTGCATGGTCGATGCCGGCCGGCTCGGCGCGATGAACAATATGCATATCCCGGTCGGCATCGCGATCAGCCTCGTCATCGGCCACCCGGAAGGCAGCGTGCCGCGAATGCTGCTCGGCGGCGCGGTGATTGCCTCATCGCTGCTACTGGCGCCAAGGAAAAACCCCGCCTGAGCGGGGTTCGAATCTACGACCTGCGCGACAGGAGCCCCGAGGACGCTGGCGCAAACCCGGTGCACGTAGCCAGCAGGGTCTTGGGCTCAGTCCTCGAGCGCGCTGTGGTGCGCCACGGCGCCGTGCTTCCAGTAGCTGGCGGCGCGGATGCGCTTCCTGTCGACGCCCTTCTCGTCGACCAGCACCTTGCGAATCGCGCCGATCACCGACAGCTCGGCAGCCGCCCAGACATACCCCTCGCCGTCCGGCAGCGCCAGCGCGCGCACCGCGTCAACCAGCCGCGCCGGCGTTCCGGCCGCTTCACCATTGCGGTGCAACCAGCTCAGCGAGACTTGCGCTTCGCTCGGCATGACGATCTCCTCGCCGGCACCGCCGACTTCGACGATGACGATCGCTTGGGCGCCGACCGGCAGCTCGGCCAGCCGGCGACCGATCGCCGGTAGCGCCGTTTCGTCGCCGATCAGCAGATACCAGTCGAAATCGTCCGGGACGACGAACGAGCCCTTGGGACCGGCCGTGCCGAGCGTCTGGCCGGGCCGGGCCTGTTCGGCCCAGCTTGCCGCCGGGCCGTCACCGTGCAGCGCAAAATCGATCACCAGCTCGCCGGCCACCGGGTCGAAGCTGCGCGGCGTGTAGTCGCGCGTGACCGGACGTTCGGCATCGTCGGCGTAAACCAGTCCGGACTCGTCAAGCGTCGGCAGCACCGGCGCCACCTGACCCGGCGTCGGGAAAAACAGCTTCACGTGGTCGTCGTGCGATGCCGACGTGAAGTCGCACAGCGATTCATCGGCAAAGGTCACGCGCAGCATGTGCGGCGCGATGCGTTCGGCCTTCCGTACCGTGATCAGCCGCATCTTCAGCGGATGGCGAACGCGGGTAACACTGTGTTTTTCTTGCATGTATTCATCCTTGTCTGATGGACGACGCGGCGCGTCTGGCCTGGGCCATTGATGGCCGCGTCAACAGGATTCAGCGCGGCCCATCGACGATCTCCCTCGCGGCGGTTTCGATTGCGGCGGCGGCGGCGGCGACCGATGCATCGGTCCAGCCGTGTTCGCGCAGCAGCAGCGCCTGCTTCAGCGTCTGCATCGCCTGCATCACCCGCTCGGGCGGCATATGGCCGGCCATGCGCCGCGCCATCAGCTCCATCCGCACCATCACGCCGTCGATGGTGTCGCGGTGGGCGACGATATACGCCTCGCCATCGGGCGTGACCGTGTAGCGGCGCTTGCCGTCGGTGTCGACCTCGCCCTTGAGCAGGCCCTGCTCGTCGAGCAAGGTCAGCGTCGGGTAGATCGCCCCCGGGCTCGGCGCGTAGTTGCCTCCGAACTTTTCTTCGATCACCTTGATGATCTCGTAACCGTGGCGCGGGCTTTGCGCCGTCAGTGCAAGCACCACCAGGCGCAGATCGCCATGATCGAACACGCGGCCACGGCGGCCGCCCCGACTTCCCATTTCGCCTCGCATGATGAAGCCCTCACAAGATATATCTAAAGATGCATCTTAAGATATATCTTAAAGAAGTTACTTGTCCAGCACTGACCGACAGAATGCAGAACGCCACCCGAAGGTGGCGTTCTTCGGTCGCGAAACGACAGAACCGGTTCACGATCTGTCGCGAGCGACGCTCAGTGGGGTGAAGCGCAGCGCAGGAACCGGAATTTACATAAGTAAATGAGGATTCCGAGCAGCACATGAGCCCCGATCAGCGGCGCGCAGCAAGATCGTGGGCTGGTTCGAGACCGTCGACCATGATCTGGCTGTACCCCTGCGAGCACGGCTCGACCCGCCCGCGCACGCCGTAGACCTCGGCCAGCGTCGCCGCGTTGATCACCGCATCGGGCCTGCCTTCGGCCACCAGCCGGCCTTCCTTGAGCAAGAGCGCCCGGTCGGTATGCCGCAAGGCGACGTTGAGGTCGTGCAGCACGATCACCGTGACCATGCCGCGCGCGCGCGTTTCCTGCCGCAGCAGGTCCATCACCTGGAACTGATGGTTCAGGTCGAGCGCCGACAAAGGTTCGTCGAGCAGCAGCACCTTCGGCGCGCGCACCAGCGCCTGCGCGATGCCGACGAGCTGGCGCTGGCCACCCGACAGCTCGCTCAGATAGCGCATCGCCAGATGGCCGATGGCCAGCCGGTCGAGCACCTGCAGCACTTCGGCGTGGTCGCCGCCGCGTGCCAGCCCGACCGCGGTCGCCTGGCGGGCGACGAGGATGGACTCGAACACGCGCAGGTGCACCGTCGGCGGCAAGGTCTGCGGCAGGTAGGCGATGTGGCGCGCCCGCGCGGCGAAATCGCCGTAGCCGAAGGTCTGGCCGTCGAACACCACCTTGCCGTCGCAGCGCACCAGGCCGGCGACGGCCTTGAGCAAGGTCGTCTTGCCGCAGCCGTTCGGGCCGAGCAAGGCGGTCACTTCGCCCGGCTGCAGCGCGGCGATGTTCAGCCCCGGAATCACCTCGCGGCGGCCGTAGCGGACGCGGACGTTTTGAATCGACAATGTCGTCATCATGCCCTCCCGCCGTGGCGGAACACGATCGCCATGAATAGCGGAATCCCCACCAGCGCGGTGACGATGCCGACCGGCACGATCACGCCCGGCACGATATTCTTCGACGCCACCGACGCCAGCGACATCACCACCGCACCGACCAGCGCGCTCGCCGGCAGGTAGAAACGGTGGTCCTCGCCGACGAGGCGACGTGCGATATGCGGCGCGATCAGGCCAATGAAGCCGATCGTGCCGACGAAGGACACCGCCAGCGCGGTCAAGAGGCTGATGCGCGTCAGCGAACCGAGCCGCAACCGGCGCACATCGACGCCGAAGCTCGCGGCTCTATCCTCGCCGAGCCGCAACGCGGTCAGCCGCCACGCATTGCGCATCGACCACGGCAGCAGCAGCGCACAGGCGGCAAACAGCGCGATCACCTTGGGCCAGGTCGCGCGCGACAGGCTGCCCATCGTCCACATGACCACGCCCTGCAGCGCCTCGGCGCTGGCCACGTACTTCAGCAGCGCCAGCAGCGCGTCGAAGCTGAAGAACAGCGCAATGCCGAACAGCACCACGCCCGAGGTGCTCATGCCGACGACGCGGGTGACGAAGTCGAGCAGCCATGCCGACAGCATGGCAAAAATGAAGGCGTTGACCGCGACGGCCCATTCGGGCGAAACGCCGGGAATGCTCAGGTCGAGCACCAGCGCCAGCGCGGCGCCGAACGCCGCCGCCTGCGACACGCCGAGCGTGAACGGGCTGGCCAGCGGGTTGTTCAGGATGGTCTGCATCTCGGCACCGGCCAGGCCCAGCGCCAGGCCGACCGCGACGGCGATCAGCGCATACGGCAGCCGGATGTCCCAGACGATGACCGCGGTGGCCGGGTCGGCCGCGGCACGGTCGAACAGCGCCCGGACCACATCGCCGATCGGCATGCCCGACGGGCCGATGGTGAAGTCGAGCAGCAAGGACGTAACGATCACTACCAGCAATGCGGCGATGATCGCGAGGCGTCGGCCCAGCAGGCGCTGGTAGCCGGCGACGGTGTCGGCCGGCTTCAGTACGTCAACTTCGGGTGCGCTCACCGGCCGTCCCCGGCGTCGACCCAGTACGTCCCCTGCGGCGTCACCGCCGGCAGGAAGTCCTTGTACATCGCCGCCCACGTCGCTTGCGGATCAAGCTTGGCAAACGCCGCCGGCTGCAGCCACTTGGCGAACTGCTGCACCAGTACGACGTGATACGGCGTGTTGTAGAAGTGGTGCCACGCGCCGTAGGACTTGCCGTTGCGCACCGCGCCGAGTGCGCCGAGCTGGGCACGGGTCGACGTGGCCTTGAGCGCGGCACGCGCGACATCGGCACTCACGTCCGGGCCGAACTTCAGCCCGAGCTTCGCATCTGGCGTACCGGCGCCGGTCGCGATGTAGACGGCCGGATTGGTCGCGATCACCTTCTCGAGGTTCACTTCACCGATTTCGGTGCTCAGGAGGCCGCTGCCGATATTGCTGCCGCCGGCTGCCTCGACCATCTCGCCCAGGCTGCCCTTGCCGGCGGTGTAGATACCGTCCATGGCACCGGCGCGCAGATCGAGAAAGGCCTTCGGCCGCTGCGCCGCCGGGATCGTTTTCACCGTATCGGTGACCAGCTTCATGTTCTGTTCGTAAAAACGGATGAACTTCTCGGCCTGTGCTTCGCGCTGCAGCGCCTTGCCCATCAGCCGCATGCTGGTCACGGTGTTTTCCATCGGCTTGAGCCGGAAATCGACGAAGATCACCGGGATCTTCGCGGCTTCGAGCTGCTTGACCAGCGGGTTGTGCACGCTCGGGCCGTGGCCGGCGAGGCTGAACACGGCGATATCGGGCCTGAGCGAGACGACCTTCTCGCCGCTGACCGACGCTTCGCTGGTCTTGCCGATCAGCGGGATCTTGTCGATCTCGGGGAATTTGGCGCGGTACTGGCCGTAGGTCTGTGGATCGAGCTGGCGGAAATCGCCCTGCCAGCCGGCGATGCGCGCGACCGGCTTGTCGCCTTCGAGCAGCGCCAGCGAGTAGAACAGGCGGCCTTCGCCGAGCAGGATGCGGTCGACCTTCTTCGGCAGCTCGACCTTGCGGCCGGCCAGATCGGTCACCGTGAGCGCATGCGCCTGTACGGCGACCAGCCCCATCGCGCACGCCAGCGCGATCCCGGTATGTTTCAGCCATCGCTGGACCATTGCTTCTCCTTGGATTTCTTTCTTGCAAATGAGAATGATTCTATACCGCATTTATAAACCAGGCGGCGGACATCGGGCTTGCGTCAGATCAAGCCGCCGTCACCGGTGGCCGCACGCCGGCGATCCACACAACCGGCAGCGGATTGGCACGGGTCATCAGCGCCAGGTGTTCGACCAGCACCGATTGCAGCCGGGCCAGCGCCTCGTCGTTCTGCGAATCGCAATCGAAGCGCAGCTCGGTCTCGCTGGCGCTCAAGGTACAGGTGCCGAAAGCGAACTCGGCACGGCCTTGGCGCTCGTCGAAATCGACCGGGATTTTCTTGGCAAAGTGTTTGCACAACTTGAACAGGAAACGGGCCGCATCGGGCGTGGCGACGGCGGCATGGGCTGCTGGCATGAAAGCCTCACTAGGAAATGGAAAAAGCCCGGAACCGGCTGAACGGTCGGCTCCGGGCAAGAGGGACCGTCGGGATCAGAAGCTGGCGTTGACGCTCAGCCAGTAACGGCGGCCTTCCTGCACCATCCAGTTGCCGTCGAGGCCACCGGTGCGGGTGCGGTCATCCACCGGCTCGATCTCGTCGGTGATGTTCAGCACGGTGAAGTTGGCCGTCAGGTACTTGTTGAAGGTGTAGCTGGCGCCAAGGTCGGCGGTGGTATACGCACTGGCTTCGCGCACGTTCATCGCACCGTTGCGGAACGCGGCCCAGTACTGCTTGCCGGTGTAGGTCACACGGGCAAAGGTGTTGAGCTTTTCCATCGGCGTCCAGTCGAGGCGCAGATTGGCCATGTGCTCCGGCGTCTTGTCGAGCGGACGGCCGTCGAGCGAGCCGCCATCGAACGCGGGTTCACCGCCACCTTCGCGCTTGGACTGGGTGTAGGTGTAGTTACCGCCGACCTTCCAGTCGCGGGCGAACGGCAAGGCACCACCGAGTTCGACACCCTTGATGTTGACCTTGTCGATGTTGTCGTACTTGTAGATCGTCAACGCCTTGTTGAAGGGATCCGGCACGCCGGTGTCGTAGCTGACGACCTTGTTCTTGAAGTCGTTGTTGAACAGCGTCAGGCTGGCGTTGGTGCCGTTCGGCGCGTCGTAACGGATGCCGATTTCCTCGGTGACGCTGGTTTCCGGTTCGAGATCCGGGTTGCCGCACAAGGAGCCGCGCTTTTGCGTACCGCCGCCCGAGGTCATGCAATAGCCGGCCGTGGTCTGACGCAGGCTCGGCGCCTTGAAGCCGCTGGCGGCGCCACCACGGACGGTGATGGTGTCGGTGACCTTGTAGACCGCGTACAGCCGCGGCGTCCAGTGGCTGCCGTAGCGTTCGTCGTTGTCGAGGCGCAGCCCGCCGGTCAGGCTGAGTTGCTCGGTCAGGTAATACTCGTCCTCGGCGAACAGCGCCCACACCTTGTTGCTCACCGAATTCGGGCTGACCGCATGGCCGGCCACGACCGACTCGCGGCTGATGCCGTCGAGCTTGTTGTCGTTGTATTGCGCACCCAGCTTGAGGATGTTGGTGTCGAACGGCAGGGTCACCAGACCGTCGAGCACCGTGTTGGTGATCTCGGGCTTGGATGCGCCCACGACACCGGCGGTCGTGGTGATCTGTTTGGCGATTTCCTGGTACAGCGCCACGGTCGTCGTGCCCCAGCCCCAGCGGCCGTTATGCGTCACCGCCCAGTTGGTGCGATCGTGCTCGGTCTTCAACGACGCGTCCTTGGGGCCGATCGACTCGCCCGGGGTGCTGGTATAGGTCAGCTCGTTGCGGCCGGCCTCGATCGTGATGTCCTGATCCTTGGTCGGCGTGATTGTCAGCTTGGCACCGTAGTTCAGGTTCTTGGTGCCACTGGTGCCTTCGGTCAGGCTGTTCGGGTAATAGATATTGTCTTCGCCGCGTTTGCTGTAGCCGCCATAGACCTGCAGCCCGAGCAGATCGTCCTTGAGCGGGCCGCCGAGCCAGAAGCTGCCTTCGCCGGTGTTGCCGTAGTTCGAGTCTTCCTGCAGCGTGCCGCCGCCCGTCACCGAACCGTGCCACGCCTTCTGCACCTTGCGGGTGATGATGTTGATCACGCCACCCATCGCATCCGAGCCGTACAGCGACGACATCGGCCCGCGCACGACCTCGATCCGCTCGATCGCCTCCATCGGCGGGATCTGGTAAGGCTGCACGCCGCCGGTGCCGCGGTTCATCGTCTCGCGGGTACTCTGGCGTTTGCCGTCGACGAGGATCAGCGTGTATTCGCCGGGCATGCCGCGGATCGAGATATCGGTTTCGTTGGGATCCGAACCGACAATGCTGACGCCTTCGACATGGCGGACCGCGTCCTCGAGACTGGTGAACGGCTGGCTTTCCAGCTGTTCGCGGGTGATCACCGAAATGCTCGCCGGTGCTTCCTTGATCTTCTGTTCGTAGCCGGCCGCGGTGACGACGACCGATTCGAGCCGCGTTTCGTTTTCTGCGGCCATGGCCGGTGCGGCGGCAGCGAACAGGGTGGCAATGACTAGCGGTAGGGGGGAGGACTTGAACGGGGGAATCATCTTCACACTCTCTGCAACATCTTGTATTTATTGCGACCGGCCCCATGCCGCTTCGCCACTCAAATGAGAATGATTTGCATTTGAGTCTTTCGGCGCATAGTATTCCATACGAATGAACAGGGCGCATTTGCGAAAAATCAAAAAAACCTTTGCGAGCGCCACGACAAGAGAAGCGCCAGAACATGCAGATCACCCAACACTTTGAACCGCTGCCGCTGCGCGACGGGCTGATGCTCACGCGTACCGACGCCCCGGTGTTACACAAGCGGGATCTCGGCTGCACCGGCGCCGAGGCCGAGCTCGATTGCGGACTCAACATCGCGCTTTTCCTCGCCGGCAGCGCCGATGTCTCGTATGGCAAGCGCCGGCTGCAGCTGGGTTCGCACTGCGACACCGCCGGCCGGCTCGTCAACGAGGCCGCGCTGGTGTCGGTAGCGCAACCGGATGTATTCACCCGCCGCGCCACCGACAGCACCATCGAGCGCAAGGTCAGCCTGACCCTGAGCCGGGAATGGCTCGATTCCAGCGGCTTGCTCGACGGCGCCGAGCACGACGCGCTACGGCAATTCTGCCGCTGCCATCTGGCGGTGCAGCGCTGGCGCCCGTCGGCGCGGCAGATCGCCGTTGCCGAGTCGCTGTTGCGCCCGCCGGCGTACGCGCCCTTGCTGGAAAAGCTCTACCTGGAAAGCCGCGCCATCGAACTCGTGGTGCAGACGCTGGCGCAAATCGCCGCACCGACCACCACCGGCCTGCGGCCGCGCGAGCTGCGGCAGATGCAGGCGCTGCGCGATTACCTCGACAGCGGCGCGGCCGATGCGCATACGCTCGACGACCTCGCCCGCCACGCCGGGCTGAACGTCAATGCCATGCAGCAGCGCTTCAAGCAACTCTTTGGCCACACGGTCTTCGATTACCTGCGACTGCGCCGCTTGCTGGTCGCGCGCGAAGCGCTCGAACGCGACGGTATCAGCGTGGCCGAGGCCGCCGATCTGGCCGGCTATACCAGCGCCGCCAACTTCGCCACCGCGTTCAAGCGCCGTTTCGGCATCACCCCCAAAGCCGCGCGGCTGCGTTGATCGTCGTCGATGGCCGATCGAACCGGTCACAGGCAAACCGACCGCCATCGGGCCGACCAAACAAAGCGTTCCAACAAGATATATTGGTACTCATGATGTTCAAACTCAGCCGATTCGCACCCTTGCTACTTTGCCTGCTGATGACACCAAGCCTTGCCGCCACCCCGCTCCCGCCACCCCGCCCACTGGCCATCACCGGGGCGGTGCAGTACGAGCTCAAGGCCCAAAGCAACGGCCTGCCCTATCGCATCTTTGTCGCCAAACCGCAGAGTCCGCCGCCCCCCAACGGCTACCGGGTGCTGTACCTGCTCGATGGCAACGCCCACTTCGCCATCGCGGCCGGTGCGGCGCGGATGCAGCGGCCGCTGCAGGACGTGCTGGTGGTCGGCATCGGCTATCCGACCGACCAGCCCTTCGATAGTGACCGGCGCTATTTCGACCTCACCTCGCTCGTTCCCGACGAGCGCATCCCGAAGAAATTCAACCGCCCACCCAAAACCGGCGGGCGCGAGGCCTTCGCCGATTTCCTCCAGCAGCAATTGATGCCGGCCATCGCCGCGCGTTATCCCGTGGATGCCAGCCAGCAAACACTGTTCGGCCATTCGCTCGGCGGCCTGTTCACGCTGCATCTGCGCTTCAGCCGGCCGACGCTGTTCAGCACTTATCTCGTCGCCAGCCCGTCGGTCTGGTGGGATGAGCGCGCCATCGTCACCGAAGCCACAGCCTATGCAAGCAGCAAGCCCGTTGATACGGCCCGGCTCCTGATCACCGTCGGCGGCAAGGAAACCCAGTTCAATATGGCCAGCGAAGCCAGCGCATTGGCGCAACGGCTCGCCAGCGTGCCGGGCGCCGCCGATCGCGTCGCGTTCCAGCGCTTCGATGACGAAGACCACGGCTCGGTCGTCCCGGCGAGTATCGGCCGCGCGCTGCGCTTCGCCTTCTACCCCCGCCAGACTCACGAACCGGGAGCGGGCGCAGCGCCTTAGCAGCGCGCAGTCATTGTCGCCACCGCCCACTCACCGCTAACATAGTATTTCCTTGAACAACCTCCCAGGAGTGACCGGGCTTTCGCCCTTCACCATATGGACATCCCCAGTTGCCGAAGTAAACGTGATTCCGCTTGCTCATCGCCGCCGTGCGCGTGGCACCCCCTCGACCTGACGGCGCCCCGCCGGCAGAGCGCTCTCCGCAACGGAGAACGCTGAAATGGACGTCCTGCTCCTGCTGGGATTGATCTTGCTGAACGGCATCTTCGCGATGTCCGAGATCGCCCTTGTCACCGCCCGCAAAGCCCGCCTGAAAAAACTGGCCGCCGACGGCGATACATCGGCAGCGACCGCGCTCAAGCTCGGAGAAGATCCGACGCGCTTCCTCTCCACGGTGCAGATCGGCATTACCTCGATCGGCATCCTCAACGGTATCGTCGGCGAATCGGTACTGGCCGCACCGCTTTCAAGCTGGCTGCAAAGCTTTGACCTGCCTGAAAAGGCCACCGGTATCTTCGCAACCGCGCTGGTGGTCATCGTCGTGACTTACGTCTCCATCGTCGTCGGCGAACTGGTGCCCAAGCGCCTGGGCCAGCTCAATCCGGAGGTCATCGCCCGGCTGGTGGCCCGGCCGATGCAACTACTGGCGCTGATCGCCCGCCCCTTCGTCTATCTGCTGACGATGTCGACACACGCCATCCTGCACCTGCTCGGCGTCAAGCAGACCGGCAATCAGGGCGTCACCGAAGAAGAAATCCAGGCCATGCTCGACGAAGGCTCCGAATCGGGGGTGATCGAGCAACATCAGCATGAAATGGTCCGCAATGTGTTCCGCCTGGACGATCGCCAGCTCGGCTCGATGATGATTCCCCGTTCGGACATCACCTATCTTGATCTCTCCGCCCCGCTGGAAGAGAACCTGCGTCTCATTTCGGAATCGGAATACTCGCGCTTTCCGGTCTGCAAGGACAGCCTCGACGAAATCGTCGGCGTGCTCCACGCCAAACAGGTACTGGCCTATACGCTGCGCGGCGAGCAGCCCGACCTGACCGCCAATCTCGTCCCCTGCGTGTACGTGCCGGAAACGCTGACCGGCATGGAGCTGCTGGATAACTTCCGCAGCAACAATATGCAGATGGTGTTCGTGCTGGATGAATACGGCGAGATCGAAGGCATGATCACGCTGCACGATGTGCTGGAAGCGGTGACCGGCGAGTTCCATTCGGACAACTCCGACGACGCCTGGGCGGTACAGCGCGACGACGGCTCGTGGTTGCTCGACGGCATGATCCCGATCCCGGAACTCAAGGATCACCTCGATCTCAAGACCGCGCCGGAAGAAGCCAAGGGGCGCTACCACACGCTTTCCGGCATGGTGATGCTGCTGCTCGGCCGGGTGCCGAACACCGCCGATTATGTCGAATGGGCAGGCTGGCGTTTCGAGGTCGTCGATATGGATGGCAAGCGCATCGACAAGGTCTTGGCCGAGGCGATTGCGCCCGATGACGCGACGGCGAGCCAGAGCGACGACTAGCCGCGCGGTGCATCAGCAGCTGTTCACGATCTGTCGCCAGCGACGCTCAGCGGGTTAAAGGCAAGATCGTGAACGGGCTCTCAGGACAGCGATGCGCCGAGCCAATATCCCATGCCGAAGGTGATCGCCGCCGCCACCGACGCGGTCAGCGTCTGGCGGATTGCCGAGAACGTCGCCGAGCGCCCGTTGAACAGCGAGGTCACGGCACCGACGAAAAGCAGTGCCAGCACGCTGAGCACGGCGCTGCCGATAATCGCCACCGTGCCGTTCAGTAGCGCAAACGGCAATACCGGCATCAGCGCCCCCATCGAAAACAGTAAAAACGATACGCCAGCCGCACGCCACGGATTGCCGCCCAGCGCGTCGGGATCGATGCCGAGCTCCTCGCGCGCCAGCGCCTGCAAGGCGGTATCCGGGTCCTGCATCAGCCGCGCGGCGATCTGTTCGGCTTCGTCCTTGGGCAGACCCTTGGCACGGTAAATCAGCACCAGTTCGTGCTGTTCCGCCTCGGGCGTTTGCGCCAGCTCCTCGGCCTCTCGGGCCAGTTGCGAGCCGGCCAGCTCGCGTGCGTTGGTAACTGACAACCACTCGCCCAGCGCCATCGACATCGCGCCAGCCAACAGCCCCGCCGCGCCGGTCAGCAGCACTGATGCCTGCGCGGCGCCAGCACCGGCCACCCCCATGATCAGGCAGAAATTCGACACCAGCCCATCGTTGACGCCGAGCACCGCCGCGCGCAAATCGTTACCCGAGCTCACGCCGCGATGCCACGGTTCAGCGCGGGCAATCGCGGCGCCATCCACCGAGCCGCGGGCAACCGCGCCGACGATGGCCGCGTGACTTCGTTCCTCCGATGACAGTGCGCCGGCGTCGGCCTGTCCGGCATATTTGTTCTCGTCGGCGGCTTCGGCCGCAGCGACCGACGCGATCACGAAGGACGGGCCGAACCAGCGTATCAGCCGCCGCAACAAGCGCGTCTTGAAGTCCGGGCGAAACGCCGGCACCGCCACGCCGGCGGCCTCAAGACGCTTGCGCCAGATCTGTGCATGTCCTTGCTCGGCCTCGGCCAACTGGCGAAATATCACCCGCCGATCCGGGTTTTTCTCGGCTTCGGCCAGGGCCTGATACAGCGCAGCGCTGTTCTTTTCATCACGCCAGTTATTCAGAAAACGCTGAGTGTTGGCGGCGGTTTTCATGGCGTGGCTCCCGGTCATTCAGACCTGATCGAGCATACGCCGCAGACAGGGAGCCACCAAACCCGCCGCAGGCGACGGACAGGCGTGCTTGCACGACGGCAAGACAATATTCACGCATAGCGGAACAAGCGCTTTCGGCCCAATCCGGGGCTTGCATGCCATCCGGATTACCCGCTGTGACGCAGCGCACACGGTGCCTGCCAGCGCCACGCCCGCTGCCGGACGCAGCTGCGACTGTGATACACTTTTGGCCTTCATCAAACTGCACCGGGCAGCGCGGCATACCTGCCGCCAAGCCGCATTCCAGCACGATTTTCGTGCTTGTTCTGCCGCTCTCCGACGCCGCAGCCCCTATTGAATTCCAGGTGCCGCCCCGCTTGCGCCGCGGCTGCCTGTTTCGGGCCATACCGGCCCGCGAACTGGAAATCCCGTGTCCCAAGATCCGCGCCCCCAAGATATCGAACCGGAAGCCACCGAGCAGGGCGCCGCCGCAAGCGGCCAGTTCCGTTTCATCAAGACACTATCGTGGCTGTTCGCAAGCCTTGTCGTCCTGTTGATGACTTTGCCCGGCGGCCCCTTGGCACTACTGTTCGGCCACGTCAGCTGGCTGCTGGCACTGCCGCTGCTGCGACAGGCATGGCGCAGTCGCTGGCCCTTGCAAGGCGAGCCGCGCCCGGGCCGCGCCTTGCGCATTGGCGGCGCGGTGCTGCTGTTCATCACGCTGGTCTTTGCCGACTACCTCGCCGGTGACAATGGCCTGCCCAAACTCGGCGAATGGCTGCTCGGCAGTCTGGGGCTCGTGCATGGCAACGCCGTCGCGGCGATCGTCACGCTGCTGCTCGGTTTTGGCATCGGCATTCCGCTGGCAACCCAGCATCACTGGCCGGCGCTGCTCGCCTCGGCCAACGGAGCCTTGCGCGAGGGCATACCGGCCTTGCGCGATTTTCATCCATTCGAGCGGCTGGCGAACTGGTGGCGCGATCTGCGCGATACGCCGTACTACAACACGGCGAGCGAGCCCGAGCCGGAAGCCACGTCCGAACCCGAAGAGGATTACAGCGAAAACACGCCCTCGATCGGCCTGCGCGAAACCACCTCGAAAATGCTCAACAGCGCCGGCAATGCCGCGTCGCAACTGCTGCCGACCGAGCGGATTTCGGGCTGGTGGCGCACCATGCAGGAGAAGCGCGCCGAGGCGAAAGCCCGCGCCCCGGAGACGGACGACACCGCGTTCGAACCTGCTCAGCACATCGAACCGCGCTTTGACGTGGCGCCAGCGGCGATCGCTACGCGCAAAACGCCGAGCGAACCTCAAGCCGAAACCAGGGTGCACGCAGCAGCGCCCATGCAGCGGGTCGAGTCGGCCGCACCGGCGACGGTACGCGCGTCCCGCGCCGAATTTGTCCGCGAGAACCGCGATGAACCGGGCCTCGTCACGCCACCGTCAACGCGCCGCGAAGCCCCTCCACCGCGTCAAGCCAGCGAACCGGCACCGCGCCCACACCGCGAGTTGCCGGTGATCGGCCCGCAGCAGGTGATGGACAATCTGCAGCGCGTGTATCGCAACCGTCCGGCTTCCGTCGCGCAAGCCGCGCCGGTGATGGCGGTGATCGAAGCCGACGAAGTGCGCGCCCGACTGCGCGAAATCCACAATGGGCGGACCCCGGCGCCAACGCCGATGCGCTCGAATCAACCGGTTGAACTCAATACCCGTACCTTGCGCCTCCAGGCCGATCAGGCACTGCGCGCATCGGGCCGGGTTGTACCCCAGCCGATCAACCGGCAGACAAGCACGCCCGCCGGCAGCCAGCCACGCGTGACCACCCGCCCTTTTCCAAACAAGCCCGCCACGCCCGCAGCGGCGCGCTTGAACACCCCGGCGGCGACCGCTCCAACCATACCCGCGCCGACACCCGCTGAAGCGGTCACGATTGTCGCACCGCTCGTTGAAACGGTTCAGCTCGTCCCTGAAGACTCGCGCATCACCCCGCTACCGGCCGAACTGCCGCCGCTGGAGTGGAGCCTGCAGCAGACCGCGGCACCAACCGCACAGGTAACGACGCTTGAGATCGAAACCGAAGCGCCTCCAGTCCCGGCAGTAGATACCGTTCCGGCCGTCATCGCGCCCACGATCACCCCCGCGCCTGAGGCCGACGCAGTGGAAGCCGCAGCACCGATCGAAGCCACAGCCGAGCCGGCCACAACGATCGATGTGGCAGTCGCCGATATCAGAACGGAAACCGCAGCAGCCATCGCTCCGGCAGTCGCCGCCACAGTTGCTGCCATCCCGACCCCGGAATCCAAACCGGTAACGCCGTGGCAGCCGGCCGCAGCGACCACGCTCGAATGGGATGATGACATCGCCGAGCAAACCGTCGGCAAATCGCCAGAGCCGGTCGTCGCGCCGCTTCCAACCACAGCCGTCGTCCCCGGCCCGACCGCGCCAAGCCGGCATTACGACGAATCAAAACTGCCACCGCTCTCGCTGCTGCAGCCCGCATCCAGTTTCGTGCAAACGGTATCCGAAGAAGACCTGCTCGAACGCGGCATCCTGATCGAAGAGCGGCTGGCCGAATTCAAGGTCAAGGTCAGCGTGGTCGATGCCTACGCCGGCCCGGTGATTACCCGCTTCGAAGTCGAACCGGCTGTCGGTGTGCGCGGCGCGCAGATCGTCAACCTGATGAAAGATCTGGCGCGCGCGCTCGGTCTGGCATCGATCCGCGTGGTTGAAACCATTCCGGGCAAGACCTGCATGGGGCTGGAGCTACCGAACCCGACCCGGGCGATGATCCGGCTTTCCGAAGTGCTTGCCGACGATGTGTTCACCCAATCGGGCTCGAAACTGACGCTGGCACTGGGCAAGGACATCACCGGCAAGCCATCGGTGATGGATCTGGCCAAGGCGCCGCATATGCTCGTGGCCGGCACCACCGGCTCGGGCAAGTCGGTCGGCGTCAACGCGATGATTCTATCGCTGCTGTACAAGGCCACACCGGAAGAAGTCCGCTTCATCATGGTCGACCCGAAGATGCTGGAACTGTCGGTGTACGACGGCATTCCGCATCTGCTGGCGCCAGTGGTGACCGACATGAAGCTCGCCGCCAATGCGCTGAACTGGTGCGTCGCCGAGATGGAAAAGCGCTATCGCTTGCTCAGCGCCATGGGCGTGCGCAACCTCGCCGGCTTCAACCAGAAGGTCAAGGATGCCGAAAAAGCCGGCAAGAAGCTGACCAATCCGTTCACGCTGACGCCGGACAACCCCGAGCCGCTCGAACACCTGCCCTTCATCGTCGTGGTCGTCGACGAGTTCGCCGATCTGATGATGGTCGCCGGCAAGAAGATCGAAGAACTGATCGCCCGTCTGGCGCAAAAGGCCCGCGCCGCCGGCATCCATTTGATCCTCGCCACCCAACGGCCGTCGGTCGACGTGATCACCGGGCTGATCAAGGCCAACATTCCGACCCGGCTGGCGTTCCAGGTATCGAGCAAAATCGACAGCCGTACCATCCTCGACCAGATGGGCGCCGAGGCGCTGCTGGGTCAGGGCGATATGCTGTTCCTGCCGCCGGGCACCGGCTACCCGCAGCGCGTGCACGGTGCGTTTGTCGCCGACGACGAAGTCCACCAGGTCGTTGAATACCTGAAACAACAGTTCGGCGAACCCGATTACGTCGACGGCATTCTCAACGGCGGCTTCGATGCCGAGGCCGCCGGCAATACCGGCGGCAGCAGCAGCGATGCCGAGGCCGATCCGCTCTACGACGAAGCCGTGGCGATGGTGATGCAGTCGCGCCGGGCATCGATTTCGTCGGTACAGCGGCAGCTGCGCATCGGCTACAACCGCGCAGCAAGGCTGATCGAAAGCATGGAAGCCGCGGGCCTGGTGAGCGCGATGGAAAGCAACGGCAACCGTACCGTGCTCGCGCCGGGCGGCGAATGAGCCGCGAAACGCTGCCGCTGTTGTACCGCGATGAGTATCTGGTCGCGGTGCACAAACCATCGGGCTTGCTGGTGCACCGGTCGATGATCGATCGGCACGAAACGCGCTTTGCGATGCAGATCGTCCGCAACCAGCTCGGCCAGCGCGTTTACCCGGTGCATAGGCTCGACAAGGGCACATCGGGGATTCTGATGTTCGCGCTCGATCAGGACACCGCGCGCACGCTGACCGCCGCGTTTGAAACCCGCGCGGTGGAAAAAACCTATCTGGCCGTCGTGCGCGGCTGGTTGCCCGAGGCCGGCTGCATCGATCATCCGCTCGCGCGGCTGATTGATGCCTACGAATTCGCCGGCGATGCGGTCGCGACCAGCGCACAGGACGCGGTCACCGACTACCGCCGGCTGGCGAGCACCGAACTCGATATCGCCGTCGACCGTTATCCGACCAGCCGCTATTCGCTGGCAGAACTCTCGCCCTTGACCGGCCGGCGCCACCAACTGCGCCGCCACCTCAAACATGCCAGCCACCCGATCATCGGCGACGCCACCTACGGCAAGGGCCGGCACAACCGGATGTTCGCCGAGCGTTTCGGCGTAGCGCGCATGCTGCTTGCCTGTGTCGATCTGAAACTCGCCCATCCGGTCAGCGGCGAAGCGCTTGAACTGGGCTGCCCGCTGGCCGACGACATGCAGTCGGTGATAGCCGCGCTGGGCTGGGCTGACGCTCTGCATCCACACTAACCACCATCACATTGCCTCGATCTGGCGTGATGTTTCAGATCAGCCAAGGAGTAGTAAATGATCAATGGAGCATATAGCTCAGTCCGCCTAACACTCTTCAAGCATGGTGCTGAGTCATTTTTGGCAGCATTAGATGAGGCTCGCATTCCGCACGGTCCCATCTTGACGTACTCAACCGGCCCCCAAGCCTCGGGTTTGGTTGAAGCGATTACCGCCCTTTCAGACGCCATGCCCTGGAATGCCATCGCGAAAGTCGTTGTTGCGTGGATAGAGGCAAGAAAAAGCCGAGAAATATCGATCAGCACAGAAGCGGGCGAAACAATACATGCGAAGGGCTACTCTGTGTCCGAGGTTCAGCTACTTCTTCAAAAATCCATAAACGTCGTAATCATTGATACAAAGCCCAACGAAGAAACGTAACGACGCACGCAGCATCCTCCGGTTCGCTTAGCGAATTTAACGCCCCACTCTTTTGCTCGCCTATTAGCTTCATCGTTAGAATGCACCTTGGCTGTGCACTCCCGGCACTTGCGCAGGACCCACCCCGTCCCGCATCGCCGCCCACCACCCCTTGGGCGATCCGCTGGCAGTCCCTACCCCGACCCGTCGTCGCGCAGCCGTTTTCCATGACTACGGCTCCTGCTCACCATGACTACGCCCCTCTCGACGACGACCGCATCGGCCCATCGCCCACTGAACCGCGATGATTTCCGCACGCTGACGCTGTCCGCCCTTGGCGGCGCGCTCGAATTCTACGACTTCGTCATCTACGTCTTTTTCGCCGCCGTCATCGGCAACCTGTTCTTCCCGCCGGACATGCCGGACTGGCTGCGCCTGCTGCAGACCTTCGGCATCTTCGCCGCCGGCTATCTGGCGCGACCGCTGGGCGGGATCATCATTGCCCACTTCGGCGACAAGCTCGGCCGCAAGAAGATGTTCACGCTGTCGATTTTCCTGATGGCCGTGCCGACGCTGGCGATTGGCCTGATGCCGACCTACGCCAGCATCGGCATTGCCGCGCCGCTGCTGCTGCTGCTGTTCCGCGTGATGCAGGGCGCCGCGATCGGCGGCGAAGTCCCCGGCGCTTGGGTGTTCGTGGCCGAACACGCCCCGGCCAACCGCACCGGCATTGCTGTCGGCACGCTGACGGCCGGCCTCACCGCCGGCATCCTGCTCGGTTCGCTCGTCGCCGCGGCAATCAACACCCGCTACAGCCCGGAAGACGTGGCCGGCTACGCGTGGCGGATTCCGTTCATCCTCGGCGGCGTGTTCGGCTTCTTCGCCGTCTACCTGCGCCGGTTTCTGCAGGAAACGCCGATTTTCAAGGAGCTGCACGCCAACAAGGCGCTGGCCGACGGCCTGCCGCTGAAGGCCACGCTGCGCGAGCACGCCAGCGCCGTGGTGGTCACGATGCTGCTGACCTGGGTGCTGTCGGCCGCGATCGTGGTGGTGATTCTTTACACACCAACCTATCTGCAAAAAGTCCAGCACATCGCCCCAGCGCTGGCGCTGCAGGCCAACAGTCTTGCGACCCTGGCGCTGACGCTGGGCTGCATTGTGTTCGGCGCAGCGGCCGACCGCTTTGGCGCACGCAGTACCATGCTGATCGGCTTTATCGGCCTGTTCGCCAGCAGCTACCACTTCTACACCGGCCTGCCGGGCACCGACTCGACGCTGCTGGTCAATTACACGCTCACGGGCTTCTTCGTCGGCGCCATCGCCACCGTGCCGTTCGTGGCCGTGCGCGCCTTCCCTGCGGCGGTGCGCTTTACCGGGCTTTCGTTCTCGTACAACGTCGCCTACGCCATTTTCGGCGGGCTGACGCCGATGCTGCTGACGCTGTGGGTACAGCGCGATGCGCTCGCTCCCGGGCATTACATCGCCGCCATTGCCTTGCTTGGCATCGCGCTGGGTTTCGTGCCGCTGGCGGGACGCAAACACAGCATCGCCACCACTCTGGCTCGCGCCTGAATCCGGGCCACTCCCCGTCAAAGCCCGGCCGATGCCGGGCTTTGTGTTTATAACGGCGCTGCCCGGCCCCCGCTTTGGTAGAATCGCGCCATTCAAAACCAGTCTGGATTACGGTTTCTCATGGCTCAATATGTAATGTCGATGCTCCGCGTGAGCAAGATCGTCCCGCCGAAACGGCAGATCATCAAGGACATCTCGCTCTCGTTCTTCCCTGGTGCCAAGATCGGCCTGCTCGGCCTGAACGGCTCGGGTAAATCCACCGTGCTGCGCATCATGGCCGGCGCCGACAAGGAGTTCGACGGCGAAGTCCAGCATCTGGCCGGCGTGAAGATCGGTTATCTCGAACAGGAACCGAAGCTCGACAACGAAGCCACCGTGCGCCAGGAAGTCGAATCGGGCATGGGCGAAGTGATGGCGGCGCAAAAGCGCCTCGAAGAGGTGTACGCCGAATACGCCATGGAAGATGCCGACTTCGACGCGCTGGCCGACGAACAGGGCCGGCTTGAAGCGATCATTTCCGCCGGCGCCGGCGACAACACCGAGCTGCAGATGGAACTGGCCGCCGACGCACTGCGCCTGCCGCCATGGGATGCCAAGATCGGCCTGCTCTCCGGTGGTGAAAAGCGCCGCGTCGCGTTGTGCAAGCTGCTGCTCTCCAAGCCCGACATGCTGCTGCTCGATGAACCGACCAACCACCTGGACGCCGAATCGGTCGAATGGCTGGAACAGTTCCTGGTGCGCTTCCCCGGCACCGTGGTTGCGGTGACCCACGATCGCTACTTCCTCGACAACGCCGCCGAGTGGATTCTCGAACTCGACCGCGGTCACGGCATTCCGTGGAAGGGCAATTACTCGAGCTGGCTGGAGCAAAAAGAAGCCCGCTTGAAGCAGGAAGAAAGCACCGAATCGGCTCGCCAAAAGGCGCTGCACAAGGAACTGGAATGGGTGCGCCAGAACCCGAAGGCGCGTCAGGCCAAATCCAAGGCGCGGATTGCCCGCTTTGAAGAATTGAGCAGCTTCGAGCACCAGAAGCGCAATGAAACGCAGGAAATCTTCATTCCGGTCGCCGAACGCCTCGGCAATCAGGTGATCGATTTCAACGGTGTGTCCAAATCGTTTGGCGACCGGCTGCTGATGGACAACTTCAGCTTCTCGGCCCCGGCCGGTGCCATCGTCGGCATTATCGGCCCGAACGGCGCCGGTAAATCGACGCTGTTCAAGATGATCGCCGGCAAGGAGCAGCCGGATTCGGGCACCGTGGAAATCGGCCAGACCGTGCAAACGGCCTTCGTCGAGCAAAGCCGCGAAGGGCTGGAAGACGACAAGACCGTGTTCGACGATGTCTCCGGTGGCAACGACATCCTCACCGTCGGCAAGTTCGAGATGAGCAGCCGCGCCTATCTGGGCCGCTTCAACTTCAAGGGCGGCGATCAGCAGAAGAAGGTCGGCATGCTCTCCGGTGGCGAGCGCGGCCGTCTGCATCTGGCCAAGACGCTGCTCAAGGGCGGCAACGTGCTGATGCTCGATGAACCGTCCAACGACCTTGACGTCGAAACCCTGCGCGCGCTCGAAGATGCGCTGCTGGAATTCGCCGGCACCGCCTTCGTGATCTCGCACGATCGCTGGTTCCTTGACCGCATCGCCACGCACATCATCGCGGCCGAAGGCGATTCGCAATGGACCTTCTTCGACGGCAACTATCAGGAATACGAAGCCGACAAGAAGAAACGTCTGGGCGAAGAAGGCGCGAAACCGAAGCGCATCCGCTATAAGCCGGTGACGCGCTAAACAGCGAAAAACCGCTGCAGCTGCAGCGGTTGACCGTGTACAACGAGCCGACGCGTCGGCTCGTTTTCTATTCCGCCGCGTGATGTGGCAACAAGGCGATCAAGATGACCGATACCCAAGTCAGTAACCCGCTACACGGCGTAACGCTGGAAAAAATGCTGATTGATCTGGTGGATTTTTTCGGCTGGGAAGAACTCAGCCGGAAGATCGACATCCGCTGCTTTGTGACCAACCCCAGCATCAAATCCAGCCTCACCTTCTTGCGCCGCACCCCGTGGGCGCGCGCCGAGGTCGAGCGGCTGTACGCGTATTGCCTGCAGCGCTATGGGCGCCAGCATCAGTAGCAGCCTTGCGGTCTCAGCCACTGGCCAAGCGCATGTGCAGGATAGGGAACGCCCTTCCGGTACCGTCCAGCGGCGAGCGGCTCTCCACCACGAAGCCCATGCGGGTATAGAACCCGATCGCCCCGGTGTTTTGCTCGTTGGCATCGACACGCGTGGCGCCATGCTCGTCCAGCGCATGCGTCAGCAGTGCCCGGCCCATGCCCTGCCGGTGTGATGCAGGATCGACAAACAGCATTTCGATGCTGCCATTTGCAATCCCGATGAAGCCGGCCACGTCGCCATGCTCGTCACGTACGCACGCCAGCGTCAGCCCGGGCAGTCGCAGGTAAACATCGCGCACCAGCGGCTTGTAGAGCTGGATATCGTCTTCGCTCAGAAAATCATGGCTGGCCCGAACCGCGGCCTCCCAGATGGCAAGCAGACGCGGCAAATCGCCCGCCTGTACTTGCGTTACAGCGTGGCTCATCGTGCTGTTCCCGTATTTCTCATACTCAACCTCGGGTTCGGTCCTTACTTGGGCTGGATCGGCAACCAGATTTCCATGGTGCGGTCGCTGCGTCCCGGTTCGCCGCGTTCGTCGTAATACTCGAATTCCGACGTCCCGCTGTGGGTGTACTCGGATGCGTTCAGCCACGCCATGATCGCCGGCCAGCCCTGCTGGATCGCTCCGATGAAATCGGCCTCGCTCGCCGTCGGCTCGGTCGTCAGCACCGCGTAGCGTGCCGGCGCCAGTTGCAGCGCCACAAATCCCGCCGGGGCGACGCTGCCGGCGGTGACCGGAACGCCGATCAGATAGCTGAAATCGGTGGTATCCGGGTCGAAATCATAAACGACGCCGTAAAACGGGTACGGCGCGCCAATACGGCCGGGAATGGCCGCTAGCTTGTCCTCGGCTATCACCGCTTGCCATGCGGCGGTGATGTCGCGCTGGTTGCGGCCGTCGCGCACCGAGGTGCGCAGGCTTACGCCGATCAGATCGGCGCCATCGTGTTGATCGATTCGTACACTCATGGTCGTTTTCCCCAAAAAATCACCCGGTCAGCCCCAAGCTGTCCATGCAGTCTGGCGACCCCGGCTGCGGCACACAAGCGTCCAAACATGACAAACGATTACTGGTCAGGCCAAACCGTCTGGCCCTTGCCGGACTGTAGCGCCGCAGCATGCGTATAATCGCCCCGCTTCACGTCCGCATTGCTGTCCATGTCCACGTCCACGTACAAAAAACTGATCCACGTCTCCACGCTTGAGAACCTCGACACCTGGGCGCGCTATCGCAATGGCATGTGCTTTGACTGCAAATCAGCCTGTTGCAGCATGCCGGTCGAGGTCAAGCTGCCCGATCTGGTGCGCATGGGCGAGGTCGACGCTTTCGAGGCCGAGCATGAGCAACCGAAACAGATTGCCAAGCGCCTGCAAAAGGCCGGCGTGATCGAACACTTCAACTTCAAGCACGGTGTCTTCACGCTAGCGCGCCGTTCCAGTGGTGAATGCACTTATCTGGATGCCGATACGCGGCTGTGCACCGTCTACGACCTGCGCCCCAACACCTGCAGAAACCACCCGAAGATCGGCCCGCGTCCGGGCTTTTGCGCTTACCGCAACAAGTAGCAGCCGGGCACGCCGGCGCGTATGCTGCCGCTTTGCCCTGCCCTTTGCCCCAGATACCCATGACCGAATCCAGACCTGCCGTTGTTCCCCAGCCCTGCCCCAAATGCGGCGCGGCACCCGATGTCCGTAAAGCGGGTGCCAACCGCGTATGGGTGCAATGCGTCAAATTCGGCAACAACGGCAGTTGCAATGTGATTTGCGCCCCGCAGCCCACCCGAAAGGAAGCGATTGCGGTCTGGAACCGGATCAAATGAACCATCTCGTTTGGTCGGCGCAATAAAAAACGGGAAGGCATCGCCTTCCCGTTTTGCTTTAGCTGATCACTATCGATCATCGCCTACATCGACCCCAGCGCCTTGAGCTCCGCCTTGCGCTCACTCAGCTTGCGTTGCGCTTTATCCAGTTTCTGCTGTCTGTCGGCGATCTTTTTGGCACTGCGTCCTTCGGACTTGGCCTGATCCAGCGTGCGCTGTGCCTTACTTACATCTCGCTGTGCTTCCGCCACCTCGGCGTTGGCATCGGCACGTCGTTGCTCAAGCTTGGCTTGCTCGCCTGCCTCGCTACAATTGGCACGGGTTTGCTGCAGCGCGGTTTCGAGACCTTGGACGCGATTGTCATTATGTTGCTCGCGCGCCTGGCGAATCTGGTTTTCAATATCGCTGATCTTGGCGGTGCAAACCTCGCCGGCGGCGTTGGCCATGCCAACGATCAGGAAGCCGGAGAGCGACATCAGTGCAACACGGGATTTCATATTCACGGGCTTGTTCCTTGTTCTACTCGGGGCACGCATGCCAAACGGCATTTGCACCCGATCCATTAAACTGACCCGATCAACACCGGACAGGTTCCCTGAAACCACGATCTTGATGCCGATGCGCACGCCGTTGCCTGCCGTCGGCAAAAAACCATGCTAACGTCACGCCTCCACCGTAAGCGCCAGCCGCTCGCCGCAGCCGGAAACCATTGATGCAGTTGTTCACTTACACGACGTCCGACGGACAACGATCACCGTACTGGCTTTGGCTGGCGCTGATCGTGTCCTTGCTCGGGCATCTCTCGCTGCTGCTGCTCAAACCCCAGCAACAATCGGGTAGCGCCTCCGCCGACAGTCCGCCGTTGCAGATGCGCTTGGTGAAAACACCACGCCCGAATGCACCGGCCGTGCCCACCCCGGCCGAGCCGGTTGTCGATCTGGAACCGGTCAAGCCCAAGGTCAAGGAACCGGTGCAGGTGCGTGGCCGCTCGGACTATGCCGTACCGAAATCCGCAGCCAAACCGACGCGGCAACGCAAGCAGGCTGCCGCCAGCGCCCCCGCCGTGGCAGCGCAGCCGCAGCTTGACCTGAACTATCACGAGATCGAAATGAAGGGGCTGGACGACGCCATCGGCGTGCGTCCGGACGGCAAGCAGAAGAAGCTGGTGACCCGTTACGCCGATCTGCCCAAAGAAGGCGGTGAGGCGGAGGAAGACAGCGCCACGCGCGCGCAGCAACGCCCGGATACGCGGGCGATGTTCGGCCTGTGGGAGGCGCAGATCCGCAGCAAGGTCGAGCGCATCGGCACGATGAACTATCCGCGCGACGAAAAGGGCAAACCCTTGCAGGGCCTGCTGCGGTTCCGGTTGGTGCTCAACGGCGACGGCACCATCGCCGACGCCGAGGTTGAGGAAACCTCCGGCGATCCGCGGCTCGACGCCGAGACGCTGAAAATCATCCGCTACGCCGCGCCATTCGGCCCGGTGCCAAGGCCACTGCTTGATCGCAACGGCAAAATCACCCTGGTGCGCTACTACCGCTTTGTGAACGAGCGCACGCGCTGGAGCAATTAAGCCTCGGGCTGACGCAACACCGCGCGTGCGGCAGCGACGATACGGCGGAACAAGGCATCGACCATCGGCGCCTGTATCTGCCACGCATGCCAGTACAGCGGCACATCGTGCGGCCGCGCCGGCAACAGGTCGATCAGCGCGCCGTTCGCCAAGTGCGCGCCGACCGCGAGTTCGGGCACCAGTACATAGCCGACGTCGAGCAGTGCGAAATCGACGAAAGCCTGTGACGACGGCATCAGATGCGCCGGGTAATGACCTTCGGTGATACCGAAATGCCGTGCCAGGTAGGCGCCGAGCATCGCATCCTTGCGGTTGTACAGCAGCCCGGGCGCATGCAGCAGCGCGGCACGACTCACACCATCGGGGAAATAGCGCACGGCAAAGCGCGGCGTTGCCGCACACACATAACGCAGCACGCCCAGCGGCTCGGCAATGCAGCCGCGCATCGCATCGGCCCGCGCCGACACGCATGCAAGCACCTCACCGCGTGCGAGCAATTCGTGCGTGTAATCCTCGTTGTCGACCTGCAATTCGATGGTGAACGGCGAACCGGCCAGCGTTTCGGCCAGCACCCTCGGCAGCCACGCATGCAGGCTGTCGGCATTGACCGCCAGCGCCAGCCGCGACGGCCCTTCGCCGGGGCCGGCCAGCGTGCGCAGCGCTTCTTCCTCCAGCAGCCGTATCCGGTCCAGATAGCGCAGCAGCGTCTGGCCAGCGCCGGTCGGCACGCAAGGTCGGCCCCGCGTCAGCAAGGTTTGGCCAAAGCGCGACTCGAGTGCGCGAATGCGCTGCGATACCGCCGATTGCGTCAGATGCAATACCGCCGCGGCCCGCTCGAAACTGCCTTCGCGGATCACAGCCAGAAACGCTTCGGTGAGTTTGCCGTCGAACATTTATTAGAAAAATTAATGATTACTGAAATAGATTAATCCATGTCGCCAGAAACGCTGGCGATTTTTATGCTGCAGGCCGATACCCACACTGGCCAACCCATCCTGCGGCGCGGCGTCGACAACGCCCGTCGGGCCCGACGCGCAGCGCGAAGGAGCGGGCGAGCCACATCAGGAGCTTGCAGACATGAACCCGATCTACTGGCAGGGACTGGCGCTGGGCGGCAGCCTGGTCATCGCCATCGGCGCGCAGAACGCCCACGTGCTGCGCATGGCGCTGCTGCGCCGGCACGCGCTGCTGACCGCGGCGGTCTGCGCGCTGTGCGACATCGTGCTGATTTCACTCGGCCTCGCCGGCATGGGCACACTGCTCGCCGCATCGCCGACGCTGCTGACGGCGGCACGCTGGGGCGGCGCCGCCTACCTGCTCTGGTATGCGTTCGGTGCACTGCGCGCCGCCTTCAAGCCCGCCGCACTGGATGCGTCGCATCAGGGCGCCAGCATTAACCGGCGGCAGGCGCTGGCAACCGCGCTGGGCTTCAGCCTGCTCAACCCGCATGTCTATCTCGACACCGTGCTGCTGCTCGGCAGCGTCGGTGGCCGTTATGACGGGATTGCGAGGCTCCAGTTCGGCCTCGGCGCGATATCGGCATCGTTGCTGTGGTTCTTCGGGCTGTCGCTCGCGGCCAGAGCGCTTGCTCCGTGGCTGGCGCGGCCCATCGTCTGGCGGCTGCTCGACCTGCTGACCGCCGTGGTGATGTTCGCGCTGGCCCTCATGCTGCTGCGCGGCTGAGGCCGGCCGGCACGGAACATTGATATCGAACACCCCTTTGCAAGGCAGAACCGCTTACACTTGGAGCTGACACCTGTTCATCGCATCCGCAAAGCCAATGATTACGCTGTTTACCTTCGGCCCCGGCCTGAGCCTGCCCGACCCCAGCCCCTTCGTTACCAAGACGGATGTGCTGTTGAAAATGTCCGGCCTGTCCTACCAGACTCAGTCTGGCAGCATCTTCAGTGCGCCCAAGGGCAAGCTGCCCTATATCGACGACGACGGCCACAAGGTCACCGACTCGACCTTCATCCGCGCCTATCTCGAAGACCATTACAACATCGATTTCGATGAAGGCTATTCGTCGACCCAAAAAGCGTTGGCGTGGGCAGTCGAGAAGATGCTCGAAGACCACCTGTACTTCGCGGTGCAGGCGCTGCGCTGGGAAAACGACGCCAACTTCGAACGCGGCCCGGCCGAATTCTTCCGCGGCGTGCCCGCGCCGATGCGCGCCGGATTCAAGGCTATGATCCGCCGCCGCGTCAGCCGCGATCTGCACGGCCAGGGCATGGGCCGACATACGCCGGACGAGCAGTTCGAACTCGCCCGCCGCGACATCGACGCGGTCGCCGAGCTGCTTGGCAACAAGCCCTACCTGCTTGGCGACGCGATCTGCGCTGCCGACGCGACGGTGTTCGCCTTCCTGCTCGGCACGCTGTGCCCGCGCTTCGAATCGGCGCTGCGCCGCTATACCGAGCAGCACAAGCCGCTGGTCGCGTACGTCGAACGGATGATGGAGCGCTTCTACCCGGATTTCACCGGCTGCAAGAAGGCCTAGCGCCCGATCAGCCCGCCACCGCCGAGGAACACGCGCTGCGCCAGCGCGAACGCGCCGACGACCGGGATCACCGAGAGCACGATCGCCGCCATCACCAGATTGGTCGACACCGCGAACGGCCCGGTCAGATCGTTGAAAATGCCGACGGCAAGCGGCATCTTCAGCCGCTCCTTCAGCACCACCGCCGGCCACAGATAATCGTTCCACGCCGCGACGAAGGTGAATACCGCCAGCGTCGCGATCATCGGCTTCGCCATCGGCACGGCCACCCGCCACATCACGCCGAACTCGCCGGCACCATCGACGCGCGCCGCATCGAGGATTTCCACCGGCACATCCTGAAACGCCTGGCGCATCAGGAACACGCCAAACGCGCCGGCGACATTCGGCAGCACCACAGCGGCGTAGCTGTCGAGCAGGCCCAGCCGGGCGCAGGTGATGAAGTTCGGCACGATGGCGACCTCGGCCGGCACCATCAGCGTCGCCAGCAGCAGCAGGAACAGCGCGTTCCGGCCACGAAACGCCATCTGCGACAGCGCGTACGCACACGGGATCGTCAGCAGCAGAACCAGCACCGTCGTGGCGGTTGCGATCAGCAGCGAGTTGGCGAAATAGCGCCAGAACGGCATTTCGTCGAATACCCGGCCGAACCAGTGCCAGCCCGGATCTGTGGGCAGGAACGCAGCGGGGAACGTCCAGATCTGCGAACCGTCCATCGACAGCGCAACCGCCGTCGCCCACCAGAACGGAAACACCGTGAACGCACCGAACAGCAGCAAGGCCGCGTAACGCGGCAGCGCCAGCACGGCGCCCTTCACCTGCCGGCGCAACCGGTACCAGCGCGGCGGCGCCTTCGGTACCGGCAGGACCAGCGCTTGAACAACGAGCTGATTCATAGCCCTCCTCCACGACGCAGCAGGCCGTGCTCGCCGAAAAAGCGCAGCTGCACCGCTGCGAGCGCGAGACAGACCAGCGTCACGATCAGCCCGGCCGCCGCAGCAAGGCCGAAGTTGTGGCCGAAGAAGGCGACGCCGTAGACAAAGACCAGCGCGGTCTGGGTATCGGCCTGTCCATCGGTCAGCACGATCACTTCCTGAAAGGCCTTGAGCGCCTGGATCGTCGACAGCAGCGTGCATAGCAGGATCACCGGCTGCAGCGCCGGCAGCACCACATGGCGCAAGCGCTGCCAGGCATCGGCGCCGTCGATCTCCGCCGCCTCAAGCGGTTCGCGCGGCACCGTCTGCAGCCCGGCAAGGTAGAGCACCATGTAGTAGCCGACGTTCTTCCAGAACGAGAAGGCCATCACCGCATACAGCGCCAGCTGGCGGTCGCCGAGCCAGTCCGGCTGCTCGCCGAAGCCGATCAGGTGGATAGATTCCAGAAACCAGTTGAACAGCCCGTCGAAGCGCAGCACCTGCTGCCAGACCACCGCGGCGATCGATACTGCGATCACCACCGGCAGGTAGTACAGCGCCCGAAAGAAGCCGATCCCGGGCAGGCGGGCATGCACCAGCAAGGCCAGCGCGAGCGCGCCGACCTGCAGCGGCGGCACCAGCAGCAGGAAGATCAGCGAGTTTTTCAGCGCGTGACCGAAACGCGCCGAGTCGGCCAGCTCGACGAAATGCGCGAAGCCGTTCCACATGCTGTTGCCGGTTTGCGGAAAGTAGTCGCGGAACGCCAGCCACAGGTTGAACAGCATCGGCCAGAGCGTGAACACCGCGAACACCGCGAAGAACGGCGCGATGAACAGGTAGGCGGTACGGGGATGGACGCCGGGCATGGGCATCGGATGCTCCTTGTGTGGTTGACGTAGTTTATGCATATCGACTACATAATGTCTTTGCCCTACTTGCCACGAAATAATTTTCGTGAATTAAAAAACGCATAAGTCCGTAAGATTCGCGAACGAACACAGGGATGCCGATGACATGAAAGCCACGCCTCGCACCATTTTCGGCTTCGCCGCGCTCGCACTCCTGGTGCTGGCCACGATCTGGATCGTCATCGCCCGGTGGCCACTCGCACCGCCGGCAGCGGGTTCGATCGCCGCCGACGTGCGCAAGACGACGCAATCGGTGCGCACGCCCTTTCTCGACAACTGGGGACAGGTGGCGCTGGAGAAGATGACGCAGCAGGCCAACCAGCACCCGGGCATCGTCTGGCTCGAAGGGCCGACCCACCGTCGGCAGATCGCGCTGACCTTCGACGACGGCCCGAGCCCGTGGACACCGGACGTGCTCGACATCCTGAAAAAGCACCAAGTGAAGGCGACGTTCTTCTGGCAGGGCAGCCAGATGGCCGGGCGCGAGGACATCGTCCGCCGGGCACTGGCCGAGGGGCATACGCTCGCCAACCACAGCTGGAGCCACCCGAACCTGTCCGGCACCGACGAAAGCTATTTCTGGGACGAGGAAATCGGCCGCACCCAGACCGAATTCCGCCGCATCATCGGCAAGGCGCCGACGCTGATGCGCCCGCCCTACGGCAGCATCGACGACGCGCAGATCGGCATCGTCGACAAGCACGGGATGAAGGTCGCGCTGTGGTCGATCGACGCGATCGACTGGTACCGCAACCGGATGCTGTTCGGCGCGCACGAGATCGAACGCGGCGTGCAACCCTTTGTGCACGAAGAGGCGATCGTGCTGATGCACGACGGTGGCGGCAAACGCGGCGATACCGTCGCCGCCGTCGACAAGCTGATCCCGTGGCTCAAGGCCGGCGGCTACGGCTTCGCCACCGTCGACGCGCTGCTCGGCGTGCCGCCCTACTTCGCCGAATCCGCATCCCATTGATGAGTCATGCAACTTGATTCGGCGCAAGTGCGCCAAACCCGGATCGGCCGCGATAGCGGAACGGGTTTACAGTAAGCCGGTTCACCCCACCGGAGACCGCCATGCACAAACGCCTGCTCGACTGCAACGCCTCGGACCTCGCCCGCATCGGCAAGGCCGACCTACTGCACGCCATCCACGCCAGCGAAGGCCGGGTACTGGTGTGCGAAACCATCGGCGCGGTCCAACCCATGCTGGTGACGATCAGTAATGCCGAGTTCGCCGCCAGCATGGGCGCCGATCTGTTGCTGCTCAACCTGTTCGACGTCAACGCCCCCCTCGTCAATGGCCTGCCGAAGGACACCGCGCCGGACGACGCCGTCCGCACAATCAAGCACCTGACCGGCCGGGTGATCGGCATCAACCTCGAACCGGTCGACCCGGGCTTCGGCGAGAGCGAGGACGAACTCTGGGGCATGCAGCCCGGCCGTCTCGCCACCGCCGGCAACGCGCAGAAGGCCGCGGCGATGGGCGTCAACATGCTGGTGCTGACCGGCAACCCGGGCAACGGCGTCTCGAATGCCGCGATCACGCACTCGCTCAAGGCGATCAACGCCGAAGTCGGCGACCGGCTGGTGCTGGTCGCCGGCAAGATGCACGCATCGGGCATCCTCGGCGAAGGCGCCGAGCAGATCATCACCCGCGAGGACATCGACGAGTTCGTCGCCGCCGGCGCCGACATCATCCTGCTACCGGCGCCGGGCACCGTGCCGGGAATCACGCTCGACTACGTGCGCGAACTGGTGAGCCACGCGCACACGCTCGGCGCGCTGACACTCACCGCGATCGGCACGTCGCAGGAAGGCGCCGACGAGGCGACGATTCGCCAGATCGCGCTGATGGCCAAGATGACCGGCACCGACCTGCACCACCTCGGCGACACCGGTTATATGGGCATGGCGCTGCCCGAAAACATCATGGCCTACAGCATCGCCATTCGCGGCCGGCGTCACACCTATGCGCGGATCGCGCGCTCGGTCAACCGTTGAGCCCGCTTCAGTGCCCGGCGCTGGGTCGGGTCATGTCCATCGGCACGATCCAGCGCGCGTAATCCTCTTCGTTCAAAAACCCGAGCGCCAGCGCCGCCTGTTTCAGCGTCGTGCCGTCGTGGTGCGCCTTCTTGGCGATCTGCGCGGCCTTGTCGTAGCCGATGTGCCGGTTCAGTGCCGTCACCAGCATCAGGTTTTTGGCGAGGTTTTCGTCGATCCGATCCAGATTGGGTTCGATGCCGACCGCGCAGTGATCGTTGAACGCAACGCAGGCGTCGGCCAGCAGCGCAATGCTTTCGAGCACGTTGTGCACCATCACCGGCTTGTACACATTGAGCTGAAAATTGCCCTGGCTGCCGGCGAACGCCACCGCCGCGTCGTTGCCGAACACCTGCACGCAGACCATGGTCAGCGCCTCGCACTGGGTCGGGTTGACCTTGCCCGGCATGATCGATGAGCCCGGTTCGTTCTCGGGGATGTTCAGCTCGCCAATGCCGCAACGCGGCCCGGAAGCAAGCCAGCGCACATCGTTGGCCATCTTGAACAACCCGCCGGCCAGCGTGCGCAGCGCCGCCGACGTCTGCACCAGCGCGTCGTGTGCGGCGAGCGCGAAGAACTTGTTCCGCGCGTCGACGAAATGATGGCCGGTGAGCTTGGCGATGCGTGCCGCTGCGGTCGCGCCGAACTTCGGATGCGCGTTCAGCCCGGTGCCGACCGCGGTACCGCCGATCGCCAGCTCCAGCAAGCCCGGTTCGGCTGCGATGATCGCCTTGATGCCGAAATCGAGCTGCGCCACCCAGGCGCCGATCTCCTGCCCCAGGGTCACCGGCGTGGCGTCCTGCAGGTGCGTCCGCCCGGTCTTGACGACATGGGCGTACTCGTCGGCCTTCTCGAACAGCGTCGCGCGCAGCTTCTCCAGCGCCGGCAACAGCGTGCCGTGCAGCTCTTCGACCACGGCGATGTGCATCGCGGTCGGGAAGGTATCGTTCGAGCTCTGGCCACGGTTGACGTGATCGTTGGGATGAACCGGGGTCTTGCTGCCCAGCTCGCCGCCAGCGAGTTCGATCGCCCGGTTGGCGATCACCTCGTTGGCGTTCATGTTCGATTGCGTGCCCGAGCCGGTCTGGAACACCACCAGCGGGAAGTGATCATCAAGCTTGCCGACAATCACTTCGTCGGCGGCCTCGGTAATCAGCGCCGCGACATTGGCCGGCAGCTCGCCCAGCGCCAGATTGGCCTCGGCCGCGGCGTGCTTGAGAATGCCGAGCGCGCGGATCATTGGCCGTTGCCAGCGAAAACGCGCCACGCCGATCGGAAAGTTGCCGATCGATCGCTGCGTTTGCGCCCCCCAGTAGCGATCCGCCGGGACATCGATCGCGCCCATCGAATCGGTTTCTACCCGAAAGCTCGTCATCTGTACGCTCCTTGAACCGTTCACCACGAGCTTAGACGCATCCACCGCGAAATGGCGCCAGCGACGCTGTTTTATCCACGCCTTCCGGCAGAAACGGCCGACACCACGCGTCTTGCCCTAGAATGCCGAAAAACCACCGGATCAATGCAAACATGGCTTCGCGCGCATTACTTCATCGGCTGCTTGCCTTGGCTTTCTGTCTTTTTTCCAGCCTGGCCGCGCCTGTGCACGCCGATGACACGCTGAGCTTTCGCGATCCGGACGACGGCGCCATCGACCTGAGCGATTATCTGCTCAATCACAAGGGCGTCTTCCCGGTGCCCATCATCATCACCGAGCCGGCGGTCGGCTACGGCGGCGGCGCCATGCTGCTGTACTTCCGCGAATCTTTTGCCGAGGCGGCGGCCGAGGGCATGCACGAATCCGGGCGGATCAAGCCGCCGACGATCAGCGGTCTTGGCGGTTTCGGTACCCAGAACGGCAGCTGGCTCGGCGCGGCGTTCCACTTCCAGCCCATCGACGGCGACCGCTACCGTTATCTCGGCGCCATCGGCAAGACCTCGCTCAATCTTGATTATTACGGCGCGCTCAGCCAGGCGCGCAGCTATACGCTCGATGGCGACTTCCTGCTCCAGCAGTTCCTGTTCCGCCTCGGCGACAGCGACTGGTTCGTCGGGCCGCGCTACGCCTATTTCAGCAGCGATGTCGGCTTCGACAACGAGAAGGCGACCGAGCTCGGCAATATCGACAGCAGCCGGCGCGTCGGCCTGGCCGGGCTTGTGATCGACTACGACAGTCGCGACAACATCTTCTTCCCCAAGCATGGCAGCTATATGGAAGTCGAGCTGCAAATGGCGCGCGACTGGCTCGGCAGCAGCAGCGCATTCGAGAGCTATAACGCCCGCGCCTTCACCTGGCTGCCACTGAGCAAGGCATGGACGCTCGGTCTACGCATTGCCGGCAAGACCATCAACGGCGATTACCCTTTCTATGCCCAGCCCTTTGTCGACTTGCGCGGCATCGAAAAGGGCCGCTTTCAGGATCAGAATGCGGTCGAGACCGAGGCCGAGCTGCGCTGGGACGTCACCCCGCGCTGGTCGCTGCTGGCCTTTGGTGGCGTCGGCAAGGCCTACGGTCAGTGGCACGATTTTTCGGATGCCCAAACGGTGTATGGCTATGGCACCGGCTTTCGCTATCTGATTGCCAAGAAGCTCGGCATGGCCGTCGGCCTCGATTTAGGCTGGGGCCCGGACGGCGAGCATGCCTTTTACATTCAGGTCGGCAGTGCCTGGAAGTAGCCATCCCGGCGCAAACTCTCAAATCCGATCGACCATGATCCATGACCGATCCGGCCCGGAGCGGTAAGCTCTCGGTTTTGTCAGATTCCACCTGCCCGCCGTGAAGCTCAAACCGCTAGTCTGCCTCCTGCCCTTCTCCCTGCTTGCCGCCTGCGCCAGCCCGCCGCCCAGCGCCGTGACGCCCGCCACCAGTGCGCCCGTTGCGGCGATCGCATCCGAAGCCACCACGGCACCGGTGGTCGAAATCGCCAGCCTTCCGGCCACGGCACCGATCGCCAGCGCGCCGATCGTGGTCGAACCGCCGCCGGTACAACCGGCCCGGCCCGCCGGGCTGTCGCAGGCCGAAGCGCGCACGCTGCTCAATCGTCTGCTACCGGCCAAAATGCCCGACCGCGCCGGCTGGAACGCCGACATTCTCGATGCCTTCACCGCCTTGAAGATTCCCTACACCCCCGAGTATTTCTGCGCCGCCGCCGCGGTGATCGAACAGGAATCGAGCTGGCAGGGCGATCCGGTCGTGCCGGGGCTGCCGACCATGGTCTGGAACAAGATCGACGAAAAGGCATCGGCCAAGCACATCCCGCTGATCGCGGTAAAAACCGCGCTACTGAAATCCTCGCCGAATGGCCAGAGCTACAAGTCGCGCATCGACAGCCTGCGTACCGAGCGCGAGATGAACGCGGTATTCGAAGACCTGAGCGCCGACGCCGCCCGTTTGGGGCTGCCGCTGAACATGAACAACCCGATCCGCACCGGCGGGCCGATGCAGGTCAGCGTCGACTTCGCCGAAGCGCATGTGCGTGTCTGGCCCTATCCCTACGCCAAGCCCCGCAGCGTGCGCGACACCGTGTTCACCCGTCGCGGCGGCACCTATTTCGGCCTCGCCATCCTGCTGCAGTACCCGGCGCCGTACGACGACATGCTGTACCGCTTCGCCGACTTCAACGCCGGCCGCTACGCCAGCCGCAACGCCGCGTTCCAGGCCGCCATCATCAAGCTTTCGGGCAGGCAGATCGACCTGGACGGCGACCTGCTCAGTTACCAGAACGGCCGACCGGCGGCCAAATCGAGCGATGTCGAAGAAGCACTGGCATCGATCTCGGGCCAGCTCGGCATGAGCCGCGACGCGATTCGCCGCGACTTGTCGAGCGAGAAACTGGTCGGCTTCGGCCAGAGCGCCGTATACAAGAAGGTGCTCGCGCTGGCGGACGCCAAAAACGGCAAGCCGATGCCGCGCTCGGTATTGCCGCAGATCCGGCTGATCAGCCCCAAGATCACCCGCAAGCTGACCACCGAATGGTTCGCCCGCCGCGTCGACGGCCGCTACCAGACCTGCCTGGCGCGGGCGCCGAAATAAAGCAAGTCCGAACGCTGATCGATACCGCTCAGCGTTCGGCTCTGATCATCCGGGCATAGTCCAGCGCATCGGGCATGAAGGCGAGAAAATCGGCCTCGAAACCAGCGTAATGGGCGCGCAGCTCGTCGGCGGCGCCGGCCAGCGGGTTGTCGCGGCGGATGCGATACATCGCCATCCGGTCCAACGCCAGCGCGACGTTGTCGATCTCGTGATACGACGCCAGCCAGTCGGTTGCAGCCATTTTCGGCAACACCGAAACAAAGCCGGCCGGTAGCGCCGCTTGCACCGCCAGTTCGGCGTATAGCCGGGCGGTAAAGCGCTGCAGCGATTCATCGGGAGAAAATGCCTCCCAATGCCGCGCCAAGAGATGATCGTAAAAGAGATCGACCATGATCCCGCCGTAACGGCGACGCAGTGTGCTCACGCGCGCGCGGCTGGCGGCAAAAGCCGGGTGTAGGTCGGCGTAGGCGTCGATCTCGCGGTGCAGGGCCACGCCGGCGGCCAGATCGGCCGGCAAGAGGCCCGGTAGCAGGCCTTTGACGAAATCGCCGGCCACGCCACCGGCACGGTCGGCGGGTGCTGGGCCGGCCAGCAAGGCGTGAGCGAGATAGTTCATCGTGGTTCGGGCGCAGTTGCTGATACGGTCAGTCTACGCCCACCGCATCAGCCACGCCGAGCGCGAAACTCGATCACCTGCGCACCGTCGGCGCGAGCCTTGGGGCTGTGTTCGGGCTTCCAGGCGTGACCGTAGATCACCTCGTAGCTGCACGGCAGCACGCCATCGTGGCGAAAGCGTTCGTACTGCGCGCCTATCCGCTGCCACGCCGTCTTGCCCATCATGCCGCGCCGGCGCCCCTCGGTGACGTTGTGCGCACCGATGCCCTTGAGATCCTGCATCACCGCCCTGACGTCCGGATAGGTCATGGTCAGGTACTCCATATCCATCACCGGGGTCGAGAAGCCGTTGTGCGACAGCGCATCGCCAAGGTCGTGCATGTCGATGAAGTGGTTGACGTGGTTGTAGCCGTCGACGCCATCGAACGCGGCGCGCAGCTCCTTGAGCGTATCCGGCCCGAGCGTCGAAAACATCAGCAGGCCGCCGGGCTTGAGCACGCGCAGGAATTCGGCGAAGGCCGCATCCGGGGTATTGCACCACTGGATCGCCAGATTCGACCAGATCAGATCGACCGAGGCATCGGCCAGCGGCAAGGCTTCGATATCGCCGCACAGCTGTGCGGGCCGGTTGCGATCGAAGCGCGCCAACAGCTTCTTCAGCCCACCGGCGGCGTGCCGGTCGCGGGCGATATGCAGCATCGCCGGCGCCAGATCCAGCTCCAGCAGCTGCGCCTCCGGATAGCGCGCCAGCAGCGCCTTGCCCATGTAGCCGGTGCCGCAACCGGCATCGAGCATGCGCTCTGGCTTGATTCGCACCAGATCGAGCCGCTCGGCCATCCGGTCGGCGACTTCCCGCTGCAAGACCGCGGCGGCATCGTAGCTCTGTGCGGCGGCGTCGAAACTGGCGCGAATCGCCGCCTTGTCGGTATAAAACGCCTCGCTCATGCCGGCTTTTTGCTCAGTTTGTGGCGCAGCGCCTCGAACATGATCGGCAGCACCGACAGCAGCACGATGCCGATGGCGATCAGGCCGATGTTCTTCTTGATAAAGGTGATGCCGCCGAAGAAGTAGCCGGCGTACAGCAGCGAGACGACCCAGATCGCCGCGCCGACAACGTTGAACAGCACGAAGCGCTTGTAGGTCATCTCGGCCATGCCGGCGACGAAGGGTGCAAAGGTACGCACGATAGGGACGAAGCGCGCGAGGATGATGGTCTTGCCACCGTGGCGTTCGTAGAAAGCGTGGGTTTTCTCCAGATGATCGCGGCGGAAGATCTTGGAATCGGGATTGGCGAACAGCTTGTGGCCGAAGTAACGGCCGATCAGGTAGTTGACCGCATCGCCAAGCACCGCGGCAATGAACAGCGTCACGATCAGCACGTGCACGTCCATATGACCACCGCCGGCGATCATCCCGGCGATGAACAACAGCGAATCACCGGGCAGAAACGGTGTAATCACGAGGCCGGTTTCGCAGAAGATCACCGCGAACAGAATCGCGTAGACCCAAGGACCGTACAGGTTCACCAGCTGGGCAAGGTAGACGTCCAGATGTAGGAAGACGTCGATCGGATTGAATTCCATCACAGTCCTTAAACGAGAAAACGCCGGCGATGGACTCGCCGGCGATGAGTTGGTTCAACATAAACACCGCTGACGCGGTCAAACCACCGCTTCTTCCTTGAGCTTCACCGGCTTGAGCATGTTTTCGCGGGTGACACCAAACATCAGCAACAGCGGCGACGCCACCAGCACCGACGAATAAATACCGAACAGAATGCCGATCGTCAGCGCCATCGCGAAACCATGCAGCGCCGCACCGCCGAACACCAGCATCGACAGCACCATCGCCTCGGTCGAGCCGTGGGTGATGATGGTCCGGCTCATCGTCGCGGTAATCGCGTTGTCGATCACTTGCGGCACGGTCTTGCCGCGCATTTTCGGCGAGCGGAAGTTCTCGCGAATCCGGTCGAACACGACGACCGACTCATTGACCGAATAGCCGAGCACCGCCAGCACACCGGCGAGCACCGTCAGGTTGAACTCCCACTGGAACAGCGCGAAGCAGCCAAGAATGATCACCACGTCGTGCATGTTGGCGATCACCGCCGACACCGCGAAACGCCACTCAAAGCGGATGGCCAGATAGGCAATGATGCCCAGGCAGACCAGGATGATCGCGATCAGGCCATGCGTGACCAGCTCTTCACCCACCGAAGGACCGATGAACTCGGCCTTGCGCAACTCGACATCGGGACGATCGGCCTTGAGCGCGCCCATCACCTCGTTCGAGAGCTGGGCGCTGGTCTTGTCCTTGATGTTGGGCAGCCGAACCATCACGTCGCGGGTCGTGCCCAAGGTCTGCACCTGGGCCTCGCCGTACTTCAGGTGTTCGACCTGGGTACGGATCTGGTTCAGATCGGCGCCTTGCTGATAGCGCAGCTCCATCACGGTACCACCGGTGAATTCGACGCCGAAGTTCAGCCCCTTGATCACCAGAAACACCACCGCGAGGATAAAGGTCGCGAGCGAGATCGCCGTCGTGAGCTTGCCGTAGCTCATGAACGGAATGTCGCGTTTGATACGGAAGAATTCCATCTTGTGCGGCCCTTATGCTTGCTTCTGATCCGGCACCCACACCTGACCGATCGACAGACCGGTTACGCGGCGGCGGTAGCCGTAAATCAGATTGATGATGCCGCGCGATACTACGACCGCACTGAACATCGAAGTGAGAATGCCAAGGCAGTGCACCACGGCAAAGCCGCGCACCGCGCCCGAACCGAAGATCAACAGCGCGACACCGGCAATCAGGGTGGTGACGTTCGAGTCCAGAATCGTCGCCCACGCATGGCTGTAGCCGTTCGAAATGGCTGCCTGCGGCGTCATGCCGTTGCGCAGCTCTTCGCGAATCCGCTCATTGATCAGCACGTTCGAGTCAATCGCCATACCCAGCGTCAGCGCGATCGCCGCAATCCCCGGCAACGTCAGCGTGATGCCGACCGCCGACAACAGCGCCACCAGCAACAACAGGTTGCCAGCCAGCGATACCGCCGACACCACGCCGAACACGCGGTAATAGAAAATCATGAAGATCGCGATCGCGGCAAAGCCGTACAGCGTCGAATCGAAGCCCTTCTTGATGTTGTCCTTGCCCAGGCTAGGACCGATGGTGCGCTCCTCGACGATGTTCATCGGCGCAGCCAGTGAACCCGCACGCAACAGCAGCGCGGTGTCGTTGGCTTCGGCAACGCCCATCGAGCCGGAAATCTGCACGCGACCACCACCGATTTCGGCGCGAACCACCGGAGCGGTGACGACTTCGCCCTTGCCTTTCTCGACCAGGATCATCGCAATGCGCTTGCCGATGTTGTCGCGACTCAGATCCTTGAAGATCCGCGCGCCGGTCGAGTCAAGGTTGAGGTTGACCGAGGCTTCGTTCTGCTCGTCAAAACCGGCTTGCGCATCGTTGATGTTGTCGCCGGTCAGCTCGACCTCTTTCTTCACCAGGATCGGTGCATTCTGGCCGTTGCCGCGACGCTCGGTCATCAGCTCGGTGCCGGCAGGCACATTACCGGCGATCGCCGCTTGCAGATTGGCCGGATCGTCGTCAACCAGACGCACTTCCAGCGTTGCGGTACGGCCGAGAATATCCTTGGCCTTGGCGGTATCCTGCACCCCCGGCAATTGCACCACGATGCGGCCCGGACCTTGCTGCTGAATGATCGGCTCGGCCACGCCCAGTTCGTTCACCCGGTTGTGCAAGGTGGTGATGTTCTGCTTGACCGCGTCCTCGGACAGTTTCAGCAGCGCGGCTTGCGGATAGGTCACGACGACCTTGTTGCTGCTGCCATCCTTGACCACGCTCACGTCCAGCGTCGGCAGCAACTTGCGGATCAGCGGCGCGGTGGCGTCGACGGTCTCGGCATCGCGCAGTTGTACTTCGACCGTGTCACGGCCGCGGGTCACGCTGCCATAACGAATCTTCTTGTCCTTGAGCTCGCGACGAACGTCACCAGCGGTCTTTTCCAGCGCCTTGTCGACCGCGGCCTTCATGTCGACTTCAAGCAGGAAGTGCACGCCGCCACGCAGATCGAGGCCGAGGAACATCGGCTTGGCGCCGATGGACTGCAACCACGACGGGGTTTGCGGCAGCAGGTTCAGCGCCACGACATAATCGTCGCCCAGCGCCGACTGCAAGGCATCCTTGGCCTTGAGCTGGGTATCGATATCCTTGAAGCGCAGTTTCACCGACGCGCCGTCGAACAGCACGTCTTCCGGACTCAGGCCGGCTTGCGTCACTGCGGCGATAGCCCGGGTCTTCGTCGACTGATCGACCTTGACCATGGTGCGCGCGCTGGAAATCTGCACGGCAGGGCTCTCACCGAAGAAGTTCGGCAAGGTATAGAGGAAGGCCGCGACCAGAGCCACGGCGATCAGGATGAATTTCCACAACGGGTAGCGGTTCATTGCATGCCCTTAAACCTTGAGTGCGGCTTGCAAACTGCAAGCCAGAAAGCACAAAGGGGCAGCCGTGGCCGCCCCAACGTGATTACTTGTTGTTTTTGATGGTGCCTTTTTCCAGACGCTGCGACACCGAAGCGCGCTGCACCAGGATCTCGACGTTGTCAGCCAGTTCCAGCGTGATGTACTGCTCGCTGACCTTGACGATGCGCCCCAGGGTGCCACCGGAGGTCACGACCTCGTCGCCCTTTTGCAGCGCGTCGAGCATGGCTCGCTGTTCCTTGGCGCGCTTCTGCTGCGGACGGATCAGCAGGAAGTAGAAGAGCACAAAAATCACGACCATCGGCAGGAACTGCATGAAGCCAGCGGCAGACGAGGCAGCGTCAGCAGCGTAAGCGGGAGCGATAAACATCGGTCGGGCCTTTATAAAGTGTCAAAAAAACGAAGCTGGCCATTCTAGCCCGCCCCCTGTCTGAAATCTACCGGCATCCTTCACGCAATGCACAGTGCATGCGGTGGAATCACCGCAAGGCAATAGACGGAAACCCCAGCATGCAGCCTTGCTTTCCGGATAACCGGCACGGCACCGGCGATCGACGGCCGGGCTTGAGCAACAAACCCATGTCGCCGGGTGCAAGGAGAAGGCAAGTGCCGCCCCGAAAAGTTGCATCCGGATACGAGAAGCAAGCACAACCGGGCTCAGGAGAGGGACAAGCGGCCACCGTCATGCGCAGCGGGTGCGACCGATACCGCTCAGCCGGAGCCAAGCCAAGCTTGGGGCCAGTCAAATTCCGGCAGCGGGCGGCGAAAAGCCCTCAACCGGACAAGAAAAAACCCGGCGCGGCATCAGGCCGGGCCGGGTTTGATCGTCGACCAGCCGCGGCTTAGTCGATACCGCGCGCGCGATCGGCACGAAAACGCGCGACGAAGGCAGGGAAAGCGTCGATCTCGATCGCCGCACGCATCTCGGCCATCAGCACTTGGTAATAGCGCAGGTTATGCATGGTGTTGAGCTGCGAGCCGAGAATTTCGCCCGAGCGGAACAGGTGGTGCAGATAGGCACGGCTGAAGTTTTTGCAGGTATAGCAATCGCAGGTTTCATCCAGCGGGCGCTCGTCGAGCCGGTGCTTGGCGTTCTTGATCTTGATGTCGCCAAAGCGCGTGAACAGCATGCCGTTGCGGGCGTTGCGGGTCGGCATCACGCAGTCGAACATGTCGATGCCCTGGCTGACGCCGTAGACCAGGTCTTCCGGCGTGCCGACGCCCATCAAATAGCGCGGCTTGTTTTCCGGCAGGCGCGGCGCGGTGTGCGCGAGGATGCGCTCCATGTCGTCTTTCGGTTCGCCGACCGACAAACCGCCGATCGCCATGCCGTCGAAGCCGATATCGTCGAGGCCGGCGAGCGATTCATCGCGCAAATCCTCATACATGCCGCCCTGGACGATACCGAACAGCGCGTTCGGGTTTCCCAGCGCGTCGAACTCGCTACGCGAGCGCTTGGCCCAGCGGTAGGACATGCGCATCGAATCGCCGGCCTGCTTGCGATCGGCCGGATACGGCGTGCATTCGTCGAAGATCATCACGATGTCGGAATTGAGCGTCTTCTGAATCCGCATCGATTCTTCCGGCGTCAGAAACAGCTTGTCACCGTTGACCGGGCTCTGGAACTTCACGCCCTCTTCGGTGATCTTGCGAAAATCGCCAAGGCTGAACACCTGAAAGCCGCCCGAATCGGTGAGGATGGGTTTATCCCAGCCCATGAACTGATGCAGCCCGCCAAACTTGCTGATGACGTCCAGCCCCGGGCGCAGCCACAGATGGAAGGTATTGCCCAGGCAGATTTGCGCTTCGATCTCGGTGAGATCGCGCGGCGTCATCGCCTTGACGGTGCCGTAGGTGCCGACCGGCATGAACACCGGCGTTTCGACCACACCGTGATTGAGTTGCAGCGTGCCACGTCGTGCGCCGCCGGAAGTCGCGCGCAGCGTGAACTGCAAGCCGTTTTTCGTCGTCATGCTTACTCCTTATGCCGCCGGAAAACAGTCCGGCGCAAAAAACCAAAGGGGCCGCACATCGCAGCCCCGGCAAGAGCGCGAAATTACCACGCCCTGCGGCAGGATGACCACCCGGCTATTACCGCCGGATAGACACAATCGACGGAATCGCGTCCGCAAAACATCCGGGCCCGCTTTAAAACAGCGCCACACGCGAATGCGGCATATGGCACTTCGCGGCGTGGCCGGCGTACTCCCCCAGGAACTGCGCTTGATGCGGATCAACCGCCAGGCCCAGTTCACCGTGCGCATAGGCCAGCGACAGCGTCTGCAGCGCCGCGGCGTGCTCCTGATTCGCGGCTAGCTGATACCAGTGCAGCGCCTGCGCATCGTCGTGCGCAACGCCTTCGCCGGCACGATAGCGATTGCCGAGCATGAACATCGCATTGGCGTCACCGCTCGCGGCGGCCTTCACCAGCAGCTGCTGGCCTGCGGGCAGGTTCGCCGCCCCACCCTCCCCGCGCAACAGCATCGTCGCCAACCTGAATTGCGCCGCGGGCAGATCACCGGCACGCTCGAACCAGCGCCGAGCGCCGGCCACATCCACCGGCACGCTACGCCCCTGCAGATACGCCATCCCCAGCTGATAAGCCGATTCGCCATCGCCGTGCGCTGCGCCCTGGCGATACCAGCTCAGAGATTGCTGCAATGCCTGCGGTGTTGCCGCTTCGCCGGCGAGTTCGGCCAGTGTGCGCGCCGCCAGCGGATTGCCATCCTGCGCCAACCGCTGCAGTTGTTGTTCGCTCTGCGGGCGATGCGCCTGCACATCAAGCTTCAGTTGCTGCACCGCGCTAGCGGGCACGGCCACGGCATCGGCATGCCGGGCGTGACTCTGCGAGAGCAGCACGGCACCGACGACAAACGCCGCCAGCAGCGCGCACGCCAGCCAGCGCTTCGGCCTGGAAAGCATCAACATGGATCGTTCCCCAATGAAAACGCCCCGGCGCCGGGCCGGGGCTGAGTGAGATTACGAAGGCGTTTACAGGCTCAGATCAAGCTTGTAGATCGAGCCGCTCTTGTCGGCCTTGTCTTCAATTTTGAAGACATTGGCGATGCCATCGGCACGGGCCACCGCCTCGGCATCCAGCGCCGATTCGAACAGCACACGTCCGGCCAGCGTGACCTTGGCAAAGCGCCAGTTGCCATCGCTGCCTTGCGCTGCACGGGTCAGCGTCTTCTGCGCCTTGATGTAGGCGACGATGATGTCGCGGTTGGCATCGGGCGCATCAAAGATCGTCTTACTGCCATCGAGACTGGTGAAACCACCACCACCGCTGGCGCGATAGTTGTTGGTCGCCACGATGAACTCCTGACCGGCCGGCAGCGGCTGGCCCTTCCAGCGCAGATTGACGATGCGGCTGCCCTTGGGCTTGGTCACGTCGATCTCGTACTGCACGCCGTCGATCTGGTCGAAGTTGTACGACGGGAAGCTGCCGTTGATCAGTTGCTGATCAGCCGTCTTGCTAGGGTCGATCTGGTTGAACTGTTCGGCGGCTTTCTCCAGCCACGCCTTCATCGTTGCGCCATCGATCTTCACCGCTTGCAGCGTGTTCGGGTACAGATACAGATCGGCCACGTTCTTGATCGCCACGCCACCCGCCGGGATATCGGTGTAACCGGTGGCACGGAAGTTGGACTTGAACGGCGCGGCTGCCGACAACACCGGCAGGCTGGCGTACTGCGGCAGATTGGTCTTGACGTACTTCTCGACGTAATCCCGCTGCGCCGCATTGATCAGCTGCATCGCCGCGGTATCACCGACTTGCGAGAAAAACGAGCTGATACGGAACTCGGTATTGCCCACCGGCGTCGAGACGTAACGGATCGTGCCCTCGTGCTCCTTCTGCACCAGCTTGCCAATGGCGGCGTGCGGTGCGACCGCGACGGTGTCGTTGCCGACCTTGCTATTGATCGCACGCAGCTCGCCTTGCGATTGCGTGACTTTCCACTGCGCACCGTCATAGGTGATGCCCAGCTTCAGTACACCCAGGGTATTGCCCCAGAAACCGGCCATGACCGTCGGCACGCCGTTGACCAGACCCTTGACGTTGTCCACCCCGGCAATACCGGCGAAGTTCTTGCCGTCCGGGAAGTAGCTGTGCGAATGGCCCGAAACGATCGCATCGATGCCCGGCACCTTGGCAAGGTGGTAAACCGCGTTCTCCATGCTCGGCGAATACGTTGCCGCCGAGATGCCGCCGTGCGACAGCGCGACGACGATATCGGCACCGGCCTTGCGCATCGCCGGCACGTACTTCTCGGCCGACTCCTTGATGCCTTCAACGTAAACCTTGCCATCCAGATTGCGCTTGTCCCAGCTCATGATGCCCGGCGGCGCAAAGCCGATCACGCCCACCTTGAGCGCAATGCGCTTGCCGTCGGCGGTCTTGAAGGTGCGGTTGAGGATCACGTAGGGCGAGAACAACGGCTGCTTGTCGCTGGCGGCATAGGCATTCGACAGCACCAGCGGGAAGCGCGGCCCCATGCAGCCCTTGCGGTCCTCGGTACCCGGTACGCGCATCGCCGCGCCGGTCACTTGCGCCAGGAAAGGCAGGCCGTAATTGAATTCGTGGTTGCCGATATTGCCGGCGTCGTAGCGCATCAGGTTCATCACCTTGTACTGCGCCAGCGTGTCGTTGCAACTCACAGGGTTCACCTGCGCCTGATAGTCCGACAGCGACGTGCCCTGAATGGTATCGCCGTTATCCACCAGCAGATTGTTCGGCAGCTCGGCCCGCGCCTTGTCGATCAGCGTTGCGGTGCGTTCGAAACCGAGGGTGATGTCTTCCTGTGTTTTGTAGTAGTCGTAACTCTTGATATTGGTGTGCAGGTCGGTGGTCTGCAGGATGGCCAGATCAAGCTGCGTGCCCTTCTCGGCCTTGACCACGCCGACACCCGCCGGCACTGCGCCCCCCTTTTGCACCAGCTCGACCAACTTGGCGCTACCCAACTGCTGCGCCGCTTGCAGCAGCTTGTCCTGAATACGGTCGTGGAAGGTGTCGGCGGCGTAGAGCGGGTCGACCAGCGATTTGGCGCCTTCCTTGCCATCGAACTTGCCGTCGGCGAAGTCGCGTGCCAGTTGGCGCCCCAGCGCCAGTGCCGGACGTTGCGCCCCCAGCGCCACCTTGGCATCGGCAGCGTCGGCAGCCAGGGCCGGCTTGGCCTCATCGAGCCCATGCACCCCGGCCTTGGCCAGCGCGGCCAGTTTGAGCGCATAACGGCCGATTTCGTCATCATCGAGCGCGCCAGCGCCGGTCTTGGCATTCACCAGCTTCGGCGCCGATACGATGCTTTTGAGTTCCGGTGCGAATTGCGCGCGGACTTCTTCATTGATCTTGACGATGTCCGCAGCCGTCGCATCCGCCAGCTTGCCGCCCTTGCTGGCCAGCAGGCGCTGGTAAGCGATTTCGGTCAGCACGGTGACGCCGGCCTGCTCCTGCGCACTGGCCAGCACTGCATGCAAGGTTTCGCCGGCCGGCAGATCAAGTTCGGCACTGAGGCCTTCGTCGAAATACTTGGCGCCGGTCTTGCCGTTGACTTCAATCAGCAACGGGCCGCTGCTGGCGGCCAGCGACAGTTTCAGCACGCCACCAGCATCAAGGCTGCCGCTGCCGAGCACCTTGCCGTCAAGCGATTTGACGACGACATCGGCGCCCTGAATCTGCCCGAGCGAGGGCTGAACAAGCAGGCTGCTGGTCGCCTGCGCAGGCGTCGATGCCGAATTGTCGCCATCGGAACCGCCACATGCACTCAAGGCCAGTGCCAGCGCGGTGCACGCAACGCCCTTCTTGTTAATCTGATACATGCTCATCCTTCCCTTGTTTTGAAACTGTCATTTGGAGCCGGCAGCGTACCGAGGGCCTATGACAGCAAGGAAAAAGAGCCGTGACAGATTTACGTCGTCAGGATTTCAGTTTGAATGGAGCTCGCGCTCAAGCAGCATCGCATCGCCATAACTGAAGAAGCGATACTCGTTCGCAACCGCATGCGTATACGCGGCCTTCATCGTGTCGAGCCCGGCAAACGCGGCGACCAGCATCAGCAAGGTCGATTTGGGCAGGTGGAAGTTGGTGATCAGCCGGTCGACGACGCGGAACGTATATCCCGGCGTAATAAAGATATCGGTATCGCCCTCGGGAGCCATCAGTACGCCATGTTGCGACGATGCCTCCAGCGCGCGCAGACTGGTGGTACCCACGGCGATCACCCGCCCGCCCGCCGCCTTGGTAGCGCGGATCGCATCCTGCGTCGCCTGCGGAATCGAGTAGCGCTCGTGATGCATGATGTGGTCGGCAATATCGTCGACCCGCACCGGCATGAAGGTCCCGGCGCCGACGTGCAGCGTCAGGAACGCCGTACCAACCCCCATTCCGCGCAACTGCGCCAGCAATTCGTCGGTGAAGTGCAAACCCGCGGTCGGCGCCGCCACCGCGCCCGGATCGCGGGCGTAAACGGTTTGATAACGCTTGGCGTCCTCGTCATCCGGCGTATGGGTGATATACGGCGGCAGCGGCAGCCTGCCTGCCTGCTCCAGAATATCGAGTACCGACTCATCGCCGTCGAACTGCAAGAGGAACAGATCGCCGCGCCGCTCGATCATGGTGGCGTGCCAGCGTTCGGCAAAGACAATGCGGCTGCCCGGCTTGGGCGATTTGCTGGCGCGTACATGCGCCAGCGCCCGATGCGTATCGAGCACACGCTCGACCAGCGCCTCGACCGCACCACCGCTGGCTTTCTGGCCGAAAAGCCGCGCCTTGATCACCTTGGTGTCGTTGAACACCAGCAAATCTCCGGCACGCAGCAAATCGGGCAGGTCGCGAAACCAGCCATCGGTGCGCGTTTGGCCGTCAACGTGCAGCAAACGGCTGGCGCCACGTACTTCGGGCGGAAACTGGGCGATCAGGTGATCGGGCAAAAAATAATCGAAATCGGAAAGCTGCATCGGAGAAAACCGTGTAAAAAAGGAGCGGAGGTGCGGCGAAAGAGCGCGTAGCAAAACTACATCAGTATATCAGCCCACCTGAGCAGCAGCCCGCGAACCACCTGATGACACGCCGTTTTCAAACAGGCATTTCAAGGCCTAATTTCCGGTAATTTCGTCGATTTGGCTAGACAAGTGCCTTTCGGCTCGGCAAACTCCGGCCGATGATTTGGAACGAGACTGGGAGGTGAGCATGGCAAAAGCCCGCAATATCCTGGTGCTGCATGGCCCCAATCTCAATCTTCTGGGCGTGCGTGAACCACAGCACTATGGTGCCGATACACTGGCGGATATCAACGCCCGTCTGGTCGGCATCGCGGCACAACAGGGCGCCAAGCTTGAGGCTTTTCAGTCCAACCGCGAATACGAACTGATCGACCGTATCCACGCCGCACTTTCGGACGGCACAGACTTCATCGTCATCAACCCCGCCGCCTTCACTCACACCAGTGTGGCGCTGCGCGACGCGCTCGCCGGGGTCAAGATTCCCTTTGTAGAAGTGCACCTCTCCAATGTGCATGCTCGCGAATCGTTCCGACATCACTCCTACTTCTCTGATCTCGCCACCGGCGTGATCTGTGGCCTCGGGGCCAAAGGCTACGAATACGCGCTGGCCTTTGCGCTCGAAGCTGCCAATCCGGCGTCCTGAACGGACGTCCCCGTTTCCCCCAAAATGCGTCAAACAAGCATTGCCTATATTAAGAGGGTTGCCGTATGGATCTGCGTAAACTGAAAAAACTGATCGACCTCGTCGAGGAGTCCGGCATTGCCGAGCTCGAAGTCACCGAGGGCGAAGAAAAAGTCCGCATCACCCGCGTCAATCAGAACGCCGCTCCGACTTACTTCCAGCAAGCACCGATGCAGATGCAGGCGCCGATCGCCGCCGCACCGGTTGCCGCTGTCGTTGAAACCGCAGCAGCCTCACTGCCCGAGGGCACGCCGATCAAGTCGCCGATGGTCGGCACGTTCTACCGCTCGGCCAGCCCGGGCGCCAAGGCCTTTATCGAAGTTGGCCAGCAAGTGAATGCCGGCGACACGCTTTGCATTATTGAAGCGATGAAACTCCTGAACGAAATCGAAGCAGAAACCTCTGGCGTCATCAAGGCCATCCTCGTCGAGAACGGCCAGCCGGTCGAATACGGCGAACCGCTGTTCGTCATTGGCTGATTCTGTGCCGCAGCCCCAGCAGCGCCCCGGCGCCCCTGACGGTTGCTTCACGTCTCACGGAGTTCACAGATGTTTTTTGAAAAAGTACTGATCGCCAACCGCGGCGACCAGCAGCCCCAAGGCTGCGCAGCGGCGAAGCCAAATTGCGCCGTAGCCGCAGGCTACAAGTGCGATTTGGCCGCGGAGACCGCCCATGTTTGAAAAAGTCCTCATCGCCAATCGCGGCGAAATTGCGCTCAGAATCCTGCGCGCCTGCCGCGAAATGGGCATCAAAACCGTGGTCGTCCATTCGGAAATCGACCGCGAAGCCAAATACGTCAAGCTCGCCGACGAATCGGTCTGTATCGGTCCGAATCCGTCGCCGCAGAGCTATCTGAACATGGCCGCGATCATCTCCGCGGCCGAAGTCACCAATGCCAACGCGATCCATCCGGGTTACGGCTTTCTTGCCGAGAACGCCGATTTCGCCCAGCGCGTTGAAGAGTCCGGCTTTGCCTTTATCGGCCCGAAACCCGAATCGATCCGCATCATGGGCGACAAGGTGTCGGCCAAGAATGCGATGAAACTGGCCGGCGTGCCGTGCGTGCCGGGTTCGGAAGGCGCACTGTCGGACGACCCGAAGGAAATCCTCGCGACCGGCAAGCAAGTCGGTTATCCGGTGATCATCAAGGCCGCTGGCGGTGGCGGTGGTCGTGGCATGCGCGTGGTGCATAACGAAGAGGAGTTGCTGCGCTCGGTCGAAATGACCAAGTCCGAAGCCGGCGCCGCCTTCGGCAATCCGACCGTGTACATGGAGCGCTACCTGCAGACGCCGCGTCACGTCGAGATCCAGATCCTCGCCGATCAGCATGGCAATGCGATTTATCTGGGCGAACGCGATTGCTCGATGCAGCGCCGCCATCAAAAAGTGATTGAAGAAGCGCCGGGCCCGGGCATCACCGAGGCACAACGCAAGAAGGTCGGCGAGGCCTGCGCCGAAGCCTGCCGCCAGATCGGCTATCGCGGCGCGGGTACGTTCGAATTCCTGTACGAAAACGGCGAGTTCTTCTTTATCGAGATGAACACCCGCGTTCAGGTCGAACACCCGGTGACCGAAATGATCACCGGTATCGACATCGTGCAGGAGCAGATCCGCGTTGCCGCCGGCCTGCCGCTGCGTTACGCGCAAAAGGACGTCAAGCTCAAGGGCCATTCGATCGAGTGCCGGATCAACGCCGAAGATCCGCTCAAGTTCGTACCGAGCCCGGGCCGGATCACCACCTGGCACACGCCGGGCGGCCCTGGCGTGCGCGTCGATTCGCATGTGTATCAGGGCTACTTCGTACCGCCGAATTACGACTCGATGATCGGCAAGATCATCACTTACGGCGATACCCGCGAACAGGCAATGGCGCGGATGCGCATCGCACTGTCGGAGATGGTCGTACAGGGGATTTCGACCAATATCCCCTTGCACCAGCAGCTGTTGCTCGATGCAGAATTCATCAAGGGCGGCACCAGCATCCACTATCTTGAGCACAGAATGCCCGAGATTCGTGCCATTCTGGAAAAGCTGAGCTGATCGCACAGCAGCGCCAAAAAAAGGGCCTCACCGGCCCTTTTTTCATGTTCGTCCAGCCGTGAGACAATCACGGCCATCACTCTTCAGGAAAGCCCGACATGCCTTGGCAGGAATTGCGTATCACCACCGACTCGAAACATTCCGAAGCGCTGTCGGATGCCCTTTTTGATCTGGGCGTGCTTTCGGTCTCGATCGAAGACGCCGCCGCCGGCACCGATGCCGAAAAACCCATCTTCGGCGAGCCGGGCGAGCCCGTGGATCAGATGTGGGATCACAGCGTCGTCGTCGCGCATTTGTCCGACGAAATGGACCCGCAACTGACCGTAGCCGCCGCCGCCAACGCCATTGGCATCGCAGCACCGGCGTTTGAAATCGTTACCGTCGAAGATCAGGACTGGGTGCGGCTGACGCAATCGCAGTTCGATCCGATCCCGATTTCCAAGCGTTTGTGGATCACCCCGACGTGGCACGAATCACCCGATCCGGACGCCATCAATATCGTCCTCGACCCGGGCTTGGCCTTTGGTACCGGCAGCCATCCGACCACCCGCCTCTGCCTGCAATGGCTCGACGCCAATATCGCCGGCGGCGAAACGGTGCTCGACTACGGTTGCGGCTCGGGCATTCTGGCGATTGCCGCCAAAAAAGTCGGCGCCGGTGAAACCCACGGGGTCGATATCGATCCGCAAGCCATGGTTGCATCGAACCAGAACGCCGAGCAAAACGGCGTCGAGATCGTCTTCTTCCTGCCCGATGCGGCGCCCACCGGCGAGTACGACGTCGTGGTCGCCAATATCCTCACCAATCCGCTCAAGGCGTTGGCGCCGATGCTCGCCAGTCGAGTCAAGGTCGGCGGCCGGATTGCGCTCTCGGGCATACTCGCAGAGCAGGCCGACGATGTGATCACGATTTACAGCGCCTGGTTCGACTTCGCCACGCCAAACGAGGCCGAAGGCTGGGTGTGCTTGTCCGGCCGCAAGCGCTGACGCGTGCAGCAAGATGAATCCGGGCTACAATCTGCGGTCATGAGTTCGATTACCCGCTGCCCCAACTGTCACACGGCATTCAACGTCACCGCAGCGCAACTGGCCGCCCATCGCGGCAAGGTGCGCTGCGGCAAGTGTGCGTTCGTGTTCAACGCACTTGAATGCATGACGGCTCAGGCCGAGTCGCCGGCTGACGCCCCGGTCGACCCGACAATCACCGAAGCCGTAGCGGACGAGACGGCAGTCACGGTAGAGCCGCAACACGGCGCACCACACGCAGACAATGCCGTCGTAGCCGAATCACCGGAACCGGAACCGGAACCGGAACCGGAACCGGCAGTTGACGCGCTCGCCAGCGAGCCGGCAAGCGCCATCGTCGCCGAACCGGCTACGGCCTCGGCTGAGGCAGCCCCTTCCGATTACCGCCCCATTCGCACCATTGAGGACGACGCCTTGCTCGCGCCACCAGCGCCCCCTTCGCCGTGGCGCTGGATCTGGGTAGCCATCGCGGCGCTGGCGGTTTTTGTGCTGCTGACGCAGATTGCCCTGCGCTACCGCGCCACCTTGTCGACCGAATTGCCCTGGCTGCGGCCGATTTATGTCTCGGCATGCCAGAGCCTTGGTTGCGAGATGCCACTACCGCGCCACGCCGAATTGCTGCGCTCGGATTACTCCGAGCTCAGTTACGTGCCGGGCCGGCACAATCTGGTGCAACTCTCGGCCAGCCTGCGCAATCTTGCGGCGTATGAGCAGGCGCTGCCAACGATGGAACTCACGCTCACCAATGAGCGCGAGGAAGTCGTGGCGCGCAAACGCTTCACCCCGAGCCAATATCTGGTCGCCAGCGAAAAAAACCGCTCGCGGCTCGCCCCCAATGACGAGCTGCGCGCCTATCTGCAGCTCGATCTGGACAAACTCGATTCCTCCGGTTATTCGATTTACTGGTTCTATCCATGACAATTCCCGCTACGCTGCTTTATTCCGAAACCCACCAATGGGCCCGCTTCGACGATGACGGCCTGGTGACGGTCGGCATCACCCATTTCGCCCAATCAACGCTTGGCGACCTTGTTTACGTTGAATTGCCGGCGATTGGCCGTCAGGTCAAACAACAAGAAGCCGTCGCGCTGGTCGAGTCGGTCAAAAGCGCCTCCGACGTGAATTGCCCGCTCTCGGGTGAAATCGTCGAGACCAATCCCGCCGTGGTCGACAACCCCGAAGCGATCAACGACACGCCGTACGAAGCGTGGTTGTTCCGGCTACGCCCGAGCGATCTGGCCGAGCGCGCCGCCCTGCTGGATGCGGCTGCGTATGAAAAAGCGGTTGCCTGAGCAGAATGACCAAATGGCGCTTGAATCTCACCGATTCAGCGCCATTTGTATTCAGATGCGGCTCGTTAGAAGTCGCCCCGTAGACCACACCACATTGACCACAGGAGCATGCCATGTCCAGCGTAACCCTCGGCGGTAACCCGATCGAAGTCAGCGGTGCATTTCCGCAAGCCGGCGACGCCGCCAAGCCGTTCACCCTCGTCGGCAAGGATCTGGCCGACGTGTCACTGTCGGCCTTTGCCGGCAAGAACAAGGTGCTGAATATTTTCCCTAGCATCGACACCCCGACCTGCGCGACCTCGGTTCGCCACTTCAACGAATCGGCCTCCAAGCTCGCCAACACCGTGGTGCTGTGCATCTCGGCCGATCTGCCGTTCGCGCAAAACCGCTTCTGCGGCGCCGAAGGCCTGGAAAACGTCGTGACACTGTCGACCATGCGTGGCCGCCAGTTCCTGAACGATTATGGTGTTGAGTTCGCCACCGGCCCGCTGGTTGGCGTTGCCGCTCGCGCCGTGGTGGTGCTGGATGCGAACGACAAGGTGCTGCATGCCGAGCTCGTTGCCGAAATCAAAGATGAGCCGAACTACGAAGCCGCGCTGAAGGCGCTGGCGTAAATATGGCCCAGCGATCGTGACCGCGGTCACGATCTGCACCAGACAGATCGGCTAGAATGTAAGTTCTAGCCGATCTGTTTTTTTAGAGGCATCCGGAATGAAAAAATCGTTGCTGCTGATCGCATCGCTGCTGCTTGCGGTGCTCTTCACCATCCAGTACGCGCAGGCCGACGGCCCCCGGCTGACGGTGCGTTTCGCCAACCCGGCGTGGAATGGCATGGCGATTCCGGCAGGCCAGCAATGCGCCCAGCTCGGCGGCAAGGGCAACACGCCAGCACTGAATGTGTTCGATCTGCCCAGCGGCACCACGGCGCTGCAACTTGAATACAAGCAGCGCGGTGGCGCCAGCTTGGGCGTGCTCCGCTATGCCGTGGCTCAGAGCGCGGCCAGCGTACAGCTCACCAGCGTGACCGGCCAGCAGCCCGCATTGCCAAGCGGCTTCTCCTGGGTGGAGCAATCGACAGCCGGCGGCTACCAGCCACCGTGCAGTAAAGGCGCAGCTTACTTCTTGAGCGTGAAGGCGCTCGACGCCGGCGGCAAGACGCTGGGTGAAGGCAGGCTGGAGCTTGGCAAGCTGCAATGAGCCCATTGCAATGACACACTGGCCGGCGGCGCATTTCGCCACACATCCGGGCTACGCGCCGATCCGGTCGCTGCTGGAACGCATCAACCGCCTGCCGGACTGGCAAGACTGGCAGTTGCTTGGCTCCCCGGCCACCAACCGCCTCGGCCTGCCACTGCAATTCGTCGACCCCGATTCGCTGACGCAGTATTACGAAACCGAAATCCATGCGCTTGGGCGCATCGCCACGCGGCACAACTGGCACGACTGTTTTAACGCCGCGGTTTGGCATACCTTCCCGAAAGCCAAGGTCGCGCTGAATGCGCTGCACCAGCGCCACACCCACACCGGGCCACGCGGGCCGGTGCGCGATGCGGCAACGCTGCTCGACGAATGCGGGCTGATCGTCGCCTGCAGCGACCCAATACTGACCAACGCCTTGGTCGACCATGACTGGGCAACGCTGTTCCAGACCTGCCGCGACGACTGGGGCAAGCGGATCGAGGCGCTCTGTTTCGGCCACGCCAATTACGAATACCTGCTGTCGCCGTTTACCGGCCTGACCGGCAAATGCTGGCTGGTGCCGGTCAGCGACGACCACTTTGCGCTGCCACTGTTTGATCGTATCGCCGTACTCGACGCGCACATCGCAGCCGAGCTCGATGCCGATCGGCTGCTGCGACCGCGACAACTGCCACCGTTGCCCTTCCTCGGCATTCCCGGCTGGTGGGCGGAGCAGGACGATGCTTTCTATGCCGACAGCGGTTATTTCCGTCCGAAGCGGCGACCGGTTTCAGCCTGAATCACTGTCAAGCACCGCAAACACCTCCCGCGCCGCAAGCAGGCCGTTCAGCGCGGCCGGAAAACCGGCGTACACCGCCATCTGCATGATGACCTCGATCACCTCGTCACGCGTACAGCCGACATTGAGCGCGGCGCCGATATGCACTTTGAGTTGCGGCGCGGCGTTGCCGAGCGCGGTCAGCGCCGCAACAACGGCAACCTCTCGTGACTTCAGGTCAAGGCCCGGGCGCGAGTAGATGTCGCCAAACGGAAACTCGATCAGATAGCGGGCGAAATCGGGTGCGATATCGGCCAGCGAGGCGATCACCGCTTCGCCGGCGTGACCGTCTATTTCGCGCAGTTTTTCCAGGCCGCGTTCATAACGGTTGGTGGAGAGGGGGCTGGCGGGGAGGGCTGGGTTCATGGTCATGCTCCTTGGCTGCGAAATGAACCCTGTCCGCCTCCATGCGCCGGTATAGCGCGATCTTGTCGGCCAATTTGCCCAGATGGCTTTGCAGGCGCTGTACCTCCGCCTCGACACGGGCGGCGTGCGCCTGCAGCAGCTCGCGCCGCGGCGCCAGCGTCACATCGCCTTCGCGTCGCAACGCCGCGTAACGGCGCATCTGCTCGATCGGCATGCCGGTTTCGCGCAGCCGGATCAAAAAGCTCAGCCACGCCAGATCGGCCTGGCCGTAGCTGCGATGACCCGAAGCATTGCGCGTGACGCGGTCGATCAGGCCGATCTTCTCGTAGTAGCGCAAGGTGTCGGCGCTCAGACCGACGGTGGCGGCAAATTCGCTGATATTCATTGGAATGGACAGGGTGAGCCAAGGCTAATGCCTGGAGCTTACTCCAGGTCAAGCGCGATACTCCGCCGCCCGTCCGGGTGCCCCGCGCTACAGCACCAGCCGGTAGCCAACGCCGGTTTCGGTCAGCAAATGCTGTGGCTGCGCCGGATCGGCTTCGAGCTTCTGGCGCAGATGGCCCATATAGATGCGCAGATAGTGGCTGTGCTCTACATACGCCGGCCCCCAGACTTCGAGCAGCAGCTGCCGGTGCGTCAACACCTTGCCGGCGTGACGGATCAGCACCGACAGCAGCCGGTATTCGATCGGTGTCAGGTGTAGCGCCTCGTCATTGCGTCGTACATTGCGGCCGACGAGGTCGATTTCGACGTCGCCCATGCACACTTTGCCATCGCGGCTGGAGGCGTCCTGCTTGGCATGACGGCGCAGCAGCACGCGTACCCGTGCCAGCAACTCGGCCACGCCAAACGGTTTGCTCAGGTAATCATCGGCGCCGGCATCGAGCGCGGCGACCTTGTCGGCCTCCTGGGTACGCGCCGACAGCACCAGCACCGGTACATCGGAAAATGCGCGCAACTCGCGGATCAGCGTGATGCCGTCGCCATCGGGCAGACCAAGATCGAGAATCACCAGATCGGGCTGGCGCGTGCCAGCGGCGATCAGACCATCTCGCACGCTCCCGGCGGCGTGGCTGGTCATTCCTTCGCCTTCAAGCGCCAGCGCCACGAAACGGGCGATCTGGACTTCGTCTTCGATCACGACGACGGTAGGCGACAAAGTGGACATCAGGCAATTCCCTGCGGTAATTCATTCGGAAGCGGCGGCGGTGGGCGGCGCGGCAAGCGGACGTTGAACACGGCGCCGCCACCTGCGGCGGCAGCGACGGCGATGGAGCCACCGTGGGCATTGACGATGGCCCGGCACAGCGCCAGCCCCAGACCGACGCCACCAACGTTGCCCTCGGCCACCCCGCGGGTGAATTTGGCGAACAACTGATCTTCCTGCCCTTCCGGCAGACCCGGGCCGTTGTCGGCAACCGAGAGCAGCAGATAACCGGGCTCGACCCGTGCGCCAAGGATGATCGTACTCCCCGGCTTTGTGTACTTGGCTGCGTTGTCGAGCAGATTGACGAGTACGCGCTCGATCAGCACGGCATCGAACTCGACCAGCGGCAGATCGGCATCAAGATCGAGCTGCAAGGTGTGCGCCGACAGTCGTTGCCCCATCGCCCTGACCGTACCGCCGGCGACCTCTTCGACCGACTGCCAATCGCGTCGCAGCCTGACTTCGCCCGATTGCAGCCGCGCCATGTCCAGCAAGTTGGCGACGAGTTCGTTCATCCGCCCGGTTTCGTCGATCAATTGTGCCGCCAGCGATTGCGACACCGTATCGAGTGCCGGCTGCACCGCCAGCGTACTCGCCAGCCCGTGCAGCACCGTCAGCGGCGTGCGCAGATCGTGCGAAATCGTCGACAGCAGATTGTTGCGCAGCTGCTCGCCCTGCATCGACACCAGCGCCTCCTGCGCGACCTCGACGAAATGCACGCGCTCCAGCGCCAGACCGATCTGCGCGGCGCAGGTCGACAGAAAGCGTTCATTCTCCGGCCCCGGCATCCAGTCGCCGCGCGGCGTCAGCGCCAGCACGCCGCGTACGCGCACCGGTGCGGCAAGCGGCAGATAGAACGCCGGCGACGCCGGCAGCGTCCCGGTGCCGCGACCGGCCGGCTGGTTGTGACGAAACACCCAGTCGGCCACGGCCAGATCGACCGAGGAACCGCCGACATGCGACAGCACCTCATCGCGGCTCGGCAGCGCCAGGCCGACGTCGGCATCGACGCGGGGCGCCAGCTGCGCCAAGGCGATCTCGACCACCTGTTCATGGGTCAGCGCCACCGACAGCGCCCGCGTCAGCTCGTACAGCGCCGCCGTGCGCCGCTCGCGCCGCGTCGCCGCATCGGCCTGAAAGCGCAGTCGCGCCGAAAGCTGGCTGATCGTCAACGCCACGCCGAGCATCACCACGAAGGTCAGCAGATACTGGGTGTCCGAAACGCTGAACGACCACGTCGGCGGCACGAAAAAGAAATCAAACGCGGCAACGCTAAGCAGCGCCGACATCGCGCCGGCCAGCCGGCCGAAACGCACCGACACCAGCAGCACCGACACCAGATAGAGCATCACCACGTTCGGCAGCGCGATCAGCTTGGACAGCGGCATCATCAGCGCCGAGGTAATCGCGCAGCCGATCAACGCGGCGATCAAACCATCCTTGCGCGCACCGAAACTGAATCCGGCCAGCCAGTGCTGCGCCGGCGCATCGATACGGATCTCCTGCACCGCCAGCCCCGGCAGGCGTTCGAGCAATTTGGCCGCCAGCCCCGGACGCCAACGGCGCGGTGCCTCGCCGATGATGACCGTGCCGACATCGTGTTCGCGCGCATAGACGGCGATGGCATCGGCCGCTTCGCGTCCCGCCAGGGTGGCGGTTTCGGCACCGAGCGATTTGGCGAATTTGAGCGCGGCGAACAGCCGCGCACGCATCGCCGCGTCACGCGCCAGCGACGGCGACTCGACCAGCACCGCAAACCAGTCGGTCTTGAGCCGGCCAGCCAGCCGCGCCGCCAGCCGCACCAGCTTGTCGGGCTGGGTGCAGCGCGGCAGCACCACCATCACCCGCCCTTCGGAGGTCGGCGTACCGCCGCTGCTGCGCTCGGCGTCGACGCGCTCGGCGGTACGGCGCAGCGCCAGCTCGCGCAGTGCGATCAGGTTGGACTTGCGGAAGAAGTGCTCGCGCGCCCGGCTCGCGGCCTCGGCGATATACACCTTGCCCTCGGAGAGCCGCCCGAGCAATTCGTCCGGTGGCAGATCGACCAGCACCACGTCGTCAGCGGCGTCGAACACATGATCGGGCACTGTTTCGCGCACACGCACCCCGGTGAGCTGGCCGACGACGTCGTTCAGGCTCTCCAGATGCTGGACGTTGACCGTGGTGTAAACGTCGATGCCGGCAGCCAGTAGTTCGTCGATATCCTGCCAGCGCTTCGGGTGGCGGCTGCCGGGCACGTTGCTGTGCGCCAGTTCGTCGACCAGCAGCAAGGCCGGCGCGAGCGTCAGCGCGGCGTCGAGGTCGAACTCGTCGAGTTCGCGCCCCTGATGCGGCATGCGCCGACGCGGCAACACCGGTAGCCCGTCGAGCATTGCCATCGTCTCGGCACGGCCGTGCGTTTCGACCAGGCCGGCGACGACATTGACGCCCTGCGCCGCCTGCGCGCGCGCCTGGGTCAGCATCGCGTAGGTCTTGCCGACACCGGCATTGGCGCCGAAGAAGATTTTAAGGTGACCACGCTGCGCGCGTGCCTCGTCGGCCTTCAGTTCGGCCAGTAACAGATCAGGATCGGGACGTTGGTCGGTCGGCATCAAAGAGAACAAAGGTGGAATGAGGATATTTTAGAAAGGCCAGTACGCGAGGATACGTCCTGCAAGCGCTGCCGGCAGGACTTGATTTGCGCTGCGTAGATTGATCGCGGCCAATCGGGATCAAGCATGCATGATCCGCTCACCCCAGCTCTCGCCGCCGCGCGGACGCGAGTGCGGCAAGACCGGCACGATCACGCGATGCCAGCCGGGCAAATGCTCGGCCCAGCGACGGTAGACACGATCGGCAAGGCGGTGCAGCGCACTCACACGGGCATCGAGGTTGGCAAGAATCTCGGCTTCCGATTGCACCGAAGCCGAGACATTGCGGCGAATTTCATCGCCATCGTTGCGGCACCACAGCCGCACGCTGTCGGCGGTGACTTCAAGATGCGATTGCAACCCCAGGTGCGGGCCGATGGCGAAGCCCTTGTTCATGCAATAGGTGCCGAACAACACCCGCTTGGCGCCGCGCGGGATTTCGAAAGTGTCGAAATGCCAATGAAACAGCTCCAGCTCGCGACGCTGACCAAACCATTCGGTGGCCTCGTCGAAACGCGTCACCAGCACCCTGCCCCAGCCGATATGCGGCACGCTGTTGCGGCGCACCCGGGCACCCAGCGTCTTGGCCAGCAACTGGCCACCAAAGCAGTGGCCGAGCACCGGCCGCTCCAGCCGCATCGCATCGCGCACCAGCGCTTCTTCGCGGCGCATCCAGCTCAAACCATCGTTCACGCTTGCCGGTGAACCAAGGATGACCACGCCGCTGTAATCGCCGGCTCGCGTTGGCGGCGTTTCACCGGCGTCGACGGCAAACAGCCGCCACGGAATCGCATGAGCGTCGAAAAAGTCGATCAGATGACCGGGACCTTGGGCCGCATCATGACGGCAGATGGCAATGGGCTGCATGGCATTGCTCTTGGTGAAGAACACGCTGCCACTGTAGGAGCGACGATCTTAAAAGCGCGCAAATATCCGGCTGCGGCGCATAAAAACGGCATAAAAACGCCCCGGCACCGGCTGACAAAAAACAATACATACACCATGGATTCGAATATTCAAGTAAGCTTTTCAACATAAAAGCAGACAGAAAATGAATAAGGAGATCCTGGCATGCGTACCGAATATCCGCTGCACCTCGGCCCCGTTACCGCCACGCCACGCGAAGCCGGTTTCGATCCGGCCAAGCTCGACCAACTCGACGAGCACTTCCGCCGGCTGCTGCAGGCCGGGACGATACAGAGCGCATCCTACCTGCTGGCGCGGCACGGCAAGGTGTTCGCGCACCGCTCGCTCGGGCGGTTGCGCGAAGATCCGGCGCTGGGCGATTTCCTGCCCGACTCGATCCGCCGCGTGTACTCGATCACCAAGATGGTCGCCGCGATCGCGGTGATGCAGTTGGTCGAGCAAGGCCGGCTCTGCCTCGAGGCTTTCGCCTGTACGCATATCCCCGAAATGCAGAACCCCAAGCACAACCAGATCCAGGTCTGGCATCTGCTGACCCATTGCTCCGGGCTGCCGGCCGAGGCCAACTTCTACGGTGAACCGTACCCGCACGAATGGTTCGTCAGCCGCGTCAAGGACAACTGGATCACCGCAGCACTGGCCGGGCCGACCGAATACGAGCCGGGCAGCCGCAGCAGCTACAGCTCGATCGGCTACGTGATCCTCGGCGAAATCGTCGCCCGCGTCTCGGGGCAGACGTTCGAGTCGTATGTCGAAGACCACGTCCTCAAGCCGCTGGGGATGAAGGACTCGTGCTTCATCGTTCCCGAGTCGAGGCTGGATGAAGTCTGCGTGACCAACGAACTCCAGCTCGAACAACTGCAACGGCGGGCACCGCTGCACGGCATTCCGCTCGCCGCCGGCGGCATGTACTCGACGCTGGCCGACCTGTTCCGGCTCGGCCAAGCGATGCTGAACCTGGGCGCACCGGGAGACGGGGACGGCACGCGCGTCCTCTCCCGCAAGTCGGTCGAGGCGATGACGCGCAACTGGCTGCCGCCCAATACCGAATCGTATTACTGGGGCGCAAAATACAAGGCGCTCGAGCACGGTCTGGGCGTGCAGACGCACAACAACTACGGTCTCGTCAGCCCGGGCAGCTACGCGCACGAAGGCTACGGCCACAGCGCGCTGTACGTCGACCCGAGCGAAGGGCTGGTCGTCGCCTATATGGTGCCGAACAACCCCGGCTGGTCGCAGGAGGCGGTGATCGCCCCGCGCGGCATCATCTGGTCGGGGCTGCTTTGACACCCACGCTGGCCGACACTGCACCGGCGCGGCTGCGCGCGGCATGGGCATCCACGCGCGCGATCGCCTACGCCACCTATCAGGAATGGGCAGCGTACCGCTCGCACATGCTGCTCTCGCTGCTGGTCGGGCCGACGTTCTTCCTGGTGCAGGTGGTGATCTGGCAGGCGCTGCTCGGCGACGGCCAGAGCATCGCCGGCTACGACCGCGACGCGCTGATGCGCTATTACGCGGCGGTACTGATCGTCGGCATTCTGGTGTTCGATTTTGCCGACTGGAACCTGCAGATGCTGATCCGCAGCGGCAAGTTCCTGACCTTTCTGCTGCGTCCGATCTCGCACCGCGCGTTCGCGTTCTCGCAAAAGCTCGGCCACCGCTGCCTCGGTTTCTGGATGGAGGCGCTGCCGATCTACCTGATCCTGTGGGGCGTGTTCTCGATCCGGCTGGTTCCGGCGCGGCCGCTGTGGTTCGTGCTGTCGCTGGCGCTCGGCTTCGTCATCATGTTCCTCGTCAATTACTGCGTCGGCACGCTGGCGTTCTGGCTCACGCGTACCAACGGCTTGCGGCGGCTGATCGGCTTTCTGCGCGACCTCTGCGCCGGCGTCTTCCTGCCGCTGGCGCTGTTTCCCGATGCCGTGCAGCAAGTACTGTTCTACCTGCCGTTCCAGTTCATCACCTATGTGCCGATCCAAGTGCTGCTGGGCGATTACCGGCTCGGCGGCTACCAGTTGTCGATTCCGGCCATTGTCGGCTGCCAAGCGCTGATGGCGCTGGCGATGTGGGGCGTATCAGTGCTGCTGTGGCGCGCCGGCCTGCGCCGCTTTACCGCGGCTGGGGTGTGAGATGCGCGACGGTCTCTCCGTTTACCTGACACTGGCACGCGGTGCGATCGCCGCACGGATCACCGACCGTACCGACCTCGTCCTGAGCATGGTCATCATGCTGCTCGCCGACCTCGTCGTGCCGCTGACGACGATCATCGTCTACCGCCACGGCGCCGGTTTCGCCGGCTGGAGCCAGAACGAGGCGCTGCTGTTGCAGGCCAGCTTCCTGCTCGCCAAGGGCATCGCCTTTCCACTGTGCTTCGGCATGATCTGGACCGCGACCGAGCACGTCCGCGAAGGCACGCTCGACATGCTGCTGCTCAAACCGCGTTCAACGCTGTTGCTGCTGATGGGCTACAGCTTCGAGATCGAGGATCTCGGCAAACTCGCCGGCGGCGCCGTGCTGTTCGGCTACGCGCTCTCGCAACTCGGTCCGGCCAGCGTCCATCCCGCGCCGTTCCTGCTGTTGCTGGCGCTCGCGGTCGCAACGCTGTTCGGCTTCGCGCTGGTGATGACCTGTCTGAGCTTCGTCTGGGTCGGCAACAGCCGGCTGCACGAAATCTTCGACGCCGTGTCGGCGTTCGCGCTCTACCCGCACGGCATTTTCAGCCGCAGCGCGCTCGGCTGGCTCACTTGGGTGATTCCTGTGTCGGTGCTCGGCTACCTGCCTGCATCGGCGCTGCTCGGCCGGCTCGACGCCGCCTGGCCGCTCGCGCTCGCGTGCAGCGCCCTCTTCATCATCGCCGCGCTGACGCTGTGGCGAGCAACGCTGGCGCGCTACAGCAGCGCCGGAGGCTGAATGGACCGCTCCAAAAATCTCGAAACCCGCGCCGATCCGGTCATCTCGGTACGCGGCCTGAGCAAGCACTACACGACTTTCGAACGCGGATCGACCTTTGCCGAAACGCTCAAGAGCATCGTCTGGCGCAAGACGCGGCAGATCACCGCAGTGCGCGAGATTTCATTCGCGATCGGCGCCGGCGAAATCGTCGGCTTCCTCGGCCCCAACGGCGCCGGCAAATCGACAACGCTGAAAATGCTCACCGGCGTGCTCTACCCGAGTTCCGGCGATGCCACCGTGCTCGGCATGACACCGTGGCAGGACCGCAAGCGCTACGTGGCGCAGATCGGCGCGGTGTTCGGCCAGAAGTCGCAGCTCTTGTGGGACATCCCGCCGCTCGATGCCTTCCAGATGAACCGGGCGATTTACCGGATCGATCCGGCGCGCTTCGCGCACACGCTCAACCGGCTGGTGACGCTGCTCGACGTCGCCGAGCAAATCCGCAAGCCGACGCGGCAGCTCTCGCTCGGCGAGCGGATGAAGTGCGAATTCATCATGGCGATGCTGCACGAACCCAAGGTCGTCTTCCTCGACGAGCCGACCATCGGCCTCGACGTCATTGCCAAGGAGAAAATCCGCGGTTTCATCCGCGAGATGAACGCACTCGGGACGACCTTCATCCTGACGACGCACGACCTCGACGACATCGAACAGCTGGCGCAACGCGTCATCGTCGTCAACCACGGCAGCATCGCCTTCGACGGCGACATGGCCGCCTTGCAACAGGCGTTCGGCCGGACCAAGCGCGTCCGCCTTGCCACGCGTGCGGCGATCGGCGAACTCGGCTACCCCGGCGTCACCGTGCTCGAGCGTATCGGCGACACGCGTGCGGTGCTCGAACTCGACCATGAGCAAACCAGCCTGCCGGCCTTCGTCCGCTGGGCCGACGGCGCGTTCGGCATCCACGATCTGGTGATCGAGGATGTACCGATCGAGCAGATGATCAAGCAGTTGTACGCATAAAGCACGCGAACCGCGCCGCATCTGCGCCCCGCCTGCCTGGCTTTCCGAACACGGCAAGCCAGGCAAAACAATTGGCCGGCAGAAAAATATGCCGAACGAATAATTCATGTGCTTCTCAAACCTTTTCAGGAAAAGAACATGAATTTGCGCAATACGCTTTGCATCGCCTTGTTTGCGCTGGGCCTGCATACCGCCAGCCACGCCGCCACCAGGATGACGCCGGGCCAGTGGCTCGAAGCCAACAACACCCAGATCATCAGCACCAGCCCGGCCTACCCCGATTACGCCGATCTCACCGCGTTCGGTAAGGCCATCGGCAACGCCCGCATCGTGCTGATTGGCGAGCAGACCCACGGCGAAGGCAATGTGTTCGAGCTGAAAAACCGGCTGGTGCAATACCTGCACAAGAAGAAGGGCTTCGATGTTCTGCTGATCGAAAGCGGCATGGTCGATGGCACCGCGCTGTGGGATTACGCGCAGTCCGGCGGCAAGATCGCCGAGCAGGCACCGGAGCGGATTTTCTACATGTATTCGCGCACCAGGGAAGGCCGTGGCGTGCTCGAATACGTCGACAGCCAGCGCAGCAGCCACAAGCCGCTGATCCTCGCCAGCTACGATACGCCGCACGGCGGCATCGAATCGGTCAGCAACCTGCTGCCGGGACTGCAACGCTTCCTTGCCGCCCGCCAATCGCCGTCGCTCGCCGATCCGCGCTGGCCGGCCTACTTGCGCGCCGCACAAATAGTCGCCGTCGCCGACCCAAGCAATCAGCCGACCGCCGACGACAAGCAGGCCTTCACCAGCCTGAGTGCGCAGCTCATCACAGAACTCGACGACAGCGTCGCCGCTAGCGGCCGGATGTTCGATTCACCGGGCTTCTGGCGCCTGCAAGTCGCCAGCATCCGTGCCGGTGCCAGCGACCAGTGGCAAATCAGCAACGGCGATGTGCCCTACTGGGCCGCGCGCGACCAGCAGGCCGCGCAAAACATCGCCTGGCTCGCCGACAAGTTCTATGCCGGCAAGAAGCTGGTGGTATGGGCGCACAACTACCACGCCGGTGCATTCTGGGGCATGACGCTCGGCGATTTCGTCGTCCAGCACTTCGGCCAGAAGGACAGCTACCTGGCGGGCTTCGTCGGCCATACCGGCAGCGTGCGCAATATGGACAACAGCACGCTCAGCGATATCCCGCCGCCGGCGCCGGGGCTGATCGAGGCCGAATGGCGCGCCGCCGGGCTGCCGATGGCGTTCATCGACCTGAAACAGCGCAAGCACGCGCCCGAGTGGGCATCGACGATCGCCGCGCGGCCGTTCAACTACCAGGACGTCAACACGCCGATCTTCAATTCCTTCCACGGCCTGTTCTATATCGACCAGCCGGTACCGGCGACGCCGATTCGCTAAGCGGGGTTTCTCACTCTGCCGGCCATAGAAAACGGGGAGCGATGCTCCCCGTTTTCTATCGAACCAATCAGGAAACGGCCTTGATCAAACGCTGCCGCACGATTATCTCGATGCCGAGGGCTACCGGCTCACCGATGCCGACCGCGAATACTTCGCGCCGCTGGTAAGCGTCGAAGCGTTCCCGCCGTTCGAGGATGCTTTGCCGGCACTACCGGATTGGCGGTTTGAGGAAGTGGCCAAGCGGCTGGTGCAGTTCAAGGGTTGAGCATCACCACACGGCGGCCAAACATTCGACGTTTGCGTCGCGGTGTTTGGCCGTCGCCATTTCCCTCATCGCTTTCGACCAAGAGCTGCCGCTCGCAGACGGCTCAGCTAACTGGTCTGTCCCTATACGGAAGGACACTAACTTAAGGTGGATAATCGCCACCAAGGAGTGTTCATGACCCAAATCCGCCGTACCTTTCCCGAGTCCTTCAAGCGGGAAGCTGTTGAGCAAATCCTGGCTGGCACGCCGCTACGTCACGTGGCGCAGGCCTTCGGCATCACCGAAGGCCTGCTGGGCAAATGGAAACGCCAGTTTCTGCTCAAGGGCATGGATGCCTTTCCTGGTCATGGCAAGCAACTGGGCGAAGCAGCCGAACTCAAGCGTCTGCGCGATGATCTAGCACGCGTCACCATGGAGCGTGACGTCCTAAAAAAAGCGCTCGCCATCTTCTCGCAGCCCACGAAGTGAAGTACCGCGCCATTCAGGCGCTTGCTGAGCGTTATCCTGTTGCCGTCATGTGCCAGTTGTTCCGCGTCTCACGGAGCAGCTACTACGCTTGGCGCAACCGGCCGCCTTCGATGCGAGAGATGGCTAATCGCGTGCTGTTACGGGAAATCCGTCTGGTCCATGCCGAAGTCAACGGCATCTATGGGCATCGTCGGATACATGCGGAACTGGTCGCACAAGGCTTCGCCTGTGGCCGCCACCGTGTTGGCCGCCTGATGCGCCAAGGCGGGCTGAAGGTACGTTCCCGTAAACGGTGGCGACCTGTCCCGGTCAGCCAACACCTGCTTCCGGTGGCACCAAATCGGCTGGAACGGCAATTCGACGCATCCGGGATGAATCAACGCTGGGTGTCGGACATGACTTACATCCGTACTGACGAGGGCTGGCTGTATCTGGCTGTGGTGCTGGACTTGTATTCCCGCGCCGTGGTCGGCTGGGCAATGCACCATCGAATGCAGCAAGAACTGGTGCATGCTGCGTTGACGATGGCCGTTGCCAGACGGAAACCGGTGCGGGAGGTGCTACTGCATTCGGACCGAGGCAGCCAGTATTGTGCGTTTGATTACCAGATGTTGCTGAAACGGCACGGCATGGTGCCGAGCCATTCACGAGCGGGCAATTGCTGGGACAACGCTGCGATGGAAAGCTTCTTCCGGTCGTTGAAGGCGGAGCGGGTTTACTTGACCCGCTACCGGAGTCACGACGAGGCCCGCGCGGATATATTCGACTACATCCGATTTTACAATCATCGCCGCCGCCATTCGACGCTGGATTACCTGGCACCGGTCGAGTTTGAACGGCAGCATTCAGCGCTTAGCGCTTAATCCTCTGTCCTTCTGCATGGGGACAGACCAAACGTCTGCTTCTAGGCCTAAGCAGACGATGGGCGAGCTCCAAAGGAAAGACAGCTTTCGATCCTGAGCGGACATCGCCACCACCGGAGTCGACGACAGGAAGCTGTCGGCCGAAGTTGGCGTTGATCCTCTATGCGTTGGATGGGTGGACGCGCTGCCGCCATGCGGGTTTATCGTTGTCCAGCGTAGTCGCGCAGGGGAAGGCGGGAAACGACGGAGGCGGGCGCTCGAACCGGCTGAATACGTCGACCGTTTCGTCTGTGAGCCAGGAGTGGTCCTCAGACACCCGTGGGACCAAGTAGTGCAAGTAGACGATGCCGGCCTGCGAGTTCATCTGGAACGTGCTCAGCGCGTCCAGGTTGCGTTGCCGTCGCAGATCAGAGGCCTCGCTGTGGAGTTCGGCATCCATCGCGATGTGGATGATGCCCCGGCCATGCCCGGCAATCTGCTTGTCTGCTTCCGACAACTTACTGCGCACATATTTGGCCTTGCGCTCGATCGCCTTCGGCGCGATGCACTGCCAGGTCACTACGGATCCGAACTTCATTTGGTCGACGTACCGAGGATCCTCGGGATTGGCCGAGGCCCGTGCGGCGAGGTGGTAATTGTTCTCTGACACGACGCGTCCCGAGAGCAGCCGCGCCATCTTTGTCCCGAAGTAAAGATAGCTATCGCGCGTGTCGCGACGTACGGCCGCCACGTTGGCGTCGCGAATTAGGCCGCTACCGAACTCATCCTTCCACGGATAGCCACCTGAGAGGAGGATCGGGCTCGCCTTCGCGCGCTTCACCCGCTGGAGGAGATAGTCGACGGGCACGTCGGCCAGTTCCTTTTCGTAGGTCACATCGACATCGATAGACAGACCTTGCTCGTGCAGGAGCGGCTCGAGCTGACGGAAGATCTCCGCGTGTCTGCTCCGCTCCTTGATCTCGTAGTCCCCCCGTTGCAGGCGCTTCAGCTCCACGAACAATTCACTGCCAGATTCGCCGTGGAACAGCCGCAGGTCAGGGGTCTTTCCCTGCCCTTCCTCGATGAAGGTAACGTCAAAGCCTTCCGCAGCGTAATTGCTGGCCATGACCAGCTCGAATAGCGCCGAGTCGGGAAGTACTTGGCCGTTACGAAGCATGCGCAGTGCCCGACCCGGCGCACCTACAACCCGCGCTAGGGCTGGCAGGTTCGCTCCGAGCTGCTTGAGCCAAGGCGCGACGTGGGACACGAGCGCGAAGTCATACGAGCGGCGGTCATCAAGCAGCGACTTTCCTTGGGCCAGGTAGGCAGCCACGATGTCCGGACCAAGAGCGGACCATGACGGATCCTTGCCGCGGGCGGCGTCACTGGCCGTGACCTCGCGGTAGCGCTGTTGCGCGGCGCTCAACCGGGCAACGAAGGCTGCAGCATCACCAGATGAGGTGGCGAGCCAGACGAGCGCGGTGGCGATGTCGGAATCATTCTCAACCCCACCGCCGATGGGGACGTAGGGACGCCGCGTCGGCGGCGTGATACGCGGCGCCATCATGGGCACGCCCACTGAGCCGGCTCGGTCAGTGGCACGAAACGGACCCCTTTGACCTCAACGCCCATGCTATCCACGCCAGCTTCGGCTTCCTCCGGAGATTCGTGGAAACTCACCTGCCACTGGACGTCACCATTACCCAGATGCCGGCGCAGCTCCAGCAGATACGGGAGATCGACGCTCGACAGCGAGTGCCCCATGATGATTATCTTCTTTATGCCCGACAGGCTTTGGAAGAAGGGCTGATGCGACTCGATAACGCGCGCCGTCGGTTTGAACGTCTCGGTGAAGTAGCGATCTATGATTTCGTTGCCGCCCATGACTCGGACGTCAGCCGACTCGGGATCGATGCCGTGATTGAACGAGTCGATCGCGGTACGCTCCCAGCCGTGTCCTAGTACCAGTTGGTCGTTCGCGTACGCTGCCGCGCCATGGATGTGAATCACGCTCGTGTTGGGAATGCCGTACACACGCTGCAGCGTTTCGGTGTAATTGAACGTGAGGTAGCGCGCATCCCGACGCAGCGGGAGCAGTTTGCCGATCAGCAGCGTTGGCGAGGGAATGACAAGCTGACGTACCCATTCGCTGAACCGAAGGCGCAGCGTAGACGAGATCGCGGCAACCACCCGATCCAGCTCGTACTCGTAATCATGGTGCCCTGCGTCGCTCCAATCTTCGGCGCTGTAAGAGGGCAAGTACGCCGCGGCATCGTCAAGAAGCGAGTCGGTATCCAGGTGTGCAAGCTGCGCCTCGAACTGCCACCAGAAATCGTCGTCGACAGAAAAATAGCGCTCCAATTGACCGTAGGTTTCGGCGTCGACTTCCTCCAGGTACCGGCCGAACGCCGCGTATGAAGACGGGATGCCATGGTGCAGGTCGAATCCATTGCCGACGATGTACAGGATCTGTTCGCCAGGTGTCACCAGTGAAGCATGGCCGCTCCATCTCAGTTCGAGTTCCTGTTGCGCCATCTCATCTCCTCGTAGTGTTCATTTGTCATGCCGCCATGCATCACATCAGCGTGCCGCGCAGCGGTCGAATGCGGTCGGCTGGTTCTGGCCGAAAGCGGACCGTTATGCCCTGACTAGTGAACGTCCGCTTTGGCCGAAAACCAGCCGTTCCCTTGAAAGTCTTGAATGGCAGCCATCTCCTCACAAAGCTGCCATCGCCGCTGACCATGATGAGCATTTCAGTAATTTAACCCGAACAGCAACGTGATCTCGAGCGCCAGAATTGGGGCTCACGAGTAATCGTTTTTCCGCGTGTAGCGCCGAAGTCGCTAAATCACCTGATCCAGCTCAGCTCAGACCAACACATGCCTCACCTCGGCAAAGAATTCATAAATCTGTTGTTCGACTACCGGATCAACCATCATCTCCGGCCTGCGCCCGCGCGGGCACGCCAGCCTTGGTGTGGTGCCGAACAGCCGGCAGATGATCGGCCGCTCGGTGTAAACCTGGCAGCCCTTGGGGCCGAGGTGCGGGCACGAGAGTTCGGCCAGCGCCGCGTCGCGCTCGGCGGCGGATTTGCGTGGCAGCCGGGCCATTTCCTCGCTTGATGTCGTTACCGGCCCGCAGCAGTCGTGGCAGCCCGGCTCGCATTCGAACGACGGAATGCGCTCGCGGAAAAAGCGGATGGTCTGGGCGTGCGGCGTCATCAAAAATCCTTGGCAATAGCAGCACCAATCTACGCCGATCGCGCCGCAATGCCAGCGCACCATTCCCGCTGCTCGTCGCAGCCTTCAGCGCACTTTGCGGAAAGTCAGATTGATCCGGCGCTCGCCCAAGAGCGGATGGCTGCCGGGCTTGACCGGCAGCACGCCGTGATAGCGCAGCCGCGACGGCCCTCCCCAGACGACGACATCGCCGTGCACGACCGGCACGCGCTGCTGCGGGTCGCTGCGCTCGAAGCCGCCGAACAGGAACACCGCCGGCAGGCCGAGCGAGACCGAGACGATCGGGTGGGCGTAGTCGAGTTCGTCCTTGTCCTGATGCAGGCTCAAGCGCGCGCCGATGTCGTAGCGGTTGATCAGGCAGGCTTCGGGTGTGAAACCATCGAACCCGGCCACTTGCGCGGCGGCTAGCGCGAGCCGCGCGAACGCGGCCGGCATCGCCGGCCACGGCAGGCCGGAATCCGGATCGCGTGGATCGTAGCGGTAGCCGCGCCGGTCGCCGACCCAGCCGAGCGTGCCGCAGTTGCTCATCGCCACCGACATTTTGAAACCGCCCGGCGTGATCAGATGGCGGAACGGCGCAGCGGCGATCACCGTATCCAGCGCGGCGAGCAGTGCGGCCTCGAACGGCAGCGCAAAGCCGCGCAGCACCATCGCGCCCTCGCCCAGCGGCTCGTGCCAGCCGGGCGGTGTATCGGCAAACAGATCGGGGGTCATGGCCTCAAGCTCACAACGCGTCGTGGAAAATGATACCGACAGTATGCCGCGATCCGGCGCGCACCCGGCTGACGCCGTGACGCAGATTGACGCGGTAAACCCCACGCGTTCCCTGCACCGGGCGCTGCTGCACCGCGAACACCACCGCGTCGCCCTGCCGCAGCGGCACGACCTCGGCGCGCGATTGCATCCGTGGTCGCTGCTCGGTCAGCACGAACTCGCCACCGTCAAAATCGCACCCCGGCTCCGACAACAGAATCGCCACTTGCAGCGGGAACACATGCTCGCCGTACAGATCCTGATGCAGGCAGTTGTAATCACCGGGGCCGTATTGCAGCAGCAAGGGCGTCGGACGGCACTGGCCGGCGGCGTGGCAGCGGGCGATGAAATCGGCGTGTTCATCGGGATAGATGGTGGCGATACCCATCGCCGCATTCCAGCGATTGGCGATCGCCACCAGCCACGGATACAGCTCGGTGCGCAGCCCGGCGACGGGTTCGGGCAAGGGATAGCCGAAGTATTGGTATTCGCCGCGCCCGAAGCCGTGCCGGCCCATGACGACGCGGCTGCGGAACAGCTCGCCGCGCGGATACAGGCCGGCCAGTGCCGCGCACTCTAACGGATCGAGCAGGCCGGCGATCATTGCGTGGCCCTGCGCGTCGAGGTCGGCGCCGATGCGCGCCCAATCGAGCGCCGCAATACGGCCGGCCACGTCGGTGATGGGTGGATGCCGTGGCGCGTTCATGCTCGCACCGCTTCCATCGCCAGTAGCTCCCGCTTGCGCTCGATGCCCCAGCGATAGCCGGACAAACCGCCGTCGCGACGCAGCACGCGGTGGCATGGAATCAGCACCGCCAGCGCATTCGCGGCGCACGCGCCGGCCACCGCCCGCACCGCTGCCGGCGCGCCGATCCGTTCGGCGATGTCGGTGTAGCTCGCCGTTTCACCGACCGGGATCTTAAGCAGCGCCCGCCACACGCGAAGCTGGAATGGCGTGCCGCGCAAATCGAGCGGTAGTTCAAGGCACGCGCCCGGATCGCCAAGCAAGGCGAGTACGCAAGCCAGCAGCGCGACGGTCTGCTCGTCCCCGGCTTGCAGCACGGCTTGCGGAAAGCGCGAATGCAGCTCGTCGATGAGCACATCGGCCGTATCGCCGATCAGCACCGCGCACACGCCGGTAGCGCTCTGCGCCACGAGCACGGTGCCAAGCGCCGATTCGCCGCAGACCCAAGCGATCGCCTCGGCCTGCCGGCGCGGCCGGCAACGCTTGCACGGGCGGAAGCCGGCGGCTTCGGCGTCGTCACAACTGGCGTGAAACGCGACGTTTTGCGGCTTCGGCCGCCCGCTGCATGATGGCCGGCAATACACGCCGGTCGTCGCGACCGAGTAACAGAACGCGCCATCGGCGGCACGATCACGCGCGATGACGGCGGCCCAGCGCGGATCGGCTTGCGTAGCCGCGGCGCGCGCGGCGGTTTTTGCGTTCATGATGTGCTCCTGATTCATCCGACGAGCCGAATCTACCGCCGCGCGCGCACCGCCACACTCCGATCCTTGCTGTCCGGCGAATCAAACCGGTACGCCGTCGCCCGCGGTCAGCGTCACGCCTCCGCCGGCGGCAAACACCACGCGGCCGTCGAGCGACAGCGCGCCCAGGAAATCCTCGTCGTGCGACACCACCAGCAGCGCGCCCCGGTACTGTCGCAGCATGCGTTCGAGCGCGGCGATGCCGGCCAGATCGAGATGATTGGTCGGCTCGTCGAGTAAAAGCAGTTGCGCCGGGCGCTCGGCGTACAGCACGCACGCCAGCGCCGCTTTCAGGCGCTCGCCGCCGCTGAGCAGCCCGGCCGGCTGCAGCGCCCGCGCCGTATCCAGCCCCAGCAGGGCCAGCCGCGTTCGCGCCTCGCCTTCGCCCAGCGCCGGGTTATGCCGTTGCAGCTGCGCCAGCACACTCGAGTCCGGGCACAGAATACCGGCGTGCTGATCCAGATAAACCGGTGGCAGATGCACGCGGCAATCGCCCCCCGCCGGCGCCAGCTGCCCCGCCAGCACCTTGAGCAAGGTCGATTTGCCGCAGCCGTTGGCACCGACCAGCGCCAGCCTGCGCGGGCCGCTCAGGTGCAGATCGATCGGCGTCGCATCGCCAAAAGGCAGCCGCAGCGCATCCAGCGCCAGCAGCTGTTTCTGGCTGGTCAGCCCGGCATCCGGCGGCATCAACAGCAACTCGGCGGCGGGCTGCACCTGGCCGCGTGCCGCCGCAACATCGCCGGCCAGCGCATCGCGCCGGGCAAGGCCTTGCTGTTGCAGCCGTCCGCTGCTTTGCTCGCAGCGTTGCTGCTGCATGCCGAGCAGGATTTTGGCCTGATTGCTGTCCCGCGCCGAACGGTTGCCGCGCGCGACGCGTTGCGCCTGCTTTTGCGCCTGCAGCTGCAGATCCGCCTCGCCGCGACGCTGCGCCGTGCGCGCATGCTCGAGCCGGGCGACGGCGGCATCCTGCTCCTGCGCCTTGGCCGCCGTGTAGAAATCGTAGTTGCCGCCGTAACGCGTCAGACCGGCCTCGCTCAGCTCGACGATGCACGCCATCTGCCGCAGCAGATCGCGATCGTGGCTGATCACCAGCAGCCCGCGCGGCCAGCGGGCCAGTTCGGCGTGCAACAGCCGGCGCTGGCGGGCATCGAGGTGATTGCTCGGTTCGTCGAGGATCAGGAAATCGGCATCGGACAACAACGCGCCGATCAGCGCAACGCGGGTGCATTCGCCGCCGCTCAGACTCGCCGCCGGCGTATCCGCGTGCAAATGGCCAAGGCCGGCGTCGTTCAAACGCGCCGCCAGCCGTGAACGGATATCCCAGCGATCGCCGACGAGGGCGAAATCGGCCTCGTCGCAACTGCCGGCCTCGATGCGCTGCAACGCCGACAGCACCGGCGCAATGCCGGCCAGTTCGGCCACGTCGCGATAGTGGGCCGGATCAAGCTGTTGCGGCAGGTAATGCACCACCGGTGCGCGGATCGTCCCGGTGCCCGGGACCAGTTGCCCGGCGAGCAGGCGCGCCAGCACGCTTTTGCCGATGCCGTTGCGGCCGACCAGACCGGTCGTTCTTGCGTCGAAGGTGTAGGAGAGCCCGGTCAACAGCGCGCGGCCATCGGGCAGATTGAAACCGACGCAGGCTAGCGTCAGCACAGACGAATTCGTCATGGGGATACCTCATGAATGCCGTGAACGGAAAAAGCGTTTCCGTGGAAAACCACGGGCATCAATGGCGCATCGGACGAAACTCCTCTGGATGAAGCCACTACTTTAGGACGAAAACCGCTTGGCATGAACTGCATCATTCACGCGCTTGGGATTCAGACGGGCCTACTGTTCCTCGATCTGAGCAAAGCGCATCGCCAGGAAATCGATCAGCTTGCGGACCGACGGCAGCAGGCCGCGCCGCGACGGAAATACCGCGTGGATGATGCCACCCTTGGGCGCCCATTCCGGCAGCAGCGCCACCAGCAGGCCGGCGGTGATCTCGTCCCGCACCATCATGAATGGCAGTTGCACGATGCCCGCGCCGGCAATCGCCGCATGACGCAGCGCGATCATGTCGTCGGTCACCAGCCTCGGCGTGTGATGCACGGCGGCCTTTGCGCCACCCGGCCCTTCCAGATGCCAGACGTGCTCCTGCTGCGCCGGCCCCCAGTCAAGCGTCGGCAAGGCGCACAGGTCCGCCGGTACCAGCGGCGCCGTGCATTTCGCCAGCAGCGCCGGGCTCGCCACCGTACACCAGGTTCGCTCTCCCAGCACCTTCATCACCAGATCACTGTTTTTCAACGGCGGCACGCGCACGCGGATGGCGATATCCAGCCCTTCGCCGATCACGTCGACACGACGATTGGTCGCCTCCAGATGCACGCTGACCTTGGGATTCTCGGCCATGAACTCGCCGACCATCGCGCCGATCCGCGTATGCAGCAGCGCCACCGGGCACGCCATCCGCACCACGCCTTGCGGCTCAGAGCGCATCAGGTCGATTGCCTGCTGCGCCGCTTCGGCTTCGACCAGCATCGCCTTGCAATGGTTGTAGTAATTCTGGCCGATCTCGGTGACCGAGAAGCGTCGGGTCGAGCGCTGGATCAAGCGCACGCCGAGCCGCTCTTCAAGCACGGCCACGCGCCGGCTCAGCTTGGACTTGGGCACGCCCAGCGCGCGCCCGGCCGGCGCGAACCCCTGGTGATCGACCACCTGGGCGAAAAAAAACAGATCGTTGAGGTCTTGCGACACGGCCCCTCCATCGTTCCAAAAATAGAACACTGAGGAAAGAATACGCTAGCTACCGGCGATTTCATCGTTGAAATAAGCTTCTGGTCATACGAACCGAGCCGAACCGGCAGCAGGAGCAAGCGATGAAAAAGATTCTTGGCGTTTACAGCAGCCCGCGTTCGCACTGGGTGGGCGATGGTTTCCCGGTACGCACGCTGTTCTCCTACAACACGCTGGGCCAGCACACGAGCCCCTTCCTGATGCTCGACTACGCCGGCCCGGCACAGTTCACCCCGAGCGAGCGGCATCGCGGCGTCGGCCAGCACCCGCATCGCGGCTTCGAGACGGTCACCATCGTTTATCAGGGTGAGCTGGAACACCGCGATTCGACCGGCGCGGGCGGCTTGATCGGCCCCGGTGACGTGCAATGGATGACGGCGGCGTCCGGCATCCTGCACGAGGAATTCCACTCGGAAGCGTTCAGCCGCAGCGGCGGCACGCTGGAAATGGTGCAGCTGTGGGTCAACCTGCCGGCCAAGGACAAGATGGCCGAGCCGGGTTACCAGACCGTGCTCGACAGCGATATTCCATCGCTGCCGCTGCCGGGCGACGCAGGACGCATCCGCGTGATCGCCGGTGATTATCTGGGCCATCGCGGCCCGGCGCGCACCTTTACGCCGATGGACGTGTGGGATCTGCGTCTGAAGCAGGGCAGCTACACCGAGCTGCAAGTGCAGGAAGGCCGGACCACGGCGCTGATCGTGCTGCGCGGCACGGTGCAAGTGAACGGCGAGCAGGTGGTGCGCGAGGCCGAGATGGTGCTGCTGGATCGGCAAGGGCTGGATATCAGCCTCGAAGCCAACAGCGACGCCACCGTGCTCTTGCTCAGCGGCGAGCCCATCGACGAACCGGTGGTCGGTTACGGCCCGTTCGTGATGAACACGCAGGAAGAAATCGCCCAGGCGGTGGGTGACTTCAACGGCGGCCGCTTTGGCCAGATGCACTAAATCCGATCTGCCGGACGTCGGCGCCAGCAAGCGCCGACGTCCGGCAACCCGGCCCGTCCGATCGGGCCCATGCAGGGCAGCAAACCCTTACCACCCAGCAGGAGAATCACGATGACCACACCCAATAACGTCGCCAATTTCAACGGCCAGAAGCCGGTGATCGACCCCAACGACGCCGTCATGCTGTTGATCGACCACCAGAGCGGCCTGTTCCAGACGGTCAAGGACATGCCGATGCCCGAGCTGCGCGCCAATGTCACGACGCTGGCCAAGGTCGCGACGCTCGCGAAGATGCCGGTGATCACCACCGCCTCGGTACCGCAAGGCCCGAACGGCCCGCTGATTCCGGAAGTCCACCAGTTCGCGCCGCACGCCAAGTATGTCGCGCGTCGCGGCGAGATCAACGCCTGGGACAACCCGGAGTTCGTTGCGGCGGTGAAGGAAACCGGCCGCAACACGCTGATCATCGCCGGCACGATCACCAGCGTCTGCATGGCCTTCCCGAGCATCAGCGCCGTGTACGAAGGCTACAAGGTCTTCGCCGTCATCGACGCGTCGGGCACGTACTCGAAGATGGCGCAGGAAATCACGCTGGCGCGGGTTGTTCAGGCCGGCGTGGTACCGATCGATACCGCCGGGGTCTGCTCGGAAATCCAGAAAACCTGGGCACGCCCGGATGCCGCGCAGTGGGCCGAGGTCTATAGCGCCGTGTTCCCGAACTACCAGTTGCTGATCGAAAGCTACGCCAAGGCGCAGGAAGTGGTGACCAAGAACGAAACGCCGGATTCGCTGCGTAAGTAAACCCAACAAGGAATCAACATCATGACCACTGCATACACACGACTCGACAAAGACCAGGCCGCCGTTCTGCTGGTCGACCATCAGGCCGGCCTGCTGTCGCTGGTGCGCGATATCGATCCGGACAAATTCAAGAACAACGTGCTGGCGCTGGCCGATCTGGCCAAGTACTTCAATCTGCCGACCATCCTGACCACCAGCTTCGAGGACGGCCCGAACGGCCCGCTGGTGCCGGAACTGAAGCAGATTTTCCCCGACGCGCCGTACATTGCCCGCCCCGGCCAGATCAATGCCTGGGACAACGAAGACTTCGTCAAGGCGATCAAGGCGACCGGCAAGAAGCAGCTGATCATCGCCGGCGTGGTCACCGAAGTCTGCGTCGCCTTCCCGGCACTGTCGGCCCTCGGTGAAGGTTATGAAGTGTTCGTGGTGACCGATGCCTCGGGCACTTTCAACGAGATCACCCGCAATGCGGCGTGGGACCGGATGTCCGCCGCCGGTGCACAGCTGATGAGCTGGTTCGGCGTGGCGTGCGAATTGCATCGCGACTGGCGCAACGATGTTGAAGGTCTGGGCGCGCTGTTCTCCAATCACATTCCGGACTACCGGAACCTGATCAACAGCTACGTGACCGTCAAGGCCGCCAAGTAAAGGCTGGCGGCGCAGACCTTGCGGGCTCGATCGCCCCACGGTCTGCGCCATACATCGATTGCAGCAATAAAAGCCCGGTGGACTCCCGGGCTTTCCGCATTCCGGGCTAGCGCAACGCTGACTGGGCGCCCTTAAACCAGCGCCTCCACCTAGGCCGCAACCCCTTCGGCCGCCACCGCCCGGTTCACGCCCGACAGCACCGCCTTGATCGCCGCAGCGACGATATTGCGATCACGGCCGACACCGAAACCGGCCGCATCGCCGTTCACCGCCAGCTCGATGTAGCAGGCCGCTTCGGCATCGGCACCGCCTTTCAGCGCGTGTTCGTGGTAATCGTTCACCGCCACATTCAGCCCTGCCCCGGCCGAGAAGGCGCTGACAAAAGCCGCGATCGGGCCGTTGCCGGCGCCGATGACGATACGGCGCTCGCCTGCATGTTCAAGCTCGACCTCGATCGTCGCCCCGTTTGACGACGGATCGCCACCGGTTTCTTCCAGGCTGTGACGCACGTAAGTCCACGGCGCGTGGCGATCGAGGTATTCGCGGCGGAACAGTGCGTAGATATCACCGGCGGTGACTTCGCGGCCGGTCGTATCCGATTCGCGCTGGATGGCGCGACTGAATTCGATCTGCAGCCGGCGCGGCAGATCGAAGCCGTGTTCCTGCTGCAAGAGGTAACTCACCCCGCCCTTGCCCGACTGGCTGTTGACGCGAATCACCGCGTCGTAGCTGCGGCTGAGATCGGCCGGATCGAGCGGCAGATACGGCACCTCCCAGTAGTCGTCGGCCTGCTGCTGGGCGAGGCCCTTCTTGATCGCATCCTGGTGCGAGCCCGAGAACGCGGTGAACACCAGATCGCCGGCGTAGGGGTGGCGCGGATGCACCGGCAACTGGGTGCAGTATTCGGCGGTGCGGCGGATCGCGTCGATGTCGGAGAAATCCAGCCCCGGATGCACACCCTGGCTGTAGAGGTTGAGCGCCAGCGTCACCAGATCGACATTGCCGGTGCGCTCGCCGCTGCCGAACAGACAACCCTCGACCCGATCGGCGCCGGCCATCACCGCCAGTTCGGCCGCCGCCACCGCGCAGCCACGGTCGTTGTGCGGGTGCACGCTCAGCACAATGCTGTCGCGCCGCGCCAGATGCCGGCTCATCCATTCGATCTGGTCGGCGTAGGTGTTCGGCGTGCTCATTTCCACCGTCGCCGGCAGATTGATGATCATCTTGTGTTGCGGCGTCGGCTGCCAGACATCGGCCACCGCATCGCAGATTTCCTTGGCGAAATCGATCTCGGCACCGGAGAACACCTCGGGCGAGTACTGGTACACCCATTCGGTCTCCGGCCGGGCGCTGGCGAGCTGTTTCACCAGCGCGGTGCCGGCGAGCGCAATCGCCTTCACGCCGGCGCGGTCGGTATTGAACACGATGCGACGGAAGTTCGGCGCGATCGCGTTATACATATGCACGATCACCCGCCGCGCACCGGCGACCGATTCGAAGGTGCGGGTGATCAGATCCTCGCGCGCCTGCGTCAGCACTTCGATGGTGACGTCGTCGGGAATCCGCCCTTCGGTAATCAGCTTGCGAACGAAATCGAAATCCGTTTGCGACGCCGACGGAAACGCCACCTCGATTTCCTTGAAACCCGCTGCCACCAGCGTCTCGAACATCCGCAGTTTCTTCTCGACGCTCATCGGCTCGATCAGCGACTGGTTGCCGTCGCGCAGGTCGGTGCTCATCCAGATCGGCGGCGCGGTGATCACCCGGTCTGGCCAGCTGCGATCGGGCAAGGCGACGGATTGAAAGGCACGGTATTTACGGGCGGGATGGGAAAGCATGCGGGTTCACCTTGGCGGCTCGGATAGAAATTGGACTTTATGTCCACAATCATTGCGGTATGGATGCTCAAGTTTAAGCAAAACCCCTCAGATCGGCCAACAAGTTCAAGATGGAAAATCCACAAATGAAACAAACCCCAGATTGTTAGACACAACGTCAAATAAATCGCACCACCCTCTTCCGGCGCCCCTCCGCCGTTTTTATACGTTTTTTACACCACGCCCCCGCGTTTTACCGGGGCCTTTACGTTGTTCTCCCTAAAGTTCGCAGTGAACAGTTGCCCCGTGCGTATCGGCCATCGCCGCGCCAGACAGCTGAGCTTTTGCCAAGGGAGAACCCACATGGATTTCGTCTACCTCGCTCTCACCGGCCTGATCGCCGGCGTGATCTTTCTATTGATACAGGTGTGTCACATCGCACGGAGAGCGCCATGAACCTGATCCCGCTACTTGCAGGCGGCGCAGCGATCGCGCTGCTCGCCTACCTCGTCTACGCCCTCTTCAATCCGGAGCGTTTCTGACATGAACATCAATGCTTTTGCGCAGCTCGCGATCTACCTCGCGGTGCTGTTTATCCTTGCCTGGCCGCTATCGAGCTATCTCACGCGCATCGTGCGCGGCGAGCACGTCGGCTTGAGCCGGCTGCTCGCGCCGTTCGAGCGGCTTTGTTACCGCATCGCCGGGGTCAAGGCCGAGACGGAGACCGGCTGGAAATCGTATGCGATCGGGCTGGTGCTGTTCAATCTGGTCGGCCTGATCGCCGTTTATGCGCTGCAACGTCTGCAGGGCGTGCTGCCGTTCAATCCGCAAGGTTTCGGCGCGGTCAGCCCGGATTCGTCGTTCAACACCGCGATCTCCTTCGTTGCCAATACCAACTGGCAGGGTTACGGCGGCGAGGCGACGATGAGCTATCTGACCCAGATGCTCGCGCTGGCGGTGCAAAACTTCCTCTCGGCCGCGACCGGCATCGCCGTAGTGATCGCCTTGATTCGTGGCTTTGCGCGCAAGAGCGCCAATGTGATCGGCAACGTCTGGGCCGACCTGACCCGCGTGACGCTGTATCTGCTGGTGCCGCTGTCCTTGGTACTGGCGCTGCTGCTCGTTGGCCAGGGCGTGATCCAGAACTTCAGCCCGTATGCCGAAGCGCACACGGTGCAGGTCACCACCTTCCAGCAACCCAAGCTCGACGCGCAAGGCGTGGCGATCAAGGACGACAAGGGCAACGCCGTCATGGCCGATGTGACCACCGGCACGCAAGTGCTGCCGATGGGTCCGGTCGCCTCGCAAGAAGCGATCAAGATGCTCGGCACCAATGGTGGCGGTTTCTTCAACGCCAACTCGGCGCACCCGTATGAGAACCCGACGCCGTTCAGCAACTTCCTGCAGATGCTGGCGATCTTCCTGATCCCGACCGCGCTGTGCTTCGCCTTCGGCCGTATGGTCAGTGACAAGCGCCAGGGCGTAGCGGTGCTCGCGGCGATGACGCTGATCTTCGTTGTCGCCTACGGCGCCATCGTCTGGGCCGAACTCGCGGGCAACCCGGCGCTGCAACATGCCGGCGCGGTCAGCAGCATCAATATGGAAGGCAAGGAGACACGCTTCGGCATCGTCGCGTCCAGCCTGTTTGCGACGATCACCACCGCGGCATCGTGCGGTGCGGTCAATGCGATGCACGATTCGTTCACCCCGCTCGGTGGCATGGTGCCGATGGCGCTGATGCAGCTCGGTGAAGTGGTGTTCGGCGGCGTCGGCTCGGGCCTGTACGGCATGCTGGTGTACGCGATCCTCGCGGTGTTCATCGCCGGGCTGATGGTCGGGCGCACACCGGAATACCTTGGCAAGAAGATCGAATCGTTCGAGATGAAGATGACCGCGATCGCCATCCTCGCCACACCGATTCTCGTGCTCTCGGGCACGGCCATCGCGGTAATGGTGAGCGCGGGCAAGGCCGGCGTGCTGAATCCGCAAGCGCACGGCTTCTCGGAAATCCTCTACGCGTTTTCGAGCGCGGCCAACAACAACGGCTCCGCCTTTGCCGGGCTGTCGGCCAACACGCCGTTCTACAACGTGATGCTCGGTCTGGCGATGTGGTTCGGCCGCTTCGCGATCATCGTGCCGGTACTGGCGATGGCGGGTTCGCTCGCCACCAAGCAGCGCCTCGCGGTGACCGCCGGCACGCTGCCGACGCACGGCCCGCTGTTTGTGGTGCTGTTGGTCGGCGCGGTGCTACTGGTTGGCGCGCTCAATTACATCCCGGGCCTGGCATTGGGTCCGATTGTCGAACACCTGCAAATGAACGCGAACCAGATCCAACCGTGAGCTTTGTCGCCGGGCCTTGCCGTAGCTGTTTGTACTGCCTGCGGCCCGGCTTCGCACTCACGGCCGAATCTGGCCCGCTTGGCGCGGCTGGCAAAGCCGCGATCAAACCCCTAGGGGAATAGAGAAATGACCAAAAGATTTGAAACACCGATTCCGGATCAGGTCGAAGCCGGCTCGGACGAACACGTGAACGTCGGCGTGCGCAAGCTGCCGCTGTTCGATGCCAAGCTGCTCACGCCGGCGATCGTCGACGCATTCAAGAAGCTGGCGCCGCAGGTGCAATGGCGCAACCCGGTGATGTTCGTCGTTTACGTCGGCAGCATCCTCACCACCGTGCTGTTTGGCCAGGCCTTGTTCGGCACCGGTGAAGCGCCGGCTGGCTTTATCGGCGCCATCGCCGCTTGGCTGTGGTTTACCGTGCTGTTCGCCAACTTCGCCGAAGCACTGGCCGAGGGCCGCAGCAAGGCGCAAGCCGCGGCGCTGCGCAACACCAAGAAGAACGTTGTCGCCAAGAAGCTCAAGAGCGCCCAGCGCGGCGGTTATGAGCTGATCGACAGCCCCAGCCTGCGCAAAGGCGATTTCATCCTGATCGAAGCCGGCGACACGATCCCGGCCGACGGCGAAGTCGTCGATGGCGTCGCCTCGGTCGACGAATCGGCGATCACCGGCGAATCGGCCCCGGTGATCCGCGAATCGGGCGGCGACTTTTCGGCCGTCACCGGCGGCACCCGCGTGCTGTCGGACTGGATCGTCGTGCGCGTGTCGGTCAACCCGGGCGAGGCTTTCCTCGACCGGATGATCGCCATGGTCGAGGGTGCCAAGCGCCAGAAGACGCCGAACGAGATCGCGCTGACGATTTTGCTGGTCGCGCTGACCATCGTCTTCCTCGTCGTCACCGTCACCTTGCTGCCGTTCTCGCACTACAGCGTTTCGGTCGCCGGCGCCGGCACGCCGATCACCATCACCGCGCTGATCGCCCTGCTGGTTTGCCTGATCCCGACCACCATCGGCGCGCTGCTGTCGGCCATCGGCGTCGCCGGCATGAGCCGGATGATGCAGGCCAATGTGATCGCCACCTCGGGCCGTGCGGTTGAAGCCGCCGGCGACGTCGACGTGCTGCTGCTCGACAAGACCGGCACCATCACGCTCGGCAACCGTCAGGCCGCCAGCTTCATCGCCGCACCGGGCGTCACCGAGCAGCAACTGGCCGACGCCGCACAACTGGCGTCGCTGGCCGATGAAACACCGGAAGGCCGCTCTATCGTCGTGCTCGCCAAACAGCGCTTTGCGCTGCGCGGCCGCGAACTCGCCGCCCACAGCGCCCAGTTCGTGCCGTTTACCGCGCAGACACGGATGAGCGGTGTCGACTACGACGGCCGGCAGATCCGCAAGGGCGCGCTCGACGCGGTGCGCCGCCATGTGGCCGAGATCGGCGGCACCTTCCCCGATGCCGTGACCAAGGCCGCCGACGACGTCGCCCGCCGTGGCGCCACGCCGCTGGTCGTCACCGACGGCACCAAGGTGCTCGGCGTGGTCGAGCTGAAAGACATCGTCAAGGGTGGCATCAAGGAGCGCTTCGCCGAGCTGCGCAGCATGGGCATCAAGACGGTGATGATCACCGGCGACAACCCGTTGACCGCCGCCGCGATTGCCGCCGAAGCCGGTGTCGACGACTTCCTCGCCGAAGCCACGCCCGAAGACAAGCTCAAGCTGATCCGCGATCACCAGGCCGAAGGTCGTCTGGTGGCGATGACCGGCGACGGCACCAACGACGCACCGGCGCTGGCGCAGGCCGACGTGGCGGTGGCGATGAACACCGGCACGCAGGCCGCCAAAGAGGCCGGCAATATGGTCGACCTCGACAGCAACCCGACCAAGCTGATCGAGATCGTCGAGATCGGCAAGCAGATGCTGATGACCCGCGGCTCGCTGACCACCTTCTCGGTGGCCAACGATATCGCCAAGTACTTCGCCATCATCCCGGCCGCCTTCGCCACCACCTACCCGCAACTGGGCGCGCTCAACGTCATGGGCCTGCACAGCCCGGCGTCGGCGATCCTGTCGGCGGTGATCTTCAACGCGATCATCATCGTTTTCCTGATCCCGCTGGCGCTGAAGGGCGTGCCCTACCGCGCGCAATCGGCGGCCCAGCTGCTGCGCAACAACATGCTGGTTTACGGCCTCGGCGGCCTGATCGTCCCGTTCGTCGGCATCAAGCTGATCGATCTGCTGCTCGTCGCACTGAACCTGGCCTGATTGGCTGACTGGATACAAGGACACCATCATGAACACCCAACTTCGCCCCGCGATCACGATCTTCGTGCTGCTCACCGCGCTCACCGGCGTGATCTACCCGGCTCTGGTCACCGGCGCAGCGCAAGTCGCGTTTCCGCATCAGGCCAATGGCAGCGTCATCGTCAAAGATGGCAAGGCGATCGGCTCCGAACTGATCGGCCAGAACTTCACCGAGCCCAAGTATTTCTGGGGCCGCCCATCGGCCACCGGCCCGATGGCGTACAACGGCGGCGCATCGAGCGGCAGCAACCTCGGCCCGACCAACCCGGCGCTGGTCGATGCAGCGAAAGCCCGCGTCGCCACACTCAAGGCCGCCGATCCGGGCAACGCCGCGCCGGTACCGGTCGACCTGGTCACCGCCTCGGCCAGCGGCCTCGACCCGGACATCAGCCCGGAAGCCGCCGCCTACCAGATCGGCCGCGTCGCCAAGGCCCGCAACCTGTCGATTCCGCAAGTTGAAGCGCTGGTCGCTGCCAATACCGCTGGCCGCCAATGGGGCGTGTTCGGCGAAGCGCGCGTCAATGTCCTGAAGCTGAACCTCGCACTCGACGCGCTCGGCCAGAAGTAATCCACTTTCCGTGCGCTTTGATACGCCCGCCGTGTGCGGGCGTTTTTTTCGGCCTCATCGACCCTAAGCCGGGCCGGGCCGTGGATTTCCGCGCCAAACGTTGCGCGAATGCGAATCGACCGCATGTCGGCCTCACCAACCAACCGTTCATCTGCCCGGCAACGCTTCGTACCGTCCTTTGCCGCGGCCGGAACGCGCCGGAAAATGCACCTATTCGGTGCATTAACCCTTACAAGCCCGGCGCCACCCTCGACCCAAAAGATGTAGTGATGTAGTCAAATCAAGCCTTCCGCAGGTGCAACCCGAATGCACCGTTTTCTTCAATGCCTTGCATTGCATCACTTTTCTGCCTGGCGCAATGGTGCAACCCTTGGGGATTTTCCGTAGTTGTACCGCTTGCACTAGATCGTACTATGAGCTTCACATTCGACTTGTAAGCAACGGGCCATGGCTAATACCACGCTGGGGATCAAGGTAGACGACGCATTGCGGGCGCGGATTCGCGATGCCGCACAAACACTGGAGCGCACACCGCATTGGCTGATCAAGCAGGCGATCTACGCCTATCTGGAACGCGTCGAACAGGGCACGCGGCCGGCCGAGTTCACAGGTAACACCGCCGAAATCGACGAGGCGCAACCCGCCGCCGATGCCGCGCCAGTCCCCTTCCTCGAGTTCGCCCAGAGCATCGCGCCGCAGTCGGTGCTGCGCGCGGCGATCACCGCCGCGTGGCGCCGGCCCGAAACCGAATGCGTGCCGCTGCTGATCGAACAGGCGCGGTTACCGAACGCCCGGATGGGCGAACAGGTGCAGGCGCTGGCGCACAATCTCGTCGCCAAGCTGCGCAGCAAGCGCAAGCGCGGCGGCGTCGAGGGGCTGATCCACGAGTTCTCGCTGTCGAGCCAGGAAGGCGTGGCGCTGATGTGTCTGGCCGAAGCGCTGCTGCGCATTCCGGACAAGGCGACGCGCGACGCGCTGATCCGCGACAAGATCAGCAAGGGCGACTGGCATTCGCATCTGGGCAATTCGCCGTCGCTGTTCGTCAACGCCGCGACTTGGGGGCTGATGCTCACCGGCAAGCTCACCGCGACCAACAGCGAGGCAGGCCTTTCCAACGCGCTGACCCGGCTGATCGGCCAGGGCGGCGAACCGCTGATCCGCAAGGGCGTCGACATGGCGATGCGGCTGATGGGCGAACAGTTCGTCACCGGCGAAACGATTGCCGATGCGCTGGCCAACAGCCGCAAGTTCGAGGCCAAGGGCTTTCGCTATTCGTACGACATGCTCGGCGAGGCGGCGATCACCGAGGAAGACGCGCAGCGTTATTACGCCTCGTACGAACAATCGATCCACGCGATCGGCAAGGCCGCGCATGGTCGCGGCATTTACGAAGGCCCGGGCATCTCGATCAAGCTTTCGGCGCTGCACCCGCGCTACAGCCGCGCACAGCAGGAACGGGTGATGAGCGAGCTGCTGCCGCGCGTGAAGGCGCTGGCGCTGCTGGCGCGCCGTTACGACATCGGCCTGAACATCGACGCCGAAGAGGCCGACCGTCTGGAGCTGTCGCTCGATCTGCTCGAAGCGCTGTGCTTCGACGCCGATCTCGCCGGCTGGAACGGCATCGGTTTCGTCGTCCAGGCCTACCAGAAGCGCTGCCCCTATGTGATCGACTTCATCGTCGACCTGGCCCGCCGCAGCCGCCACCGCGTGATGGTGCGACTGGTCAAGGGCGCTTACTGGGACAGCGAGATCAAGCGCGCCCAGCTCGACGGCCTCGAGGGCTATCCGGTCTACACCCGCAAGATCTACACCGACGTCTCCTACCTGGCCTGCGCCAAGAAGCTGCTGGCCGCGCCCGATGCGATCTATCCGCAATTCGCCACCCACAACGCGCAGACGCTGGCGACGATCTACCACCTCGCCGGCGCCAACTACTATCCGGGCCAGTACGAGTTCCAGTGCCTGCACGGCATGGGCGAACCGCTGTACGAGGAAGTCACCGGTGCCGTCGCGGACGGCAAGCTCAGCCGGCCATGCCGGGTTTATGCGCCGGTCGGCACGCATGAAACGCTGCTGGCCTATCTGGTACGCCGGCTGCTGGAAAACGGCGCCAACACGTCCTTCGTCAACCAGATCGCCGACGAAAAAATCTCGATCGACAGCCTGATCACCGATCCGCTCGAAGCCGCCGGCGCGGTCAGCCCGGTCGGCGCGCCGCACGACAAGATCCCGCTGCCGCGCGCGCTGTTCGGCCTTGAGCGCGACAACTCGGCCGGGATCGATCTGGCCAACGAACAGCGGCTGGCTTCGCTGTCGGCGGCGCTGCTCGCCGGTAGTCAATGGGGCGCCGCGCCGCTGCTTGGCGACGACCGCATCAGCGCCGGCAAGCCGCAGTTCGTGCTCAACCCGGCCGATCGTCGCGATGTGATCGGCACCGTGGTCGAAGCCGACCTGGCCGACGTCGAGGCGGCGCTGCAGCACGCCGTGGCCGCCGCGCCGATCTGGGCCGCGACGCCGGTGTCCGAACGCGCGGCGATCCTGCGGCGCACCGCCGACCGGCTCGAGGCGCAGATGCCGTCGCTCTTGGGGCTGATCGTCCGCGAAGCCGGCAAGACGCTGGCCAACGCCGTCGCCGAAGTCCGCGAGGCGGTCGACTTCCTGCGCTACTACGCCGGCGAGATCGAGCGCGAATTCAACAACGACAGCCACCGCCCGCTCGGCCCGGTGCTGGCGATCAGCCCGTGGAACTTCCCGCTGGCGATCTTCATGGGCCAGGTCGCCGCGGCGCTGGCCGCCGGCAACCCGGTGATCGCCAAGCCGGCCGAACAGACGCCGCTGATCGCCTTCGAGGCCGTGAAGCTGCTGCTTGATGCCGGCGTGCCGCACGGCGCGGTGCAATTGCTGCCGGGCCGAGGCGAAACCGTCGGCGCGGCACTGGTTGCCGATGCGCGCATCCGCGGCGTGCTGTTCACCGGTTCGACCGAGGTCGCCCGGCTGATTTCACGGACACTGGCCGACCGGCTCGACCCGCAAGGCCGGACGATTCCGCTGATCGCCGAAACCGGCGGCCAGAACGCGCTGATCGTCGATTCGTCGGCGCTGCCGGAACAGGTGGTGTTCGACGTACTGAACTCGGCCTTCGATTCGGCCGGCCAGCGCTGCTCGGCGCTGCGCGTGCTCTGCCTACAGGAAGACGTCGCCGACAAGGTGCTGACGATGCTCAAGGGCGCGATGCGCGAGCTGACCATCGGCAATCCGGACCGGCTGGCGACCGACGTCGGCCCGGTGATCGACGTCGAGGCGCAGCAGAACATCGAGCGCCATATCGCCAGACTGCGCGGCGCCGGCTTCGAAATCAGCCAGTTGCCGCTACCCGACGACGCGCGCCACGGCAGCTTCGTGCCGCCGACGCTGATCGAAATTGACACACTGGGCTCGCTCGAACGCGAGGTGTTCGGCCCGGTGCTGCACGTGCTGCGCTACCAGCGCGATGCGTTTGATGCGCTGATCGACGCCATCAACGGCACCGGCTACGGCCTGACCTTCGGCGTGCATAGCCGCATCGACGAAACCATAGACCACGTCACCCGCCGCATCCACGCCGGCAACCTGTATGTAAACCGCAACGTCGTCGGCGCCGTGGTCGGCGTCCAGCCCTTCGGTGGCGAAGGCCTGTCGGGCACCGGGCCCAAGGCCGGCGGCCCGCTCTACCTGTCGAGACTGCTGTCGCGCCGCCCGCAAGGCGCCGGTGCACTCCCCATTGCCACCGAATCGGCGTTGGGCCCACTTGCGAATTACCGCAATGTACTCGCCGCGCAGGGTGCCGATAATGCCGCGGCCCGCTGCGAGCGCTATCTGGCGGTATCGCCGCTCGGTGCCGACGTGACGCTGCCCGGCCCGACCGGCGAGCTGAACCGCTACCGGCTGAGCCCGCGCGGGCCGCTGCTGTGTCTGGCATCGACGACGGCCGGCGCGCAGGCGCAGCTGGCAGCGGCGCTGGCGAGCGGCAACATCGCCCGCTTTGCTGACAGCCCCGCCGCAAATGCGGTGATCGATGCGCTGCCGGCGCCGTTGCAGGCGCACGTCGAACGCGTCGATTTCGCCGAGGTCGACGGCAGCACCCCGCTCGGCGCGGTGCTGTTCGAGGGCGACAGCGACGCGCTGCTCGAACTCGGCCGCCGGATCGCTCGCCGCGACGGCCCCATCGTCCCGGTGTTCGGGCTGGCCAGCGCCGAACTCGACGCCGGTGACGACTACGACCTGCTCCGGCTGTTTTCCGAGCAGTCGGTCAGCGTCAACACCGCCGCCGCCGGAGGGAATGCCAGCCTGATGACGATCGCCTAGCACGTCCCTCCGCTCGTCGGTTCCGGCCCGCGAACGCCGAGCCGGCATGAATGCTGGAAAGCACCTACATCAGACAAATCAGCGCCTGGTGTAGGTTTGATTGAAAGGTTTGTCCGTAAGCCATTTTTGAGTTTGTCTCGGCAGCCTGCAAAGGCTGGCGGCATTACCCCTGTAGCAACGACTACAGTCCATTTAGGAGAAGGCACGATGAAGTCGAACATGAAGCAACTGATTGCCATGACCGGTCTGGGCCTGGGTGCCCTGTTCACCGCACAGGCCCACGCCGATTACTCGGTGGCGATCGCAGGCCCGATGACCGGCGCGTACGCGTCGGCCGGCGAGCAGATCAAGCGCGGCGCGGAAATGGCCGTTACCGACATCAACGCCAAGGGCGGAGTGCTCGGCCAGAAGCTGAAGCTGGAGATCGGCGACGACGCCTGCGATCCGAAGCAGGCCGTTTCGGTCGCCAACGCCATGGTCAACAAGAAGATCGTCTTCATGCACGGCCACTGGTGTTCGAGCTCGACGATCCCGGCTTCGGACATCTACAACGAAGCGCAGATCCCGATGGCCACCGTCTCGACCAACCCGCAGGTCACCGAGCGCGGCCTGAAGAACATCTTCCGCATCATGGGCCGCGACGACCAGCAGGGCAGCATCGCTGGCGGCTACGTCGCCAAGCATTTCGCCGGCAAGAAGGTCGCCGTGATCGACGACAAGAGCGCCTACGGCAAGGGGCTGGCCGACGAAATGGCCAAGGGCATGAGCGCCAAGGGCCTGAAGCCGGCGCTGCGCGAATCGATCACCGCCGGTGAAAAGGATTACTCGGGCCTGGTTTCGAAGCTGAAGGCCGCCGGCGTGCAAGTGCTCGCCTTCGGCGGTTATCACACCGAAATCGCGCTGATCCTGCGCCAGGCCAAGCAGGCCGGCATGAAGCTGACCGTGATGGGCGGCGACACGATGAGTAACAACGAGCTGGTGACCGCCGCCGGCGGCAACGCCGACAGCGTGATGTTCACGTTCGCGCCGGACGCGCGCAACATCCCGGCCGCCGCCGACGTCGTCAAGCACTTCCGCAACGCCAAGGTCGAGCCGGACGGCTACACGCTCTACGCCTACGCCGCAATGCAGCTGTTCGCGCAAGCGGCCACCCAGGCCAAGAGCGTGAAGTACGGCGACCTGCAAAAAGCGCTGGCCGGCGGCACGTTCAACACCGTGGTCGGCAAGATGTCGTTCGATGCCAAGGGCGACCTGAAGGCGCCGGGCTTCGTCGTCTACCAGTGGAAGGGCAACAAGTACGAAATGGTGAAGTAAGTCGTTTCGGTCTGACCGTCCGCGCCGGCCATCCGGCGCGGCACCCGGGCCGGCCGGCACCGCCCCAAGGCCACCGGCCCGCACGCACCACAGGTGCCTAACCGGGCATCCGCCCGCGTTCTATAGAAGAAGGTATCCCCCGGCCATGAAGACCGGAACGCCTCGATCGCACCTCATACTCTGGAGCAAGTATTCATGGGACTCTTCATCCAACAGCTGATCAACGGCCTGACGCTGGGCTCCGTATACGGCCTGATCGCGCTGGGTTACACGATGGTGTACGGCATCATCGGCATGATCAACTTCGCGCACGGCGACATCTACATGGTCAGCGCGATCATCGCCGTCACCGTGCTGACGCTGCTCGGCTCGCTCGGCATCATGGCCGTGCCGGTCGCGCTGCTGATCACCCTGGTCGTCGCGATCGTGTTCACCTCGGTCTATGGCTGGTCGGTCGAACGGATCGCCTACCGGCCGCTGCGCAACGCCTCGAGGCTGGCGCCGCTGATATCGGCGATCGGGATGTCGATCTTTTTGCAGAACATGGTGCAGCTCACCCAGGGCGCGCGCGTGAAGCCGATCCATGCGCTGCTGCCCGGTGGCTTCGAGCTGTTCAGCAGCGACGGCTTCACCGTCCACCTCGCCTACACGCAAATCATGATCATCATCGTGACCGCGGTGCTGCTGGCCGTGTTCACCTACCTGATCACCAAAACCTCGTTCGGCCGCCAGCAGCGCGCCTGCGAGCAAGACCGCACGATGACCGCCTTGCTCGGCATCAACGTCGACCGGACGATCTCGCTCACCTTCGTCATCGGTGCCGCACTTGCGGCCGTCGCCGGCGTGATGGTCACCGTCTATTACGGCGTCGTCGATTTCTCGATCGGCTTCGTCGCCGGCATCAAGGCGTTCACCGCAGCGGTGCTCGGCGGCATCGGCTCGCTGCCCGGCGCGATGCTCGGCGGCCTGATCATCGGCTTGATCGAGTCGTTCTGGAGCGCCTACCTGTCGCCCGAATACAAGGATGTCGCCACCTTCGTGCTGCTGATCCTGGTGCTGATGTTCCGCCCCAGCGGCTTGCTGGGTCGCCCGGAAGTGGAGAAAGTCTGATGAGCACAACTGTTCACAACCTGCCGAACGTGGCCGGCCGGCTCAAGGACGCAACCGGCATCGCGCTGGTGTCGCTGTTGCTCGGCGTGCCGATGATCGGCCTGAAAACCGTCGATGCCGGCGGCGCACTTGCGATCGCCACGCGCTGGCCGTGGCTGCTGGCCTTCGTCGCCACGATGTTCGTCGGCCGCCTCGTGCTGCAGTTCGTGCTCGACCACGTCTCGCTGAACAAGGCCAAGCGTGCACGTACCCGACCGGAAATCGCCGCGACGCGGCCGTGGCTCAAATGGATAGGCTACGCCGTCGTCGGCTTTTCACTGGTGCTGCCGATCGCGTTCTCCGGCAACCGCTACGTCGTCGATACCGCCACCACCGTGCTGATCTACGTGATGCTCGGCTGGGGCCTAAATGTCGTCGTCGGTCTGGCCGGCCTGCTCGACCTCGGCTACGTCGCGTTCTACGCCGTCGGCGCCTACGCCTACGGGCTGCTGTCGACGCACTTCGGCTGGGGCTTCTGGCAGACGCTGCCGGTGGCCGGGCTGCTGGCGGCGTCGTTCGGCATCATCCTCGGCTGGCCGACGCTGCGGCTGCGCGGCGACTATCTGGCGATCGTCACGCTCGGCTTCGGCGAAATCATCCGGCTGATCCTGGTCAACTGGACCGACTTCTCCGGCGGCCCGAACGGCATCGGCTCGATCCCGCGCCCGACCTTCTTCGGCCTGCCGTTCAAGCCCGATGGCGACGGCGCGACGTTCGCGTCGTTCTTCGGTCTCGAGTACTCGCCGGAACACCGGGTGATGTTCCTGTACTACCTGATCCTGGCGCTGGCGCTGCTGACCAACCTGTTCGTTTCCCGCCTGCGCAAGCTGCCGGTCGGGCTGGCCTGGGAAGCGGTGCGCGAGGACGAAGTCGCCTGCAAGGCGCTCGGGATGAACGTCACCAACATCAAGCTTTCGGCGTTCGCGATCGGCGCGATGCTCGGCGGTTTCGCCGGCGTGTTCTTCGCCGCGCGGCAGGGCTTCATTTCGCCGGAAAGCTTCGTGTTCTCCGAATCGGCGACCATCCTCGCGATCGTCGTGCTCGGCGGCATGGGCAGCCAGCTTGGCGTGGTAATCGCCTCGGTGCTGCTGGTGCTGCTGCCGGAGCTGGGCCGGGATTTCTCCGAATACCGGATGCTGATGTTCGGCGCGGCGATGATCCTCATCATGGTGTGGCGACCGGGCGGCCTGATCGCCCATCGCGAACCGACCTACCGTCTGGCGAAAGGAGCGCAAGCATGAGCGAGATGCTGCTTGAGGTCGACCACCTCACCATGCGCTTCGGCGGGCTGACCGCAATCGACGATCTGTCGGTCGTGGTGCCCAAGGGCAAGATCACGTCGATCATCGGCCCGAACGGCGCCGGCAAGACGACGTTCTTCAACTGCCTGACCGGCTTTTACAAGCCGACCGAGGGCAGCGTGCGCATGCATCACCCGGTACACGGCCCGCTGCTGCTGAACGAGATGCCGTCGTACCACGTCGCCCGCAAGGCCGGCGTCGTGCGCACCTTCCAGAATATCCGGCTGTTTCCGAACATGTCGGTGCTCGAGAACCTGATCGTCGCGCAGCACAACGCGCTGCAATCGGCGTCGCGCTTCTCGATCGCCGGCCTGTTCGGCCGCGCCGGCTTCAGGCAGGCGCGCGAGGCCGCGCTGGAAAAGGCCGAGATGTGGCTGACGCAGCTCAAGCTGCTCGATCTGGCCGATAGCGCCGCCGGCGACCTGTCGTACGGCACGCAACGGCGGATCGAAATCGCCCGCGCGCTGTGCGTCGACCCGCTGCTGCTGTGCCTCGACGAACCGGCCGCCGGCCTCAATCCGCGCGAATCGACCGAGCTGAACGAGCTGCTGCTGTACTTGAGCCGCGAGCACGGCAAGGGCGTGCTCCTGATCGAACACGACATGAACGTCGTGATGCGCGTTTCCGACCATATCTGCGTGCTCAATTTCGGCACCAAGATCGCCGAAGGCACGCCGCAACAGATCCAGAACGACCCGAACGTCATCAAGGCGTACCTGGGCGAAGAAGACGCCGACGACAAGGAGGCCGCATGAGCACCATGCTTGAATACTCGGGCGTGCACGCGTACTACGGCGCGATCCACGCGCTGCGCGGCGTCGATCTCGTCGTCAACAAGGGCGAGATCGTCACGCTGATCGGCGCCAACGGCGCCGGCAAATCGACGCTGATGATGACGCTGTTCGGCAAGCCGGCGGCGGCTACCGGTCAGATCCAGTTCCAGGGCGAAGACATCACCCGGATGCAGACGCACAAGATTTCGCACAAGGGTATCGCGCTGGTGCCGGAAGGCCGGCGCATCTTCCAGCGCATGACCGTGCTCGAAAACCTGCAGATGGGCGCGACCTTCGCCGACAAGGCGAATTTCGACGCCGACCTCACGCGCATGTTCGAGATGTTCCCGATCCTGGAAAAGCGCCAGCAGCAACGCGCCGGCACGCTGTCGGGCGGCGAGCAGCAGATGCTGGCGATCGCCCGTGCGCTGATGGGCCGACCCAAGCTCTTGCTGCTCGACGAACCGTCGCTGGGGCTCGCGCCGCTGTACATCAAGCAGGTGTTCAAGATCATCAAGGAGCTGAACACGCGCGACGGAATGACGATCCTGCTGGTCGAGCAGAACGCCCACCACGCGCTCAAGGTCGCGCACCGCGCCTACGTGCTGCAGCACGGCGAGATCGTACTCACCGGCACCGGCGAGGAATTGCTCGCTAGCCCCGAAGTGCGCGCCGCCTACCTCGAAGGCAGCGCCGAAGCGCACGGCTGATCGTCGCATCAAACGCCCGGCTGGTCCGGGCGTTTCCCCCTCCCCCGTCCGACACGATGACGAGCTTGGACTTTCAACAAGCGTCTTTCTTCATCGCTCACTGACACTTCAACCAACAATAATTTCTCCAATATTGCATACGCAATAATTATTGCTCTACCCTTGCTGCCGCGTACAGGGCGCAGCCAAGACCGTCAGCCCAGCCGCTTGTCCGGTGCCCGAACACAGGCAGCAATGCGCGCTCGGGACGTTTTGTCCTGCATCCCCGCCTTACCCAGCCACCCGGTACGCGGACTGGTCGCTCCGGCAGCGATCACCAAACAGAAGGACTACGTCGAATGCCCCGGCCACTCCCCCCACTGGATTTGCTGATCGGTTTCGAGGCGGCAGCACGGCAGCTGAGTTTTTCGAAAGCGGGCGAAGAGATTTGCGTGACGCAATCCGCCGTCAGCCGGCAGATCAGGAAGCTCGAGGAGCATATCGGGCTGGCGCTGTTCGAACGGCGGCATCAATCGCTGGCGTTGACCGAGCAAGGGCGCGTGCTGTTCGACGTGGTGAGCGCATCGCTAGCGCAGCTGTCGGATACGGTCGAAAGCCTGCAAAAAAAGCCTGTGAAGCACGGAATCACGATTTCCACTACCACCGCTTTCGCCGCCCTATGGCTCGTTCCCAGGCTGGCGCGCTTCCGGGCGAGATGCCCGGATGCGGCACTGCATATCGAGGCAGAAAACCGGGTCATCGAGCTGAAAAACGCCGACGTGGATCTCGTCATCCGTTACTGCACCCCCGATCAGGCGCCACCCGGCAGCAGCATTTTGCTGGCGGGAGAAGAGGTGTTCCCGGTTTGCAGCCCGGCGCTGCTGCGACGCAACGGCCGAAAACTGGGCTGCGTCGAAGACCTGAAACACCATACGCTGCTGCATCTGGCCGATCCGCAGAATTCCTGGCCCTGGCTGCAATGGTCGAGCTGGTTCAAGGGCGTCGGTACCGATCTTCCGGTTGGCGACGTCGGATTCCGCTTCAGCCAGCTTGATCAGATGATTCAAGCGGTGGCGCGGGGGCACGGCGTGGCGCTGGGCAGCTCGCCGCTGGTGGACAATCTGCTGGCCGAAGGCGTGCTCGTCGCGCCACTGACCGAACGACTGGTAAGCCCGCGTTCGTTCTTCCTGTGCCTGGGCCCGCGCCGCGACGCATCGGTCATCTCATTCGTGGCATGGCTACAGGCCACGATGTCCAGCCCGACGCCACCGGCCATCGAGGCGGGCCACGACTGATACGCAGCCCTCGCCGGCCCGGGTTACGCAACCTGCATCAGCGGCGTTCCGTACCCTTCCAGGCGCAAGCGTTCGATGAGCCGCATACCGACAAGTGCCACCGAGCTCATCCGGGTCGGATTCATGTGGGCCCGCAGGTCCGTTTCCAGATGCACCTGGCCATCCTGTGAATGCGCCGCGCACACACCGAACGCGTGAGCAAGCGCCTGCTCGTCGCCGACCCCCTTGAAAACCCATTCGGGCTGCACGCCGTTGCCCGGATCATCGGGAACGACCAGCGCCTTGATCGCCGGCCAGCCCATCTCTGCAAGCAGCGCGCGCGCTTCGGGCGAGCCGGGGTCTGCCGGCACCCGCCGCTTGACGAAGCTCGTGGGCAGGTCCGTCAGATACTCGACGAACTCCAGACCACTCTCCCGGTCCACGAAGGCGAGCAGCTCGGCATTCCGTGCGCCGGGAAAAAGCGTCTGGCACGGACGGTAGGAACCCTCGCTCGCCACGGCACGGGCAATGCCGGTCGCATCGCAGGCACGGCGTGCTTTTTCCAGCGCGGCTTCGAAGGCCGTACCGGGCCGACGGACGTCGCCGGAAAATGTCCCCAGCGTATCGGTATCGTAGCCAAGCGGGAGCATGACCTGAAAACCGAGCGTGGCCAGCGATGGCGCCAACACCGCCTCTTTCCCGTGCATGCTGGCAATCAGGATGGCAGGGGCACCCTCGGCCCCCGCCAGTGCCTGCAAGCGCACGTCGGAGGTGCCGGTTTTTGGGGGCGTTAGAGTCTGTGTGTTCATGCGTTCTGGTGCATCCATGTTTCCCTCCTGGCGGCCACGGCAGGCGCCGAGGTGGTTGGTCTAAGCGGCAAGAGGCTGATGCCCGGCGATTTCCACGTCGGCGCGGGTCAAACGGGCAAAGGGTTCGAGAATCGCCATCGCATGCTCATGCATCGACGCTTCCGAGTGGTTGCGCGCCGCCCGGGCCGCACAGGCGTCTTCGACCAGGGCGAAGCGGTAACCGCGGTGATAGCCGTCGACGATGGTGGCGAGGCAACACATCGTGCTGCCGTACCCGACCACGACGAACTCATGCTCCGCATGCGCGGCGGCAAACTGCTCGAACTCCGGCGACGAGAACGACGAGTAATTGCCCTTGACCGCCAGCGCTTCACTGCTTTCCGGAACGAATCCGTCGATGAAATCCGATGTGTCCGCGATGCGATTGAACAAATCGCCGTCCTGCAGATGCTGCACATGCACGATGGGCCAGCCCTCGCAGCGGGCGAAATGCAGCATGGCGTAGGCGTTTTTGAGCGACGGACCGATCGACTGGATCTGGAATTTCCGGCCCGGTGCGATGTACTCGCGCTGGATATCGATGACGACAAGTGCCTTCATGGTTCACCTCCTTCAGAATCGGTGAGTTGCGTGATCAAACGGGTCATCAGGGTCAGGCGATCCCGATAGGAACTGACCAGCATGTGCTCGGTATCGGCGTGCATGCCGCCGCCGTAGGGGCCGACACCGACGAGCAACTGCATGCCGGTTTCCGCCAGATTGTTGCCATCACTGCCGTAGCCCACGGCCTGCGCCCGGAACGGCAGGCCGATCGAGCGGGACACGGATTCCAGCCGGGAAGCCAGCGCCAGGGTCTGGCCTTCCGGCAACGGCGGCATCTCGGCCAGCTGCGTCACTTCGGTGCGGGTGCCCTGCCTCAGGCGGGTGTTGTAGACATCGCTTTGCTGGCCGATCTCGCCGATCGCGGCGGACACGCTGTTCCAGTCCGGGATAGCGCGGAACCGGATATCGAACGTGACACTGGCCTTGTCGCACACCACGTTCGGCTTGCTTCCGCCTTCGATCACGCCGGGGTTGATCGTCAAGCCTTTGGCGGGCCGGGCCAGATCGGTGATTTTGCCGATCTTCCGAGCCAGATCGAGGCACGCATTGATGCCGTTCTCGGGCTCCAGGCCCGCATGGGCCGCCTTGCCCGTCGTGGTCAGCTTGATCCAGCGCACGCCCGACTGACTGCTCACCACGGCGCCGTCTTCGAGTCCCGGCTCGAAGACCAGTCCATACGGAATATCCCGGGCAAGCGCGCGCAGCGTCTTTTTGGAATGCGGCGAGCCGATTTCCTCGTCGTCGTTGATCACCACGCGAACCTGCTGCAACCGCCCCGCCTGTTTGAGTTGCCCGAGCACGTTCAGCATCAGCACCAGGCCGCCCTTCATGTCGATCACCCCGGGGCCGGCAAGCCGATCGCCCTGATCGCTGAAGCGCTGGAAACCGCCGGTCGTTGAAAAGACCGTGTCCAGATGCCCGACCAGCAGCACCTTGGGCGTGGCGCCGGGTGTATCAAAGCTCAGCACCTCGCGCCCCTGCTCGGCAAGCGAATGGCGGGTCACCTTCATGCCGAGTGCTTCAAATTGCGGAATCAGCACATCCCGGGCTTGCGCGAGCCCGGCCAGATTGCGCGTTTCGGTATTGATATCGACGATGCGTTTCAGCAGGCCGAGATAAGCCGGATCGATCGTGTTCGTTGCCGCAACGGTCTCGCCACCGATCATCAGCCCCAGTACGAAGCCGAAAAAACGCCGCTTCATGCCCTGCCTCCTTCAATGACCACGGTACGCGGCGGGCTCTGGAACAGACCGTGTTCGAGCGGTCCGGCGTGGTGGGCATTGTTTTCCGGGCGATTGAGATGCATGGGCGCCTGCCCGATGTGCCGGGATGGCTGAACATGGTGTTCCCGCTCATTCATTTCCATCTCGATATAGTCATGTTCGGAGAATGAAAAATCATCGCCAACGACGCGGAATCCGTAGCCCTCGTAAAAGGATTGCAAACGTGCCTGCGCGTGCAGGTAAAAACGGGTGAATCCCTTTTGCCGGCACACATTCATGACGAAAGAAAGCAGCCGATGGGCATATCCGTACCCGCGGTATTCCTTTCTGATCGCCAATCGCTCGATTTTGGCAAATCCATTGAAATAGCGGATACGCGCAGTCAGCACGGGCTCCCCTTCATCCGTCAGGCCGACAATCTGGGTCGCCGTATGGTCATTGAGATCAAACTCTTCGCTGTACGGGCACAGCTGTTCGTGCATATAGACAATGGCGCGCACAAGCATGGCCTTGAATCGTTCATCTTCGCTTTCGACGATCTTTATCGTCAGCTTCGGTACATCCATTGCAGGCGATACCGCACACGGTTTGTGAAGGTGATGAATAGTCATGAGGCGCTCATCAGCTGCTGTACTGGGTTGATGGGTACGTCGAATTCAGTTCTTGGCTATTGCGCAAAGCCTCGATCATTGTCTGCACCGACGGCGTCGTCAGGCCAGTTGCACCATTGCGGATTGCTGTCGCCGATACCTTGTCGCGCCGGATCACCGGATATGGATAAATCCAGCCGGACTCATCGTAAATACCTCGTACCCACATCCCGCCCAGATCGCTGCCATGAATGCCGTGGACCGGGAGTCCGCCGGATGCCGCCTTGACCCGCTTGAGCACGGCATAAAAACCGCCACGTGCGTATTCCTCCGGCAATGACAGCACCTCCACCTTATCCCCCAGCCCGGCCTCTGCCACGGCTGCGCGCATCATCGCCAAGCGGGTTTCATACTCGTAAAATTTGGAGCCGGTCGGAAAGTAGTTGACATGCACATCGGCACGCTGCGTTTTCTCGTAGATGCGCATGCCCCGCTCGTACTTGGCAATCCGGATCTCCCCGCGCTGCAATGCCTGGGCATGGAGCTTGGGTATCGTCGTACTGTGAAGGTAAACCTTCGTCAGGCCGCGCAATTCGATCGCGTCCCGGATCAGCGCGAGATGGGTCTTGTGAATCGGATTGAACGTACCGAAAAAGACACCGATGCCTCCTCGCTTGAACGCAATGGCACGCCAGTCCGAGAGGATGCCCAGCGCGAAAAAGAGCGCACCGAAACTCAGCCCGAGCACCAGAAAGGCGGTCTTTGCCCAAGCCAGCCCGATCGTCGCCAGCGCGGTCACCACAATATTGATGGACAAGGCAATCAGCACGTTCCGGTTGCGGTCGCCGATTTCGCGGTTTGCCAGCGCAAGCGCCAAATACTGCATTCCCTGGGATGCGCACGTCGTCACCAGCGCAACCCCCAATACGCCGCCGAGCGCATCGATATTGCCCACCGGAAAAACCCCGGCACGCGTCAGAATCAGGAAAATCCCCACATTGAATGCAAGTTGTGGGGCGAAGCGGCCAAGCCGGCCAAGGCTGACGCATGCGGTGCGCAGATGAATGACTTCTTCCAGCTTGTTGCTCAGCTTTGAATAATATGGAATGAAGAAACCCACGAAGGTGCACAACGCGATCAGTGCCCAATTTTCGAAGGCATTGTGGGCCGCGCCGTAACTGCAATACATCAAGGCGCCAATGGTCAGGCCCAGCTGGACCGAAGGGCTCAGCATATACATCGGACGCTTCACGATTCGGCTCCTCCGGATTGCGCCAACCGCATTACTGCACGGGTGCACTGTCCATTGTTGAATTGGCGCCCCTCCTTGCGGCATGTCCAATTAACCGTGCCTCCTTGAACAACCAGGGATATTGCAATGCGATCTGCCATCAATTCACCCTCTTGCGTTGAATAGGATTTCTATCTGGAACAGCGAGGATTCTGGTGATCGGCCTTGCCGTGGACAAACGATTTTTTGGCACAGCCCGCATGCGTGCGGGGAATGCCGGATTCGCCACGCAGCCGCCGCACCGACGGCGCGGCGCGGCGCGTGACTGGCAATCCGAACGGCAGCAGCCCTGTGCGCCGCCACCGGTAAGGCGCGTACAATGAACGATTGATTCTCAAGCGATCTTCACCATGACCGACACCATCCGCCTTTCCAAACGCATGACCGAACTCGGACTGTGTTCACGCCGCGAGGCCGACGAATTCATCGAGCAAGGCTGGGTCCGGGTCGACGGCCATGTTGTCGACGTCCTCGGCAGCCGCATCCGCCCCGATCAGACGATCGAGCTCGTTCGTCAGGCCAGCGCGGTGCAGTCCGAACGCGTCACGCTGATCGTGCACAAACCGGTCGGCTTTCTCGCCGGCCCGGGCGAGCCGGGCATTCACCCGGCGTGGCAACTGATCAAGGCCGATACCCATTACGCCGGTGACCGTTCGGGCATCAATCTGCTCAAGCGCCATCTCAACCACCTCGCCCCGGCCGGCTGGCTCGACCTGAATGCCTCGGGCCTGTTGGTACTGACGCAGGACGGCCGGGTGTCAAAGAGGCTGATCGCCGACGATCTCGATTACGAAAAAGAATATCTGGTGCGCTTTGCCGGTGACATCACCGACGAGATCATCTCGATGCTCAATTGCACCTACACCATCGACGGCGTCACCTGGAAAGCGGCCAAGGTCAGCCGCCAGAGCGAGCAGTATCTGCGCTTCGTGCTGCGCGAAACGCGCAAGCGGCAAATTCAGGAACTGTGCGAAGCCGTCGGCCTGCGCGTGATCAGCGTCAAGCGGCTGCGCATTGGCCGCATCTCGCTCGGCGACCTGCCCGAGGGGCAATGGCGCTATCTGGGGCAGCACGAACGCTTCTGAGCCCGGCCCACGCCGAAATCCGCCGCGGGCGTCATCCCGGCACGACGATGCGTTCGCCGTCGGCCGGAATGCGCACGCGGTCGCTGACGCCGACGCAGCGCATCGCGTGAATCAGCTCGTCCCGTCTTACCGGGCAATGATTCAGCGCCTCCAGATGGTTGGCGATCACGATGCCGCGCGCCAGCCGGCTGAACTGGGTGACTTCGGCGATGCCCATGATGATCTCGCCGCCGAGATCAAAGCGCGCGCCGCCGGCCGGCACCACGCTGATGTCGGGTTGCTGCGTGCTCACCAGCGCCCGCACCTCGTCGGTCAGGATTGTATCGCCGGCGAGATAGAGGCTGGGCTCGCCAGGCCACTCGATCAGATAACCGACGCCGTGCATCATCAGCCGCCCAACCGCGCCACGGCCGTGGCGGCACGGCACCATGCGGATCTGCCCGCCGAGGAAGGGTTGCGCCTTGGTGCCGGCCTGCAAAGGCTGCACGTTCAGACCCCGCTTCTGTAAGTAGTCCGCATCGTCCGGGCTGCAGATCACCGGCAGTTGCCGCTCGCGCAACCAGCACACGCCGGCACGGTCGAGGTGATCGAAATGCCCCTTGCGGCAGTGCGTGATCAGGCAGTGGGTGGCCGTCGCCAGGCAGTCGTCCGCCTCCACCGGCAACTCGACGATGGGGTTACGCTGATGCTGGCCGTCGAGCCAGCGCAATGACGGCAGCGCGTGCCGTCGCGCCAGCATCGGGTCGACCAGCACGCGATAAGGGCCGACCTCGATCACCAGCGTGGCATTGCGCAATTGAACGATATTCATGGTTATCCCCCGGTTGATGATGAGGGATTGTCGCGCGCGTGCCGGAGTCGCTACCATGGCCGGATCAGACATGAAGCGAGCAAATTCGGCCATGCCCCATTCTCCGCTGCGGATCGGTCTGCTCGTCTACCCCGGCTGCATGCCGGCCGGCTTGCTGGCCTTCGCCGATCTGATGCACGCGGCCAGCCTGCTGGGCGGAAAACTGACGACCTGTCTAGTCGGGCTGGACGCCGGCCCGGTCCGCTGCGCCCACGGCCTCGTGCTCGACGCCGAGCTGCGCCTCGCCGATGCCGAAATCGACGCGCTGCTGCTGCCCGGCTTCTGGGCGACCTCGCTCGAACAGATCGACGCCACGCTGGCGCAGCACCGCGGGCTGATAGACGCACTGGTCGCGCGCCCCGCTTCGCTGCAACTGTGGAGCTACTGCGACGGCATCGCCTTCGTCGCGGCAGCCGGACGCCTCAACGGCAAACCGGCCACCGGCACCTGGTGGATGCTGCCGTGGTTCGAACAGCACTATCCGAAGGTGAACTGGCAGCTGGAGTCGCCGCTGGTCAGCGACGACACCCGCATCACCGCCTCCGGCGTGCACGGCTATCTGGCGATTGCCGAACACGTCGTCGCGCACAGCCTGGGCGCCGATGCCTACGCGACGCTGGCGCGGCTGATGGTGCTGCCGCAGCCCGAGCGGCGCCACCCGGTGTTTACCCGCGTCGACCTGCTGTCGCAGCGCGATGCGCTACTGCAAAAGCTGCGCCACTGGGTTCGCCGGCTGCCCGCGCACGCGCTGTCGGTCGCTGCGCTGGCCGAGCGGCTGGCGATGTCCGAGCGCACGCTGGCGCGCAAGGTCGCCGCGGCAACCGGCGATACGGCGGCGAACTTCATCCGCGCGGTCAAACTGCACCAGCTCGCCGAACGGCTGGCGGCATCGCAAAAGCCGGCCAGCAGCATCAGCGACGATCTGGGTTTCAGCAGCGACGCGGTGATGCGGCGCATGTTCCGGCAACTGACCGGGCTGACGCCGAATGCCTACCGCCAGCACTATGGCCATCCATCGAGCAAGGTCGAACGGACGCTGGCGGGCTCTGCGATGCCGCCCGCGCTGCGGACTCCACGCGGCTTCGTGACAGGGAACAGCGGTCACGGATCCGGATCGGCGTGAACCACAGGCGCACCTTTCCCGATGCGCCTCAATCATCATCGTGCACCGCCTTGTAGCCGGCGGCAAGGCGCTGCTGCACCTCCGGCGGCACCGCATCGTAATGGCTCAGCGTCAGCGCATAAGCGCCCTGCCCGGCGGTGATCGCCTTCAACCGCCCCGCGTAGCCATCGAGTTCCGACAACGGCACCTGGCCACGGATCAGCACCAGTTGCTGCGACAGGGTCTCGGTGCCGCTGACCTGGCCGCGCCGCCCCGACAGATCGGCGGTCAGATCACCAAGGCGCGTTTCGGGTGCGGTGATTTCGATCGCCACCACCGGCTCGAGTACCACCGGCGCGGCGGCCTGCAGCGCCTCGAGCATCGCCTTGCGCCCGGCCGCCTGAAACGCCACATCCTTGGAGTCGACCGAATGGCTTTTGCCGTCGTACACCGTCACCTTCAGGTCTTCGACCGGGCTGCCGGATAGCGGCCCGGCCGCCAGCGCCGCACGCACGCCCTTCTCGACCGACTGGATGAACTGCCCCGGAATCACGCCGCCCTTGATCGCATCGACAAAGGCAAAGCCGGCGCCGCGCGGCTGCGGCTCGATGCGCAGGAAAACCTCGCCAAACTGACCGGCACCGCCGGTCTGCTTCTTGTGCCGGTGGTGGCCCTCGGCCGGCCGGGTGATGGTTTCGCGGTATGGCACCCGCGGCGTGCTGGTCTGTACTTCGAGTCGATAGGTTCCGGCCATGCGGTCGAGCAGGTAGCGCAGGTGCAGCTCGCCCATACCGCGCAAGACCGTCTCGTGCGTGACCGGATCGTGGTCGACCTTGACGCACGGGTCTTCCATTTGCAGCCTATGCAGCACATCGCCGATGCGCTGCTCGTCGCCATGGCGTTTCGGCGTGATCGCCAGCCCCTGCATCGGCTCGGGAAACGTGCAGGGCTGCAAGCGGATGTGGTCTTCATCGTGCGAATCGTGCAGCACCGCGTCGAACTCGATCTCGTCGATCTTGGCCACCGCGCCGAATTCGCCGGGCAGCAAGTGCTCGACCTCGTCGTAGCGCTTGCCCTGCAGGCGCAGCAGATGACCGACCTTGAACGGCTTCTTGCCGTCGCCGACGAAGAGCTGCACATCGCGCCTCACCGTGCCCTGGTGCACCCGGAACACGCCGAGCTTGCCCACGAACGGATCCATCACCACCTTGAACACATGCGCCAGCACGTGTTTGGCCGGATCGGGCTCGGCGGCGAATGCGCCTGCTTCGCCTTTGATGAACAGCGGCGGATTACCTTCGCGCGGATTCGGCGCCAGCCGCGCCAGCACGTCGAGCAGCTCGGCCACGCCGGCGCCGCTGCGCGCCGAGACGAAACACAAGGGAATCAGATGACCTTGTCGCAGCGCCGCCTCCAGCGGCGCATGCAGCGCCTCGGGGCTCACCTCGCCCTGCTCCAGATAGCGCGTCATCAGGTCTTCATCGACCTCGACCACCTGATCGACCAAAGCCTGATGCGCCTCGGCCACCGACGAAAAATCGGCATCGCCTTCGGCAGAGAAGAAACAGTCCAGCACCCGGCTCGCCTGATCGGCCGGCAGGTTGATCGGCAGCACCTCCTTGCCGAAGGCCTCGCGCAGGCTGGCGACCAGTCCGGGCAGATCAACGCGCTCGGCATCGATTTTGTTGACGACCAGAATCCGGCACAGCCCGCGCTCGGCCGCCGCGGCCATCATCCGCCTGGTGGAGAGCTCGATGCCGTTCTGCGCATTGACGACAACCAGCGCGGTATCGACCGCAGCCAGCGCGGCCAGCGCCTGGCCGACAAAATCATGATACCCGGGGGTGTCGATCAGCTTGACCTCGATGCCACCGAGGGAGAAATGGACCAGCGCCGATGCCAGCGAATGGCCGTAGTCGCGTTCGAGCGGGTCGAAATCGCAGACGGTATCGCCGCGCTCGAGCGAGCCCATTTCGGCAATCGCACCGCTTCGCCGCAGCAGGGCCTCGGCCAACATCGTCTTACCACTACTGCCGTGGCCGACCAGTGCGACCGTACGGATGGCTTCAACCGGATCATGGGGCATGGCCGTCTCCGAGCGTCAGGTGCTTGGAGTATAGATAGCAGCACGCGCACCGAAATGTTTTCGAAATGGTTCGCGGCACGTCGAAGCGCTCGTGCTGGCGATACGCAAAACGCCGGTAGCGCCTGGCCGCGTAGGCGCAATGCCGCCATCAACATCCACGCCATTCAGCGAATGGGAACGTATCGCTTCAGGACGCTTTCAACGTCCATATGAAATAAGTATTTGCTGTTAAGGTGATGCCAGCCTTGATTGATCTTGGTATGGCCCATGCCAAGGCGGGAATTGACACCACCAAACCAGTCCAGATCGCCAATGAATTGATAGGAACGCTCGAACTTTTCCGGCAAATTGACGACGGTACCGAATGTCGCAACACGCAAATTCTTGAAATAGGCATGCTTCTGGTGTGTCTGCGCAAAGCGCTCCAATGCAAAATCCAGCAACAAGCAACCTTTGCTGTGCCCTACCAATAAACGCAAGCCTGGTGGCGCGGCTTGCAGAATACGAATCAGCGCGCTGACATCCTCGGGCAGCGGTACTGCCGGGCTGGCGGACGCCGTCATCTGCCTCCCCGACTCAAGCGAGGCATCCAGCTTCGGCAGCTTGCCCCAGTAGTCGAGCAACGCCCGGAATCCCTGGCCCAGCGCATCGCTCGCACCGTAGAAAAACCAGCCGCCCAGCGACTCGGAGACCACATCCTTCACGCCGTAGCCCGACACGATGCCGGCAACGTCGATGTCATAGGCATCGGCCACATTGCACGCCAGCGCGGCGGTACCGATCGCGGAACTGCCAACGCCAGCAACCACAATGGCTTGAATGGCTTTCTTGTCAGCCTTGAGGCAATCGTCGACGTTGGCATAAGCCCGAACTCGTCGATTACCCTTACCGGGCGAAACGACCACAACCCCGCCTTCGTGATCCGCCAATTTCAAGACATCGCACTGCTCTTCCAGGGTCAATTTATCGACATCGTAAAACAGCATATCAAAGAGAATATTTCGCCATTTGATCGAAGGGGCAATCGGCGACGGCAAACGGGCATGCATGGTCATGGCTGAGCGTCCGGAGGAAATTGAATACGCACCGATCCGAACCGCAAGCACTGGCCACGCAGAACAGAACGCTGATCTTATTGCATAGCGCGTCCCGCTAACGTCGTATCCCAATTCCGACGAGAGGCCCGCCGAGGCGAAAAAAAACGCCGGCATTGCAGCCGGCGCTTTGACGATAATCGCGGAAGAATCAGCCGATCCGTTGTCGAATCGCCGCCGCTATCCCCACCGCGTCGAGCCCGCAATCGGCCAACATCTGCTTTTGCTCGCCATGCTCGACATAATCGTCGGGCAGGCCAAGCTGCAACACCGGCTTGATCACGCCTTGGCGCATCATGCTTTCGATTACCGCGCTACCGGCACCGCCCATGATGGCGTTTTCCTCGACCGTGACGATCAGATCGTGGCTGGCGGCCAGCTCGACAACCAACGCGTCATCGAGCGGTTTGACAAAGCGCATATTGGCGACCGTGGCATCGAGTGCCTCGCCGGCCTTGAGCGCGGCTTCAAACAAGGTGCCGAATGCCAGAATCGCCACCTTGCTGCCGGTTCGCGCTACCACGCCCTTGCCCCATGCAACACCGTTCATCTCGGCCTGCACCGGCACGCCCATGCCGTTGCCGCGCGGGTAACGCACCGCCGCCGGGCCGGCGTGTTGATACGCCGAGTACAGCATCTGCCGGCATTCGTTTTCGTCGGCCGGCGCCAGGATGGCCATGTTCGGGATGCAGCGCAGGAAGGAAAGATCGAACGAGCCGGCATGGGTCGGGCCGTCGGCGCCGACGAGGCCGGCGCGATCGATCGCGAAGGTCACGTCGAGATTCTGCAAGGCAACGTCGTGGATCAGCTGATCGTAGGCGCGCTGCAAAAAGGTCGAGTAAATCGCCACCACCGGCTTGAGCCCTTCACAGGCGAGACCGGCGGCAAAGGTCACCGCGTGCTGCTCGGCAATGCCGACGTCGAAATAGCGTGCCGGATACTCCTGCTCGAAACGCACCAGCCCCGAGCCTTCGCGCATCGCCGGGGTGATGCCGACGAGCTTGGCGTCAGAGGCGGCCATATCACACAGCCAGTCGCCAAATACCTGCGTAAACGATACTTTGCCGCCACTCTTGCCGGCCATGCCGTCGCAGGGCTGAAACGGTGTTACCGCGTGATACTTGACCGGATCATCCACGGCGAGTTTGTAGCCGTGCCCCTTTTTGGTCACCACATGCAGGAATTGCGGACCTTTCAGCTCCTTGATGTTGCTGAGCGTCGTCACCAGCGCATCAAGGTTATGACCATCGACCGGACCGATGTAGTTGAAGCCCAGCTCCTCGAAAAACGACGCCGGCGTCAGCAGCGCCTTGACGTGTTCCTCGCCCTTTTTGGCCAGTTCTTTCAGCGGCGGCACCGCGCCGAGCACTTTCTCGGACGCATTGCGGAAACCGTTGTAGAAACGCCCGGACATCAGTTTGGAAAGGTAATTGGTGAACGCGCCAACATTGGGCGAGATCGACATCTCGTTATCGTTGAGAATCACCAGCAGATTGGTATCGCGGCGATGGCCAGCGTTGAACAGGGCCTCGATCGCCTGCCCGGCGGTCATCGCGCCATCGCCGATCACCGCAATCGCGTGGCGGTTCTCGCCCTTGATCAGCGCCGCTTCGGCAAAGCCGAGCGCCGCGCCGATCGAGGTGCTCGAATGCCCGACGCCGAAGGTGTCGTATTCGCTCTCGTCGCGCTTGGGAAAACCCGCCAGGCCACCATGCTTGCGCATCGTATCCATGCGTTCACGCCGGCCGGTGAGGATTTTGTGCGGATAACTCTGATGACCGACGTCCCATACCAGCCGGTCTTCCGGGGTGTTGAACACGTAGTGCAGCGCGATCGTCAGCTCGACCGCGCCAAGGTTGGAGGCAAAATGGCCGCCGGTATGGCTGACCGAGTCGAGCAAAAACGCACGCAACTCGGTCGCCAGCGGCGCAAGTTGCTTGCGCTCAAACTGGCGCAGATCGGCTGGGCAGGAAATGGTGTCTAGCAGCATGGATATCAGAATCGGCGGTCGACGATAAAGTCGGCCAGTTGGGCGAGCCGCGCGGCGCGGTCACCAAAGGGAGCAAGCGCGCTGTGCGCGTCGGCGAGCAGTTCGGCAGCCTTCTCCTTGGCGCCCTTGAGCCCCAGGAGCGCGACGTAGGTCGGCTTGTGGTTGGCGGCATCCTTGCCGGCGGTCTTGCCCAGCGTCGCGGTATCGGCTTCCTCGTCGAGGATGTCGTCGACGACCTGAAACGCCAGCCCGACGCACTTGGCGAAATGATCGAGCCGGGCTTTTTCGTCGTCCGACAAGACCGCGCCACAGGCGGCGCCCAGCAACACCGACGCGCGGATCAGCGCACCGGTTTTGAGGATGTGCATCAGTTCAAGTTGCGGCAGGCTCAAGGACTCGCCGACGCTGTACAGATCGATGCCCTGCCCGCCACACATGCCGTGGCTGCCCGAGGCCAGCGCCAGCGTGCGGATCATCTGCAGTTGCACGGCGGCATCGTCGCTCAGCGGCCTGGCGGTGAGCACGTCGAAGGCGGCGGTTTGCAGCGCATCGCCGGCCAGCAAGGCGGTGGCTTCATCGTATTTCACATGCACGGTCGGCTTGCCGCGGCGCAAGGTGTCGTTGTCCATCGGCGGCATGTCGTCATGAACCAGCGAATACGCGTGGATCAGTTCGACCGCGGCGGCGGCGTGATCCAGCCGGGCCGGATCGGCGCCGACGAGCTCACCGGCGGCAAACGTCAGCAAGGGACGGACGCGTTTGCCACCGTCGAGCACCGCATAGCGCATTGCCTGGTGCAAACGCGCCGGGTGCTGGCCTGCTGCCGGCAACAAGGTATCGAGCACGGTTTCAACCCGCGCTTGCACCGCCTGCATCCAGTCGGAAAACGGTGTACTGGAATCCATCAGACGGCTCATTCTGGGTCACCTTGAAACGGTTTGAGCTGGCCGGCTTCGAGCACCTTGAGTTGCTGCTCCGCAGCGGTGAGCTTGCCCTGGCAAAAGCCGAGCAAGGTCTGACCACGCTGGTAGGCGTTCAGGGCGGCGTCGAGAGAAAGGTTGCCGGCTTCAAGCTCGGCGATCAGTGTTTCGAGCTCGCGCAATCCGGTCTCGAAATCGACCGGGGTGGCGGCCGTCGCTTTGGCAGCTTTGGGCATAGGGGCGCGGGCGGAAATAAATCCGCCCAAAATACCCCTAAGCCCCCGCCAGCGTCAATCGCAGACTGGGTTTCAGCCCAATAAGGCACACTCGAGGAATCCGTCGAGCAGGCGGTTTTCCTTCAGGTACAAGGTCACCGTGTGCTGCGCCTGCGGGTACGGGTGCAACTGCACCGATGGATGCGCCGCCAGCCGGAGCGCATGCACCGCATCCAGACACACCGCCTCGGCGTTGGCGCCGCCGGCATCGGTGCCGAAACCAAGATGCAGCTCGCCGCGATAATGACGTTCGCGCAGCAAGCCGGCGAGGTCATCACACATGCCCTCGGGCGGATTGGCCGCCAGCGCCTGCATCACCGGCAGCCAGCGGCGATCGTTGTACAGCAGCGCCTCGTCAACCTGCAGGTGCGACAGCGGGCCGAAAGCGGCAATGCGCGCGGCGCCGAGCATGACGCCGTAATGAATGGCCCCATAAGCCCCCATCGATTCACCCAGCGTGGTGATCCGCGACGGGCGGATCAAATCGATCAGCACCTGCAGGCTGCGAATGGTTTCATCCACATTGTCGCCCAGCCCCGCCACCCCCTGCTGGTACCACTGGCTGCGCCGATCGCGCAGCAGGATGCGGTTGATCGGCTGGCCGCTGATGTCGGCGAGCTTGCGCGTGCGTCCCCAGCCGTAAAAGCCGGGATTGCCGGCCCAGTCGACGAAGGCGAAGCTGATCACCAGCGGCGCACCGGGATGGATTTCATCGATCAGGAACTCGCCAGGCGCGGCCTCGACGAGCTCGCGCGACAACGCCGGAAAAGGCTGGGCAAGGAATTCGGGGGTCAGGATGTGGCTCATTCAGGCTCCGTGTATTGGCAAAATCCAGCGCTAGTAATCGAGCTGGCCGGGGTAAAAACCGGTGAAGTCATTATCCCAGCGGAAATTGATCGACGAAACCGTACAAGACACATCCAGCCCTTCGACGAAATGCCAGCAACCGACCGGCAGAAAGAGGATTTCACCGGGGTTGAGAATGCATTCGAGCACCTGCACATCGCGCATCAGCGGGAAGCGGTTGAAGTCGATCGCGCGGCCGTCGACTTCGCTGAAGCAGTGCCTATGGTTATAGACACGAGCGACCTCGGCCGGCGGGATCAGCAGCACGCGCTTGCGCCCCATCACCTGCGCCATGAAGTTATTGGTCAGATCATGGTGAAACGGCGTGATCGTGCCGGCCGGGCCGAGCCAGAAGAAGCCGTCGTCGGGCGAATTCGCATTTTGGTACTCGGGCAACGGCAACAGGTCGCGCCACAGCCCGGCCAAGGCCTGACGGTTCTTCGAGGTGTTGTTCGCCGTCATATAGAAATCGTTGGTCTGGCCGGCGTTTTTCACCAGCGCGACGTAATCGCCAAAGCGCATCGTCTGGCGCAATTGCGGCGAATTGATTTCGTACTGCGCATCGCGCGAACGACCGAACTGCACCTCGACTTCGCGATCGCCGTGCTCGGCGGCGAAATAGTCGAGATTCCATTTCCGCATCGCCGGCCAATGCTCGAGCATGCCGGTGATGATCACCGGCCGACCGGTGCTGTAGTACTCGCGATAAAACGCCTCGCCGCCCAGCTGGTGGCGGCGTTCGATCTTCAGATCGAACTGGCGGTTGAGCTTGCGCTGGATATCGAACACCCAGTCACGCTTGGCCAGCCGGTTTTTCAGCCGCGTGGCACCGGCGATGTACGGGCTGGCCTGCGCCAGCGCCATTTCCTTCCGTGCCTCGGCGGCATCAATGCCGGCGGCAACCATCACCTCGCACAGCGATTGCGGCTCGCTGCCGAGAATCAGGTTCTCGGCGACCCAGCGCCGCCACTCATCGTCGACCCGCATGGTCTGATTGATGTGCTCCATCGTCTTCCTCCTTGTCTCATCGTCCTTCGCCGCAACCGGCGATCTGCCCGCAACGGTCGATCGCGTGATCGCCGGTTTTTGTATCGGTTTTTGTATCTATAGGGGCAATGACTACTTTATCTGGATATTCAGCCGCGATTAAGCTTTGCCATCGGTTTTGCACTAGGCTTGAGACAGTCCCACCCACCCCATCGCCACGGCCCTTTTATGAGCACGATTTTCGGTTTTATCAGCCAAAACAATGCCGTTTCGCCGCTCTCGCCGCTGCTGGCCCAGCACCCCGAACTTGGCTACCGCCATTTGTCTGCGCTCGGTGGCGGTAGCGTGTGGCAGGCGCACGGCACCCAGATCGCCCTGGCCGACGCCTTGAGTCAGCACAGCGGCTACGCCTTGCTCGCCCGGCTCGATTGGTCGTACGACGGCGGTCATGCCGCGGCCGTCAGCCGTGGCCGTATCGGTGTGGTGATGCGCGGGCAACTGGAAAACGCAGTGCCGCTCGCCGCCAAGCTCAGCAGCCTGGGCTACGAGGCCGACAGCACGCAGCCGGCGGCGCTGATCGCCAGCCTTATCCATTGGCACGAACGCACGCTCAAGGATCTGCCCCGTGCGGTGCTGGCGGCGCGGCAGGAACTCGTCGGCATTCATGCCTTTGGCGCTGCCAGCAGCGACGACAATAGCGCCTTGGTGTTTACCGGCAGCCGCATTCCGCTGTTCGTGTCGCTCTCGCTCGGCGGCGTTGCCTGCACCGACAACGTCCAGCTGCTACCGGCCGATCGGCGCGAACAACTGCGTTTGCACGATGGCGATGTCGCCAGCCTCTCGCCCGGCCGGATCGACGTCTTCGATGCCGCGGGCCAGCCGGTTCGCCGTGCCGCAACGCTGGCGCTGAACAGCGACGAAACGCTGGACCGCTTCGGCCACCACATGGAAAGGGAGATCGACGAACAGCCCGCCATGCTCGCCGATGCGCTGTCGCACAGCGGCGCGCTGCCCGATCTCGCCCGGCTGCTCGGTGGTGATGCGGTCGATGCGCTTGGCGGAATTCGCGCCATTACGCTGATCGCCAGCGGCAGCAGCCATCACGCCGCGCTCTCGGCACGCTACTGGCTCGAAGCCACCGTCGGCGTCCCGGTGCTGGTCGAACTGGCCAGCGAATTCCGCTACCGCGAGGTCGCGCTCTTGCCGGATACGCTGGTCGTCGCCATTTCGCAATCGGGCGAGACCGCCGACACCGTCGCCAGCCTGCGTTACGCCGCCCAGCTAGGCGAAACGCACACGCTGTCGATCTCGAACGTGATCGACAGCACGCTGATGCGTCAGGCGCGCTGGCATCTGGCGACCAATGCCGGGCCGGAAATCGCCGTCACCTCGACCAAAACCTTCACCGCCCAGTTGCTGGCGCTGTATCAGCTGGCGCTCGGTCTGGCACGGCAACAGCATCGCCTCGACCCGCAAGGCGCTAGCACCGCATGCGCCCGTCTGGCGCTGCTGCCGCAACGTGCCCAGGAGGTGCTGGCGCTCAAGCCGCAGATCGACGACTGGGCCCGGGCGATCGCCCAGGGGCAGACGCTGTTCTGTATCGGCCGGCACGGCAATTATCCGGTGGTGATGGAAGGTGCGCAGAAGATCCGCGAGGTCGCTTACCTGAACGCCGAAGGCCACGCCGGCGGCGAGCTCAAGCACGGCCCGCTGGCGGTGATCGACCGCCACCTGCCGGTGGTCGCCTGCGTGCCGTGGAATCGTCTGGCCGAGAAGATGCTCGCCAACCTGCAGGAAGTGCGCGCCCGCCAGGGGCGCATCTACGTATTCACCGACGCCGCGCTGGCCTCGGACGAGCGGATGAATGTCATCCGCATGCCGGCGTCGCTGGGCGAGCTCGACCCGGTGCTGTATGCCGTAGCGTTCCAGCTGCTGGCGTACCGGATCGCCGTGCATCGCGGCAACAGCATCGACACGCCGCGCTATCTGGCCAAGACGGTGCTGACCGAATAACGCGTGCCTCTCGAGCTGAAAAATGGTCAGCACAAATCCGTCATAAGACAATCACACCGATACGAAGGGCGAACCATCATGGTTCGCCCTTTTCCTTTGGAATGCTCCGCTGCAGCTTCCGACACCAGCCGTCAGAAGTGCCTAGTCTAACCATCGACGCGGTGCTTACTTGGATACAGTGTCCGGCGAGCCGCAACGCAGCCAACCACATCCCGGTCGTCCGGACTGGGCTCGAAATCGAATCAGGCAAAGGAGAGCAAGATGATACGATTAACGTGGGTTTGGCTCGGGTGCTTGGCGCAGCAATGGGGTATCGGTTTGCGGTTTCGGCTGTACGCGCTCATGGGCGCGATCGCGATAGGCGTCGCGGCGACGGCGTCGACCGCAACGACGACGCTGGATTTTGAAGACGTTCCGGATGGCACCTCGCTGACCAATCAGTATCAGTCACGTGGCGTTACAATCAGTGGTGTGACTGCCTACAATACCGTCGGTCACGCTACTTTCCCCCCGGTTTCAGGCACCAACGTGGCGTATTCGGAGGGACTTGCACATTTCCAATTCAACGCAGGCATCAGCGGAAATGTCACCTCGGTCTCTGCCTACCTGTCAGGAGTGGCCAACGTCGGAATCTTCGCGTTTGATAGCGCCAACAACCAAGTTGCCCAATCGACATTGTCTTCTGACGCAACCAATGCATTTTTGTCCGTCACCACTTCCGGCAACGCGATCGCCAAGATTCAAATCCACAATGGCGGCACGTCCTTCGCGATCGACGACCTGAGTTTTACCTCGACCGGAACGGTCGCGAGCCTGTACGGCGCCACAGCGTTGAGCCTCGGTGGCAATGCCGGCACGATCACGCCGCAAGGCATCAACGCCAGCGGCCAGGCCGCCGGCACCGCAACACTGGCCGGCAACGGCAGAAGACCCGGCGAGCTGCGCGCATTCGCCTGGCTCGGCAGCGCCATTCAGGATCTCGGCACGCTAGGCGGCAGGTCTTCGATGGCCAATGCGATCAACCCGTCGGGCAAGGTCGTCGGCACGGCACAAAATGGCCGCGGCCAGATGCACGCTTTCTTGTGGACCGCAGGCGACGGCATGATCGACCTTGGCACGCTAGGCGGAAACAATTCGGTGGCCAACGCAATCAACGGCAGTGGCCAGATTGTCGGCACGTCGCAAGTTCGCCGCGACGGCCAACATGCCTTCCTTTGGATCAACGGCGGGCTGACGGATCTTGGCACGCTAGGCGGAAGCGGCTCGTCGGCGGCAGCAATCAACGATGCCGGCCGGATCGTCGGTGCCGCACAGAATCGCGATGGTCAGCAGCGGGCATTTTCGTGGATGAGCAGCGAAGGGATGGTCGACCTGGGCACACTCGGCGGCAAGACCTCGGCCGCCGCCGCGGTAAATAGCGACGGCCGGGTCATCGGCTCGGCGCAAACCGCCAGCGGGCAGCTCCATGCGTTTGCGTGGCCGTCGTCGGATGGCATGGCCGACCTAGGCACGCTCGGCGGCAAAGACTCCACTGCGGTCGGCATTAACAACTCCGGCGAAGTGATCGGGCGGGCGCAGACGGCCAGTGGCACATGGCATGCGTTCTTGTGGAGACAGACGGGTGGTGGGATGCTCGACCTTGGTACGCTCGGCGGCAAGACATCGACCGCTGCGGCGATCAATTATGCCGGCGTCGTCGTCGGCACGGCCCAGACCGCCAGCGGCGAATGGCGGGCGTTCGCCTGGTCGAGCGTTAGCGGCATGGTCGATCTGAACAGCCGACTCACCGGCGCGCCGGCCGGGATCAAGCTCTCCGGCGCACTGGCAGTATCAGACGATGGTGCGATCGTCGTGCAGACAAATCAGGGGCTGATGCTGCTCAGACCGCAATGACACCGGCGGCGGTATGTCGCCACCAATAGCCCAAGCGGGCTCAGGGGCTTACAGATCGAACGCTGTAAGCCTTTGTTCTCTCGAACGGCCTGAGATCGGGGAATCGGCGACACGGATCGTATCTTTCATATGGCACGGAAACGGCGTGGCCACGTCGGCGATGCAGACCGAGCCCCCACGGAATGGGGCGTCATTCTGCAAACACAAACCTATGGCTTGGCTAAACCGGTTTCATACGGACTCAATTTCTGCAGAGTCAATGTTCAGGGCTCGGCGGCCAGCCGGCCCAGCGTGCGCATCGCGGTATTGAGTTCGCGCGTGTACCGCTGGCCGCAGGAGATGCGAAAAAAGGCGTCGAAGCGGTCGGAATTCGAGAACATCACCCCCGGGGCAATGCCGATACCCGCAAGCATCGCCTGTTCGAACAAGCGCCCGGACGACGCCCGGCCCGGCATCTCGATCCACAGGCACAGCCCGCCCTGCGGCACCGTCAGCCGGGTGCCCGCCGGGAAGTAGGTCGCGACCGCTTCGGCCATCTGTTCGCGCTGATCGCGTAGCGCCAGGCGCAGCCGCCGCAGGTGACGATCGTAAGCGCTGGACCCCATGAAATCGGCCGCGGCCAGCTGTGGCAGCACTTCGTTGGCGCGGCTCTGCGCATGCTTGAGCATTTCGACCCGCGCCTGCCACTTGCCGGCGATCAGCCAGCCCAGCCGCATCCCCGGCGCCAGCGTTTTGTGCAAGGAGGCGCAGTAGAGCACGTTGCCGGTCTTGTCCCAGGCCTTGCAGGCCGAGAGCGGTGTGTCGTCGTTGCTCAGCAGGCTGTAGGTATCGTCCTCGATCAGCGGTATCGCCTGCGCTTCGCACCATTCCACCAGTCTGGCCTTGCTGGCATCGGGCATCACCGCGCCGAGCGGGTTCTGGAAGTTCGGCACTACGACCACCGCCTTGATATTGCGGTAGGTCTGCGCGGCGAGTTCAAGCGCCTCGATCGAGATGCCCGTTTGCGCGCTGGCGGGGATTTCCAGCGCCTTCATCCCCAGACTTTCCAGTATCTGCAACAGCCCGTAATACGACGGCGACTCGACCGCGATCACGTCGCCCGGCTGCGCCACCGCCCGTAGTGCGAGGTTGAGCGCCTCGATGCAACCGTGGGTGACGATGATTTCGTCGCGGCTCACGGCGATACGCGCCGACAACGCCCGCTGCGCTAGCACGGCGCGAAACGCCGCGCTGCCGTTGGGCACCGCCGCCGACGTCAACACGGTCGGATCGTGGCGCAGCGCGCGAATCGCCGCCTGCTTCAGCGCCTCGACCGGGTAGAGCTCGGGCGCGGCCACCGCGACCGCGAGGTTGAATTTCACCGGATGCAAGCGCCCTTGTGCGATCACCGCCGACACCCGCTCATGGATGCCGACGTATTGCGCCGGCTCGGCCAGCCGGGCAATCGGCTCGGCGACCGGCTCGCACGCCGGCTTGTGCGGCTGGCGCACGAAGTAACCCGACCTCGGCCGCGCCTCCAGATAACCGTAGCGTTCCAGATGCCGACAGCTCTGCAGCGCGGTCGACAGGCTGACGTCGTGCCTGTCCATCAAGGCGCGCAGTGACGGCATGCGGCTACCGGGCGACAGCGTGCCGGTGTCGATCACGTGTTGATAGTGTGCCGCCAGTTGGCGGTAAAGCGGGAGGGCATCCATGCCCATGATCTTAGCCCGCGCCATGGGCGGGAACAGATACAGATTTGCGCCTTCTGTATCGCAACACACGGCTATTTCGAGTTCTGTTCCGTATCCGTCATGCCATGGGTATGCCTCGAAGCGCCCCCCCCTCGCCGGTACGCTGAGTCGTCGATCAAATGGAGTCAACGAGATGAAGCAGCCCACCCAGCGCGATATCAGCCTCGCGCCAGCCCAAACCCAGCAGTTCGTCGTCGCACGCGGCACGGTAATCCACGTCGTGCGCGGCCGGCTCGCCGTGATCGAGGCCCCGCTGTGGCTGGCCGAAACCATGCTGCCACGCCAACGGCCGCTCCGCGCCGGCGAACACCATGTGTTCACGCAGGCCGACGTCGTGACGCTGCAGACCGATGCCGGCGCGCAATTGCGCTGCACGGCGGCGTCCAGCGTGCAGCCTGCACACCTTGAGCCAACGTGGCTGCCCGCGGTGCTGGCGTGGCTGGGGCGGCGCAACACGGCGCCATAGCGCTGCAGATTTCTCCAGACTGACGATGCCTGCAGCTGCCGCGATGCTCAGCACAGGCAAGTCGCCCGCAATAGCAGGGTCGCGCGGCATAGTGCAAGGCAGGGACGGCTTTAATCAGTATTTCATAATTAACAAATAGGCTCGCAGGCTTACAAATAAGGGAAAGCCATGCGTATTGCCGCCCAGCTCAAACTCGTCAGCATCGTCACCGTCTGCGCGCTGGCCGTGCTGGCCGGCTGGATCAGCTGGCAGAACCACCGGCTGCACCAGGAATACGGGCAGTTTCGCGACAACCAGGGCGCGCTGGGCGCGATCGCCACGATGAAGGGCGAAATGCTGATGCTCTCGAGGCTAGATCCGCTGGCCGGTGACGCCGAAACGCGCATCGCGGGCACCGAGCGAACCGTCGCCGGCGCAGCGCAAAAGCTGCGACCTTTGCTCGACAACGCCGGCGCCGCCAGGCTCGATGCGCTGCTGGCGGGGCGCTGGCGCAATTATCTGCAGCAGTACCGCAGCGCCGTGGCCATTTCGGCGACCAGCCCGCAGGACGCGCTGGGCATTCCCGAGGCGATCTATCACACCGAACTGGAACCGACGCTGGCCGAACTCGACGCCGCCTCGCTACGCAACCGCAACGAAGCGGCGACGGTGACCGCAGCGATCGACCGCCGCGCCGCGCGCCTGCTGCTACTGACCTTGGTGCCGCTGGGGCTGACCGCCTTGCTGATCGTCGCCAGCCAGCGCTCGTTCGCCCGCAAGCTGGACCGCCGGCTGTCGACCATGGGCGCTGCAGTGGCGCGGCTGGCGACCGGCGACCTCAATGACCGGCTGCACGAGGCGGACGACGAAATCGGCCAGCTGGGCCGCCAGCTGAACCGCTTCGTCGAACGGCTGGCCTTGACCTTGAAACAGGCGCAGGCCGCAGCGCAAACCACGCGGGACGACGCCAGCGACGTCGCCCGCCTCGCCGGCGACGTGCACGGCGATGCCACACGCCAGACCGGGCATCTGCAAGACATCGCCGGCAGCAGCGCCAGCCTTGAGGCGGCGGTGCAGCACGTCGGCGAGCGCGCCGAACAGGCGGCCAGCGCCGCGCTGCAGACGCTCGAAGCCATTCAGGCCGCGCGCTCGGCCGGCGAAGCCTCGCTGACCCGGCTCGACCTGCTCGAACACGATTTCGGCCACGCCGAACAATCGATGCAGTCGCTCGCCGATGCAATCGGCCAGATCGTCACCGTCGCGGCAAGCATCGATTCGATCGCCGGCCAGACCAATCTGCTGGCGCTGAACGCCGCGATCGAGGCCGCCCGTGCTGGCGAGGCCGGACGCGGTTTCGCCGTCGTTGCCGACGAAGTCAGAAAACTGTCGCTGTCGACCACCGATTCGACCCAGCGTATCCGCGAGATCCTTGACGCCACCCGCACGCGCACGCGCGACACGCTCACGGCGATGCAGGCCGCTGCCGAACGGGTCAGCGAGTGCCACGACGACGGCGCCACGGTGAGCGGCTCGCTCGCGCGCATCGGCGCCGCGGCCGAGCGCGTCGGCGCGATGATGGCGGCCATCAGCGAAACCGTCGACGAACAGGGCCGCGCCAGCAGCGCGATCCGCGAACGGCTTGAGCACATCGGCGACGGCGCGCGCGACAGCAGCGCCAAGAGCGAAGCGATGCGCGACGAAATGCGCGAGCTCACCGCAACCGCCAATGCCCTTGACAGCCAACTTGGCTGGTTCCGCTTGAGCGCGTGACTCAAGCGGCTGGCCGGGGTTGCTTGCACTCTCCCCGTCGGCCCGCCAAATTGGCGTCCCCGGGGAACCATGCCGGATAAATATCGTCTCCTTCGCCTGATCTGTGAATAATTACGTTTTATGCAGTAAGAATATGCCTTACAAAAACTGTCCGTCGCATACAAGGGAATGTCGGTGCTAAGCAACAGTTACAACCACGTTCTTGTTCTTTTTTCCTTATTGGTCGCCATCCTGGCGTCGTATACCGCGCTGGACATGGCCGGGCGGGTCGCCACGTCTCAAGGCAAAGCCAAACGCTGCTGGCTGGCCGGCGGTGCATTCGCCATGGGTCTGGGCATCTGGTCGATGCATTTCATCGGCATGCTCGCCTTCAGCCTGCCGATTCCGCTTGGCTACGATCCGGTCATCACCTTCCTCTCGCTGCTGATCGCGGTCGCTGCGTCGGCCTTCGCGCTGTGGCTGGTGTGCCAGAACACGCTGCCGTGGGCCCGGCTGATACTCGGCGCCTTATTGATGGGCGCCGGCATCGCCTCCATGCATTACAGCGGCATGGCGGCGATGCGCATGCTGCCGGGCATCCACTACATCCCCTCGCTGTTCGCGCTGTCGATCCTCATCGCCGTCGGCGCATCGGGCGCGGCGCTGTGGATGGCGTTCCGGCTGCGCTTCGGCTCGCCGCGCGTCAAGCTGATCCGCAGCGGCGCGGCGGTGGTCATGGGTATCGCCATCGTCGGCATGCACTACACCGGCATGGCGGCGTCGCAGTTTCCGCTCGGCAGCTTCTGCGGCGCGGCCAATAGCGGCATCGCCACCAACTGGCTGGCGCTGCTGGTGATCGTGGTCACGCTGGCGGTACTGGCGATCGCGCTGATCGTGTCGGTACTCGATAGCCGCATGGCGGCGCGCACCGCTGTGCTTGCCACATCGCTGGCCGAGGCCAACCACGAGCTGATGCATCTGGCGCTGCACGACAACCTGACCAAGCTGCCGAACCGTTTGCTGCTCGAAGACCGGCTGGAGCAGGCCGTCCACAAGGCGGAGCGCGATCATAGCCGCTTCGCGCTGATGTTCATGGACCTGGACGGCTTCAAGGCCGTCAACGACGCGTTCGGGCATCACGTCGGCGACGACTTGCTGATCGACGTCGCCGCGCGGATCAAGCAGAGCGTCCGGGCGCAGGACACGATCGCCCGGCTCGGTGGCGACGAGTTCGTTCTGATCCTCGAACTCGCCAAACCGCAGGACGCGGCGGCGATTGCCGACAAGCTGGTCAAGGCCATCGACGAGCCGTTCAGCATCCAGCGGCACGCCTTGGGCGTGTCGGTCAGCATCGGCATCGCGATCTACCCCGACGACGGCGCCGAGTCGCGCGAACTGATGGCCAATGCCGACGCGGCGATGTATCACGCCAAGGATGCGGGGCGAAACGGCTATTGCTTCTTCAAGGCGTCGATGAACGCCAACGCCCAGGAACAATTGCAGCTCTTGCAGGACCTGCGGCTGGCCTTGGGCCGGAACGAACTGCTGCTGCATTACCAGCCCAAGTTCTGCGCGCCGCACGGCCCCATCATCGGTGCCGAAGCCCTCTTGCGCTGGATGCACCCGAGTCGCGGGCTGATCGGCCCCGACACCTTCCTCGAACTGGCCGAGCGCAGCGGGCTGGTGCTGCAGATCGGCGAATGGGTGCTCGACGAGGCTTGCCGGCAAATGCGCGCATGGCACGATCAAGGCCACCGCGACTGGTCGGTTGCCGTCAATCTGTCGGCACAACAGTTCGCGCACGCCAGTTTGCCGCAAACGGTGAGTGACACCTTGAAGCGCCACGGCCTGGCGCCGCGGCACTTGACGCTGGAAATCACCGAGACCACCGCGATGCGCGATGCCGAGGCCAGCCTGGTGATCCTGCGGCAGCTCGCCGATATGGGCGTGAATATCTCGATCGACGATTTCGGCACCGGCTATTCGAGCCTGCTGTATCTGAAGCGGCTGCCGGCGAACGAACTGAAGATCGATCGCGGCTTCGTCAACGAACTGACGCACGACAGCGACGACGCCGCCATCGTCTCGGCCATCGTCGCGCTCGGCCAGACGCTCAAGCTCAATATCGTTGCCGAGGGCGTCGAGACGCAGGCGCAGCAGGAATTCCTGACCCGGCTCGGCTGCGATTCGCTACAGGGCTATCTGCTCGGCCGGCCGGTGCCAGCCGCGGAGTTCGCCCAGGCCGCGACGTCGCAAGCCACGGCCTGAGCGCCGCGCTCAGCGCTCGGGCAACAGCGGCTTGGCCGGCGCCTGCATGCTGGCGATGACGATGCCGGCCAGCACGCAAGCCAGCGCAATGCCGTGCGCCAGCGTCGGGCGTTCGCCGAGAAAAACGATACCGTAAGCCGCAGCGGCAATCGGCAGCACTGCGGTAAACACCCCGGCCAGTGACCCCGGCACATGGCGGATGCCCTTCATCCACAGCCAGAACGAAAACACGCTCGCCGCCAGCCCATACCAGACGGTCAGCGCCCAGGTCTTGGCGTCGATCACGGCAAAATCAAACGACCACGCCGCGCCCAAGCCCAGCGGCAGCATCAGCAGCAAGCCGATCGCATGGGTGTAGGCGCAGATCTCGATCGCCGGCAGCGTCTGCGTCAGCCGGCGCGACAGGATCACGTACAGTGATTCGCAGCAGACCGCCCCGAGCACCAGCAGGTTGCCGAACAGCGAACCACCATCGTCACCGCTGCTGCGGGCGACGTTGACGATCAACACCCCGCCCATCGCCAGCGCCACCGCCAGCAAGGCGCGCCGGCTGGGTCGCTCGCGCAGCAGCAGCCACGCCAGCAGAATCACCACCGCCGGTATCGTACTGGTGATCACCCCGGCGGCGAGCGCGCTGGTGCGCTGCACGCCGTACAGCATCAGCAGCGTGAACAGAAAGGTGCCGAACAGCGCCTGCAGGAACAGATTGCGCCACTCGGCCCGACTGACCCGGCGTATCTGTGCCGGCCGGTAGAACGGCGCCAGCACCGTCACGCCGACGACAAAACGCAGCAGCGCGAACAGCAGCACCGGCATGATCGCGACAATGCCCTTGCCGATGCCGACATTGCTGCCAACCATCAGCATCGCCGCGATCAGGCACAGCGCGTAGCGGTTCATCGGTTCAGAGCACGAAGCGCATCGACAAGTCGATCGCCCGCACGTCCTTGGTCAGCTTGCCGACCGAGATCCGGTCGACGCCGGTTTCGGCGATAGCGCGCAGCGTGCCAAAATCGACGCCGCCCGATGCCTCGAGCAGCGCCCGGCCGTCGTTGAGCGCGACCGCATCGGCGAGGTGCGGCAGGGTGAAGTTGTCGAGCAGCACGCTGGCCGCGCCGGCGGCGAGTGCCGCGTCGAGCTCGAGCAGGCTCTCGACCTCGATCTGGATCGACACGCCGACCGGCGCCAGCGCCTGCGCCGCAGCCAAGGCCTCGGCAATGCCGCCGGCGGCCATGATGTGGTTCTCCTTGATCAGGATGCCGTCGTACAGGCCGATGCGCTGATTGGCGCCGCCACCGACCAGTACCGCGTACTTCTGCGCCCGGCGCAGCCCCGGCAAGGTCTTGCGGGTATCGAGCACCCGGGCGGTGGTGCCTTCGACCACATCGGCGTAGCGGCGCGTCTCGCTCGCCACGGCCGACAGCAGCTGCAGGAAGTTCAGCGCCGAACGCTCGCCGGTCAGCAGGCTGCGCGCCGGGCCTTCAAGCTCGCACAGCAAGGTATCGGCGCTGACGCGATCGCCCTCGGCCACGCGCCAGCTCACCCTCACGCTTGGATCAAGCTGGCGGAACACTTCATCGAACCAGGGAATGCCGCAGACGACCGCATCCTCGCGCGCCAGCACCGTGGCGCGACCGGGCGCTTCGGCGGCGATCAGTTGCGCGGTCCAGTCGCAAGCGCCGATATCCTCGGCCAGAGCGGTGCTCACGTTGGTGGCGATAATGTCGAGCGGCGGAGGAGAAATCGGCATGCTGAAAAACCTGCGGCAATGGATGGAATGAAATGGAAGACGTGCAAGCGGCCAAGGGATCAGCCCTGGCCGCAGTGTACCGATGCAAACCGGGGCGGCGCCACCCGGGCGCCCCGATTCAAGCCACGCTCAGAGCGTGAAATCCGGGAATGGCAGTGGTGCCAGCGCGGCGGCCAGTTCATCGCGAATCCGCAGGACGCCCTCACGGTTGTCGGCCTCGATCCGCAAGGTCAGTACCGGCGTGGTGTTGGAGGCTCGGATCAAGCCGAAACCGTCGGCGTATTCGATGCGCAGACCATCAACCGAAATGACGTCCAGCGCGCTCGGAAAGCGCGCGGCCGCGACAATACGGGCAACGGCCGCATGGCCATCACCGGCGATCGGCAGTTGCAGCTCCGGGGTCGACAAACGCGTCGGCAGGCTAGACAACGCATCGTCGAGATTCTGGCCGTCGGCAATCATTTGCAGCAGCTTCACGCCGGCGAACAGGCCATCGTCCAGCCCCCAAGCGCCAAAGGCAAAATGCCCGGACAACTCGCCGGCGACCACGGCGCCGGTTTCCTTCATCCGCCGTTTCATATGCGTATGGCCGGTCGCGATGATCTCGCTCGTGCCGCCGTGCTCCCTGACCCAACTCGCCAGTGCGCCCGTCGATTTGACGTCGCACAACACGTGGCCGCCGGGGTGCTTGGCCAGCTCGGCGGTGGCAAACAGCATCAGCATCTTGTCGCCGGCGATATAGTGGCCAGCAGGCGTAATCGCGGCGACACGATCGCCGTCGCCATCGAACGCCAGCCCGGCATCGGCACCGGTGTCGAGCACCACGCGCTTGAGTTCGGCGACGTTTTTTTCGACTTGCGGATCAGGGTGATGATTGGGGAAATGCCCGTTCACGTCGCAAAACAGCGCGATCACTTCGCAGCCCAGCGCACGATACAGCGCCGGCGCAAACGCGCCCGGTGCGCCATTGCCGCAATCGATCACCACCTTCAGCGGTCGTGCCAGCGCTTGGGTCCGGACGATCTCATCGCGATATTCCGCGTCGATTTCCAGCGGCGTCACCGTGCCTTTGCCTGCGACAAAATCCTCGCCAACGATGCGCTCGTACAAACCCTTGAGCTTGCGGTCGCCGATGGTCACACCGGCCAGCATGATTTTGATGCCATTGTAATCGGCCGGGCTGTGGCTGCCGGTGACCACCGCGCCACAACCGCCGGCGTGACGGATCGCCGCGAAGTACATCATCGGCGTCGCGACAAGGCCAAGCTCGAGCACGTCCAGCCCACTCGCTCGCAGCCCGCGGATCAGCGCAGCGGCCAGCGCCGGGCTGGATAGACGGCCATCACGGCCGACCACGATCCGGCTCTGGCCTTGCGCGCGCGCTTCGGCACCCAGGGCACGGCCAATCAGATACGCCGCATCGGGTGTCAGCAGATCGGTGCACGCACGCACATCGTAGGCTTTGAAAATCTCGGCGGGGATGCTTGCCATGGAGAACCTCGCTCAGTACGCGTCTTGCGCGTAGAACTGAAAGTAACGCATCAATGTGTTTGGCAGCCAATCGAGCCGGCCCGGCGGCGGGCCGGAAAGAAAGCCGACATGGCCGCCTTCGTCCGGCTGCAGCAGTGTCACCCAGCGCGAGACATCCTGCTCGCCGGGCAAGGCCGCGGCGGGAACGAAAGGATCGTTCTTGGCATTGATCACCAGCGTCGGCACACACACATTGACGAGCCCCGGCTTGCTGCTCGCACGCGTCCAGTAGTCATTGACGCTACGATAACCGTGCAGCGGCGCGGTGACCAGATCGTCAAACTCGCGCAGCGTCGTCGCCGCGCGCACCTTGGCGCCGTCGATAAACGGGTTCTCGATGAGCTTGAGCTTGGCGAGGGTTTTTCTCTTGAGCGTGCGCAGGAAATTACGCGTGTAGACGCGCCGGTTGAAGCCGTTATCCAGCGCCTCGCCACAGGCGGCCAGATCCAGCGGTGCGCAGACCGCCGCCGCCGACATCAGCACATCATTGGCGGCGTGGCCCTGCTCGCCCAGCCATTTCAGCAAGGCATTGCCGCCGAGTGACACACCCACCGCATAGATCGGCGCATCCGGATGGCGGGCGCGGATCCGCCGTAGCACCCAGTCGATTTCGTTGGCATCGCCGGCGTGATAGGCACGCGGCAGCCGGTTGGTGACATTGCCGCAGGAACGGAAATGCGGCACCACGCCGCGCCAGCCCTTGGGATAAAAATGCTGGAACAGTGAGATGGCGTAATGGCTGCGCGAGCCGCCCTCCAGCCCGTGGAACAACACCAGAATCGGCGTGCCGGCGCGGCCGTCGACCCAGTCGACGACGATGCTGTCCAGATCGGGCGTGACCCAGGTCTCACGACGATAAACCGGCGGCCGCTGCCACAGCAGCGTCGCCGGATAGATCGTTTGCGCGTGCCCGCCCGGCAGCCATCGTGGCGCGCGGTAGACCGGCAATTGCAGCTGGCTTTGTCGTTGCATGATTAAACGCTAAACCGGGAAATTCAAAAGGACAAGTCGGGAAAGCCGCAGGCTCGCAGGCTCGAATGACCAGAAAAAACGCCGTTCGCCCTTGGGCAAACGGCGTCGGTGGGGCGCGAACGCGGCGAAACCTGTCTCGGTCGGCGAGCGAGCCAAAGCAGGTCGCTGACGCCCGAAGCACAGAAACCGGAATGGACATTGAGTCCATGAGGATTTCGAGCATCGGACGGCTGCGAGATGCGCAGGCGCAGCCGCCGAACGAGGCGGGTTTTACTCCAGGCCGCGGCTTTCCAGATACTCCTCGTAACCGCCAAGGTAATGGGTATAGCTGCCATCGCCATTCAGTTCGAGGATCTGCGTCGCCAAGGAGGACACGAACACGCGGTCGTGCGACACGAATACCAGCGTGCCCTTGTACAGATCCAGCGCCAGGTTCAAGGATTCGATCGACTCCATGTCCATATGGTTGGTCGGTTCATCCATCACCAGCACATTGGTTTTTTCCAGCAGCAGCTTGCCGTACAGCATCCGGCCCTTCTCGCCACCGGAGAGCACCTTGACCGATTTCTTCACGTCGTCGCCGCCGAACAGCAGCTTGCCGAGCACGCCGCGGATCACCTGGTCGTCGTCACCCGGCTGGCCCCATTGCTTGAGCCAGTCGAACACGGTCATGTCTTCTTCGAAGTCTTCCTCGTGATCCTGCGCAAAGTAGCCAATGGTCGCCTTCTCGGCCCACTTCACCGTGCCGGCATCGGGCTTGAGCGCATTGACCAGGAGCTTCATCAGCGTCGATTTGCCGACGCCGTTGCCGCCGATTACCGCCAGCTTCTGGCCGGCTTCGAAAATCATCGACAGACTCTGGATCAGCGGCTTGTCGAACGATTTGGACAGGTTCGCCGCTTCAAAGGCCTGGCGATGCAGCTTCTGCTTGTCGTCGATATCGAAGCGGATGTACGGGTTCTGCCGGCTCGACGGCTTCACCTCGACCATATTGTCTTTGATCTTGTCGGCGAGTTTGAGTCGCGACGTGGCCTGACGGCTCTTGGACTTGTTGGCGGCAAAGCGCTGCGCAAACGCCTGCAGCTCGATGACCTTGTCCTTGGCCTTGGCGTTGTCGGTCAGCAGCCGTTCGCGCGCTTGCGTGCTCGCCAGCATGTAGTCGTCGTAGTTGCCCGGATAAATGCGGATTTCGCCGTAGTCGACGTCGGCCACATGGGTGCACACCTGGTTCAGGAAGTGGCGATCGTGCGAAATGATCAGCATGGTCGAATCGCGCTGGTTCAGCGTGTTTTCCAGCCAGCGGATCGTGTTGATGTCCAGGTTGTTGGTCGGCTCATCCAGCAGCAGCACGTCCGGATTGCTGAACAGCGCCTGCGCCAGCAGCACCCGCAGCTTCCAGCCCGGCGCCACCTCGGACATCGGCCCGGTGTGCAGCTCGATCGGAATCCCGGCCCCCAGCAGCAGCGCGCCGGCGCGTGCTTCGGCGGTATAGCCGTCGTACTCGGCGACCTTGCCTTCGAGCTCGGCCGCGTGCATGTAATCATCCTCGGTCGCTTCGAGGTTGGCGTAGATCGCATCGCGTTCGTGAATCGCCGCCCACAGCTCGGCGTGGCCTTGCATCACCACGTCGATCACGCGCACGTCTTCAAAGGCGAACTGGTCCTGCTTCAGTTTACCGAGGCGCACGCCCGGTTCGAGCGACACATTGCCGCCAGTCGGCTCGAGGTCGCCGCCGAGGATCTTCATGAAGGTCGACTTGCCGCAGCCGTTGGCGCCGATCAAGCCATAGCGATTGCCATCGCCGAATTTGACGTTCACTTTCTCGAACAGCGGCTTGGCGCCGAACTGCATGGTGATGTTTGCGGTACTGATCATGGGCGTAAATATCCGTCGAGGCGCGCGCAAGGCGGCCGAAGCGATTTAGAATTCAGTGCTTGGCAAAACGATTCCAAGCACACGCTAGGTACTTGATCGTTTTGCGAAATTCGCCGGATTTTAGCACAAATGACCCCTGCTTCCCGCCTTGCCGAGATCGCGCCTTTTCACGTCATGCGCATCCTTGCCGATGCGCAGGCGCTCGAGGCCGCCGGCCGCGACGTGATCCATCTGGAAGTCGGCGAACCCGATTTCCCGACCCCGCAGCCCATTGTCGACGCCGGCGTCAAAGCGCTTTCCAAACACCAGACCTTCTACACCGGCGCCTGCGGCCTGCCCGCGCTGCGCGAGGCCATCGCCGGCTTTTACGCCAGCCGATTTGGTGTGATGGTGGATCCGCGCCGCATCATCGTCACTCCCGGCGCATCAGGCGCGCTGCAACTGATTCTGGCGCTACTGGTCGATCGCGATGACGAAGTGCTGCTGACCGATCCGGGCTACCCGTGCAACCGGCATCTGGTGCGGCTGTTTGAAGGCAAGGCGATCAACGTGCCGGTCGGGCCGAGGACGCGCTATCAGTTGCTGGCCGAACATATCGCCGCACACTGGTCGGCGAAAACCGTTGCCGCACTGGTCGCCAGCCCGGCCAATCCAACCGGCACCGTGCTCGAACTCGCCGAGGTTGCCGCGCTGGCCGATGCCTGCCGTGCCCGCGGCGGCGCGCTGATCGTCGATGAAATCTATCAAGGGCTGGTGTACGGCCGGCCGCACGAAACCGCGCTCTCGGTGGCCGATGACGTGTTCATCGTCAACAGCTTCTCCAAGTTCTTCCAGATGACCGGCTGGCGACTGGGCTGGCTGGTCGCGCCGGAATGGGCGCTCGCCGATCTGGAGAAACTGGCACAGAACCTGTTTCTGGCGCCATCGACGCTGGCACAGCACGCGGCGCTGGCGGCATTCGCGCCGCAAACGCTGGCGATTTTGGAAGCGCGACGTCAGGAATTCGATGCGCGTCGCGTTTATCTGGCCGGGCGTTTGAACCAGCTTGGCTTTGTCCAGGCCACCCCCGCCGAAGGTGCGTTCTACCTGTGGGTCGATGCCAGTCGCTTTAGCCACGACGCCAGCGACTTTGCCGCGCGCCTGCTTGCCAGCGAAGCGGTCGCGGTAACGCCGGGGCTCGACTTTGGTCAGGCGCCGACGATGCTGCGCTTTGCCTACAGTCAGCCTATTGATCGGCTTGCGCAAGCCTGTGGCCGGATCGCTGAATTTTGTAAGCACTACACGCACATGCCCTAGCGCGATTCATGTCTTTACTGGTAAAACTGACGTGAACAGCATTGCTAGATGAAGGGAGAACACCGGTGAGCCTATTCGATTTCAGGGCGCTGGTCGGCGCATTGCTTGGCCGGCGTGAGCGTCAGGGTGTATACGATTACAAATCTGCGACCGTACTGATGCAGGAGTTGCCCGAGAGCGACATCCTGCAAGCCCAGATCGAGATCGTCACCGCGCTGCACCAATTGAACGGCAACGCCCGCATCCCCCTGAAAGAGCGCCTGAAAACCGTCCCCTATCTCGATGAAAAGGCCCGCGCGCTGCAAGCCCATCTGGTCGAGATTTATCAAGGCAAGCTGATCGACGAGGCCGCGGCACCGCATCAGGTACTGCCAACGCTCCTGGCCTTCTGGCGGGAGATGGCCGAGGCCTACCGGCTGTGCGTCAAGCAGGCCCTGCAGAGCAAACAACAAAAAAACCCCGAGCTGCCGTACTACGTCTTGCGCGGACTGATGTATGCCGCCCGGCAAACCCAATGGACGGCACTGCGTTATATGGAAGTCGACGCGCAGGGCTGGCGTCAGCTGCACCGGCTGTATCAGTACGCCGAGCTCCTTGGCTGTACGCACGCGCCGCTGCAACCCTACCCCAACGACGACATCACCAACGCCAGCCGCGAGTACATGCAGGCGCTGATGCTGGCATTGGCCGCACCGGAAAAGCTGCAGCCGGGACAAATCGAACTGGTCGGCCAATGGCTCAAGCGCTGGAGCAGCAAGATCGATCTGGAAACGCAAATCCGGCCCACGCAGCAACTCTACGCAGCCAATCTCGCCGGCTCGACCGCCCCCAAACGACTGCGCCGCGACATGGTGGGTGAGAACTGGCGTTACTGGAGTACCGAAGCGCTGTTGCAGCATATCCGCATGGTGCTCGGCGCCCTGAACGCCGGCGACGAACCGGCAACGCACGGTTTGCCGGATGAATCGCGACATCCGGCCAATCTGGAGCTGCTGGCCACGCTGGCCGAGCGCTGGTCGCGAGACAGCGCAGCACCGATCCGCAAGCACGAGCGCCACCCGGCCCAACAGGCCATCTCCATCTGGCGCGGGCTGGACGAAGCCATCCAGGCGCTGCGTGGTCAGAGCAGAGGCAAAGCCGGGCAATGGGAGCTGATCGACGCAAGCAGCAGCGGCTTCGGCATCCGCTATCGCGGCAGAAATGACGACAAACTGCAGGTGGGTGAACTGCTCGGCATTCAGGGGCTGGAAAAACGGCCGTTCAGCCTTGGCATCGTTCGCCGCATCACCCGCAAACCGGATGGCATCGTTGATCTGGGCATCGAAACACTGGCCAGCAATCCGGTTGCGGTCGATCTGACGCCCCTACTCGGCGACCGCAGCTTTACCGGCCTGTACGCCGCCGAAAACCCGGCGATGAATCAGGGGCGTTTTCTGGTGCTACCGCAGGGGTTTTACGCCGACCACCGCGAGTTCCGTCTTGGCGCGCAGAGCAAGCGTTATCGCATCCGCCTTGGCAATACGATCGAGCAAACCCCGCACAACGCCATCGCCCGTTTCGCCGTACTGGAGAAACTCGCAGCCTGACCCTGTCAGATGGCGCGGGCTCTGGTAGAATTCGCAGCCTTGGAAGCGTGGCTGAGTGGTTTAAGGCAGCGGTCTTGAAAACCGTCGGGGATGTGAGTCCCCCCAGAGTTCGAATCTCTGCGCTTCCGCCACAACGTCAAAAAAGCCCCATGTGTATTTCACATGGGGCTTTTTTATTGCCGCCAAACAAGGCTGGATCGCTTACAAAGCGGCGTAAAGCGCATGGGTGTTCCGTGCCACGGCATGCCAGTCGTAATCGCGACGCACCCGTTCGGCCCAGTCGTCCCAGCGTGCGCCGATTTGGGCAAAGTGGGTGATTCGCTCGGCCAGTGCATCCACGTCGCCCAGCGGGAAATAGCTCTCCGCCGGCAGCTGCATTTCCAGATGCGGTTCGATGTCGCTGACAATGGACGGCGCGCCCAGGCTCAGCGCTTCGAGCAAGGAGATCGGCAGGCCTTCGAGTGAGGACGGCAGCACGAACATGCCGCAATGCGCATACAGGCTGGCGAGTTCGGCTGCGTTCTTGCGGCCAAGAAAAACGACGTTGTCGCCGGCCCGCGCCAGCACCGACGCCGAGTACGCATCCGCGTGATCGGCCGCGCCGGCAAAGGCGAGTTTCCAGCCTGGCGGCGGTCTGCGCAGAAAGGCATCGATCAGGTCATGGTGGCGCTTCTCCGGCACGAGGCGGCCGACGTGGAGCAGGTAGCGCGCCCCTGCCAGCCCCATCGCCGGCAGCAGGTCGGCGTCACCGCTGCCGGCGGGAAAAACGGTGACACCGTTCGGAATCAGCACCGCGTCCTTGCCAAAGGCGTGCGCAACCCACTGTTGCAGATGCCGGGAGATCACCACCACGCGATGCGCGCCGAGCACACCGAAACGCTCGGCGGTGCGCAGGAACAGCCGCGCGCCCTTGCCCCATTTCTGGCTCAAGTAGTTCTGGCTGTGATGCGTCATCACCACCTTCATGCCGAGCAGCCGGGCCAGCGGCGCGAAGAACGACGGGCCGATGGCCTGGAAATGGATCACCTCGTTGCGCTGCCATGCCGCCGCCAGCACGGCGAGCAAGGTGTGCACCAGCGCCTCGGACGATTTGCCGACCGGCGACCAGATCCGGCAGAAACGCACGCCTTGCCAGACATCGCCGGCAAAGTGGCGCATATACGGTTCGCGCACGTAGACGGTGACCCTGGCCCCCTGTTGCACCAGAAGCGGTGCCAGCGACTCAACATGACGCTCGACGCCGCCCTGCACATCGGGAAAGCCGCGCAAGCCGACGATGGCAACTTTGAGGCCAGCCGTGCCTTGCGCTTGTTCAGGGCTTTCAGCACTCATACCTTCACCCCCACATCGCGATAAACCTGCATCAGTCGGGAAACGTGCCGCTCGACAGTGAAATCCTGCTCCGCCCATGCCCTGGCCTTGCGACCTTGCTCGGCGACGTCGGCATCGCTCATGCGCACATAGTCGCGCAGCACACGCGCCAGATCGTCGCTATTGCCGCTTTCAAAGATGGCGCCGGTTTCACCCGGACGAATCAGCTCGGGGATGCCGCCAATACGGGCGCCGATGGCCGGTTTACCGCAGGCATAGGCTTCGATGATCGTCAGCGGCGCGTTTTCATAGCACTCCGATGCCAGCACGATGGCACGGCAAGTGCGAACCAGTTGCCACAGCGCCTCGCCTTTTTGAAAACCGCAAAATCTCACCTTGGCGCCGCTGCTTTCGGCCTGCTGTTGCAGCTCGGCCTCCAGCGGGCCGGTGCCGACCACCCACAATTCGACGCCGGCCTTGGCCACGGCATCGATCAGCGTCGGCAAACCCTTTTCCTGGCTCAGACGGCCAAAATAGAGGAAATGCTTGCCGGCTTCGTACTGCGGTTGCAGCGCATCGACATCGGCAAAATTGGGCACGTGACTCAAGGGCGCGCCATCCCAGCGCCATTCGCTGAATTTGTTCATCAGGAAATGACTGGGCGAGATCAGCCGGTCGATGTGCTTGCGATACAGCCCCAGAGCATCGTGAATGCTCGACTCCAGATAGATCAGCCCGCTCAGCGCCAGCGAGCCTTTCATGCAGCGTTTTTCCAGCAGCGCTTTGCGGCCGCGAGTATTGCAGTCTTCGCACACCTTGCCGTGTGAAAGCATGCTGTACGCCGGGCAGAGCAGCTTCAGATCATGCGCGGTCAGCACCACCGGCACGCCGCAATCGTGTGCGGCCTTGAGCACCGATGGCGACAGATGGTGGTAAACGTTATGCGCGTGCACCACATCCGGCTTCACCTGCTCGATCAGCTTGCGGATTTTCTTTGCCGACTCGAACGAGTAGATGATCTTGGCCGCGTGCCTGGCCTTGGTCAGGGGGCCATAGGCATGGCCCAGCTCGATCTCCTCGGCGAAATGCTCACCATAGTCGGTTGCCTCGTTGCGCGGGTGCTGCATGGCAAAGTCGGCGACCTGCCAACCCTGCTCACGCAGCAAACGCGACTGCTCCAGATAAACGACGTCGGCGCCGCCGCGGCGATAGTGGTAGTTATTGATGGCCAACAGCGTGGGCACTTTGCTCTCCAGTCATGTGTTCATTCTTTCATCGCGTCAGTTGCAACTGCACGTAGACGGTCGGATCCGAACCGGCCGCCGCGTCATCAAGTTCAAGCATCAGCAGGCCGTTCTGCAGCGTCACCGGCACGCTGCGCGCGGCGCTGCCGTCGAGGTTGAGCACCGTCGCGCTGGCGCTGGTCACCGCGCCGAGATCCAGCCCCAGTGCGACCTGCGACGGCGGCATCTTCAGCGGAAAGCTGCCAAGCCGGCGCAGCGTGGTCCGCCCGGCATCGTCAAAGCCCATATTGCTGTTGAGCGCGTCGCTGGCCAGCATCAGCAGGGCATTGCGGCTTTGCGACAAGGCTTGAGGGTCGAGCGATGACAGCGCCACCAGCATCGGGGTGTTTACCGTTAGTTGTTTGAACACGCCGGCCGGCTGCGCCTCGCCGGCTTGCGACAGCAACAGCGCCTGCGTGCGCGGCGTCATCACCGTCATGGTCCGGGCACGGGCATCGACGACGATCTGCCCCTCCTTGCTGCGGAAGTAGCCGTCGACGGGGCGTGATTCGTTCAGGGCGCTGACCGGTAACTGAGCGGCCATGCCCCCTTTCGGGGTCTCGGGTACCAGCCCGGTACGTCGGGCGAGGCCGGCCATGGCCAGGCTGAATGTCGATGGCGATTCAACGGTGACATTCAGCACCCCCGGCTGATCCAGTGGCGCCGGCGCCGATTCGATGCCGCGCAACAAGCCGATCTCGCCATAGCTATCGGTGATCCCCCAGTACTTGAACGTCGCCGCATCGGCCGCGCCCTGTCCCAGCACCAGCCGCACGCGCGGACTATCCGCCTGCAGATCGCCGCGCCGATACAGCAAGGCCATCAGGCGTTCGCCGACCACGGCGACCGGATCGTAGCCAACGGCATACGGCCGCAGCGCGGTGTGCCAACCACTGCTGCGACCGTAGCTCAGCTCCGCCGAGCTGTTGCCATGCTGGCAGAACGCATCCCAATCCTGCAGCGCGGCATAGGCCGGCATCACCAGACTGGCTTCGCGGCGCCACTCGCTCCAGAACGGCTGGCCGTACTCGGTCACGGTGAACGGCTTGCCGGCGATGCGGTTCTGCGCCAGCAACTGGTAATAACGCAAACGCCCATCGAAGGAGCTGGTGTTGGCCAGCACGCTGCCCGGACTCACGAACTGGCTCGGCTCCCCCTTGTAGGCGTGCATGTCGACCCAGTCGAACTGATTCCGGCTCTGCCAGCCTTGCATCGATGGATTGTTGTCGTACGAGGTGATCGGCCCCTGGTAGCCGAGTTCGCGCAGGCGCGCACTCATCCAGCTGGCGGTGTCACGCTCCAGCACGCTGAAATAGGCAAGTACGTCGGTCATGGCCGCGGTGCTGCTCACCGGGTCCGGCAGCACCAGGGTATCGTCGGCGATCGCGCCATATGGCTGGCCCCAGACCGCCTCGAACCGCGCCGGATCCGGGTAGCGTTGTGTCAGCCACGCCCGCAGTCCGGGCCGGATTGCCGCCGGGACCTTCCTCGCCACCATCGATAAAAAGTGCAAGCCGCCTTCGTTGACCTGAATCACCCCGGCCAAGGCATCGTCGGCCAGCGTGCTCTTCCCCGTATACGGATTCACCCGGCCATACAGCGTCTGCACCAGCGAGAGCCAGTGTTGCCGCGCCGCCGGATCGACATGCACGTCCACCTTCAGGTTGTACTTGCCGGCCCAGCGATCGGGTTGAACGTCGCCCTTGGCGCCGTTCCACGAGGTCATCCCATCGACAAACCAATAGATGCCCTCGTCTTTGAGCGCCTTCTGGAAGAAGAAGAACCGATCCAGCTGTTCCGGATCGTAGTCAAAATCGACCTTGCGGCCGTTCATCAGATTGGCGTCGGTGAAATGAAAACGCACCAGGTTGTAGCCGGCCATGCGGAATTGCCGCGCATAAGCCAATGCCGTAGCGTGATCGGGATAAGCGCCATAAGCCGGCGTGAAGCTCGCCGATGCGCAACTAAAGCGCACCCGGCCGGCGTTGTTGACGAAATGCCCGTCGCCATCGATACGGATCGGCCCGTCGATACGCTGCTCGGGAAAAAGGCCACTGAAATCCAGCGGGCTGCCGGGCTGGATCGCCAGCTCGGGCCGGGTCAGCGTCAGCCAGTCCTGCGGCGCCCCATATACGCCGTCGGCACCGGATGAAAGCCCGCTGGCGGTCGCCGCCGGCAAGAACGAGCCGGCCAGGCCGAAATCGGGCTGGCCCTTGCCGCAACCGAATAACTGCACCACCGCAAGCAGGCAGGCTGCCCTGAGGAACGAGCGTGTCATCATTGTGCTCCAGCGAGTCGAAGATAAGTCTCGGCTACCCCCTCGGCGAGACGAGCATAGCTTCGATGCTGCTCAATGTAGGCACGCCCTGCCGCTGCGCGCAATCGTGCAATGGCAGGTTGTTGTAATGCTACTGTAATTGACTTGACAAACCCGTCCGCCGAGCCATCGGTCAGCCAGCCACGCTCCGAGTCACCAAGCACCACCGCCTGATCGGGCGAATCGTTGGCGACGGACGGCATGCCGATCGACAGATATTCGGCAAGTTTGGTCGGCGAGGACACGTCGAACAGAAAACCGCGCGGCACATAGGACAGCGCCACATCGCAAGCGGCCACCAGCGACCACGCCTGCTCGCTCGGCAACCAACCGGTGATCTGCACCACGTCGCCAACACCCAGCTCGGCGGCGCGTTGCTCCAGAAACGCCCGCTCGGGCGGATGCGAGCCATCGCCGATCAGCAGCAGGCGCACGCCGGGAAGGGTTTGCTGCAATTGCGCAATCGCTTCAATCAGCACTTCGAGCCCGCGCAAACGGTCGAGTGCGCCGAGGTAGCACACCACCGGGCCATCGGGCCACGCCGGCCAGCGCTGCGGGGTGATCGCGGCAACGCGTTCCAGATCGACGCCCATCGGCACCGCCGACAGCCTGGCCGCCGCAATACCCTTGCCCGCCACGTAGTCGCTCATCGCAGCGCTTTGGGTGAAGACATGATCGGCCTGCGGCAAGATCAGCCGATACAGCAGTTGGTACTCCAGCCAGCCCTTGGCAAACAGCAGCGGGCGTTTCAGTGCCGAGACGCTTTCGCTGCGATCGCGTGCCCGGCGCATGCGGCTTTCGCTCATCAGGAACGACATCCAGTAGCAAAAGCGCTTACCGGTCAATTTGGCGACAATCAGCCCCAACAGGCCGGCCCAGACCATATCGCGCACCTGCAACAAGCGATAATCACGACGCATGCCTGCATTAAACAATGTCGCGGCAAAACCGAAATGCGCCAACAGCTTGCGTTGCCCCGCGCCGACCGCAACGATCTCGCCACCGCCCCATTCCAGGGGTACTGACGACGGCTGTGTCCGGGCATAGCCGACGATATCGTTGGTGATGCCCAGACGTGGTAAATAACGGGCAAACAGCGCCTGTACATCGGCACGATGGGTGGGCAGCGTTTCGGGGACAAACTGAATCATGCGCATAACATTCTCATGCCGGGACACGGCTGGATTGGCCGGGGTTCAGCGCGTCGTCAACCACGGCGAGAAACTGGGGTTCGATGTGGGACCAGAGGTATCGCTGACCCGAGCCGTGCGCGCGTAACGATACGGCCGGTAATTCAGCGCGTTGATCCTGAATCCGCTGCAGACATTCGGCGAATGCCGCCGCGTCGTAGTCGAAAATCCAGCCATTGGCGCCATCGTGGATGTAATCGGTATGCGTGCGGATCCGGCTTGCCATCACCGGCAAGCCGGCGACGAGGTATTCGAACAATTTGGTCGGCGGATTGAAGCGCCACCAGACCCGGTCCTCCCAAATGCAGATGCCCACGTCGGCCTCGGCGAGATAAGCCGGAATCGCGCTGCCCGGCACGCGCCCGACAATGTCGACGGCATCGGCAATCCCGAGCGTACTCGCGTAATCGCGGCAATAAACCAACTGATCCTCGCCCGCGCCGACAATGGTCAGTCGCACATCCAGGCCCTGCCGGCGCGCCAATGCCACGCCTTCGAGCATCACGTCACGGCCGCGCTCCTTGATGACGGTGCCGGTATAAACCAAACGCAAAGCCGGGCCGCTGTTGACCTTGGCCAGATAGCCAAACCGGTCTTCGACACCCATATAGATCAGTTCGGCACGCGCAGCGGGTACGCCATTGGCGATCAAATCCTCTCGATGCGCCTCGCCGATCGGCATCACCCGCGTCACCCGCTTGCCAGCCGCATAATTACCGCGCAACAGGCTGCGATAAACCAGCCGTTTGAGCGGATTACGGTAATCCGGATAAAAGAAATGCGTCGGATGCTCGTTCCAGTACAGCAAGGTCGGCACCGATTTGACCATATAGGCGCACAGGGCCAGTTGCGATCCGAGCAAAACCAGCAAATCGGCGCTATCGTTTTTCACCGTGCGGGCACAACGGCGCAAAAAACCAAATTGTTCTCGCACGCTGGTGCCCTTGGTGTGCAAGACCTGAATCGTCAGGGGAAGGTCGGCAAACTCACTCCGAAAGCATTCATGCCGCAACAACAGCGTCACCTGATAGCGCCTTGCCAACGCCTCAATCCGGTATTTGAAATCCAGAAAACCCGGTTGACCTTCGTAAAACCATGTGGCGATGACTATCCGGGCTTTCATGTGGCATCCGCCATTGCACGCAACTGTTGCGGAATATCGTTGAGCACACGAACAAACTTGGCATCCTCGGCGGAACGAGTCCAAGCCTGATGGAAGGTGGAAATTTTTCCATAATCGTTATCCATCACCATATGCCGCTTGCCCAGCAACAAGCACAGGATATGGGCATGCAAGCGATCGGTGACCACCAAGCGGCCACTGGACAATTGCCGTATACCCCGCTTGAGCCGTTGGGATGCCAATCGATTCGCCAGAATGACCATCAACGCCCGGCCCAGCGCATTCCGGTTCCAGCGCCGATTGAAACGACACAGAAAATTGGTCAGCTTAGCCTCGGCCCAATCAGGCACAAGCCAATCATCGCGTAGCCAAACCCCAGGCAGCATTGTCAGATCGAGATGCGCCACCGCCTTGGGACCCGCCGATTCGATATCGGTACGCGCCAATACAATACCGTCACGAAGTACCGACACGGGCTTGCGGGCACCGATAAAGAAAGCCATGTCCGGACTCAATTCAACCGGGCACCCAAAATGCGCGGTGGAAAAATCATACGATGCCTGATCGCGGACAAACAGAACAAAATCGCCATGCTCGGCAACGGCAGCCTGAGTGGCCACGATATTTTCGGCATGGTCAAAGCGCACGGTTTGCGGAAATTGAATGACCCGATGCCCCTTGAGATCATTCAGCACTCGCAGACGCAGCGCATGCGGCTCGGACCAACGATCGCCAAAATTGCCACCACCGTGAAAAAGCACCACTCCTTGCGGACCAAGCACATGCTTGATGCAGTCAGGATCATAGGCGCCATTCCAGCAAACATAGACGATATTCGCCCCCCTCCGCAGCAGGTACTCGATCTGCCCAAACCATATATACGAATCACCGGCATTGGCATGGTGCGGAAAATCGATCAATGCCACGCGCATGCCTGGCTTGATGTATGGATCCAGAACATCCACCAGTTTGGACTGCAAAGAGGAAATTAGCTCTATATGTTTCATTATCAATCACGCTTCAATGGAATTTTTTTACCCGTTCATTACTTGAACGCCACGCTCTTTACGCGCTGATCTGCTGCGATCGGATGCTGCGATACAGCAATGCACAAGAGGCCAGAAGAAGAGCCCCCCCCAAAAGCATTTGCAGCCCCCAGCTCAACCACGGCACCAAGCCGGTGGTCATCATGCGCACCAGCAACACGCCCAGCGCGATCAAGCCCGTTGACATGAGGGCGGGAACGAGCGCGGCGGGAAAACTACGGAGATGAATCTGGACATACCGAAACAAATACCCGCGACCCGTCAGGAAGAGGATGATAGACCGGCCTATTTGCGAGAACAAAATACCATTCATGCCGAATAGGCCACCAACCAGCAAGGCCGCCATCGAAAATCCGTTACGCAGGACAGAATAGAACAGACTGATTCTTGATGGTGCCGCAGCCATGAATACCGCCCAATTGAACTGGCTGAGCGGCGACAGAAAACCGACCACACAAAACAGCTGCAAAACCCAGACCGAATCTTGCCATTGCGCACCAAATATCAATGGCACGATCAGCGGGCAAAACAACAGTAAAGTCGTATAAAAAGGCATGACCAGCCAAGCCGACATCCGCATCGCCTGAAGATACATACCACGCAACTGCGCGATATCCCCTTGGGCCCGGGCAAATACCGGCCCCGCCACTTGGGAGGTCACCGCGCCAATCAGATCATTGCAGATCTGATAGATCCGCTTCCCAACTGAATAAATACCCAATTCGCGTTGCCCCATGGCACCACCGACTATCAAGTCATCCAGATTGGCGGCAAGCACATCCAGCATTCGAGCACCGGCAATATGCCCGCCATAAGAAATAATCGATTTGAAACCGGAAAAATCGATCTGCCAAGTAGGCCGCCAAGACGATGCACGCCAGATCAGCACGGCCATCAGCGTCAGCTCAACCAGATGCTTGATAACGATGCTCCACAAGCCGGCGCCGGCAAACGCGGCGGCAATACCGGTCATTGCACCGGCAACCGACGATATCAACGAACGAACGGCAATGGTCTTGAAATCGAGCGTCTTTCGCAATACTGCATCGTGCACCATGGTCAGCGTGGCCAGCGGCAAGCTCCAGCACAGCACCTTGATCACATTCGCCGAATCATGTCGCCCAAGAAAATCCAGCATCAGAGGTGCCGCAATAAAGGTGACGCACGCCAGTACCGCAGCAACTGTCAGCTGAAAGAAAAAAATCTGGTTTCTTGTTTTTTCGCTATCCTCGGCATATAGCAGATAGTCGGCCAGACCCAGTTCACTCAACGCCAGCAGGATAGCCAGAATTGCCGAGACCATGGCCACTGCGCCAATATCCGCAGGCGACAGCAAGCGTGTCAACACCATAAACACAAGCAGGCTTGACAGCCTCATACCCCAAGCACGGGCGGCCGCCCATTTCACGCCATGGATCATTCGATGCTTGTCATTCATTTGTTTCGATCCCGGTTCACAAACCGTACCGATGCGCCGTGTACTGGGCCAGCCCCGACAGAATCGACAATATTCACTTCCGGCGATCGTCTATGACTCATGTTGCACCGAAGGAAGATCGCAATCCTGCAAAAAATCTTCAAAGCCCTGATAAGGCGCACGATGAAGGCGACGATAAGTGTTGAATGAGGCACCAAGCTGGTCTTTAACAGGAACGCCATCCGCCAATTGGTCCCCATTCAGGAAAATTGGAAATTCTTCCCAGAAATCGGTGCGCACGGGGCGACGACCGTATACCTCAACGAGGCTGCGGGCATAATCTTTCGCTTCGGCGACATATTCGGACCGACGTTTATTCCGGTATTCGTTGATCGAGCAAATAACCCGAGCAGGCACGCCCGCCGCGACCGAATTAGCGGGAATGCTTCGAGTCACCACCGCGCCGGTGCCGATAATGCAGTTATCACCGATTTCAACCCCCTTGAGGAGGGTGACATTAAACCCGAAGAACACATTATTTCCGATACTCACGCGCCCCGATGACGCGTAGACCTCATCAAACAGGTTGCGCAAGACATACCAATCATAGCCATGGGTCAGCAGCAGGAAACCGCGCGTGATTTGCACATTATTGCCAATGCTAACCAGAGAAGGTCTGGTTAAATCAATCGTGACGCGACGTGGATCATGAACGACCACGCCATGACCAACCCTGACTCCTTTATGTCGCAGATATCCAATATAACGATCACTACTGGACTCCACCCAGAGCCGTTGAATTTTAAAAACAAGGCGCTTTATGAGTTTAAGCATTACCCGATTCCCGAACTTTTTTTCTCGCCGTGTACCCTAAAGCCAAAGCCACGAGCAATTGCGTTGCAGGTTCATCGATCAGCGTACGATTATAAATAAGGGTAAACAAACAAAGGAATAACACCGCGACGACCAGGCGCGATGAACTGGCACTCACAGCGGCATCCTTTGAGCGCCATATCCCGATGATAGCCACCAGAAAAATACCGACATAGCAAATAAAACCAACGACGCCATAATCCCACAGCAGCACGGCGACACCGGTAGAGCCGATATCGAGTGGTGCATATCGTTTAGCTGCGCTCCCTATCGAAATCGCGCCAGATACCGATGAGCCGATGCCGTTGCCGAGCAATCGGGCATACGGATCCAGCGAACGATCATTAACCCAAAGGGCAATGGATGCGCCGCGGCTGACCTCGCCGGTTTTTGGGTCGATCAGTTTCGAGTCGAAAAAGTAGTCCACCGAGTGCGCAGCATTTTCCGAAAAGCCCTTCTGCGGCACGTCGGCCCAATACAGTTTTTCGTAGGTTAAATCGACGACCGCGACAAATAACCCCAGCGCCAGCAGCACCGAAAGCAAGGTGAGCGGTTTGCGCACGAGACGTTTCCCCAGCAGCAGCAGCACGCCAACCGGTAGCCATACAAAGGCCGCCTTCACCTCGCCGAGCAGAATAACCATCATTGCGCAAACGCCGTAAAACAAGGCGTGGCGCAGCGACATCTTTTTATCCAGGTAAAGGCTGATCACCAGCAGAACGGCAACAACGGCGTAAAGCACCATCACGGCATTCAGCCCGCCAGCGTCCGGATTGCCGCCAAACGAACCGACAACGGCGTCCCAACCCATGACCGCCCGTGCAGCGGCGATGAAAAAATGCTGGTGCAATGCCAGCGGCACTTGGCACACCAGCACGACCAATAGAAAGCGCCAGATATTCGACCAGTCCCGATCGTCGAGCCTGGCCATCGGCAGATAAAAAGCAACCAGCCAGAACGGCAACTGATTTTTGAAACCGGCAATCAGCTGCGGCAATTGCGGACGATTGATCAGCACACCAAGCAAGGCGATGACGGCGAACGCGAAGAATGGGTAGGCCCAGACAGGCGTATCTGATTTGATCTGCGACGATGCGGCCAATAAGCGCGCAAGTAATTTGACCGCGAACAGCCCGGCCAGGCCGTAGGCCAGCCAGGATATTTTGGTAAAACCGCTGTAATAGCCAACCGTCCCCTGCAGCAGCAGCACCACGGCCATCAGCAACAGCACGGCATGGCGATCTGGCAGCTGCAGAAACACCCCGCCGATCAGCAGCGCGACCAGCAAGGCCGGGACCGTGTAGAAGCCGATGGCGATCGCCCCGCCCAGCAAGAGCGCCAGCAAGCCGACCAGCACGGCGGCACCGGACCAGAGCGCGACGCGCAGCGGATTCTCCGGCAGCCAGACCCTAAGCACCGACGCGCCCCGTAAGGATGGCCCGGGCGGATTGGGGTGTCGCGCGCAGCAGCTGGTTCAGGAAATCCTGCTGCGCCCGGTAGGCGGCGTCGGTGTCGGCATCGATCGACGACACCCGGAACAGCAGCCCGTCGGGCAGGTAGCCGCGCAGCCCGGACTTGAGTTGCGCGCGCTTGGCGGCCCAGCCGGTGAGCACCAGATCGTTGCCGACGGTCATCCAGTAGGTGATCGGTTCGATGCGCAAACCCTGACTGGCGACCAGCCGGCGTACCGGCAGCGTGCCGCCGGCGACGTCGACCTGAGTGAACTGCGGCGGGCCGAGCACAAAGCCTTGGCCGCCGTAGCAGCCTTCCGGCTGGTGCACGCGCAGGCTGTCGTTTTGCCGCTGGCCGTAGGCGATCAGCAGCATCATGCGCTCGCCGCTGCTATTGACGTAGGTGCGGCTGAGCACGTCGGTATAGATCTTGTCGACCGCGGCCTGAACGGTGGGATCGGGCGCCACCGGTGCGATGCTGGCGTCGATCTGCCAGTCGCCGAACTGCGCCGGCACCGCCTGCGCCAGCCATTGTTTCGGCAGCGAGCGCAGCGCCTGGGTCGGGCGCAGCTGCGCCGCGGCGACGGCGGCGGCGATCATCAGCGCGGCCATCAGCCACGCCAGCCAGAGTTGGCGCCGAATCATGCTCGTCCCTCCTTGAAAAGCCACAGTCTGCCGAGCACGCCGTCGGTGCCCAGAATCAGCAGCAAGGCGCTGCCGAACATCACCATGCCGGCCAGGCCGTGCATGAAACCCTGCCCGGCCGCATCGCCAAGGTAATAGGTGATCAGCACCAGGATGATCACGCGGATCAGATTCGCGGTGATCGCGAACGGGATCGCCAGCGCCAGCAGAACCAGATTGCGCCAGCGGCTGCGGTATTGCTGCAGATAGAGATAGAGGCAGGTCAGCGCGGCCAGCGAGAACAGCGAATGCAGGCCGGCGCAGGCGTCGGCGACCAGCAACTGATACTGCCCGACATAGAGGATGACACCGCTGCGCGTCACCGGCAGGCCGGCGCCGTAAAGCATCTGCTCGGCGATGCCGGAAATGAAATGCTTGAGCGGCCCGGTCAGCGCATCGACCAGCGCGCCGGGCAGCGGCGCGCTGAACATCAAAAAAAACAGCGGAAAGGCCAGCACCCGCAGGCAGCGCCAGCCACCGAGCGCCAGCGCCAGCCCGGCGAAGACAAAGAACTGCGAGAACACCGCCAGGAACTGGATGTCCTGCGACTTGCTGACCACGTACAACAGCAGGCCGGTGCCGAACAGCAGCAAGCCGCTCGACGGCCGCGGCGTGCTGGTCGGCACCGGGCCGTTCCAGACGATGCGGCCGAGCAGCCAGACGCAGATCAGCACGATAAACGGGCCATGGGCCTGATCCTCGGTCTGCCAGGTCCCCGCCAGCAGCTCGCGGTACAGGGGCACGTACAGCAGCAACACCCCCAGCAGGAGCGGTAAGGCCAGCGCCCAGTTCACCCGGGCCGGCAAGCGACGTAGCAGCTCAGTCATTGAGCACGACTCCGATCAGATGCACACCCGAGGACTGAAGCTTGGCCTTGGCGCCGAGCAAGGGTTTCAGCCGCGTATGGTTGCGCGTGGCCACCAGGATCGCGCCGCGCGCGCGCGTCGCTACCAGATGCATGTCCGACGGCTGGCTCAGTGCGGCACTGACGACGATCACTGCATCGTAATGTGCACTCGCCTGCTGCAGGATCTCGGCAAACAGCGGCTTGGACAGCAGCTCCTGCGGATTCGGCGCGATGGTGCCGCCCTGCAGCAGATGCAGGTTGTCCAGCCCCTCGACCGCGCGGACCACCTCGGGGACGCGCGCCCGCGCCGCCAGGCAATCGGCCAGCCCCTGACCCTGGGCGACATCGAACAAGGCATGCTGCGTCGGCTGACGCAGGTTGGCGTCGATCACCAGCACCTGCAGCGACGCCTGTGCCAGCGTCACCGCCAGATTGGCCGAGAACAGCTCGCCATGCTGGGTATCGTCGTCGGCCGGCACGATCGCGACCAGCTTGCGGTTGCCGTCGAGCCAGTGCAGCAAGAGCTGCGTGCGCGCGCTGCGTACCGCCTCGGCCTGCGGCGAATAGGGATCGTAGGCGCAGACCACCTGACGGTGAATGCGCCCGGCCTCGGCCAGCACCGGGAAATCGAACTGCTCCGACAGCGCGGTCTGGATATCCTGGCTGGTCAACAGGCCGAGCTTGAGCGCCGCCTCGCCAAAACGCAGTCCGTATTCGAGCTGGCATTCGGCGATGCGCGGCAGATCGAAGATGGCGATTTTCTGCTTCGCCAGCAGGATCTGTCCGATCAGGCCGCCCTGGATGCCCTTGTCGTTCGAAAGGGGTAAACGTACCGCTTGGTTCATAGTCTGCTCCGCCAGGATCACTGCAATTTCATTGCCGGGATGGCCGCGAGGATGTCCAGGCCCAGGGCGTCTTCGATATCGGCACGCGCACGGATCTTGCGATTGAGCAGCTCGACCGCCAGCGCGGTGACCACCGCCAGCAGGCCGCCCATCAGCAGCGCAAGCATCAGATTGAGCAGCACCCGTGGCTGCGACGCACTGGCCGGCTCGGTCGCGCTGCGCAGCACCACGATATTGGTCTGATTGGAACGGCTCTCCAGCATCGTCTGCGAGGTGCGCTGCAGCGCCTGCTCATAGGCACGCTGGGCGCTTTCGACGTCGCGCTGCAGGATCTCGGCGCGTGAGCGCTGCGATTTGAGTTCGAGCACCCTGGTCTTCTGCGCCGCCAGCGCCTGTTGCAGCGCCCCCTGCCGTGCGGCCGAGTTGCCGGCGACGCCGGACAAACCGGTGGCGTATTGCCCCAGCAGCTGGCCGAGCTGGGTGCGCGAGGCTTCAACCTCGGCCTGCGCCTGGCGGTAATGCGGGTGGTTCGGGCCGTTCTTTTCGGCCTGCTCCTTGAGCTTGGCCTCCTGCTGCGCCAGCTGGTTTTTCAGCTGCTGGATCAGCGGATTGTTCAGCACGTCCGGCGCCGCCGCGCCGCCGCGTGCGCGCGATTGCGCGTCATAGGTCTGCGATTGCGCGCCGACCAGCTGGCTGCCGATGTCGTTGAGCCGCTGCGTTTCGATATCGAGCCGCTCATCGGCGGCGACAAGGCCTTGCTGCTGCTGATAGTCGGACAGGCGCTGCTGGGTTTTCTCCAGATTGGCCTGCAGGCCCTTGAGCTGCCCCTGGAAAAACTGGTTGTTTTGCTGCGCTGCGGCGGTTTTGATCTCGACCGTGGTCTTGACGTAGGCCTGCACGAAGGCATTGGCCAGCGCCGCGGCGAATTTCGGGTCGGTCGCCGTATAGTCGATGCTGATCACATTGCTGTCGCGGCTCGGCTTGACCTCCAGGCTTTTCAGCAGCGTTTCGGCGAACCATTGCCGCACGTCGCCGTGCCCGCCGGTCGCGGCGAGGAACTGACTGCGCGCCTCGGGCAGATTGGCGAAACCGAGCACATCGACAACTTTCAGCGCGGTGTTCTGACTGGCGATGATGTCGATCTGCGTCGCCATGAAGCTCGGCGCCAGATAGCCGGCGACGGGCTGACCGGTCACCGGGTCGTTGGCCTTGATGTCGACGGCGATCACCGATGCGGCGGTGTACTGCTTGGGCAGCAGCAGGCTGATCACCAGCGCCGAGGCCACCACCACCAGCCATACCGCCAGCGCGATCCATTTGCGCGCGCGCAGGATATTCCAGAACTGTTCGAATTTCATGGGTGGTTTCTCATCTCAGAACAGGCTTTCCTGCACATAAATCACGTCGTTATCGAGCACCGGATCGGTCAGTTTCGGCGAGACCTCGGCGATGGCGCCGTCGAGCTGACGGCGGTGGATTTCAACGCTGCGGCGCGCGGCGCGCGGGTTGTAGCCGCCGGCGGTGGCGATCGCCTGCATCACCGTCATCCGTTCTTCGAGACGGAAGCTGCCCGGCCGGTTGACTTCGCCATAGACGTAAATCTGCTGCATCCGCGGTACGAAGATCACATCGCCGTTTTGCACCTTGAGCGCACGCTCGCCGGCGCGCTGCGCCGCCAGCAGCCGCGACAGCAGCAGCTCCTGGCGCTCGTCGCCACGAACCAGCAGCAGACGATCGCCGCCGCTGGCCGCGACACCGCCGGCGGTGGCGATCATCTCGATCAGGTCGGCGTCGTTCTCGAGCGCATAGCGACCGGGGCGGCTGACTTCGCCGAGCACCGAAACCCGCTGGCTGCGGTACTGGGCGATCAGCACATTGACCTGGGCGTTCTTGATGAAACCGCCCTCGCTCAACTTGCGCGCGATCAGCTGCTCGGCCTCGGTGAACGAACTGCCCCCGACGCGAATCTTGCCGATCAGCGGGAAGTTCAGTTCGCCGTTCTGGGTCAGCTGAATCTCGGTCTGCAGATCCGCGTGGTCGTAGACCGATACCTTGATCACGTCGCCCGGCCCGAGCCGGTACTCGTTACGTGTCTCGGCCAGCGCCGAGCCGGCGATGAACAGGGCGCACCACAGCAACACGGCCCGCAACATCATTTCAACCCCTTCAGACCCGATTTGACCGATTCGTCCGTGCCCTTGCCGGCTTGCTCGGCGGCGGCGAAGCGCTGCACGTACTCGATCTTGGCCGTGGTACGCAGGGCCTTCAGCTTGTTGTCGGTCAGCACGTCGGCCTGATTGGCGAGCAGATACTGCTTGATCGCCGCCTGTGCCTCGGCACCCTGCAGCGCAGCCGGGTTGCTTCCCTTCAATTGCAACAGCAGCACCTTGTCGCCATCGGCCACGGCGATGATGTCGCCGGCCTTCATCGCGCCAAACTTCGGCAGAAGCGGTATCGGCAGCTGCTCTGGTGCCTTTTGCACTTCGGTATGCTGGTAGGCGATCCCGTCCCGCTCGAGCAGTTCCATCGTATCGGCCGGGGTTTTGGACTGTTGCAGCGCGTGTTCAAGCTCGGGCTTCAGCGCTGTCGAGGCAATGCTCAACATCGAGAAGTCATAGAGCTTGCGCTCGGCAAACAGCTGCGGATGTGCCTGGTAAAACGCATCGACCTGCGCTTGGCTCGGCTCGGCCGGCTTGCCAATCTCGCGCTCCGCCGCCGCACGCGCCAGAATCTGCCGGCGCGCGGCCTCCAGCGCCTGAACGATGTCCGGATCACGGTCGAGCTTCAACTCGGTCGCCTTCTGGATCAGCAGCTCTTGATCAACCAGACCGTCGAGCACCTTCTGCTTGACGGCGGTGTCGGCGGAATTGGGCTGCTGTGCCAGCAGATAGTTGAGTTGATGCACGGTGATTTCGGCATCGCCAACGCGGGCCAGCACCTGACTCGGCGACTTTTTCTCGCCTTCGTCCTTGCACGCGGTCAGGGTCAGCGCCAGCGCGGCCAGCGCCAGTCCGTATCTGGATAGATTGCTCATCGATCGGTCTCTGTCGGTCAGTGATTCAGTAGGCGTTTTTATCGCCGCTCATCGAAAACGCCGTTTTGGCGACGATCTTGAGATCGAGCCAAATCGACCAGTTGCGCAGGTACTCGAGATCGAACTCGATCCGGCGCTGCATTTTTTCCAGCGTGTCGGTTTCACCGCGAAAGCCATTGACCTGGGCCCAGCCGGTGATGCCGGGCTTGACCTTGTGGCGCATCATGTAGCCCTTGATCAGCGACCGGTATTGCTCGTTGTGGGCGTTGGCGTGCGGACGCGGGCCCACCACGCTCATCCGGCCCTGCAGCACATTGATGAACTGCGGCAGTTCATCGAGCGAGGAGCGGCGCAGAAAACCGCCGATCGGCGTGAAGCGTTGATCCTGCTTGGTCGCCTGCACCACCTTGTCGCCGTCTTCCATGACGGTCATCGAGCGGAATTTGTACACGACGATGCTGTCGCCATCGGCGCCGTAACGGCGCTGCCTGAACAGCACCGGCCCCGGTGAAGTCAGCTTCACCGCGATCGCCACGGCGAGCATCACCGGCCAGATCAGCACCAGGATCAGCAGCGCCAGCACGATATCGGAGAAGCGCTTGAGCACGCCGCGCAGTCCCATGAACGGGCTTTCGCACACCGCCACGACCGGGATGCCGGCGATGTGGTCAAAGCGCGCCTGGATCAGATCAAACACAAACAGATCGGGGACGAAGTAAATCGACACGGTCGAATCGCTCAGCGCGTCGAGGATGGCCAGCACCCGCGGCTGCGAACTCATCGGCAGCGAGATATAGATATTGTGGATACCGTGCGATTGCACGTAGCGCGGCAGATCGTGCAAGGTGCCGAGCAGGCGCGAGGACTTCACCTCCGGCAGACGGCCCAGCTCCCGATCATCGAAGTAACCGAGCCAGTTGATCCGGTGCAGCGGATCGGTCTGCAACGCATCGGCCAGCGCGCAGCCAGGCCGGTTGGCGCCGACGATCACCGCCCGGCGCTGCGCCTGCATGGTGTCGCGCGGCAGGAAAAAAATCGGTCTGAACAGCGCATGCACCGCAATCAGCGCCGCAGGCGCGGCCACGAACCACGTCAGGATGAAGGGCGGATGGAAGTACGCGGCAAAACCGCTGACCCAGCCGAGCAAGGTCAGTGACACGCAGATGAACAACCATTGCACCGCAAAGCGCCCCATCCCGAGCCAGGGACGCTCATGGCCGGGAACGAACAGGAACAGGCCGTCGAGCACCTGTGCCGAGAGCAGGAAACCGAACGCCGCCAGCAGGCAGGTATAGCCGTCAAAGGCGATCTGGAAAGGCCAGCACAGCAGATACAACACCGCAACGACAACGACCGGGTCGACGAAGGACTTGAAAAAACTCACCAGCGGTGCGGCGTTGACGAACTCACTGAAACGGTTGTTCAGCAGCGACAGGCGCGGCGGCATTGCGACATCGTCAGACACCGCCAAACCGGCCTGCTGCAATTGCGGATCCAAATGGCTCATTTGCCCACCCCTCCCACTCCGTACTTCCTGTATCTGCACCACACCATTGCGGCTCAGTACTGCAGCTTGAGATCGATACCAAGCTGCGAGGCCTGATAGTCGTTGCCCGGCAGCTGCGAATGACGTGCCTGGTACTGCGCATACAAAGACACTTGCAGCGCCGCATCCGGCCGATAGCTCAGCCCCAGACGCCAGAAGTCGCTCTGATCGCTGTAGGCCAGCACCTGCCGCACTTGTTTATCCTCGCGCCGCCACGACAACTCGAGTCCGGTCCGGCTAGTCGCTTGCCAGTTGGCGCCGACGCGATAGTTCTCCAGCAAGTTGCGCCCGATGTTTTGCCCCGGCGCCTCGAACGAGCGCTGAAAATCGGCGTACAAACGCGTCTTTTCGCTCGCCTGCCACGCCAAGCCAAGGCCGCCGGTGGGGCTGCGCTGCCATTCGCTATCAAAGCGGTACTTCCAGCTGGTGACGCCATAATTGGCGCGCAGCGTCGTCTTGGCACTCAGCGGCCACACACCGCCCAACTTGGCCATCCACTGCCGATAACCACGCTCATCGGCCGGCAGCAGCCATAAATCCTGGAGATAGTCGACCCGCAGATAATCCAGCGACACCGACAACTCGCTGCCCAAGTCACTGCGATAACGCACGCCGCCACTGGCGTTCTCCTGGCGCAGATCCAGATAGTCGCGCCGGTCATGCTGCTGTTCGCTCAGCCCCAGCGAGGCAAGCAGCGCCCAGTTGGAGGTCAGCGCGTATGCGGCCGATAAATCACCGCGTTGCTGCCTCACCAAATCCTTCACGCCCAACATCACATCCTCGAACTCGGACAGCGAACGATCGTCGCCATAACTCAGGCGCCCGGATAAATCGCTACCCAATTGCCAATCCCAAGCGGCCAGCGCTTGCCAGCCGACGTAATCGAGCTGCTGATGTTGCAAATAACTCGGCCGGGAGACTTCTGCTTCCAGCACAAGCTGCTGCCGGGACAGCGGCCAGTTCATGCGAAAACCAATACGTGGATCAATGATCGTGTCCGACTTGCTACCGCCGTATTGCGAGGCCGGCACGGCATCGGCCAAACGAAACACGTTGCTGTCGAACACGGTGGAGACATCGGCGTAGGCGACAATAAAATCGCTGTCATCAACGGCGGCCCGGGCATAGCCCCCCAGCGCAAACACGCCGATCAGGATCAGAATGCTTGCCCGAACGTTCACGACGTCTTGTTGCCGGCGTCCGAACCTTGATACACGCAAAATCTCATCACTCCCCGACGTAAAAACCACGGCCAACACAGCTCTGAAGCTGCTCCGGCTTCTGGCCGGAAAAGGTGCAAGCTCGCGTTGCCGCAAGCTTGCACCGCACTGCATCAGTACGAGATCAAGCGGCAGCAACGCCAGTGGCGCGTTGCTTGCGACGACGCGACAGCAGCACGCCGAGCAAACCAGCACCCATCAGGGCATAGGTTTCAGGCTCCGGCACCGGCGCCGCCACCGATGCCACGTTGAGCTTCAAAGTACCCAGCCAGTTCGCGCTCTTGTTGACGGCAAAGAACGCCGAATAAGTGCCCGCGCTTGGCAGATCGAAGCTACCGCTGTAGCTGCGTGTACCCGGGTTAAACACCACGCTCTTGAGATCCAGCAAGCCGGCAACCGGCGAGAGCTGGAAATTCACGGCAAACAGATTCGCCAATTCGCCGATCGCGCTGGTTGGGGTCAGATCAAAGGTCAGCTTCGACGGGCCAGCGACCGCGAAGACATCGCTCGACGCAAATGCACCGGCATCCAGCGCATAGGTCTTGCTGAACGCAGCGTGGCTAAGGCTTGCTGCAAAAAACATGGTGGCCGCAGCCAAAACTTTCATGCCTTTCATGACAAACTCCTAATATAAGTAACTGATTAATTTACAATCGCCTGATTTGATAATTACGCTTATTGGTTTTATGGTCCGCAGAATGCCACGCCATCTGTTGCATCACAATGACAAACGAATAAGTCAGTATTGGCTAATATTAGAATTAACAGGAAAGGCCGCACCAGCTCTGGCGCGGCGCCGAATATGAACTTTCAATTAACGCTAAAAAAAATCGGCAGCGTACAGAAAGTAATTGGAAATATTCAGCAACAAAAATCACCGAACTATTGTCAGTAATTTTCGTAATAACAACAGAAAAAGAACCATCGTCGGCAAGACCGAATCGGGCTGACAAGTAAGCAAACAAGGCATTGATTTGGAAGAACATAAAGAGGCGTCATCACGATCCGATCAACAGATCGATACTGGATAAGCGTGTGATGAAAGTACGAGCAAGGCCGCCCCCAGCGCGAGGGGTTCGACCGCGCCGCTCATTGGCGCTTTTAAAGCATCTTTAATCCGGGACAGCGAACCTGTACCGGATATTTGAAGTGATTGCGCCAGCCGACTGCATGCGTTGCCCGTTCCATATTCGGCGTGGTGAGCAAGCCAAAAGCGCCGCCGCCCCGCAACAGGCGCGGGGCGGCGGCTCAGGAACGCAGTGCGGCGATCTCGGCGGATTGCCGGGCGGCCACCCAGCGCAGCAAGGCATCGAGCACCGGCATTGCGCCGGGTGCTTTCGGGTGGTTCAGCAGCGCGACCACGACCCAGTCACGCCCCTGCTGATCGCGCACATAGCCGGCCACCGCGCGCACGTCCTTCAGCGTGCCGGTCTTGATATGCGCGGCACCGGCTTCATTCTTGAGGCGCTTTTTCATCGTGCCGTCGATGCCGACGATGGGCAGCGATGAGATGAACTCGGGCGCCAGCGGGCTGCGGTAGGCCGACACCAGCATCTGTCCCAGGTGCTCGGCGCTGATGCGCTCGACCCGGGACAAACCGGCACCGTTTTCCAGCCGCAACTCGGGCATGGCCAGCCCCTGTTGCTGCAGCCAGCCGCGCACGCGCATGTCGGCGGCGGTCACGGTGTCGCGCCCGTCTTCCGGCGCGGTGGCGCCCAGGGTCAGGAACAACTGCCGCGCCATCAGGTTGTTGCTGAACTTGTTGATGTCCCGAACCATCTCGGTCAGCGGCGGCGAGACACTGCTCGCCAGCACCCTGGCCTGCAGCGGCGCGACGCCATCGCGCACCTGGCCGCTGAAGCGCCCGCCCTGCTCCTGCCATAGCGAGCGGAACAGGCTGGCGGTATAAGACTTGGCATCAAGCACGGCAAAGTAGCGATCACCGGCGCAGTCCGACGGAAAACGCCCGGTGATGCTGACGCTGGCCTGCGGGCCGGCATCGTTGATCTTGAGCTGGACGCCATCCTTCCACGCCGCGCAATTCGCGCCTGGCCCGAGCTTGATACTGCTGTCGAGCCGAACCCGGTCGAGCGCCGGTTCCAGCGTTGCGCGCACGCCGTTCGCGTCGCTGCGCAACATCAAGCGCACACTGCCGAAATTGCTGGTCAGCGCATCGGGCGGCACCAGATAGGGCTGGCCGGATTCGTCGCTGTCATCGTCAAACGCCGACGTCGCCGCCGGCAGCCTGAACGCGCTGCGGTCGAGCACCAGATCACCGCGCAGATCGCTGATGCCGGCGGCGCGCAGTTCGCGCACCAAGAGCCACATCCGCTCGAACGTCAGTTTCGGGTCGCCACTGCCTTTCAGATACAGCGGCCCGTTGAGCACGCCATTCACCGCCGGCGCATCGGACAGCAGCTGGGTTTTCCAGCTGTATGCCGGGCCGAGCAGGTTCAGCGCCGACCAGGTCGTGACCAGCTTCATCGTCGACGCCGGATTCATCGGCCGGCCGGCGTTTTCCAGCAGCACCGCCGCGCCGCCATCCACCGGCAGAATCGCCGCCGCCAAGGCCGATGCCGGCACGCCGGCCTTGGCCAAGGCCGATTCAACCTCGGCCGGCAAGGCGGCGGTCGCGGCGCCGGAACACAACAGCAAGAACAGCAGGGCGCGTTTCATCGGCTGGGTAAATCCTTGAACTCGGGATGGCGCAGCAACCACGCCGCATAGGCGCGCCGATACGCATGCAGCGCCTCGGCATAAGTGTCGAAAATGCACGGCTCGCAGCCGCTGCCACAGCACTCTTCCAGCGCGGGCTCGAACGGCGGCTCGGGTGGTGGATCGTCGGGAGGGAAATCGGGCAGGAGCTGATTGTCTGGGTTGGGCATCTGTTAGAATCCGGGCATGGCTTATCAAGTTCTCGCCCGCAAGTGGCGCCCCAAGACCTTCGCCCAGCTCGTGGGCCAGGAGCATGTGATCAAGGCACTCGCGAACGCCTTCGCGAACGGGCGCCTGCATCACGCCTATCTGCTCACCGGCACGCGCGGCGTCGGCAAGACGACCATCGCGCGAATCATGGCCAAGGCGCTCAATTGCGAGACCGGCATCACGTCCGAGCCGTGTGGCGTGTGCGGCGCGTGTACGCAGATCGACGCGGGGCGTTTTGTCGACCTCTTGGAGATCGACGCGGCGTCCAACACCGGCATCGACAACATCCGCGAAGTGCTCGACAACGCACAGTACGCGCCGACCGCCGGGCGGTTCAAAGTGTACATCATCGATGAAGTGCACATGCTCTCCAAGAGCGCCTTCAACGCGATGCTGAAAACGCTGGAAGAGCCGCCGGGCCACGTCAAATTCATCCTCGCGACCACCGACCCGCAGAAGGTGCCGATCACGGTGCTGAGCCGTTGCCTGCAGTTCTCCTTGCGGCAGATGACGCCGCAACAGGTCTCCGGCCATCTGCACAAGGTGCTCGACGCCGAACAGATTGCGTTCGAGCCCGGCGCGCTGCCGATACTCGGCCACGCCGCCAACGGCTCGATGCGCGACGCGCTTTCCTTGCTCGATCAGGCCATTGCCTATGGGGCCGGTCGCGTTGACGAAGCCGGCGTTCGGGCCATGCTCGGCGCCGTCGATCAGGGCTATCTGTTCGAGCTGCTGCAAGCGCTGCTGGCGCGTGACGGCGCGGCACTGCTGGCGACCGCCGATGCGATTTCCGGCCGTGGCTTGTCGTTCGAGGCCGCGCTTGGCGAACTGTCGCATCTGCTGCAGCAAATCGCCGTCGCCCAAATGGTGCCGGGCGCGCTGGCCGACGATCTGCCTGCGCGTGACGCGATTATGGCGCTGGCTGCGGCGATGACGCCTGAAGATGCGCAACTCTATTACCAGATCGCCCTGCACGGCCGGCGCGATCTGCCGCTGGCGCCGGACGAATACGCCGGCTTCACCATGACGCTGCTGCGGATGCTGGCCTTTGCCCCAAGCGACGCTGGCACGCTGGCCAGGCTGCCAAGCCGTGGCGAAACGGCGCAAATTCCGCGCCCGGCGGCAGTAGCAGTCGTAGCGCCTGCCGCTCCGACTCCGACTCCGACTCCGACTCCGACTCCGACTCCGACTCCGACTCCGACTCCGACTCCGACTCCGACTCCGACTCCGACTCCGACTCCGACTCCAGCCCAGCCTGCGCCGGTTGAAGTACCGGCACAACGCGATACGCCACCGTGGGAAGACGCCGCACCGGCGAACGAACCAGCACCGCGCGAGCCCTTCCCCGAGCCGGATGCGGCACCTGTCGTCGAACAAGCACCCGCCGCATTCGATGGCGATTGGCGCGCACTGGTCGGCCAGCTCAAACTCGGCGCTGCCGGCATGCTGGCGCAAAATGCCCAACTCGTCAGTTGGAGCGAAGACCGCTTCGAGCTACTGGTTGCCGATGTGCACCGCGCGGTGGCAACGCGTGACTTTCAGGACAAACTGCGCGAAGCGCTGATCCAGTACTTCGACAAACCGATCCAGCTGATCGTAACCATGGGCGAAGCCAGCGGCGATACGCCGGCGGCGCACATGATGCGCGAGAAAGAACAGCGCCAGAACGAAGCCGAAACCGAAATCCAGAACGATCCTTTCGTACAGGCGCTGGTGCGCGATTTTGACGCCACCGTCCTGCCCGATTCGATCAAACCACTCTGACAGCCCCGCTGTCGATTTTCATCTCAGGAGCACAACCATGTTCAACAAGGGTGGCATTGGCCAACTGATGCAACAAGCGCAGAAGATGCAGGAAAAAATGCAGCAAGCGCAGGAAGAACTCGCCAACGTTGAAGTCGAAGGTCAGGCCGGCGCCGGCATGGTCAAGATCGTCATGACCTGCAGCCACACGGTCAAGCGCGTGAGCATCGATGATTCACTGCTGTCCGACGACAAGGACATGCTCGAAGACCTGATCGCCGCCGCGTTCAACGACGCACAGCGCAAGGCCGAGGCCACCAGCCAGGAACGCATGTCCGGCATGACCGCCGGCCTGCCGTTGCCACCGGGCTTCAAGCTGCCGTTCTAAGAATCTATCGGATTAGGCGGCTACGCCTTCGCATTTTGTCCCCGTCCGATGCTCGGAATCCTCATGGACCCATGTCCATTCCGGTTCCTGTGCTTCGGGCGGGAACAAACTGCTTTGGCTCGCTCGCCTACTGCGATAGATTCTATGCATCGTTGCTCAATTCCTTCTTCTATGTCCACCGTCCCCTCTTCGCTTCAGCAACTGATCCAGGCACTCAAGGTGTTGCCCGGCGTCGGGCCGAAATCGGCCAGCCGCATGGCCTACTACCTGCTGCAGCGCGATCAGGCCGGCGCCGCCAATCTGGCGCACGCGATCGAATACGCGATCGCCACGCTCAAGCATTGCCGCCATTGCAATACCTTTACCGAAGCGGCCGTTTGCGAGATCTGCCTGGACGACGAGCGCAATACACGCCAGCTTTGCGTGGTCGAGATGCCGACCGATCTGTTGATGATCGAGCAAACACTCGCCTATCAGGGCTTGTACTTTGTGTTGATGGGCAGGCTGAGTCCGCTCGATGGCATCGGCACCAAGGACATCGCTTTCGAGCGTCTGCTCGAACGCGCCTGCGACGGTGAAATCGAAGAAGTCATCCTCGCGACCAACTTCACCGTCGAGGGCGAAGCGACCGCGCACTATCTGGCCGAAACGCTGCGCGCGCGCGGCCTCAGGGTGTCGCGCATCGCCCGTGGCCTGCCGGTCGGCGGCGAGCTGGAACACGTCGACCCGAGCACGCTGGCACAAGCGCTGGTCGAGCGCCGGGGGCTCTGAGACCACGGCCAGCCCCACTCCAAACGGGGCTGTCGATATCCCATGGCCGCAGAAGGCAACACCGGCAGGACGTCAGACGATCCGCGCTTCGGTCTCCGGATCAAACAGCACGGCCTTGCTCATGTCCGGGCGCAGATGCAGCACCGCACCGGGCGCACGCGCATCGCGCGGGTGCAGCCTGGCTTGTACCTCGATGCCATTGACCTGGGTAAACACGATGGTGTCCGGCCCGGTCGGCTCGGTCAGATGCACCTTGCACGCCAACCCAACCTCATCGCTGGACACCTCCCATTGCTCCGGACGAATGCCGACGATCACCCGTTTGCCGACATGCTCGGCGTAACGTCCGCCATCGACCAAGGGCACGAAGCATGCGGCTTCGTCGCTTTGCAGGCTGACGCCGATCGCGCCGCCTTCGCGGGCCAGATGCACCGGAATGAAGTTCATCGACGGCGAACCGATAAAACCGGCGACAAACAGATTGGCCGGCGTGTCGTAGATATCCTGCGGGCTGCCGAACTGCTGGATCACGCCATCCTTCATTACCGCGATCTTGTCGCCGAGCGTCATCGCCTCGATCTGGTCGTGTGTGACGTAGACGATGGTGGTTTTCAACCGGTGATGCAGCTGCTTGATTTCGGTACGCATTTCGACGCGCAGCTTGGCGTCGAGGTTGGAGAGCGGCTCGTCGAACAGGAACAGCTTGGGGTTGCGCGCCAGCGCCCGCCCCATCGCCACGCGCTGACGCTGACCACCGGATAGCTGCGCCGGTTTGCGATCGAGCAAATGATCCATCTGCAGCATTTTGGCGACGCGGGCAATCACTTCTTCCTGCTCCTTCTTCGGCACACCACGCGTTTCCAGGCCAAAGGCGATGTTCTGCCGCACGTTCATCGTCGGGTACAGCGCATAGCTCTGGAACACCATCGCAATGTCTCTATCTTTCGGCGCCACGTCGTTGACGATGCGGTCGGCGATATGGATTTCGCCGCTACTCGGCGATTCCAGTCCGGCGATGATGTTCATCAACGTCGACTTGCCGCAGCCCGATGGCCCGACCAGAATCAGGAACTGGCCCGCATCGATATGAATATCGATGCCTTTGAGAATATGCGTGTCACCGAACTGCTTGGTGACGTTCTTGATGGCCAATGCACCCATCGGTTTTCCCCTTATCCCTTGACCGCGCCGGCAGCGAGGCCGCGCACGAAGTATTTTCCCGCCAGCACATAGACGGCGATGGTCGGCAGCGCGGCGATCAACGCCGCCGCCATATTGACGTTGTATTCCTTGACCGAGGTCGAGGTATTCGCGAGGTTATTCAGGCCGACGGTGATCGGCTGGCTATCGCCGGCCGAGAACACCAGACCGAACAGGAAGTCGTTCCAGATCTGCGTGAACTGCCAGATCAGCGTCACCATCAGGATCGGCAAGGACATCGGCAGCACGATGCGCAGAAAAATGCGCCAGAAGCCCGCACCATCAAGCCGTGCCGCCTTGATCAGTTCGTCCGGAATGCCGACGTAGTAGTTGCGGAAGAACAGCGTCGTGCCGGCAATCCCGCAGACGATATGCACGAACACCAGGCCGAACATCGAGCGCGCCAGCCCGAACCAGCCGAGCGTCTGCGCCATCGGCAGCAGCAGCACCTGGAACGGGATATAGAGCCCGAACAGCAGCATCGCGAACACCCACTCCGAGCCCCGAAAGCGCCATTTCGACAGCACATAGCCATTCAGTGCGCCCAGTGCGGTCGAGATCAATACCGCCGGGATCACCATCCGCACCGAGTTCCAGAAGTAGCCCGACAAGCCCGAGCATTCGATCCCGGTACACGCGCTGCCCCACGCCTTGCGCCAGGCGTCGAAACTGATCGTTCCGGGCAGCGACAGCAGATTGCCGGCACGGATTTCGTCCATGCTCTTCAGCGAGGTAGTGAGCATCACGTACAGGGGCAGCAGGTAGTAAAGCGCTGCGATGATCAGGGCGGCGTAGAGCGCGCCACGCCAGGGCTTAGACATTGCGCCCCCTCCTCAGCTCGGAATACAGATAAGGCACCACGATCGCCGACACGGTCACCAGCATCATCATTGCACTGGCGGCGCCGAGGCCCATTTGCCCGCGAGTAAACGCCATCTGGTACATGAAGGTCGCCGGCAGATCGGACGAGAAGCCCGGGCCGCCACCGGTCAGCGCCATCACGAGGTCGAAGCTCTTGATCGCAATGTGCGCCAAGATCATCAGCGTCGAGAAGAACACCGGCCGCATCGCCGGCAGGATGATGCGCCAGTAGATGCGCGGCAAACTGGCGCCGTCGATCTGCGCGGCCTTGATGATGGCATCGTCGATGCCGCGCAGGCCGGCCAGAAACAGCGCCATCACGAAACCGGACGATTGCCAGACGCCGGCAATCACGATCGTATAGATCGAGCGATCCGGATTCACCAGCCAGTCGAAACTGAAACCGGCATAACCCCAATCGTGCACCAGCTTTTCCAGCCCCAAGCCCGGATTGAGCATCCAGCCCCAGGCGGTACCGGTGACGATGAATGACAGTGCCAGCGGGTACAAATAGATGGTGCGCAGCGCACCCTCTAGCCTGATTTTCTGGTCGAGCAGGATCGCCAGCACGATGCCGACCGCCATCGCGCCACCGATAAACAGCACGCCGAAAATGAACAGGTTCTGTACCGCCACCCACCAGCGCTCGCTGGCGAACAGCGCCTCATATTGCGCCAGCCCGGCCCACTCGAAATTGGGCAGCAAGCGCGACGCCGTGAACGACAAGGCGCCGTTCCAGGCGATGAATCCGTACAGGAAAATCAGTACTAGCAGAAAGGACGGCGCCAGTACCAGCCGGGGCAGCCAGTGCTCGGCAAAACCGTAGTGCGCCGGACGCGGCATCACGGACATGTAAACCTCCAGGGCAGGCGATGCCCGACCGGATCAACGCCCGGCCGGATATAAAACCGTCGTCGCTTACGGCATGCCACAACGCGACGCCGGACTCGACGATCAACGCACCTTGGCGGCGACAGCGAGTTTTTCGGCGGCCTTCTGCGCGCTGGCGCTATCGTCATTCCAGAACTGCGAAATCACGTCGTACATCGCCCCCTGGGTGGACGAGTACATCGCCATGCCGTGGGCAAACGATGGCAACAACGTACCCTTGGCGGCATCCATCTTGAAGTCCTCGGCCGACTTCTTGCCGCAATCGTCGAACTTGCCCATGTCCATGCCCAGCCGCGCCGGAATCGAGCCCTTGTTCAGGTTGAAGAGTTCCTGAAACTGCGGGCTCATCAACGTTTCGGCCAGATGCTTCTGCCCCTTCACCGCATCCTTGTTCGGCAACTTGAACATCACGAAACTGTCGATATTGAACGTATAGGCATTGGCGGTGCCCGGCGCGGCCACACAGAGGAAATCCTTGCCCGGCACCTTGCCGGCGGCGAGGAACTCGCCCTTGGCCCAATCGCCCATAAATTGCATCGCAGCGGTTCCGTTGATGACCATCGAGGTCACCAGATTCCACTCCCGCCCGGCGCTGGCCTTGTCGGTATACGGCTTGATACGCTTGTAGGTTTCCAGCACCTTGACCATGGTCGGGCCTTTCAGCGTAGCCTGATCGAGCTGGACGAAGGCTTTCTTGTAGAAGTCGACACCACCGACACCCAGTGCGACGGTCTCGAACACCGTGGCATCCTGCCACGGCTGGCCACCGTAGGCGACCGGCTGAATACCAGCCTTCTTCAGCGCATCCGCCGCCTTGAAGAACTCATCCCACGTCGTCGGCACCTTGACATTGGCCTTCTTCAACAACAGCGGGTTCACCCATAGCCAGTTCACCCGGTGAACATTGACCGGCGCAGCGACGTACTGGCCCTTGTACTTCATCACACTGGAAACCGCAGGCGGCAGCACCTTGTCCCAGTTGTCCTTTTTGGCGACGTCGTCGATCGAAGCCAGCACGCCCTCGGCGCCCCACTCCTGAATCGCCGGGCCCTTGATCTGCGCCGCAGCAGGCGGGTTGCCCGAGACCACGCGCGCCTTCAGCGCTGTCATCGCGTTCTCGCCAGCGCCACCGGCAACGGCGAAATCCTTCCACTTGTCGCCTTTGGCTTCAAGCATTCTCTTCAGCTCGCCAGCGGCCTTGGCTTCGCCACCGGAGGTCCACCAATGCAGGACCTCGACCTCGGCAGCCTGAGCCGAAAACGCCATCGCCAACGCAAGGGCTCCCATCGACATACGCACAGCTCGCATTCTTCTGTTCTCCTCGGTACAGGCCGCCTCTTGGCGACCTCGCAAGCTAAGCGTAGGCAACATAAGTCACACCTGATATCAGGTGATCGCCGATCAGGGCAGAAATGTAGGGCGAACACCCTAGATGGTGTCGTCACGAGTGATTGGCGAGTGTGTATGCTGCCGCCATGACAAGCACACCGCCGACCAAGCGCCTGGTACACCGCCGCCACGACCTTCCTGATCAAACGTGGCTTTTGCTCGAACCGCTCCTGCCCGGTCGCCACGGCGCCTGGGGCGGCCGGGCCAGAGATAACCGCCTGTTCCTCAACGCCGTGTTCTGGATTTTGCGTACCGGCGCCCCATGGCGCGATTTGCCGCCCGATTATGGCGACTGGAAGAACACCCACCGCCGCTTTTGTCGCTGGCGTGACAAGGGCGTCTGGGCACACCTGCTTGAAGCGCTGATCACCAATCCGGATTTCGAATGGCTGATGATCGACGCCACGCATGCCAAGGTGCATCCGCATGCCAAGGTGCATCCGCATGCCGCCGGCGCACGCGGCGGCAATCAGGCAATGGGGGTGACCAAAGGGGGCTAAACAGTAAGCTGCACTTGGCGGTGGACGCGCACGGCATGCCGGTGCGGGTCTTGGTGACCTCGGGCACGACGGCGGACTGCACCCAGGGCGGCGCGTTGATTGACGGCTTGAGCGCGGAATACCTGCTGGCTGATCGTGGCTATGACAGCGACGCCATCGTTGCTCAGGCCTCGGCGCAAGGCATGAGAACGGTGATTCCGTCGCACCGCAACCGTAAGGCGCCGCGTGAACACGATGCGGCGCTGTATCGCCACCGGCATCTGGTTGAAAATGCGTTTTTGCAGCTCAAACGCTGGCGAGGCATCGCCACGCGCTATGCCAAGAATGCGGCGTCATTCCTGGCGGCAGTCCAGATTCGCTGCATTGCGATCTGGGCGCGCATCTTGTGACGACACCACCTAGACTACAAATTGAATCGGCGCCCTCGCTGGGGCGCCGATTGAAACGAAAAAAGGGCGACCGAAGTCGCCCTTTCTGAACTAGCAAATCGAATCAAACGAATCGATTAGAAGCCGGTCCAGGTACCGAACAGCAGACGGTAGCTGTCGCTGTCCTTGGCCATGGTTGCGTAGTTTGCGCCCATGTTAGCGTTCTGGCCTGCCATCGAGTAACGACCTTGAACGTAAGCAACGGTGTTGTTCGACAGCGAGTAGTTCCACTGACCGTAGATCACGTTCGAATCGCTATCGTTGATCTTTTTGCCGTTTTGCTCAACTTCGTCGAAGTAGTTGTACGTCAGGCCAACGGTGTGCTTACCGGCCGAGTAGATACCTTGCACGAAGTACTGGTTCTGGTCGCCCGACAGGCCGGCCCACGAATTTTCCCAGCCCTTGTAACCCGCCTTGACGGTGAAGGCGCCGAAGTTGTAGCCACCGGCCACAAACCAGAACTTGCTCGGATCTTCCGAGTGAGTCACAACACCAGTCGAGCTAACGGCAGTATCTTCACCTTGGGTGTAGCCAGCGTCGATCATGAAGCCATTGCCCGAGTAACCGGCGGTCACGTCGACAAAGTATTCTTGGTCCACGCCTTCGATCTGGTTGTTCTGGCTACGGAACGAATACATACCCGAGAACGAGAAACCGCTGAAGTTCGGCGAATCGTAAACGATCGAGTTTTCTGGGTTGTAAGCAATCAGGCCCAGTTCTGCAACGTGCATTGCACCACCGAGGTTGCCGTACGGCCAGTCAAGCTTCAGGTAGGTCGGGCTATAGACCTTACCAAAGCGCACGGTACCCCAGTCGCCTTGCCAGCCACCCCAAGCTTCACGGTTGCCCCAAACACGATCCGACGAACCGGTATTGGTATCGCTACCCTTGGCACCAGCTTCACGGTAGTTTTCAACACCAGTCCAGATCTTCCAGATTACCTTGGAGCCGTTGTCGAGCTTGTCGCTGCCCGAGAAAAAGATACGCGGCTCAACGTCGAGTTCAACTTCCTCACGGAAGCCGTTTGCATTGGAACCATGAACATAGATGTCGGCTTCGATCGAACCACCGATGGTGACTTCGGCGAAAGCCGGAGCCGCGAAAGCAGCTGCGAGGGAAGCAGCAACCAGAGCACGTTTGAACATTTATAGGTCTCCTAGATACGAGAGTTGGTTTCTTTCTAATTAGATGAAGAACCAGCCGTAACAGCACGATTTGCGGTACGTCTGACGCAACCTTGCTCTACTGGAATCAGGATAAAAGAATCGACTTGCTACGGGCAAACCCGCTTGCACTCGCTCAGGAAAACCGTTGCCCACATACAACACAACAAATAAAAAGCCGCCAGTAAAGGGCTGTTTTTAAAGGACTTTTCAATAAAACAACGCAGCTTACATGGCACTCCGGAGTGCCTTGGTGCCATCGGACATCTGGCTACCCCCCACCCGCAGCCATGCCACGACCGCACGTTTACCAGCATTCAAGCGACAAAAAACCCGCCGAGGCGGGTTTTTTGTCGGGCGCGGAATACGGCTTACTTGCCGGCCATCACGCGGACCATCTCCAGCACCTTGCTGGAATAGCCCCATTCGTTGTCGTACCAGGCGACCAGCTTCACGAAAGTCTTGTCCAGCGCGATACCGGCGCCAGCGTCGAATGTCGAGGTGCAGGCTTCGCCACGGAAGTCGGTAGAAACGACCTTCTCGGTGGTGTAACCCAGCACACCCTTCATCGGGCCTTCCGACGCGGCCTTCACGGCGGCGCAAATTTCTTCGTAGCTGGCTTCCTTGTTCAACTCGACGGTCAGGTCAACCACGGAGACGTCGGAAGTCGGCACGCGGAACGACATGCCGGTCAGCTTGCCCTTCACTTCCGGAATCACCACGCCGACGGCCTTGGCTGCACCAGTACTGGACGGGATGATGTTTTCCAGAATGCCGCGACCACCGCGCCAGTCCTTGTTCGATGGGCCGTCAACCGTTTTTTGCGTCGCAGTCGCGGCGTGGACCGTGGTCATCAGGCCGCGCTTGATGCCGAAGTTGTCGTTGATGACCTTGGCAAGCGGTGCAAGGCAGTTGGTGGTGCACGACGCGTTGGAAATGATGTTCTGGCCGGCGTAGGTGCTGTCGTTCACGCCGTAGACGAACATCGGGGTGTCGTCTTTCGACGGCGCCGACAGGATGACCTTCTTGGCACCGGCCGCAATGTGTTTCTCGGCGGTTTCCTTGGTCAGGAACAGCCCGGTCGACTCGACGACGACGTCGGCGCCGATTTCGCCCCACTTCAGCTCAGCCGGATCCTTCACGGCGGTCAGGCGGATGGTTTTGCCGTTGACGACGAGGTTGCCGCCTTCGACCTTCACGTCCCCCTTGAACTTGCCATGGACGGAGTCGAACTTGAGCATATAGGCGAGGTAGTCCGGCTCCAACAGATCGTTGATACCGACGATCTCGATGTCGTCCGCGAAGTTGTAAACGGCAGCACGGAATACCATGCGGCCGATGCGGCCGAAACCATTGATACCTACTTTGATAGCCATGGATCATCTCCAGAAGGATGGAATAGTTGGACGGTCAGAGCATACAAGCACCGGCATAAGGTGCCTTTGTGCCATGACAAGCACCGTACGTACATTAGGGACTTACGCGACCGTCATAAACAAATGGATCATTGCGCAAGCCCTCAGTTTACTCGCCGAAGGGGAAAGACCAAGCACGCCCCCTCCCGGCGACCTGTGGTCAGGGACGCAGCGAGGCCGCTTCGCGGGCTAGCTTGGTAATGCCGGCCCAGTCGCCGGCGGCGACCATGTCCTTCGGGGCAAGCCAGGAGCCGCCAACGCAACCGACGTTCGACAAGGCCAGCAGCTTCGCGGCCGATTCCGGTGTTACGCCGCCGGTCGGGCAGAACAGGATTTGCGGCAGCGGGCCACCCATGGCCTTGAGCATACCCAGGCTGCCCGCCTGTTCGGCCGGGAACAGCTTGAGCGCATCAAAACCTTCTTCCAGCGCGGCAATCGCTTCGGACGGCGTCATCACGCCCGGCAGCAACTGGATATCCGCTTCGCGTGCGGCGGCAGCGAGCTTGGGCGTCAGGCCCGGGGTGACTGCGAAGACAGCACCGGCGGCTTTCGCATGGGCGAATTGTTCAGGGCGAACAACGGTACCAACACCAACGATGGCATCGGGCACGTTATCGGCAATCGCGCGGACCGCTTCCAGTGCCGCTTCGGTGCGCAGAGTGACTTCCAGTACGCGAATACCGCCCTCGACCAATGCCCTGGCCAGCGGCACGGCATGTTCGACCTTCTCGATCACCAGCACCGGCATAACCGAGCAGGAACGCATGATTTCACGAATTTGCATGGCAGGATTCCTAATGTGTTAACCAATAAGTAGATGCCGACCCCAGGGCCGGCAAGTTTGTAATACTCAATTAGTGCGCGAGGCCGAGGCTCAACGCGCCTTCCTCGGCACCGGTCGCCAGCTGACGGAAACCGGCAAAGAGCTCACGGCCCATCCCATGGCCGTTCTTGCTCAGATCGGCCGTCACGCATTCACGCGCAGCCCATTCCGCGGCGTCGACCTTGGCGATCAGCTCGCCGCGAACCGCATCCAGACGCAGCACATCGCCGGTGCGAACCTTGCCCAGCGGCCCACCCGAAATCACTTCCGGGGTCAGGTGAATCGCCGCTGGCACCTTGCCCGACGCGCCGGACATGCGACCATCGGTCACCAAGGCCACCTTGAAACCGCGATCTTGCAACACACCCAGCGCCGGGGTCAGTTTGTGCAGCTCAGGCATGCCATTGGCACGCGGCCCCTGGAAGCGCAGCACGACGATGAAATCTTTTTCAAGTTCACCGCGCTGGAACGCAGCCAGTACATCGTCCTGGTCATCAAATACGATCGCCGGCGCTTCGACCACGTGGTGCTCTTCCGCCACGGCCGAAACCTTGATCACGGCGCGACCCAGATTGCCTTCGAGCACTCTGAGACCGCCGTTCTTGCTGAACGGGTTGGTGTGCGGACGCAACACGGCGTCGTCGCCCGATTGCAGTGGTGCCTCGCGCCAGATGGCCTTGCCGTCGTCGCCCAGGAAAGGCTCTTGCGAGTGCCGACGCAAACCGTGACCGGCGCAGGTCAGCACGTCGTCGTGCAGGAAGCCGCCATCGATCAATTCGCGAATCAGATAGCCCATGCCACCGGCGGCGTGGAAATGGTTTACGTCGGCGGCGCCGTTCGGGTAGACACGAGCCAGCAGCGGTACGACGTCGGACAAATCGTGGAAGTCGTCCCAGTTGATTTCAATCCCGGCCGCCTTGGCAATCGCAACCAGATGAATCGTGTGGTTGGTCGAGCCACCGGTCGCCAGCAGGCCGACGATGCCGTTGACGATCGACTTCTCGTCGATCACCTTGCCGACCGGAATGAACTCATTGCCCAGCGCGGTAATCTGCGCGACGCGGCGCGCGGCCGCAGCGGTCAGCGCATCACGCAGCGGTGTATTCGGATTGATGAAGGCAGCGCCCGGCAGGTGCAGACCCATCACTTCCATCAGCATCTGGTTCGAGTTGGCAGTACCAAAGAAGGTGCAGGTGCCCGGGCCGTGGTAGCTACCCTCTTCGGAGGCGAGCAATTCATCGCGGCCGCATTTGCCTTCGGCAAACAGCTGGCGAACCTTGGCTTTTTCCTTATTGGAAATCCCCGAGGTCATCGGGCCGGCCGGAACGAAAATCGCCGGCAGATGACCAAACTGCAATGCACCGATCAGCAGACCCGGAACGATCTTGTCGCAAACGCCGAGGCAAAGCATGCCGTCAAAGACGTTGTGCGACATCGCCACGGCCAGCGACATGGCAATCACGTCGCGGCTGAACAGGCTCAGCTCCATGCCCGGCTGCCCCTGGGTCACGCCGTCGCACATCGCTGGCGTGCCACCGGCGAATTGCGCCGTTGCGCCGACATCGTGCACTGCTTGCTTGATGATGGCCGGAAATGTTTCCAGCGGCTGATGCGCCGACAGCATGTCATTGAACGACGAAACGATGCCGATGTTCGGTTGGCGCATTTCGCGCATCATGATCTTGTCGTTTTCCGGAGCGGCCGCCCAAGCGTGCGCCTGGTTGGTACAGGCCAGTCCCTTGCGGATCGGCTCTTTCTGGGCCGCGGCTTCGAGGCGCTGCAGATAACGGGTACGCGATTCACGGCTGCGTTCGACGATGCGGGCCGTAACTTCGGTAAGACGGGGATGTAAAGCCATGACGTACTCCGGTTGACCGCGCCTCGACGCGCGCTGCTGTAATGGATCTTTAGGATCGCAGTAGTGAATGCCGCAAGATTACGGCGTAGTTTTACTACAACCCCCTACCAAACTCAACCATAACTCCTCACAAACCGACTTCGTTGCAACGCACAATTCACGACCAACGGCGCGGGTTTGCTGGATTTCTCAGCAATCGTCATGCGGGAAATCCCGCAGGCAACCAAAAGCGTTTGCGCCGATTTTTAAGCATGTAGTAACATTACGAAGTCTTACTACGCCCAGACCTCGGCGCGTACGCCAGCCTCGCCCACCAGGCGCATGGCTAATCCACAGGACGCGCACGCAGCCGAGTTCAAACGAATAACTCAGGAAGGATGCTATGACCCAGATCGACGCGTTCGACATGGTGCTGTTTGGCGGCACCGGCGACCTCGTGATGCGCAAACTGTTGCCGGCGCTGTATCACCAGAATCAGGACGGCAACCTGCCCGCCGAAGGTCGCATCATCTGTCTGGGCCGTAGCGTGCCCGATACCGCGGCCTACCTCGACAAGGCCCATGCCTTGGCCAAGGGTTACCTCGGCAAGCATTACAACGACGCCGACTGGGCCTCGTTTGCCAAGCGCATCCAGTACCTCAAGATCGATGCCAACAAGCCGGAAGAGTTCGGCGTTCTGGCCGATGCGCTGAACGAATTTTCCAAGCGTGCTCGCGTGTTTTATCTCTCGACCGCGCCAGACCTGTTCGCACCGATCTCCAAGAGCCTCGCTGCCGTCGGCCTGACCAAGGGCAATGCCCGCGTGGTGCTGGAAAAGCCGCTGGGCCATGACCTCGCGTCGTCGAACAAGATCAACGACGAAGTCGGCGAATACTTCGAAGAACACCAGATCTACCGGATCGACCACTACCTCGGCAAAGAGCCGGTGCTGAACCTGATCGCACTGCGCTTCGCCAATACGCTGCTCGAACCGCTGTGGCGCCGTGAATGGATTCGCGACGTACAGATCACCGTCACCGAGCAGGTCGGCGTGGAAACCCGTGCGGATTTCTACGACAAGACCGGCGCGCTGCGCGACATGATCCAGAACCACCTGCTGCAGTTGCTGACCATCGTCGCGATGGAGCCGCCGGCTTCGTACGATGCCGACGCGGTCCGCGACGAAAAACTCAAGGTACTGCGCGCACTCAAGCCGTTGACGGCCGAAGATGTCCATACCAAGGTCGTACGCGGTCAATACCGTGCCGGAGCGGTGAACGGCCAGCCGGTGCCGGGCTATCTGGACGAGCCGGATGTCCCGGCCGGCTCCAAGACTGAAACCTTCGTGGCGCTCAAGGCCGAAATCCAGACCTGGCGCTGGGCCGGCGTGCCCTTCTTCCTGCGCACCGGCAAACGCCTGCAGGAACGTCTGGCCGAGATCGTCATCAATTTCCGTGAAGCGCCGCATTCGATCTTTGGCAAGACCGGCACGCCCAACCGTCTGGTGATCCAGCTGCAGCCGGATGAGTCGGTTCGGCTTTACCTGATGGCCAAAGAACCGGGCAACCAGGTCCGCTTGCGTCCGGTCCACCTTGACCTCGATTTCAAGGAAACCTTCACCACCCGCAGCCCGGAAGCGTACGAGCGCCTGTTGATGGATGTGATCCGTGGCGATCTGTCGCTGTTCGTGCGTCGCGACGAACAGCGTGCCGCCTGGAAGTGGGTCGAGCCGATCATCGACACCTGGGAATCCAGCCCGGACGCGCCTAAAGCGTATACCGCTGGCACCTGGGGCCCAGCCGCATCGTCCGCACTGCTGTCGCGTGACGGCCTGTGCTGGCACGAAGAGAGCTAATCACCCCCAGCACCACGGCTGGCATCGTCGCGGATCAATACCGGCACGGGCTGTTCAGCCCTGCCGGCTTCCCCTTCTGCGCAAGGGCCAGCTGGCTGCTTCTTGCCGCGATCATCGCGGCAATCACTGAAATATCGAGGTGTAGATGTCTCTGCAATGGCATGAATTCGCTTCGAAAGCGCAACTGGATATCGCGCTTGCCGCGCATATCGCAGGCCAACTGAAAGCCGCGATCGAAACGCGTGGCGGGGCCAGTCTGGCCGTATCCGGCGGTCGTACGCCCGCCGGCATGTTTGCCGCACTCTCCCAGATGCCACTTGATTGGCGCCGGGTCAACATTACGCTGGTCGATGAGCGCTGGGTTCAGCCCGACCACGCCGACAGCAACGAAAAAAGTGTTCGTCAGCATCTGTTGCAAGGGCTGGCGGCCAAGGCGAATTTCATTTCGCTGGTCAACGGCGCGGCCACGCCGCATGAAGCACTGCCGGCCATCGAAGCACGTTTGGCAATTTTCCCATCACCGATCGATGTACTGATTCTGGGCATGGGCGATGATGGCCACACCGCGTCGCTGTTTCCCGATGCCGTCGAACTTGAAGCCGCCTGTCGCTCGGACGCCATGCTCGCCGCGGTCACGCCGCCAGTGGCGCCGCATCAGCGCATCACGCTCACGCTACCGACCATTGCCAATGCGCGCGAGGTGATCGTTCATATCACCGGCGAGGGCAAGAAAGCCTTGTTGCAAGCGGCGCTGGTTGAAGACAAACCAGTACAGCAGCAATTTCCGATCCGGCGCGTGCTTGATCGCGTTGTCGCGACCAAATCAGTGTTCTGGACGGCATAAAGCCGTAGCAAAGACAACGTGCGGGGCCAAGAGCCCCCCGCGGCTTTAACCATGTTTGACAGAGACCCGGGGGATTCCCGGCCCAGCCGAGCCAATCGCAACGCGGGCCTGAGACTTCGCCGTTTGAGTGAGACCGACCATGCTTGAACGTATCAAGACAGTGATCGACACCCTGAGCAAGTCCGAGCGCAAAGTCGCCGAACTGGTGCTGGCACAACCGAATCTGGTGGCCAATGCACCCATCGCGCAAATTGCCAATCTTTCCGATGTCTCGCAGCCGACGGTGATCCGCTTTTGTCGCAGCCTCAATTGCTCGGGTCTGCAGGACTTCAAGCTCAGACTGACCCGCAGTCTGGTCTCGGGCGTGCCTTATGTGCACTCGATGGTGTCGGCTGACGACTCGGCCCACGACCTCGCGAAAAAGCTGTTCGACAACAATATTTCGCACCTGCTGCGCTGCCGTAACGAGCTGGATACCGAGGCACTGGAGCGGGCGATCCGCGTGCTGGCCAACACCCACAAGATCGAAGTCTGGGGTCAGGGCCAATCCGGCGCGGTGGCGATTGACGCACAGAACAAATTTTTCCGCCTTGGCGTGCCCACCGTCGCGTATACCGACCCGCACATGCATGGCATGAGCGCGTCGATGCTCAAACCCGGCGATGCCGTCATCGCGGTATCCAATTCGGGTCGCACCCTCGACCTGCTCCGTTCGGTCGAAATCGCCCGCGATGCCGGCGCCGATGTCATCGGCATTACCCACTCCAAGTCACCACTCGCCAAGCGCTGCAATATCTGCCTGTACGCCGACACGATGGAAGACCCGGATCTGTACACGCCGATGATTACCCGCATTGTTCACCTAGTGATCATCGACGTCCTCGCTGTCGGCGTTGCGCTCAAGCGCGGCCCTGAATTGATTGACCAGCTCGAAAAAATGAAGCGCAACCTGAAAGAAAAACGGGTTCGCAGCCATGACCACTGAAAAGGTGGCAGCCAAGACCGCGGCCTACCGTGGCATCAATACCGTGAAAAACGTGTGATAAGGAAAGAGTCGATGTCGAAGTTGACCCAATCGCCGGCCTGGCAGGCACTCGCAGCGCATTATCAGGATGTATCGTCGCTGCATATGCGCGACCTGTTTGACGCGGATCCGCAGCGTTTCGAAAAACTCTCGCTCGAATCAGGCGGCCTGTTTTTCGATTACTCGAAGAACCGCATTACCGAGCAGACGATGTCGCTGCTGTTCGACCTCGCCCGGCAGTCAGGCTTGAAGGATCGCATCGAGAAGATGTTCTCGGGCGAGAAGATCAACACCACCGAAAACCGTGCCGTGCTGCATATCGCGCTGCGCAATCTCGACAAGACGCCGATCCTCGTCGACGGTGAAGACGTGATGCCCAAGGTCAACGCGGTCAAGGAGAAGATGTTCCAGTTCTCCGACGAGATCCGCTCGGGCGAGCGCACCGGCTATACCGGCAAGGCCTTCACCGACATCGTCAACATCGGTATCGGCGGCTCGGATCTCGGCCCGGTGATGGTCTGTAACGCGCTGAAGGATTTTGGTCACCAGCGCCTGACCATGCACTTTGTTTCCACCGTTGACGGCGACCAGATCGTCTCGACGCTGAAGAAGCTCAATCCGGAAACAACGCTGTTCATCGTCGCATCCAAGACCTTCACCACGCAGGAAACGCTGACCAATGCGCGCACCGCGCGGGCATGGTTCCTCGATCGCGTCGGCAACGAAAGCCACATTGCCAAGCATTTCGTCGCCGTATCGACCAACGTCAAATCCGTGGCCGAGTTCGGCATCGACACCAACAACATGTTCGAGTTCTGGGACTGGGTTGGCGGCCGTTACAGCCTGTGGAGCGCCATCGGCCTGCCGATCGCGATCTACCTTGGCAAGCACGACTATCAGGATCTGCTCCACGGTGCCTACACCATGGACGAGCACTTCAAGAACAAGCCACTCGAACAGAATCTGCCGGCGATCATGGGCCTGCTGGGCGTGTGGTATGTCAACTTCTTCGGTGCCAACACCCAGCTGATCTCGCCATACAATCAGGCACTGCAACGCTTCCCGGCCTATCTGCAGCAACTGGATATGGAATCGAACGGCAAGTCGGTCGATCTGGACGGCAACCGCATCGATTACCACACCGGCCCGGTGGTATGGGGCGATGCCGGCATCAATGGCCAGCACGCTTATTACCAGATGCTGCATCAGGGCTCGCAGCTGGTGCCGATCGACTTTATTGCCAGCATCGAGCACCCGGAAATTCCGGAGCCGCACAGCACCATCCTGATGGCGAACTTTTTCGCCCAGACCGAAGCATTCATGCGCGGCAAAACGGATGCGGAAGTTCGCGCCGAACTCAGCGCCGCCGGCATTACCGGTGAGGCACAGGATGCACTGGCACCCCACAAGGTGTTTGAAGGCAACCGCCCGACCAACTCGATCCTGATGCAGCGGCTGACGCCGCGTCGCCTTGGCGCGCTGATTGCGCTGTATGAGCACAAGGTATTCGTGCAAGGCACCATCTGGAACGTCAACTCGTACGACCAATGGGGCGTGGAACTGGGTAAGCAGCTGGCGAAGAAGATCGAAAGCGATCTGGTCACGCCAGGCCTGACCTCAAGCCACGACGCCTCGACCAACGGTTTGATCAACTATTACAAGCGGAACGTTCCGCGCTGAGCTTTGGCGCAGAACCGAACCGCGACTCACCACTACTACTAACCTCTTTAGTTAAATAGGTAGAGACATAAATGGCAGAGCAGCATCACGATCTTGATCCACAGGAAACGCAGGAATGGCTGGCGGCGCTAGACGGCGTCCTGGCTAACGAAGGCGCAGAACGCGCGCATTTTCTCGTTGAACAGCTTGTCGATCACGCCCGTCAGGATGGCGTGAACATTCCCTACACCGCCACCACGGCGTATATCAATACGGTGCCGGTACACCTTGAAGCCAAGAGCCCGGGCAACCACGCACTGGAAGAGCGTATCCGCTCGTACACGCGCTGGAACGCCGCAGCGATGGTCGTCAAGGCCAACAAGCCGGGCAAGGGCGATCCGGGTGGCCACATCACCTCGTTCGCGTCGGCAGCGACGCTGTACGACGTGGGCTGGAACCACTTCTGGCACGCACCGAGCGACAAGCACGGCGGCGACCTGGTTTACTTCCAGGGCCATTGCGCCCCGGGCATGTACTCGCGCGCCTTCCTCGAAGGCCGGATTACCGAAGACCAGCTCGACAAATTCCGCAAGGAAGTCGATGGCGGCGGTTTGTCGTCGTATCCGCACCCGTGGCTGATGCCGAACTTCTGGCAGTTCCCGACCGTGTCGATGGGCCTCGGGCCCATCATGGCGATCTATCAGGCCCGTTTCATGAAGTACCTCGACGATCGCGGCTTCGAACAGAAGGGCGATCGCAAGGTCTGGTGCTTCTGCGGCGACGGCGAAATGGACGAACCGGAATCGCTGGGCGCGATCTCGCTCGCCGGTCGTGAAAAACTCGACAACCTGATCTTCGTGATCAACTGCAACCTGCAGCGCCTGGATGGCCCGGTGCGCGGCAACGGCAAGATCATCCAGGAGCTCGAAGGCGATTTCCGCGGCTCGGGCTGGAATGTGGTCAAGGTCGTCTGGGGTTCGGGCTGGGATGCACTGCTGGCCAAGGATACCAAGGGCCTGCTGCAGCGCCGGATGATGGATGTGGTCGATGGCGAATACCAGACCTACAAATCCAAGGACGGCGCCTATGTGCGCGAGCACTTCTTCAATACGCCGGAGCTGAAGGAACTGGTTTCGGCCATGTCCGACGACGACATCTGGCGCCTGACCCGCGGCGGTAACGATCCGCACAAGGTGTACGCCGGCTACAAATCCGCGGTCGAACACAAGGGCCAGCCGACGCTGCTGCTGGTGAAGACCGTCAAGGGCTACGGCATGGGCGCGGCCGGCGAATCGCAGAACGTCGCGCACCAGACCAAGAAGCTGTCCGAAGACGACCTGCTGCATCTGCGCGATCGTTTCAAGATTCCGCTCACCGACGAAGAAGCCAAGGCGTGCAAGTTCTACGCGCCGCCGGCCGACGCGCCAGAGCTGAAATACATGCACGAACGCCGTGCCGAACTCGGCGGCTATCTGCCGACGCGTAATCCGGTGAACGAGCCGCTGCAAGTGCCGGGTCTGGATGCATTCAAGGCGCTGCTGGAATCCTCGGGCGAACGTGAATCGTCGACGACGATGGCCTTTGTGCGTCTGCTTGGCATCCTGGTCAAGGACAAGACCATCGGCAAGCGCGTCGTGCCTATCGTGCCGGATGAATCGCGCACCTTCGGCATGGAAGGCATGTTCCGCCAGCTCGGCATCTGGTCGCACGTCGGCCAGCTGTACGCGCCGGAAGACGCTGACCAGCTGATGTTCTACAAGGAATCGACCACCGGTCAGATCCTGCAGGAAGGCATCAACGAAGCCGGCGCGATGAGCGACTGGATCGCCGCGGCCACCGCTTACGCCAACCACGGCGTGACGATGATCCCGTTCTACATCTACTACTCGATGTTCGGCTTCCAGCGTATCGGCGACCTGGCCTGGGCTGCTGGCGACCTGCGCGCACGCGGCTTCCTGCTGGGCGGTACCGCCGGCCGGACCACGCTGAACGGCGAAGGCCTGCAGCATCAGGATGGCCACACCCAGCTGTTCGCCGAATACATCCCGAACTGCGTCTCCTACGACCCGACCTTCGCGTACGAGCTGGCCGTGATCGTTCAGGACGGCATGAAGCGCATGTATCAGGATCAGGAAAACATCTACTACTACCTGACGGTGATGAACGAGAACTACGCGCACCCGGCGATGCCGGAAGGCGCCGAAGCCGGCATCCTCAAGGGTCTGTACAAGTTCCGCCAGGGCGAAGCCGGCAAGCTCAAGGTGCAGCTGATGGGTTCGGGCACGATCTTCCGCGAAGTCATTGCCGCGGCCGATCTGCTGAAGGCCGATTTCGGCGTCGATGCCGACATCTGGTCCGCCACCAGCTTCAACGAGCTGCGTCGTGACGGTGTGAACGCCACCCGTTACAACCTGCTGCACCCGACGTCCGAGCAGCAAGTGCCGTACGTGACCCAGTGTCTCAAGGGTGCAGAAGGTCCGGTGATCGCCGCGACCGACTACAAGCGCACCTTTGCCGACCAGGTCCGCGAATACGTGCCGAATCGTTTCGTCGTACTCGGCACCGACGGCTACGGCCGTTCGGACAGCCGCGATGCGCTGCGCAGCTTCTTCGAAGTCGATCGTTACCACGTTGCCATTGCCGCTCTCAAGGCGCTGGCCGACGAAGGCAAGATCGGCGCCGACAAGGTGGCTGAAGCGATCGCCAAGTACGGCATCGAGGCGGATCGTCCGGCACCTTGGACGGTTTGATTGAGTGAGGCATCCGGCCCTTGTGGCCGGACGTGCATGACCCGAGGCAGGGCCAACGCCCTGCCCCCAACCCCTCACAGGGAACAACAATGAGCAACATCATTGAACTGAAAGTCCCCGATATCGGTGGGCACGACAACGTCGACATCATCGAAGTCTTCGTCAAGGTCGGCGACACGGTCGAAGTCGAGCAATCGCTGATTGCACTGGAAACCGACAAGGCGACGATGGAAGTCCCGGCGACCGCCGCCGGCGTCGTCAAGGAAGTCAAGGTCAAGGTCGGCGACAAGATCTCCGAAGGCGGCGTTGTACTGCTGCTCGAAGTCTCCGCTGCTGCCGCCGCACCGGCTCCGGTCGCTGCTCCGGCGCCGGCACCAGCCGCTGCGCCTGCACCGGTTGCCGCCCCGGCACCGGCCGCTGCACCTGCAGCCGCCGCGCAGTCGATCGAAGTGCGCGTTCCCGATATCGGCAACTTCGACGCTGTCGAAGTGATCGAAATCAGCGTCAAGGTCGGCGATACGGTTGCGCTTGAAGACAGCCTCGTCACGCTCGAATCGGACAAAGCGTCGATGGAAGTCCCGTCGACCGCTGCCGGCATCGTCGAATCGATCGCGATCAAGGTCGGTGACAAGGTCGCCCAGGGCGCGCTGATCGTCACGGTCAAGGGTTCGGCCACCGCAGCACCGGCTCCTGCTGCGGCACCAGCCCCGGCAGCTGCAGTACCGGCACCGGCCCCGGTTGCCGCGCCGGCTCCGGCCGCTGCAGCCGTTGCCGCTCCGGCCGCGAAGATCGACGATGCGAGTTTCAAGAAAGCCCACGCCAGCCCGTCGGTGCGCCGCTTCGCCCGCGATCTGGGCGTCGACCTGTCGCGCGTTGCCGGCTCCGGCCCCAAGGGCCGTATCCTGCACGAGGATGTGCAAGGCTTTGTGAAGTCGGTGATGTCTGGCGCAGCGAAGGCCCCCGTCGCTGCTACTGGCGGTTCGGGCTCGGGCCTGGATCTGCTGCCGTGGCCGAAGGTCGATTTCGCCAAGTTCGGTCCGGTCGAAAGCAAGCCGCTGTCGAAGATCAAGAAGATTTCCGGCGCGAACCTGCACCGCAACTGGGTGGTCATCCCGCACGTCACGTTCAACGACGAGTGCGACATCACCGAGATGGAAGACTTCCGCAAGAGCATCGGCAAGGAATGGGAAAAGTCCGGCCTGAAGCTCTCGCCACTGGCCTTCATCATCAAGGCTGCTGCCGAAGCGCTGAAAGCCTTCCCGGAAATGAATTCCTCGCTCGACGGCGACAACCTGGTGCTGAAGCAGTACTACAACATCGGTTTCGCGGCAGACACGCCGAACGGCCTCGTCGTTCCGGTCATCAAGAACGTCGACCAGAAGGGTCTGAAGCAGATCACCAAGGAACTGACCGATCTGTCGGCGCTGGCTCGCGAAGGCAAGCTCAAGCCCACCGACATGCAGGGCGCGACCTTCACGATCAGCTCGCTCGGCGGCATTGGCGGTACCAGCTTCACGCCTATCGTCAACGCACCGGAAGTCGCGATCCTCGGCGTCTGCAAGAGCCAGATCAAGCCGGTCTGGAACGGCAAGGAATTCCTGCCGCGCCTGATGTGCCCGCTGTCGCTGTCCTTCGATCACCGCGTGATCGACGGCGCGCAAGCCGGTCGCTTCACCGTGCATCTGGGCAAGCTGTTGGCGGACATCCGTCGCCTGGTCCTTTAAGTCCTGCTGGGTCGACCGGGTGATCGCGCAAAGCGCCGCGTCCCCGGTCACCGAATGCGCAACGGCGGATTACGCCCTGATCGGGCTAATCCGCCCTACACATTGGAAACAACCATGAGCACGATTGAACTCAAGGTTCCCGATATCGGCGGTCACGACAACGTCGACATCATCGAAGTATTCGTCAAGGTCGGCGACACCGTCGCCGTCGAAGACAGCCTGATTGCGCTGGAAACCGACAAGGCCACGATGGAAGTGCCGGCAACGCACGCCGGCGTGGTCAAGGAAGTGAAGGTCAAGGTCGGCGACAAGATCTCCGAAGGCGGCCTCGTCGTCGTGATCGAAACCGCTGCCGGCGCAGCGGCGCCTGCACCCGCTGCAGCGCCTGCTCCTGCTGCGGCCCCCGCTCCTTCGCCGGTCGCGGCACCGCAAGCCGGCAGCCACAGCGGCGCGGCCGATATCGAGTGCGACATGATGGTGCTCGGCGGCGGCCCAGGCGGTTACTCGGCGGCGTTCCGCTCGGCCGACCTCGGCATGAAGACGGTCATCATCGAGCGTTTCGCAACATTGGGCGGTGTCTGCCTCAATGTCGGCTGCATTCCGTCCAAGGCGCTGCTGCACAACGCGTTTGTGATCGATGAAGTCGCCCACCTGGCCGAAAACGGCATCAAGTTCGGCGCGCCGGAAATCGACATCGACGCGCTGCGCGGCTACAAGGAAAAGGTCATTGGCAAGCTCACCGGCGGTCTCGCCGGCATGGCCAAGGCACGCAAGGTGGAAACCGTGCGTGGCGTCGGTACCTTCATCGATCCGCACCATATCGAAGTGCAGCTGACTTCGGGCGCGGGCAAGGAACTGACCGGCGAGAAGAAGATCGTCAAGTTCAAGACCGCGATCATTGCGGTCGGCTCGTCGGTGTTCAAGCTGCCATTCGTGCCGGATGATCCACGCGTGGTCGATTCGACCGGCGCGCTGGAACTGGCATCGGTGCCGGGCAAGATGCTGATTCTGGGTGGCGGCATCATCGGTCTGGAAATGGGAACCGTCTACTCGACGCTCGGTTCGCGTCTGGACGTGGTCGAAATGACCGACGGCCTGATGCAGGGCGCCGACCGTGACCTCGTCAAGGTCTGGGAAAAGTGGAACGCCCATCGCTTCGACAACATCATGCTCAATACCAAGACCGTGGCGCTCGAAGCCAAGGACGACGGCATCTGGGCGACGTTCGAAGGCGAGAAGGCGCCGAAGGATCCGGTCCGTTACGATCTGGTGCTGCACGCCACCGGCCGCGTGCCGAACGGCAAGAAGATCGGCGCAGAAAACGCCGGCGTGATCGTCGATCCGCGTGGTTTCATCAACGTCGACAATCAGCAGCGCACCAATGTGCCGCACATCTTCGCGATCGGCGATCTGGTCGGCCAGCCGATGCTGGCACACAAGGCCGTGCACGAAGCGCACGTCGCCGCCGAGAACGCGTTTGGCGAGAAGGCTTACTTCGACGCGCGGGTGATTCCGGGCGTCGCGTATACCGATCCGGAAGTGGCATGGGTCGGCATCACCGAAGATCAGGCCAAGAAGGACGGCAAGGCCATCCTCAAGGGCGTGTTCCCGTGGGCCGCTTCGGGCCGCGCAATCGCCAACGGTCGTGACGAAGGCTTCACCAAGCTGATTTTCGACGCCGACAACGGCCAGATCATCGGCGGCGCCATCGTCGGCCCGCACGCGGGCGACATGATCGGCGAGATCTGCCTCGCGATCGAAATGGGCGCGGATGCAGTGGATATCGGCAAGACCATCCACCCGCACCCGACCATGGGCGAATCGATCGGCATGGCAGCCGAAGTCGCCAAGGGCGTCTGCACCGACCTGCCGCCGCAACGCAAGCGCTGATCGATCCCGATCTCGCGCAGTACAAATACCGCATCCCCGGATGCGGTATTTTTTCGTCATCGCCGGGCAAAAGAATGCGCGTAAGGTGGCGATGCACTCACGCGCAGGACAACCGTTTTGACCTTCGCGCGTTAACATCACGCGCAGGCATAGCCGCTACCCGTACCGCTCGGCCATACTGAGCCATAACGAACCCCACCGAACCGCCGATGATCCGTTTTCAATACTTCCCCCGCCAGGTCGTCGACGCCGGCGGCAACCGCTGGGATTGGGTGCTGCTGCCGCTGGTGCTCGCGGCGCTGGTGCTGCTGGCCTACGGTGCGCGGCAGATGGTCGCGCCCTACCAGCTCGGCGCGGTCTTGCCGATTTCGCTCGATCCGGAATCGCTGCCCTATTACCTGCTGCGCACCACCTTGCGAATGTTTATCGCACTGGCAGCGTCCTTGCTGTTCGCCTTCGTGTTCGCCGCGCTGGCGGCTAAAAGCCGCGCCTGTGAAAAGGTGCTGGTACCGATGCTCGACATCCTCCAGTCGATCCCGGTACTGGGCTTTCTGTCGATCACCGTCACCGGTTTCATTGCGCTCTTTCCCGGCAATCTGTTCGGCGTCGAATGCGCGGCGATTTTCGCCATCTTCACGTCGCAGGCGTGGAATATGGCGTTCTCGCTCTATCAATCGATGCGCACAGTCCCCAGCGAGCTGTCCGAAGCCGCGCGGGTGTTCCAGCTTTCGGGCTGGCAACGCTTCTGGCGGCTGGAGCTGCCTTATGCGATGCCGCAGCTGTTGTGGAACATGATGATGTCGATGTCGGGCGGCTGGTTTTTCGTCGTTGCCTCCGAAGCGATCTCGGTCTCCGGGCAGGACATCAAGCTGCCCGGCATCGGCTCCTACATCGCCGTGGCGATCCAGGCGCAAGATCTGAGCGCGATCGGCTGGGCGATTGCCGCGATGGGTTTTGGCATTCTGCTGTACGACCAGCTGTTCTTCCGGCCGCTGCTCGCCTGGGCCGACAAGTTCCGCTTCGAAGCCACCGGCAGCGAATCCGGCCAATCCTCGTGGCTGCTGACGCTGATCCGCCGTACCGACGTATTGCAAAAGGTGGCGCTCTCGGGTGTTGCGGTGTTCGAGCGCAGCTTCACCTGGTTTCGTAAAACCCATGATGGCACCTCTATCCTTGCCCGCGAACAGACGGCGCCAGGATGGCAATCACGCGCCGTCGATGCGCTTATCGCCGCGTTAGCGCTGTTCGCCGCGTACCAGTTGTTCAGCTTCGTCCACGCCGAGGTCGGCTGGGCCGAGGTGGGTCGGGTGTTCGTGCTCGGCTTCTACACGCTGATCCGCGTGCTGCTGCTGATCGGCCTGGCAGCGCTGGTCTGGGTGCCGATCGGTATCTGGATCGGCATGAACCCGCGCTGGGCCGACCGCTTGCAGGCGATCGCACAGTTCCTCGCCGCCTTCCCGGCCAACCTGATGTTTCCGATCGCGGTGATGGCCATCGTGCATTTCGGCCTGAATCCGAACATCTGGCTGTCGCCGCTGATGGTGCTCGGCACCCAGTGGTACATCCTCTTCAACGTCATCGCCGGCGCCTCGACGGTGCCGACCGAGCTGCGCTATGCCGCGCAGAATCTCGGGCTGACCGGCTGGCTCAAATGGAAGCGCTACCTGCTGCCGGCGGTATTCCCGAGCTTCGTCACCGGCGCGATCACCGCCAGCGGCGGTTCGTGGAACGCCAGCATCGTCGCCGAATACGTCTCGTGGGGGCCGACGACGCTCAAGGCCGAGGGCCTGGGCAGCTATATCGCGCAGATGACCGCCGCCGGCGACTTCCCGCGCATTGCGCTGGGCATCGGCGTGATGTGCGTGTTCGTGATGAGCCTCAACCACTTCGTCTGGCGCCGGCTGTACCGGATCGCCGAATCGAAAATGCATTTCTAAGAATTCACGACCATGACCGAAAAACTGATCGAACTGAAAAACGTCGGCAAGTCGTTCCGCTCGGCCGACGGCGCCGCGCGCACCGTGCTGTCCGGCGTCGACTTCACACTCGCCGACGGCGAAATCGTCGCCCTGCTGGGGCAGTCGGGCTCGGGCAAATCGACGCTGTTGCGCATCATGGCCGGGCTGATCAACGCCGACGGCGGCGAGGTGCGGTATCGCGGCCAGCCGCTGTATGGTCCGGCACGCGGCATCTGCATGGTGTTTCAGTCGTTCGCGCTGTTTCCGTGGCTGACGGTGCAGCAGAACGTCGAACTCGGCCTTGAGGCACAGGGCGTTGCCGCCGCCGCACGCGCACGCCGCGCCGAGGCCGCGATCGACATGATCGGCCTCTCGGGCTTTGAAGGCGCGCTGCCGCGCGAACTCTCGGGTGGCATGCGCCAGCGTGTCGGCATCGCCCGCGCGCTGGTGATGGAACCCGATGTGCTGCTGATGGACGAAGCGTTTTCGGCGCTCGACGTGCTGACCGGCGAGCAATTGCGAGACGACATGCTCGAGCTGTGGGAAGGTCAAACCACGCCGATGAAGGGCATTCTCGTGGTTTCGCACAATATCGAGGAAGCGGTGATGATGGCCGACCGGGTGCTGATTTTCGCCAGCGACCCCGGTCGGGTACGCGCCGAGTTGCGCATTCCGCTGCCACGGCCGCGTGATGCCGACAGCCCGCAAGTGCGCTCGCTGATCGACCAGATCTACGCACTGATGACCGCCAAGGCGCCTCGCCGTACCGCCGAGGAAGCCCGCCTGGCGCTGGCGAGCCGGCTGCCCGAGGCCGATATCCACCGGATGGAGGGCGTACTCGAACTCTTGATGGAGCCGCCGTTCAACGGCCGCGCCGACCTGCCGAAGCTAGCCGAGGAAACCGAGCTGACCGACGACGAACTGCTGCCGTTGACCGAAGCGCTGCACCTGTTTGGCCTGCTGCAGCTTGCACACGGCGATGCGGTCGTTACCCCGTTGGGGCACGAATATGTCGCCGCCGACAACACCGCGCGCCAACAACTGTTCGGCAAACAGCTACTCGCCCATGTACCGCTGGCGGCGCATATTCACCACAGCCTGCAACAGGAAACCGATGGCGAGCTACGGGAAGAGCCCTTCCTCAAACTGCTGCGCGAATCGCTCGACGCCGAGGAAGCCGAGCGCGTACTCAAGGTGGTAATCGAGTGGGGCCGTTATGGCGAAGTCTACGAATACAACTACCACACCGGGATGATCCAGCTGCCCGAGGTAGAGGAACACTGAGCGCCGCTTCGGCCATTGCGCCGGCCAGGATTGCGTGAGCACCAAGGCCAGCGTACGTTGATGTCATCCTCCCGGAGATTTCGCCATGCGTGCGCTCACCCTGGTTTTAACGGCCCTGACCGCTTTTCTTGCTACCCCTGGTTTGGCTGCCTGCCCGCCGCTGCTCAACCACCAGTTCAAAACGCTGCAAGGCCAGCCCTTCGATCTGTGCCAGGCCGCCGGCAAGCCGGTGCTGGTGGTCAACACCGCGAGCAAGTGTGGCTTCGCGCCGCAGTTCGACAAGCTGGAAAAGCTCAGCGCCAAATACAAGGATCGCGGCCTGCTGGTGGTCGGCTTCCCGTCGAACGACTTCAAACAGGAACTTGAGTCGAACAAGGAAATCGGCGACTTCTGCCGGCTGACCTATATGGTGCAGTTCCCGATGATGGAGAAATCAGCGGTATGGGGTAAGGACGTCAATCCGTTCTTTCGCGACCTGATCAAGGCCAGCGGCACCACGCCGAAATGGAATTTCTACAAATACCTGATCGCCCCGGATGGCAAAACGGTGACCGCATACAGCTCGGTGACAGAACCGGACGACAAGGAAATCATCGGCAAGATTGAGGGGTGGCTGCGCTGAGCGTATCTCGCCCTTCAAAGCCCAAAAATGCAGGGCTATTCCAATGGATCGCTTCGGAAAAAAGTGGTCATTCGCTGCATTCGAGGCGAATGGAAAGCTTTCGGCCAACGCTAAACTTTAATAGCGCCTACAGATACCTAAGTGGTTCACTATCACCTGATTGCCGCACGATGTCTCTGCAAGATGTATTGGGCTGATGCTTATTCAAGGAGCTCAGCTTTGGCTCTACTGAAGCCCTTTGAAAACATGTGTTACCCTTCTCTCTCTCGAGCACATAGAGGAGGAACTCATGCCCGTCAAGTACCTGGCGTCGATTACTGAGCCAAATAAAATTATCACAGCTATTGATGCATCAATACGCTTTCCCGAAATTTTGGACTCGTGCCAAATCAAGTACGTTGAGGACATCGCACGCTTCAAAGCTCTAGTTGCCGAGTCACAGTCTACGGAAGAACTTCTCGGTCGAATTCGTTCGTCAGCATTTACAGCCAACCAACGAATGTCATTGCTTAAAATGTTCCGCCGGTGCGTGTCTCCGGTTCTCGACACCGAAATGGCCAAAAAAATAACCAAAGTGTCAACCAACAGTTTGATTCAATCGCTTGGTCATACTTTCAAGCGCGTTGACTTACTTCAGCAACAGATGGCTTCCTTGACCAAGGATCAAGAAGCAGCTTTAGCAGCTTTGATCGGTGAATATGACACTAAAGGGCAGCTGGGCTACTTTCTGACGGAAGCCTTCTTTACTTGGTTTGAGAATAGTTTCCATGGGATTTTTACGATTGAAGGCCCGAGAGGTGCAGGCCGTGATATCGAGTTGTCAAGTGTGTTCCCTAACTATTCTGGCAGCTACCCTTGCGACTTCGTCATCCGCAATGCTAAGAGCAAAACGGTCTGTGCCATTGGCTTTGCCCGCTATGACTCGACTCGCGGTGGTGCACAATCCGATGACAGAACTGGCGGAAACTCTGACAAGGTTGGAAAAGCAAGGGAGCTCTTTAACTCGACCGGTGAGAAGTTCCGTCTGCTCTTCCTGGCAGACGGGCCCGGCCTGATTCACAACGATACTTGGGCGGAAGCATGCAAGCTTGATGGCTCTTGGAGCGGCAACGTAAGAGTTACCACCATGAAGACAGCTCCATCCCGTATTACCGCTGACTGGCTATCGCATATTTAGCGCAGGAGCGCCGACAGCTCACTTAGCTCTGTCGGATACGCCGAAGCGATTTCATCATCAAGATAGACGTTGAAGTTTGCTTCGGCTTTCTCATGTTGTGCGGTAACACTTATTTGAGGGAAAAGATCAAGAGACCCATCCCGTTTGACGTAGTCGCCCATCGGCTTTCTTCCACGCAATAACCGCTCCGTTACCGTTTTTGCTGCAAGGAACGACTGATCGATTCCAATCCATCGGCGCCCAAGAGCTTCTGCGGCATGTAGTGTTGATCCGGATCCACAAAATGGGTCGATTACCAAATCGCCGGGATTGCTACTTGCACCGACGATCATCTTAAGCATGTCGAAGTTTTTTTCTGTTGGATAACCAGTTATCAAGATGCTCTGATGATGAGCATCTCTATACTGATCCCAGTAATCCGACAAGCCGATGCTTTTATCTTCAGTCAGATAGACCTTCCGGCGGGGATTTCCTGTCTTCGACCAGTGTATTTCCCCTTTCACATCCAGTTCATCAAGCTTGGATGGTTGATACTGCCAGTGTTTTCCCGGAGGCGGCATCATTCCCCGCCAAGCCGACCCAGTTTCGCCATGCCGTACGCCGGGAGCATGAATAGGCACCAGTTTGAATTGACCTTTCTCATCAACCTTAGAGTATTCCTTGGCAATCCACTCTGGATCAGGTTTCTGTGAAGGGCGGTTCCAGATGTAATTAGCAGACTTCGTATAGAACAGCACATAGTCATTCATATTTGAATACTGATTCTTTGTGAAGTTTTTGCTGCTGCATTTTTTGCGAGAAATCAAATTTCTAAAATTGCGTTTTCCGAAGACTTCATCTAAGAGCATCTTGAGCTCGGAGACCATCTGGTGCCCAATGTGAACATAAATGGAGCCCGTATCATCAAGCAGCTCCCGAAGCAAAATTAACCGTCGGCGCATGAACTCAATATATGCGGCATCACCAAGTGAATCATTATATGCATGCTCTTGACCCCGTGATTGGAAGTCATACCCAGTGGCATATGGTGGATCAAGATAGATCAATTGTGCTTTCGTCTTGGTATTCAGTAAAGAATGAAGGCCAAACCAATTATCAGCCCATACGAAACCATTTGAACCGATGCCATCTACATCAATGATTGAAGAACCATCTAGCTTCTTATACCTGGTCGATACTGATTTGAGAACATCGCTTTCAGACAATTTACCTGGATAGCTGAGGGAAACCTTTGTGTTCGATGGCGGCAAGGCGGGAGAGAGGCGGGGATCACGCGCCACCGTCAACTTTGCTTCATCAGTAAGTTCTGATTTGTTGAGTCCAACAGCCATGATATTTTTTTAGGTAACCGGGGTACTGAATGTTAGCATTAATAGTAGGAGCTGGGAGAATCTACCCTAGCCGTTGTGACGAGCGGCCATGTTCGGAAAACAAGCAGCTTCGGGTGCGTTACTGTTATTCCAATCACGACACACCGAGCTCGAATGCCTCCGGCGAGTCGAAAACAGCCATTAGAGCTAACGCCAGTCTCTCGCTTAACAAGGCAATCGCTGCGCGCCTTTCCCCTTGCCTAGCTCACTCATCCGGCGTGTCGGGCAAGCCCGGAAACAGCACATCGGTATACCCGAACCGGGTCATATCGCGAATCCGCTGCGGGTAGAGAATGCCCCACAGGTGGTCGCATTCATGCTGCACCACGCGGGCATGAAAGCCATCCACCTCGCGATCGATCACCTGCCCCTGCGCATCGAAGCCCTGATAGCGGATCCGGGTATAGCGCGGCACTTCGCCGCGCAGGCCGGGGACTGAGAGGCAGCCTTCCCAGCCCTCTTCCAGTTCCTGGGACAGCGGCGTGATCACTGGGTTGATCAGCACCGTCGGCGGCACCGGCGCAGCGTGGGGATAGCGCGGGTTGGCGTCGAAACCGAAGATCACCACCTGCAGGTTGATGCCGATCTGCGGCGCGGCGATGCCGACGCCATCGGTGGCGTGCATGGTGTCGAACAGGTCGACGATCAGCGCGTGCAGCTCGGGTGTATCAAAAGCCTGCACCGGCTCGGATTGCTGCAGCAGGCTTGGGGTACCCATTTTCAGAACCGGTCGAATCGCCATTTTTCACTCACTGAATTTGCTTGAATGCGCTGCGCAGCCTGATTAGCGGCGCAGCGCTGCGCCGAAGGCTGCGGCGACTTGCTCGACTTCGCTGCGGCCCACCTGCCAGTGGGTGACGAAACGCCAGACGCCGGCTTCAGGCAGATTGGCCTTGATGCCCTGCGCCAGCATTTTGGCAATCACTGCGTCGGCATCCAGATGGATATCGAGCAGCTCGAAAAACACCATATTGATATCAAGCTGGTCACGGTGCACCACCACACCCGGTAGCTGTTCGAGCAGCTCGGCCAGCAGTCTGGCATTGGCGTGGTCGTCATGCAGCCGCAAGCTCATTTCGTCCAGCGCAATCAGCCCCGGCGCGGCGAGCACGCCGACCTGACGCAGCCCGCCGCCCATCAGCTTGCGCTTTTTCCGCGCGCGTTCGATGAAGTCCGCCGGGCCGGCGAGGATGGAGCCGACCGGCGCCGCCAGCCCCTTGGATAAACAGAACATCACGCTGTCGGCGTATTGCGTCAGCTCGCGCGCTTCGACGCCGAGCGCCGCCGCGGCGTTGAACAGCCGTGCGCCGTCGAGGTGTACCGGAATACCAGCGGCTTGGGCGACGTCCCAGAGCTCGCGCATCGTCTCCAGCGGCATCACGCTGCCATTGCCACGGGCGTTCTCGATGCAAACGAGGCCGGTGCGCGGCAAATGGATGTCGCCGCCCGGGCGAATGCGCGTGCGTACCGCGTCGCCATTGAGCTGCAGCACCGGGCGCAGGTTGACGCCGGCGATGATCGCCGCGCCGCCCACTTCGTGCCAGACGATATGGCTGTCCTCGGCCACGATCACTTCGTCGCCGCGCTCGCAATGGGTGAACAAGGCGAGCTGGTTGCCGAAAGTGCCGCTGGGCACGAACAGCGCCGCGTCTTTGCCCAGCGCGGCGGCGGCGGCGGTTTCAAGCGCTGCGACGGTCGGATCGTCGCCGTACACGTCGTCGCCGACGACGGCATCGGCCATGGCCGCGCGCATTGCCGGGGTCGGCTGGGTGACGGTGTCACTGCGTACATCGATCCATTGCATCGCAAAACCTTCCTGAATCCATACATGTATAAGAAAACAGCCAGCGGCTCACAGGCCGGCAAACTGCCGCACGGCATAGATCAGCAGGCCGATCAGGCCGCCCACCAGCGTGCCGTTGACGCGAATGAACTGCAGATCAATGCCGACATTGGTTTCCAGCCGGTCGGCCAGCACCTTGTCATCCCACGCCTTGAGCTGATCGGCGATGAATATGCCGATTTCACTGCGGTAGCGCGTCAACGATTGCGCGGCGAAGGTGCGCAAACGCAGATTGAGCCAGTCGGCAAAAACCACATCGTCGCGCAGGCGCCGCCCGAGCTGCTTGACCGCGCCGCCCAATTTGGCGCGAATCTGCGAATCATCGCGCTCCAGGTCATTACGCAGCCAGCCGAGTACGTCGCGCCACAGCCCGTCCAGCCCCTGCTGCAAGCGCGAATCATCCAGCAAGGATCGTTGCCACGCAGCCAGTTGCTGGCGTGTCTGCGGATCATGTTCGAGCGCGCTCATCCAGTCGGTTAGCTGGGTATCGAAGGCCAGCCGCAGCGGGTGTTCATGATCCGCCAGTGCGCGTTCCAGCTCGTGCGAGCTGGCCGCAATCAGCTTGCGCGCCAGATAGCGGCCGCCCGCTTCATCCAGCGCCACCCAGCGCAGCACATTGAATTCATTGGCGATCAGCGTGGCCAGATAATCTTGCGTTTGCGGTGTATCCAGCCGCGCCAGCGCGGTGCGCACCACACTCTCGAACACCTGCTGATGGCCATCGGCCTTGCGAACGATCCGCAGCAGCGCGGCGATGCGACCGGCGAGATCAATCTGTGCCAGCTGCTTCAGCGCCAGATCGCGCACCAGCAGGCTCATTTTGGAATCGTCGAGCATGTCGAGCAAAAAACGAAAGAACTGCGTCCCCTGTTCGGTCAGCTGCCGGCCATTGTTGGGCCGCGCCAGCCATACCGCCAGCCGCCGCGCCGGATTGAACGCATCGATGCGCTTGGCCAGCACATCGGGCAGAAGGAAGTGCGTTTCGATGAATTGCCCGAGGCTATCGGCGATCCGCGCCTTGTTCTGCGGCACGATCGCCGTGTGCGGAATCGGCAGCCCCATCGGATGCTTGAACAGTGCGGTGATCGCAAACCAGTCGGCCAGCCCACCGATGACCGCCGCCTCGGCAAACGCCGCAAGATAACCCCAGCCACCACGGCCGCCGCCCACCAGCAAGGCCAGCAGCGCCAAGGCCGCCATCAACAGCAGCAAACCGGTTGCGCCGGCGCGGGATCGCTGCAGGCGCTGCCTTTTTTCGGCTTCGCGCTGGGCGTAGAGCGCGGCGGTAAATGTGTCCGATGACATCACGGCTCGAATCGTTGAATCAACCCTAACGATAACAGCGCGGCGCACGCAGACCAATGCCCGCTTTACATTACCGATGATGTCATCGCCATAATAGCCAGCACTCAGGTGACATGATTCGGTGCTATACCGCTGCAGTACCCCACTCAATCATGAAGGACGATTCATGCTCAAAGGAAAAGTCGCACTGGTGACCGGATCGACCAGCGGCATCGGCCTGGGTATCGCCCATGCCTTCGCCCGCGAAGGCGCCACGGTGGTGCTCAACGGTTTGGGCAAACCCGAAGAGATCGAAGCAACGCGCGCGCAACTGGCCGCCGATACCGGCGCCAGCATCAGCTTCATCGGCGCCGATCTGAGCCGTGCCGATGCGGTGGCCGAGCTGATCGCCAAGGTCGAGACCGAGCACGGCCGGCTCGACATCCTCGTCAACAACGCCGGCGTGCAACATGTCTCGCCGATCGAGGATTTCCCGCCGGAGAAATGGGACCTGATCATCGCGCTCAACCTGAGCGCGGCCTTTCACGCCATCCGCCTCGCGGTGCCGGGCATGAAGGCACGCGGCTGGGGCCGGATCATCAATATCGCCTCGGCGCATGCACTGGTGGCATCGCCGTTCAAATCGGCCTATGTCGCCTCCAAGCACGGCGTGCTCGGGCTGACCAAGACCGTTGCGCTCGAACTGGCCGAGTACGGCATCACCGCCAATGCCATCTGCCCCGGCTATGTGATGACGCCGCTGGTACAAAAGCAGATTCCCGATACCGCCAAAGCGCGCGGCATCAGCGAAGAAGCAGTCATCCGCGATGTGTTGCTGGCCTCGCAGGCGACCAAGCGCTTTGTCGAGGTCGACGAACTGGGCGCGCTCGCCGTGTTCCTGTGCAGCGACGGCGCCAAATCGCTCACCGGCACCGCACTGCCGGTGGACGGCGGCTGGACGGCGCATTGATCGGCAAACGATAGACCGCCCAATATAAAAACATCAGGGAGAAATCATGACAAAACGAAAAATCGCCATCGCCTGCCAGGGTGGCGGCAGCCAGACCGCCTTCACCGCCGGCGCGCTGAAGGCACTGTACGACAACGGCTTCGGCGAGCATTTCCGCCTGACCAGCATCAGCGGCACCTCCGGCGGCGCCTTGTGCGCTGCGCTGGTCTGGTACGCGCTGCTGAAAGGCGACGACGACGTCCCGGGCCGGATGATGGCGCTCTGGGCCGACAACACCGCGCAGACGCAAGCCGAGGAGCATTTCAACCACTACATCACCGAATCGCTGCGTGCCACCAACAGGGGCCAGTTGCCGCAGTTCAATTTCAGCCCGTACTCGCCGCTGCTGCAGACGATGATGAGTCTGTCCACCTCGCAATTGCGGCCGCACTTCACCGATTTTCATGCGCTGCTGAGCAAGCACATCGATTTCGACGAACTGGCCGCCAGCGGGCCGCGTCCCGATCTGCCGGCGCTGCTGCTGGGCGCCGCCGAAATCCTGTCCGGCCAGCAGGTCAAATTCAATTCGCGCGAACAATCCATCCGCATCGAGCATCTGCTGTCGTCATGCGCGGTGCCCAACCTTTTCCCTGCGGTCGAGTTCGATGGTGGCGCCTACTGGGACGGGCTGTTTTCCGATAATCCGCCGGTCGACGAGCTGGCCAAAGCCGCCTTTGTCGGCGCCGACAACCTGCCCGACGAAATCTGGGTCATCAAGATCAACCCGACCGGTTGCAACACGGTGCCGCGGGCACCCGAGCAGATCCTTGATCGGCGCAACGAGATGGTCGGCAATATGTCGCTGTTTCATCAATTGAACAGCATCGGCTTCCTGAACGACTTGTTGCGGCGCGGCGCATTCAACACCGATTTCCTCAACCAGTTCCAGATCACCGAACCGGTGCTGATCCCGCGCTGCTTCGAGAATGAACCGGCGCAGCCCTATCACATTCCGTTTATCGAAATGTCGCAAGCCTTGCAGGACGATCTCGATTACGAGAGCAAACTGGATCGCAGCCCGGAAAATCTGGGCCGGCTGATTCGTGATGGCGAATCGCAAGCGCGGCAGTTTCTCAACGGGCGCATGAGCGCGCTCGAGCTCGGCTGATCCGGGCCTGCAGCGGCACGCCAACGCGCCGCTGCAGACTGACTACAACATCCGCACGGCAAGGCAATGCATGCCGGCGCTTCGCTGCTAGACTCGGCCATTCGCCGCTTCGTACGGATCCACCATGCATCTGCTCTGCCCCATCGATACCGTCCACTCCGACATCCTCACCCCCGCGCTCGACCGGATCTTCGGCATCCAGCACATGACCGTCGCCGCACACAGCCACCGGCTGAACGCGGCCGCCGACATTGCCGACATCGCTGCGGCGGCGCAGATCAAATGCGACATCATCGAGCTGACCGGCGAGGATTCGCCATCACTGCTGCGCGGCACGCTGGCACAAATCATCCACGAAGCGCCAATGCCGACGCTGATCAACCTCAGCGGCGCCAGCCCCATCCTTGCAGCGCTGGCGCAAGAGGTCGCGCTGCTGCGACAGGTGCCCAGCTTCGTGATCCACCCCGAACGCGATACGCTGGTCTGGCTCAACCACCTGCCCAATGTGCAGCCGGCGCAAGGCCACAACGTCGCCGACCGGCTGACGCTGGAAGGATATTTCGGTCTGTTCGGCTGCGACGTCATCGAAACCTCGCTTGACCTGAAGCACCGCAAACCACCGCTGGAAAAACTCGCCCGCCATATGGCCTGGTTTGCCAGCAACGATCCGCGCCAGTTGTATTCGCTGATGCAGCATGTCGTTCGCGCCGATGCAAATGGCCTGACCGCGCCACTGCCGCGCGAACTGCAGCCCTATTTGATGGCGATCGAACAGGCCGGGCTGATCACGCTGCTGCACGGCGGCGAGCTGAAGCTGCGCGATGCACAGGCGCTACGCTTTCTCAACGGAGGCTGGCTCGAATACTGGCTGTTCGCCGAAGCCGCCAGCCTGATCGGCCAGTGCGCCATTCATGATGTGGCGTGTGGCGTGCAGATCGTCACTCACGACGGCGTCAAAAACGAATACGACCTGGCCTTGCTGTGCAACAACCAGCTCTATCTGGTCGAATGCAAGACCCAGCAACCGGAAAACCGCCAGATCGGCCGAGGTGTCGGCAATGAGGTGCTGTTCAAGCTCGACAGCGTCTCGCACCTGTCCGAACTGGACGCCCGGGCAATGCTGGTCAGTGTCAGCCGGCCAACCGATCATGAGATCCACCGCGCCGAGCAACAAGACATCGAAATCGTTTGCGGCCACGATCTCGTCGATCTGCGGCAACACCTCAAGGATTGGCTCAGCGCACATTAAGTTTGAATGTGCCGGTGCATAATTCGGTCATGGCCGGCCTTTGGCCGGCGTCTCTTTCTTGACCGGAGCACTTCATGAGCAATCAAGACATTCAGCGTCTCAACCCAACCCCGATCTGGTCGGATGCGGTGGTTTTCAACCGCATCGCCTGCTTCGTCGAAGTCCCCGAAAGCGGCGATAGCTTCGCCGAACAGACCCGCGCACTGCTGGCGCAGGCCGAGCGCACGCTCGCGGCGATCGGCTCGGACAAAAGCCGGCTGATGATGGTGACGATCTATCTGCCCGATCTGGCCAACCGCAAGGTACTGAACGAGATCTGGGCCGAATGGCTGCCCGAAGGCAGTGCGCCGGCACGCGCGTGCGTGCGCGCCGAATTGGCCTCGCCGGACCTGCAGATCGAAATCGCCTTCACCGCCGCCACCTTGGGCTGACCCGGCGCCTCACCCCGAAACCCGCGTGTCCCGGTGCGCCATGGTGCACCAGAGCACGCCGGCCAGCAGGCAGGCGATGGCCGACGCCTCAAGCACCGTCGGCAGGCGCTGGGCCCACAGAAAACCGTAGAGCAGCGCGAACACCGTTTCGAAGATGATCATCTGGCCGACCAGCGTCAGCGGCAACAGCCGGCTGACACGGTTCCACAGACCGTTGCCGAGGATGGACGCGCAGATTGCGACCGCAGTGGTGACACTCCAGAACCACAGCCAGTCCGACGCCTGATGCCCCTGTTGCGGGCCGCCGAATGCCGGCGCCACCAGCAGCAAGGCCAGCCCGCCGGTCACCACCCCGGTCAGCAGCGACCAGTCATGCCCGGAAATGTCCGGCCGCCGCGCCAGCCAGCGGCTGTTGACGACCGAATACACCGCCCACGATGCCAGCGCGCCGAAGGCGCACAGCAGGCCGGCCGCCCGCAAGCCGGAACTTGCCAGCCCGGTTTCGGCCCGCATGGCCTCGATGCCGACCAGCCCCACCCCCAGCACGCACAGACACAGCGGCCAGACCAGCTTGCGCACCTGCACCGCGCCATGGTCGCGCGCGCCGACCAGCGTGACGACGACCGGCAGCATGCCGATGATCAGCGACGTCGCCGCGCCGCCGGCCCAGCGCACCGCATTCGCCAGCAGGATGTAGTAGACGATGTTGCCGAGCAGGCCCAGCCCGAGCAGCGCCAGCCACTCGTCGCGGCCGAGCGTCAGCGCGCGCCAGCGCGGCAACAGCAATAGCGCGGCCGCCAGGCCGTAAACCAGATAGCGGGCCGCCGACAGCTGCAGCGCCGAGAAGCCGGCGAGCACCTGCGGCGCCAGGAACACGCCGCCCCACAGCGCCCCCGCCGCCACGCCATTGCCCACCGCGATCACCATCCGTCCGCGCATACTGCCCTCCTCCTGTGACGGCAAGCATAAGCGGGCGCTTGGCACCGGTCTTGGCCGGCACTCGCGCGTTTTATACCGGGACTACTGCCGGTGGCGTTTGCGAAAGGCCGCGGGCGTTTCGCCGGTCGCCATGCGCAGCGCGCGGGTCAGCGCGCTCTGGTCGGCGTAGCCGGCATCCAATGCCAGTTGCGCGATCGGCCGGTCGGAATGGCGCAGCGCGTCCTGCACCGCCTGCAGCCGCAAGCCGGCCAGCCAGGCCTGCGGCGTCTGGCCGGTTTCGGCGCGGAACAATACATGCAGCCGGCTCGCGCTCAGCCCGACTTCGGCGGCCATACTCGCCACGCTCCAGTCCTCCCCCGGCCTCGCCTCGACATGCCGGCGCAAGGCATCAAGACGCCGCGGCTGCGGCGCAGCCGGCACGAGCGATGCGAGCAGCAAGGGCAGGCCGTGTTGCGCCACGGCGGCCGGCACGCTGCGGTCGTGGCAGGCCAGATCGATGAACTCGATCAGCCTGCGCGTCGCCGCCGAAATGGGCACAAAGGTCTGTCGCCGCAAGCGCTCGACCACATCGTCACCCAGATCAGCGACCTCGCAATCGAGCACCAGAAAGCGGTTCTCGCCTTCGGCCGACTGGGCGTGGGCGGTATCCGGCGCTATGAAGGCACCGCGTGCGACATCCAGCCGGCCGCCGCTGCCGCCGACCTCGATGTCGAGCCGGCCAAGCACCGGCAGCACCAGCTGGACGTGCGTGTGCTGGTGTGACGCACCGCCGGCACCGTAGCTGCGCAGACTCAGAGGAAGCAGGAGATCCATACCCGGACCATACGCCAGCCGTATGGCGTCGTCGACTTGCCGCAAAACCTACTGGCCGGCGCTGCGACGCCCTTGATGCCCATGCGGTAAAGTCACCCGAATACGTCGCCAAGGCTTGGCATCACGCGAACATTCGCCGGTGGCGAAACGCGCACCGACCTCATCCGGGAACAAACATGTCGTACCAGTATGCGTACATCGACTCGCCGCTCGGCAAGCTCAAGCTCGTTGCCGACGACGCGGCCCTCGTTGCCATCCTGTGGGAGAACGACAAGCCCGGACGGGTGCCGCTCGGCGCAATGACCGAGGACCGCGAGCAACCGGTGCTGATCGAAACAACGCGCCAGCTCGGCGAATACTTCGACGGCCGGCGCACCCGTTTCGAGATTGCGCTGTCGTTCAGCGGTACCGCCTTCCAGCAGCAGGTCTGGGCGGCGCTGCTGACGATTCCATTCGGCGAAACGCGCAGCTATCTGGACATCGCCAGACAGATCGGCAACGTCAGGGCCGTGCGTGCCGTCGGCGCGGCCAACGGCCGGAACCCGATTTCGATCATCGCGCCGTGTCACCGGGTCGTCGGCGCATCGGGGCAGCTGACCGGCTTTGCCGGCGGGCTGCAGGCCAAACGGATGCTGCTGGCGCTGGAAGCCGGCGGCGGATTGTTCGACACCGCCGACTGAGCCGGATCAGGCCGCTGCCGGGTACAAGCCACCCATGCGCCACTGCTGTTCGAGCACGCCGGGGCCGAATTCCTTGCCGCCGCCGAGCTGCTCGGCCAGCCCCTGGAAGTAGGCGGCTTCTTCGAGCAGCAGGATGTACTGCGACACGGCGAGGATGCTCTTGCCCCAGAATGTTGCGCCGCCGTTGGCTTCGAGAATGGCCGGCGTATGCGGGTTCTCAGCGATCCGGTCGAGGATGAAGCTCGCCTCGGCCGGGCGGCGGTCGATGTAGACCGGAATCTCGCGCGCCAGCGTCACCCGTTGCGCCGGCGCATAGCGGATCGGCAACACCCGGTGGGCGCTGGCCCAGCCGCCCAGATACGGCGTGTGCACGTGGATGACGGTATTGATCTCCGGGCGCTGCGCGAAGATCCGGCCGTAGCGGGCGCCACCTGCGCCCTGCCGGCCGTTGCCCGACACCGGCGTGCCGTCGATGCGGATCACCGCCGGCTCGGCGCCCTTCTCGTCCCACGGCCCCGGCGCCGACTGCACCACCAGCGCAGCCTGCCCGGGCACGCGGGTGATCGCCTGGAAGGTGTTCGTTGCCGACAGCGTGCGGGTGTCGCGCAGCACGCGGCTGGCCTGCTCGAAATCGCGCTGCGCCTGCGCGACGAATTCGGCGAGTTCGAGTTTCGAGGTGGTGGGCTGATTGTCAGACATCATGTCTCCTTGGGGGTATCGATGCCCTGGCGGGCGTATGCGGGTTTGATGGGATGAAGCTCAGCAACGCCAGCGCAGCAGCCAGTGCGCCAGCCGCTCGAAACCGCGGCTCAGCGTGTAGCCGAGCGCGCCGATCACCGCGACGCAGACCAGCACGATGTCCATGCGGGCACCGGTCTCGGCGGTGAACATCAGCGTGCCCAGCCCCGGGCCGGCGGCGAACAGCAGCTCGGTACCGATCGCGGCCATCCATGCCACGGCCAGCGACTGCGAAACGCCGGTGAGTACGCTCGGGCTGGCCGCCGGCAGCGTGACGTCGGCAAAGGCGCGCCACGGCGACAGCTTCGAGATCGCCGCCAGCTCGCGGTAGCGCCGGTCGACGCCGCTCAGCCCTTCATGCGCGCCGAGCAGGGTCGGGAAAAAGGCCGCCATGCCGATGACGAAGAGCTTGGCCGGCTCGCCGTTGCCGAGCCACAGCCCCAGCAACGGCGCCCAGCCCAGCAGCGGCACCTGTCGCACGGCGTTCAGCACCGGCGTCAGCACCCGGTCCAGCGGCCGCGACGACACGGTCAGCACCGCCAGCACGAAGCCCGACCCCACGCCGATCGCCAGCCCCAGCGCCATCCGCGCGAGGCTGGCGCTGAGCGCGTGCCAGAGCTCGCCGCTGCGGACGAGTTCGGCTATCCCGGCCAGCATCTGCGATGCCGGCACGAACACCATCGCATAGGCCTGCCCCTGCCCCGACAGCCACTGCCAGACGATCAGCAGCAGCACCGGCAGCAACAGCGGTTTGAGCCTGCGGCGGCTTGATTCGGAAAGGGTCATCATCATGTCCTCAGCGCTTCCAGCGCAGGGTCAGCGTTTCGAGCTGGCGCACGCTGCGGTCGAGCGCGAAGCCGATCACGCCGGTCAGTACGACGCCGAGCATGACGATGTCGATGCGGAAGATCTGCCGCGCCATTTCCATCATCTGGCCGATGCCGTTCTCGGCGGCGATCTGTTCGGCGACGACGAGCAGCATCCACGAGCGGTCGAGGCCGATGCGCAGGCCGGTCAGGATCGATGGCAGCGTGGCCGGGATCAGCAGGTGGAACACGGTGGCCGTACGCGACAGCTTGTAGAGCCGGGCGACTTCGAAATAGCCGGCCGGAATGTTCCGCACCGCATCGTGCGCGGCGATCGCCACCGGGAAAAACACGCCCTTCACGACGATGAGGATCTTGAAGGTTTCACCGACGCCGAAGGCAAGGATGAAGGGCGGAATCAGCGCGATCGTCGGGATGTGCCGGAACAGGTGGAACAGCCCGCCGGCGTAATCCTCGACATTGCGCGACACCGCCATCGCGGCGCCGAAGACGAGGCCGCCGAGCGCGCCGAGCGAGAAGCCGATCGCCAGCCGGGTCAGGCTCACGTCCAGATGCCCCTGCAGCTCGCCGTCCTGCCACAGCGCGATGCCGGCGTCGGCCACGGCCAGCGGCGACGGCAGCAGTTGCGGCGAAATCCAGCCGCTGCCGACCAGCGCCGCCCAGCCGAGCAGCAACAGCAGCGGCACGCTCAGCGACGACCACGGCAGCGCAATCCGCCAGGCCGGCCACTGAATCGGCCACGGCAAGGAAACCGGTTTGTTCATTTCATGCTCCCGCCGCGTTCAGCGCGGCACGTCCGGCATGGCGGCCGGCGTGCACGCGGCACGCCAGCGTCGTCAGCAACACCATCGGAATCCATGCGAGGAAGACATGCTGGACGGGCATCCAGCGGTTCAGCAGGCTGCCGGCCATCGCACCGGCGAATGCGCCGGCCATCGACGCCAGATTGAACAGCCCGGAGATGCGGCTCTTGTCCATGCTGTGGCGGCTGAGCTGGGTCATGTTCAGCAGGTGGATCATTGCCGCGCCCAAGCTCATCAGCACCGCACCGGCGGCCAGCGCGGCGAAACCCTGCCCGGTACCGAGCAGCATCAGCCCGCCGCTGGCCGCGGCCACGCTGAAGGGATAGACCTGACGCTCGCTCAGCCGCGACACCACGCGCCCCAGCCCCATCAGCCAGAGCACCGATGCCGCGCCCTGCACCATCACCAGTTGCAGCGCCTCGGCACGGCTCATGTGCAGCGACTGGATCGCCACCACCATGATGAAGGTGCCGTACAGCGCATTGGTCGCGCCCGCCAGCACCTCGATCAGGCAACTGTTGCCGATCTCCGGACTGCGGAGCATGTCGCGCAGGCCGGCCAGCATGCCCGTCGCCGGGCCGGCCTCAGGTGGCGCCACCGGCCGCGCTTCGGGCAGAAAGGCGTGGCCGTACACCGCCATCACGGCAAAGCTGGCGGCGACGACGGCGAAAATGCCGGTATTGCCCAGCCGTGCGCCGAGCAGATCGGCGACCGCCGGCCCGCACAGGCCGATGCCGACCACCAGCGCCGCCCTGTACCAGCCGGCCCGGCTGCTGCCGGCGTGTTTCAGGTGTTCGAGAAAAGCGCTGTTCATCGAGACGATACGGAACGGGATGCACAGGCCGATCAGCAATTGCGTCAGCGCGATCGCGTACCAGACGCTGGTGAACGGAATCAGCAGGTTCAGCAGCAGCGGCCCCAGACTGGCGATGAAATACACCCGCCGCGCGCCGAAGCGGGCGATCAGGAAACCCGCCGGCACCGTCACCAGCACCATGCCCAGCGATTCCATCGCCGAGATGAAGCCGACCTGCGCCGCATCGGCGCCCAGATGCAGCGCATAGAAGGTCGTGACCAGTTTGGCCGTGCCGATGGTCGCGCCGCTGAGCATCGCCAGCAGTACGAAATGCAGCAGGAAACCGCACGGAGGCACGCCGGCGTCGCGGGCAGCACTCATTGGCGGGCTACCTTCGTATCGGCCCAGAACTGCGTCAGCCCGAGCGATTTGAGCGCGGCATTGACGAAGCGCGGCTCGAACGTCGCCGGCATGTCGACGTCCTTGCCGATCAGCTTCGCGCCCTTGGCATAGCGCGCCTCGTCGCGGTAATGCGCGGCCAGTGCGTCGGTGAACAGCGGCGAGGCGCGCTGCTTCCACGCGGTCGCATCGCCGTCGTAATCGCGCTTGATCACGCTCTCGGGCAGGCCCGAAGCCGCCTGCAGCCGGATGTAGGCATCGCGGTTCTGTTCGAGCGACGCCCAGTGCGCCGCCTTCACGTAGGCATCGACGACCAGCTGGGTCACTTCCGGGTTCGCGGCGACGAAATCGCTGGCGCCCCACAGTTCGGCGCGCATCTGCCAGCTTTCCGGCGACTGCTTCGAGTTCCAGATGACCTTGCCGACGCCCTTGTCGACCAGCAGCCACGCATCCGACAGCGTGAAGAACGCATCGACACTGCCCGAGCTCAGCGCAGCCGCACCGGCCTGCGGGTTCAGGTTCACCAGCTTGAAGTCGTTCGGCCCGAGCCGGTTGGCCTGTGCCAGTTGCAGGAAGGGGAACTCCCAGGGCCGGCTGCGGTGCAGCGCAATGCGCTTGCCCTTGAGGTCGGCGATCGATTTCACGCTCGAACCGGTCGGCACGACCAGATACGTCGTCGACGTGCCGCCCGGCACCAGCAGCTTCGTTCTGATGCCCGAGGCGTTGGCAATCACCGACGGCAGATCGCCATAACCGGCGAAATCGATCCGCCGGTTGGCGAAGGCCTCGTTGATCTGCGGCCCGACCGCAGCCGTGGACACCGGCACCCAGGTCAGCTTGACGCCGCGTTTGGCCAGCGCCTTTTCGAGATCGCCCTGCTGCGCGATCAGCCCGGATGTGCCCGAGTAACTGGTCTTGCCGTTGCTGGCGTAGGAAATCGTCGAAATGCGCACCTCGCGCACGGCGTCGGCGGCGCTGGCCAGTGGCGAGAGCGTGGTGATCAGTACCGCCAGCAAGGCGGTCAACAGCGGTTTGCGCTTCATCTGTGTTCCTTCGGTTCAGGCTGGGCGGTCGTCGCCGCCAGCCTTTGCAGCGGCGCCGGATCGATCCAGGCCGCGATATCGACATCACCCGGCAAGAAGCCGTGTGCGAGCAGGAAATCCTTGAACTGGCCGAGCGCGGCGATCGCCTCAAGCTGCAGGCCGGTGCCGAAGCGCTCGTGCACCTCGTCGCCGTAAGCGAGACGCAGCCACGGTTCGGTCGAACCGGTTTCACGGCCGAGCTGGTAATGCACCTGCTTCTGGTTCACGCGCGCCCAACCGTCGACGTCGAGCACGCGGCCCAGGAAACGGTCGACCAGATCGGGCCGCTCGGCCAGCAGCGCGGCGCTGACGGTGATCGGCCGTGGCGAGCCGTTGTTGATGCGGATGGCCGGGTCGGGATGGAAGCCGATATCGGTGATCACCTGCGCACCGAGCAGCTGCGCGGTTTCAAGGCCGAGCGAGCCCTTGGCGTAGATCGCATCGACCTCGCCGCGCACCAGCGCCCGCCCCTCGGCGGCGTACAGCGCACGGCTGGTGACGCTGCCCGGGTTGGCGAAATGCGCGCGCAACGGCTCGGCATCGGCCGGCGCGGCGGTTACCGGCACGTCGACCAGCTCGACATCGGCCAGGCTCAGGTCGGCGAGCGACAGCGCGCTGGCAAAACCGCGCAGCGCCGCGGCGCGGAAAATGTCGATGCGCTCGCCGGCGCGCAACGGCAGGCCGATGCGTTTGCCCCTGAGATCGGCGATGTCGCGGATGCCGGCCTGCGGCAGCGCCAGCAGCACCTGCGATTCGTCGATCCAGCTCAGCCCGATCACGCGGGTGTCGGCGCCGGCGGCACGCGCCCAGATCGCCGGAATGCTGCCGCCCTGGCGGAAGGCATTGGCGAGCGAATGATCGACATGCGCGTGCCGGACGGCCTCGGCGCCGGCCTGCTGCAGCGAGCGCACGCGGACCGGTTCGGCGGCGAAGGCGTCGTCGAGCCAGCCCAGATGGGCGGCGATACCGAGCGGCGTCGGCACCGGGCAGCGGGTGAACCAGAGCGTATCGGGAGAGGAAGTCGTGGAAGTCGTCATGGTTTGTCCGTCAGGGATCAGCCGCCCGGCTGGGTCAGCACCGACAGCCGGGTGATGCCGGCACGCTCGATGCTGGCGATCGCCTTGGCGACATGGCGGTAGGCGACGCCCTCGTCGGCCTGCAGGTGCAGGCTGAGGTCGGCGGCGCCGCGCTTGAGCGCGCTCAGTTCGGCTTCGAGCGCCTCGGCCTTCACCTCGCGCTTGTCGATGAACACGCGCTGCTGCGCATCGATGCTGACGGTGACGGCTTTTTCCGGCGCCGGCGCGGCGGTGGTTGCGGTCTTGGGCAGGTTGATGTGGACCGCGTTGTTCAGCAGCGGCGCGGTGATGATGAAGGCGACGAGCAGCACCAGCATCACGTCGACCAGCGGCGTGATGTTCATTTCGCTGAGGACTTCATCGCCCTGGCTGGAAGTGGAGATGGCCATCAGGCTGCAACCTCCTTGAACGGCACGCCACGGATCACCGCCGACGGATTCGCCGCCGGCCGGATGCGGAAGCCGTTCTGCTGCGCGAGGTTGACGAAATCGGTGGCGAAGTCGTCGAAATCGGCGCCGGCGAGCTTGAGGCGACGCAGGAAGAAGTTGTAGGCGAGCACCGCCGGCACGGCGACGGCGATGCCGACGCCGGTGGCGATCAGCGCCTCGCCGATCGGGCCGGCGACGATGTCGATGCTGGCCGACGCCGCATGGCTGATCGCGCCGAGCGCATGGATGATGCCGAACACGGTGCCAAAGAGCCCCACGAACGGCGCGGTCGAACCGATCGACGCCAGCACCGCGAGCCCGCTTTCAAGCGTGCGGCGCTCCTTGTGGATCTGCTGGCGCAAATGGCGTTCGAGCAGCTCCTGCCTGTCCCAGCTGTGTTCGAGATCGTGCACGCTGCCGTCGCTGCCGCGCAGCGCGGCAAAGCCGGTCGCGGCAAGCCGGGACTGCGGGCCGGCCGCGTCGGTCAGCGCGGCCGCCTGTTCAAGGCTGGCCGCCGACCAGAAGGCCTTGGCGTAGGCACGGTCCTGCCGCGCCACGCGCCAGTGCTGCCAGCCCTTGAGCAGGATCAGCGACCAGGTCAGCACCGAAAAAACGCCGAGCGCCCACAGGGTGCCGTCAACGATCAGGGTGGTCAGGAATTCGGACATGATTTACCTCTTAGTTGGCGAGTTTGAATTCGATGGGAACGACGGCCCAGCCGTCGAGCGGCGTGCCGCCGCGCTTGCTCGGCACGAAGACCCAGCGCTTCACGGCCTTGATCGCCGCGTCGTCGAGCATCTTCCGGCCGCTCGACTGCTTGATCTCGATGCGGTCGGCGCTGCCGTTGGCGAGCACGAACACCCGCAGCAGCACCTTGCCTTCCCAGCCCTGGCTCATCGCCATCGGCGGGTAATCGGGCGCCGGGTTGTGCAAATAGGCGGTCGAACCGTTGGCTTCGGTGACCGTCTCGGAAGCCGGCGCGGGCGCGGCGGCCGGAGCCGGCTCGCGGCTGACGGCGACGGTGTCGGCCACGGGTGCGACCGCCGTGGCGTTCGGTGCGGCGACCGGGCGGGCTGTCGCCGTCGCGGCTTTCGCCGGCTTCGCCGCCTGCGGCTCGGGCGGGCGCGGTTTGGCCACTTGCGGCGGAGGCTTGACCGCCTGCGGGAGTGGTTCGGCCGCCTGCGGGCTTGGCTTGACTGCCTGCGGCAGCGGTCGCGCCAGTTCGATCCGGATCGGCGGCACCTTGGCCGGGATCACGGCGGGCGCCGGTTTCGGCGAACCCGACAACAAGGCCGCGCCGCCCCAGTGCACAGCGGCGATCAGCAAGGCCAGCGCCAGCCAGAGCCGGTACGGCGACGACGGTTCGTCCGCCGGCACAATCGTGGCCGGCGCCACCGGCCGGCTCGCCGCCACAGGTCGCGCCACCGCATTTCGCAATACGGCGCGGCGCGGGCTACGCCCCCACGACAGTTCGGCGGTCGTCATTGCGTTCTCCTGCTCATGCAAAAATCCGCCGCGTGCGTTCGCTCAGCGCGGCCAGCGGCGCCGGGTCTATCCACGCGTCAATGTCGACGTCGGCGGTGAGAAAGCCGTGCCGCAACAGGAAGTCCTTGAAGGTCTTCAGCCCGGCAATCGACGTCGCGGCCAGATCGGTCTGCAGCTGCGTATGCACGTTGCGGCCGTAGGCGTAGCGCACCCATTCGTCCGACGCATCGGTTTCGCGGCCGATGTAGGCGACGGCGTCATGCGGATGCGCCAGCGCCCACTCGCCGGCGGCAACCACCTGGCCGAGAAAGCGCGCGATCAAATCCGGCCGGGCATCGATCAGCGCCTGGTCGACCGTCAGCGTGCGCGGCGTACCGTTGCCGTTGCGCACCAGCGGATCGGGATGCCGGCCGAGGTCGGTGACGACGTGGGCGCCGAGCATGTGCACCGTCTGCAGGCCGAGCACGCCCTTGACGAAGACCGCGTCGACCTCGCCGCGCAGCAGCGCCTGCACCTCGTTCAGATAACCGTGGCGACGGCCGCCGCCGAAGGGACTCGGATACAGCGGCTGGTCGCCCTGCTCGTCCGGCGGCGGGTCGCGCAGGTCGACCAGCTCGACCTCGTGCAGGCCGATCGCTTCGAGCGCCAGCGCGCTCTCGTAGCCCTTGAGTGCGGCAGCGCGGGTGAAATCGATGCTGATCGCGTGCTTCGGCAGGCCGAGCCGGCGGCCGCGCAGCCCGGTGATGTCCGCAATCCCGCTGCCCGGCAGCGTGACGATGCCCTGGAATTCGTCGGTCCACGACAGGCCGATCACCCGCGTGGTCGCACCGCGCGCACGGGCCCAGATCGCCGGGATGTTGCCGCCCTGGCGGAACGAGTGCGCCAGCGTGTGATCGAAGTGCGATTCGCGCAGCGCGGGATCGGCGGTGTCCTGCAGCGAGCGCACGGTGATGCCGTCGGGCCGGAAAGCGTCCTGCAACCAGCCTTGCTGGAAGGCGATACCCAGCGGCGTCGGCACCGGGCAGCGGGTGTACCAGAGCGTATCGATACTCATCATCGCCCCCTAGGCCACTGCAGCCAGCGGTGTAGTCGCCACGCTGCGCCGGGCCGCCTGCGCGACCAGCGGCAGCACTTCCTCGCCGACGCGGTAGGCCTCTTCGAGGTGCGGATTGCTGGCGAGGATGAAGGAGCTGACGCCGATATCGACATACTCGGCCAGCCGCTCGGCCACCTGCTCGTGGCTGCCGACCAGCACGCAACCGGGGCCACCGCGAATCTGCGACATCCCGGCCCAGATATTGGGGCCGACGGTCAGATCGTCGAAATGCTGGCTGCCGCCGTGCAGCGCCTGCTGCCGCGCCGCGCCGACCGACTCGGACTTGCCGCGCTGGCCACCGAAGCCGAAACCGCGCGTCGTGTCGCTCACCGTCGCGTACATCTGCCGCAGCTCGGCCCACGCCTGTTCCTCGGTTTCGCGCGCCAGCACGTCGATACGCATGCCGAAACGGATCTCGCGTTCGATGCCGAGCGCGTCGAGCGTCCGGCAGGTCTTGTCGATCACTTCCTGCTGCTTCGCCAGCGGCTCGCCCCAGGTCAGATGGATATCGCCATGCTTGCCGGCCACACGCATCGCCGCGTCGCTGGCGCCGGCCAGATAGATCTGCGGCACCGGCTGGGCGTCCAGCGGATGCAGCAGGCCGCCGCCTTCGACGCGATAGTGCTTGCCGTCGTAATCGAACGGCGCGCCGGCACTGACGCCGCGGACGACGTCGAGGAATTCCTCGGTGCGCGCATAGCGCTCGTCATGCGCGCTGAAATCGCCGTAGCCGCGCTGGGCGACCGGATCGCCGCCGCTGATCACATTCCACTCGACCCGGCCGCGCGAAATGCGCTGCAGGCTGGCCGACATCTGTGCCGCGTAGGCGGGCTGGATGAAGTGCGGTTGCAGCGCGATCAGCAGCCGCAGGCGGCGGGTTTCACGCGCCAGTGCCGCGGCGACGACCCACGGTTCCTCGGTCATGCGGAAGATCGGGATCAGCGCGCCGTGAAAACCGTTGATCTCGGCCGCGCGCGCCACTTGCGCCAGATAGTCGATGTAGCCGAAATCGTCGTTGTCGACCTTGGGCGCAACGCGCGAGCCGGTCTGGCGGTTCCATTCGCCACGGGTGTGCAGATCATGGGCACGGCGGCCGTCGCCGTGTTGCGGAAGACGCCAGAGAAAATCGAGGGACATCATGAATCCTTGCAGGTGAACGAATGCCGCGACGGGCTTTGATCCTATGGTTAGCAGCAACCGTGCCAGGCCTTCAAATACGGAATAACAATATGTTTTGAAACGATATTTTCAGAAATAAGGAGCCCTACCATGGCCGGACCACCGGTGCGCTGCTGCGCAAGCGACAGCCGACTGGTGAGCGACTGGTGATCCAGCACCACCCCTCATGAGCCGGTCGCGCCGAGCGCAGCCAGCATCAGCCCGGCCTGCACGCGCACGCCGACGCGCAGCGCGGCGTCGTCCACCAGAAACCCCGGGGAATGGTTCGGCGCGGCGGCCTCCGGCGCGATACTGGGCGGCGTAACGCCAAGGCCGACGAAGAGCGCCGGCACGGCGCGGGAGAAATAGGCGAAATCGTCGGCGGCGTAGCTGCCCCCGGTCAGCGCGACCTGGCCGCTTGGTGCCAGCGCCTGCAGCAGCGGCAGGTAGCGATCGACCAGCGCGGCGTCGTTGCGTCCGGACGGATAGCCTTCGGTGATCCGCGTTTCGGCCCGCCCGCCGGCGCTGGCTGCGATGCTGCTGGCGGCCTGCTGCAGGCGCGCCAGCACCGCGTCGCGCTGTGCCGGCGTCACCGTGCGCACGGTGCCTTCGAGCGTGACGTCTTCGGGAATGATGTTCTGCCGCACGCCGCCGTTGATGCGGCCGATGCTGATCACCGGCGCGCCCTGCGCCTGCAGGTCGGACTGGCGGCTCGGTATCGTCTGCCACGCCAGCGTCACCTGCGCCGCCAGCACCACCGGATCGATCCCCGCCCACGGAAATGCCGCGTGCGTCTGCCGGCCGACGATGCGGGTAACGAAGGTGTCCGAACCGGCGGTAACGCGTTCGCGACTCAGCGACACGCTGCCCGACGGTCCGGGGCCGACGTGCAGGCCGAAGAACACGTCCGGCTTCGGGTCGGTGAGCACGCCCTGTTTGATCATCAGCGCCGCGCCGCCCTCCTCGCCATCGGGCGGGCCTTCCTCGGCGGGCTGGAACACCAGCTTGACCGTGCCGTGCAGCTGCGCGCGCCGCTGCGCCAGCAGCGTCGCTACGCCGAGCGCCATCGCCACATGCGCGTCGTGGCCGCAGGCGTGCATCACGCCGACGTCACGGCCGTTCCACTGCCTGCGCACCGCCGACGCGAATGGCAGTCCGGCCGGCTCGGTCACCGGCAAGGCATCGAGCTCGGCACGCAAGGCCACGGTCGGCCCCGGCCGGTCGCCGCGCAGCACGGCAACGACGCCGGTACCGGCAACGCCGGTCTGAACCGTGTACCCGAGCTTTTTCAGCGCATCGGCCACCAGCGCCGCGGTGCGGAACTCGCGGTTGCCCAGTTCCGGGTGCTGGTGGATGTCGTGCCGCCAGGCGATCACTTGCGGCTCGATCCGGGCGATGTCGGCATCGAGCGCCAACCCGTCCGGCGTACCGCCGGCTTGCGCGGTGCCGGCGAAGGCCAGCAGCAGCGCGATCAGGGAAGTTTTCATGAGGAGAATCCGTGCGCCGGCCGCGTCGCGGCCGCGAGGGTCAACCCGTGCCGGCCGAGCCCGAAGGCCCGGCTGCGGACACGGCTCAGAGCTTGCCGGTGAAGGTCAGGCCGAAGGTGCGCTCGTCGCCCCACAGCGACTGATAGGCGCCGTAGGACGGCACGAGGCCGAGCTTCTTGTACTGCTTGTCGGACAGGTTGTTGCCCCACAGCGTGACGCTGTACTTGTCGCCAAGCGCGAAGTAGGCAAGGCGCGCGTTGATCAGCGTATAGCCGTCCTGCCACAGGTTCGCGTCGGTCTGGCGTGTTGCGCTGAAGTACTCCTTGGCGCGATAGATCAGGTCACCGCCGAGCGACAGCGCGCCATTGGCCAGCGGCAAGCGGTATTCGCCGCCGAAGCCGGCCGTCGTTTTCGGCGCGCGGGCGAACGAATTGCCGACCGCTCCGGGGACGTTATCGAACTCGGTGAACTTGGTGCGCAGGAAGCCGAGGTTGGTGTACAGGCTCAGCGCGCGCGTCGGCTGGGCCTTGAACTCGAGCTCCAGCCCGTCGGCACGGCCCTTGCCGGCATTCGACAGCGTCGCCACGCTGTCGCCGGTGCCCAGCGGCGACGGCGCCAGCGCGAACACCTGCATGTCCTTGTAGTCGTAGTGGAACGCCGTGGCGTTGAAGATCAGCCGCTTGTCGAACCACGCGCTCTTGAGGCCGAGCGAATACTCGGTCAGGTATTCCGGATCGACCGTGTTGAACGACGCATCGCCATCGGCGCCGGTGTTGTAGCCGCCGGAACGGAATCCGTGCGCGATGCGCGCGAACACCATGGCGTTGTCGCTCAGCCGGTATTCGGGCGAGAAATCCCACGTCGGCGCCGACCAGGTGTTGTCTTGCTGCTGCGACAGCGTGACCGGCAGGCCGTCGCTACCCTGCTGCCACCAGTTGCCCGAATCGCCGAGCACGATGCCCGGTTTGGCGGTCACGCCGTGCAGGTCGATCGTCTTGCGCTCGCGGGTCCAGCGCAGCCCAGCGGTGACGTTGAAGCGGTCGGTCACGTTGTAGGTCGCGCTGCCGAAAATCGCCTGGCTGTCGGTATCCTGATTGAACCAGGTCCGCTGGAACGCGGTACCGGCGGCACCCTTGGGGCCGTTGGCGAGCGTGCCGGTCTGGGCATCCGAATCAAGGTTTTCGCCGAACAGGTGCAGGCCGGCGATCCACGTCAGCGCCTGCTTCGGCGACGAGGTCAGCCGGAATTCCTGCGACCACTGGCCCGAGCTCAGGCTGCTGTGGCCGCGCGCCACCTCGTTCGGCGATGCATCGTTGTCGCCGAAGAACTCGCGGTCGACGCCTTCATAACCGGTGATCGACGTCAGCGTGATCCCCTGTCCCAGCGTCCAGTGGCCGGTCAGCGCCGCGCCACGGGTTTCGATATCGTCGCTCGACGGCGCGTTGAGCGAAACATGATCGACATCGGGCGATGCGGCAAAGCCGTACAGATCCTTGCCCTTGAAGATGCCGGTGCTGCGCCACGGGTTGCCCGCGCCGCTGTACTTGCGGGCATGCACGTTCAGCAACAGGTCCGAATCGTCCGAGGTCAGCGCCAGCAACTGCGCCCGCACGGCGTTGTCCTTGAAGCTGCCGAACTGCTCGCCGGTGTAGTCGTTGGTGATCGAACTGTCGCCCTGCTCGTGGTAGACCGACACGCGCGCCGCCAGACGCTCGTCGACAATCGGCGCGCCGACCGCGGCTTCGAACACATTGCTGCTGTTGTTGCCGAAGCCGAGCTTGGCGTAGCCGTCGGTATCGAAGCCGGGCTTCTTCGACAGCACGTTGATCGCGCCACCGATGGTGTTCTTGCCCCACAGCGTGCCCTGCGGCCCGCGCAGCACCTCGACGCGTTCAAGGTCGAACAGCGGCACGCCCTGGCCGAACACGTTGTTCAGGTAGACATCGTCGAGATAGAAGCCGATCGGGCTCAGCGAGGTCGGCGACGGATCGTTGCTGCCGACGCCGCGCAGGAACCAGCGCGGCCGCTCGCGCCCCTCGGTCGACTGGCCATTGAAGTTGGGCACGTAGCGGGTGATGTCGTTGACGGTGCGCAGTTCGCTGTTGCGAACCTCGTTGCCGCCGACTGCGGTCACCGCGACCGGGACGTCCTGAATGCCCTGCTCGCGCCGCAGCGCGGTGACGACGACCGACGACAGCTCGACGCCATCCGGATTTTTTGCGGCGGTCGTGGCGTCCTGTGCCTGCACCGGCCCGGCGAGCGTGCCGGCAAAGCCGATGGCGATCAGCGCGGCCAGCTTGCGTTGACGAAGGTGTTGCATGAGTGATTGCTCCCTGAAGCAAGAATCGGATGCATTGCGCGCCCCTGGATCGGGACGTCGCTTAAGTGACAAACCGGTTCATGCTTCGCAATCCGCGTGCCAGAACGACAAAATCGTTCATTTTCAAAGACATGTAGAAAATCGGCGGATCAAGCCCCATCTCCGGCTGTTGCGCTTGCCACCGGGATTGGTGACGGGGTGGTGGTTGGCCACCATGCCGTAGCGCAGCGGGACACGTGGCCAAACACACCGAAGTGGTGGCTGGCCACCACCCGGCCAGCAGACGCTGCGCGGAATCCAGCAGCCCGCCCCGGCCCGGACGATGCCGGCCGGCGTGCTGCCATGGTGGCTTGCTTATTGCTTGGTTTTCCCTTCGTCCCGGTAGGGCCCGATGCCGGCCCGCCGGACGCTTTCCAACCGACAGCGAGCACCGAATGGCGCACATTTCCGAACAGCAATCCCCCCTCTCCTCACTGAGCTACGCCCGCTCGCCGGTTCCCACGCCGCTCGGCATCGCCGTGCATCTGGGCTGGCTGAACGGCGAGCTTTCCGCCGACGGCATCGCGATCCGCTCGCTGCAGTCGACCGATCCGTCGGCCGGCAGCAGCAGCTTCCGGACGCTGAGCCAGTCCTTCCGCCAGGGCGGCAGCGTGCCGGCGATCTGGGCGCGCGCCCGGGGCGCGGCGACCAGGGTGATCGGGCTGACCTGGGTCGACGAATCGCAGCTACTGATCACCCGGCCGGACAGCGGCATCACGCAACTGAACGCGCTCAAGGGCAAACGCATCGGCCTGCCGCTGCGTCCGGACGACGGCATCGACCTGTTTCGCGCCACCGCCCTGCGCGGCACGCTGAATGCGCTGTCGCTGGCCGGGCTTGATCACGATGACGTGCTGTTCGTCGACATTCCGGCGGCGCCGGTCGAATCACGCGCTGCGGCGCCGATCCCGCCGGCGCCGACGGCCAACGACTACGCGGCCGAATGTGCGGCGCTGCTGCGTGGCGACGTCGACGCGATCTACGTCAAGGGTGCGCACGGGCTCAAGGCCGTCGATGAGACCGGCGCGCACATCATCGTCGACATCGGTTTCCACCCCGATCCGCGCATCCGCAATAACAACGGCACGCCGCGGCCGCTGACGGTCAACGCCGACGTGCTGCAGCAGCATCCGGACATCGTTCACGGTTTTCTGGGGCTGGTCGCCGACGCCGGCGACTGGGCGCGCACGCATCCGGCCCAAACGCTGGCCTTCGTCAGCGCCGAAACCGGCATCGATACACCGTGGGTCAGCCGCGCCTACGGCGACCGGCTGCACCAGCACCTCGGGCTCGGCCTCGACGACGCCGGCATCGCCGCGCTGGCCGATTTCAAGGCCTTTTTGCTGGACTGGGGCTTTCTCGAGCGGGATTTCGATCTGGACGACTGGATCGACCCGCGCCCGCTCGAAGCGGTGCAAGCGGGCCGCCTCGGCCAGCGACAGGCCTGATTCCGGCCGTCTCAGTCGCCGGCCGTCGCCCGCTCCGGCGACCGCACATCGAACTGCGTCAGCCGGGCGCGGACGATGTTGCGGCTCAGGTTCAGTAGCCGCGATGTCTGCACGGTGTTGCCTTCGCAAAAGGCGTAGACCACGCGGTAAACCGTTTCCTCGATATGGCGCCACAGATCGGGATGACCCTGCTCGCACAGCGCCAGCAGCGCCGCTTCCAGCGTCGGCGCGCCGTCGGCTTGCGGGCGCGGTGCGGGTACCGCCGCAACCGGCGCCAGCGAGGTGAAATGCAGGTCGTCGGCATCGATCAGATCGCCGCTGCTGACCAGCAGCGCATAGTGGATCACGTTCTCCAGCTCGCGGATGTTGCCAGGCCACGGGTGCGTCAGCAGACGCTCGTGGGCCGCATCGGTCAGCGCCGGCACGCCAATGCGCAACTTGCCGGCGTAGAGCGCGAGGAAATGCCGGGTCAGCGCCGGAATGTCCTCGCGGCGTTCGCGCAACGGTGCGATCGCCAGTGGCGCGACGTTGAGCCGGTAATACAGATCCTCGCGGAACCGCCCCGCGCGCACGGCCGCCAGCAGATCGACATTGGTCGCTGCGATCAGCCGCACGTCGATGCGGCGCGGCTGGCGCGAACCGACGCGGACGACCTCACGCTCCTGCAGCACCCGCAGCAGCTTCACCTGCATCGACAGCGGCAGATCGCCGACTTCGTCGAGAAACAGCGAGCCGCCGTCGGCCGCCTCGAACCAGCCGGTGCGCTCGCCGGCGGCGCCGGTGAATGCGCCCTTCTCGTGGCCGAACAGCTCGCTTTCGATCAGGTTTTCCGACAGCGCGCCGCAGTTCACCGCCACGAACGGCGCCGCCTTGCGCTCGCTCAGCGTATGCACCAGCCGGGCGATCAGCTCCTTGCCGGTGCCGCTTTCGCCGGTGATCAGCACCGTGGCATCGCTGGGCGCAACCAGATGCACCCGCTCGCGCAGGATGCGCGACTGCGGTGCCTCGAAGGTCAGCGCCTTGGCGCGGATCGAAATGGCGTGTTCCGGACTGTTCGGGAGGATGAGCACGGTGCGGGCGCTTGAATTGGATTGAACGGGATGGCCCCAGTATCCCTGCGTGCCCGGGAGCACGACAAAGAATGCTTGCGCATATTCTTATGGCCCTAAGCTTACAAGCATTGCATTGCGTTCATCCATCCGGGCGGATCCACCCTGCGCAATCAACATGCGGTTCTGCTGACGCACAACATAACCACTGGGAATTTTAAAATCATTTAATATTCCTTTTTGTTAATTTCACCGCCGGTTAGATTTGATCCTCGCCTCGCCCGGCTTCGGCGCGAGCAAACCCCGGTGAGGATTGCCATGAGTACACAGAACACTTTCAAACGCTGGCTGCCCGCGCTGGCGTTCACAGTCACGGCCTTTGGCGCCCAGGCCGATGAGGTCACCATCGCCTACCAGACCACGGTCGAGCCGGCCAAGGTGGCGCAGGCCGACGGCAGCTATGAAAAGGCCACCGGCAGCAAGATCAGCTGGCGCAAGTTCGAGAGCGGCGCCGAGGTGATCACCGCGGTGGCGTCGGGCGATGTGCAAATCGGTTATGTGGGATCGAGCCCGCTGGCCGCCGCAGCCAGCCGCGCACTACCGGTGCAGACCTTTCTGATCGCGGCGCAGATCGGCTCGGCCGAGGCGCTGGTGGTGCGCAACGGCGCCGGCATTGCCAAGCCGGCCGATCTGGTCGGCAAGAAGATTGCGGTGCCCTTCGTCTCGACCACGCATTACAGCCTGCTGGCCGCGCTCAAGCACTGGAACATCTCGCCGTCCCAGGTGCAGATCATCAACCTGCGTCCGTCCGAAATCACCGCCGCATGGCAGCGCGGCGATATCGATGCTGCCTACGTCTGGGATCCGGCGCTGGGCAAGGCCAAGGAAAACGGCAAGGTGCTGGTCAGCTCGACCGAGGTGGCCAAGTGGGGCGCACCGACCTTCGATGCGTGGATCGTGCGCAAGGATTTCGCCGAGAAGAACCCCCGCTTCGTCGAACAGTTCGCCAGGGTGACGCTCAAGGCTTACGCCGATTACCAGGCCAACCCCAAGGCCTTCACCAGCGATGCCGCGCGGATCGACAAGATCGCCCGCATCACCGGCTCCAAGCCCGACGAAGTCGCCGCGCTGCTGGCCGGCAACCGTTACCCCGTTGCCAGCGAGCAAGCCGGCATTCTGGCAACGCCCACCGTGAAGGCACTGACCGACACCTCGGCCTTCCTCAAGGAACAGGGCAAGGTCGATAGCGTACAGTCGAGCTATGCCGCGTATGTGAATGCCGGTTTCGCCAAGGCGGCAGGCAAGTAAGCGACAAAGGCCACGCTGGCGTGGCCTTTGTCGGGATGCAGACAGGAAACCACCGCATGTCCGAACTCATCGTCAATCGCGTTTCGGTGCGCTATCCGGGCGCGGCCAGTGCCGCGCTGCACGAGGTCTCGCTGACCGTGAAGCCCGAAAGCCTGGTCGTCGCCCTCGGGCCATCGGGCTGCGGCAAGACCACCTTGCTGAATCTGATCGCCGGCTTCATCGCCCCCAGCGCCGGCACGATTACGCTCGGTGGTGCGCCGGTGCGCGGCCCTGGCGCCGAGCGCGGCGTGGTGTTTCAGGACGACGCGCTGCTGCCCTGGCTGGACGTGCTCGACAACGTGGCCTTCGGCCTGCGCCTGCGCGGCATCGGCGCCAGCGAGCGCGAGGCGCGCGCGCGCGAAGTCCTCAGGCAGGTCGATCTCGACGGCTATGCCGAACAAAAAATCTGGGCGCTTTCGGGCGGCATGCGCCAGCGCGTCGGCCTCGCCCGTGCCCTCGCGGCAGATCCGCAGCTGCTGTTGATGGACGAACCGTTCGGCGCGCTCGATGCCTTTATCCGCGAACAGATGCAGACGCTGCTGCTGCACATCTGGCGCACTACGGGCAAGCGCGTGTTCCTGATCACCCACGATATCGAGGAAGCCGTGTTCCTCGCCACCGATCTGGTGCTGATGTCGCCGCGACCCGGCCGGATCGTCGAACGGCTGTCGCTCGATTTCGGCCGCCGCCACGCCGCAGGCGAGCCGGTGCGCAGCGTGAAATCCGATCCCGAATTCATTGCCGTGCGTGAACGTGTGCTGGCGCGCGTGTTCGCACACCAGGCCGCAGGAGCAACATCATGACCGCCGCCGAACTCGCACTGGGCGAACAGCCCTTTGCCGATGCCGAGCGCGCGCTTGCACCGCAGGCATCACCGCCGGGCAATGGCACCTTGCGCATCAGCAGCCTGACGCTCGCCGCAGTGGTCTTCATCTGGTGGCTGGTGACGTTCAGCGGCCTGATCGCGCCGCTGTTCCTGCCGCCGCCGCAAGCCGTGCTCGGCAAGCTCTGGCTCACGATCACGCAGGGTTATATGGATGCCACGCTGTGGCAGCACCTTGGCGCCAGCGCATTCCGCATCGTCGTGGCGCTGATCGCGGCGGTGCTGTTCGCGGTGCCGGTCGGCCTGGCGCTGGGGCTGTCGCGCACCGCGCGTGGCGTGCTCGATCCGCTGATCGAGTTCTACCGGCCGATTCCGCCGCTCGCCTATCTGCCGCTGATCGTGATCTGGTTCGGCATTGGCGAGTTGTCCAAGGTATTGCTGATCTATCTGGCGATCTTCGCGCCGATCGCCATCGCCACGGCCACCGGTGTGCGCAGCGTCGATCAGGCCCGGCTGCGTGCAGCGCAATCGCTGGGCGCAACGCGCTGGCAACTGATCCGCCACGTGATTCTGCCGTCCGCGCTGCCCGACATCCTCACCGGCGTGCGCATCGGACTTGGCACCGGCTGGTCGACGCTGGTCGCCGCCGAGCTGATCGCCGCCACCCGCGGCCTCGGCTTCATGGTGCAGTCGGCGGCGCAGTTTCTGGTCACCGATGTCGTCGTGCTCGGCATCATCGTCATCGCCGTCATCGCCTTTGCGCTCGAACTGGGTCTGCGTGCCCTGCAGCGCAAACTCGTGCCCTGGCAGGGCCACTGATCCACAGGAAGCATTCATGTCCGAACTTGCCATTACCCCGCTCAGCCCGGCCATCGGCGCCATTGTCAGCGGCCTCTCGCTGGCCGCCCCTTTGAGCGACGAGCACCGCACCGCCCTGAACGATGCGCTCTTGCGCCATCAGCTGCTGTTCTTTCGTGACCAGGCGCTCACGCCCGAACAGCAACGCGACTTCGCCCGCCAGTTCGGCGATCTGCACATTCATCCGATCTATCCGAACGTGCCGGAAACGCCGCAGATCCTGGTCCTCGACACGGATGCCAACAATCTGCCGGACAACGACAACTGGCATACCGACGTCACCTTCATTCCAACGCCGCCGCTGGGCGCGGTGCTCGCGGCCAAACAGTTGCCACCCACCGGTGGCGATACGCTGTGGGCCAGCGGTACCGCCGCCTACGATGCCTTATCGCCGCAATTGCAAGCGCTGCTGTCAGGACTGACCGCCACGCACGACTTCGCCAAATCCTTCCCGGCCAGCCGCCACGCAATCTCGGCCGCCGGCCGCGCGCGGTGGGAAGCGACGCGCGCCAAAAACCCGCCGCTGTCACACCCGGTGATCCGCACCCACCCGGTCACCGGACGCCGCGCCATCTTCGTCAACGAGGGCTTCACGCTGCGCATCAACGAGCTGCCCGAGCGCGAAAGCCGCGCCTTGCTCGACTTTCTCTACGCCCACGTTGCCCGGCCCGAATTCACCGTGCGCTGGCGCTGGCAGGTGAACGACGTGGCGTTCTGGGACAACCGCGTCACCCAGCATTACGCGATCGCCGATTACCTGCCGGCACGGCGCGTGATGCACCGCGCCACCATTCTGGGCGATGCGCCATTCTGAGCCTCGCGGCTCACGCCAGGCGCAAACCGGCACACCAGTGATGTTCGCTTGATACGGGGGAAGACGATGTAACGGTAAAGGCCCGGAGGATGGGCCATAAGATGCCGGCAAGCCGCTGTGCAGGCGGAAGTGCCAGCGGAATACGAAAACGGCCTGACATTTCTGTCAGGCCGTTCTCTTGAAACTGGCGTCCCCACGGGTGATCGCTGTAAACCTCGGCACCTAGCGATGCCTCCGGGTAGTTTGATGATGGTTCATCCTCACAATCGCATGAGAACGGCTCCCCCTGCGTCCGGGGGGACCGCTAGGTACACGATGACGAACTCCGCGCCGTGCACGACAAGGCCGAGCCGGCGCTGCAGGGCGTCATGAGATCTGTATCTGCTGACCGGTCAACGTGTGACCGATGTGACGCGGTGATGCGCACCGACATCTGCGATGGCCGGCTGTGGATCCGCCAAGCCAAAACCAACAAACTGATCGGCGTCGCCATCGAAGGTCAGCTCGCCGACGTGATCCAGCGCCCGCTCACCCGGCCGAGCCCGGCGGGCAACGTCGCTACCTTGCATCTGGTCCGCAACGCCAAGGGCGAGCCGCTGGGCTACGCCCAGCTGCGGCGGATGTTCGAACAGGCCAGAACCGCAGCCGGCGTGCACTTCCAGCTGCGCAACCTGCGCGCCAAATCGGCCACCGACGAAACCGACCTGTTCCGCGCCAACGAACGCCAGGGGCATTCGACGATGGGCATGACCAAACATTACCGACGGGCGAACAAGGTCGGGCCGCTGCGGTAGCGGTCGCGCCCCGGGTTTCGCGGAGGCTCACTCGCCAGAGAGAATCGAGCCCTGAGCAAATCCACCAAATTCGCTCCCGAGCCGTGCGCATGGCCTTCGACGCCAAGGACCAGTACGAATCGCAGTCGGCCGCGATCGTTTTCATCTCTGCCAAGATCGGCTGCACCACTGAGGCGCTGAATTCGCCAGCAAGAACGCGATATGCTGGTCTGTCCCCATGCAGAAGGACAGAGGATTAAGCGCTAAGCGCTGAATGCTGCCGTTCAAACTCGACCGGTGCCAGGTAATCCAGCGTCGAATGGCGGCGGCGATGATTGTAAAATCGGATGTAGTCGAATATATCCGCGCGGGCCTCGTCGTGACTCCGGTAGCGGGTCAAGTAAACCCGCTCCGCCTTCAACGACCGGAAGAAGCTTTCCATCGCAGCGTTGTCCCAGCAATTGCCCGCTCGTGAATGGCTCGGCACCATGCCGTGCCGTTTCAGCAACATCTGGTAATCAAACGCACAATACTGGCTGCCTCGGTCCGAATGCAGTAGCACCTCCCGCACCGGTTTCCGTCTGGCAACGGCCATCGTCAACGCAGCATGCACCAGTTCTTGCTGCATTCGATGGTGCATTGCCCAGCCGACCACGGCGCGGGAATACAAGTCCAGCACCACAGCCAGATACAGCCAGCCCTCGTCAGTACGGATGTAAGTCATGTCCGACACCCAGCGTTGATTCATCCCGGATGCGTCGAATTGCCGTTCCAGCCGATTTGGTGCCACCGGAAGCAGGTGTTGGCTGACCGGGACAGGTCGCCACCGTTTACGGGAACGTACCTTCAGCCCGCCTTGGCGCATCAGGCGGCCAACACGGTGGCGGCCACAGGCGAAGCCTTGTGCGACCAGTTCCGCATGTATCCGACGATGCCCATAGATGCCGTTGACTTCGGCATGGACCAGACGGATTTCCCGTAACAGCACGCGATTAGCCATCTCTCGCATCGAAGGCGGCCGGTTGCGCCAAGCGTAGTAGCTGCTCCGTGAGACGCGGAACAACTGGCACATGACGGCAACAGGATAACGTTCAGCAAGCGCCTGAATGGCGCGGTACTTCACTTCGTGGGCTGCGAGAAGATGGCGAGCGCTTTTTTTAGGACGTCACGCTCCATGGTGACGCGTGCTAGATCATCGCGCAGACGCTTGAGTTCGGCTGCTTCGCCCAGTTGCTTGCCATGACCGGGAAAGGCATCCATGCCCTTGAGCAGAAACTGGCGTTTCCATTTGCCCAGCAGGCCTTCGGTGATGCCGAAGGCCTGCGCGACGTGACGTAGCGGCGTGCCAGCCAGGATTTGCTCAACAGCTTCCCGCTTGAGGGGCTCGGGAAAGGTACGGCGGATTTGGGTCATGAACACTCCTTGGTGGCGATTATCCACCTTAAGTTAGTGTCCTTCCGTATAGGGACAGACCAAGGTAGGCCAGCGCGAGAATGGGCCGATCCTCAAATCGCGCCTCGAACCGGATCCGAAGTGGTTCGTGCCGGTACAACAGTACTTGCGTAGACGGGCACTTGGCGAATCCAGAGTCGGCCTGATGCAGCGCTTGGGATTGTCCCAGCCGATCGGCACGATGATCAGCGTAGAGGACAATGCCTTGTGCTACGCCGGGCATCTGGTCTGGAACCGGGTCAACGAGCGAATCGACGGCACCTATATTGAAGGGCGCAAGTACAGACCACGCTCGGAGTGGCTCATTCAGCGAGATGCGCATCCGGCAATGATCAGCGACGAAGAAGCCGAGCAGATTCTGTCGCGCCGACAGCAGCGCAGCGTCAAAGGCAAGCGGGGCAGGCTGAGCCCCTATCTGCTCAGCGGCCTGCTGTATTGCGGTTGTGGCCAACCGGTTTACGGCTGTGGTGGCTTCTACCGCTGCAACGGCAAGTGTGGGGAACGGAGCATTCGCCAGGACCGGCTCGATCAAGCCGCACTGACGACGTTGCTGACTCGGGTGTTGAGTGACGACGCGATTCGGCAAACGGTCGATGCGGTCAACCGGCAGTTGGCGCAGCTCGCCAAACGCAGCGAAAGCGATCCGGCACAGATCAAGCGTTCCCAGCAGCGCCTGCAACATGAACAGGACACTCTGGTCAGCTCGTTGGCGCATCTGGAACATCGCGAACCGTTGTTGCGGCGGATTGATCAGCTCAGCGAAGAGCTCGCGCAACTGGAGCAGGCGCTGCAACGCACAGCACGACCCAAGATCAGCGCGATCGACGAAGCCGCAGTTCGGCGCTTTGTGCAGCAGCTGTGTATTGATTTGAACGATGGGGAAACAGAAACAAAGAAAGCATTGCTACGTGCGATGGTATGCCGTGCAACGCTGTCGGCAGGTGAGGTCTACCTGTATACCGACGGCCAACTCTTAACTGGGGTTAAGATGGCGTCCCCACGGGGATTCGAACCCCGGTAGTCACCGTGAAAGGGTGGTGTCCTAGGCCTCTAGACGATGGGGACTGAGGCAGATGGTGCACCCGGAGCGATTCGAACGCCCGACCCTCTGGTTCGTAGCCAGATACTCTATCCAACTGAGCTACGGGTGCACGGTTACTTTCTGCTTACTGCAATACTACGATGCCCGATGGCGGAGACGGAGGGATTCGAACCCTCGATACAGGTTTAAGCCCGTATGCCTCCTTAGCAGGGAGGTGATTTCAGCCACTCATCCACATCTCCGTCAAGGGAGGCTGGATATTACCTGCGAGCCCAAATGCCGTCAACCGCCGATACGGAAATATTGAAAAATCAGGCTTTATCGAGGCCAAATGCCTTGTGCAGCACGCGAACGGCCAGCTCAAGGTACTTTTCATCGACGATCACCGAGATCTTAATTTCCGAGGTCGAGATCATCTGGATATTGATGCCCTCTTCGGCCAGCGTGCGGAACATCGTCGATGCCACGCCCACATGCGAGCGCATGCCCACGCCGACGATGGAGATCTTGCAGATCTTGTCGTCGCCATCGATCAGCGCCGCACCAATGTGCGCCTGCACGCCTTCGAGCACCTTGATCGTGCGGGCCAGATCGGGCTTGGGCACGGTGAAGCTGAAGTCGGTGGTGCCATCCTTGCCGACGTTCTGGATGATCATGTCGACGTCGATGTTCGCATCGGCGACCGGGCCAAGGATCTGATACGCGATACCCGGCTTGTCCGGCACGCCGGTCACATTGATACGGGCTTCGTCACGGTTGAAGGCGATGCCGGAGACGACTGGCTTTTCCATGTTCGGGTCTTCCTCGAAGGTAATCAGCGTGCCCTCACCCTCTTCCTGGAACGAGGACAGCACGCGCAGTTTCACGTTGTACTTGCCGGCGAATTCGACCGAGCGGATTTGCAGCACCTTGGAGCCAAGGCTGGCCATCTCGAGCATTTCCTCGAAGGTGATGGTCTTGAGCTTCTTGGCTTCAGGCACGACGCGCGGATCGGTGGTGTACACGCCGTCGACGTCGGTATAGATCTGGCATTCATCGGCCTTGAGTGCGGCGGCCAGCGCCACGCCCGAGGTATCCGAGCCACCACGACCCAGCGTGGTGATGTTGCCTTCCGGATCCACGCCCTGGAAACCGGCGACGATGACGACGCGGCCGGCATTCAGATCGGCGCGCATGTTTGCGTCGTCGATCGACTGGATGCGTGCCTTGGTGTGGAACGAATCGGTCAGGATCTTGACCTGGCCACCGGTGTACGACTTGGCGTCGATACCCATGTCTTTCAGCGCCATCGCCAACAGGCCGATGGTGACCTGTTCGCCGGTGGACACAATGACGTCGAGTTCACGCGGATCCGGATTCGCCTGGATTTCCTTGGCGAGCGCGATCAGCCGGTTGGTTTCGCCGCTCATCGCGGAGAGCACAACAACGAGGTCATGGCCCTGGGCCTTGAATTTGGCGACGCGCCGCGCGACGTTTTTAATGCGTTCGGGCGTACCAACCGAGGTGCCGCCGTACTTCTGGACGATCAATGCCATGATGCAACCTGCAGGTTGAATGAAATGAGGTTTGGTCCGCCCGCTATCGGCGCCCGTTGGAGACAGGCCACACCATCGCGGGCGATAAATACCAAAACGAAAGATTGTAATGAAAGCCGGACTGCTTTACGAGACCGAAAAACGGCCCGTCAGATGGTTTTGACGGGGACGCGCGCGGCCACGGCGCACATCAGCTCGTAACCGATGGTGTCCGCCATCGCCGCAACCTCGTCGATCGGCAGGCTCTTGCCCCACAGCTCGACCGGACTGCCGATCTGCGCTTGCGATAAATGACTGAGGTCGACCGCGAGCATATCCATCGATACCCGCCCCAGCAGACGCGTGCGCTCGCCCGCGACGATGACCGGCGTACCGGTCGGGGCATGGCGCGGATAGCCGTCGGCGTAACCACAGGCGACAATACCGATGCGCATGGTTTCAGTCGCGGAGAAGGTCGCGCCATAGCCCACGCTGTCGCCGGGATGAATGGTCTGTACGCCGATGATTTCGCTTTTCAGCGTCATCGCCGCAACAAGACCCAGCGATGCAGCGCTGCGATGCGCAAACGGGCTGGCGCCGTACAGGGCCACACCGGGGCGAACCCAGTCGCGGTGAACCTCAGGATAGTCGAAGGTCGCAGCCGAGTTGGCGAGCGTCATCGGCAGCCCGAGCCCTTCCGCTGCGGCATCGAAGCGCGCCAGCTGCGATGCAATGCCGCGTTCGGGATCGTCGGCTGTCGCAAAGTGCGTCATCAGCGTGATGCTGGCGACATTGGCGCACGCCCTGAGCCGGGCCACCACGGCCGGCGCGGTTTCGGCGACAAAACCAAGCCGGTTCATGCCGGTATTGAGCTTCAGATAGATGTGTACCGGTTTCGGCAGCGACCGTGTTTCCAGCCAGACCAGCGCCCGCTCTTCGTGCACGGCCACGGTGAGATCGTGTTGCGAAGCGAGCAACAGCTCGTCCGGGCTGAACACGCCTTCGAGCATCAGGATCGGCTGGCGCACGCCGGCCTCGCGCAAGGCGATGGCACGGCCGAACTCCAGCAGGGCGAAGCCATCGGCATCCGGCAAGGCCGTAACGACGCGCTCCAGACCGTGACCATAACCGTTGGCCTTGACCACGGCGTAGGCACGCGACTGCGGTGCCAACGCCTTGATGCGTTGATAGTTGCCGGCGATCGCGGCGGGATTGATCAAAACCTGGATGGGGCGGGACATGGCGGTAGGCGAACCGGTAAAGAGGGGCGGATCAGTCTTGGCAGGCTTTAGCACTGCGGCGGTGACGCCAGTACCAGACGGCCACAATGACGGCGACAATGGCAACCAGCACCAGCACCCCGGCCTGGCCGCGCTTGATCCAGCGCAACAGCCATTCATGATTGTAAGCGCCGTAATAACCGAGATAAACCCAGATTGGCACGCTGATCAGCGCAGCCAGGCCATCGAGCAAGAGAAAGCGCCAGTACGACACGCAATTGCACAGACCGGCGGACAGGAAAATCGGCGAGCGCAGCCCGGGCAGGAAGCGGGCAACGAACAGCACGCGGTTGCCATAACGGGAGAATTTATCCTGCGCGGCAGCGTAGCGTTCGGGCGTCATGATGCGGGCGACCCATCGCCACTTGAGTACATGCGCGCCGTAATAGCGGCCGAGCAGGAACATCACCGAATCGCCGATCAATACGCCAGCCATGCCGATGAAGAACATCGTGTGCACATTGGCATAGCCCAGACCGGCGATGATGCCGCCGGCAACGAGGGTGATGTCCTCGGGAATCGGGACACCAAAACCACAGGCCAGCAAAACGAGAAATACGGCCAGGTAGCCGTAATCGGTGAAGACGCTCACCAGCAGTTGCAATGAATCCATTATCGGCGCGCGGGAGCGGGTGCAGAAACGGCCCCTATCTTAGCACGCAGCTGTTTGCGATCGTCGCTTTGTCGCCCTTCACCCTATACACAAATGATCGTCCGCAAGCTTGGGACAAGGCGACAGGCAAGCCAAACGTGTTATAACCGCGTCGTCTCAAGCACAGGTACGATGACATCGCATGGACCGTGGATTTTTCCTGATTCTGGGCGCGCAGTTCCTTTCCGCGCTCGCCGACAACGCCTTGTTCATCGCGGCCTTGGCGCTATTGAAAGAGCACCTCGCTCCCGAATGGCATCTGTCGATGCTGTTATGGTGTTTTACCGTCTCCTACGTCGTGCTGGCGCCGTTTGCCGGATCGTTTGCCGATTCGATGCACAAGGGCCGCGCCATGATGATCTGCAACGGCATCAAACTGGTCGGCTGTATCGGCATGCTTGTCGGGGCGCCGCCCATTCTGGCTTATGCGGTAGTCGGCTTTGGCGCTGCGGCGTATAGCCCGGCCAAATACGGGCTGATCACCGAATATCTGCCGCACGAGAAACTGGTCGAAGCCAACGGCTGGCTGGAAGGTGCGACGGTTGCAGCGATCATTTTCGGCACCGTACTCGGTGGCTTTCTGACCGGCGGGCAGGCGCTGGACTGGATGCAGCGCTTCGATCTGCCCTGGCAGCCGGCGGCGGCGGAATTTGCCATCCTCGTCATCGTGCTGATCTATCTGGCCGCTGCCTGGCTCAACGCCTACATTCCCAAGCTCAACATCCAGCTCAAGCCGCTGTCCCACGGGCCGGTACGGATGACCCGCGAGTTTTTCAGCTGCGCCCGACGCCTCTGGCAGGATCCGCAAGGGCAATTATCGCTGGCGGTGACCACGCTGTTCTGGGGCGCCGGCGCAACGATGCGCCTGGTGGTGCTGAACTGGGCAGTGATCTGGCTCGCCTACAGCATGGAGAAAGCCACCATGCTGATCGCCGTGGTCGCCTTCGGCACCGCCTTTGGCGCAGTGATCGCCGGCCGATTTGTGCCGCTCAAGCGTGCGTTCTCGGTGCTGCCGGCCGGTATTGCCATGGGCATGCTGGTGATGAGCATGCTGCTGGTCTACGACAGCACGATCGCGGCGACGCTGATGTTCATCGTCGGCGCGCTGTCGGGTTTCTTCGTCGTGCCGCTGAACGCCATCCTGCAGCATCGCGGCTACCTGCTGATGGGCGCCGGGCATTCGATTGCGGTGCAAAATTTCAACGAGAACATCGGCATCCTGCTCATGGTCGGCATTCACGCGCTGCTGGTGAAATACCTGAGTACGCCACTGCCGGCCAATGCCTCGCCCCTGCTGGTGGCGCAATTTGGCGTTGGCGGCCTGCCACCGATGGTTGCCATCGTGCTCGGCTTCGGGCTATTCGTCGCGGTGATGATGGTGCTGATCACGCTGCGTTACCGGCGCGGCGTGCGCGCCGGCGTGATGCACGACTGATCCGGCTAGCCTGCTAGCCCTTGACGCACTCGAAGCTGGCTGCGGCGTTGACATCGCCCGACCGGTATCGCGGCCATGCCGGGTACAGGCACAGCGGCCGGGTTCGGCCTTGCATGCCGGCGTTGGCATCGGCCACGACCGGCGCCACCGGCGCTACGCCGTCGACGACCCAGTGATCGAGCGCCGTCAGCGAATCCCACGATGCCTTGAAGGCGCCGTTGACGTGGCCATAGCCCGGAATCACGTAAAAGCGCGTGAATGCCCCGGTCTGCTCATCGCCCATCCGCGCCTTCACCCTGTCCATATAGGCGATCGTCGCCCGTGTGCTGACGAGTGCATCGGCCGCGCCGTGCATAACGATCAGCTTGCCGCCACGGCCAGCAAAACGGCTCAGGTCGGTCCGGTTGACGTCCTGCAAGCTGGTGAGCGCGCTGATTCTGCCGACGTACGGGCCGGCCCGCTCCGGATCGAGCCGGCGCGAGTCGAACGCCGGGTCGCGAACCACCGCATAGCGCACCCACTGATCCCAGAACTGCGACATGTAGGGCTGGCCCAACTGGGCCGGACTGGTCGGCGCCTGCTCGTGCCAGCCGAGGAAGCTGCGCAGATCGGCACCGCTGAGCACGTTGAACCCGGGATAAGCGGTTTCCCCGCTGGCAAGCGGGTACTGAAGACGCATCGGCGTGGCCATGGTCGTGATCGCGGCAATCTGCGCATCGGACAGGCAGGTGTCACCGAGATCGCGCCCCTTGGCGCAGCGCAGTGACTTCAGCGCAAAGCCGCACGCCGCCGGCCGGCTGATCAGGCCGTCACGGGCACCGTCATCGGTATCGCATGCGGCGATCTGTGCCTGATACAGCAAAGCCTGCTTGGCCGGGCCGGGATACGCGCCGGGCCGGGACAGCGCCTGGGTGATCCGCCCGAAGGCCAGATCAAGCGTTGCAGCATTCCAGGCCGGATAGGCCGAAATTGCACCGTCGTAATCGTCCGGCCAGCGCTGCACCACGGCGAGCGCCTCGCGCCCGCCGGTCGAACCGCCGGCAAAATAGCGTTGCGAAGGCGCCCGTCCATAAAAAGCGACCTGCAGCGCCGTCGCGACATCACGAGTCTTTTTCAGCGCATCGCCGGCAAAATTGCGCAGTGCCTCGTCGTTCTGCAGGAACCGGGCGTCGAGCGAGCGCGTTGCGGGGTTGTCGGAGTAAGGCGGGGCCGCTTCATGGCCGCTGTCGCTGCCGAAAGTCGCGTAACCACGGGCCAACGGCAACGGCGCGTCCAGCGGCGGCGCGGGGACATTGCCGGTCGCGGCAACGACGGTACCGTTGTAACCGCCGCCGCCCAGATGCAGCGACTTGCTGTTCCAGTTGGCCGGCAGCCCGACCTCGAACAGGATGGCCGGCGCAGCCGGGTCGACCGGTTCGATCCGGCCCTGAATACGGCAATAGCTTGTCTGTGCCCCCGGCACCGGCTGCCAGAGCGCGCTATCCACTTTCGCGCCCCCGGTCGGCAAGCCGATCTTCGTCGCGGCCAGTTGCCATTGCGACAAGGCTTCGCACGACGGGCGGGCAGGTTGGGCCAGCACGGCGGGGCCGGATGGCGGGGCAACGCAGGCAACCAGCAAGCCACAAGCGCCCAGCAGCATGGTTTTCAGGTATCGCAAACGCATCTGTTCGTCTCCATTTGATCCGGTTCAGCATAGTTGCAAACGGATGGTGTCATGGTGATGTCAATGTGCGAAAGCTTCTGATCAGAACTCTCTGGTACTGGTCGGTACGGTCGGCATCACCCGGACGCTGACGATGCGCGGGCCGTGCATTTTCTTGACCACGACGTCGAAGCCATCGAACGACAGCCGCTCCCCCTCTTCCGGCAAGCGACCCAGTTTTTCCTGGATCAGCCCGCCGACCGATTCGGCCTCGGGGCTGTCGACGTCGATGCCAAGCGCGCGCGACAGCGTGAACAGCGGCAGCGAGCCCTTGCCGATCAGGCTGCCGTCGTCGAGCCAGAGCCAGTCGTTGTGCGTCTGGCGGAATTCGTCGCGGATTTCGCCCACCAGTACGCCCAGCAGGTTGTCGAGCGTGATGAAGCCGTACGGCGCTTCGCCTTTCGGGCCGACCACGGCGAAATGCACCGCGCCACCGCGAAAGCGGCGCAACAGTTCATTCGCCGGCATGTCTTCACTCACCCGCAACGCCGGGCGCAGATGGGCATCAAGCTCGGGCTCGTCTTCGTCGTTACTGAGCAGCAGCAGATCCTTGACGTGCACCATGCCGAGCACATGATCGTCATCGCCTACGACCGGATAGCGGCTGAAACGGTGGGTACGGATCGTATCGAGCTGCTTGCTCCACGGATCGTCGAAATGCAGCGTCACCGCTTCGGAAAACGGCCGCATCAGATCGGCAACGGTGAGCTTGGTAAAATCGAGCGAATGCGCCAGCACCCGCATGGCGTCGCTGTTGTAGGCCGGATCATCCCGATTGGCACGCAGGATAAGCTTGAGCTCTTCGGCCGAATAATGGCTTTCGTGACCATGACCGACGTCGAGGCGAATCATCCTCAATACCCAGAACGCGCTGTTGTTGAGCAGCCAGATCGCCGGATACATCGACCAGTAAAACGCAAACAGCGGCGCGGCAGTCCACAAGCCGACTTTTTCGGCCATGCGAATGGCCATCGTCTTGGGCGCGAGTTCGCCGACGACGATGTGCAGAAAGGAAATGGTACTGAAGGCAAAAATAAACGAAACGGTGTGGATCAACGCCGGATTACCGATACCGACCCAGCCGAATACCGGCTCGAGCAGCGCGGCAAAAACCGGCTCGCCGACCCAGCCCAGGCCTAACGATGCAAGGGTAATACCGAGCTGGCAGGCGGAGAGATAAGCGTCGAGGTGGTGATGGACTCTGGAGAGCATGCGCCCCCGCAATCCGTAGGCCTTGGCGATGGCCTTGACCCGGGTCGGGCGCAGTTTGACGAGACTGAATTCGGCGGCCACGAAGAAGCCGTTGAGGAGCACCAGAAGCAGTGCACCGATGAGCATGAGGAACTGGCTAAGCGCAGGGTCCATGTGGTCGGGGCGAGGCCCCGTGGATGATGAAAACGGTTACCGAATCTACACGATGACAGGCCGATTGTCTGCCCGGCATGGGCGCATCAACGCGCGGCATACTCACCGGCGGCCACGCGCGCGAGCAGCCGCGCCAGCGCCTCCTGCTGCAGCGGCTTCTCGATGAAATCGTCCATTCCGGCCACCAGGCAGGCGGTTTTTTCCTCGACGATGCCATTGGCCGACAGCGCGACGATAGGCACGCGCATACGGCCGGTCATGTCCTCGGCGCCACGAATACAGCGCGTCGCGGTCAGGCCATCGATCTCGGGCATTTGCAAATCCATCAGGATCAGATCGATCCCGCCGGCGCGCGCCGCTTCGATCGCCTGCCGGCCGTTATCGGCCAGCCGAACGGTGTGCCCCTGGGCTTCGAGCAGGCGTTCGGCCACCAGCCGGTTCACCGGGTTGTCTTCGGCCACAAGGATGGACAAGGGCCGCGCTGCCGGCGGCTGGCTCGGCAAGGCTTTCGCATCGCACGCCAGCAGCATCGCGGTGAAGTGAAACACGCTACCGCCTGGCTGATTGGCCTCGATCCACATCTCGCCCCGCATCATTCGCACCAGCCGGCGCGAAATCGACAAGCCCAGGCCGGTACCGCCGTATTGGCGCGAAATCGAACTGTCGGCCTGAGAAAACGCCTCGAAAATCCGCCCGACCTGCTCTGGCGGCACGCCGATGCCGGTGTCGGCGACGCTGGCATGCCATTCGATCACGTCGGCGTCATGCTGCGCCAAGCTGATCTGCACGGTGATCCCGCCCTGTGGCGTGAATTTGAGTGCGTTGCCGATCAGGTTGACGAACACCTGCTTCAGCCGAACCGCGTCACCGTAGAGTGCGGCAGGCAAGCTCTGATCGGGCCAATGCAAAGCCAGCCCGCGCAACCGGGCTTGCGGGCCAAACATCCGTGCCAGCGACTCGATCAGTTCTGATGGCGAGAACGGCGCCGGGGCCAGGTTGAAATGGCCGGCCTCGATGCGGGAGAGGTCGAGCACATCGTTGACCAGCGTCAGCAGTGCATCGGTCGAGCCCCGAATCACCGTCACCTGCTCGCGACTGGCCGCGTCCAGTTGCTGGTGTTCAAGCAACTGCGCCATGCCGACGATGCCGTTCATCGGTGTGCGGATTTCGTGGCTGATATTGGCGAGAAACTCGCTCTTGGCACGGCTGGCCGCCTCGGCCTCCTGCGTTGCGGCCTTGAGCTCGTGAATCAGAGTGCCTTTTTCAATCTCAAGTTCGATCGTCTCGGCGAGCACCTCGTTGAAGAAGCCGGCGCTGCGCAGCACCGTATACAGAAACAGCAGCGACATCACCGCGATCAGTGCATCGTACGGCTCGCCGCTGGCCAGGGCCGTGATCGGCACCGGCAGCAGCAGCATCGTCGCGTAGAAGCGCAACGCCGGCAGTACCGATGCCAGAATGGGCACGCTACCGGCGACCATCCCGCAGACCACCAGCGAAACAATCAGCCTGGGTGCCGGTGGCATGCCGAACATGAATGCCAGCGCACCGCCACTCCACCACAGCGCCACCGCCACCGTGCCAATCAGGTAGCGGCGACGCCACTTCAGCGCATTGACCAGATCATCCGGTGCCCGCCGATAAGCGTAGGCCAGACGAATCCGCAGCAGCGCCATCAGCAGCACCGGCCCCAGCCAGCCCAGCAGCTCGGCGCCCGGTAGCGCGTCACGCAGTCCGTAACAAAGCAGGCTGGCAATCACCATGCTCATCACCTGACCGATGACGGCATTGCGATAGAGCAGACGAGTGGTTCGAATCAGGACGTCGGGATGCTGGCGAAGGGCGGAAACCATGTTGCGATATCGGGAAGCGAAGCCGGTCAGTATAAAGCAGCCGTAGCGGCAGCTCGGTGACAGTCCGATGTCCTGGCGGGCAATTTGCCAAGGCGCACGCGCCCCACATACACTGGCAGGGCATGTACCTACCGTCCCCCTCCCCTCGACGCGACATCCGCCACTGGCTCTTGCTGGTGCTGATGTGTTTGCTGCCGTGGCAATCGCTGTATGCGACCGCCATGCCGCTGCACGTGCCGACGGAGGCGACCAGCGTCGTTGGCGAGCAGCTTGCCGACGCAGCCCAAGCGGACGATTGCCACGAGAGTGGCAAGGCGGCGTCGAAAACGACCGCCCAATGCGACGACGCACATTGTGCCGCCTGCGTGCCCCCCATCGTGCACCCGCAAGCGATGACGCCGCCGGCCATCGCGCCGATACTGGTCGCGACTGCCCCGCCGCCGCCGCTCGATACCCTTATCGATCCGGCGCTCAAGCCCCCCAGATACTGAGTTCTCTTCACCCTGCCACCGGCAGGGCTGTCGCCGGCTGCGCTGCAGCCGGCCGATTGATCACACGCCGTGTCCATCGGGCACGGCTGGAGAACTCATATGTCATTTGCACTCCCCAACGGCCCCGGCCGGGTCGGGTTGATCGCGGCATTCTGCGCGCTATCGCTTGCCCACGCCGAAGTGCCAAGCTTGCCGGCAAGCTACGCCGCTAAAACGGCAGCCACCATCGCCACCGCACTGCGCGAGCCGCTCGGTGCCGATCTGGCGATCCGGCTGGCCTTGCTCAACAACCCGCAATTGCTGGTGCAATACCCCGAATGGGGGCTTTATCCCGATGGCCTGCTCGCCGCCGGCGTACTGACGCAAGCCAAGCTCTACGACGGCATCCTCGGCCCGTCCCGCCCGGCGACGCGGCCGCTGCGCCAGGCCATGCTCGACGTCGTCAAGGAGACGCGCGCAGCGTGGCTGGCGCTGGCGCTGGCCGAACGCCAGCGCGAGATCGCCGACCAGCTGGCCGAGGCCGCGTCGGCTGCGGCTTTACTCGCCGCCGAACAGCAGAAGGCCGGCAATCTCAGCGACTACCAATCGCTGCCCAAGCTGCAAACGCAATTGCAGGCCGAGCGCAATCAAGCCGATGCCCGCCGAGCCTACGCGCAGGCGCACGGCCAACTCGCACGCTTGCTGGGCCTGCCTGCCGCCGCCGCACTGCGCACCAGCGGCCTGCCGCCACTACCCGCGTCACCGCCCAAGCTCGATGCCGCCAGGCTCACCGAGCTTGCGTGGTCGCGGCGTGCCGACGCCCGCGAGCATGTGCAGGAGGCCAAACGCGTGGGCTACAGCAGCGGCCGGATACCGACGCCGCTGGCGCTACCGTTGTTCGGTCCCGACGGCAGTCTGCCCGGGCGACCGCTGGACGACTTCCCCACCGCCTGGCATGAGGCGCAGGCCTTGCGCAATGCCATCGCCCACGACGTCGCCGCCAGCGTTACAGCAACCGACACCGCGTGGGCGCACGCCGAGACGCTGCAAAACCGCCTGCTTCCGGCCGCCAAGCGACTCTCCGCCGAAGCGCTCAAGCATTACAACGGCATGCTGATCGGCGTGTACGAACTGATCGATGCCAAATCCGCCGAGCTGACCGTCGCCGCCGACACTGCCCGGGCGCGCCATGACTTCTGGCTGGCGTGGTGGCAACTCGAGGCCGATACCGGCGGCGCCGTCCTTCAGGAGACACCGCAATGAACCGCAGACACTTTCTCGGCAGCAGCGGTGGTCTTCTCGCCGGACTGGCGCTGCCCACGCTCGCCAGCGCAGCGGTGGCAGCGCCGAGCGCAACCGGCAGCGCAGCAAGCAGCAGCGCCGGCGGCCGCGGCTACCGGCCGGTCGTGACCCTCGGCGGGCGCACGCTCGGCTTCAGGCTTAACAACGGCGTCAAGGAATTCCACCTGATCGCCGAAGAGGTCGAGCAGGAGGTCGCCCCGGGCATGAGCGCACGCTTCTGGGGTTACAACGGCGGCAGCCCCGGGCCGACAATCGAAGCGGTCGAGGGTGATACGGTGCGCATCTTCGTCAGCAACCGCCTGCCCGAGCACACGACGATCCACTGGCACGGCCTGCTGCTGCCCAACGGCATGGACGGCGTCGGCGGGCTCAATCAGCCGCAGATCAAACCGGGCGAGACGTTCCGCTACGAGTTCAGGCTGACGAAATCCGGCACCTTCATGTATCACCCGCACGCCGACGAAACCCTGCAGATGGCGCAGGGAATGATGGGCTTGTTCATCGTTCATCCGAAGAACGCGCGCGAGCGGCCGGTCGACCGTGACTACGCCTTCCTGCTCGCCAGCTACAAGATCGACCCCGGCACCCGCCGGCCCGATCCGAGCGAGATGACCGACTTCAATCTATGGACCTTCAATAGCCGCACCTTTCCGGCGATTCCGCCGCTGCTCGCCCGGACCGGCGAGCGCGTGCGCATTCGCGTCGGCAACCTGACGATGACCAACCATCCGATCCACCTGCACGGCCATGATTTTCGCGTCACCGGCACCGACGGCGGCTGGATACCGGCGGCGGCGCAATGGCCCGAAGTGACCACCGACGTCGCGGTCGGGCAAATGCGCGTGATCGAGTTCATCGCCAATGCGCCGGGCGATTGGGCGTTCCATTGCCACAAATCGCATCACACCATGGGGCCGATGGGTCACGGCGTGCCCAACCTCGTCGGCGTTGATCAGAAGGCGGCAACCGCCAAGCTCGAGAAGCTGTTCGACGGCCAGCACTACATGGAAATGGGCTCGTCCGGCATGGCCGAAATGCAGGACATGGCGGCCATGGGATCGATGATGCCGCTACCCACCAATACCCTGCCGATGATGACCGGCGAAGGGCCATTCGGGCCGATCGAAATGGGCGGCATGTTCACCACGCTCAAGGTCCGCGATAGCTTGGCCCCGAACGATGAGCGCGATCCGGGCTGGTATACGCATCCACAAGGCAGCGTCGCCAACAAGGTCGACCCCAAGCGAACCGATGGCCTGCCGCGCTGAGCGGAGCGAGCCTGCACACACCATTCAAATACGGAGTTATCCATGAAAGCCTTTGCACTCATCACCCTGACCGTCGCCTCCTTCGCCGCAATGCCGGCTTTTTCTACCGGCGAGCATGCCGGTGGTCACGGCGGCTACTCGTTCGGCGAACCGGGCAAGGCGGCGGAGGTGAGCCGCACGATCAAGGTTCGCACCCTCGACGCAATGAAATTCGAGTTCGATCCGGCCGTCGGCACGATCAAAAAGGGTGAAACGATCCGCTTCATCGTCAGCAACCCCGGGCAGATTGCACATGAATTCGCCATCGGCGACGCGGCCAGCCAGCGCGCACATGCGCTGATGATGCAGAAAATGCCCGGCATGAAGCACGATGCAGACCCGAGCACCGTGTCGCTTGCGGCCGGCGAAACCAAGACGCTGATCTGGAAGTTCGACAAGGCGGCCAGCGGCGGCATCGTGCTGGCCTGCCATATCCCGGGGCACTACGAAGCCGGGATGCAGGCCAAGGCCGCGCTGAAATAATCCGCCTTATCCCTCAACGCCGCGCCGCACCGGCGCGGCCTCTCACCAAGGAATCCAATCATGACGCGAAAAGCCATCTTCGCCACCGCATTGCTCGCACTGTCCACCGCCGCCTGGGCGGCACCGCAAGCGACGCTGTACAAATCCCCCGGCTGCGGCTGCTGCGGCGAGCACGCCAGCTACCTGGAAAAGCAGGGCTGGCAGATCAAGCAGATCGAAAGCAATGACATGTCGGCGATCAAGGCCCGCTATCGCACCGACGCGGCACCGTCTTGCCACACCATCATCGTCGGCCAGTACGCGGTTGAGGGCCACGTGCCGGCGGCGGCGATCGACAAACTGCTGAAGCAGCAACCGAAAAACATCAAGGCCATCTCGGCGCCGGGCATGCCGGCAAACAGCCCGGGCATGGGGCCCTATGTACCGGGAACAATCGAGGTCGTCGCAATCGATGCCAACGGCAAGGTCAAACCTTGGGGCAAGTTCTAAGCCCCCCAAGCGCTTACTGATGGGCGGGCGGTGTTGTTTCACTCAGCGGCAGCACCGCCACCTCGTCCTTGTTGTCGGCGAGGATGTTGAGCGTAACCCGGCGGTTGCGGGCGCGAGCGTCGGCGGCGTCGTTCGGCTCGACCGGGCGGAACTCGGCATAGCCGATCGCCACCATGCGTTTGGCCGCGACGCCGTTCTCGGCAAAGAGTCTGACCACGCTGGCGGCGCGCGCCGCCGATAGCTCCCAATTGGAGGGAAACTGGGGCGAATGGATAGGCTGGTTATCGGTATGGCCTTCGACCTGAATCAGGTTGTCGTTGCGCTTGACGAGTTCGGCCACGGTTTTGAGCATCGTCACCGACGCCGGCTGTAGCTCGGCGCGGGCCAGGTCGAACAGCACGCTATCGCTGATCTCGACCGCGATGCCACGCTTGGACTGGGTGACGCGCACCTTGCCCTGCTCGATCAGGGGGCCAAGCGCACCGCGAATATCACCGGCCATACCGCGCATCTTCTTTGCTTGCGCTTCAAGTTCCGGCTTGCGCGCGGGTAACGATGCCGCCACGCGCGGCGGCGTACCGGCCAGCGCCTGATTCGGCAGCTTGATGAAGTTGTCGCTCGAAGGCGCCGTATCGCGAAAGGCATTCACCAGCGCATCCGACAGCACCCGGTATTTGCCTTCGTTGACCGACGAAATCGCGTACATCACCACGAAGAACGCAAACAGCAGCGTAATGAAGTCGGCGTAAGACACGAGCCAGCGCTCGTGGCTCTCGTGCTCTTCCTCGTGCCTGCGTCGTCGTGCCATGCCTTTGCCTACTTGAGCGAATAGCCAGACAGCTGCGTGCCCAGGTGCGCCGCGGCGCTGACGCCGACACGCTTGGCAAAGCGATCCAGATAGCTGGGTTGCGTGGTGAAATCGACGACGTTATCGGCCTTGATCACATCGCGCGCGACGCTGTCGAGCGAACCGAGCGCATCAACCAGCCCGAGCTTGATACCGGTCGCCCCACTCCACACCAGACCGGAGAACAGATCCGGATCATCCTGCACCAGTTTCTTGCCCCGGCCAGCCTTGACCGCATCGATGAACTGCTGATGGATCTCGTCGACCATCGCCTGCGCCTTGCCGCGCTGTGCCGGGTTCAGCGGCGAGAACGGATCCATGAAGCCCTTGTTCGCGCCTGCGGTCACGAGGCGGCGCTCGACGCCGAACTTGTCCATCGCACCGGTAAAGCCGAAACCATCCATCAGCACGCCGATCGAGCCAACGATGGAGGCCTTGTCGGCGAAAATCTTGTCCGCAGCAACCGCGGCGTAATAGCAGCCCGATGCGCAGATATCATCAATGACAACATAAAGCGGCACTTTCGGATGCTGTTTGCGCAAGGTACGCATCGCATCGTTCAACTGGCCGGCCTGCACCGGACTACCACCCGGGCTATTCACCTGCAGCACGACACCCTTGGTGTTCTTGTCGTCGAACGCAGCCTTGAGGCCTTCGATCGTCGGCCCCACATCACCCTCGTCGCCAGCGGCGATCGTGCCATCAAGCCGGACGACCGCAGTATGCGGACCGACCGAGACACTATCGAGCTCCGTCGAGCCGAACCAGCCAAACACGCCAGCCAGCAACAGAAAGAGCACGGCAAAGCCCATCAGCCGGAAGAAAATGCTCCAGCGGCGCGCATGGCGCTGCTCTTTGATGCCTGCTTGCAGCAGATCGGCCAGTGCCTGGCGTTCCCAAGGTTCTTGCATGTGTCGATGCCTTGTCGGTTCTAGGTCGGTATCTAGTTATCTGATTCAGTCGGTATCAAGCGCCAAGCCAGATGGCGCCATCACGTTCGATCACGCCGATCGGCGCGAGTTTTCGTCCAGGACAAGGCCCGCCAAGGCAGACCCCGGTCTCTGGCGCATAGTAGGCGCCGTGCGTGGCGCAGACAAGATAGCGCCGTGACAGATCGAAGAATTCGCCATCGCGGTAATCGAGCTCGACCGGGATGTGCGCGCAGGCGTTTTCGTAGGCGTAAACCTTGCCTTCGTGGCGAACCGCGAACGCCGACACCGGCACGCCAGCGCGCTCGGCTCTGAAACGCACGCCCATACCGCCATCGACCAGCGCCTCGGCAGCACAGATCGGCGCCACTTCAAGCATGTGCAAGCACCCAGCGTGTCAGCGCCGGAAAATCATCAAAAATCGCCAGCGGCGCGCACGCTTGCAACTGATCCAGCGGATGCGCACCGTAACTCATGCCCAGACTGGCGCAACCGGCGTTGATCGCCAACTGCAGATCATGGCTGGTGTCGCCGATCATCAGCGCGCGATCGGCGCTGGTGAAGGTTACGTCGAACAGCTGCTCCAGCATTGCCGGATGTGGTTTGGAGAAGGTTTCGTCGGCAGTACGCGTGGCAACGAAATACTCACCCAGACCGGTCGATGCCAGCACGCGGTCGAGGCCGACGCGCGACTTGCCGGTGGCTACCGCCATCTCGAAGCCGGCATCGGCAAACGCCGCCAAGCCTTCGCGCACGCCGTCGTACAACATCAGCGCATGGTCGCCGGAAAGGTAATGATGGCGATAGACATCGACGATGCGGCGGATGGTCGCCTCGTCGGCATCCGGCGCGAGGTATTGCATCGCCTCGTTCAGGCCGTAGCCGATCACATAGCGGGCATCGTGATCCGACGGCACGGCCAGGCCCACATCACCAAAGGCGGACTGGATCGATCTGGCAATGGTGCCGGTCGAATCCATCAAAGTGCCGTCCCAATCGAAAACCAGCAAATCAAAGCGTCGTGTCATTCGGCAAGGGTATCCAGATAGGTTTGCAATTCTTTCGGCAGCGGCGCCTCCAGCTCTAGCTTTTCGGCGGTGAGCGGATGCGACAGCGTCAAGCGCCAAGCGTGCAGAAACAGTCGCTTGAGTCCGGCACGCGGCAGCAGCCGGTTCACGGCCGGATCACCATATTTATCGTCGCCGAGAATCGGATGGCCGCTCTCGGCCAGATGCACGCGAATCTGGTGGGTGCGGCCGGTTTTCAACTCGCACTCAAGCAAAGACGAATCGGTGAACTTGGCTTTGCGATTGACCACGGTATGCGAGGTCAGGCCATCGGCCGACTTTTTCACCCGGCGCTCGCCTTCGGGCGTTTCGTACTTCAGCAGCTTGAAGCGCACATGGCTGCGCGGCTCGGGCCAAACGCCCTCAACCAGCGCCAGATAGCGCTTATCGATCTGATGATTGTCACGCAGCATTTCATGCATTTTGACCAAGGCTGAGCGCTTCTTGGCAATCAGCAAAATGCCCGAGGTATCGCGATCGAGCCGATGCACCAGCTCCAGAAATTTTGCTTGCGGGCGCTGCGCGCGCAGCAATTCGATCACCCCGAAACTGATTCCGGAACCACCATGCACCGCAATCCCGGAGGGCTTGTTGATCGCAATCAGCGCATCGTCCTCGAACAGGATCTCCAGCGCCAGCTGCCCACTGGCCGCCTGCGCAGCGGTACTGGCCGGGCGCTCGGCGACCCGAACCGGTGGAATCCGCAGCACATCACCCTCGGCCAGCCGATAAGTCACGTCGATGCGGCCCTTGTTGACGCGCACTTCACCGCCGCGAACGATGCGGTAGACATGGCTCTTCGGAACGCCTTTCAAATGGCGAATCAGATAGTTATCAATCCGTTGTCCGGCCTCTTCGGGGCCGATCTCGACGAATGTGACAGACGCTTTGCTCGTTTCAGACATATTGACTTATACTCGTTGGCACGCTGCCCGTTTTTGCTGGCTTCGCAGGCGAAATCGCTGCGACACCGCCCGGACAGCGCCGGCCTTCAACACGGCCCGTTTTTGATCCCGTTCTTTGGTTCTCAAGTCCGGATACGCCGGCGACCCCCTTCCCGCCGTACAGCATGCTGTACCCCTCACCATCTCGATCGTTTATCGAGCCAACGAGTGCGAGCGCGGGCATCGCCAGACGTCCTGCACCGAGGACCTTGTCCCGGGTTGCGGTTAATTTCGCTCACCGCAAATTAAGTAGCGATGGTAATTCATTCATACCATTCACGCACTCATCGGATTCCCGCCAGCGCCCATAGATCGGCGCTGGTTTGCCCGGCCAAGCCGGCCCCGACATTGACCCTCAAATAGTCAGATTCTGGAGCCAGAACACCCCCAGTCGCCCGTAATCGCCTTAATGCAAAGATGCGCCGAGCAGCCCTAGAAGACGCTCCGCGACATCACGCTAGCCGGGCGGCTGGCGTAGCCGGGCTTCCCTGCCGTGCGAGTGCGTGCAGGAGCCCTCATGAAACGCATGTTATTTAACGCAACGCAGGCCGAAGAGCTGCGCGTTGCGATCGTCGATGGTCAAAAACTGATTGACCTCGATATCGAAACCGTTGGGAAAGAACAGCGGAAATCGAACATCTACAAGGGTGTCATCACCCGCATCGAACCCAGCCTCGAAGCCTGCTTCGTTGACTACGGTTGCGATCGCCACGGCTTCCTGCCGTTCAAGGAAATCGCCCGTACCTACTTCGCCGATGGCGATGGCGGCCGCGGTCGCGTTGCCGATCAGCTGCGCGAAGGCCAGGAACTGATCGTTCAGGTCGAAAAAGACGAACGTGGCAACAAGGGTGCGGCGCTGACCACCTACATCAGCCTCGCCGGTCGTTATCTCGTGCTGATGCCGAACAACCCGCGCGGTGGTGGCGTTTCGCGCCGCATCGAAGGCGACGAGCGCCAGGAACTGCGCGCGGCCATGGACCAGCTGGAAACCCCGGCCGGCATGAGCCTGATCGCGCGTACCGCAGCGATCGGCCGTGCCGCCGAAGAATTGCAATGGGACTTGAACTACCTGCTGCAACTGTGGCGCGCCATCGAAGGTGCCGGCACCACACAGAACGGCGCCTTCCTGATTTATCAGGAATCGAGCCTCGTCATCCGCGCGATCCGCGATTACTTCCAGCCCGAAATCGGTGAAATCCTCATCGACAAGGCAGACATCTACGAACAAGCCCGCCAGTTCATGAGCCACGTGATGCCGGGCAATGTGAACCGGGTCAAGCTGTATCAGGACGACGTTCCACTGTTCTCGCGCTTCCAGATCGAACACCAGATCGAAACCGCGTTCGCCCGCGAAGTGTCGCTGCCGTCCGGCGGCGCCATCGTTATCGACAAGACCGAAGCGCTGTACTCGATCGATGTCAACTCGGCACGCGCGACCAAGGGTTCCGATATCGAGGAAACCGCGGCGCGTACCAACCTTGAAGCGGCCGATGAAATCGCCCGACAGATGCGTCTGCGTGACGTCGGCGGCCTGATCGTCATCGACTTCATCGATATGGAAAACCCGAAGAACCAGCGCGAAGTCGAGAACCGCCTGCGCGATGCGCTGCATCACGACCGCGCCCGGGTACAGACCGGCAAGATCAGCCGTTTCGGCCTGATGGAACTGAGCCGTCAACGCCTGCAGCCGTCGCTGGAAGAAACCACCCATATCGCCTGCCCGCGCTGCCATGGCACCGGCTTTATCCGCGGCACCGAATCGTCGGCGCTGCACATCCTGCGCATCATTCAAGAAGAAGCAATGAAGGACAACACCGGCGCGATCCACGCGCAGGTGCCGGTCGACGTTGCCACCTTCTTGCTGAACGAAAAGCGCAGCGAGCTGTTCTCGGTCGAAGCCCGCCTGAAGGTTGGCGTCATGCTGATCCCGAACACGCACCTTGAAACGCCGAACTACAGCATCGTTCGCCTGCGTCACGATGATCTGAACCTGCTTGACGAATCGCTGCCGTCGTACCGCATGGTCGAAGCGCCGAGCGAAGAAGCGTACCAGCCGGGCCGGGCCAAGGAAGAGATGGCCAAGCGTCCGGAAGCGGCCGTCAAGGGCATCACTCCGGCCCAACCGGCGCCGATCTCCAAGCAAGACACCCCCAAACCGGAAGTTGCGCCGGTCGTCATCGCCGGTCCATCGTTGTGGACGCGCGTGGTCAGCTGGTTCCGTGGCGAAGCACAGGTCGAAGCTCCGGCACCGCAAGCCGAACAACCCAAGCGCGCGCAGCAGAGCAATAGCCGCCGCGAAGGTCAGGGCCGCGGTGGTGAGCGCCGTGAACGTGGCGAACGCAATGACCGCGGTCAGCGCAACGAACGTGGCGATCGCGCCGAGCGTAGCGAAGGTCAGGGTCGTAATAACGAGCAGCGCAACGAGGGTCGCCAGGATCGCCGCAGTAAGCCGCCGCGCATCGAGGAAGATCTGAATGCCCGCCAGCAGCGCAATGAATCGCGCGAGCAGCAACGCGGTGAGCGTGGCGATCGGGCCGAACGCGGTGACAACCGTAATAACGACACGCGTAATGAGCGCAATACCGAAGCGCGCGAGCAACGCGAACCGCGTGAACCACGCCAGCCGCGTGAACCCCGCGCCCCGCGCAACGAGCGCCCGCAGCAACCTGCCCCAGTGAAAGATGAAGTGGTCGAGGTCGAAGTTCTCGCCGCAGAAGCCGTTCAGCAAGAGGGCAATGTGCCGCAGGCACCGGCGAGCGAGGCAGCAGGTGAAGGCCGTAGCCGTCGTCGTCGTGGCCGTCGTGGTGGCAACCGTGGTGAGCGCGGTGAGCAGACCGATGAAGCCGTTGAAACCAGCGCTGAAACCGCCGCATCTGCAGTCGAGGCGGCTCCGGCCGTGACTGAAGTCGCTGCAATTACCAGCGCACCGGCAGCCATCGAAGTCATCGCAACCCAGCCGGTCGCCGTCGCTGCCGCGGTGGTCGTGGCTGCTGAAGCACCCGCCGCAATCATCAGCGAAGCTCCGGCCATCGTCGAATCGGCTCCGGCCATTACCGAAGCCGTCCAGCCCGTTGAAGTTGAAGCTGCACCAGTCGCCGCAGCAGAAGCGCCGCAAGTCGAGACCAAGGCAGAAGAATCCGTCGTGGCGACCGAAGCACCGGCTGCCAAGCCGAGCCAAGCCGCCCTGTCGTTCGAGCCAGCCGCCGCTGCCGCGCCTCACCTTGAAATTGCCACACCGGAACAAGCTGGTCTGGTGATGGTATCGACGCGCAACCACGCCGAGCTCGCGCAGCCGGTGGTCGAAACCGTGGCAAAACCACGCCGCCGCCGTGCCGATACGCAAAAGCAGCACGTCAGCGTTGAGGCTTCGTCGCTACAGCAAGTGGAAACGGTTCAGGTCGCCGAGGTGGTGAACGATGAGCCGGTAGCGCCGGCGCATACCGTGCGCGCGCCGCGCCGTCCCGCTGATGCAACAGTCGATGCAGGCAATACGCCGCTGGTGCAGATCGAGACTCGCGATAACTGATCGATGTCAGCGCCATAAAAACCGCCCTCCGGGGCGGTTTTTTTGCTTCCACTCCAGTGAACGAGCCGATTCTTACCAAGAAAACTGGCTAAAGAAAGCGCCGAAAAAATCATCAAAAAGTCTTTTGAAATCAACACCATAAACCAATATGGCAACTAGGGTATATCCCTATACTGCGCAACGAAACATCCCTCTAGTCTCAGGGAATCAGGCTGCTAGTAAGCCTCACGCGGCCTAATGTGCCGCGCATGCTCACAAAGTCAAAAAAGGATTCCCCATGAAGCTGACCGCCTCTGCCCTGTTCGCTGGAATGATGGCTGCAGCCCTGCTCGCCACCACCCCGGCGCATGCCGCAGGCAAGACCTACCAGGTCGCGACCGACGCCGCCTACGCTCCGTTTGAATCGCTGAACGAGAAGCAGGAGGTCGTCGGCTTTGACATCGAAGTGCTGAGCGCCGTCGCGGCCAAGGCCGGCTTCAAGGTCAAGTTCGTCAACACCCCATGGGAAGGCATCTTTGCCACGCTGTCGACCGGCGACCGCGACATCATTTCGTCGGCCGTGACGATCACGCCCGAACGCAAGATGACCATGGACTTCTCCGAGCCCTATTTCGAAGCAAAGCAACTGATCGCGGTCGGCCCGAACAGCAAAATCACCAAGTTCACCGACCTGAAGACCAAGAAGATCGGCGTACAGACCGGGACCACCGGCGATGAAGTGACGCAGAAGCTGGTCGGCAAGACCAACCCGAATATCAGGCGCTACGAATCGACGCCGCTGGCGATGAAAGAGTTGTTGAACGGCGGAGTCGACGCCGTCGTCGCCGATAACGGCGTGGTGGTCAACTTCATCGCCAATAACAAGACCGAGAAGCTCAAAGTGATCGATGACACCACCTTCGCCAAGGAGTATTACGGCTTTGCGGTGAAGAAAGGCAACAAGGCGCTGGTACAGGAAATCAACAAGGGTTTGGCGGCGATCAAGGCAGACGGCACCTACGACAAGATCTATAAAAAGTACTTCGGCAAGTAAGCGCCAGCCACGGTAAAATCTGCAATCCATAAAGCGCAACTCGTACTCCGGGTTGCGCTTCTTTTATGCTGAAACCACACTGAGCAACATGAACTTCGACCAATTCTGGACTCAGATCCAGCAAAACGTGCCGCTCTTCGAGCACTTTCAGCTGCAAATCATCTGGGAATACCGCGCCCTGTTCATCGATGGCGCCAAGATGACGATCGGGATCACGCTGATCGCTGTCGTGCTTGGCACGCTGATCGGCCTGGTCATGGGCATGGCCCGGCTTGCCGAGGTCAAACACGGCCCGTGGAAATATGTCGTCCGCTGCCTTGCACGGTGGCCGGCGAATGCCTACGTCACCTTTTTCCGTGGCACGCCGCTGTTTGTGCAGATACTGCTGATCCACTTCGCGGTGATGCCGCTCTTGGTACACCCAGTCGACGGCATGTTGATCAGCGGCGATCTGGCCGCCGAACTGCGCCAGGAACACGGCGCGTTCATGTCGGGCCTGGTGGCGCTGACGCTGAACTCGGGCGCCTACATCACCGAAATCTTCCGCGCCGGCATCCAGTCGATTGCCAAGGGCCAGTTCGAGGCGAGCCGCTCGCTCGGGATGAACTACTGGCAGACGATGCGCTTCATCATTGTCCCGCAGGCCTTCCGCCGCATGCTGCCGCCACTGGGTAACGAGGCGATCATGCTGCTCAAGGATAGCTCGCTGGTATCGGCGATCGGCCTTGCCGAACTTGCTTATGCCGCGCGTACCGTCGCCGGCGCCTATTCGCGCTATTGGGAACCGTACCTGATGATCTCGCTGATTTATCTGGTGCTGACGCTGGTGATGGCGGCCGGGGTGAGCTGGCTGGAGAACCGCTACAGGGAAAGTGGCGGTATTCACTGATCGGTACATAGCGAGAAAACGGGCCTGATGGCCCGTTTTTTTTGGCCCCGATCCATGCAAAAAAAAAGCCGCGCCTTGTGGGCGCGGCTCTGAATTGCCGTGATGATTGCCGTGCTACAACGCCCCGGCCGGGAGGCCAGATCGATGTTCAGTTGCGGGACGCGACGCTGTGATAACCCGTCGTGCGTCTGGCCGCGTAATCAAGTGCCCGCATCGTCATGCAGGCGGTGCATACGCCCAAGGCGTTGACACGCTGATGGGTGATACTGCAATCGCGACATCGCACGACTTCGTGGCCGCGCGCACCGCCTGTATCCGCCCTTAAATTCTGTCCGTTCATTGCGACCTCCTTGTAATTGCATTGCCGGAACTACACCGCAATGCAATAACCACCTCATCGGTAGGTAGGGAAAACTCCGTAACCCTACCCGGGGGTCGAACGAGCACTGGTCGCCGGTAGCTATGGGTGGGCCACCGAGACCCTTTGTCGCCCTGGTATGGCGACCATAATAACGCCTTGATTTTTAGCGCATTTCACCGCCGTCGTTCTACCCGGAGGTGCTCATTCTCGGCCAGCCGCAAATCAAGCGCCGTATCGGATTCGATACATAGCCAAGGCGAAACCGTGATTTGATTTTACGCAGTGCAACATAAGCATCAAGCATAATTTAGTAGTGATTTTCCCTGAGACTACCAATCGGTATTGCACGCCGGTGATCGCGACTGACAAGGCACAAAGCATCCGGGTCGCAAGCGGCATAAGCTTGATTCACCATGAAAATACCGTTGATTTGCTACGCCAGCCGCGATGGTCAGACCGCCCGTATCGCCGAGCGGATTGCCCATCGACTCGAAAACCGGGGCATCGCCGCAAGACGGCACGATCTGACGCTGCACCCGCACGGCCTGCAGACCGATGCCACGATGCTGGAGGATGCATCCGCCATCATGGTCATCGCCGCCGTTCGCTACGGGCGCCACCTGCGCGAGGCGGAGCGCTTTCTACAGCAGCACAGGGGGATACTCGGGCGTAAATCGCTGGCGGTCGCCTCGGTGAACCTGAGTGCCCGCAAGAGCGGCCACCACACTGCCGAGCACAATGTCTACCTCGGCAAATGGCTGGCGCGGCACGAACTGAAGCCCATGCTTGCCATCGCCTTCGCCGGCCGGCTCGATTACCCGCGTTACCGCTGGTATGACCGGATGATGATCCGCATGATCATGAAAATGAGCGGCGGCCCGACCGACCCGGATGCCGTGATCGAATACACCGACTGGGCAGCGGTCGATGCGTTCGGCGATGATTTTTCCGCGCGCCTCGGTAAGGATCAACGGCCGCGGATGTAGCGATTCACCGCCGAGTTGTGCTCTTCCAGGCTGGCCGAGAACTGCGATGTACCGTCGCCGCGCGAGACAAAATACAACGCCTGCGTTGCGGCCGGGCGCACTGCCGCCATCAGCGCAGCCTCGCCCGTCATGGCGATCGGCGTGGGCGGCAGGCCGGCGCGGGTATAGGTGTTGTACGGCGTATCGGTCTGCAGGTCGATCTTGCGCAGCTTGCCGGCATACGCCTCGCCCATGCCATAAATTACCGTCGGATCGGTCTGCAAGCGCATGCCGATCTTCAGGCGGTTGGCGAACACGCCGGCGATCATCGGCCGATCGCCGCCGTGGCCGGTTTCCTTCTCGATCACCGATGCCAGGATCAGCGCCTCCTGCGGCGTTTTCAGCGGCAGATCAGGTGCGCGTTGCGCCCAGGCGGCGTCAAGCTTCTGCTGCATCCGCGCGTGCGCACGGCCAAGCAGTGCCAGCTCGGAGCTGGCAGGGTTCACATGGTAGGTATCCGGAAAGAACTGGCCTTCCGGGCTGTCGGCGTCGATTTTCAGCGTCTTCAGCAGCGCCGCATCGTCAAGCGTCGCCAGATCGCCCTGCAATTGCGTTTCGGCGGTCAGCGCCCGGCGCAGCTCGCGCCAGTTCCAGCCCTCGACAATGGTAAATACCACCTCGACCACATCGCCGCGCGCCAGCTTATCAAGCAAAGCCCACGGCGCGATCGGGGCCTCGATACGGTAAACGCCAGCCTTGAGTTTGGTCTCCTTGCCCGAGACGCGCGCAAGCACGCGGAACAGCAGCGCCGAATCGGTCGCGCCCTGCTTTTCCAGCTGTTCGGCGATGCGCTTGACACTGCCGGGGCCGACGTTGAACGTCAGTGGCACCGGCTGCGCCTGTGGCGTGGTCGCATACCAGTACAGCCCGCCGGCCGCAGCGAGTAGCAGCAACACGAGCAGCACGAAGAGTTGTTTGATCCGGCGGAAGAAGCCGCCGCGTTGATTACGCCGTTTCGCTGCCATTCTGGCGCTTTGCCTCAAAAAAACGTTGGACGGTTTCCAGCTCGCGGGTGCGGAACATCGGCGGCAAGCTCTTCCACAACACCTTGCCGTACGGTTTGTCGACAAGGCGGTTGTCGGCAATCATCAGGATGCCGGTATCGGTTTCATCGCGGATCAGCCGTCCCGCGCCCTGCTTGAGCGTGATCGCCGCGTGCGGCAGCTGGTAGTCGATAAAGGCATTGCGGCCCTGTTTCGCCAGCTGTTCGACCCGCGCCGACAGCACCGGATCATCGGGCGGCGAGAACGGCAGCTTGTCGATCACCACCAGCGACAACTGCTCGCCGCGCACGTCGATGCCTTCCCAGAAGGTCTGGCTGGCGACGAGGATGGCGTTCGGCGACGCACGGAAGCGATCGAGCAATTCTGTGCGGCTCCCCTGCCCCTGCAGCAGCACCGGCCAGTCGAGCCCGGCATCCTTGAGGCGCTGCGTCACCAGCTCGTGCGCCTCGCGCATCGCCCTGAGGCTGGTGAACAGCAGGAAGGCGTGGCCTTGCGTCAGTTGCAGCAGCGGCCACGCGCGCTCGACCACCTTGGCGGTGAATTCAGGCGAATTGGCCTGCGGCATGTCGCGCGGCACGTACAGCGCGGCCTGCTGCTTGTAGTCGAACGGGCTGTCCCAGGTTTCGCAGCGCGCATCCCACAATCCGAGTTCGTGCTGGAAATGCTTGAAGCTGTTGTTCACCGCCAGCGTCGCCGAGGCGAACACCCAGGCCTTCTGGCCGGCTTGCAGCTGCTTGCGGAACAGTTCGGCGATATTCAGCGGCGTGGCGTGCAGCAGGAAACCGTTCGGCGTGATGTCGATCCAGTGCACCGACTCGGCATCGTCGGGCTCCAGCCACGCCGCCAGCATGTCACGCAGCGCCTTGGCGCGCTCGAAGCACTTGGCCAGCGATTCGCCGCGCTCGGCCTGCTTTTCCAGCTCGGCGGTGATATTGGCCAGTTGCAGCGCCAGTGCATCGAGTGCGTCGGCATATTTCGGGTACTTGTCAGCCAGCTCGTGCTGCGGGTGCCGTGCCGGCTCGGGCCGGAACGCCAGCCGGAAATCGCGAACCACTTTTTCCAGCGCCTCGGCCGCCTGCGGCAGATGCACGTAATCCTTGGCGACGACCAGCGCTTCGGCGCGCGCATCGCGCGCCAGCTCGACCAGTTGCCCAGACGCGATCGTCTGGCCGAAAAACAGGCTGGCGACCTCGGGCAGTTGATGCGCCTCGTCGAAAATCACCGCGTTGCACGCCGGCAGCAGCTCGCCGGCGCCCTCGTCGCGCAGCCAGACATCGGCAAAAAACAGATGATGGTTGACCACCACCACATCGGCTTCCTGCGCGTCCTTGCGCGCCTTCATCACAAAGCAATCCTTGTGACTCGGGCAATCCTGACCGAGGCAGTTGTCACGCGTACTGGTCACTTGCTGCCAGATCGCCGCATTTTCCGCGACGCCGGCGCAACCGGCCTTGTCACCGGACTGGGTCAGCTTGGCGTAGTGCTCGATCTTCTGCAGATCGATGATGTCCTCACGCGAACGGAAACGGCCGTTGTGGCGTGCCTGCTCGAGGTGATAGTGGCAGACGTAATTGGAACGCCCCTTGAGCAGCGCAATCGTCACCGGCACCTTCAAAATATCGCGCACGGTCGGAATATCGCGGGCAAAGAGCTGGTCTTGCAGCGTCTTGGTGCCGGTCGAAACGATGACCTTGCCGCCGGACAGCAGTGCTGGCACCAGATAGGCAAAGGTCTTGCCGGTACCGGTGCCCGCCTCGGCGATCAGTTGACCACGCTCGTTCAGCGTGGCTTCAACAGCCTCGGCCATTTGCAGCTGCTGCGGGCGTAGTTTGTAGCCGGGAAATGCCTCGGCAAGGGGGCCGTCATCGGCAAATAGCTCGGCGAGTGTCATCGAAAACAGAAAGGAAAAAAGTGCATTCGCAATTGTACCGGCAACGGCTCAGGCGCGCCGCCGGGGCTTACGTTCGGTCGGCCGATCAAAACACCAAAGAATCAGCCGTCGCCGCGCTGGCGAGACTTGTCGATCCGCTTCAGAAACACGGTCATTTCACGCACCGACTGCATATCGCCACGACGCTCGGCCACGACCAAGCCGTCGCGCCATGCTTGCTCGGCGGCCTCGGGCTGATTGCCAAGCAGCAGCGCCTTGCCCAGCAGCTTCCAGGCAGCCGAATAATCCGGATCAAGCTCGACCGCCTTGCGCAAATGCAGCACCGCCGGCCCGGCCTCACCCTCGTTCAGATAAATCGTGCCGATCGACAGCCGCAGCAAGGCGCTATCGCGCCCGGTGTCCGCCATCTTGAGCAAAGCGTCCTTGTCCACATCACCTCCAGATTCCGGGCTTGCATCGCACGCAGTCGGCCCGGGTATTCAACACCCGCAGGCTATCACCGAGCGGGCGGCGCCCCAATCAACAGGCAAAAAAACACCCCGCACGCGGCGGGGTGGAACTTGCTACAGGGAGAGATGAGACGCTCAAGCAAACTGGACTCGCTCAGACCAATCTGCTCCGGGCTTGCGCCCGAGTCACACGTGTAAGTGTCTCATTTTCGCAATAAGTTCATAGTACATTTTTACAATCAAAAATTTAATTTTTAAAGCTCAGCGACTGTCCACTCTGGCCGTGGCTTGCCGGCCCGAGCCAATAAAGCAGTGACGGAACAAGGGCTTCCAGCTCCGGCAGTGTATCCGGGGATTCACCCGGATGCGACTTGGTGCGGAACGGCGAGTGGATTGCCCCCGGGATCAACCAGTTGATTCTCAGCTGCGGATAGGCATCCCACTCGTCGGCAGCGATCTTGACCCAGTTTTGCTGGCCGATTTTGGACACGCTATAGCCGCCCCAGTACGCCTTGGCGTCGAGCGCGTGCTCTTCGCCGATCACCAGCACCGCGGCATCCGGCGACTTGGTCAACAGCGGCATCAGAGCGCGGGTGATCGCGAATGGCGCGGCCACGTTGACGCGGAATTGCTCGACCCACTCGTCGAGCTTCTGGTTCGCCAGCGGCGAGAGGAAAGTAAAGCCGTTGGCCGCATGCAGAATGCCGTCGAGCCGGCCGAACTCCCTGTTGATCAGCACACCGAGCTGCGCGATCTCGGATTCGCCGATCTTGGCCAGATCCATCGGCACCGCCGCCGGCTCCGGGCAGCCTGCAGCGCGGATGTCGTCGTAAATGCGGGTGAGTTTCTTTTCGCTGCGGCCCAGCAAGATCACCGTTGCGCCCTGCCGCGCCAGCGCCAGTGCCGCGGCGGCGCCCAGCCCCTGGCCGGCACCGGTGACGAGAATGACCCGGCCGACGAAGGCATCGGCGGTAGGCTGATAATTTTTCCAGTCGCTCATAGTATTGTTCCTGCTAAGAATGCGGCGATTATCCCACGGGACGCCGTTTGGCCGCTGCGGATTGCACCCTCCAGCGTCGCCGGATAATCGCCGGCGGTGTAATCGCCGGCCAGCCACAAGCTCGGCTCGGCTGTGGTATTGGCCGGTCGCCACAAGCCCGGCGTCGCGGCAAAGGTCGCGCGCTTTTCGGCGATGACGCGGCGCCAGCCGGGCTCGCCCCAAGCAAAGACCGTATCGAGTTCGGCCACGACGGCGGATATCAATTGCGCTTGGCTCAAGTCGGAGTGTGCGCCACGCGCCGACAGCACCACGGCGATCAGCCCTGGCTGATCGTGCGTCTGGCCGCGATCGAAAATCCACTGGCTGACCCCGGCGGCGAGACCGACCATCGGCTGCGGCAGCGTCACTGAAGCCGGGTACTGCAAATAGACCGTCACAATGGGCTGGTAATCCCACGCGGCAAGTTGCGCAACCAGTGGCGCACATGCATCGACGCTACCCAGCGCCATGCCGGCACGGTGCGGCGGCAAGGCACAGACCACGCCGTCGAAATGCTCGCCATTAACCAGCCAGCCATCACCATCCCGGACGAGCAATTTCACCGCCGCATTCAGGCGCACCTCGCCGCCTGACGCAGCGACATGGCGTGCCGCCGCATCGGGAAACAGCGCGGAAAAATCGATGCGCGGGAACAGTAGATCGGACGCCGAGCGGCTGCCGGCGAGGCTGTCGCGCAGTACATTGAAGAGCACCTGGGTCGACGCGGTTTCCAGCGGGGTATTCAGCGCAGCCACCGTCAGCGGTCGCCAGAATGCCTCGACCAGCCGCACGGGCTGGCCTTGCGCGGCGAGCCAGTCGGCCACCGGCAGATCGTCAACCAAGCGCCAGCGCGATGTTTCGGCGCTGCGCATCGCCCGGATCAGCGCCCAGCGTTCGCGCCAGCTCAGGCCACGGGCAGCAAGCAGCGCCACGGCCAAATGCAGCGGCGCCGGCAGCTTCGGTGCCCGCAGCCGGAAACCGGGCTCGACGGCCAGATCAAGCGGCGTGCGCACGAAAGCGAAGTCCGGATCGACGCCGACGCGACGCATCAGCCCTAGCAACTCGGAATACGCGCCGATCAGCAGGTGCTGACCGTTATCGATCTCGCGCCCATCGATACTCACCCGCCGCGCCCGGCCGCCAAGCACCGGCCCGGCTTCGAACACCGTGACACGCGCACCGGCATCGGCCAGCTCGACCGCTGCGGCCATGCCGGCGTAACCGCCGCCGAGGACGGCGATATGGGTAGAAGTATTCAGGGATCGTTGCAAAAGGACGTCCATTCAGTCTCGGCGGCCAGAATCGGTGATGCGCAGATATTCAGGCACCGACACATTCAACGCGAAGCAGGCGCTTCGGTTTTCAGGCTTGGAATAGACCGAATCAGGCGAGCGAGCCAAAGCAGGTCGGTTTCGCCCGAAGCGCAGAAACCGGAGTGGACTCAATGTCCATGAGGATTTCGAGCATCGGACGGAAGCGAGATGCGCAGGCGCAGCCGCCTGATTTCAGCCAAACCACCAGGTTCGCCACGCCAGCCACAGCTTGCGGATCGGCGTCAGGCTCAACCGCTGGTTCAGCACCTTGTCGGCGCCATCGCGGCGGATTTCTTCCAGCGTGGCACGGTAGATCGCCGCCATCAGCAGGCCGGGCCGCTGGGCCTTGCGGTCGGCCTTGGGCAGTTGCTCGAACGCCTGCCGGTAGAACTGCTCGGCGCGGTCGATCTGGAACGCCATCAGCGACTTGAACTCGGCGGTCTGGCGGAAATTGAAGATATCGGCGGCCGGCACGTTGTAGCGCTGCAGCTCGTCCACCGGCAGGTACAGCCGGCCACGGCGCGCATCCTCGCCGACGTCGCGGATGATATTGGTAAGCTGAAAGGCAATGCCCAGATCGTGCGCATACTTGAGCGTCTTACGATCGGTGTAGCCGAAAATCTCGGCCGCCATCAGCCCGACCACCGAGGCAACGCGATAACAGTACAGCTGCAGATCCTTGAAGCTGTTGTAGCGCGCCTCATCGAGATCCATTTCCATGCCATCGATGATTTCGAGGAAATGCTCACGGCTCAGATTGAAGGTCTTCAGCACCGGCAGCAGCGCGCGGGTCACCGGATGTTGCGGGTTGCCAGCGTACATCTGGTCGATTTCGCCACGCCACCACGCCAAGGTGGTGCGCGCGACGTTTTCGTCGTGCGTTTCATCGACGACGTCGTCGACTTCGCGACAGAACGCGTACAGCGCGGTAATCGCGCGGCGCTTTTCCAGCGGCAGGAATCGGAAGCTGTAGTAAAAGCTCGAACCGCTCTGGGCGGCCTTGTCTTCGCAGTATTGGTCTGGCGTCATCGTCGATGGGGATCAGGGTTGCGGCGGCAGCGCCAGTTGAATCGTGCGGGTACCGGTCAGACCCGGGAAGGACTGGAACAGCGATTGGGTCAGGTAAGGCAGCGCATTGTCGAACTTGTCGCTGCGACTGTGATTCTTCGCCTCGCCCTCGTAGAGCTTGGCGAAGTCGTTCCTGGCCAGCGCCTTGCGGTCGTAGATGTCGACAGCCAGATAGCGGGTGAACACCGTTTCCGACACCTGTTGCGAGCCGACGACCTCGGTGCTCGGATAGTAGTACGGCACCACGACATAGCTGTTACCGGAGTACACCCGGCGGTAATAGGTGTAGTAGGTCGTTCCCCACACCGGCTGGTTGTAGGTCACGGTCTTGCCGTCATCGACGCCATAAGCCAGCTCGACCAGCCAGTCGGCGCGTGCCGCGCTGGTTTCCAGCTGCAGACCATGGCCCTCCAGCGCCACGGCGACATCGTGCTCGACTTCGCGTTGCAGCAGGCTCTGACTCTGGCTGGCGTCACGCTTGAAGGCAAACCGCTTGCCGGCGACTTCGGACGCCATCTGGTGGCGGATGCTGACTTCGGACTTGAACGTCGGCGGCGACGTTGCGCACCCGGCCAGCAGAACCAGCATCGACAGCAATAAAAGCGCACGCATCATCCGCCCTCCCTTCCAACCCGCCATCAGGCAATCTTGCCGGGAATGCGCGGGGTATCGACGACGACATCGCCGCACTGGGCGCGATGGCGCAACGCATGATCGATCAGCGTCAGCGCCAGCATGGCCTCGGCGATCGGCGTCGCCCGGATGCCGACGCACGGATCGTGGCGGCCGGTGGTCGCCATCATCACCGGGTTGCCCTGCTTGTCAATCGAACGACGCTCCTGCGCGATGCTCGACGTGGGTTTGACCGCGAGATTGACGACAATATCCTGACCGCTGGAAATGCCGCCGAGCACGCCGCCGGCGTGGTTGGTGGCAAAACCTTGCGGCGTCAGTTCGTCGCAATGCTCCGAGCCGCGCTGGGCGACGCTGGCGAAACCGGCGCCGATTTCGACGCCCTTCACCGCGTTGATGTTCATCATGTTGAAGGCGATATCGGCGTCGAGGCGGTCGTACACCGGCTCGCCCCAGCCGACCGGCACATTCTCGGCGACGACGGTGATCTTGGCGCCGACCGAATCGCGCTCCTTGCGGATCGCGTCCATATAGTCTTCAAGCTGCGGCACGATGGCGTTGTTCGGCGCGAAGAAGGGATTCTGATCCACTTCATCCCAGCTCACGAACGGGACGTCGATTTCGCCCAACTGGCTCATATAGCCGCGAATGACGATGCCGAATTTTTCGCTCAGCCACTTTTTGGCGATCGCGCCAGCAGCGACGCGCACCGCGGTTTCACGCGCCGAGCTGCGGCCACCGCCGCGATAGTCGCGGATGCCGTACTTGTGCCAGTAGGTGTAATCGGCGTGACCGGGGCGGAAGGTTTCGACGATCTTGCCGTAGTCCTGGCTGCGCTGGTCCTGGTTGCGGATCAGCAGCGCGATCGGCGTACCGGTGGTCTTGCCCTCGAACACGCCGGAGAGGATCTCGACGATGTCGGGCTCCTTGCGCTGGGTCACATGGCGACTGGTGCCGGGCTTGCGGCGATCGAGTTCCAGCTGGATGTCATCAAGCGAGAGCGCCAGCCCCGGCGGGCAACCATCGACGATGCAGCCGATGCCCGGCCCGTGCGATTCGCCGAACGAGGTAACGGTGAACAACAAACCGAGCGAATTGCCGGACATGAGAACTCCCCGAAGCGCGAATGAATTGATTTAGCCGGCGATTCTAACATGAGCGGCTTACAAGCCATGCCGGCACACGCAGTCAGAACCCGGCGCTTCGCGCACCGGGCAGCGCAATGCAGCGCCTGAGCTGCTATGAAATCAGCCCTCGATAAAGCGCATCTTGAAGGTACGACCCTTGATGTTGCCGCTTGAGAGGCGCTGGAAGGCCTTGTCGGCGATGCGCCGGTCGAGCGCCACATAGGTCAGGTGATCGAAGACATTGATCTTGCCGACGCATTCGCCGTTGATGCCGGCATCGCCGGTCAGCGCGCCGAGCAGGTCACCGGGACGCAGCTTGTCCTTTTTGCCGCCGGCGATGCACAGCGTCACCATTTGCGGCAACAGTGGCGCAGCGCTGGTCGGCTCAAGCGTATCAGTGCCGAACCAGCGCACCGGGCCGCCCTGGTATTCCTCGATCAGCTTGACCCATTTCTTCTCTTGCGGCGAAGCGATGCTCAGCGCCAGACCGCGCTCCTTGCCGCGCGCGGTGCGGCCGATGCGGTGGATGTGGATTTCGGTATCGCGCGACACGTCGACGTTGATCACGTAATCGAGCGTGGTGATGTCGAGACCGCGCGCGGCGACGTCGGTCGCCACCAGCACGGTGCAGCTCTGGTTGGCGAACTGCAGCAGGATCTCGTCGCGATCACGCTGTTCCAGATCGCCGTACAGCGCCAGCGCCGAATACCCCTGGTCGCGCAGCTCTTCGACCAGCTCGCGGCAATGGATTTTGGTATTGCAGAACGCCAGCGCCGACTTCGGACGGTAGTGCGCCAGCAAGGCCGCGACCGTGGCGTTGCGCTCTTCGTGCTCGACCTCGTAAAAACGCTGCTCGATCTTGCTGGCATCGTGCTGCGACTCAACCTTGATCTCGACCGGCAGCTTCAAGAGCCGCGCGCAATCCTTGCGGATCGTGTCCGGATAGGTGGCCGAGAACAGCAGCGTCTGGCGCTTTTTCGGGCAAGCGCTGGCGATGCCGGCGATGTCCTCGTAAAAGCCCATGTCGACCATGCGGTCGGCTTCGTCGAGCACCAGCGTGCTGATGGTCGTCAGATCGATCGTACCGCGACCGAGATGGTCGCGAATCCGTCCCGGCGTCCCGACGACGATGTGTGCGCCGTGCTCGAGCGAGCCGATTTGCGGCCCCATCGGCGAGCCGCCGCACAGGGTGACGATCTTGACGTTGTCGATATGCCGCGCCAGCCGGCGCAGCTCCTTGGCCACCTGATCGGCGAGTTCGCGCGTCGGGCACAGCACCAGCGCCTGGATGCCGAAGAAGCGCGGGTTCAGCGCGCTGAGCATGCCGATGCCGAAGGCCGCGGTCTTGCCGCTGCCGGTCTTGGCCTGCGCGATCAGGTCGTGACCGTCGAGGATCACCGGCAGGCTCTGCGCCTGGATAGCCGTCATGTGCTGGTAGCCCAGGCTATCGAGGTTGGCAAGGAAGGCGTCGGACAGGGCCAAACTCGAAAAAGGTGCTTTATTCACAATGACTTGGCCCCGTATCAGAAAGGAGCGCAGTGTAGCAGTCGGCCCCCATCCAGACCAGCCGTGCCGGGCCACCAGCCTATTTAATCTGGCGGCCCCTTGACGCATTGGTGATCAATGCAAACGCAAGCCCGAACACCACCGAGCACCCCGCGCTGAACGACACGGACCGGATGTCCTGGCAGCTGACAACGAATCAAGCCAGTTTGCCGCTGCAAATGTGCCAGCCGCTCATCGGCTGACGACGCTGATGTCGTGATGTCAGGCATGAACGGGGCCGAGCGCTCAGCCTCCTCAGCTCAAAACATTCTTACAGTTTTATTTCAAATAATCCTCCCAAATTTCTTTTTATTTCACAAAATCGGAATGGCCGGCAATTCCAGCATTGACGTAGTCACGTTCACAAAAAAAAACCATCCAGCGAAAAATAATTAAACAATCAAATTCTACTATTCTTAAATAGTTACCAGAAAGCCTTGATAAAGCCTTCGCAAGGAAATGCAATCACGCACACGAATCAGCAGCGCGCAACAAAAAAACAAAAACATGCTGTTATACGCAGATAAACGGCGGAACCATTCTGAAAATGCCTTTTAACGTACAGGCCCATAACCTAGCTTGGCTGTAGCCGAGTCAATATGGAGCATGTAGCAATACCAATTACCGACCAGTTATTTCCCCCACCGACTGACCAAGACAGTCACCAATAAAACCAGCGAACGTCAGCCCAAAGCACATATTGACGTTCTTGTATTGTCAGCACCCAATAATCGGCAATTCCCGATAAGACGCCCATTTTCGCAACCCGAAAATGCAGGCGCGTCGTACGGCTGCGCGCCAATAAAGCATGAATGTCACCGCATCAATGATGCGATGCCGCATGCACAGGGGGCCTCCCCCTCAAAAAAACATATCAATGGAGATGCACAAAATGATCACCCTTAATAAAGCCGATCTCGAATTCATTCTCCGGCAAATCCATATCGCCGAGGCGCATAGCGCCGGCGGCAATCTCGCAGATCTCGTCGGCAATTCGATGCTTCCCCATGGCTTGCGAACGGTCAGCGGTATCTACAACAACCTGATGCCTGGGCAAGCCCATTACGGCTCGGCCGATCAGATCATGCTGCGCCTGCTCGACCCGGAATTCCGCGCCGAATACTTTGTCACCACCGGCGTGGTCAGAGACAGCGAACCACGTACGATCAGCAACCTGATTTCCGACCAGACCGCAAGCAATCCCGCCGCGGTCGGCGCTGCCGGCGACAACCCGGCCTTCGACCTCAACGGCAGCTTGCTGATCGAAAACGTCGCCGCCGACGAAGGGCTGAGCGCGCCGTTCAATGGCTGGATGACGCTGTTCGGCCAGTTCTTCGACCATGGGCTGGATCTGGTCAACAAGGGTGGCAGCGGCGTAGTGATGATTCCGCTGTTGCCGGACGACCCCCTGTATGTCGAAGGCGCACCCAACTTCATGATGCTGACACGGGCCACCAACCAGCCCGGCGCGGATGGTGTGCTCGGCACCGACGACGATGTGCGCGAACACGTCAACCAGACCACGCCCTTTATCGACCAGAACCAGACCTACACCTCAAGCGCCTCGCATCAGGTTTTTTTGCGCGAATACGCACTCGATGACGGCAAGCCCGTTGCGACCGGTCTGCTGCTGGACGGCAGCAACGGCGGTCTGGCCACCTGGGCCGATGTGAAGGAGCAGGGTCGCACGCTGCTTGGCATCGATCTGACCGACGCCGATGTGACCAACGTGCCGCAGCTGCTCACCGATGAATACGGCATGTTCATCCGCGGCCCCAACGGCTATGCACAAATGTTCGTCGTCAATGCCGAGGGCAACATCGTCCTGGTCGAAGGGAATCCGGATCTGCCCGTTTCGACCGCAATGGCCCTGCGCACCGGACATGCGTTCCTCGACGATATCGCCCATGCGGCGGCGCCGAAGTTCACCACGATCAACGGCCAGCGTGTTCTCAATGCGGACAACGACACCGAAACGGGGATGTCCAACGGCGATGGCACCTCGACCGCCGGCAAGTACGACAACGAGCTGCTCGACCGCCATTTCATCACCGGCGACGGCCGCGGCAACGAAAACATCGGCCTGACCACGGTTCATCATGTTTTCCACTCCGAGCACAATCGGCTGGTCGAGCAGAACCAGGGGATCATTCTGCAATCGGGCGACCTGGCTTTCCTCAACAGCTGGCTGCGTACCGATGTCGATGCGATTCCGACCGATCCGGCCGCCATAGCCGCGCTGGAATGGGATGGCGAGCGCTTGTTCCAGGCGGCACGCTTCGCCAATGAGATGCAGTATCAGCATCTCGTGTTCGAGGAGTTCGCCCGTACCGTCGCCCCCAACGTCGACCTTTTCGTCTTCACCAACAGCGTCGACATCAACCCGGCCATCGTTGCCGAGTTCGCCCATGTGGTGTACCGCTTCGGCCACTCGATGCTCACCGAAACGATTGCGCGCCTCGACAGCGAGATGAACGACACCAGCATCGACCTGATTCAGGGCTTCCTCAACCCGATCGAGTTCGACCGGAACGGAACCGTCAGCGCCGACGAGGCTGCCGGCGCGATCATCCGCGGCATGACCCGGCAGGTTGGCAATGAAATCGATGAATTCGTCACCGAAGCCCTGCGCAACAATCTGGTCGGCCTGCCACTGGATCTGGCCGCACTGAACATCGCCCGGGCCCGCGAGACCGGCGTTCCCTCGCTGAACCATGCCCGGGCACAGTTCTATGAAATGACCGGCGACACCCAGCTCAGGCCGTACACAAGCTGGGTCGATTTTGCCCAGCACATCAAGAACCCGGCGTCGGTCATCAACTTCATCGCCGCTTACGGCACCCACGAGAGCATTACCGGTGCGGACACGCTGGATGCAAAGCGCGCGGCGGCAACGCTGCTGGTCACGGGCGGGGCCGGCGCACCGGCCGACCGCGTCGAGTACCTCAACGGTACTGGTGACCGGTGGAGCAACACCGAGACCGGGCTCAACAACATCGACCTGTGGATCGGCGGTCTGGCCGAGGAAAAAATGCCTTTCGGCGGCATGCTCGGTTCGACCTTCACCTTCGTTTTCGAAGCGCAGATGGAGAAACTCCAGGCCGGCGACCGCTTCTACTACCTCAGCCGCACCCAGGGCATGAATCTGCTGAACGAGCTGGAAGGCAACTCGTTCGCCGAACTGGTGATGGCCAATACCGACCTCGGCCGGCCGGGTTCGTCCCACCTGCCCGGCTCGCTGTTCCAGGCCGTCGAGCACATCCTCGAGATGGATCAAAGCCTGCAGATCGGCGCGGATCCAACCGGCAGCGATCCCATCCTTGAAGCACTCAGCCCGCTGGTCGTGCGCAAGGATCTGGACGGTGATGGTGATCTGGACGTGCTGGAATACCACGGCGGCAGCCACATTGTTCTGGGCGGCACCGAGGAAGATGACCGGCTGATCTCCGGCGATGGCGACGATACCGTCTGGGGCGACGGCGGCAACGATCGCATCGAGGGCGGTTACGGCGTCGATCACCTGTTCGGCGGCGCCGGCGATGATTATCTGACCGATCGTGGCGTCGACGTCGGCGAAGCGGACGTCATCAAGGGCGGTGCAGGCAACGACATCATCCACGGCGGCAACGGCCTGGACCTGCTGTTCGGCAACGATGGCAACGACTTCATCGTCGGCGGCTCGGACAGCAAGGAAATCTTTGCCGGCGAGGGCAACGACTTCATCTTGGGCAGCTCCGGGGCCAGCCTCATGCACGGCAACGAGGGCGATGACTGGATCGAAGGCGGTGATGGTTTCGATACGCTGGCAGGCGAGAACTCCGAGTTGTTTTTCAACAGCCCGGTCATCGGCCACGACGTCCTGTTTGGCGGCGGCAATGACAGTGATTACGACGCCGAATCCGGCGACGACATCATGGTTCAGGGGCTGGGCATCCATCGCAACGAAGGGATGTTCGGCTTCGACTGGGTCATACACAAAGGGATGGAGCGCGACGCCTTTGCCGATCTTGAAGTGCCGATCTTCGCCACCGAACAGGCCGACATCCTGCGCAACCGTTTCGACCAGGTCGAGGGCTTGTCGGGCTGGAAGTACAACGACACCCTGATCGGCGACGATCGTTCGATTGTGCAAACGGTTCCCGAGCTCACGCTCGACACCCATGTACTCACGCAGGAAGGCATAGACCGGATTGCCGGGCTGCGGCAATTGCTCGGGCTGGCGCCCGCCGCGACAGATGCGCGCCCGGACAGCCTCGCCTACGCCGCCGGCAATGTACTCCTCGGTGGCGCCGGCAGCGACCGGATCGAAGGCCGTGGCGCCGACGACTTCATCGATGGCGACGCCTGGCTGAATGTACGCATCGGCGTGCGCGACCCGGCCAATCCGGCAGTGGACATCGCCTCGTATGACTGGCTCAAGGGCGAGCTGCAGCAGGAGATCCTGGCCGGCAGGATCAAGCCGGAACAGTTGCACATCATCCGCGAGATACTCGGTACCGATAACGCGGCGCGCGAGGTCGATACCGCGGTGTTTTCCGAAGTGATGGACAACTACACCATCACCCGGAACGACGATGGCACGATGACCGTCGCGCACACCGGCGGCACGCTGCTCGACGGCGTCGACACCTTGCAGAATATCGAAAGGCTGCAGTTCGCCGATCAAACCGTGCGCGTCGCCGGCGACAATGCCCTGCCGGATGGCGAAATCACCCTCAGCGATACCAGTCCGTCCATGGGGCAAACGCTGACGGCAAATTTCAGCGGCGTTACCGATGCGGACGGCATTGTCGCCGGCTCGCTGCGGTATGAATGGCAGGTGTTCACCGACGAAGGCGTCTGGGCCACCATAGGCTCCGGCCCCAACTTCACCCCGGGTGCCACGGTCGGTGGCCAGAACCTGCAGATCCCGCTGCTGGGGCAGCCGCTGCGCGTGATCGCCTCGTTCATCGACGGTCAGGGCGCCCCCGAGCGCGTCGTTTCCGCACAGACCGCCCCGATCAACCAGAGCCGCGCGGCCAGCGGCCAGCCGGTGATCGACGCCACCACACCGGCCGAGGATCAGGTACTGACGGCATCGCTCGGCAACATCGTCGACCCGGACGGTATCAACCCGGCCAACGTCACCTTCATCTGGGAGGCACAAAACGCCGATGGCAGCTGGCGTGAAGCCGCCACCGGCCCGACCTTCCAGCCCGGCGATGCCGAGGTCGGCCAGGCGCTGCGGGTGGTGGCGTCGTTCATCGACAATCAGGGCAATACCGAGCGGCTGACGTCGGATATCACCGCGCCGGTCAGCAATATCAACGATCTGCCCACCGGCCTGCCGGCCATCAGCAACCCGTCGCCGAGCGAGGACGAGCTGCTGACGATCGATACCAGTGCCATTGTCGATGCCGACGGCATGAGCAATGCGACCCTCGCCTTCCAGTGGCAAGTCGGCAACGGTGACAGCTTCAGCGATATCCCCGGTGCCACCACGGCCAGCTTTGCCCCCGGCGATGCGCACGTCGGCCAGCAACTGCGCGTGATCGTCCGCTACACCGATGATCGTGGCCAGGCCGAAGAGATCATCTCGGCTGCGACCACGGCAGTGGCCAACGTCAACGATGCGCCGACCGGCGTGCTAGCGCTGAGCGATGCCACCCCCACCGAAGGGCAGGTCTTGAGCGTATCGACAAGCGATATTGCCGACGCCGATGGCATGGCGGGCGTCACCTTCAGCTATCAGTGGCAGCTGGGCGGCAGCGGCGGCTTCACCGACATTGCCGGCGCGACCGGGGCGTCGTTCACGCCAGGCCAGGCACAGGTCGGCCAGCAGCTGCGGGTTGTCGTCCGCTACACCGACCAGCGCGGCACTCAAGAAGTGCTGACCTCGGTGGCAACGGCCGTGGTCGGTGACCAGATCACCGGCACCGGCGCAAACAACACGCTCAACGGCACCGCCGGTGCCGACATCATCCTCGGCATGGCCGGCAACGACACCCTCAACGGGCTGGATGGCGACGACATGCTCAGCGGTGGTACCGGCAGCGACGCGCTCAACGGCGGCAACGGCAACGACCAGCTGCTCGGAGAAGCCGGTGCCGACACCCTCAACGGCGGCGCGGGTGCCGACACCATGGCTGGCGGTGCCGGCAACGACAGCTATGTGGTCGATGATGCCGCGGATAGCGTGACCGAAGGCGCCAGTGCCGGCGACGGGAATGACCTGGTTCAGACGTCACTGAGCAGCTACACGCTCGGCAACAATGTCGAGCAGCTGAGCTATACCGGCACGGGTAATTTCACCGGCACCGGCAACGCGCTCGCCAACCGCTTGAGCGGCGGTAGCGGCAACGACGTGCTCAATGGCGGTGCAGGTGCCGACACCATGATCGGCGGTGCCGGCAACGACACCTACTATGTCGATGTCGCCGGCGACGTGATCACCGAAACCGCCAACGGCGGGATTGATACGGTCATGTCAACCCTGGGCACCTACACCCTCGCCAACAACGTCGAAACGCTGGTGCACATCGGCAGCAATGGCGCAACGCTGAGCGGCAATGCCGGGGCCAACCGCATCACCGGCGGTGCTGCGGCCGACAACATCAACGGAGGCGACGGCGACGACATCATCGAAGGCGGCGGCGGTAACGATGTCATGACCGGCGGAGCGGGCGTGTTCGGGCTCTTTGGCGGCGGTAACGACACCTTCGTGTTCTCGGCACCCAGCTTTGGACAGGACAGGATCAACAACTTCGATGCCAATGTCAGTGGCGGCCAGGAGCTGCTCGATATCTCCTCGCTCGGGATCAGCACCGCCGACTTTACCAACCGCGTGCAGATCGAAGATCTCGGTAATGACACGCGCGTCACGATCGGCGCCGACACGATCGTGCTGGTTGGCGTCAATGGCACGGGCACCAATGCAATCACGCAGAGCGACTTCATCCTAGCGGGCTAAGCCCGACCCGGCGTGGTGCGGCAATCAACCCGTACCACGCCGGAACAGGATCATTCCGCAAATGCGATGGCCGATTCATGATCGGGGGTGGATATGTGGCACAGAAAACAGAACACGGGCACGCGCCCAGAGCGGTGGGCGCTGTCCCGCCGGAGCTTTCTCAAACTGGGGTCGGTGGCCGCACCGGCGCTGCTGATCCGACAAGGACAGGCCGGTGACGATGATGATGTGTCAACGTCGCCCTCGCTGCCACCCAGCCCGGCAACACTGCCATGGCGAGAAGAACTGCCGCGGGAAATCACCCCGGTTCCTCATGTTTCCACCCTCCATCCCGTCCCGACCATGCAGGCGAATACCGCCTTCGGCGAGGCCGGACGCCTGCCGCATCAACGCTGGGCCGAACTCAGTGCGGCCCAGCTCGAACTGTATGAACTTCGCGCCGTTGAACGCCCGCGCTGGGTGTTCAATCCGTCGCTCCCCGCCCAGCCGGTCTGGGTTTACGAGGGCGCCAACAGCAATCCGGCCATCTTCTCGCCGGTCATCACAGCCCACTATGGCAAGCCGATCTTGTGTCGCTTCCGTAACGAGCTGCCACGCAACCACGTCGGCTTTGGCTCGCCGGAAATTTCCACCCATTTGCATAATCTGCACTGCGCGTCGGAAAGCGACGGTTTTCCCGGCGACTACTTCAGCGCCAGCAAGGCCGGCCCCGGCCTGACCAGCCCCGGGAGCTTCAAGGATCACTTCTATCCGAACATCCTCGCCGGCTATGACCAGTTTCAGAACGGATATGGCGACGTGCGCGAGGCGCTGGGTACCTTGTTCTATCACGACCACACGCTCGATTTCACCGGTCCCAACGTCTATCGCGGCCTTTCCGGCTTCTACCTGCTGTATGACGAGCTCGACTCCGGCAACGAGCGCGACCCCAATCCCCGGGCACTGCGCCTGCCCAGCGGCCCCTACGACTACCCGCTCAATTTCATGGATCGGCGCTTCGACCAGCAGGGCAAGCTGCTTTATGACCAGCTCAACCCGGACGGCATTCTGGGTGACAAGGTCGTCGTCAACGGCAAAATCGAACCGGTTCTGCGCGTCGCCGCGCGCAAATACCGCTTCCGCTTGCTCAACAGTGGCCCCAGCCGTTTCTATGAGTTCTACCTCGTCAACCGCAACGATGTCGCCCAGACATTCACCTACCTTGCCAACGACGGCAACCTGCTGCCCGAACCGCTCTGGCATCAGACCAAGGTACGTCTTGGCGTCGCCGAGCGGGCCGATATCGTGATCGACTTTTCCGCCTACCCCATCGGTACCGAGCTTTATATCGTCAACCGGCTGCGGCAGGAGGAAACCCGTAAGGCCAAAGATGTACGCGCACCGGGCGTGCGGGTTCTTAAGCTCATCGTCGACCGCTACCCATCGCAGCCGGATGCAAGCGTCATCCCGTCAACGCTACGGCAGTTGCCCCCGATCAGCGCCGCCGAAATCGCCAGCGCCAAAGTCAGGCGCTGGGAGTTCGAACGCAAGAACGGCATGTGGGTCATCAACGACAAGGTGGTAGACCTGCGTGCACCACGCATCAAGATCAAACGGGGTAGCGCCGAGATCTGGGAGCTGGTTAACGACAGCGGTGGCTGGGCACATCCGATTCACATCCATTTCGAAGAGGGGCGAATTCTCAAGAAGAGCATCGAAGGCGTCGAGATTCCCATCCCACCGCATGAACGCGGCCGCAAGGATGTGTTCGTACTCGAACCGAACATGACGATCCGGATTTTCCTGCGCTTTCGTGATTTCACCGGCAAGTACGTGATGCACTGCCACAACCTGATCCACGAGGACCACGCCATGATGCTGCGTTGGGATATCGAGGACTAAGGTCTAACGTAAGGATGAACCATTATGCTGACGCGTAGAATGCTCACTGCCGGTGCCAGTCTCGGCGCACTGGCCTTCATGGCGGGCGGCTGGCTCGGCCGCTCGCAAGGCAAAAACGTTGCGACGCCGTTTCCCAATACGCCACTCCAGACCCACGATGGGCGTGCGGTGCGCTTCTACGATGATCTGATCCGCGGGAAACTTGTCGTCATCAACATGATCTACGCATCGTGCGGCGGCATCTGTCCGGCGACCACGTTCAATCTTCGCCAAGTCCATCGCCAGCTCGGCGAGCGCGTCGGCAGCAGCGTCTTCCTGTATTCGATCACCCTGCAGCCCGAACTTGACACCCCGGATACGCTGCGTGCCTATGCCCAAAGCAATCGGCTGGGGCCAGGCTGGTTGCTGCTGACCGGCTCCCCGGATGAACTACGCAAGCTGCGTTACCGGTTGGGCTTTTTCGACCCCGATCCGCAGATCGACCGCATTGTGTCCAGCCATACCGGCATGCTCCGCATTGGCAACGATGCCACCTCGCGCTGGACCATGATTCCTGGCCTGGCAGCACCCGAGCAGATCCTGCACACCATTGATCATGTCGACCCGACCATCACCCACCCCAACCGTATTTACCGGATCTGAACGTGATCAAGGCCCCAGCGCCAACGTTCCGGTCAGGTAGCCGTTCGCCCATCCCAGATCATCGTCGCCAAGCGCACCAGCGGCTGCGGCCAAGCGTAGCCGCGCCATCAGATAACGCAGCTTGGCGTCAACGAGATCACGCCGGGCAACGAATACTTTCTCCTCGGCGTTGAGGATATCGACATTGGTACTGGTTCCCGCCATGAATCCTTTGCGCGTCGAGTGCAGTGCGCGTTCGGATGAAATGATGGCGGTTTCCAGCGCCCGGATACGCGCTTCACCGCTTTGCACACCGCGAAATTCGCGCGTGGTATCCGAAATGACCTCCTCCCGTGCGGCATGAAGCTCGGCCTGTGTCTTGGCACGATTCGCCTGTGCTTGCCGAACCTGCGCGCTGATCGCACCGCCCGAGAAGACCGGGATGCTCAGTTGCACCCCAATCAGTCCATAGCGGTTGCGCTGATCCAGCGTTGAAATGGTTTCGCTATCCCCGGCGTTGTAACTGAGAACCAGATCCAGTGTCGGCAAATGGCCACCCGTACTGCGGCTGACCTCCTCATCCGCGACGGCAAGCGCACGCCGACGGGCACGTATCCACGGATTTTCGGTTTCAGCCAACGCCATCCAGTCCGGCAAGGTACGGGGCTCGATCTGCGGTGTCTCAAAACGGTCAGGATTCAGCGAAGCGACCGACGTCAGACTCTCACCAAGCATTTCCTGCAGCAGGCGCCGCGCGATCAGCAATTTATCCTGCGCCTCAATGTACTCGGCCTGTGCCAAGTCGCGGCGGGCCGTCGCCTCGTCGACATCGGTCACCGTACCATCGCCAAGTGCATGTCGCCGCATCGCCGCGCTGCGCTGCACCTCGAACGCACGGGCCTTGGCTTCGGCCAGACTGACGCTTTCCCTTGCCAAGAGCACATCGAAATAGCGGTTAGCCAGCCGAATGGCCAAATCCTGTGCACGGGCATCGAACACCGCCTCGCTGTATTGCGCGCGCTGTTCGCCCTGGCGGTACTCGGCGTATTTTTGCCAGTTGAACAACGGTTGCCGCAGCTGGGCAACCGCCCCCTGGGCATCGTAATCCAGCTTGTTTTCCCGCGTTCGTCCTAGCACATCGGGCTGATCACTGTGGCCATCAACACGGTTTTTGTAGGCGGTTACACTGATCTGCGGCAGCAATCCAGCCAGTCCCAGCTGGCGATTGAGTACCCCCGCTTCGCGCTCGTACATCGCAGCCTGATAGACGGGCCCCTGTGATTTCAGTTGCTGCCAGGCCTCTTTCAGATCCATCGCCTGCGCAAGCGGCACCGTACATACCATGGCCAGAATCAGCTTGGCGGCGCGCATTCATTGCTCCTTGAACGCGCCATCAAGGCGCTCGAGCAAGGGCTTGAGCAAATAGCTCAACAGACTGCGTTCTCCTGTCTTGATCGTCACCGTTGCGGGCATCCCGGCGCGAATCTGATTGACCCCGAGCATTTTCATTCCTTCGGCCGTCACAACAATCTGGGCCAGGTAATACGGCAGCTTGCTGGATTCATCGATCAGGCTATCCGCCGATACCGTCAAAACCTTGCCTGGAATACTCGGCGTACTGGAATGGTTAAAGGCCGGGAATGAGATATCCACCGCCAAACCCGCCTTCATCTTGTCGATTGCATGCACCGGTATCATGGCATCAACTTGCAGAGGCTCGTGCTCGGGAACGATATCCATAAGATGCGCACCGGGCTGGATCACCCCGCCCAGGGTCGACACATTCAGGCCAAGAACAATGCCATTGATAGGCGAATACACCTGCGCATTGGCGACTTCGTAATCAATTGCGCGCAACCGATCCATCAGCATCGCCGCATCCCTTTGTGCGTCGGTCAATTGCAACTGCAGTTCTTTTTGATGATCCTGCTCCCGCTGCAAAATCCGCAGCTTGATTTCGGAAATCTGGTTCCGAACCTTGCCGGTATTGCCGATATCTTCGGCCAGAGCGCCATTGAGTTGCGCGGCATTACGCTCCAGTTCAAGAAGACGATTGCGCGGTACATAGCCCTCATCGGCCAAACTCCGCACACCAACCAGCTCCTCGCCAATAAACCTCAGTTGCGCCTCACGCGTTGCCTTGACGCGCTCGAATCCGCCAAGCTGCTCCTGCGCCGCCCGCAGGCTTTCTTTCAAGATATTGATTTCGCCACTCAAGGCAATACGGCGTGTGGCAAACAACCGCCGCTGCAATTCCATCGCATCCTTCAGGTGGGCATCATTTCCAAAACGATCCAGCAAGGCGGGAGAAAAACGAATTTCTTCGCGCCTGTCCCGCTCCGCCTCAAGGCGATCCTCAACCGTAGAGGCCACGATATATTCGGTGCTTAATGCCCCCTGCTCGGCAATCGCACGCGTGGCATTCAATCGGATCAGCACTTGCCCCTTCTGAACCGCTTGTCCTTCACGCACCCAAATGGCCTCAACAATCCCGCCCCGTTCATGCTGGATTTTTTTGCGGTCATTCACCACCTTCACTGTCGCATTCGACACCACACCGGCATCAAGCGGCGCAAAGGCAGCCCAAAGGAAAAAACCGCCCAAGGCAATGAGCATCACCCACAGCACATGACGCATCGGTCGCCGCGCATCGACATCAATGCCGCCGTCTGCGCGGGGACGTGATTTCGGAAAGAAATCGCGGAGTTTGGTCATCACATTACTCCCTGACCAGGGCTACGGCCGATCCAGCCGCAGCGATGACATTCGCCTGACGCAATGCATTAAATACCTCGTCGCGAGGGCCGAACATTTTGATTCCCCCATCCGCCAGCACCAGCACCTGATCGACCACACCCAGCACGGCCGGTCGATGCGAGATGAGTACCACCGTTCGCCGTGCATGCTTGAGCGCTTTTAAGGCCTGCAACAATGCGCCCTCGCCTGCGTCGTCAAGATTGGCATTGGGTTCATCAAGCACGATCAGCGATGATTCGCCATATATTGCTCGGGCGAGACCAATGCGCTGTTTCTGGCCGCCGGACAATGGAGACCCATCGGCGTTCAACAGCGTTTCATACCCCAATGGCAGCCGGAGGATCAGCTCGTGCACCCCGGCCATGGTGGCCGCGGCGATCACAGCGTCGCTATCCACTGGGTTGAATCTGGCAATGTTCTCGGCAACGGTTCCTTCGAACAATTCAACATCCTGCGGAAGATACCCAATCCACGCGCCCAACTCCTCGCGAGGCCATTGCGCGACATCGACACCGTCAAGACGAACCTTGCCCTGCTGCGCTGTCAGCACGCCGACCAATAACCGTGCCAGTGTTGACTTCCCAGCCCCGGAAGGCCCGATGACACCGAGCATTTCACCCACAGGCAGGGAAAACGAAATGCCGCGAAGCACAGCCTGCCCCCCTCCCGGCGCAGCAACACTGACCGCCTCCAGACAGATCGCGCCCTTCGGTTTCGGCAAAGGCATACGCGGCAATTGCGGGGGGAATTCGCGCAACAAGATATCAAGCCGTCCCCAAGCGGCACGACAGCCCAGCCATTGGCGCCAACTACCGATAGCCAGTTCAACAGGCCCGAGCGCCCGGCCAATCAGGATCGAACAGGCGATCATCATGCCAGGGCTAATCTTGTTTTCGATCGCCAGCAGGGCACCAACCCCAAGACTCAATGATTGCAGCGCAATGCGCACAAAGCGCGTCACCCCGCTAATCCGGGCCGCAGAATCCGAAGCCAGCGTTTGCTGCTCAAGAATGCGCCGGTGCCCTTCAAACCAGCGCTCGCGGATAATCGGCAGCATGCCCATCGCCTCGATCACTTCGGCATTACGCAGATTGTTGTTGGCATAGGCGCCCGAAGCGATCGCAGCCTTGTTCGCTTCAGCCAGCGGCCCGCTGGTCGCATATTCGGTCAACCAAGTAAGCCCGAATAGAATGATCGAACCTGCCAGCGTCATCAGCCCCAAAATGGGATGAATCAGAAACGTCGCCAATAAGTAAATGGGGGTCCAGGGCGCATCGAAAAATGCAAACAAGCCATTTCCGGTCAGAAATTGACGAACCTGCGTAAGATCCTGCAGCGCCTGTGCCGGATTTCCTCCCGCCCTCCGCAGACTACGCTCGAACGCGGCATTGAATATGCGTTGATTCAGCGCCATATCCAGTTGATTGCCAACTCTGATCAGAATAATCGAGCGGGCCAACTCCATAAATGACATCAACATATACAGGCCACACACCATCACGCTCAGCATCAATAGCGTTGACACGTTTCTGCTCACCAAAACGCGATCATAGACCTGCAACATATATACAGAAGGGGTCAGCATCAGCACATTGATCGTCGCACTGAAAGCGGCCAATACCCAAAAGGTGCGTTTGAATTCACGTAGAACACCACCCAACTCGCCGTGCAGCTCTACTCTCGAATTCATGTCGCCCACCTTGCACAAGTCAAATAAAAGGCCAGACTCTAATAGGTTAAAAGCCCATGCAAAATCTTACTCAAGATGAAATGGATGTATAGTATTTTAGTAACAGAAAAGCAATGATGATGAATGCGCCCGGGGAGCCTCGGTGCGACGATCCCCCCGGAGAAGTTCAGGCTTGCTCTGACAATCCGGCACTCACGAAATACAGTAATCTCCTAAGAAATTCGGTTCTCCACAAATTGCCGGGGAAAGCGGCCTCGATGCCCAGTTCCGAATGATTAATTACATTGGACTATCCTTACGACCGTAAGCGTTCCGGCCCCATGATTTGTGCATCGGAGGAAGTCCATGAGCACCCGACGTTTCCAGCCACAGCCTTTACAAGTGTGGCAGCGCAGTTGTGCCGGATGACAGCGAGAAACGGTCGGCCGATCTAGTCGAGGCCAAGAGCGAAACCCTTCGCCTGCGGGCTCAGTTGAGGCGTACCAAAGAAGAGCGCGACATCTTAAAAAAGCCGCGGTACTTTGCCAGGGAATCCGAGTGAAGTACCGCTTCATGAATGAGTTGCGGCACGCCCAACCAACAGCGAACGCGGCGCACTGATCCGGAAGGCGACGCTCGAAGCGGTACGCCAGCGCAACACTCACACCGACCAGGCGGTCGACGAGCTGATCGTGATGTACGACGACGCCGGCGATGCCATCGAATCCCGTATCCGCCAAGCGGCCGGTGCCGGTGACCGGCCCACATTGGCGCAGCTGCAGCAGCTGCTGGGCGACGTGCGCAAAGAACTGGAACACCTGCAGCGGCGCCGCGACAGCACCCTGTACCACAGCATCGAGCAATCTGTGAGCATCGGTACTGCACCCTTCGGCCAACTGCTACCGCCCTCCCAGCTCTTTGGCATCAATCACCAGGCCGTGGCGTTCATGCACCACTTCACCGCCGGCGATGGGCTGCAGCTGTCCGAGCGGCTCTGGCGCATCCAGCGTGGCGCAGTAGAGACGCTGACCGATCACATCCAGTTCGCCATCATCAACGGCGAGAGCGCGCACCAAGCTGCGATGCGTGCACGGGCCCGTGGCGAAACCGTCGATAGGTCCGTACTGGCCGCGGCAGACGCCGGTCGCGCGACATCGCTGTCGACATCGATCCGCGAGTTCATGACTGGCGCACCGGATCCAGTGAATGGCCGGGGCATCGTGTATCAGGCCGAGCGGGTTTTCAGGACGGAGATCAACCGCGCCCACGGCGAGGCATACATGGGCGCGGCGTTTCAGACGGATGGAATAATTGGCGTGAAATTCACGCTGTCACCGAACCATCGGGTGCGGGATGTGTGCGACACGCATGCCAGTGCGGATTTATACGGTTTCGGGCCTGGCGTGTATCCTGACCGCACAAGTTGCCCATGGCCAGCTCATCCAAACACGTTGAATTTTGTTGCGGCCGTATTAGACTGAGCATCCACCGTGAAATAACTCGCACAAAAAACATGACCAGATTCGTTAATTACTTAGTGGATACATTCTGGATCGCGACGTTTCGTGATCTATTGGAAATATTGTCGTTCATAGCAACCTGTGCAACTGCCGTTTTTGCCTGACGGGCAATCGATCGCTGGAAAAAACAAGCAGAGCATGCGCGAACCACTGACGAAGGAAGCAGGATCATCCGTTCCTCGGTAGCCGCCGGCCGTGCGTTGGTTGAACTTGATGTCTGCATCAGGTTATTGCATGAAAATATGGGCCAAGAGCAAAACGAAAAAGCGATGGAATTAATCCAGAAATACAATCTGGAAACCAATGCAAAACCAATGGCACTATTTGCTGAGCTTAGCCTAGAAATGTCATCATCAATTCACTTCAATGAAGACAAAAAACTGCAAAAATCATTCAAAGAATATACGGCGATAAACTCTGAATTATCACAGCACCGAAATAGCGGCGTACGGATAAAAGACTTTGAAAGTCGCCTGGCTGCAATTGAGCGAGGTATAAAAATCCACATTAGCTCTACATTGCAGTACCTCTGAAACCCGCACACAATCCCCCCCTTATTCCGCGTAACACCACCTCGTAATCTGCTACCAGCTGGGCAACCGGCTCCCAGTGGTCTCCTCCCGGCCGCTGGGGTTTCCAACGGTGGCAGAGATGACCCAAGCGCGACACATCCGACTTTCCCACGGCCACAGCCGGCGAGTGCGACTCCTTGCCGGCATTGCCAGCCTTCCCGGTGACGACAAAACCACCAGTTGGGTGACCGTCACCCGCACTGGCAGCTTCACCGATCCCCGTTACGGCCGCTTCGACATCACCCGCGACATGTTGCTGTCGATGGTGAAGAACTTCGAAGCCGGCACCGTTGGCACCGACATCTTCCTCGATGTCGCCCACAAGCCTGCCGACGGCTCCGCCGCCAAGATTCTGGCGCTACGCGTGGAAGGTGACCGGCTGCGGGCGCAAGTCGAATGGACGCCCTTCGGCATCGAAGCCGTAAAGCAACGCGGTTACCAATACCTCTCTGCCGAATACCACGAGAACTACCAGGACAACAAACGGGGTCAGTCCCACGGTCCTGTGTTGCTCGGCGCGGGCCTGACCGTGCGCCCGGTCATCAAGCGCCTCGCCCCCATCACGCTGTCCTGCGATTCCGACGGCGACCCGACCCCCGTCCTGATCCACCCCGAACCGGCAAGAACACTTCTATCCGAGACTCAAACGACCATGAACACGCACCCGAAGAAACTGCAGCAAGACCTGCAGGCCAAAGGCCTATCCGAAGCCGCCGTCGCGGCGATCCTGAAAGCGGCCGAGGAAGCAATCAAGCTCGCGGCCGACGACGACGCGGTGTGCGCGCGTTTGCGCCGAGCTTGACGCCGCCGCAGTGAAGCTGTCCGAAGCATTCGCCGCTGCCGCTGCGCCGTCCGGTGCCGCACCGGTGATCCAGCTGTCGATCGGCGGTCTGAACGCGGATGCCGTCACCGCGCAGGTCAACAAGGCGCTGGCCGAACAAGCGACCGCTGCACGCCAACTGTCCGAAACCACCGCCGCCCGCCGCAAACTGCTGTCCGACACCATCGATGCCGCCAATGACATCGATGACGACACCAAGAAATCGCTGGCCGGCAAAGTGGAAACACTGATCAATCACGGCTGGAGCGAAGACCAGGTGTGCGAGCTGGCGCAGGCCCAGATCGACGCCGGCCACGAGCTGGTCGCCGCGCGCACGCTCAGCCACATGGGCTATGCGCCGCTCGGGAATGCACGGATTCAGGTGCCAGCCGAGGGAGCCAAGAAGCTTTCCGGCATCTACCGCGACCATCTGGCCAAGACCGATTCGGCCTATCTTCTGCATCCGGACCCGAAGGCCCAGCTGCATCCGTTCTGCGCCCGGGTTCTGGCCGAGTTCGACCGGCTGCACGCTCCGGCGATCGAGCGCGAAGCCAAGATGACCGATGCGAAGCGTGCCGGCTATAACATCGGGCAAATCAGTGTTGGAGCCACGCATACCGACACAAGCATGACGGAAACCTACATCAAATTACGCGATATGCCAGTCAGCGAGGTGGTGTTGCATTTACCCGCTAGAAAAGCCGGATAGGACGCAAAAAAGCCCGCAGAAGCGGGCTTTTTCATGCACATATCGAAAGCGTATTAGAAGAACTTCTAATAAAACGCGGAATGAAAAAGGGGTTAGCCGAAGCTAACCCCTTAATCTAATTGGTCGGAATGGCGGGATTCGAACTCGCGACCCCTTGCACCCCATGCAAGTGCGCTACCAGGCTGCGCCACATTCCGAGAGTTGCGAAGTATAACGTCTTCGCTCGCGTCGCGCTAGAGCTTCAGCCAGTCCAGTAAGGCTTGCAACTCCTGCCGCACCGAAGCCGTCATTTCATTGCTGCCCGCCGCGCCCTCACCCAGATGCGCGAGCTGGTTGCGGGCGCCGCTGATGGTGAAGCCTTGCTCGTACAACAGCGAGCGAATGCGCCGCACCAACAATACTTCATGGTGCTGATAATAGCGCCGGTTGCCGCGCCGCTTTACCGGCTTGAGCTGGGTGAATTCCTGCTCCCAGTAACGCAGCACATGCGGCTTCAGCCCGCACAGCTCACTCACTTCACCAATGGTGAAATAGCGCTTGGCCGGAATCGGCGGTAGCTCATTGGTCGGGACGACGTTGCTGGTGCTTTGCATAGTGGAGTTCGACTAGCCCTTTGAGCTTCTGGCTGGCGTGAAAGGTCACCACCCGGCGGGCGGAAATCGGGATTTCTTCCCCGGTCTTTGGATTGCGGCCAGGGCGCTGCGGCTTGTCGCGCAGCTGAAAGTTGCCGAAACCCGACAACTTGACTACATCCCCTTCGGCGAGCGAAAGGCGAATTTCTTCGAAAAACGCCTCGACCATGTCTTTTGCTTCGCGCTTGTTGAGACCTACCTTGTCGAACAGCATGTCGGCAAGGTCGGCCTTCGTCAGCGTCATTGTTGTGATTCCGTACTGCATTACGCCCTCAACATCGCGCCGCACGTTTCCGCCTTGCGAAGCAACTGGCTAACCGCGGCATCGACCTCTTCATCGGTCAAATTTTTCCGAGTATCTTGGATTAACACCTTGAATGCAAGGCTCTTTTTTCCTTCCTCAACACCTTTGCCGCGGTAAACGTCAAACAGTGCGACCTCGGTCACCAACGGGTTTTTCACCGCCCGGAATGCTGCCTGCAACTCGGCCACCGATATGGCTTCATCGACCACCAGCGCCAGATCCCGCCGCACCGGCTGGAACTTGGATACGGCCTCGGCCTTGATCCGCGACACGGCCAGCAAAGCAGCCACATCAAGCTCGAACAACACCGGCGCCAAACCCAGCTCGTATGCCTGTACCCACTGCGGATGCAGTTCACCGACGACACCGATCACGATACCGTCGAGTACCACATCGGCCGAACGACCGGGATGCAGTGCCGGATGATTGGCGCGGCGGAATTCGGCCACGCGCGGCGCGATCAGCGCTTCGACATCGGCCTTCACATCGAAGAAATCGACCTTGTCCTTGCCGGCACCCCACTGCTCGGGCGCACGTGCGCCCCATGCCAGCGCGGCGATTCGTTCAGGCTGCACTTCGGCGGCCACGCCGTGGAAGACGCGCGCCACTTCAAACAGGCGCACACGCTCTTGCTTGCGGTTGAGGTTGTGCTTGAGGCCCGCGACCAGGCCACCGATCAGCGTCGAGCGCATCACACTCATCTGACTGGCAATCGGGTTAATCAGCTTCACCGGCGCGGTATTGGCGGCAAAATCGGCTTCCCACTTTGCTTCGACAAACGCGTAGTTGATCGCTTCGCGGTAATCGCGCGCCACCAACAGGTTCTTCAATAGCATCTTGCCGCGCGCATCACCCGGCAGCGGCAACATCGCCAGCTTAGCATTCGACGCCGACACCGGGATATTCTCGTAGCCGTAAACACGCGCCACTTCTTCGATCAGGTCGTCTTCAATTTCGATATCGAAACGGAAGCTCGGCGGCGTGACAGTGACCACGTCACCGTCGAGCGCGGTCGGTAGGCCGATACGGCCAAGGATGGCGACGATCTCGTCGGCCGACAAACTCACGCCGAGCACCCTGGCAACGCGCGACACGCGCAGCGCCACCGGTTGGCGCGCCGGCAATTCGGCGACGGCTTCGGTCACCGGGCCGGCATCGCCACCACAGATCTCGATAATCAGTTGCGTGGCACGCTCCAGCGCCTCACGGCAGGCACCGAAATCGACGCCGCGTTCGAACCGGTGCGCGCTATCGGACGAGAAACCGAGACGACGGCCCTTGCCGGCGATATTGACCGGGGCGAAATACGCTGACTCGAGGAATAGCTCACGCGTGGTTTCGCCAACCGACGAATCCAGCCCGCCCATCACGCCGGCCAGCGCCAAGGCTTTGGCCTCATCGGCGATCACCAGCATGTCGGCTTCGAGTTTGATCTCCTTCTCGTTCAACAAGGTCAGCGCCTCGCCGGCAACGGCAAACCGCGCGGTGATGCCGCCGTCGATCTTGGCCAGATCAAAGGCATGCATCGGCTGGCCTTGTTCGAGCAGCACGTAATTGGTGACGTCGACGACGGCCGAAATCGAGCGCAGCCCTGAGCGCGCCAGACGCTGCTTCATCCAGTCAGGCGTCGGTGCGGAGGTGTCCACATTGCGCAGCACCCGGCCAGCGTAGCGAGGACACGCTTCGGCAGCGCGCAGCGACACGGCGCGAACATCGTCGATCGTCGGCACAACGGCTTGTGGCAACACTGGCTTGACCACAGCCCCGGTCAGTGCGGCGACTTCGCGGGCAATACCCTTGATCGACAGGCAATCGGCACGGTTTGGCGTGAGCTTGAGCGTCAACAAACGGTCATCGAGATTCAGATACTCGCGAATCGGCGCACCGACCGGCGCATCGGCCGGCAACAGCAGCAGACCGTCGATACCGTCGGGAATGCCAAGCTCATCACCCGAGCACAACATGCCGGACGATTCAATCCCGCGCACCTTGGCACGCTTGATCTTGAAGTCACCGGGCAAAGTCGCGCCAATGCGCGCGCACGGCACTTTCAGGCCGGCGGCGACATTCGGTGCGCCGCAGACGATGGTGATCGGCTCGGCTTCACCGACATTGACGCTGCAAATATTCAGGCGATCGGCATCCGGGTGCTTGGCAATCGACAACACCTCGGCGACGAACACATTGTCGAACGCCGGCGCAGCCGGTTCGTTCTCTTCGACCTCAAGGCCGGCCATGGTCAACAGATGCGCCAGCTGCTCCGAATCGAGCTGGGGATCGACCCAGCTACGCAGCCATTGTTCGGAAAATTTCATCGCTTGCTCCGATAAGCGCGGCCGTCGCCGGGCGACAGCCGCATTCAGGCATAGGAAAAGGAATACGGTAGTTCGGGATTTACTCGAACTGGGCGAGGAACGACAGATCGTTCTCGAAGAACAAGCGCAGATCGTTAACGCCGTAATAGAGCATGGCGAAACGGTCGAGACCGATGCCGAAGGCGAAGCCGGTGTACTTTTCCGCATCGATGCCAACATTCTTCAGCACGTTCGGGTGCACCATGCCGCAGCCGCCAACTTCTAGCCAGCCGCGCTCGCCCAGCACATCGATCTCGGCCGACGGTTCGGTGAACGGGAAGAACGAAGGGCGAAAACGCACTTGCAGGTCATCACGCTCGAAGAAGTTGCGCAGAAAGTCGACGATCACGCTCTTGAGATCGGCAAACGACACCCCCTCTTCGACCCACAGACCTTCCATCTGATGGAACATCGGCGAATGCGTGGCATCGGAATCGACGCGGTATACGCGGCCCGGTGCAATGATCTTGATCGGCGGCTGATTGTTCAGCATGTAGCGCACCTGGATCGGGCTGGTATGCGTACGCAGCACCAGCGGCTCGCCACCGGCTTCACCCTCGATATAGAAGGTATCGGCCATCGCGCGCGCCGGGTGATCCTTGGGAATGTTCAGCGCTTCGAAATTGTGGAAATCGTTCTCGATTTCCGGGCCGTCGGCGACATCGAAACCGATCGAGCGGAACAGCGCCTCGATGCGCTGCTGCACCAGCGTCACCGGATGCAGACCGCCGGACGGCAGACCGCGGCCGGGCAAGGTCACATCGAGGGCTTCGGCAGCCAGCTGGCGCGCCAGCTTGTCGGCGGTCAGCGCATCGCGCCGACCCTGCAAAGCGGCTTCAAACGCTTGCTTGGCCTGATTGACGGTCGCACCAAAGGTTTTCTTTTCTTCCGGCGGCAAGCTGCCGAGCTGACGCAGCAAGGCGGTGATCGCGCCTTCCTTGCCGATGTAACGCGCCTTGGCGTTCTCCAGCTCTTGCGCGTCGTTCGTCGCCGCCAGCGCGGCCAGACCTTCTTCAAGAAGGGTTTGTACGTTCGCAACCATGGTCGGGGTCCCGGATGGGTCAGGAAAAACGATAAGCGAAGGGTCTGGGCAAACCATTCGCTTATCGCATCTCGACAAAGCACCGCCTGTGCGACGGCAATAAAAAAGGGAGGCCGGAAAGCCTCCCTTCTCAAGCACTTACCGATCAGGCAGCGAGGCTAACCTTGGCTTGCTCAACAAACTTGGCAAAAGCCGGCTTGTCGAACACGGCGAGATCCGCCAGCACCTTGCGGTCAACTTCAATACCGGCCTTCTTCAGACCGTTCATGAAGCGGCTGTACGCCAGACCACACTCACGGGACGCCGCGTTGATACGGGCGATCCACAGAGTACGGAACTGACGCTTCCTTTGACGACGGTCACGGTAGGCGTATTGGCCGGCCTTCATTACCGCTTGCTTGGCAACGCGGTATACGTTCTTGCGACGGCCGCGATAGCCCTTAGCAAGTTTCAGGATCTTCTTGTGACGAGCGCGGGCTGTTACACCACGTTTAACGCGAGGCATCTCTTATCTCCTTGAGTTACGCGTAGGGCAACATTGCACGTACGTGGCCCATGTTCGACGGATCGACCATGCTGGTGCCGCGCAATTGGCGCTTTGTCTTGGTGGTTTTCTTGGTGAGGATGTGGCGCTTGAACGCGTGGCTGCGCTTGACGCCGCCGCCACCAAGAACCTTGAAGCGCTTCTTGGCGCTACTCTTGGTCTTCATCTTGGGCATATATATGCACTCCAAGTTGTGTTGGATCAGGCGACAGGCGCTCCTGAGAGACTTAAAGCCCGCCACCCCGCTTTTGTTGCGACAACGATTCCGTTTCCGGAACTCGACGGCGGCTGTCGCCACGCCGTTATTCTGCTGCTAGCGCTTACTTCTTCTTCGGCGCGAGCATCATCACCATTTGCCGACCTTCGAGTCGCGGATATTGCTCCACAACCGCCAGTTCGGTCAGATCAGCCTCGACGCGCTTGAGCTGCGCCATGCCGATCTCCTGGTGGGCCATTTCACGACCGCGAAAACGCAGCGTGATCTTGGCCTTGTCGCCTTCCTCAAGGAAGCGAACCAGATTACGCAGTTTGACCTGGTAATCGTTTTCGTCAGTCCCTGGACGGAATTTGACTTCCTTGATCTGAATCTGTTTCTGCTTCGACTTGGCAGCAGCCTTCTTCTTCGATTCCTGGAACTTGAATTTGCCGTAATCCATCAAGCGGCAAACGGGCGGCTGCGCATTTGGGGCGATTTCTACGAGATCGAGCTCGGCCTCTTCGGCCATCGACATTGCTTGAAGCAAGCCCACGATACCGAGTTGTTCACCCTCGGCCCCTTGCAGTCGCACTTCACGGCCGGTGATTTCACCGTTGATCCGCGGTTCTTTATCTTGCGCAGCTATTGCAGTTCTCCAAATCTGGAAAAAGAAAAACCGTGCGTTTCAGCGGACGGGTTACAGCAATTCGCCGCTGAAACGCTCAATCAGCGCCTCCAGCGTCATTTGCCCGAGATCCTCGCCACTGCGGCTACGCACGGCCACCAAGCCGGCAGCCTTTTCCTTGTCACCCACGATGAGCTGATAAGGAAGACGCTGCATGCTATGTTCGCGAATTTTATAGGTTATTTTCTCATTTCTCAAGTCGGCTTCACCACGGAAACCCTTCTCACGCAGTGCTTGAGCAACGAAGTCGGCATAATCACGCTGCGCGTCAGAGATATTCATCACGACGAACTGCGTTGGCGCCAGCCACAGCGGGAAGGAGCCGGCGAAGTTCTCGATCAGAATACCGATAAAGCGCTCGAGCGAACCCAGCACGGCGCGATGCAACATGATCGGGCGATGCTTGCTGTTGTCCTCGCCCACATACTCGGCGCCCAGACGCTCAGGCAGGTTCGGATCGATCTGCAAGGTACCGCACTGCCACAAGCGGCCAAGGCAATCCTTCAGCGTAAACTCGATTTTCGGGCCATAGAAGGCGCCCTCGCCCGGCAAATACTCGAATGCCAAACCCTTGGAGTCGAGCGCGGCAGCCAATGCGGCCTCGGCACGATCCCAGCTCTCCTCGGTACCGATACGCTTTTCGGGACGGGTCGACAGCTTGACGAGAATTTCGTCGAAACCGAAGTCGGCGTACACCTCTTTCAGCAGATCGATAAAGGCTGCAGCCTCTTGCTGCACCTGTGCTTCGGTACAGAAGATGTGTGCGTCGTCCTGAACAAAGCCGCGCACGCGCATGATGCCGTGCAGCGAACCGGACGGCTCGTTACGATGACAAGAACCAAACTCGGCATAGCGCACCGGCAGGTCGCGGTATGAGCGCAACCCCTGATTGAACACCTGGATATGACCCGGGCAGTTCATCGGCTTCACCGCGTAATCGCGTTTCTCCGATTCGGTTGTGAACATGCCATCGCGATAGTTCTCCCAGTGACCGGACTTCTCCCACAGCGAGCGATCCATCACCATCGGCGTGCGAATTTCCTGATAACCGTGCTGATTCAGCTTGCGACGCATGTACTGCTCGATCGACTGCCACAGCGCCCAACCCTTCGGATGCCAGAACACCATACCCGGTGCTTCGTCCTGCAGATGGAAGAGATCCAGCGCCTTGCCGATCTTGCGATGGTCGCGCTTCTCGGCCTCCTCCAGCCGGTGCAGGTAGGCCTCGAGGTCTTCCTTCTTGGCCCAAGCCGTGCCATAGATCCGGGTGAGCATTTCGTTCTTCGAGTCACCGCGCCAATAGGCGCCAGCCACCTTCATCAACTTGAATACCTTGAGCTTGCCGGTCGACGGCACATGCGGGCCGCGGCACAAGTCGGTGAAGTCACCCTCGCGATACAGGCTCAAGGCCTGATCGGCCGGGATGCTTTCGATAATTTCGGCCTTGTACGCCTCACCAATACTCTTGAAGTAGGCCACCGCCTCGTCGCGACTCAGCTCATAGCGCTCGACCGGCAGGTCTTTCTTTGCCAGCTCGGACATTTTCTTTTCAATCAACACCAGATCTTCCGGCGTGAATGCGCGCGTATAGCTGAAGTCGTAATAGAAGCCATCTTCGATCACCGGACCAATCGTCACCTGCGCATCGGGGAAGAGCGTCTTTACCGCATAGGCAAGCAAGTGAGCGGTCGAGTGGCGAATCACCTCAAGACCGTCCGCATCACGATCGGTAATGATGGCCAAGCGGACGTCACGGTCAATCAAATAGCTGGTATCGACCAGCTGACCGTCAACCTTGCCGGCCAAAGCGGCACGGGCGAGGCCAGCGCCGATACTGGCGGCGACATCGTGCACGCTCAGCGGGGCATCGAATTGGCGTTGGGAACCATCAGGAAGCGTGACGACGGGCATGGCAAGCGCCTTTGAACAAGACCGGGGAGATTGGTCGTTAACGATAAGTGAAGACGAAAAAAAAGTGCGGCCAGGCCGCACTTTTTTCATTCAATCAAATCAATCCGCCAGCACGGCCACCCACTTAGTCTTGGATAGTAGTGCGAGTTCGAAACATGATTTGATCTCCAAATTCGTTGGTAGGCACGATTGGACTCGAACCAACGACCCCCACCATGTCAAGGTGGTGCTCTAACCAGCTGAGCTACGTGCCTAACGAAGAGGCTGCATATTAGCAGCAAGACTAAGATTCAGCAAGCACTCTCTGCAAAAAATCGAAGATCAACTCGATAAACCCTTGATTCGATTTGATCTTTACCTTGGCGTTTACAGCCCTGGCTTACGCCAGAAATAGCGCCAGACAAAACCGGGCCACGACAGCACGGCAAACATCGCCAGCGTGGTGACGAAAAACTGCCAGTTTTGCGAATGCGGCGTCGCCAGGCGAGACTCAAGCAACCACGCCAGCGCACCGATCGCCGCGTAATAAACCGACCACTCGAGCAAACGCCAGCCGAAATGCTTGCTCGCCAGCGGCAGCAGGCAAAAGAGCCGTGCGGAGACAAAAGGCACATTGGCGGCCAACGCCGCCAATGTGCCTAGAAGGATGACTTCCAGCATCGTGCTTTAGAGTCCGGTGTGCAGCGAGAACTGCAATGCCGTAGCCAGTGCCGACAACAAGCGCTCCGGCATGATCCCCAAGCCCAGCAGCATCAGGCAGTTGAGCGACAGCACGAGCTTGGCATCGGTTCCGGCCTGTACCGGTGCGGTATCGGTCGGATCTTCGAAGTACATGACCTTGACGACGCGCAGGTAGTAGAACGCGCCAATCACCGACATCAGTACCGCGATCACCGCCAGCCACACCAGCCCCAGACCAACGATGGCCTGAATGATGGCCAGCTTGGCAAAGAAGCCAACAAACACCGGAATACCCGCCATCGAGAACATGACGATCAGCATCATCGCGGCGAACCACGGACTGCGCTTGTTCAGGCCACGGAAATCGGCGATCTGGTCGGCTTCGAAGCCTTCACGCGACAGCAGCATGATGATGCCGAAACCGGCCGCCGTGGTCAGCATGTAGGTCATGGCATAGAAGAACGCCGCAGCATAACCGTCCGGCGTCGCCGCCATGATGCCCAGGATCAGGAAACCCATGTGCGAGATCGTCGAGTAGGCGAGCATCCGCTTGATGTTCACCTGGGCAATCGCGGTCAGGTTGCCGATCACCAGCGACAGCACCGCCAACACCATCAGCATCGAACGCCAGTCGAAGGCAAAACCCTCGAGCGCCTGCGCGAGGATGCGCATGATGAAGGCAAATGCAGCCAGCTTCGGCGCCGAGCCGATCAGTTGCGAGATCAGCGTCGGCGCACCGTCGTATACGTCCGGCACCCACATGTGAAACGGCACGGCGCCCAGCTTGAAGCCCAGACCGGTGACGATGAAAACGAGGCCGAAAACCACCAGCAAACGATTGGCTTCGTCATTGGCAATCTTTTGCGCGATTTCGAACACGTCCAGGCTTTGGGTTGCACCGTACACCATCGACATGCCGTACAGCAGCAGGCCGGAGGCAAGCGCGCCGAGGATGAAGTACTTCATCGCCGCTTCGGTTGCCCGGCTTGAGGTCCGTTGCAGTGCAATCAGTGCGTACAGGGACAACGACAAGAGCTCGAGGCCAACGTACAGCACGAGGAAGTTGACGGCCGAAGCCATCACCATCATCCCGAGCAGCGCACACAGCGTCAGCGTGAACAGCTCGCCGCGGAACAGGCCGCGCGCCGCGGCATAGCCGCGACCGTACACGAGCATTAGGATCACGCCGACCACCATGCCGAGCTTGGCGAGCGAAGCGAGCGGATCGGCGACGAACATGCCATTGAAAGCGAGTTGCGGTTGCAGCGAGTAGCCGGTTACCAGCAGGCAACCGGTTGCGACGAGTGCGGCCAGCGTCAGCATGTAGCTGATGTGGCGTTTGGCGTCGCTCATAAATACGTCGATCAAGAGGATGGCGCAGGTCGCACAGAGCAGGAAAATCTCCGGGGTCGCGACGCCAGCGTTGAGACTGGTCCAGGTCATGGTATTCATCGGTGACTCTTTATTGGAGCTTGGACTGCGAGACGTGCCAGATCAGGTCATTGACCGACACATGCATCACGTCGACAAAAGGCTTCGGGTACAGACCCATGCCAAGGACGGCGATGGCAAGGATGGCAAGCACAACGAACTCACGCTTGTTCACATCCTGCAACTCGGCCACATGGTCATTGGCAACGTCACCAAAGATCACCCGCTTGTACATCCACAACGTATAGCCAGCACCAAAGATCAGCGTGCTAGCCGCAGCGAAGGCGTACCAGAAGTTCACTTGCATCGCGCCAAGGATGACCATGAATTCACCGACAAAGCCCGAGGTGCCCGGCAAGCCGGAGTTGGCCATCGCGAACAGCATCATGAAGGCGGCGAAGATCGGCATCTTGTTAGCCACACCACCGTAATCGGCGATTTTGCGGCTATGCACGCGGTCGTACATCACGCCGATGCAGAAGAACATCGCGGCCGACACGAAGCCGTGGCTAAGCATCTGCACGATCGCACCTTCAACCGCGTACGGATTCAGCTGCGTGCCGCCGGCAAACATGAAGAAGCCCAGTGTGACGAAGCCCATGTGCGAGATCGATGAATAAGCGACCAGTTTCTTCATATCGGTCTGCACCAGCGCGACGAGGCCGATATACACCACGGCGATCAGCGAGAAGATGATGAAGACCCAGGCGTACTCGCGTGCAGCATCCGGTGCGATCGGCAGCGCAAACCGCAGAAAGCCGTAGGCGCCGAGCTTGAGCGTGATCGCGGCCAGCACCATCGAACCACCGGTCGGCGCTTCGACGTGCGCATCCGGCAGCCAGGTATGCACCGGCCACATCGGCACCTTCACCGCGAAGGCGAAGAAGAAGGCGATCAGCAACATCACCTGTGCGCCCATGCTCAGCGGCAAACGCTGGAAGTCGGCGATCACGAAGCTGCCGCCAGCCTGCTGGTACAGATACACAAAGGCAACCAGCGTCAGCAGCGAACCGAACAGCGTGTACAGGAAGAACTTCACCGATGCGTAGATCCGGTTCGGACCACCCCAGACGCCGATGATCAGATACATCGGAATCAGCATCGCTTCAAAGAACACGTAGAACAGGATCGCATCGGATGCGGCGAACGCACCGTTGATCAGGCCCGACATGATCAGGAACGCCGCCATGTACTGGGCGACGCGGCTCTGGATCACCTGCCAGCCAGCAATCACCACCATTAGCGTGGTGAAGCTGTTGAGGATCACGAACAGCATCGACAAACCATCGACACCGAGCGCGTAGTTGATGTTGAAGCTCGAAATCCACGGTGTGAATTCAACGAACTGCAAACCACCGTGCAGCGCATCGAAACCGGTGTAGAGCGGTACCGAGACCAAAAGGCCGGCCAGCGCGCCAAGGAGAGCAAGCCAGCGCGCGGCGTTGGCGTTGCGGTCTCCCCCTGTTGCGAGCACGACGAGGCCGGCGACGATCGGCACCCAGATCGTCAGGCTCAGAAGATTACCCGTCATAGTTTACCTATTTGTTATCAATTCAAACCGAGCTTACTGGCTAACCAGCACGCCACCGAGCCACCAGGTCATCAACACCAGCGCGCCAAGAATCATCGCGAACGCATAGTGGTAGATGTAGCCGGTCTGCAAACGGCGAGTGATCTTCGAGAAGAGGCCGATCACCTTGGCCGTACCGTTGACCATCAAGCCATCAATCAGCAACACGTCACCCACCTTCCAGAACAGCGTGCCGAGCACGCGACCGAAGCGGGCAAAGCCGTCGATGTACAGATGATCCATGTAGTACTTCTCTTCCAGCAGCTTGCGTACACCAATGGTGGTGAAGAAGCGGTCGATTGCTGCCGGGATCGCAGGTGCCACCATGTAGAACACGTAGGACGAGACCACACCGGCGATCGCCAGCCACAGCGGCAGCGTCGAGAAAGCGTGCGTCACCATGCCCAGCGGGCCATGAAACTCTTCCTTCATCAGGGCCATCGCGTCGTGCGCACCGTGATTCACGAAGATCACGCCGTCGAAGAAGTTGCCGTACAGCATCGGCTCGATCGCGAAGTAACCAATCAGCACCGACGGGATCGCCAGCAAGATCAGTGGCAGCGTCACAACCCATGGCGACTCGTGCGGCTTGTCATTCGGACCCAGACCGTGATGATGGTCGGCCGAGATTTCTTCATCCGCATGGTCGTCATGATGCTGGTGTGCATCGTGATTCTGCATCCAGCGCTCCTTGCCATGGAACACCAGGAAGTACATCCGGAACGAATAGAACGCAGTCACGAACACACCGGCAACCACAGCGAAGTACGCGAAGCTCGCGCCCGGCAGATGCGACTCAGCCACGGCTTCGATGATCGAATCCTTGGAGTAGAAGCCCGAGAAGAACGGCGTACCGATCAGCGCCAGCGAACCGAGCAAGGACGTGATCCAAGTGATCTTCATGTACTTGCGCAGACCACCCATATTGCGGATGTCCTGATCGTGGTGCATGCCCATGATCACCGAACCCGCACCAAGGAACAGCAGCGCCTTGAAGAAGGCGTGCGTCATCAGGTGGAACACTGCGACCGAGTAGGCCGAAGCGCCCAGTGCCACAGTCATGTAGCCGAGCTGCGACAGCGTCGAGTACGCGATCACGCGCTTGATGTCGTTCTGGATGATGCCAAGGAAACCCATGAACAGCGCGGTAATCGCGCCAATCACCAGAATGAAGTTCAGCGCGGTATCCGACAGCTCGAACATCGGCGACATGCGCGCGACCATGAAGATACCGGCCGTCACCATCGTTGCGGCGTGAATCAGCGCCGAAATCGGTGTCGGGCCTTCCATCGAATCGGGCAGCCACACGTGCAGCGGAAACTGCGCCGACTTACCCATTGCACCGATGAACAGCAGGATGCAGGTCACACTCAGCAGCGACCAGGTCGCGCCCGGGAACAAGGTGACGGTGGCATCTTTCAGCGCAGGCGCCTGGGCAAACACGGCGGCGTAATCAAGCGTGCCGAAGTAAGCCAGTACCAGACCGATACCCAGCAGGAAACCGAAGTCGCCAACGCGGTTGATCAGGAAAGCCTTCAGGTTGGCAAACGTCGCGGTCGGGCGCTTGAACCAGAAGCCGATCAGCAGATACGAGACCAGACCCACCGCTTCCCAGCCGAAGAACAACTGAACGAAGTTGTTGGCCATCACCAGCATCAGCATCGAGAAGGTAAACAGCGAGATGTAGCTGAAGAAGCGGTTGTAGCCCGGGTCTTCCTGCATGTAGCCGATGGTGTAGATATGCACCATCAGCGACACGAAGGTCACCACGCACATCATCATCGCGGTCAGGCTGTCGACGAGGAAACCGACGTTGAACTCAACGCCGTTGACTGTCAGCCAGGTGTAGACCGTCCCATTGAATGGCTGCACGCCGTCCAAAAGAATGCCTTTCAGCACGAAGATGGAGAGCAGCAACGATGCCGCTACCCCGGCAATCGTCACACAGTGTGCGGCACGGCGACTGATCGCCCAGCCGAAGAGACCTGCTACCAGCGCGCCGAACAAGGGCGCGAGCGGGATGAGCAGGTAGATCGTTTTCATGTCCATTGGCATTACCTGTTGTGTCGATCTTGTTATCGGGTCAGCCCTTGAGGCTATCGAGGTCTTCGACGTCGATCGAACGCAGGCTGCGGAACAGCACCACGAGGATCGCAAGGCCGATTGCCGATTCAGCAGCCGCCACGGTCAAGATGAAGAAGACGAAGACCTGGCCCGCGGTATCGCCGAGGAACTGCGAGAAGGCGATGAAGTTCATGTTCACCGCCAGCAGCATCAGTTCGATGGCCATCAGCAACACGATCAGGTTCTTGCGGTTCATGAAAATGCCGAACACGGAAATCGCAAACAGGATTGCCGCCAGCACGAGGTAGTGAGTCAGTGTGATCAATTTATTCTCCCCTGCCCGCTCAGACTTCGCCGCCGTCGGCCTTGGGGGCATCGACGCTCGGACGTGCCTCGGTCGGCATCGAGACGATCTTGATGCGATCGTCGCGCTTGACCTTGATCTGCTTGGCCGGATTCTGATATTTGGTGTTCTTGCGCTTTCTGAGTGTCAGCGCAATCGCCGCAATCATGCCAACGAGCAGCAGCACAGCGGCAAGCTGGAACGGCAAGAAGTATTGCGTGTAGATCAGCTCACCCAAAACCTTGGCGTTGTTGTAGCCGGCCGGATGATCCACCAGCTGCGCACCTTCGATCTGCGCGGCGCGGTGCGTCAGGATCAGCACCATCTCGACGGCCATCACCACCGCAACGGTGCCGGCAACCGGAACGTACTTCCAGAAGCCCTTGCGCAGCTCTTCGAAGTTGACATCGAGCATCATCACCACAAAGAGGAACAGCACCATCACCGCGCCGACGTAGACGACGATCAGCGACACCGCGAGAAACTCGGCGCGCATCAACATCCACAACACCGCGCCGTTGAAGAACGACAGCACCAGATACAAAGCGGCGTGCACCGGGTTCTTGGCGGTGATCACCCGCAAACCTGCAAACAGCAGGATCGCGGAGAACACATAAAAAATTACTTCGGTCATAGCGAATCGGCCCTGTTAACGGTATTTGGCGTCTGCCGCCTTGTTGGCTGCAATCTGCGACTCGTACTTGTCACCGACGGCCAGCAACATCGGCTTGGTGTAGTACAGGTCGCCGCGCTTCTCGCCGTGATACTCGAGAATGTGCGTTTCGACGATCGCGTCAACCGGACAGGCTTCTTCACAGAAACCGCAGAAGATGCACTTGGTCAGATCGATGTCGTAACGCGTGGTGCGACGGGTGTTGTCGTCCGGGCGCGCTTCCGATTCGATGGTGATCGCCACCGCCGGGCAAACCGCTTCACACAGTTTGCAGGCAATGCAGCGCTCTTCCCCGTTGGCATAACGACGCTGGGCGTGCAGACCGCGAAAACGCGGGCTGTACGGCGTTTTTTCCTCGGGGAACTGCACCGTGATCTTGCGCTGGAAGAAGTGCCGGCCCGTGAGCATCAGCCCCTTGACCAGTTCGACCAGCAGGAAGGTCTTGAAGAAATGAGCAATATTTTCCATGTCTATCCCTTCTTACTTCCACAGCGACAGCGGGGTTTGCATCCACGCGCCGATCAGAACAATCCACACCAGCGTTACCGGGATGAACACCTTCCAGCCCAGACGCATCAGCTGGTCATAGCGATAACGCGGGAAGGTGGCACGGAACCACAGGAAGAGGAACATCATGAAGGCGACCTTGGCGACCCACCACAGGAAGGATGGGGCGCCGAGGATCGGCCAGCTTTCTGGGAACGGCGACAGCCAGCCGCCGAGGAACATCACCGACGCCATCGCGGCAATCAGCCACATGTTCGCGTACTCGGCAAGGAAGAACAGCGCAAAGCTCATCCCCGAGTACTCGACCATGTGGCCGGCAACGATTTCCGATTCGCCTTCCACCACATCGAACGGCGCGCGGTTTGTTTCGGCGACACCGGAGATGAAATAAACGACGAACAGCGGCAACAGCGGGATCAAATTCCACGACAGGATCGAGCCACCGCCGATACCGTGCCCTTGCTGGTTGACGACCTCGGTCAGGTTGAGCGAACCCGACACCATGATGACGCCGACCAGCGCAAAGCCCATCGCCAGTTCGTACGACACCACCTGCGCAGCGGCACGCAGGCCACCGAGGAAGGCGTACTTCGAGTTCGACGCCCAGCCGGCGATGATCACGCCGTAGATACCCATCGAGGTGATCGCCATCACATAGAGCAAGCCTACGTTGATATCGGCGACGACGAAGCCCGGATAGAACGGCACGACCGCCCAAGCCGCCAGCGCCGGCACCAGCACCATGACCGGCGCAAGGAAATACAGCCCCTTGCTCGCGGCGCTCGGCGTAATGATTTCCTTCAGCAGCAGCTTCACGCCGTCGGCGATCGGCTGCAGCAGACCGAACGGGCCGACCCGGTTCGGGCCGATCCGGATCTGCATGTAGCCGATGACCTTGCGCTCGGCGTACGTGGCGTAGGCGACTGCGCCCATCAGCGGGGCGACGATGCAGAGGATCTTCGCCAGCGTCCAGAGGAAGAATGCAAGGCTTTCGTTGAGGCCCAGCGTGGTTTGCAGAAATTCCATGCTTGTCCCCTTATGCCTTGACTACTTCGATGGCGCCCGAACCGAGCAGCAGCGTGGCACGGCCGAACGGCACGCGCACGACCTGATCGGCAAGGCCCTGATCTTCGGCAACGACCAGCGTCACCGCAGCACCGCCTTGCTGAACGCGGGCGTTCCCGCCAGCCACCAGACCGAACGAAGCCAGCGTTGCCGCATTCGCGCGCAACTGCCCTGCCGATTCGGCGTCAACCGTGGCTTGCAGGCTAGGTGCACGACGAACCAGTGCATCGGTTTCGTACAGCGGCACCTCGGCAAGACGAACCAGACCGGTAGCGGCCTGTGCCTTGACCGCGGCTGCCTTGGCCGGTGCGTTGTTCAGCACCTTGGCAATATCGTCGTTGAGCACATCGGCACGCACGGCTTCGGAGCTGTCGTAGTCAAACCCATTCAGGCCGAGGATGTTGCCAAGCACGCGCAATACCTTCCACGCCGGACGCGACTCACCCAACGGACGAACCACGCCGTTGAAGCTCTGCGGCTTGCCTTCCATATTGATGAAGGTGCCCGAGGTCTCCGAGAACGGCGACACCGGCAACAGCACATCGGCGTAGTCACGCGCTTCGTCGGCAAACGACGTCATCGCGACGACGAATTCGGCACCGGTCAGCGCAGCCTTGGCGGCGGCGCCGTTGCGCAAATCGGCCAGTTCGCTGTGCAGCAGCACGTAGGCCTTCTTGTTCGCGCCGATCAGATCCTTGCCCGTGGCGAAACCGACAATATCGGCACCGACGCTGTTGGCGCCGTCACGCAGCAGACCCAGCGTCGCACCGGCGATCTCGGCCAGCGCAGCGGCGGCAGCATGCAGTTCGGCAGCACGTTCGTGCTGCAAGGCGATATTGCCGAGCACCAGTGCTTTCTTCTCACCGGCAACGATCAGCTCGGCCAGCGCACGCGCCTCAAGCGAGACGTCAACGCCTGCCAAATCGATCTCGGCCGGCACGGCCTTGCCGGTGATCTCGCTTGTGCCCTTCAACACTGCCAGCACGCCTTCGACCAGTTGGTCAGGGCGAACGATCAGCTTGCCGGCCAGCTTGGTCAGCAGCTCATCGTCGTGCGGATTCAGTACGGCAAGCTTCAAGCCCTTCTTCACCGACTGGCGCAGCCGTTGCGCCAGCAGCGGTTGTTCCTTGCGCAAGGTCGAGCCGATCACCAGCACAGTCTCGCTCGCGGCGAGGTCGACAATGCTCTGACCGAGCCAGCCGGCAGCCTTGGTCTCAAAGCGCACGTCGCCGAGACGGGTGCGCGCTTCGAGGTTGCGGATGTCCAGACCGGCGAGCGACTTGCGCAGCAGGTACAGTTCTTCGAGCGTGCTGTTCGGCGAGGCGATCGCGGCAACACTGTCGGCGCCGTGGCTGGCGGTAATGCCCTTGAGCTTGGTCGCAACCAGCTCGAGCGCGGCCTGCCAACTGACGACCTTCCATTCGCCGCCATCCTTGACCATCGGCTGCGTCAGACGGGCGTCGCTGTTGAGCGCCTCGTAGCTGAAACGGTCGCGGTCGGACAACCAGCATTCGTTGATGGCGTCGTTTTCCAGCGGGAGAACGCGCATCACCTTGTTGTTCTTCACCTGAACAACGAGATTGGCACCCAAGCCGTCGTGCGCACCCACGCTCTTGCGACGCGAGAGTTCCCACGTCCGGGCGCTGTAGCGGAACGGCTTGCTGGTCAGCGCGCCGACCGGGCACAGGTCGATGACGTTGCCGGAGATTTCCGAGTTCACGGTCTTGCCGATGAAGCTCATCACCTCGACGTGCTCACCACGGCCCGGCATGCCGAGCTCCTGGTAGCCGGCGATCTCTTCGGTAAAGCGCACGCAGCGGCTGCAATGGATGCAACGCGTCATGTCGGTCGAGATCAGCGGACCGAGGTTCTTGTTGGTGACGACGCGCTTTTCTTCTTCATAGCGCGAGCCCGACTGACCATAACCGACCGCCAGATCTTGCAACTGGCATTCGCCGCCCTGATCGCAGATCGGGCAGTCGAGCGGATGGTTAATCAGCAGGAATTCCATCACCCCCTTCTGGGCCTTCACGGCCATATCGGAGTGGGTGTAGACCTTCATCCCGTCGGTGACGGGGGTAGCACAGGCGGGTAGCGGCTTGGGCGCTTTCTCGACCTGAACCAGGCACATCCGGCAGTTCGCGGCAATCGACAGCTTCTTGTGGTAGCAGAAGTGCGGGATGTGCACGCCAATGGAATTGGCGGCGTCCATCACGGTGCTACCCGTCGGAACTGTCAGTTTCTTACCGTCGATTTCAATTTCCAGCATGATCGACTCGATTCAATGGCAAATTTTTAACCAAACCCACTCAGAAGCCTGGAACCAGGCACTGCTTGTGTTCAATGTGGTGTTCGAATTCGCTGCGGAAATGCTTGAGCATCCCCTGCACCGGCATCACGGCGGCATCGCCGAGCGCGCAGATGGTCCGACCGGCGATATTACCGCCAACGGACAACAGCAGATCGAGATCTTCCGGACGGCCTTCGCCGCGTTCGATCCGGTGGACAACGCGATACAGCCAGCCCGTGCCTTCACGGCAAGGCGTGCACTGACCGCATGACTCTTCGAAGTAGAAGTACGACAAACGCTCGAGCGCCTTCACCATGCAGGTGGTTTCGTCCATGACGATGACCGCACCGGAGCCGAGCATCGACCCCGCCTTGGAAATCGAGTCATAGTCCATCGTGCACTGCATGATGATGTCGGCCGGCAAGACCGGGGAGGACGAACCGCCGGGAATCACCGCCTTGAGTTTCTTGCCGTCGCGCATGCCGCCGCACATTTCCAGCAGTTCGCTGAACGGTGTGCCGAGCGGAATCTCGTAGTTGCCCGGGCGGTTCACATGCCCCGAGACCGAGAACAGCTTGGTGCCGCCGTTGTTCGGCTTGCCCAGCTCAAGGAATTTCTGCCCACCCTCGCGGATGATGTACGGCACCGAGGCAAATGTTTCGGTGTTATTGATTGTGGTCGGCTTGCCATACAGGCCAAAACTGGCCGGGAATGGCGGCTTGAAGCGCGGCTGGCCTTTCTTGCCTTCGAGCGATTCGAGCAAGGCGGTTTCTTCGCCGCAGATATAGGCGCCGTAACCGTGATGGCCGTGCAACTGGAAGCAGAAATCCGAACCCAGGATGTTGTCGCCGAGGAAGCCGGCAGCGCGGGCTTCTTCCAGCGCGACTTCAAAGCGCTCATAAGCCTCGAACACTTCGCCGTGGATGTAGTTGTACCCGACGGTGATGCCCATCGCATACGCGCCGATGATCATGCCTTCGATCAGCGCATGCGGGTTGTACACCTGGATATCCAGATCCTTGAAGGTACCCGGTTCGCCCTCGTCGGTATTGCAGACGAGATACTTCTGACCCGGGAAGCTGCGCGGCATGAACGACCACTTCAGCCCGGTCGGAAAGCCTGCACCGCCACGGCCACGCAAGCCGGATGCTTTCATCTCGGCGATGATTTCATCCTGCGTGATTTTGTTGGCGATGATTTTCTTCAGCGCGGCATAACCGCCACGCTGCACATATGAGTCGAGCTTCCAGCTGTTTTGATCATCCAGATCAACACCCTCGAATACGACGCCTTTGACGTAAACGGTCATCTTATTCGAGCTCCGCCAGTTTCTTGTCGATCGCCTCAGGCGTCATGTGATTGCACATGCTGTGGTTGTTCACCAGCATCACCGGCGCGTACCCGCAAGCGCCCATGCATTCACCTTCCTTCAGCGTGAACTTGCCGTCGGCGGTGGTTTCATTGAAACCGATGCCGAGTTTGCTCTTCAGGTAATCAGCGGCCTGATACCCGCCCGACAAGGCACAGGGCAGGTTGGTACAGACGGTAATCTTATGGCGACCCACGGGCTTAAGATCAAACATGTTGTAGAACGTGGCGACTTCCATCGCCGCGATCGGCGCAACGCCAACATAGTCGGCGACGACAGCGACGATCTCGTTCGACAACCAGCGATGTTCAACCTGAGCAATGCGCAAGGCGCTCATCAAGGCCGAGCGACGCTGGTCCGCAGGATATTTGGCAAGCTCGCGATCGATCCGCGCTTGCGAATCGGCACTCAGCGTAGCTGCCGGTGTCAGATTACTGGTAACCATTAGCGGTCAATCTCCCCGAAAACGATGTCTTGCGTACCGATAATGGCGACAACGTCGGACAACATGTGGCCACGCGCCATTTCGTCGAGCGCGGCCAAATGGGCAAAGCCCGGCGCGCGAATTTTCAGCCGGTACGGCTTGTTGGCACCGTCGGACACCATATAGATGCCGAACTCGCCCTTCGGGTGCTCAATGGCGGCATACGCCTCGCCTTCGGGCACGTGCATACCCTCGGTGAACAGCTTGAAGTGGTGGATCAGATCCTCCATATTCGTCTTCATGCTTTCACGCGACGGCGGCGCCACCTTGGTGTCGGTGGTGATCACAGGGCCCGGATTCTCGCGCAGCCATTTCACGCACTGCTTGATGATGCGATTGGACTGGCGCATTTCTTCGATACGCACCAGATAGCGGTCGTAGCAATCGCCATTCACGCCGACCGGAATATCGAAATCGAGCTTGTCATAAACTTCGTACGGCTGCTTTTTGCGCAAGTCCCAAGCCACACCCGAGCCACGCAGCATCGGACCGGTCAGCCCCAGCGCCATCGCGCGCTCCGCGCTCAGCACGCCAATGCCGACGGTCCGTTGCTTCCAGATGCGGTTATCGGTCAGCAGCGTTTCGTATTCGTCGACGCAGGTCGGGAAACGGTTGGTGAAGTCTTCGATGAAATCGAGCACCGAACCTTCGCGATTGGCATTGAGTTTCTTGATCGCGGCCGCGTTGCGCACCTTGGATGCCTGGTATTGCGGCATGGTGTCCGGCAGATCGCGATACACGCCACCTGGACGGTAGTAAGCCGCGTGCATACGCGCGCCCGACACTGCCTCGTAGACATCCATCAGATCTTCACGTTCGCGGAAGGCGTACAGAAAAACGGTCATCGCGCCGCAATCGAGGCCGTGCGAGCCGATCCACATCAGGTGATTCAGCACCCGGGTGATTTCGTCGAACATCACGCGGATGTATTGCGCACGGATCGGCACATCAAGCTGCAGCAGCTTTTCGATCGCCATGCAGTACGCGTGCTCGTTGGCCATCATCGACACATAGTCGAGACGATCCATATACGGCAGCGACTGAATATAGGTCTTGGATTCGGCCAGTTTTTCGGTGGCGCGATGCAAAAGGCCGATATGCGGGTCGGCACGCTCGACGACTTCGCCGTCGAGTTCGAGCACGAGGCGCAACACGCCGTGCGCAGCCGGGTGCTGCGGGCCGAAGTTGAGGGTGTAGTTACGGATTTCAGACGCCACCGTAGTTCTCCTCGCGAATGATGCGCGGGGTGATTTCGCGCGGCTCAATGGTGACGGGCTGATAAATCACACGCGCCTGCTCGGGGTCGTAACGCATTTCGACGTAACCCGAGACCGGGAAGTCCTTGCGGAACGGGTGACCGACAAAACCGTAGTCAGTCAGAATGCGACGCAAGTCCGGATGGCCTTCAAAAATGATGCCGTACAGGTCGAACGCTTCGCGCTCGAACCAGTTATTGCCCGACCAGACATCGACCGACGACGGCAGCACCGGGAAATCATCGTCCAGCGCAAACACGCGTACGCGCAAACGCTGGTTATTGGCGTACGACAGCAAGTGGTAGACCGCGGCAAAACGCGAGCCTTCCCAGACACTGTCTTTGTACGTGCTGTAGTCGACACCACAGACGTCGACACAGGATTCGAAGCGCAGCTCGGCATGGTCACGCAGCAGGAGCATGGCCGCGGCGTAATCGGCGGCCTTGATCTCGATCGTCACCTCATCAAGCACGCATTTGATATTGGCGAGCTTGTCGCCGAGCACGCGCTCGAGGCTTTCCATCAGGGTATTCAGCTTGGCCATCGGGTCAGCTCCGCGCGATCGTGTTGGTGCGCTTGATCTTGTTCTGCAACTGGATCAAGCCGTACAGCAGCGCTTCTGCCGTCGGCGGACAGCCCGGCACGTACACATCGACTGGCACGATGCGATCGCAACCACGCACCACCGAGTACGAGTAGTGGTAGTAACCACCCCCATTGGCGCACGAGCCCATCGACAGCACCCAGCGTGGCTCGGGCATCTGGTCGTAGACACGGCGTAGCGCCGGCGCCATCTTGTTGCACAAGGTACCCGCCACGATCATCAGATCGGACTGGCGCGGCGACGGGCGGAACACGATGCCGAAACGGTCGAGGTCATAACGCGCCGCGCCGGCGTGCATCATCTCGACCGCGCAACAGGCGAGTCCAAAGGTCATCGGCCACAACGAGCCGGTACGGGTCCAGTTGACGACGGTATCGACCGTCGTCGTGAGAAACCCTTTTTCAAGGTTTTGCGCTTGCATCAAATCACTCCCACTCCAAAGCGCCCTTCTTCCACTCGTAGATGAAACCAACAACCAGAACGGCCAGGAAAATCATCATGGAGAAGAAGCCGAAGCTGCCGATATCCTTGAGCACCAGCGCCCAAGGCACCAGGAAGGCCACTTCGAGATCGAACAGAATGAACAGGATGGCGACGAGGTAATAACGGACATCAAACTGCATGCGGCCTTCTTCGAAGGCATCGAAACCGCACTCGTACGGCAAAAGCTTTTCGGCATCGGGTTTATTGGTCCCCAGCATTTTGCTGACCCCCCACCCCATACAGAGCGGAGCGACACCGACGAGAAGGCCGATGATCAGGAACAGCAAAATGGGGAAGTAATTCTCTTCTAGCATGCAAATCCCCGTTTCTTGAATGATGTTGATCTAACGACAACACCGGACGCATCACGCCCGGCTCACTTGTTATCGCGCTCGAAAAAAAACCGGGTTGCCCCGGTTTTTTCATAAACAGATGGTGCCGACAGTGAGACTCGAACTCACACAGCCGCAGCCACTACCCCCTCAAGATAGCGTGTCTACCAATTTCACCATGTCGGCCAATCATAAGGAAAAAGCAGTCGCGGGCGCAGACGCTTATTCCGGAATCTTGTTCTGCGTCGACTGAGCAGGCTGGCTGGCCACCGGCTTAACGCCGCTCATCACACCAAGCGAATCTTTCTTGGTGGATGGATTCATGACCAGCACCAGCGCGAGGCAGGAAACAAAGAAGATGGTGGCGCACACAGCGGTGCAGCGGCTGAGGAAGTTGGCGGAGCCCGACGAGCCAAACAGGCTACCGGCCGAACCGCTACCAAAAGCCGCACCCATGTCGGCCCCCTTGCCATGCTGCATCAGCACGAGAACGATCACCGCAATCGCGGAGATTACATTCACGATTAGTGCCAGATTCTTAATCAGTTCCATTATTTGCTCGATAGACGCGGCAAAATTGTAGCGCCGCAATGTGAATTTTGCAATCAGCCAGCGATGCGACAGATCTCGAGAAACTCGCTTGCCGACAGCGCGGCCCCACCCACGAGCACACCATCGACGCCATCTACCGCCAGCACCTGCGCCGTATTCGACGCCTTGACACTACCCCCGTACAACACACGGGTGCGCACATCGAGCGTTTGCTTGATGAACGCGTGCATTTCTGCGATCTGCTCGGGTGTTGCAACAACCCCGGTTCCGACCGCCCACGACGGCTCATAAGCCACCGCGTACAAGCTGGTCGGCACGCCGGCCAGCACTTGCAATTCTTCGGCAATCACCTGATGGGCGATGCCACTTTCACGCTGCTCGGCCGTTTCGCCGACGCAGTATACCGGCAGCAAGCCCGCATCCAGCGTTGCCCTCACCTTGCGCGCCGCCGTTTCGCTGGTTTCACCAAAGTAACGCCGCCGCTCCGAGTGCCCCACGATAACCAGCTCGCACCCGACATCGGCCAGCATCGCCGCCGATACTTCACCGGTATACGCGCCGATATGAAATTCGCACACATCCTGGGCACCAATCTGCACCGCGGTTTCCGTCAGCAAGGTCTTGGCCAGACCAAGGTAGGGATACGCAACGCAAACCGACACATTGGAGCCGAGCTCCGCACGCGCAAGCTCGGATAAAACAGACCGGATCTGCCCGATGCTGCCATGCATCTTCCAGTTACCCAAGACCTGTTTTCTGCTCATTCGCGTCTCGGCACCCGCCGGAAAAGCCCTCGATTCTAAGCCCATGCCCTATCTCCGTCAAACCACCTCAAACCCAATTAAATGCCGCTTGTCGCGGCGCGATAGAACAGTCAGCAGTCAAAGCGAGCGACTTGTAATATTTCGGAAACATCAACGCACTACGATGCTCCTCGTCAACCGATCCACCCAACCAAAAAATCTCAGGAGATTCGATCATGACCTTTGGGCGCAAACTGCTCGTTAGCGTCGGCCTCACGGCTGGTCTGTTCACTGCGTATGCTAGCGCCGTCGACATCACTGGCGCCGGTGCGACTTTCCCGTACCCGCTGTACGCGAAGTGGGCGGAGCAGTACAAGGCCAAGAGTGGCGTAGGCATGAACTATCAGTCGATCGGATCCGGCGGTGGCATCAAACAGATTCAGGCCAAGACCGTCGATTTCGGCGCAACCGACAAGCCTTTGAAGGCTGAAGAACTGGAAAAATCGGGCCTGGTACAGTTCCCGACCGTCCTGGGCGGCGTGGTACCTATCGTCAACGTCGAAGGCATCAAGGGCGGCGAACTCAAGCTCACGCCGACTTTGCTGGCTGATCTTTTCCTTGGCAAGATCAAGAAATGGAACGACCCGGCGATCGCCAAGCTGAACCCGGGCGTGAAGCTGCCGGACCTGGGTATCACCGTTGTGCACCGCGCCGATGGCTCGGGCACCACCTGGATCTTTACCAATTATCTGTCCAAGGTTTCGGCCGACTGGAAAGAAAAAGTCGGTAACGATGCTTCGGTACAATGGCCGGCCGGTGTTGGCGGCAAGGGCAACGAAGGCGTAGCGCAGTACGTGCAACGCATCAAGGGCGCGATCGGCTACGTCGAATATGCCTATGCCAAGCAGAACAAGATGGGCTACACCCAGCTGCAAAACAAGACCGGCGCTTTCGTACAACCCGATGACGCAACCTTCAAGGCCGCGGCAGCCAGCGCCGACTGGAAGGGCACACCGGGCTTTGGCGTGGTGCTGACCGACCAGGCAGGCAAGGATTCCTGGCCAATCACCGGCGCGACTTTCATCCTGATGCAGAAGAAGCAGGACAAGCCGATCAATGGCACCGAAGTGCTGAAATTCTTCGACTGGGCGTACAAGGATGGCGACAAGGTATCGCTCGACATGGATTACGTGCCGATGCCGGCTACGGTCAAGGATGTGATCCGTGGCTCGTGGAAACAGATTTCCGACGCAGGCAATACGCCGATCTGGAAGTAAGAAGTAAGCGGTAGCGGCCGGCGTCGATTAGAATCCGCCGCTACCGAAAAGCGACAGGAGCCCGCGTGGCTCCTGTTGCATTGAATGGAACCGGAGACGTTCATGACGCCCCAAGAGTTACGGCTAAAGCGGCAAGCCCTGCAAGACATGGTTTTTCGCGGCTCGACCCGCTTTTTTGCCTTCTTTGTACTGGCGCTGCTGCTCGCCATCATTTTGTCGCTGATTCACGGCGCCTGGCCCGCCATCAAGGCATTCGGCCTAGGCTTCATCACCAGCAGCGACTGGAACCCGGTCACCGAGCAGTTCGGCGGCTGGAACTCGATCCGCGGCACGCTACTGTCGTCGCTGATCGCACTGCTGATCGGCGTACCGGTCAGTTTCGGCATTGCCATTTTCCTGACCGAATTATCGCCAACCTGGTTGCGCCGCCCGTTCGGCATCGCGATCGAGCTGCTGGCCGGCGTGCCGTCGATCATCTTCGGCATGTGGGGCCTGTTCGTTTTCGCGCCGTGGTTCGCCGATAACGTCCAGCCCTGGCTAACCGAAACCGCCGCCGGCATTCCGATGATCGGCTGGCTGTTCCAGGGCCCGCCAATGGGTATCGGCATGTTCACGGCCGGGCTGATCCTCTCGGTGATGGTCATTCCCTATATCGCCTCGGTGATGCGCGACGTGTTCGAAGTCGTCCCGCCGATGCTGAAGGAATCGGCCTACGGTCTTGGCTGCACCACTTGGGAAGTCGTCTGGAACGTCGTACTGCCCTACACCCGTCAAGGCGTGGTTGGCGGCGTGATGCTGGGCCTTGGCCGGGCGCTGGGCGAAACCATGGCGGTGACCTTTGTGATCGGCAACTCGCACAAGACCATCTCGTCGCTGTTTGATCCGGGCACCTCGATCGCGGCGACGCTGGCCAATGAATTCACCGAAGCCACCGGCAATCTGCACGTAGCCTCACTGATCAATCTCGGCCTGCTGCTGTTCCTGATTACCTTTGTCGTCCTCGTCCTGTCGAAGCTGATGCTGCTGCGACTGGAAAAGAGCGAAGGCTCACACTCCTGATATCACGGGCACCGACATGAATCTCTATTTTCGCCGCCGCGTCATCAACAAACTGAGCCTGATGCTGTCGCTTGCCGCGATGGCCTTTGGTCTGTTCTGGCTGTTGTGGATCCTCTACACCCTGTTCAGCAACGGCCTGGCCGGGCTTAGCATGACGCTGTTCACCCAAACCACACCAGCCCCAGGTAGCGACGGCGGTCTCGCCAACGCCATCGTCGGCAGCTTGGCCATGTCTGGGGTTGGCGTCGCGATCGGCACGCCGATCGGCATCCTCGCCGGCACCTACCTCGCCGAGTTTGGCGAGCGTGGCTGGCTGGCACCATCGACGCGGTTTATCAACGATATCCTGCTGTCGGCACCTTCCATCGTCATCGGCCTGTTCATCTACGACGTTTACGTTGCTACGGTCGGCCACTTCTCCGGCTGGGCCGGCGCGCTCGCCCTAGCCCTGCTGGTGATCCCGGTCGTGGTACGCACGACCGAGAACATGCTGCGACTGGTACCGCACACCATGCGGGAGGCCGCCTATGCACTCGGTGCACCGCAATGGAAGATGGTATTGCAGGTCAGTCTGCGTGCGGCCAAGGCCGGCGTTCTAACCGGCATTCTGCTTGCTGTCGCCCGGATTGTCGGCGAGACCGCACCGCTGCTGTTTACCGCGCTGAACAACCAGTTTTACTCGAACATGAACCAACCGATGGCCAACCTGCCGGTGGTGATCTTCCAGTTCGCAATGAGTCCGTATGACGACTGGCACAAGCTCGCCTGGGCAGGTGCACTGCTGATCGGCCTGTTCGTGCTCTCGCTCAACATCATTGCCCGTGTCCTCGTCCGTCCGACCAAGTCGCACTGACCGCCCAGATTTCCAGCCATTCAGAGATCCGACAATGAACAACACACTGAATCCGAAAATTGCCGTCAAGAACCTCAACTTCTACTACGGCAACTTCCACGCCCTGAAAAACATCAACCTCGACATCCGCGAAGGCAAGGTCACCGCCTTCATCGGCCCGTCGGGCTGCGGCAAGTCGACGCTCTTGCGCACCTTCAACCGCATGTACGGCCTCTACCCCAAGCTGCGCGCCGAAGGCGAGATCATCATGAACGGCCGCAACGTGCTCGACAACAATGTCGATCTGAACATGTTGCGCGCCAAGGTTGGCATGGTGTTTCAGAAGCCGACACCGTTTCCGATGTCGATCTACGACAACATTGCCTTCGGCGTAAAGCTGTACGAGAGCCTGTCCAAATCCGAAATGGACGATCGCGTCGAATGGGCACTGCAGAAGGCGGCGCTGTGGAAGGAAGCCAAAGACAAACTCAAGCAATCGGGTCTGGGCCTTTCCGGTGGCCAGCAGCAGCGCCTGTGCATCGCCCGCGCCGTCGCGGTAAAACCCGAAGTACTGCTACTGGATGAACCCACTTCGGCACTCGATCCGATTTCGACCGCGCACATTGAAGAACTGGTGCATGAGCTGAAGCAGGATTACACCATCGCCATCGTGACTCACAATATGCAGCAGGCAGCGCGCGTATCCGATTACACGGCCTATATGTACCTCGGCGAGCTGGTCGAAGTCGGTGAAACCGACAGCATCTTCACCACGCCGAAAAAGAAGGCGACCGAAGACTACATCACCGGGAAATTTGGTTAATGACCCGCTAGAAACGATGGAAACAAAAAAGCCACGGCATGCCGTGGCTTTTTTCAATGTGCGACGAAACTCACTCGTCACCCACGGCTTCAGCACTCACAACCGCCGCAATGCGCTCAGCCCACTCCTGCGCAACCGCCTGATCGGCGTGCTCGACCATCACCCGAATCAGCGGCTCGGTGCCGGACGCACGCAGCAGCACTCGTCCTTCACGTCCCATTGCGGCTTCGGCTTTGCTGACTTTCGCCGCAATTTCCGTCGAAGCGGCCAAGTCGAAGCCCTTCTTGATCCGCACATTTTTGAGCACCTGACCGGACAAGGTCAGCTCGGAACGGAAAGCCGACATCGGTCTACCCTGCTCGATCAGCGCCTCAAGAACCTGCAAGGCCGAGACAATGCCATCGCCCGTTGAATGCTTGTCCAGGCTAAGGAGATGACCCGAACCTTCGCCGCCGAGCAACCAGCCATGCTCGCTCAACTGCTCAAGCACATAGCGATCGCCGACCTTGGCGCGCACGAACGGGATGCCGCGCTCGGTCAGGGCGTTTTCGACCCCCAGATTGGTCATCAAGGTGCCAACCACGCCACCACCCAGCGTGCCACGGTCTTGCCGATAACGGGCGAGGATATAGAGCAGCATATCGCCATCAATGACCGAACCATCGCTATCGATCATGATCAGCCGGTCGCCGTCACCATCCAGCGCGATGCCGTAGTCAGCGCCTTCGGCCAGCACTTTCTGGCGAATGGCTTCGACATGCGTTGCACCGACCTCCTCATTGATGTTGTAACCATTGGGCTTGTCACCCATGGTGATCACTTCGGCACCCAACTCGTGGAATACGAACGGCGCAACCTGATAGGTGGCACCGTGCGCGCAATCGACGATCAGTTTCAGCCCACGCAGATCAAAATCGTGCGGGAACGTCGATTTGCAGAATTCGACGTAGCGACCGACGGCATCGCTCACCCGCTTTGCCTTGCCCAGTGCCTTGGGGCCAACGCAAGGCTGCTTCTCGTCGATCGCAGCCTCGATGGCCAGCTCGACCTCATCGGCCAGTTTCTTGCCGCCAGCACCGAAAAACTTTATGCCATTGTCGTAATAGGGATTGTGCGATGCAGAAATCACCACCCCCGCCGACAAACGCAAGGCACGGGTCAGATAGGCAACGCCCGGCGTCGGTAGTGGCCCGGTCAGGTAGACATCGACACCGGCGGCATTCAAACCCGCCTGCAAAGCGGCTTCAAGCATATAGCCGGAAACACGGGTGTCCTTGCCGATCAATACGGCAGCGTGATCGCCGGGCTGGCGCTTTTCTGCCGCAGCCAACACCTTACCGGCGGCATAACCCAGCTTCATCGCAAACTCGGGCGTGATCGGGTACTCACCGACCAAACCACGCACGCCATCGGTACCGAAATATCTTCTAGCCATCTGGTTTCTCTTGATAGATGTTGTTTTGGATTGCCGGTGCGTTGCCGGCGCACTGCAATTATTGCAGTGCAATATGAAATTGATTGGTGCTTATTTTAAGGCTCTGTCGACGTTAACTGTTGCAAGCTCACATAAGTGGCGTAAATCCTTGCGATACCTGTGACGCAAACGGCACGCTCGAATATGGCTTGTTGCTTGGGCTAGCTGACGTAGCACTGCAATCCGCAACAGTTAACGAATACAGAGCCTATTTTAAAGCCAGCCAGACCTTGATCGCATCCACTGTTTCCCTGACATCGTGCACGCGAATGACCGCGGCGCCGGCCTGCGCCGCCAACAGCGCAGCCGCCACGCTGGCACTCACACGCTCAGAGGGAACCGGCCGACCCGCCATCGTGCCAAGCATGGCCTTACGTGACACCCCAATCAACAAAGGCGCACCCAGTTGCTCCGCCAGCCCGGGCAGAGCACGAAACAACGCGGTGTTGTGCTCGAAGGTCTTGCCAAACCCAAAGCCCGGATCTAGCAACAAACGACAGGGGTCAATCCCGGCTGCCACGCCCAGATCGCGCCGCTCGGCCAGATAGGCGCCCACTTCGGCAACTACGTCATCGTAGTACGGTGCCGACTGCATGCCCCGTGGCTCGCCCTGCTTGTGCATCAGGCACACCGCGGCCCGCGACTGCGCAACAATCGCCAAGGCACCGTCATCCTCAAGCGCCGCGATATCGTTGACCAGATCGACTCCGGCATCCAGTGCAGCACGCATCACGGCCGTTTTACAGGTATCGATCGAGAGCGGCACGTTCAAGCTTTGCAGCGCCTGCAACACCGGAACAACGCGATGGATCTCTTCGTCATCGGGCACCCTGACCGCTCCGGGTCGGGTTGATTCGCCACCGATATCGAGGATATCCGCGCCATCATTAACCAGCCGTTCCGCCTGCATAACGGCCTTGGCCACCGAGTCGTAACGCCCGCCATCGGAAAACGAATCGGGCGTGACATTGACAATACCCATCACCAACGGGCGATCAAACGTGAAGCGGAAACGCCCACACAGTAGTTCGGACATCGAAAGATCCAGCGGAAAATAAAAAGACAAAGGCGACGCCGCAGCGCCGCCCTTGTTGGTCAGGCAAAGTATTAACCTTCGGCAGCGGGCGTTGTCGTCGCCGTCGGCGCATCACCGCTCGGCTTTTCATCCGACGGCAGCGTCGGCCTTGGTGCCGGCGGGTACTTCGGCGGACGTGGTTCACGATCTTCCATAATGTCGCGAACCTGCTCACGATCAATGGTTTCCCACTCCATCAGCGCGCTCGTCATGGCTTCGATCTTGCCGCGATTGTCATCGAGCAACTTCACCGCCAAAGCATATTGCTCGTCGATGATGCGGCGGATTTCGCTGTCAACCTGTTGCATGGTCGTTTCAGACACACTCTTGTGCGTCGTCACCGAACGGCCGAGAAATACCTCGCCCTCGTTCTCGGCGTAGACCATCGGGCCCATCTTGTCGCTCATGCCATAGCGGGTCACCATGTCGCGCGCCATCGCCGTTGCGCGTTCGAAGTCATTCGATGCGCCGGTTGAGATGCGATGCACGAACAGATCCTCCGCAACGCGACCACCGAACAGAATGGTGATCTCGTTCAGCATCTGGTCTTTGTAATGCGAGAACTTGTCACGCTCCGGCAACTGCCAAGTCAGCCCCAACGCACGACCACGCGGCATGATGGTGACCTTGTGCACCGGATCGGTACCTTCCAGCAGTTCGGCAATCACCGCATGGCCGGATTCGTGATAGGCAGTAGCGCGACGCTCGTCCTCGGTCATCACCATGGTGCGACGTTCCGGCCCCATGTAGATCTTGTCCTTGGCCGACTCGAAATCGTCCATATCGACCAAGCGCTTGTTACGGCGTGCGGCAAACAGTGCCGCTTCGTTGACCAGATTGGCAAGATCGGCACCGGACATGCCCGGCGTACCGCGAGCCAGAACGGAGGCATCGACGTCGTTGGAAATCGGCACCTTGCGCATATGCACACCGAGGATCTGCTCGCGCCCACGGATATCCGGCAACGGCACCACAACCTGACGGTCGAAACGGCCCGGACGCAGCAGCGCCGGATCAAGCACATCAGGACGGTTGGTCGCGGCGATGACGATGATGCCCGAATTACCCTCGAAGCCATCCATCTCGACCAGCATCTGGTTCAACGTTTGTTCGCGCTCGTCGTTACCACCGCCCATGCCGGCGCCACGCTGGCGACCGACGGCGTCGATTTCGTCGATAAAGATAATGCACGGGGAATTCTTCTTGGCATTCTCGAACATGTCACGGACACGCGCGGCGCCTACGCCGACGAACATCTCGACGAAATCCGAACCCGAAATCGAGAAGAACGGCACCTTAGCTTCACCGGCGATAGCCTTGGCGAGCAGGGTCTTACCGGTACCCGGCGAACCGACCATCAGAATACCGCGCGGCATACGGCCGCCCAAACTCTGGTACTTGGACGGATCACGCAGATAGTCAACGATCTCGGTGACTTCTTCCTTGGCCTCATCGCAGCCTGCGACATCGGCAAAGGTCACGCCATTGTTGCTGTCGTCGAGCATCTTGGCCCGGCTCTTGCCGAAGCTGAACGCCCCACCCTTGCCGCCGCCCTGCATCTGACGCATGAAGAAAACCCACACACCGATCAACAGCAGCATCGGGAACCAGTTGATGAAAATGCTCATCAAGAGGCTAGGCTCTTCCTCTGCCTTGGCTGCAAATTTGACGTCGTGCTTGATCAAGGTATCGACAAGACGATAGTCAAACGGTGCCAATGTCGAGAACTTGCTGCCATCGGTACGCTGGCCACGAATCCACTGGCCGCGTAGCGGATTGCCTTCGATCTCGACCGAAGCGATGCGATTGCCCTCGACATCGGACATGAATTGCGAGTACGCAACCTGGTTCGACGTTTCTTGCCGCTTGGTAAATTGGTTGAAGACCGTCATCAGTACGAGACCGACGATCAGCCAGATGGCGATGTTCTTGCCGAGATTGTTCACGGCCTTACTCCTTGCTGCGTGCGCACCAGTTCGACAATGTCATTGCGGATTCTACTCCACTCATGCTTTTTTCTGCTTGCCAAGTAAGTACATTTCCGTGCTGCGGTCCCGTGACGCCTTGGGTTTACGGGTCAGGACCTGAGTGAAAGTGGAGCGCATTTCGGCTATGTATTCGTTATAACCGTAGCCTTGGAATACCTTGACCACGAAATCGCCGCCAGGTTTCAACTGCTCCTGGGAAAATTGTAGCGCCAGCTCGCAAAGATGCATCGAGCGGGCCTGATCAGTGACGGCGTTCCCGGTGATATTGGGGGCAATATCGCAAATCACAAGGTCTACCTGCCTGCCGCCGAGCAGCGCGAGATACTGAGCCAGCACTTCGTCATCGCGAAAATCGCCCTGAATAAAGTCGACACCGGGAATGAACGGCATCTCCAGCAGGTCAAGCGCAAAAACCCGCCCCTGTTCGCCGACGATTTGTGCTGCCACCTGCGACCAACTGCCAGGTGCGGCACCCAGATCGGCAACCCACATGCCGGGCTTGATCAGTTTATCCTTGTCGTTGATCTCGATGAGCTTGTACGCGGCGCGGGCGCGATAGCCGTCCTTCTGCGCCATTTGAACATAGTGATCGTTCACATGCTCCTTGAGCCATGCGTTACTGGTCTTGCTACGTGCCATCGGGTAAACTTGCCTGTTTAATCAAGGAATTGAAGCATGGAACTCACCCCGGATCAACGCCGCCATCTGCGCGGCCTTGCCCATCACCTGAATCCGGTGGTCATGATCGGCAACCAGGGCCTGACCGACGCAGTACTGCGCGAGATCGCGGCAAACCTGGATGCGCATGAACTGATCAAGATCCGTGTGCTTGGCGATGATCGCGCATTGCGCGAAGAATTCCTGCAAAAAATTTGCGCCGACCTCGGCGCCGCTGCAGTGCAGCACATCGGCAAGCTGCTGCTGATTTATCGCGCAACCGCGAGCAATGGCGACAAGCCAAAAATCGCGCTACCGAAAGCGAAGAAGAGCAAGGCCTGAGTTTTTTACTCACGGCATCAAGGCAAAGGCCGGCGATCAACGCCGGCCTTTTGTTTATCGCGCGTCGCTTTGCCAGACGTAGGCCAGACCAAACAGCGCCTGCACCAAATAAATCAAACTTGAAATCGTATGCCACTGCGCCAGACCGCCGCCAAAGACGCCGGTCGCTGCGCTGCTGACCGCAGGCTTGAGCGCGGCGATCAGCGGAAAGATCGCGAACTGGTTCACCAGCGTGCAGATCAGCATGCCGATCACCAGCCACAGCCGACCGGTGCGAAATGCGCCCAGGCCATCGGCCCATAGCCAGTAAATCAGCAGAAACACGCCCGAAACAACGCCGACCCAGCCAATGGCGCTGAAAAGCCGCCCGGCAACCATGCCGGCCACTGACGTTTCCAGCGTTTTGAACAGGATGGGCGCGACGATGACGCCGATGACCCAGATGCCACCGATCCATAGCGTGGTCAGTATGTTCTTGATGCCTGTGCCCAGATTCATGCTTGCCCATCAATGCGTTTAGACCAGCGGCATTGTCACCGAAAACAGTGGCGACGGCGAGCTTGGAAAGCGCTCAGAGATACTGAACTTCGAGCACTTCATATTCGCGAATACCGCTCGGCGCAACGACTTCGGCCACATCCCCGGCATACTTGCCGATCAGCGCGCGTGCAATCGGGCTGGATACCGAGATCTTGCCATCCTTGAGGTTGGCTTCATCCTCACCGACGATCTGGTAGACCACCTGCTTGCCGCCCTCGAGATCTTCCAGCGAAATCGTTGCGCCAAATACAACACGACCTTCGGCCACGTCGGCCAGCACCTTGGGGTCGATCACCTGCGCGTTCGACAGTTTGCTTTCCAGCTCGGCGATCCGGCCTTCAACAAAACCCTGTTTTTCCTTGGCGGCTTCGTATTCGGCGTTCTCCGACAAGTCGCCTTGTGCGCGCGCTTCTGCAATAGCCTGAATCACGGACGGACGCTCGATGCTCTTGAGGCGCTGCAACTCGGCCTTGAGCCTTTCCGCACCGACGACGGTCAGCGGGATCTTGATCATGATGCTCATCTCCACGGCGCGCCCTGCACGCCCAACAAAACAAAGGGCCAAGCTGGGCTTGGCCTCGATCGGTACAAAATGCACAGCCGCCGTCACGAATGACGGCGGCTGAGTTGCTTCAACGTTATCAGGCTTTCAGCGACTGGTGCAAGCTTTGCACGTCGTAGACGCGCATTTCCTTGAGATCGCGCAGACCGATACACGCGGCGCGGGCACCGGCGATGGTCGTGTACACCGGTAGTTTGGCCTTGAGCGCCTCGTGGCGGATCGAGGAACTATCCTGAATCGCCTGACGACGCTCGTCGACGGTATTGAAGATCATGGCGATCTCACCGTTCACAAGCATGTCGACGACGTGCGGACGACCTTCGGTCACCTTGTTCACCGGCGTGACACTGATGCCCGCCTCGGCCAACGCTGCGGCGGTGCCCTTGGTGGCAATGACCTTGTAGCCGATCTCGGTCAGCGTCTTGGCACACTCGATTGCAATCGCCTTGTCGGCATCCCGCACCGAAATGAACACATTACCCGAGGACGGCAGCACAATGCCGGCAGCCAGCTGCGACTTCACGAACGCCTCGGCGAAGGTCTCGCCCACGCCCATCACTTCGCCGGTCGACTTCATTTCCGGACTGAGAATGGTGTCGACACCCGGGAACTTGGCGAACGGGAACACCGCCTCCTTGACCGAGTAGTACGGCGGAATCACTTCCTTCGTCACGCCCTGACTCTTGAGCGATTGGCCGGCCATGCAGCGCGCGGCCACCTTGGCGACCGAAATACCGGTGGCTTTGGACACATACGGCACGGTACGCGATGCACGCGGGTTCACTTCAAGCACGAACACCACGGCCTTGTCGCCCTTGCCCTGAATCGCGAACTGCACGTTCATCAGGCCGACGACCTTCAATGCCATGGCCATGGCCACAGTTTGCCGGCGCAGCTCGTCCTGCAACTCTTTCGACAAGCTGTACGGCGGCAAGGAGCACGCCGAGTCGCCCGAGTGCACGCCTGCCTGTTCGATGTGCTCCATGATGCCGGCGACCAGTACATCCTCACCATCGCAGATCGCGTCGACGTCGACTTCGATTGCATCGTTGAGGAAGCGATCGAGCAGCACCGGGCTGTCATTCGAGACCTTGACGGCTTCACGCATGTAGCGGGCGAGGTCTTCCTCGGAGTGGACGATCTGCATCGCCCGACCACCGAGCACGTACGACGGACGAACGACCAGCGGGTAGCCAAGCTCACGCGCCAGATGCAACGCATCCTGTTCGGTACGCGCGGTCGCGTTCGGCGGCTGACGCAGGCCCAGGTCTTTGAGCAATTGCTGGAAGCGCTCGCGGTCTTCGGCGGCGTCGATCATGTCCGGCGAGGTACCAATAATCGGCACGCCGTTGGCTTCGAGCGCACGCGCCAGTTTCAGCGGCGTCTGGCCGCCGTACTGGACGATCACGCCAACCGGCTTTTCAACCGCGACGATCTCGAGCACGTCTTCCAGCGTCAGCGATTCGAAGTACAGCCGATCCGAGGTGTCGTAGTCGGTCGACACGGTTTCGGGATTGCAGTTGACCATGATGGTTTCATAGCCGTCTTCGCGCAGCGCGAGTGCGGCGTGGACGCAGCAATAATCGAACTCGATGCCCTGGCCGATCCGGTTCGGGCCACCGCCGAGCACCATGATTTTCTTGGCATTGGTCGGCAGCGCTTCGCACTCATCCTCGTAGGTCGAGTACATATACGCGGTGTCGGTCGAGAATTCGGCCGCGCAGGTGTCGACCCGCTTGTAGACCGGACGGATGCCCAGACCGTGGCGATGACGGCGCACGGCGTTCTGGTCGCAACCGAGCAGCGCGCCCAGACGGCGATCGGAGAAGCCCTTGCGCTTGAGTTTGCGCATTTCGGCGTAATCGAGGCTGTCGACGCTGCGACCGCGCAGGCCGTTCTCGATCAGCACGATGTCTTCGATCTGCGCCAGGAACCACGGATCGATCTTCGACAGATTGAAGACTTCCTGCTGGTTCAAACCGATGCGGAAGGCGTCAGCGACGTACCACAGCCGCTCCGGCCCCGGCGCGGCGAGTTCGGACTCGATCGCCTGGCGATCGGTCGTCACTTCATCGAAACCCGACATGCCGGTTTCCAGACCGCGCAGCGCCTTCTGCAGCGACTCCTGCAGCGTGCGGCCGATCGCCATCACTTCACCGACCGACTTCATTTGCGTGGTCAGGCGGCTATTGGCTTGCGGGAATTTCTCGAATGCGAAACGCGGCACCTTGGTGACGACGTAGTCGATCGACGGTTCGAACGATGCCGGGGTCTTGCCATCGGTGATTTCGTTCTTCAGCTCGTCGAGCGTGTAGCCGACGGCCAGCTTGGCGGCGATCTTGGCGATCGGGAAGCCGGTGGCCTTGGAAGCCAGCGCCGACGAACGCGACACACGCGGATTCATTTCAATGACGATCAAGCGGCCATCGTCCGGATTGACCGAGAACTGCACGTTCGAACCACCGGTATCGACACCGATCTCACGCAGCACCGCCAGACTGGCGTTACGCATGATCTGGTATTCCTTGTCGGTCAGCGTTTGCGCCGGCGCGACGGTGATCGAATCGCCGGTGTGCACCCCCATCGGATCAAGGTTTTCGATCGAGCAAACGATGATGCAGTTGTCGGCGCTGTCACGCACGACTTCCATCTCGTATTCCTTCCAGCCCAGCAAGGACTCCTCGATCAGGAGCTCCTTGGTTGGCGAAAGGTCGAGACCGCGGGTACAGATCTCGATGAACTCCTGAACGTTGTAGGCGATACCGCCGCCCGAGCCACCCATGGTGAACGACGGACGAATGATGACCGGAAAGCCGATATTCGCCTGTGCGGCCAGCGCTTCGTCGATGGTGTGGGCAATGGCCGAACGCGCCGAGCCGAGGCCGATCTTGTCCATGGCCAGCTTGAACTTCTGACGATCCTCGGCCTTGTCGATCGCTTCCGGCGTCGCACCGATCAGCTCGACGTCGTACTTGTCGAGCACGCCGTTGTGCCACAGGTCGAGCGCACAGTTCAGCGCGGTCTGGCCACCCATGGTCGGCAGGATCGCGTCAGGGCGCTCCTTGTCGATGATTTTCTCGACCACTTGCCAGGTAATCGGCTCGATGTAGGTCACATCGGCCATGTTCGGGTCGGTCATGATCGTCGCAGGGTTGCTGTTGACGAGGATGACCTTGTAACCCTCTTCACGCAGCGCCTTGCACGCCTGTGCGCCCGAGTAGTCGAACTCGCACGCCTGGCCGATCACGATAGGGCCGGCGCCAATGATGAGGATGGATTTGATGTCTGTACGTTTTGGCATTGCTGTCTACCTGACCTTTACTTGCGCTCGGCCATCATGGCGATGAACTTGTCGAAGAGATAGGCCACGTCATGCGGGCCCGGGCTCGCTTCCGGATGTCCCTGGAACGAGAACACCGGTGCGTCGGTCAGCGCAATACCTTGCACCGTACCGTCGAACAGCGAGCGATGCGTAATGCGCACATTGGCCGGGAGGCTGCTTTCGTCGACCTGGAAGCCGTGATTCTGGCTGGTGATCATCACTCGGCCGGTATCCAGATCCTGCACCGGATGGTTGGCGCCGTGGTGGCCGAACTTCATCTTGCTGGTTGCACCACCGGTGGCAAGACCGAGCAACTGGTGGCCCAGACAGATGCCGAACACCGGCAAACCGGTTTTGATGAAATCCCGAATCGCGCTGATCGCGTAATCGCACGGTTCCGGGTCACCCGGACCGTTGGAGAGGAACACGCCATCCGGCTTCATCGCCAGCACATCGGCGGCCGGCGTTTGGGCCGGCACCACGGTGAGCTGGCAACCGCGCTCGGCGAGCATGCGCAGGATGTTGTACTTGACGCCAAAGTCATAGGCGACAACGTGGAACTTCGGGTTCGACTGCACGGTATAGCCGGCGCCAAGCTTCCACTCGGCGGTACTCCAGTCGTACTTCTCGGTCACGCTGACCACCTTGGCCAGATCCTGACCGGCCATCGAGCCAAAGGAATTGGCTTTTTTGATCGCCGCATCGGCATCGATGTTGTGGCCGGTGACGATACAGCCGGGCTGGGCGCCCTTTTCACGCAGGATGCGCGTGAGCTTGCGGGTATCGATATCGGCAATCGCAACGACATTGTGTTTGACGAGATAATCGCCAAGACTCATCGAGGCACGGAAGTTCGAGTGCAGCAGCGGCAGATCACGGATGATCAGGCCGGATGCAAACACAGACCGGCTTTCGGCATCTTCCGGGTTGACGCCGTAGTTGCCGATATGCGGATAAGTCAGGGTGACGATTTGCTTGGTGTACGACGGATCGGTCAGGATTTCCTGATAGCCGGTGATCGAGGTATTGAAGACGACCTCACCGATGGTCTCACCATCGGCGCCAATCGAAATACCGTGAAACAGCGTGCCGTCGGCGAGCGCAAGAAGGGCGGGTGTTGACACTGGCGGCTCCTGGGCGATGGCGCCCACAAGATGGAATTTCTGGTGCTACACGTACAAAAACGGGACAGGTGGCCCCTATCCCGTTTCGCGTGCGCAAAGTTATGGAAATTTTACCTTGAATCGCCTATGGCTTCAAGGTTCACCAAGCGGTCCGCGCCAGTCCCCACCCACAAGGCCGTGCCAGTTTCAGCCTTTATGTCAGTGACTTGCGGCACGCAGCGGCGTCAATGCCGCGCCCTGCCCGGCAAGCTTCACGGCGATTGCCGAGCCAAGCGAAAACTGCGGCAACGATGGCTCGAAGCCATCCTGCGCCTCGCGTGCAGCCACCGCCTCACGCGTCAGCATGCCGATTTCACGCCAGTCTCGACTACGGCCCAGCGCGTCGTACAGCGCCTTGCCGAAATAGGTGAAATCATTTTCGTCGGCGCAACCGAACGAGGCCCGGTCTGCCGCCGCGGCCGTCATGACCAGCGTGTCCCTGTTCGCCAGCGCCGGGACGAAACCGCCTGAATAGCACGCCGACACGATGACCACGCGCCAGCGCACGCCGGAGACATCCAGCGCCTGCCTGAGCCACCCCGGCGTCAAGCCGGCCAGCTCAAGCGGGGGGTTATTGAGTGCGAACTCGTGCTCGCGACTGCCGTGCGAGGTCAGATAAAGCACCAGCACATCTTCATCGCGGTTCATTTTCTCGCCGATGGCAGCGAGCGCGGCGGCGACGCTGGTTCGCGTTGCGATCGGCAGTTCACCGGTGGCGCGATCATGATTGGCGAGCAGCACCGAACGTCCGGCAGTATCGAAACGCTGATCGAGGCGTCCCCTTATCGCGGAGGCTTCGCGCAGAAACACCTGCTGACCGGCATCGCCACCGACCAGCAGCGCGTAGTTTTCGACCACGCCCGCCCTGCCCGGCCGGATTGCCGCCAAGGCTTCAGCCAGCCTGCCAGGCTCGGCGTACAGCACGGTCTCATCGGCCAGACGCGGCGGACGCTCAGCGACCAGCGGCGCGGTCGTGTCATCGGCCGCGGGCAACCACAGCGGCTGGACGTCGGCCCAGTAAACACGCTCGGCCAAGAACACGCCGGCAAGCACGATCGCGGTCAGCGTACTGCGCCAGAGCCGCCAGCCCCGGCAACGACTCGCGGCAAAGGCAAGTGCGAAGGCCAGCCACACCGGCATCAGCACGAAGATCACCCAGTCAAGCTGGTATTGCCGCAGCGGCGGCAACCAGCGTTGCCCGGCTTGCCAGACCGCAAAGAACAACAGATCCAGTAACACCACAGCGGCGAAATAGAGCGTTGCCCACTGCCAGCCCAGCTCGCCGCGCCGATCGATACCCATGCCGACGACGCACAGCAGCAGGCCTACCCAGCCCCAGCCGGGCAAGGCGTAAACATTGAAACGGCCACCGCCGCCCAGCAGGCAAGCGACGACCGCTTCGGTTGCCAGCGCCAGCAACGCCGCGAGCAGCAGACCGCAGGCCGGCCAATATCGTGGCGCTCGGGGCGCGCAAAAGCACAGCGCCCGCAGCGCCGATGCAAACGGTGCCGCACGCGCAGGCTGCACCGCGGAAAGATCCTCGCTCAGAGCAGCTTCTCGATCCGGGCGACGAGGTCTTCGGGCGCCGTCGTCGGTGCAAAGCGCTCGACCACCTTGCCGTCACGGTCGACGAGGAACTTGGTGAAGTTCCACTTGATCGCTTCGGTGCCGAGAATGCCCGGCTCGGCTTTCTTCAGGTATTGGTACAGCGGATGCGCACCGTCGCCGTTGACGTCGATCTTGGCGAACATCGGAAAGCTCACGCCGTAGTTGCTCGAGCAGAATTCACCGATCTCGGCCTCGCTGCCCGGCTCCTGCGTGCCGAACTGGTTGCACGGAAAGCCCAATACCGCGAAACCGCGACCCTGGAAACGCTCGTACACGGCCTGCAGCCCGGCGTATTGCGGCGTAAACCCGCATTTGCTGGCGACGTTGACGATCAGCAGCACCTGGCCCTGATAGTCGGCCAAAGGTTGCGGCGTGCCGGCGAGGCTGTTGGGAGAGAAGTCGTAGATACCGCTCATGATGATTCCTTGGCGTTGCGCATTGGGAGACAATTGCAATGTACATGATGGATCGACACGCAAGACAGCGTCATGCCGATCGAAGCAACAGCTTGCAGACCGATTTTTGCTGGAGTTTTTACAATGTTGTTCAACCCATCGCGCGACGAGGCGCGACGCTTTTTCATCCAGTGCTGGCAAAAGCACGCGGCCAGCGCACCACTGGCCGATCTGGAGAAAATCGTCGTCGCCGTGCTGTTGCGCCACCCCGAATATCACCGCTATCTGAGCGAGGATTACCTCGACCGCGACTGGCCGCCCGAAGTGGGCGAAACCAACCCCTTTTTACATCTCTCGATGCATCTGGCCATCGAGGAACAGCTATCAATCGACCAACCGCTGGGCGTGAAAGCGCAATACGCGGCGCTATGTCAGGCCTGTGGCGACGAACATTCGGCGCAACATCAGATGATGGATGGTTTGGGCGAGATGATCTGGCACGCCCAGCGCAATCAGTCGGCACCAGATCCGGCGATCTATCTGGACATCCTGCGCACCAAGGTGCGCCAGTTCGGCGGCAAACACTAAAGCGCTACAGCTTGGCGGCGACGGGCGTGGATGCATCCAGCTTGCTACCGTCGCCCCTCTTGTCGCTGCGCCCGGCCAGCGCCATCACATCCAGCAAGCGGGCATCGATTTCGGATTGCAGGTAGAAATCATTGCCCGGCTGGCGCTGTGCCAGCTGCAGTTGCTCGATCGCCGGGCCATATTCCAGTAGCCGCACGTAATACTCGGCTTGCGCCTTGTACTGCCGCTGCATCTCGCCCTTACCCGCGTACGCCCTGGCCTCACGCTGATACAGATTGGCGTCGCTGGCATACAGCTCCTGCGCCGAATGAATGCGTACCAGTGCATCGTCGTAACGCCCGGCGGCGATCAATGTATCGGCCTCGCCGTACAGCAAGGCGCGGCTCGACGGAAAGTGCTGCCCGGCATCGCGGAACAGCGCCAGCGCGGCATCGTATTTCTGCTGCGACAGGCGGATCTGTCCCGCCAGATAATCCAGCGCCGGGTGATCGCTGCCATAGGCACTGCGCGCATCGGCGAGCGTTTGCCATGCGGCATCGAACGCACCATCACGCCACTGCGCAAAAGCGTAGCCGTAGAGTTGCATCGGCAGGTGGGCGTACCGCTTTTGCGCCAGCGTCTTGCCGTAAAGGCTGACGGCCTCCTTGGGCGCCATCTGCAAGATGCGCAGTTTCTCGCGCACGAAGCGGTAATCGGTCGAATCCGGGTACTGCTTGTAGCTGCCGCCTTTGAGCCGGGCCTGGGCATCGGCGATCCGTTTATAGGTAACCGGATGGGTGCGCAGAAACTCGGGCGCCCCGCCCTCGACCAAGCGGTTTTCCTTTTGCAGTCGCTGGAAGAACAGCGGCATCGCAGCCGGATCAAGCCCGGATTTCTGCATGGTCTGCATGCCGATTCGGTCGGCCTCCTGCTCAAAGGCGTAGGTAAAATCGAGCTGACGCTGGATCGCATAGCCCTGGCTGCCAACCACTGCCGCCATCCCCGCACCGCTATTGCCGGCCTTGGCGGCGATGATTGCCAGCCCAAGCGCACCGAGCAGCATCCACGGCGTCATGCGCTGCGAGTCGACCATCCGGGCAATGTGGTGCTGGGTGATATGGGCGATTTCATGTGCCATCACGCTGGCGAGCTCGGATTCACTCTGCGTTGCCGCCAGAAGACCGCTGTGGATCACGATGAAACCGCCAGGCATGGCAAAGGCGTTCACCGTTTTATCGATCAGCACATAAAAGCTGAACGAGGTGCTGATGTCGCCGCTCGCATCGACCAGCTTGCCGCCGATGCGCCGGATATATTCGTTCACTTCCGGGTCGTCGCTCAGCGCGCCACTGCGGCGGATTTCGCGGATCGCGCCCTCCCCGAGTTCGCGCTCCTGCGTCGGCGACATGCCCTCGCGCGAGGCGGCGCCCAGATCGGGCAGATCGCTGTAGTTGATGTCCGCCCAGCCGGGCGCAGCCAGCGACAGCGCCAGTACGGCGATCAGCGCGTGTCTGGCTGACGGTTTGACAAAGCGAAAAGCCAAGCAGAGGACTCCGGGGTCAGTGGCCCGTCGCAGCACGGACCAGAGGAACAAGGGCAAGGTAGCGCAACAGCTTGCCGATCACCAGCCACGGCAACACTTGCCGCCACGGCCAGCGCAACCAGCCCGCGCCAGCACACAGTGCGTCACCGGCGACCGGCACCCAACTCAAGACCAGAGCCAGCGGCCCCCAGCGTTTGAGCCAGGCGGCACGTGCCGGCAACTCTTTTCGCGGCAGACGGCGCCCCATCCAGACGGTCACCACCCCGCCAAGGCTGTTGCCGAGCGTGGCGATCAGCACCGCCAGCAGCCAGTGCTGCGGCGCCTGATACAGATAGGCCGCCAGCGCGGCTTCGGAGTTCCCCGGCAATAGTGTCGCCGACAGGAAAGCCGACGCGAACAGGCCGGGTAGCCACCAACCGTCCATCAATGAAACGCGAACGCCTCGCCCGCGTGCAGGCTGATCGCGGCGGCCAGATCGGCGAAAAACTCGCCTTCGCCGCGGGTATTCATCCAGCGCTGACCATCATAACGATAGTGGTAACCGCCGCTGCGCGCGGCAATCCATACTTCCTGATTGAAAACGTGGCGATTGACAATGACCTTGCTGCCATCATCGAACTCCACCTCCAGTACATTGCCGGTACGGAGTGCATCGACGTCAAAATCAACGTCGTCCAGCGCCAGTTCGATCTGGCTGAAGATACGGTCGGTCTGGGTGAGGAATTCGGATTCGGTCATGGCTTGGGGAGTCGGCAAGTCGGTTAAGATAGCGATTTTGCCACCAAAGCACCCCATGCGCGCACTTGCTCCGCTTCTCGTCCTGCTGCTTGCCGCCTGCGGCTTCAAAGGCCCGCTCTATCTGCCGCCACCCGGCTGGAAGGCGCCGGAAACCCGCGCCGAAATGAACAAGCGCAAGGCTGCCGAAGCCAGTGCCGCCGCGTCAGCGCCGGCCAGTGCGGTCGCCAGCGAACCGGCCAGCCAGTAATCAACGCGCCGCGCGTTGTTCGCGGCGAAAATCCCACGGCGGCTCGGCACCGTGCTGCTGCCACAGGCCAAGGCGCCCTTCGCGCGCCGCCTGTAGCGCCGCGTCGTAGGCGGCAAAATCATCGCGCGCCTGTTTGTCGGCATAGCGGGTGTAATGCCACGCCAAGCCGGCCTTCACCTGCGCATAGTTGATATCCACGCCATCGAGCCGGATCAACGCCACGCCGCGCTGATAGCGATCGACGTCGATCACTTCGGCCGTCACGGTCTTGCGATAAATCAGGTCGGACAGATGCTGCTTGGCCACGGCGCCGAAAGGCTGGGCTTTCTCCGGCGCATCGATAAACGCCAGCCGCAGCTTGTACTGGCGCCGATCGGCATCGAGCACGGTGATCGTGTCACCGTCGGCCACGCCGACAACGGTGCCGCTCACCTCATACCCCGCCGCCAGCATCCCCGGCGAGGCACGACTTTCGCTCCACCATGCCCACGCCGCCAGCGCCAGTACGACGATGGCACTGACGCGCGTCGCCCACGAACGCGCGGTGAACAGCGTTGTCACCGCGCGGATATCTTTTTGGGTAATTCGTTTCGCCATCGCGTCGTCGCCCGTCTACTTGCGCCGCCATGCGCGCCACAGCAGTCGCGGCCAGTCACCCTTGCCCAGTGTTGGCCTGCGATGGAAGACGTCGTAGCCGCAGGCATCGAGCTTGTCGAGAATAGCCGCCGCCCCCAGCACCGTCAGGCGCAGCTCGAAGCCAACCCGCCCCGGCAAGGCACTGGCCAGCGGCGCACCGGCCTTGAGCATGCGGCGGGTACGATCGACTTGAAAGCGCATCAGCCGCTGCCATGCCGGATTGACCTCACCGGCGGCAATCTGCGACTCGCTCACGCCGAAACGCACCAGCTCGTCCTGTGGCAGATACACGCGATCCTTGGTCCAGTCGATGGCGGCGTCCTGCCAGAAATTCACCAGTTGCAGTGCAGTGCAGATGCCGTCCGACATCGCCAGATAGCGCGGATTCACCTCGCCGAAAATATGCAGCAAAATCCGCCCGACCGGGTTGGCCGAACGACGGCAGTACTGCACCAGCTCGCCAAAATCGGCATAGCGGCTTTGCGTCACATCCTGGCGAAAGGCCGACAGCAGATCCTCGCACAGCGTCACCGGTACGCCGTACTGGTAGATCACCGTTGCCAGGGCCTGATAGCGCGCGGTTTCCGGCTGCTGGCCGGCGTCGACCCGGCGCAGCTCGGCGCTGCAGGCAGCCAGTGCCGCCAAACGCTCGTCCGGGCTGGCGTTGCCCTCGTCGGCGAGGTCGTCAGCGTGGCGGGCAAAGTGGTACACCGCCGCAACCGCCTTGCGATACCGCCGCGGCAACAGGATCGAGCCTACCGGAAAGTTTTCGTAATGTTCAACCGACTGTTGTGGCGTCACGTTAATCATTGATACTGAATCCAAACTGACAAATTGTGTGGTTTTGCCGTGCTATAGTCAGCGAGTGGGATGACCCACCTGACCACTCAAGGGAGAGAAGGCAATGAAAAAATGGCTCGCTGCATTTGTCGGCATGTTCCTGCTGTGCGCGTCGGTTTTTGCCGCCGTAGATCTTAACACCGCCACCGAGCAGCAACTCGAAGGCCTCAATGGCATCGGCCCGACCAAGGCCAAGGCCATCGTTGATTACCGCAACAAGAACGGCGCATTCAAATCGCCGGAAGACATCATGAAAGTGCCGGGCATCAAGGAAGGCACCTTCAACAAGATCAAGGGCGAGGTCAGCGTGGGCGGCAAGGTTGCCGCGCCGGCAGCTACGACCAAAGCGCCGAAGGCGGTTGCATCCGGCGCCAAGGATGCAAAGGTCAAGGAGCCAAAGACCAAGGCCAGCGCACCGGCAAAGAAATAAGCCACTCGCTCAAGACAACGGCGCCCCACGGGGCGCCGTTTCTTTTTAAACTGCCGGAACCGCCCTGCCGGCGGCGCGGCGTTGCCTAAGCATCGTGCGCCGGCCCACCGACGATATCGGCAATCGGCACCGCCTTGAGCTGGGCGGCCAGCTCGACGGCCGAGCGCACTCTCAGCTTCGCGTAAATGCGGGCGCGGTGAACTTCCACCGTCTTGATGCTGATACTGAGTGCATCGGCGATTTGCTTGTTGAGCTTGCCGGCAAGCAATTCGCGCAGTACATCACGTTCTCGCGGGGTCAGATTGTCGAGCCTTTCGGTCAGTGTCTGCCGCGTTTCCCAGTTGCTGCGGGCGGTAACATCGCTCTGCAGGTATTCCTCGACCTTGGCCAGCAGCACCTTGTGGTCATAGGGTTTTTCGAGAAAGTCGCTCGCGCCATCCTTCACAGCCGACACCGCCATCGGCACGTCACCGTGGCCGGTCAGAAAAATCACCGGCGGCAGATAAGGTGCATTCTGCAGGGCGGCAAACAGCTCCAGCCCGGTCATGCCGGTCATGCGCACATCGACAATCAGGCAGGCATAGTCGGCGACATTGGCGGCGGAAAGAAAATGCTCGGCCGACTCAAAACCGGCACTCGGCCACTCGCGGGTTTCAAACAACAGCGACAAGGCATCGCGCACGGCGATGTCGTCATCGACGATGGCAATCGGACGCATCAGGCGTTCTCCTCGGTGATTTCGGTTTTGGTATCGCTCAGGGGCAGGCGGCAGACAAAACGGCAGCCTCCCTCCGGTGGATTTTCCACACGCAGATGCCCCCGGTGCTGTTCCATCACCGAGCGGCAAATATTCAGCCCCATGCCCATGCCGTCGGGTTTGGTGCTGAAAAAAGGTTGAAACAGCTTGTTTGGCCTGCTGAAGCCGGCACCTTCGTCGCTGACGCTCACTTCCAGCGCGGCATCAACCACAGCCGCACTCACGGTCAGGCGGCGCGGCGCGGCCGGCAAGGCCGCCATCGCTTCGATGCCGTTCTTCATCAGATTGAAGAGCACTTGTTCGAGCATGACGCCATCACCGCGAAAGCCGGGCAAGCCGTCCGGAACGTCGAGGATGATCTGCACTTGCGCCTTGCGCGCCAGCGGGGCCAGTAGCTCCATCGGCACGGCCAGCAAGGTCTCGATACGGCAGTCCTCCTCACGCGGCGCGCGCTTGGCAACGAAATTGCGGATACCGCGAATGATCTGGCCGGCACGCGCCGCCTGATCGCCGATCTTGCCCAGCGTTTCGCGCGCGCGATTCAGGGCCGGCGGCTCGATCTGCAGGAGGTTGTCGCCCGCAGCGGCATAACCGGCAATCGCCGCCAGAGGCTGGTTGAGTTCGTGCGCCAGGCTCGACGCCATCTCGCCCATGCTGACCAGCCGCGCGGTGTGTTGCAAGCGCTCATCGCGCTGACGCGCATCTTCGGCCGCCTGCCGGCGCTCGGTAATGTCCGTCGCAATCTCCAGCCACACCGGCCGGCCATCGACCCAATCCAGCGCGCGCCGCTGTATCGCGAACCAGCGCCCGCTGGCCGGCTCCAGGCACTCCTCAACCTGCACCTCACTCGGCGGCCATGCACCCAACGGCACCAGACAGCATTCGGCGTCCGTTCGCAGGACAAAGCTGCGGGCATGCCCCCGATTGCGGTACAGCAGCGCACCGGTGCGCGCATCGGTGACCGACACTGACGCATCCAGCCCTTCAAGCACGGTTCTGAGCTGCATGCGCGAGGTCGCCAGCGCTTCGCGTTCGCGGCGGATATCGGTCACGTCATAGAGTGATGCCATCCAGCCACGATGCTCACCCCGACCGTCGACCAGCCGCGAGGCATACAGGCTGACATCAAACCGCTCGCCATTGCGGCGCATGAAGCGCAGCTGCATCCCGCCGGATGGCGCGTTTCCCGTCCGGATCGCCTGGAATGCGCTCGCGCAGTGGGATAAGCGCTCGGGGGGCCAGAACGGCAGCGGCGGCATCAAGCCAACGAGTTCGTCGGCGCGCCAGCCTACGAGCTGACAAAAGCCCGGATTCACGTAGATCAGCTCACCTTCACGCCCGATCGCGAGCAGGCCGGTGGTCAACGAATCTTCCATCGCCGCGCGAAAGCCAATCTCGTCACGCAAGGCATCTTCGGCGCGCTGGCGCTCGGCCATGCGCTTTTTCACCAGGGTCAGCGCCCACAGCAGCAAGGCCAGCAGCAGCACGACACTGGCGACAAGCAGCGCCAGTTGCCGCCGCGCGGGCTCAGGCTCGCTGCGCACGCTGGCGCGCAATTTGAGTCCGTTACCCAGCGGCTCGAAGCTGACTTCCCTGCTCAAGCGGCCTGGCGATACCGTGTAATCGGCCGGCACCAGCGCCTGCCCGGTTGGGTCGAGCAGCACCAGATCGTAGCGCTGGACCATCCACCACGGCACCTGCAACTGCATCAGTTGCGGCAGCGAATAGCTCGCCAGTACCGCGCCCTCGTAAACCGTACTGCGGAAATACGGCACCACCAGCACGATCTGCGGAATGTTGCGGTAGATCACCGTTGAATACACCGGCCGCCCCAGCGATGCCCCTCCGTCGAGCGCATCGATCAGCGCCGGATCGTTGAGCGGCGCCAGGCTATTGGGGCGATCGCTATAGACCGGCAAGCCGCCCAGCCGTTTACCCTCGCGACTGATGTATTCAACGGCGACGATTTCCGGATTGGCCTTCATCAGCGCATCGGCACGCGCGGAAAAATCGGCGGGACGAATGGCGCCGGCGGCGAGGCTGTAGGCGAGATTTTCGATGACGTTCTGGTTGGTCTGCAGGTGTAGCCGGATCGCCTGTTCCTGCCAGAGCAGATCCTGCGCCAGCGTGCTGTCGCGGCTTTGCTGCATCTGGCGGGCATCGTACGCGGCGTAGCCAAGCAGTACGACCAGCGTCAGGCCAATCGCCAGATAAGCCAGAATCCACGGCCATTGGCCGCGATAACGTTGTTGGAAGGATTGCATCACACCCAAGCATAGCCTGCCGGCTGGTTCGCCCCCATAGGGCCAAACCCGCGACACATAAAAAAACAACGGCGCCCCGTTCAGGAGGCGCCGTTGTTCTCTGTAAAACGCCGCAATCAGTTGCGGTTGTTACCCGAGAACGCCATCAGGATGTTCAGCAGGCTGATGAACAGGTTGTAGATGTTCAGATAAAGCTGCAGCGTAGCGGTCACATAGTTGGTTTCACCACCGTTCACGATCCGGCTGGTATCGATCAGGATGAAGGCCGAGAAGATCAGCACCGCCACGGCCGAGATCGCCAGCGACAAGGCCGGGATCTGGAAGAACATATTGCCGAGCGAGGCCAGAATCAGAATGACAAGACCGATCATCATGAACTTGCCCATGAAGCTGAAATCTTTCTTGGTCACCGTGGCGATCGCCGACAGCGTGAAGAAGATCGCGGCAGTGCCGACTGCGGCGGTGCCGATCATCTGCGCGCCGTTGGAGAAGCGCAACGCCACTTGCAGAATCTGCGACAGCCACAGGCCCATGAAGCCGGTATAGGCCAGCAGCAGGATCACGCCCATGCCGCTGTTCTTGGTTTTTTCGATCGCGAAGAATGCGCCAAAGCTCACGCCAAGGAACAGGATCACGCCCATCATCGGCGAGATCGCGAACTGCATCGAAATGCCCAGGAGCGCGCCGGCGGCCGTTGGCAGCATCGACAGGGCCAAAAGGAAATAGGTATTGCGCAGGACTCGGTTACGCTCAACGGCGAGCGATTCGCCGCCGTAACGGGCGGTGTTGAGTTGCATTGTGTCTCTCCAGAGATATTGATGTGCGGGCATCCCGCAACGATAAGATGGACGCTAGCACAAAAAGTTTCAAGCGCCGATCAAGGCGGCAATTGTACGCAGCAACGTTCTAGAAGGGCAGCGGCTGTTCCATCGCCGCGACAAGCTGCGCCGGCTGCCAGCGCGGCGCGCCGTCGCGATCGACCAGCTTGGCACGCACGCCTTCGCGGAAGTCACCGTGGCGCAGGCAAAAATGCGCGGTGCGGGTTTCCAGCGCCAGCAGCGCGTCGGCGTCGATCCGCCGTGCCAGCGCGGCAAGATGCCAGATCAGCACGGTCGAGGTCGGCGAGCCAGCGGCATGCATCGCGCAACCCTGCGCCAGCCAGCCTTCGCCCCTGCCGCTCGCGCGCAGTCGCGCAGCCACATCAGGCAGATCATCGCCGCCGACGATATCCTCAACATGATGGCGCTCGGGCAACCACAAGGATGGCGGTGCCCGCCCCGGATGATGACGAGCGAAATCGACGATCACGCCAGCCAGTGCTTCATCATCGTGATGGCGCTCACCCTGCCAGTGCATTCGGCGCAAGGCCGTTTCGAGTTCGGCCAAGGCGTGATCGTCGACCAGGCCGTGCGCCGCGCCGCTGGCGAGCGCATCCGCGGCATTGATACGACTGCCGGTCAGCGCCAGAAAGCGCCCCAGGCCATCGGGCAGCGCATGCAGCCAGCGGCTGGCACCCACGTCAGGGAACAGGCCGATCACTACCTCGGGCATCGCCAGTTGCGCAGAACCGGTGACCAGACGATGGCTGGCCGCCGAGAACAGGCCCCAGCCGCCGCCCATGATCGCCCCCTGTCCCCAAGCAATGACCGGTTTGGTGAACGTACGGATGCGGTGACACAGCAGGTATTCGCGGCTAAAAAAATCATCGCCACGCTCAAGATGACCCGGGGTGATCATGGCGTCGTAGAGCACGCGGATATCGCCGCCGGCGCAAAATGCCCGTTCACCGGCGCCAGCGATCAGCACGGCGACAATTTCCGGATCAGCCTGCCACGCATCGAGTTGCGCCAACATGGCATCGACCATCGCCAGCGTCTGCGCATTCAGCCTTGCCGGTGCATCCAGCGTCAGCGTACCGACAAGCGCGCCGTTACCGGCGCGAATGCTGCCAAAGCGAACCATGCCCTGCTCCACGAAAATGACAACGGCAGCCTACGCTGCCGTCATGGTTTTCCGCATCCGGAATGTCCGCAAGGTCGCTGCTGGATCAGGACGGCGTGCCCACGCCATACTTGTGCCCCAGATAGCGCAGGATCGCCTTGGGCTCGTCGAGAAAACGCTGACCGTTTGCCACCTGCACCGGTAGCTCGGCGGTGAGCTGGCTCTCCGCCGCCAGCACCAACACCGGGCAGCCCTGATGATCCTTGCCAAGCAGGCTGACGAGTTCGGGGCGCGGCCGGGTAAACCCGATCCGCTCGATCTTCAAACCCTCGGTGACTTGCGGGTAGTAGGCCAGAAAGCCTTCCACCGTGGCGCAGTCGGCGCAGAAGTGCGGGCCGTGGTCATCGACGGTATAGCCCGGCGTGAGCAGATAAAGCGTATCGCCCATCTCAGCCCGTCCCGCCGACGGTCAGACCGCCGTCGATGCGCAAGGTCGGCTGGCCGACACCGACCGGTACGCTCTGGCCTTCCTTGCCGCAAGTACCGACACCGGGGTCGAGCGCCATGTCGTTGCCAATCATCGACACCCGCGTCAGCACATCCGGGCCGTTGCCGATCAGCGTCGCGCCCTTGACCGGATACAGCAGCTTGCCGTCTTCGACATACCACGCCTCGGCGGCCGAGAACACGAACTTGCCGCTGGTGATGTCGACCTGGCCGCCGCCGAAATTCGCCGCGTACAGACCGCGCTTGACCGAGGCGAGAATCTCCGCCGGATCGCGGTCGCCGCCGAGCATGAGGGTATTGGTCATCCGCGGCATCGGCAGGTGGGCGTAGCTTTCGCGCCGGCCGTTGCCGGTCAGCGGCATGCCCATCAGCCGCGCATTCAGGCTGTCCTGCATATAACCCTTGAGGATGCCGTCTTCGATCAGCACGGTACGGCTGGTCGGGTTGCCTTCGTCGTCGATATTGAGCGAGCCGCGGCGATCGGGAATGGTGCCATCGTCGACCACCGTGACGCCGGCACTGGCGACGCGCTGGCCGATCTTGCCCGAAAACGCCGAGCTGCCCTTGCGGTTGAAGTCGCCTTCCAGCCCGTGACCAATCGCCTCGTGCAGCAGGATGCCGGGCCAACCGTTGCCGAGCACGACGGTCATTTCGCCGGCCGGTGCCGGGCGGGCATCGAGGTTGAGCAAGGCTTGGGCGACCGCCTTTCTGGCGTAGTCTTCAAGCATCGCCTCATCGAAATGCGCGTAATCGAAACGACCGCCACCGCCAGCGCTGCCCTGCTCGCGCTTGCCGTCCTGCTCGACGATGACTTGTATGCCCAGCCGCACCAGCGGGCGCACATCGGCGGCGCGGTGGCCATCGTGACGCGCAACGTAGATCACTTCGTATTCGGATGCCAAGCTAGCCATCACCTGCACCACCCGCGGATCAAGCGCGCGGGCGATCCGTTCGAGTTTTTCCAGCAAGGCGACCTTGGCCGCCTCGTTCAAGCTCGCCAAGGGATCGACCGGCCGATACAAGACGTGACCCGTGGTGACGCCGTTGCTGCGAACCGCGACGCCATTGCCACCTTGACGGCCGATCGCGCGGGTGGCGCCAGCGGCATCGAGCAGCGGCTGCAGGCCGATATCATCCGAGTAGGCGAACGCGGTTTTTTCACCGGATATCGCCCGTACCCCCACGCCCTGATCGATGTGGAAGCTGCCGGATTTGACGATGCCCTCGTCCAGACTCCACGCCTCGGCGCGGCTGTACTGGAAATAAAGATCGGCATAGTCAAGATCATGGTTCATCAGGGCGCCAAACACCTGATCCAGCCGGGCGTCGTCAAGATTGAACGGCGTGAGCAGCGTGCTGTGGGCAGTCTGGAGCGCGGTCATGGGGCGTCACCTGCAAAAAAGGGCTCAAGCATCCGTCAAGCGCTGCTTCAAAGCAAGGCGACGATGCCGCTTGCTGTCGGGCTTATCCCGGCTCCCCGGTACTGCAAGCTTGCACCGGTCGCACTGAAAGCCGGGGAAGCGGTATTAGAACCTGCGGTGCGCCAGCGCCGGCAGCACTTTGCGCACGCGATCGAGCTGACTCGCTTTCAATTCGGCACAGGCCAGACCGGGGCCAATCTCATGGCATGCCAGCACCTGACCCCAGGGATCGACGACCATGCTGTGCCCCCAGGTTTCCCGCCCGGTCGGATGCCGCCCGCCCTGACCGGAGGCCACCATAAAGCACTGGTTCTCGATCGCTCGAGCGCGCAGCAGCGTCTCCCAGTGCGCGCGACCGGTGGTCGCGGTGAATGCCGCCGGTAGCACCCAGATATCGACCTCGCCGGCATGGCGAAACAGCTCGGGAAAACGCAGGTCGTAGCAGACGGCGATGCCGAGCCGGCCGAATGGGGTATCGATCACCAGCGGTGTTTCGCCCGCCTCGATGGTGTCGGCCTCGGCATAACGTTCGCTGCCATTGTCGAAACCGAACAGGTGGATCTTGTCATAGCGGCCGACGCAAACGCCGGCCGGATCGAACACCAGGCTGGCATTGCGCACCCGCCTGGCGCCTGGCGCGGCCAGCGGCACGGTACCGCCAACCAGCCAGATGCCGTGACGATCGGCCTGAGCGGCGAGAAAATCCTGAATCAGCCCGGCGCCGAACGCTTCGGCCACCGCCAGTTTATCGGTGTCCTTCTGGCCCATGATGGCGAAATACTCGGGCAACACCACCAGCTTGGCACCGGCCGCCACGGCCGTATCAATCAGCCCGGCCGCGGTCTTGAGGTTTTCGGCCACATCCGGCGTGGAGACCATCTGGATCGCCGCTGCATTGATGCTTTTCATCGCCTCATCCCCTGTTCCACGTTATGCAGCCGCTCAATGGAGTTCTGCTGTGTCCGCTGAATGCGCGGATCGCTCATCGAGCCGGTGATATCGTATTCATAGGCAACCAACTGGCCGAGCGGGTCTTTGAATACGCGCTGTAGCAAAAATGCTGCAACCCCGGCGATCGGATTGATGATCCCGGTCGCGATCGCAACGGCATCACCGATCACCGGAACGATGCGGACACGCAGGTTTTGCGTGCCGGCGACAAAATTGGCATTGCCACGGAACAGCACCTGCGCCGCCGGGCCGGCAATGATCAGATCCTCGGTACGGGCGATGCCCTTGTCGATCTGCGCATGGCCGGTGATCCCGTCGAACTCGAAACCACTGGAGAACACGTCACGGAAATCGAACTGCACCCGGCGCGACAGCGTCTGCAGGCTCAGCACCGACAAAAAGCGGGCGACGCCCGGATCGATCTTGGCGAACTGCCCAGCGTCAACATCAAGCGTCACCGTGCCTTTCAGTGTGTGGAGATCGGGCGGAAACAGCGAACCCTCCCAGCCCAGCTCACCCGAGAACTTTGCCGGTGCACGCCTGACCGTGTCCGGATAGCCCAGCCGCCCGAGCAGATTGCCGGCGCTGGGCGTGCTGGCGTCAATGCGCCCGACCACATGATTGTTGGCGCCCTGCCGCCAGATGCCGTTCATCGACAAGGTCAGATCCGGATTAACCAGTTCGACCTTGTTGAGTCGCCATTCATCCCCCTGCTGGGTTGCCGCGATCGCCATCCGCCCCAGCTGCAGCGCCTTGTAGCGCAGATCGCCGACGGTGATATCCAGCGCGGGCAGCTTGCGTGCACCGCTCGCCACGGTCTGCACCGACGGCTGTGCCGCCACTGCCGCAGTCTCGTTGAGCGGTAACGCCAACCTGCCGAGCTGGGCGTTGATCTTGCCGTTCCCGCTCCCGTCCCACGCCAGTTTGCCCGCCACCTCACGGGCGTTGACCTCGCCCCGCCAGTTGGCGCCGCTGCCGCCGAATTTGATCTTCACCTCATTCAGCTGCTGTCCCCAGCCACTGAGCCGGGCGAAGGCGACATCGCCAGACAGGGCCAGCGGCGCATTGTCGCTACCGTCGCGCATCGCCACTTGCGACCAGGCTTGTACATCCACCGCCGGCCAGACACCGCTGACCACAAAACCCGGCTTGATCGGTGCCGGCGCGTTACCGCCGCCAAGCACGATCTGGCCACTGGCTGCGGCATTGGCGGGCAGCCGCACTGCGCCCGCCAGCAAATAGCCATAGCCGAAATCGATTTTGCTGCCCTCGTGATCACCCGCCAACGACAGCCGCAGCAACCGGTTCTCGCCGGCGCGCTTGCCCAGTGGCGCCGGCAGGTCAATCGCGGCCTGTGTCAGCGGCGATTGCAGCGCCAGCATGTAGCCATCGTCGCCCAGATCAAGCTGGCCGCGGTATGGCACCTGCCCCTTGATGCTTGCACTGATCGGTGCCAGATAACGCCGCGCCACCTCGGCGAGTTGCACCTGCCCATCCAGTTGCAGGTGCAGTCTGCCATCCTTGCCGGTGGCGCCCGCTACGACGCTCTCGCCACCCAGGACCTGCGCGCGGGTATCGCGCAGATCGAAGCGATCTTCGGTAAAACCGAATTCGCCACCGGCCCGGGTCAGCAAGGGAACCCCGGCGCCGAAATCGAGACGGTTTTCGCGGAAACGATAACGACCTTCGACTCGCGTCGCCTCCGGAGTGATCAGCGGCACACCGAGTTTCAGCGTCAGCACCCCATTGCCCTCGGCTTTCAGTCCATCGACATAGGCCGCCGCGCGTGCGTGCAGCGGGCTCTGTTTGACGAAATCCAGAAACGAGGTGGTGCTGCCTTCGGCAACGCCGTCGATTTGCAGCAGCGGCGTATGCGCCAGATCGGCAATCACCACCTTCACCGGCGCCAGCGTCGCGCCGAGTATTCGGGCGCCGCGATCGGCATGGATCTCCATGCGGTTGCCGTGAAAATCGAGCACGCCGTCGATACCGGTGATCGGCGGCCAGCCATCGGCAAAATCAAGCGTCACATCGCGCGCCAGCGCGGTGATCTGGAAAATGCCGTTTTTATCGCCATCGAACGGAAATTGCGCCAGCGGCCCGCGTACGGTGACCTTGCCATCCATGCCCTCGCCCGCCTTGAGCGCCCGCTTGAGCCACACCAGCGTATCGGCACCAGCGGCGCGCGGCAGATAGGCATAGGCGCGCTGCGCGGTCAGCCTGCCGATCGTGCCGCTCAGATCCAGATCGCCGGCGTCTTCGCCGCTGTAGCGATAAGTCGCCTTGAGATCCGTCTCGATATCGGGATTGGCCAGCGCCAGCTTGGGCAGCTTGAAGCGCCAATCCTTGCCGTCACGGGTCCAGTTGGCGGCAAGTACGGCCTTGTCGAACACGAGGGGCTCGGCGAATTCGGCGGCCCAATCGATGCCGAGCTTCTTGCTCGTCAGCTGCAGATCACCACGGTTTTCGTCGAACTGCAGCCACACGTCGGCCCCGGAGATCCCCGGCACATCGGCCAGCCCGGCCACGGTCGCCCCGGCCAACACCAGCCGCCCCGAGTATTTCTCCGGTGCATCTCGCTTGCCGCCCCATGCCAGCTCGCCTTCCTTGAGTACACCGGCCAAGCGCAACGACGACAGCCGTTCCACCCACGATGCAGGCAGCATCGGCAAATACGCCGATAGCGTCTCGAGCTGCCAGTTTCGGGCGCTCAGGCGGTGTTGCTGCCCGGCGATTTCGCTGTAGTTCAGCGTACAACCGGTGCATAGCACACCTTCACGGCGATCGGCGCGGGCGATGGTGACATCCAGCCGGCGCAGCTTGGCGCTGTGCTCGAACGCCAGCCGGCCATCAAAACGGGCCAGTGTCATCGGCTTGTCGTTGATCAGCGCCGACCAGTCCTGTCCCTTGACGCTCATTTGCGCCGCGCTAATCCGCCCCGAGGCGAAGTCGAAGGAAAGCTGCCCGCCGGCCTGACCGGCCAGTGACGGAAACGGTCTTTTCGCTTGCGGAATCTGCGCCCAGATCCCGGCAAGATCGGCCCGTTCCAGACGCAGATCGAGTGATCCGCGCCAGTCGGACAATTGCGCCAGCCGTTTGCCGGTAAATCGGCCGGTGAGCGTCAACGGGCTCGCCAGCGCAACCGGCGGCGTCAGTGCCAGGCGGACCTGGTGACGACCCAACCAGTTGCTCAATATGAAGGTCACATCGGTAAAACGTTGCGGCCCGGTCTGCGTGAGCGCATCGGTCCAGAGCAGCTCGCCGCCGGTGAGCTTGACCTCGCCTTGCTCGAGCAACCAGTCGACGAAGCGGTTGTCGCTGCCGTCCTTGCTGGTATGCAGCGCCAGGCTGCCCAGATGCAAATGGCCGTCGGCGTCGCGCGACAAGTCGACCTTGGGCGCATCCAGCCGCAGGCTTTTGAAATGCAGCTCACCGGCAAACAGCGACCACCAGGTCAGATCGACATCAAGCCGGGCCAGCTGCAGCGCGGGCGTGCCCGTGGCGTCGAGCACGCTCACGCCGTCCATGGTCAGCCGCGGCCGGCCGCCACGCCAGCCGCCGGCGATATGTTGCAGCTGCAGCGGCACCCCGCTCGCGCTGGAGAGCGCCGCGACGATTTGCGGCCGAAAGCCATCCAGTCGCGGCACGAAATAAAACTGCCAGGCCGCCGCGACCAGCGCCAGCAGCACCAAGGCAATACCCGCCAGCCACAGCAACAAGCGGCCATGCCAGTGCAGTACCCGGTACAGCGGCTTAACGACGCGGACCAGCCAGCCGGGGAGCCTGCTCAGCACGCGCGGCCGCCTAACCGGGCAGCCGTGGCGGGCCGATACCGGAAAAGAGGCGGGAAACGACGAAAATCAACGAACATGGGGGAGCCGGAACGCCTGGGGCAGGCCGATTGTGCTAGCGTAAACAGTCGTCGATTCTAACGCGAACAGACCAGCCCCATGAGTAGCGATACTGTGATTTCAAGCACATTGGCCCCGGCACTGGCACACAGCCGCTATCTGCAACGCCTTTTCACCCGCCACCCAGCGCTGGGCGATGAAACCGCCGAGCATCTCTACCAGCCGTTTACGCGCGCCGAGATGTCACTGCGACTGCTCAACGCCATCGGTGACGACGAGGCGACCTTCAAGCGGCGATTGCGCCGGCTGCGCCAAGCGGTGATGGCACGGCTGATCGCGCGTGAACTCGAAGGACTGGCCGATCTGGATGAAGCGGTGCGCACCATCTCGGATCTGGCCGAAATAGCGGTACAGCAGGCGCTGGCTTTCGCCAGCCACAATGAAACCCGCCCCGGCCAGCCCATCGGCGACGACAGCGGCGAGATACAGGAACTGATCGTTGTCGGCATGGGCAAGCTGGGAGGATGCGAGCTCAATGTCTCCAGCGATATCGACCTGATCTTCGTCTACCCGGAAGACGGCAGCACCGACGGCCAAAGCCGGCTGACCAACCACGAATACTTCACCCGCATCGGCAAGAAACTGATCCAGCTAATCGACGATCCGACCGAAGACGGTTTTGTTTTCCGCGTCGACATGCGGCTGCGCCCGTTTGGTGATTCCGGCCCGCTGGTGTGCTCGTTCGCCGCGCTGGAGAACTACCTGATCACCCAAGGACGCGAATGGGAACGCTACGCGTGGATCAAGGGCCGCGCGATGACCGGCGACGGCGAGGCGCTGATGCAGCTGATCCGCCCCTTTGTGTACCGCAAATACCTCGACTACGGCGCCTATCAGTCGATGCGCGAGCTGCACAGCCAGATCCGCCGCGAAGTACAGCGCCGTGACCGGATCGACAACATCAAGCTCGGCCCGGGCGGCATCCGCGAGATCGAATTCATCGGCCAGGTCTTCCAGCTGATCCGCGGCGGCCGGGTCAAGGCGCTGACGCAGCGGGCGACGCGGGCGGTTCTCCACGAGCTCGGCCAGCAAGGGCTGCTACCGGCCGATGCCGTCGCCGAACTGCAAAGCGCCTACACCTTTCTGCGCAATGTCGAACACCGCTTGATGTATATCGACGATGCGCAAACGCAGACCTTGCCAACGAACGATGACGATAAAACCCGTATCGCCACCAGCATGGGGTACGCCCACTGGGCGGCCTTCAGCACCGCGCTGGCACAGCATCGCGATCGCGTTACCGTACAGTTCGAACAGATTTTCGGTCTGCCGCAGGAACAGCAAGGCGGCGCGGACGCCGGCGCCTGGCAACAAGCGCGCGATGGCGATGCGGCGCCCGACACCCTCGCCACCAAGGGCTTTCGCGATGCGACGGAAATGGCGCGCAAATTGGCCGCGTTCGCCAGCAGCAGCCGTTATCAGCAAATGCCGGATCGTTGCCGCCAGCGCGTCGACAGCATCCTGCCAGCGCTGATCGGCGTGGCCGCCGGCTACCCGAACCCCGACGACACGCTATCACGACTGCTGGGACTGCTGGAGGCGATCGGCCGGCGCGAATCCTATCTGGCGCTGCTGGCCGAACACCCGCAAACCCTCAACCGGCTGGCCGAACTCTACAGCGCCAGCCCATGGGTTTCCGAATACCTGACGCGCCACCCCATCCTGCTCGACGAACTGCTCGATGCACGGCTGCTGTATCAGGCGCCAGACTGGACAAAGCTGGGCAAAATCCTGCGCCGGGAAATCGCCGAGCTTGGCGACGATACCGAGGCCAAGATGGATTGCCTGCGCCATTTCCAGCACACCCAGGTATTCCGGGTGGTGGCGCAGGATCTGGCCGGGCTGATCTCGCTGGAAACGGTATCCGATCACTTGTCAGCTTTGGCCGACCTGCTGCTGGCGGTCACGATCGAGGAAGTCTGGCACGAGCTACCCAAGCGCCATACCCAGACGCCGCATTTCGCCGCCATCGGCTACGGCAAGCTCGGCGGCAAGGAGCTGGGTTACGGCTCGGATCTGGATCTCGTCTTCCTGTACGACGACCCGCACCCGGATGCACCGGAACAGTACGCGCGACTGGCCAAGAAAATCGTCACCTGGCTGACCACGCCGACATCCGCCGGCCTGCTTTACGATATCGATCTGCGGCTGCGGCCCAATGGCGCATCGGGGCTGCTGGTCTCCAGCGTCGAAGCCTTTGCCGAATATCAGCGCAAATCGGCCTGGGTCTGGGAGCACCAGGCACTGACGCGCGCGCGCTTCGTGTGCGGCGAAACGGCGATAGGCGATGCCTTCGAAACCGTGAAAAACGACATCCTGCGCACACCGCGCGACGTGGCGGCCTTGCGCAAAGAAGTCTTGCAGATGCGTGACCGAATGCTGGACACACATCCGGCCAAGATCGACGACGTCAAGCATTGCCGCGGCGGCATCGTCGACATCGAGTTCATCGTGCAGTTCCTGATTCTGGCGTACGCGCACAGCGTCAAGGAGCTGACCGGCAACCTTGGTAATATCGCCCTGCTCGGCTGCGCCGCACGCGAAGGGCTGATCGCGGCGGATCTGGCCGCGCATGCACAAACAACGTATCGCGAGCTGCGCCGCATGCAGCACGCCAGCCGGCTCAATGGCACCAAACCGAGTGCCGCCACGTTGGCGACCATTGCCGAATCGATCGCGGCGGTGCAAACGCTGTGGGCGCAACTGTTCGACGCGCCCGAGTTCGACGCCCCCGAGGCCTGAGCAAGCCAAACGAAAACGGACAGCCATGGCTGTCCGTTTTTTTTAACCCAAGCTCACGTGGCTTAATCCGGGAAAGCAAAATACTGCACGGCGGCCATCTCCCGCGGCAGATAGCTACCCAGCCAGGTGGCTTCAAGCTTGATGTGCTGGATCAGCGCAACCACATGATGCGGCGCGGTATTGGTCGCGAACCACGTTTCCTTGCGCCAGACGCAACCGTCCTCCTCAAGCACCTCGATACCCGGCGTCAATTCATCCAGCGATTTGCCTCGCCGGGCATAACCGATCGCGGCCAACAGCTTGCCCAGCTCGTCATGGGTCTGGCTAACCTCGATCACGAAGGCGGCCATCCCTGGCGAGATCTGCTGCATGTTGACGTAAGCACGTGTATCCAGCGCAGCGCGACGACTGATTTCGGCAACGCAATGCGGGCAAGTGAAGGCCACGCGGATCAGATACGCCTCGTTGTGCTGAAACGAGCTCGACAAGGGCTGCAATGCGTGACCGCAGCGGTAAGTCATACGACTGTTTAGCCGGTCCATCAATCGCACCAACCCAACCAATTAGTAAGATGCGCTTAATCTACCGGAAAACATATATCAATGGAAAAGGCGCCCTTCCGGGCGCCTTTCAACTGTTGCAATCTGTCTATGCCATCAGACCGTTTGTGCTGGATTGCGCAAGCGGATGTGCAGTTCGCGCAACTGCTTCTCGTCGACCACGTTCGGTGCATTGGTCAGCAGGCACTGGGCCCGCTGGGTTTTCGGGAAGGCGATCACATCACGGATCGATTCTGCACCGGTCATCAGCGTCACCAGACGGTCAAGGCCGAAGGCCAGGCCACCGTGCGGCGGGGCACCGAACTTGAGGTTGTCGAGCAGGAAGCCGAACTTGTTCTGCGCTTCTTCCTCGCCAATCCCGAGTGCATCGAACACCGTCGATTGCACATCGGCCTGGTGGATACGCACCGAACCGCCACCCATTTCCCAGCCGTTCAGCACCATGTCGTAGGCGCGTGCCTTGCATGCGCCCGGATTGGTCGTCAGCAGTTCAAGGTGTTCGACCTTCGGGCTGGTGAACGGATGGTGGCAGGCGTTCCAGCGTTTGCCGTCTTCGTCGTATTCGAACATCGGGAAATCCACAACCCATAGCGGCTTCCACGACTTGGTGAAGTAACCGCCGGCTTCGCCCTTCTCGTGGCCGAGCTTCAGGCGCAGTGCGCCGATCGCTTCATCGACGATCTTGCGCTTGTCGGCGCCAAAGAAAATCAGATCGCCGGTTTGTGCGCCGGTGCGGGCAATGATTTCGCTCAGGCAGGCTTCGCTGAGGTTCTTGACGATCGGCGACTGCAAGCCCGAACCCTCGCCATTGCTCAGGTTGGTCACGTCGTTGACCTTGATGTAGGCCAGACCCTTGGCGCCGTAAATCGCGACAAACTTGGTGTATTCGTCGATTTCCTTGCGGCTGAGGCTGGCGCCGCCCGGAATGCGCAGGCCGACCACACGGCCGCCGTCCATATCGGCAGCACCACGGAAGACCTTGAATTCTTCGGTCTTCATCAGATCGGTCAGTTCGGTGAACTTGAGATCAACGCGCAGATCGGGCTTGTCCGAGCCATAGAAGAACATCGCATCGTCGTAGGCCATGCGCGGGAAGGCGCCAAGGTCGACGCCGATGGCTTCCTTGAACACATGCTGGGCCATGGCTTCGGTGATCGCCATGATCTCGTCCTCGTTCAGGAACGAGGTTTCAATATCGATCTGGGTGAATTCAGGCTGGCGGTCGGCACGCAAGTCTTCGTCACGGAAGCACTTGGTAATCTGGTAGTAACGATCGAAACCGGCGACCATCAGCAGCTGCTTGAACAGTTGCGGCGATTGCGGCAGCGCGAAGAACAGGCCGTCGTGCACGCGGCTCGGCACCAGATAATCGCGCGCGCCTTCCGGCGTCGAGCGCGTCAGCATCGGTGTTTCGATATCGATGAAGCCCTTGGTGTCGAGGAAGTTGCGCACCAGCAGCGCCACCTTGTAGCGCAGGCGCAGGTTCTTCTGCATTTGCGGCCGACGCAGGTCGATCACGCGGTTGGTCAGGCGGACGTTCTCGGAGAGGTTTTCGTCGTCGATCTGGAATGGCGGCGTTTCGGCCTTGTTCAGGATCACGATGTCCTTGGCGAGAATTTCGATCTGGCCGGAGATCATCTTGGCATTGGTCGTGCCTTCCGGACGTGCACGCACGAGGCCGGTGATTTGCAGTACGTACTCGCCACGCGAGGAATCGGCCTGCTTGAACGCTTCCGGGGTATCCGGATCAATCACCACTTGCACCAGACCTTCACGGTCGCGCAGGTCGATGAAGATCACGCCGCCGTGGTCACGACGACGATGGGCCCAGCCCTGAATGATGACCGTCTGGCCAAGGTAACGCTGGTCGATCAAGCCGCAGTAATCGGTACGCATCGAATGTTTCATCCTTGATTGTATTGAGTCAGGCTGCAAGCTGAGCTGCAACCGTCGGCGCGACGGCAAGTTTGCCGTTGGGTGCGACCACGCCGAGTGAAATCACGTATTTGAGCGCTTCGTCGACGCTCATATCGAGCTCGTGCACGGCAGATTTTTGCGCCATGAACAAAAAGCCCGAAGTTGGGTTCGGCGTTGTCGGCACGAACACCGAAATCATTTCATGGCCAAGCTTGTCGGCGATTTCGCCACCGACCTGGCTGGTCACAAAGCCGACCGCCCATGTGCCCTGATGCGGAAACTGCACCAGCACCGCGGTACGGAAAGCTTGGCCGGAGTCGGAAAACAGCGTATCCGACACCTGTTTCACGCTTGAATAGATCGAGCGGACGATGGGAATGCGATGGAGCACCCACTCGCCAAATCGCAGCAATTGCCGGCCGATGATGTTGTGGGCAATCAGCCCGGTCACCATCAGCACGACCACGGTCAGCACCACCCCGAAGCCGGGAATCGCCTGCTTGTCGGCGAACCATGGCAAATCATTGGCCAAGCGCTGCAGCAGCCAGTAATCCGGGCGCATCGGCGTCGGCAGCAGCGTGCCGATCTGGTCCATCGTGCCGATGATCAGTTGCAGTACCCAGAGCGTAATCGCCAGCGGCACCCAGATCAGCAGGCCGGTCAGCAGGTATTTCTTCAGGCTGGCCATTTACCCTCGTTTGCCCGTTTAGTGGGCGTGACCACAGTTACCGGAACCGCAGGCGCCGGACGGTGCCGGGCTGCCGCTGTTCTTGAAATCAGTGACGTAGTAGCCCGAGCCCTTGAGCTGGAAGCCTGCAGCAGTCAACTGTTTTTGATAGGTCGAGGCGTGGCAGCTCGGGCATTCCACGAGCAGCGCATCGGTCATTTTTTGCATGTGTTCGCCGTCGTGACCACAGGACGCGCAGCGGTAAGCATAAATCGGCATAGTCAGTCCTCCGCAAACAAGCGGCAGATTATACCGCAAGCGCCATGAGCGAGGATGGCAACGATTTGCCCAGCATTCATCGCGCCGTCAAGCCCCAGGCAAACATTTTGTGTGGCCTCAAACCTCGACCCATTGCCGCAACAGGTTGTGATACACATTGGTCAGGTTGACCGCCGCCTGATCCTCGCCATGACGATTGCGAATGTCGCGGATCGAGCTGTCGAGATCGAACAACAGCCCGCGCTGGCCGTCGTCGCGCACCATGCTCTGCACCCAGAAAAACGCCACCATGCGCGCGCCGCTAGTCACCGGCTCGACCCGGTGCAGGCTGGTCGACGGATAAAGAATCAGATCGCCGGCGGCAAGCTTGACCGCGTGCAGCCCGTAGGTGTCTTCGATCACCAGATCACCACCGTCGTACTCGTCCGGATCGGTAAAGAACAGGGTCGCCGACAGATCGGTGCGCACCCACTCGCCGCTACCGGGCATGGTGCGCACGGCGTTGTCGACGTGATTGCCGAAGTGCATGCCGCCTTCGTGATAGTTGAACTGCGGCGGCACGACCTTCTTCGGCAGCGCGGCCGAGAAGAAAATGCCGTTTTGCTCCAGCGCGCGCAGGATCAGGTTGGCGACATCCTGCGAGACCGGGTCTTCGGTCGGCAGTTGCAGATTGCGTTTGACCTGCGCCGACTGCGTCCCCGAGGTGATGCGGCCGTCGACCCAGCCGGCGCCGGCGAGGCGTTCGCGACAGGCAAGCGCGGTTTCACGATCGAGTACGTTCGGGATGTGCAGCAGCATGGGGAATCCTTGAATGAAAAACCGCCGCACCCTTGCGAGCGCGGCGGCGATGGTTACGATTATATCAACCGCAGACCCTTCACTTAAAAGCGGTAGGTACCGCTCAGATGCGCGTAGCGGGTATTGCCCGGCACGACGTGACCGGCGTAAACGCTGTCGTAGTAGGTCTTGTCGAACAGGTTGTAGACGTTCAGCTGCACGCTGTAGTCACGGTAGTTCCACTCGACCATCGCATCCCAGCGCACATAGCTCGGCACCACGGTGGTGTTGAGGTTGTTGGCGTAACGCTCACCAATCGCGTTGGCGCCGAAGCCGGCCTTCCAGAACGTGTCGATCTGGTAGGTCGTCCACAGGCTGGCGGTGTAGTCCGGCGTGTTCAGCGGCGTCTTGCCCTTCTCGGCCGCGATCACGGTTTCGGTGATTTCCGCATCCATCCACGCAGCACCGGCGAAGACGTTCCACTTCTCGGTGATCCGGCCGGCGATTTCGAGTTCGAGACCGTCGGTCTTGCGCTTGCCCGACAGCACATAGCGATCGCTGACCAGCGGATCGGTGTTGCGCTCGTTGTACTTCTCGGTGCGGAACAGCGCCGTGCGCACGCTCAAATCACCCTCGAACAGATCCCACTTGGCGCCGATTTCGTAGTTGCGATTGGACTCAGGATCCGTGTTGGCGCCCTTCGGATCGAGCGAGTACGTCTCGGCCGACGGGTTGAACGAGGTGCCGTACGACGCGTAGTACGACTGGATCGCGTCCGGCTGATAAATCAGGCCGGTACGCCAGCTCCACTCGTTGTCGGTGCGCTTGACGTTGGTCGTCGTGTTGGTAGCGAAGTTCTTGGTGTCGTAGTCGGCGTCGAGGTAATCCCAGCGCGCGCCGATCAGGAACTTCCATTGCGACGTCAGCGAAATGAAGTCCTGCGCGTACACGGCGACGTTGTTCGAATCGAACTGCACATTGGTCGTGTAGTTCTTGATCGGCGACGGCATGGCCGGGTGGTTGTTCGGATTGCCGACGGTCGCCGGTGGCGGTGCCACGACGTTGCCCCAACGGGTGGCGTCCGAGGTTTCGCGCGTCAGTTCCAGACCGGTGAGCACCTGATGGCGGATCGTGCCGGTATTGAAGTTGAACGTCGCATCGGTGACGTTGGTAAGGATTTCATCCAGACCTTCGCGGCCGCCGTTGCGCGAGCGCGTCACCAGCGAATTGTCGGTCAGGTTGGCGGCGGTCACGCCAGCGCCCATGCGCGGCGGGCTCGGCCAGATTTCACGCCAGTAGCGACCATAACGGGTGCTGTTGTTCACCTTGATGTCCGGCGTGAACTCGTGCGAGACCTTGGCGGTGAGGACATCGGTCTTGGTGTCTTCGTAATCCCAGTCCGGCAGGCCGTAATAGGTGTTCGGATCGACCGGCAGCGGCCGAGCGATACCGTCGGTACCGCGCAGGAACGGCACGCCGTAGTCGGGGATGTTGTTTTCCTGCATGTGGAAGTACGACAACGTGACTTCGGTCGGCTCGCCGATGCCGAAGCTCACCGACGGTGCCACGCCCCAGCGCTTGGCTTCGCCGCCGTCACGGGTCGATTCGCTGTCCTGGCCCATCAGGTTGATGCGCAGGCCGGACGTCGGGCTCAGGCCCTTGTTGATGTCGGCTTCGACGCGGTAGTAGTCCTCGGTGCCGACGCCCAGCGTCACCGAACTGGCATCGCTCTGGAACGGCGTCTTGCTGACCTGGTTGATCACGCCGCCGGTCGAACCGCGGCCGTAGATCATCGACGACGGGCCGCGCAGCACTTCGACGCGGTCGATGTTGAAGGTGTCGCGGTTGTACTGGCCGGTGTCGCGGATATTGTCGAGGAACAGGTCGGTCGTCGCCGAGAAGCCGCGCAGCGAGATCGCGTCGCCCGAGCGGCCGTTTTCACCGGCGGTGAAGGTCACGCCGGCGACGTTGCGCAGCGCGTCCTTGAGGTTGTTGGCGCCTTGGTCGTTCATGATTTCGCGCGTGACACTGGTGGTCGACTGCGGAATGTCGCGCGCGGCCTGTGCGGTACGGCCGACGGTGGTGACCGGCGCGTTGTAGGTGTCGGCCGTGCCTTTCGGATCGCCCTTGCGCTCGGCGGTGACCTGCACCGGTGCCAGCACGGCAGCTTCTTCGGCTGCGAAAGCCAGCGGCGCGGCGCCGAGAACGGACGCGAATGCGGCCGCCACAGGCACCTTGGCAAGATGCCGCACCGGGCTCTTGCTGCGATTGATTTCCCTCATTACGTATTGCTCCAGTGGTATTGGATTTTGGTTTTGGTGATGTCGTGACCGGTACGAGAGCACCGGCCAGCCGGCCTCTTAGGACAACATCCTAGGAGACGGGCATGCAAAACCCCGCCCTCACGGACGGGGTTTTGCGGAAATACGGAATCCGTTAATTAAGCTTGAATTCGATCGGCACCAGCACCGTGCCGACGACGGCCTCGTTGCCCTTCTTCGCCGGAACAAACTTCCAGCGGTTCTTCACCGTGTTCCTGGCCACTTCATCAAGCCGCGCGAAGCCACTCGATTTGGCGACCTCGACCGAAATCGCCGAGCCGTTTTCGCCGACGCGCACGCGCAGCGTCACCGAGCCCTCTTCGCCCAAGGCGCGCGACTGCGGCGGGTACGCCGGGCGCGGATTGGAAAGATAATTGGCATGGAACGATGGCGCCGTTTCAACCGCCGGCGCGGCGGCGGCCGCCGGTGCGGTAGCCTTTTCAACCGCAGCAGCCGGTGCGGCCGGCGCAGCCTGCTCGGCGGCCGGCTCGGGTTCGGCCCGGCGGCTGTCGTGCAGTGCCTTTTCGCTGGTGGTCGTTTTTGCCACCGGCTTGGGGGCCGGCTTGACCTGCGGTTTGGCCGGCTCGGTCTTGGGCTTGGCCGGCTGCGGCTTCGGTTGCGGTGCTGGTGCGGCCTGCGGTTTGGCTTGCGGCTCGGGCTCGCTCAAGGTCGCGAACATCAGCGACGGCTGGATGATCTGCGGTGGCGTGGTCGCCACAAAGGTGCGGACCGCGAGATAAAGCGCCAGCAAGTGGATCGCGACGACGCCGACCAGCACCGGGCTGGCGCGCCAGCTGAAATTGTTATTGAGAACCATTCGCGCATGATATTGAGAAAAGGTATCATTTTCAAGCATATCGCACCATGTAAGGAGCGATTCATGCCCGCTCGGGCACCGGGGATGTCGCCAATAGCCGGCAAGGTCGGCGACCGTTAGCGTGAAGCGTTTTGCTGGCGGATTTCCCCGATGTCTCCCCTGTCTGCAACGCTCAATGGCCTGATGCTCTCGGCCAGCCTGATCATGGCGATCGGCGCACAGAATGCCTTCGTGCTGCGTCAGGGCATCGCCCGGCAACAGCTGTTCCTGACGGCGTTCTGCTGCGGGCTGTGGGATCTGGTGATGATGGGCGCCGGGATTGCCGGCATGGGTAGCCTGCTCGCCGCCGCACCATCGCTGCAGCGCTGGATGGCGCTGGCCGGCGCGGCCTTCGTGCTGTGGTACGGCATCGGCTCGCTCAGAAAGGCACTGCACCCGACGACGCTGGCGCCCAACGTCGCGACCGGCATCCGTACGCCACGGGCGGTGTTCATGGCGACGCTGGGCTTTTCGTTCCTGAACCCGCATGCGCTGCTCGACACCATCGTGCTGGTCGGCGGCATCGGCGCGCAGCAGCCAGCCGAGGCGCGGCCGTGGTTCCTGCTCGGCGCGGCCGGCTTTTCGTTCATCTGGTTCTTCAGCCTGGCCTTTGCCGCCAGCCGCTTGACGCCGCTGTTCCGCAATCCTCGGGCCTGGCGCATTCTGGATCTGCTGATCGCGCTGATGATGTTCGCGATTGCCCTGTCGCTCGTTCGTCTGGCGCTTTAATCGCGGCCCCGTCTCAACTTCGGCACGTTTGTGCCGATAAGAGAGGGCAGCGCGCCGTTGCCTATCAAGTAAGGAAAGCCACCATGAATATCGGACAGAGACTGATCGCCCTGATCATCGCCGCCATCGCCGCGCTCGTCGTCGTCGGTGTCGCCGGCACCATTGTCCTCAGGCAGATCGAGACCAGCGTCGCGCTGCTCGTCGACGATGCCTTCGACGGCTTGAACAAGGGCAACGACATCAACAACAACTACAAGATCGAGCAGATCCTCGTCGCGCAGTACGTCGTCGAGCAGAATCCCGACGCCCGCGCGAAGCTCGCCGATGAAATCGCCCGGCGCCGGGCGGCGATCGACCAGATCAACGCCGAGTACGAAAAGGTCCACAACGACGGCGAGGACCGCCAGCGCTTTAGCGAATTCAAGACCACGCTACAGTCGTTCCACACGATCTACGACGACATCATCGCCAAGGCCAAGGCCGGCGACGCTGCCGGCGCGCAGGTCCAGATCGCCCATCAGGGCCGCGATGCCGCGATCGCGACCGAAAAGGCGCTGGCCGCGATCCACGCGCACAATCAGCACGAAGCGAAGGTGCAGCAGGATGCGATCCTTGCCAGCGAGGCGAGCGCCCGCAACGTGATGATCGCCGCGATCGCACTCGCCGCGATCGCACTCACCGTCTTCGGCGCCCTGCTCTACCGTTCGATCCGCCGGCCGCTGCTGGCGATGCAACAGACCGTGAGCGAGATCGAGGCCAGCCTCGACTTCACCCGCCGCGTGCCGGTGCACGGTAATGACGAGATCGCCCAGACCGTCACCGCGTTCAACCGGCTACTCGAACGCACGCGCCAGAGCCTGAAGGACATGTCGGATCACATCCGCACCATCGGCGGCGCCACCGGCGAAGTCGCGCGCGCGGCGGGCAGCATGTCGCAGAACGCCGGCAACACCAGCGAAGCGGCAACGAGCATGGCCGCGACGGTCGAGGAAGTCACCGTCAGCATCAGCCACATCGCCGACCGCGCCGCCGAGGCCGACCAGATCTCGCGCGAATCGGGCCGTCAGGCCGGCACCGGCGCGCAGGTGATCGACGCCAGCGTCTCGCGCATCGACGCGATCTCCGGCTCGGTGCGCGAAGCCGCCGAGCAGATCGATTCGCTCAAGGAAAGAAGCGCCGGCATCAATGCCGTGGTCGGCGTGATCAAGGACATCGCCGACCAGACCAATCTGCTGGCGCTGAACGCGGCGATCGAAGCCGCACGCGCCGGCGAAACCGGCCGTGGTTTCGCCGTCGTCGCCGACGAGGTGCGCAAGCTGGCCGAACGCACCGCCGTATCGACGCAGGAAATCTCCCGCACCGTCGCCGCGATCCAGCAGGACGCGCTGAAGGCGGTCCAGCGGATGGGCGACGTCGTCCACGAAGTCGAAGGCGCCGTGTCGCAGGCGCGCGAGGCCGGCGCCGCGATCGGGGCAATTCGCGGCGGCTCGAATGCCGTGGTCGAACACGTGGCCGATATCAGCGGCGCGATCCGCGAACAAAGCGCCGCCAGCAACAGCATCGCCCAACTGGTCGAGCGGATTGCACAGATGTCCGAAGCCAGCAGCAGCGCCGCGATGCAAACCGCCAATTCGGCCAAGGAACTCGACCGGCTAGCAGGGGAAATGAACCGTGAAGTCGAACGTTACCGTCTGTGACGATGGCCGGCCGCGCTGCGGCTGGCTATCCACCGACCCGCTCTACGTCGCCTACCATGACGACGAATGGGGTGTGCCTTGCCATGACGAGCGCACGCTGTTCGAGATGCTGTGCCTCGAGGGCATGCAAGCCGGGCTGTCGTGGCTGACGGTGCTGAAAAAGCGCGACGGCTACCGCCGCGCGTTTCACCACTTCGACGCGGCGGCGATCGCCGGCTTCAGCAGCGCCGACGTCGACCGGCTGGTGCTCGACGCCGGTATCATCCGCCACCGCGGCAAGATCGAAGCCATCATCGGCAACGCCCGCGCCCTGCTGGCGCTGCACGAGAGCGGCAGCACGCTGGCGACGGTGGTCTGGGAGGTGGTGCAGCATGCGCCACGGCTCAACGCACCGGCGGCGCTCAGCGATGTACCGGCTCAAACGGCAGAGTCGGATCTGCTCTCGAAACGGCTGAAAAAACTTGGTTTTCGCTTTGTCGGCAGCACCACCTGCTACGCCTTCATGCAGGCCTGCGGCCTGGTCAACGACCACGTGGCGGGCTGCTGCAAGGCGGGTACCGATTAACGCCGGGGCAGCCGGAAACCAAACCATTGCCGCCGACCCCATGGCAAGATCAGCCATCACGACCGGGCGATTTGCGCCGACGATGAAAGAGCCAGGCATAGATGGCGAGATTGACCAGCATGACCACGCCGGCCAGTAGCCACTGTAAATCACGGTTTAGACCAGCCGGATAGATGATCGGCAGCACATAGTGCGAGATGAAGCTCTCGGTATAACCGGCCTCACCGGCCCGAACGCGAAAGCCGTTCTCCAGCGGCGTGAGTGGGCAAATGCGGCCAGCGAGTTCAACATAGCAAGCCCATAAAACGGCGGGTAGATGCACGATGGGAACCCAGCGCCAGCGCACGGCGAGCACGCCGCCCAGCAAGACGAACACGATGAACGCCAGATGAATCAGCAACACAATATCGGCGGCGATGCGGAAGAGCATGAGCGGCGGTTACGCTGAGGTTGGCCTGCACTAATGATAGATAGCGCCGCTGGAACGCGGTTGTTTGCTTGCCGAACAAGCTGACCGCGCAAGCCCGAGCGCTCAGTGCCTTAGCGGCAGAATCGCCTGCAAGGCATCGCGGCGCAGCCCTTCGCTGGTCCAGCGGTAGTACTGGTAGTAGAGCTTGTGCTGCTCGAACGCCTCGGCGATATTGCCCAGGGTTTCGTGCGCCTGCGAAATGGCCTGGTGGATGTCCATCAAGGTATGCGCAGTCCCCATCGCCTCGCCGATCTCGCGCGCGGCGTACAGCGACGCCAGCGCGCCCCTGCCGTCGTGCAACCGCAATTGCAGCAAGCCCAGATGCAGCAGCGCAAACGCGCGGACCCAGTGGTTGTTGGCGCCGTCGGCCAGCGCCAGCGCGGCATCGTAATGCTGCCTTGCCTTGCCGAGCCGGTGGGTCGCGGCGGCGGCGATGCCGGCATAGACCTGCCATTCGGCCAGAAAGGGCTGACCCGGTGTTTGCGCGATCAGCATCGCGGCCTGCGCGAGCGAATCGCTCATCTCGTCATAGCGCCGCAGGGCATTGAGGCTGGAGACGACATTGAGCGCGATCATCGCCTGCACGCGCACATCGGCCGACGCCTGCGCCGATTGCAAGGCCTGGGCGTTGTAGCTCAAGGCCGCGTCAGCGCCGCCGAAGGCCTGGCAGATTCGCCCCAGCCCCAGCAAGGCCTCGCCGATCGCCGCTTCATCGCCGTCGCCACGCGCCAGCGGCAAGGCCTGCTGCCACGCGCCCAGCGCCTGACCATAGTCGGCGTGTGCATAGTGGATCGCCGCGGCGCCCAGATGCGCGCGACAGCGCACCGTTGCATCCGGCAAGGCCAGCGCCGCCGCATCGTCGTAGGCGCGCAGCGCCGCCTGCGGCTGCCATAAGGCCTCGAGACAGCGGCCGCGTTCGACCAGATACGCCGCCCGCTGTGGCGGTGCCGCCCGCGTCAGCAGCCTGTCGATCTCGGCCAGATGCTGCCCCGGCTGTAAATACCACGCCCCGCTGTCTAGCAACATGCCGTCCGTCCACGCCAGAGAAAGGGCAACTATAGAGGCATGGCGAGGATCACCAATGCACGCACGTCTGCCCAAATCCACCACCCGTAGGATGAAAAAAAAGGCGGGTCAAAGACCCGCCCAAGAGAGGACGAACAATTACCAGATGCCCAGGCTGTCGATCTGCGAAATCAGCTTGGCCGAGATCGCCTGGTGATCCTTCACCGAGGGGTGCCAGCCGCACGCCATGCTGTCGAGCCCGTCGTAATAGAAGTAGGAAATCTTCCGGTCACCGGCCGCCGTGGCTTCGGCGACCACCTCCTGCGCGACCTCCTGAAGCTTGTTGTCCGGCCACAGATAAGTAGCGCTGACCACCACATGCGCATCGCCGTACTGAGCACGCAGCTTGTTGATGAAGCCCCGGTACGCCGTCTTGTAGCCGGTACGCAAGGTTTCGGCGGTGTAGGCCTCACCGGTCGCCACCGGGGTCGAGAAATCGTTGATGCCCAGACCGACCACGACCAGTTGCGGCTTCCAGTTGCCCGGGTTTTGCCAGACATTGCCGGTCACCCCGGTCAACGCCCGGTCGTAATACGTCCGGTAGTTGACGTTCGGAATGTTGCCGCCATAGTTGCGCACCATCCCCAGCCCCGAGTAGCCATTGAGCTGATAGCTGGCGCGGTAGTGTCTGGCGGTCAGCGCGCCGAACGATGCATCGGCGTTCGAGTACGGCGCGATTTCGGCCTCCGTGCAGTCTTTCTTGCCCGACTCCGTGCCAAGGCCGGCGGTGTACGAATCGCCGATGAACTCGATCTGCCGGGTCGGCGCCGCAGCGGGCTTGAGAATTTCGCCGCCGGCCATGGGCACCAGCCCTTCGAAGCTGCCCGGCGTACCGGTCAGCTCGGACCGCAAGGACAAGCGCACGGTGTGCTCGCCCGCAGGCAGGCCGCTGAGCCAGTAAGTGGTCTTGCCCGGTTTGGTGATCTTGGGCCAGGGCTTGCCGTCGATCTCGACGTTGTAGACGCCCTGCGCATCGTCCAGTGCCAGGCCGACGCCGGTACCGCGGAAGCGCCCCTCGAAGTAGGTACCCGGCCAGCTGTACGAGACGCGGCTGGCCGAATCGACCTGCAAGCGGCCGCCGGCATTGATCTGCTCGACCAGCGGGACCGGCGCCTCTGCACACGGTGCGACGACCTTCCAGACGCCCCAGGTGTTCGACTGCGCCGGGTTCTCGCCCAGCGTCCACCATTTGGCCTCGTAACGCACGCCGTTGTGCAGCGCGCGCTGGCCACCGGTATAGACCTTGGCTTTGTCCCACGCGGCCTCGCACGTCACCGCCACAGCGGTCGACGCGGCCTGCGCCGAAGCGCCGGTCACACCGATCGCGCCAATCAGGCTGCACAGCAGCCAGGATACTGTTCTCATCTCCACCCCCTGTTTGACGCTTTGCGCCAGTGTTTTTGGTAGCCAGCCAACCAATCAAAACAGCAATGACAATCGTCAACAACTATCAATACATGCCACTGACATTGTTTGTGCGCAAAAAAAGACCCGCCATCGGGTCAGCCATGCTGCCGTGTGCCCGGATTGATCGGGAACACATGCAATCTATAGCTAAAAACTATCAACGTCAAAAAGAAAGAGGCCGGATTGGAAAAATGGCCGGCCCCATCACCACGATTGCTGATCAGCGGTCAGCGTCGCCCGGGGAACAAGGTGAGCGCCGCATCGGCAAGCGCGGTCAGTTCGGCGACGCTGGCGCCGTCACACGCCTGTATCGACATCCCTTGAAGCACGGCGCCGTAGCAACGTGCCAGTGCCGCGGTCTCGGTATCCGGCGGCAGTTCACCGGTATGCACGGCACGGTCAAAACGCTGCTGGAACAGCACCAGCACCGCATTGCGCATCGTCGTGGCGGCGGCGGCGGCGCCACGGTTCTCTGGCGCACAGCCAAGCACTGCGGTGGTGATCAAACAACCGGGCGTAGCGGAAACGAAGCGCTGCGCGGCCTCGACAAGCACGCATCGCATCGACAAATACGCACTCGGCGCCTCATCCAGCGCGCGGCGGGTGCTCGCGCCCTCCCGTTCGGCGTAAAGCGCAAGGACCTCCCGGTACAAGGCCTCCTTCGAGTGGAAGGCGGCGTACAGGCTCGCCGGCGGGATGCCGATGGCAGCGGTCAGATCGGCAATCGACGTGCCTTCATAGCCCTGGTGCCAGAAAAGCTGCAATGCCAGATCGAGCGCCTGCGCGCGGTCGAAGTTGCGCGGTCGGCCGCGTGGCCGGGGTGGAACGGGTGCGTCGGCTTGCATCATTTATATAGTGATCACTCAAAAATCTTGACATCGGCTATGTCATGGTCGAATTATAGAACGGTCACTATTTAAATAGAACCGGGACTCCTTGATGAATACCGCCGTCGCCGCGCCGCACACATCCTCCGACATCACCACCCGGCTCGATGCCGCCATCGACAGTGCACTAAACGAGGCCCGCATCGTCGGCGCCGTCGTGCTCGTTGCCCGCGATGGCGAGCCGGTCTATCACCGCGCCGCCGGCTGGGCCGATCGTGAACATCGCGTGGCGATGCGTGATGACAGCTTGTTCCGGCTGGCATCGCTGACCAAGTCCATCGTCTCGACCGCGGCGCTGGCGCTGGTCGAGCAGGGCCGCCTGTCGCTGCACATCCCGCTGGCCGAACTGATGCCCGAATTCACCCCGCGCCTGCCCAACGGCCAGACCGCAACGATCACCGCCCATCACCTGCTCACCCACACCGCGGGCTTCAGTTATGGCTTTTTCGAGCCGGCAGACGGGCCTTACCACCGCGCCGGCATCTCGGACGGGCTGGATGCGCCGGGTTGGGGCATGGCCGAACAGCTGCAAAGAATCGCCAGCGTACCGCTGTTCTTCGCCCCCGGAACCGCTTGGCGCTATTCGATCGGCACCGACGTACTGGGTGCGCTCATCGCCCGCGTGACCGGGCAGACCCTGCCCGACGCGATTGCCGCGCTGGTGACCGGGCCGCTGGCGATGCACGACACCGCGTTTAGCGTGCGCGATCGGTCGCGCCTTGCCACGGCGTATGCCGACGCCACTCCTGCGGGATCACCGCCGGTACGCATGGGCGAGCACACCATCGTGCCTTTCATCGACCCCGCGCTGGCCGGGATTGCCTTTGCACCGGGCCGGGTCTTCGATCCGGCATCGTTCCCGTCCGGTGGTGGCGGCATGGTCGGCGGCGCAACCGATTTCCTGCGTTTCCTCGAAAGCATCCGCAACGACAACGGCGTGATTTCGCCGCCGATGTCGCAAGCCTTGCGCAGCAATCAAACCGGCGATCTCCTGATCGATGTACGCGGCCCCGGCTGGGGGTTTGGCTATGGCGGCGCGGTCTTGCTCGATCCGGCTGCGGCGGCCAGCCCGCAATCGCCGGGCACCTGGCAATGGGGCGGCGCTTACGGGCACAGCTGGTTCGTCGATCCGCTCGAGCGCCTGAGCGTGATCGCGCTGACCAATACCGCGGTCGAGGGCACGGCCGGGCGTTTTGCCACCGATATCCGCGATGCGGTTTACGGCGTCTGACGCCCTGACACCGGCGGCTCGGTCAGCAAGGGCGGAATCCGCTCGACCAGCTCGTCGATCACCAGCCTGACCTTGTACGGCAGATAGCGGGTTTGCGGCCAGACCACGTGAATCGGAAACGGCGTAGCCACCGTATCGGCCAAGACCCGCACCAGCGTGCCGGCGGCGAGGTATTCGTTGGCGAGCCAGTGCGGCAGCCGTGTCAGCCCCAGCCCGGCCATGGCGGCCAGCGCCATGGCTTCGATATCGTCGAAGCGCAGCCTCGGGCGGATCGGCCCGACCAGCTCGCGCCCGTCCGCGCCGACAAAGCGCCATTGGGCGCTGCGGATATCCCGGCCGTAGACGATGCCGTCGTGCCCGGCCAGATCGGCCAGCGTCTGCGGTGTGCCGTGGGCCGCCAGATACGCCGGCGCGGCGCACACGATCACGTGCTGCGCCCCCAGCCGGCGGCCCTGCAAACCGGCGCGATCGGGCAGCTCGCCACTGCGCACGGCCAGATCGATGCCCTCCTCGACCAGATCGCTGACCCGGTCGCTGAACGCCATTTCCAGTTCCAGCTTCGGATAGCGTTGCGCCATTTCCAGCAGCACCGGCGCGACGCAGCGGCGGCCGAACAGCGACGGCACGCTGATCCGCAGCCGCCCGGCCGGCTCGCGCCTGCCCCGTTCCAGCTCGTCTTCGGCCGCTTCGAGTTCGGCCAGCGCGGCGAGGCAGCGCTCGTAGAAGAGCTGGCCGTCGTCGGTCAGGCTCTGGCTGCGCGTGGTGCGGTGAAACAGGCGCACGCCGATGCGCTCTTCCAGCCGGGCGATGCTTTTGCCGACCGCCGAGCGCGACAGATTCATCCGCACTGCCGCGGCGCTGAAGCTGCCCGCCTCGACCGCGCCCACAAAGGCGGCCATCCCGCCCAGCCTGTCCAGATTCGCCATGATTACCGATACCCCACTTCATTGACTCCAATGTGTCGTCACTAAAACGAATATATGCCGCAACTGCCGATTATTCATCTCCAATATGATGAATTCATCGCCAACGATGGCGCAGGAGAAACGACATGAGCAAGACGATGAAGCAATGGCAGATGAATGGTCTGGGCGTGGATCGCCTGGCGCTGGTCGAGGCGGACATTCCGCAGCCGGGGCCGGGCGAGGTGCTGGTCAGGGTGGCGGCGGTATCGCTCAACTATCGCGACAAGATGGTGATCGAAACCGGCATGGGTTATCCGCTATCGTTCCCGCAGGTGCCGGGCTCGGACATGGCCGGCACCGTGGTCGCCACCGGCGACGGCGTGACCCGCGTGCAGCCCGGATCACGCGTCATCAGCGCCTTCTGGACTCACTGGTTCGACGGCAAGGCACCCGACGTCAACGGCCCGGCCCTTGGCGGGCCGGCACCGGGCGTGCTGGCGCAGTACATCGTGCTGCCGCAGGCGCTGCTCGTCGCCGCGCCGCACACGCTGTCGGACATCGAGGCCAGCACGCTGACCTGCGCGGCGCTGACGGCGTGGTTCGGGCTGATCGAGGAAGGCGGCCTGCGCGCCGGCCAGACCGTGCTGGTGCAGGGCACCGGCGGCGTCGCGCTGTTCGGCGCGCAGATCGCGCTGGCGCACGGTGCCGAGGTCATCATCACCTCGAGCAGCGAAGCCAAGCTCGAAAAAGCCGGGGCGCTTGGCATCCAGCACGGCGTGCTGCGTACCGAAGGCTGGGTGCAGCGCGTGCTCGAACTCACCGGCGGCCGTGGCGTCGACCAGCTGATCGCGCTCGGCGGCAGCGATCTGGGCGAAGCGATCGACACGCTGGCGCAAGGCGGCCGGGCCTCGGTGATCGGGCTGCTCGGCGGGCCGCAGTTCAGCGCGTCTATCGTGCCCTTCCTGCAGCGGCGGCTGACGATCCAGGGCATCGGCGTCGGCCACCGCCGCGCGCTTGAAGACCTGGTTCGCGCCATCGACCTGAACGGCATCAGGCCGGTGATAGACGCCGAATACGGCATCGAGGACCTGCCGGCGGCGCTGGCCCACGTCAGCCGTGGCGCATTCGGCAAGGTGGTGTTGCGGCTCGACAATTAAGCCCGGCGGGTGGTTCAGCCCGGCGCGCGCAGCGCGGCATCGCCGCCCAGCGCCTGATAGAGCTTCATCCGGTTGTCCAGCCGGTTGAGCCGGTTCTGCGCCAGCGCATCCTCGGCGTTGCGGCGTGCCTGCTGCTGGTCGAGCCAGTCCTTCACGCCGGTCTGGCCGGCACGGTAGCGCACCCCGGCGATCGTTTCGGCGCGGCGCGACAGATCGTAGGCGCGCTGCAGCGCCTCGCCCTCGGCGCCGAACTGCGTCCCGGCCGACAGCGTGTTCTCGACATCGGCGAAGGCCTTGTACAAGGTCTGGCGGAAGTTGACCACCGCCTCCTCGTACTCGGTCTTCGATACCTTGATCGTCAGCTGCGTGGTATTCCACTGCACGAAAGGCAGCAACAGCCCGGCACCGAGCGTCGCGGCCGGATTGCTCAGCACGTTCGCCAGACCGGTGCTGGCGCTGCCGATGCTGCCGGTCAGCGACAGCGTCGGATAAAAGCTAGCCCGGGTCGCGTCGACATTGGCGAGGCTCTCCTTCAAGCGCCATTCGGCCGCGGCCAGATCGGGCCGGCGCGCCAGCAGCTCGGCAGGCAGTCCGGCGGCGATCGGTGGCAAGGCGGTATCGGGCAGGCGCGGCAGTTCGGTTTCCCGGTGCTGCGGCGACCGGTCGAACAGGATGGCCAGCGCATTGCGCGCTTCTTCGCGCTGCTGCAGCAAGCCCGTCAGGCTGGCTTGCTGGGTGGCGACGCTCTGTGCCGCCTGGACTTCATCAAGCCCGCCGACCGCGCCGGCGCGATGCTGCACCGTGACGATCGCCAGCGTGCGCTGCGTGTCGGCCAGATTGGCGCCGGCACTGGCGATGCGCTGGTTCAGATACGCGATCTGCCAGTACAGCTGCGCGGTGGTGCCGACCAGACTCAGCGCCGCGCTCTGCCGGTCGAGCTCGGTCGCCTCGGCTTCCCAGTCGGCGGCATCGCGCAGCCGCGCCAGCCGCCCCCACAGATCCAGCTCGTAACTGAGCGAGGCGGTGGCGTTGTAACTGCGCACCGACGGCCCACCGCGCTTGAGGTCCTTTTGTGCGCTGGCATTGCCGCCCAGCCCCACGCTCGGCGTCAGATTGGTATCGGTCAGCCCGGCCTGCAGCCGCGCGCGCCTGACCTTGATCGCCGCAGCGGCGAGGTCGTTGTTCGTCGCCAGCGCGCGCTCGATCAGCGCATCGAGCTGCGGATCGCCGAACGAGCGCCACCAGCGCTCGCCGGTCGCCACGGTGCTGCCGCCCTGGCCCTGCCATGCGGCGGGGATATCGGCGACGGGACGCTGGTAATCGGTCTGGAGCAGGCTGCCGCAGCCGGACAGCGCGCTCGCAGCCAGCAGTGCCAGCAGCATTGGACGCAGGGAAGAGGTCATGGAGGCGGTCATCTCATTCACGGGCAAGGGCTTCGATCGGATCGAGGCGTGCGGCATTGCGCGCCGGCAGGAAGCCGAAGGCGACGCCGATCAGCGTCGAGCACACGCAGGCGGCGGCAATCGAGGCCCAGGAAAATTTCATCGTCATCATCGATACGAACATCGAAAACAGCATGCCAAAGCCGAAGGACAGCGCCACGCCGATCAGCCCGCCGATCAGGCACACCAGCACGGCCTCGATCAGGAACTGCTGCATGATGTCGCCCTGGCGCGCGCCCACGGCCATGCGGATGCCGATCTCGCGGGTGCGTTCGGTCACCGACACCAGCATGATGTTCATCACGCCGATCCCGCCGACGACCAGCGAAATCACCGCGATCGCCGACACCAGCAGGGTCAGCGTCGCCGTGGTTTTTTCGACCGTCTTGAGGATGCTGTCGCTGGAATAGGTGAAGAAATCCTTGCTGCCGTGGCGCAGCGTCAACAACCTGGTCAGGCTCTGTTCGGCCAGATCGTTCGGCATGCCGTCGCGAATGCGCACGGTGATGCTGCCGAAATGCCTTTGCCCCATCAGCCGGCCCATCGCCGTGGTGTACGGCACCCAGACGTTGAGGCTGGATTCGCCACCGAACGGGCTTTCCTTTTTCTCGGTCACCGCGATGATGCGGCTGGGCAGGCTGCCGAGCAGGATCACTTCGCCGATCGGATTCTCGCCGTGCGGAAACAGCTTCTTGCGGGTGTTTTCGTCGATCACCACCACCTGCGACTGCCGGCTCACATCGGCGCTCTGGAACGGCGCGCCCTGCGCCATCTTCAGTCCGCGAACGCGAAAATACTGCTCGCCGACGCCGGTGATCTGCGCGTTGACCTTGATATTGCCAAGCCGCAGCATCTGGCTGGTCGCCACCTCGGGCGTGACGCTGTCGACGTAGAACTGCGACGCCAGCGCGCGCACGTCGCCGGGCAGCAGCGTACGTATGCTCGCCGCCTTGTCGTCGCCCCAGTCCTTGCCGGGAAACACATCGATGGTATTGGTGCCGATCGCACTGACGTCGTCGATCACCTTCTGCCGCGCGCCCTGCCCGAGCGCGACCACCGACACCACCGAGGTGATGCCGATGATGATGCCGAGCATGGTCAGCAAGGTGCGCATCCGGTGCGACGCCATCGCGATCCACGCCATCTTGAACGCCTCGCCGAAGCGGCCCCAGTTCGCGTGCAGCAGGTTGTGGCTCATGTGACGCGCCGGCTTTTCCAGCTTGACCCGTTCGGCCTCGTTCGGCTGCGGATTCGGCCGGTCGGCGATGACCTCGCCGTCGCGCAACTCGATGATGCGCCCGGCATTGCTCGCCACCTGCATATCGTGGGTGACGATGATCACCGTATGACCGCGCTGGTGCAGCTCGCGCAGGATGGCCATCACCTCGGCGCCGCTGTGGCTGTCGAGCGCGCCGGTCGGTTCGTCGGCGAGGATCACGTCGCCGCCGTTCATCAGCGCGCGAGCGATACTGACGCGCTGCTGCTGGCCGCCCGAAAGCTGGCTCGGCCGGTGGCGGGTACGGTCGGCCAGGCCGAGCCGCGTCAACAGCGCCCTCGCCCGTTCGCGCCGGTGCGCCTTGTCGGTGCTGGCGTAGACCGCCGGGATCTCGACGTTTTCTTCGGCGCTCAGATGCGGCAGCAGGTGGTAGCGTTGGAAAATGAAGCCGAAGTATTCGCGCCGCAGCGTCGCCAGATCGTCGCCGGCCAGTTCGCGCGTTTCGCGCCCGGCGATCTTGTAGCTGCCGGAGGACGGCTTGTCGAGGCAGCCGAGGATATTCATCAGCGTCGACTTGCCCGAACCCGACTGACCGACGATGGCGACCATCTCGCCGGCGGCTATCGTCAGGTTGATGTCCTTGAGCACGGTGACTTCGTCGTCACCGGCCGGGAAGCGGCGTTCAAGCTGGCTCAATACCAGCAGCGGCTCGGCCATTTCAGCGTTCTGCCTGATCTTGCTTGGCGGCATCGGCGGCCGCTTGCGTCGGATCGCCGACGATCACCTTTTCGCCGTCCTTGAGGCCGTCGAGCACCTGCGCGTTGATATTGTCGTTCAGGCCAAGACGAACCTGCCGCTGCTGCGGCTTGCCGTCTTTGAGCACCTGCACCGCATAACGGCCGTCCTTGCCGCGTTTGCCCAGCGCCGCCACCGGCACCGCCGGCACCTGCTTGGCCACCCCCAGCACGATGGAAACCTGTGCCGTCATCGACGTCTTCAGCAGGCGCTCGGGATTCGGCACATCGAAGAGGCCGTTGTAATAGACCGCGGTGGTCGTCGACGTGCTGTCGGCGGTGATCGATTCGGGCGCCGGCTCGATCGCGCGCAGCTTGCCGTCGAAACGCTTGTCCGGCGCGCCGAGAATGGTGAAATACACCGCTTGCCCCGGCTTCACCCGCACCACATCGGCCTCGGAAACCTGCGCCTTGATCGTCATGGTGTCGACATTGGCCAGGATCAGGATGGTGGGTGCGCTCTGCGCCGATACCACGGTCTGGCCTTCCTGGGTGACGACCGAAATGACCTCGCCATCCATCGGCGCGGCGATACGCGTATAGCCAAGGTTGGCCTTGGCGGTATCGACCTCGACGCCGGACTGGCGAATCTGCGCGTCAAGCGCGGCCAGTTCGGCACGGGTCGCATCCAGCTGCGCCTGCGCGCTTTCCAGATCGGCGCGCGAACTGGCGTCGCCGGCGATCATCGTCTGCTGGCGTTTCAGCGCCAGCGTGTACTGGACGAGCTGTGCCGCCTTGGCGCGCTTTTGCGCCTCGACATTGGCCAGCCCCGCCTCGGCCTTCTTCAGGTCGTTCTGCTGCAGCACCGGATCGATCTCGGCCAGCAACTGCCCCTTGCTGACCCGATCACCGAGCTTCACCTTGAGCGACTTGAGCTGGCCGTTGACCTGCGCGCCGACGCTGACCTGCTTCACCGGCTTGAGCGTGCCGCTGGCGAGTACGGCCTCTTCGAGGTCCATCTTCGCCACCGTGGCGGTCAGGTATTGCGGTGGCGCCGGCGGAAACACGAAGTGGCGCAGCAGCCAGGCGAAAAGGACGAGTAGCGCGATGGCGAGCAGCCAGCGCAGCGGGCGTTTCTTGAGTTTCATACGGGAACCGGTCAGGCCTGTGCCTTCATTGACCGGCGCAGTCTAAATCCGGCCGCATGAAAACATAGGCGCTATTTGTAATTACTTGTTGGCGATCTGCGGCGCAACGTCGCCATCCCAGCCGCCGCCGATCGCCTTGACCAGCAGCACGCTGGCGGACAATTGCCGGCCGACGAGCTGCAGCGCGGTTTTTTCACTGCTGTAACGCGTGGCTTGCGCGCTGGCAACGTTGAGGTAATCGACCGTGCCGGCCGTGTATTGGTTCAACGCCAGCCGTTCGGCCTCGCGCGCGGCGTCGACGGCTTCGTTCTGCGCCAGCGTTTCCTTGCCGAGCAGGGCGATTGCCACGAGGTTGTCCTCGACCTCCTGCAAACCGCCGAGCACCGTCTGCCGGTACGTTGCGACCGAGACATCGTAGGCGGCCACGGCCTGATCGCTGCGCGCCTCGCGCGCGCCGCCGTCGAAGATCGTCTCGGCGACTGCGGCACCCAGCGCCCAGACCCGGCCCGGCGCGTTGAACCAGTCCGAGAGGCTGGCGGTTTGCAAGCCGCCGGTCGCGGTCAGCACCAGCGACGGAAAGAACGCCGCCTTGGCGACGCCGATCTGCGCATTCGCCGACGTCACCGCGCGCTCGGCACTGGCGATGTCGGGGCGGCGCTCCAGAAGTTGTGACGGCAGCCCCGCCGGCGTCACCGGCAGCGACGGCCGCCAGCCTGCATCGGCGGCGAGCGCGAACTGCGCCGGCGCCTTGCCGACGAGGATCGCGATTGCATGTTCAAGCTGGCGGCGGCTCAACTCGAGATCGATCGACTGCGCTTCGGCGCTCTTGAGCTGGCTTTTCGCCTGCGCGACGTCGGCCTTGGTGACGATGCCGGCGGCGTACTTGTTCTGCGTCAGCGTCAGCGAGCGCGTGTACGCGGCGACGGTGTCATCGGCGAGGCGTTTCTGCGCGTCGATGATCCGCAGCTGCAGATAGTCCTGCACCAGCTCGGCCTGCGCCGACAGGCGCGCGGCGGCCAGATCGGCCGCGCTGGCCTGCGCGCCGGCATCCGATGATTCGACGCTGCGGCGGATACCGCCCCAGATGTCCGGCTCCCAGCTCGCATCGAGCGACAGGCTCTGGCTGTTCTGCACCTGCGCGGCATTCGTGCTCTTGTCGACCGAACCGTTACGCCCGCCCGAGTAACTCAAGCCCAGCGTCGGGAAGAACGCCGCTCTCGCCTCCTGCGCGCTCGCCCTGGCCTGGCGGTAACGCGCGACCGCGGCGATCACGTTCTGGTTCGACACATCGACCTGCGATGCAAGATCGTTCAGCAGCGGATCATTGTAGATCGTCCACCAGGCGCCACGCGGCACGTGGTCGGCCGGCGTGGCGACTTTCCAGCCTTCTGGCACTTCGCGGAACTCGGCGGCAGCGGCCGGGCCGGACGCCGCGGAGTCGGGTCGCTGATAATCGGGGCCGACGGCGCAACCGGTCAGCGCAAAGGCAAGGATCAGCGGAAGTGTGCGGATACGCATGGGGATACGGAACATGGATCAGGCCTCCTTGCGCGCATGCAGCGCCGCCCATTGGCGGCCGCCCCACAGGCGCAAGCGATCGAGGTAAAGGTAAACGACCGGGGTCGTGTAGAGCGTCAGCAGCTGGCTCATCACCAGACCGCCGACAATGGCGATGCCGAGCGGCTGGCGCAATTCGGCACCGTCGCCGTGGCCCAGCGCCAGCGGCAAGGCGCCAAAGAGCGCGGCCATCGTCGTCATCAGGATCGGCCGGAAGCGCAGCAAACAGGCCTTGTAGATCGCATCACGCGAACTCAGCCCGTCCTTGCGTTCGGCGTCGAGCGCGAAGTCGATCATCATGATCGCGTTCTTCTTGACGATACCGATCAAGAGCAGCACACCGACCAGCGCGATCAGGCTGAAATCGGTCTTGAACAGCATCAGCGCCAGCAAGGCGCCGATGCCGGCCGACGGCAGGGTCGAGAGGATGGTCAGCGGATGGATCAGGCTTTCGTACAGAATGCCGAGCACGATGTAGACGGCGATGATCGCCGCCAGGATCAAGAGCGGCTGGTTGTTCACCGAGCTCTGGAAGGCCTTGGCGGTGCCGGCGAAACTGCCCTGCACGCTGGTCGGCACGCCAAGCCGCGCCATTTCGGTGTTGATCGCCTCGGTCGCCTGTGACAAGGACACGCCGGGCTGCAGGTTGAACGAGATCGTCGTCGCGGCGAACTGGCCCTGATGGTTGACCGACAGCGGCGTGAACGCCGGCGCCCAGTGCGCGAATGCCGAGAGCGGAATCTGCGCGCCGTTCGGGCCGATCACGAACAGTTTCGCCAGCGCCTCGGGGCTTTGCGCGTACTGCGGCGCAACTTCCATCACCACGTGATACTGGTTCAGCGTCGAATAGATGTTCGACACCTGCCGCTGGCCGAAGGCGTTGTTGAGCACATTGTCGATGTCCTCGGCCGACAGTCCCAATCTGGACGCGGCATCACGATCGACCTCGAGCGCGGTTTCCACGCCCTTGTCCTGCTGGTCGGTATTCACGTCGGCGAGCAGCGGAATCGCCAGCATCGCCTGGCGGATTTTCGGCTCCCACGCGCGCAGCGTCTGCAGATCGTCGCCCTGCAAGGTGAACTGGTACGCCGCATTGCCCTGCCGGCCGCCGATGCGGATGTCCTGATCGGGCACCATGAACAGCCGCGCGCCGGGCTCGTGCGCCAGCTTGCCGCGCAGCCGCCCGATCACCTGCTGCGCCGACTCGGTGCGCTCGCCCAGCGGTTTGAGCGAAATGAACATCGAGCCGCTATTGGTGCCGCCGCGGCCGCCGGTGAACGCCGTCACCGTCGCCACCGCCGGATCGGCGCGGACGATGTCGATGAAGACCTGCATTTTCACCTTCATCGCCTGGAACGAGATGCTCTGGTCGGCCTGGATGAAGCCCGACACCCGGCCGATGTCCTGCTCGGGGAAAAAGCCCTTCGGAATCGTCCGGTACAGATGGATGTTCAGCACCACCGTGATGATCAGGATCAGCACCGTCAGCAGCGAATGCCGCAGCGCCCAGCCCAGCGATCTGGCATAGCCCTTGTGCAGCCGGTCGAAAAAACGGCCGAACGCGCCGACCAGCCAGTTGGGTTTGCGCTTGTGATCGTCGGCGCGCAACAGCCGCGCGCACATCATCGGCGTCATCGACAGCGATACGACCATCGAGATCAGGATCGCCACCGACAGCGTCACCGCGAACTCCTGGAACAGCCGCCCCGGCAGGCCGCCCATCAACAGCAACGGGATGAACACCGCAACGAGCGAGATGCTCATCGACAGCACGGTAAAGCCGACCTCTTGCGCGCCCTGCAAGGCCGCGGCGAACGGTTTGACGCCGTCTTCGATATGCCGGGCGACGTTTTCGAGCACGACGATCGCATCGTCGACGACGAAACCGGTCGCGATGATCAGCGCCATCAAGGACAGGTTGTTGAGGCTGTAGCCAAGCATATACATCGCCGCCAGACTGCCGATCAGCGACACCGGCACCACCACGCACGGAATCAGCGTGGCGCGGGCGTTGCCGATGAACAGGTAGACGACCAGGATCACCAGCGCCACCGCGATCAAGAGCGTGCGCTCGACCTCTTCAAGCGAGGCGCGGATCGTCGGCGATCTGTCCATCTGCACGGTCAGCGTCACCGCGCCCGGCAGCGATGCCCTGAGCATCGGCAACTCGGCGCGAATCCGGTCGACCGTGTCGACGATATTGGCGCCGGGCGCGCGGGTGATGATCAACAGCACCGACGGCTTGCCGTTGGCCGAACCGGCGTTGCGGCTGTTCTCGACCGCATCGCGCACATTGGCGATATCGGACAGCCGCACGCCGGCGCCGGTCTGGCTGTTGTAGGACACGATCAGCGGCATGTAATCGGCGGCCTTCTTGGCCTGATCATTGGCCTCGATCTGCCAGCGCCGCTCGCCGTCCTCGACCGAGCCCTTGGGACGGTTGACGTTGGCCTGATCGATCGCCGTGCGCACCGCGTCGAGCGACACGCCCTGATGCGCCAGCGCATCCGGATTCAGCTCGACCCGCACCGCCGGCAGCGAACTGCCGCCGACGTTGACGTCGCCGACACCGCTGATCTGCAGCAGCTTCTGCGCGACCACGGTCGACGCGAAGTCGTACATCTGCCCCTGGCTCATCGTCGGCGAGGTCAGCGCCAGAATCATGATCGGCGAGTCGGACGGGTTGACCTTGCGATAGCTCGGGTTGCTGGTCAGGCTGCTCGGCAACAGATCCTTGGCGGCATTGATCGCCGCCTGCACATCGCGCGCGGCGCCGTTGATGTCGCGGTCGAGGTCGAACTGCAAGGTCACCCGCGTGCTGCCGAGCGAGCTTGACGAGGTCATCTCGGTAATGCCGGCAATGCGGCCGAAGGCGCGCTCCAGCGGCGTCGCCACCGTCGCCGCCATCGTCTCGGGGCTGGCGCCGGGCAGGCTGGCCGAGACCGAGATCGTCGGGTAATCGACCTGCGGCAGCGGCGCGACCGGCAGCAACTTGTAGCCGATCAGCCCGGCGAGCACGATGCCGAGCATCAGCAGCGTCGTCGCCACCGGGCGATTGATGAAGAGTTTGGAGAGATTCATGCGTCCGCCGCCGCGGCGCGGCCAGCCTTGACGCGCCGCGCCAGCCGGTCGAAGGCGAGGTAGATCACCGGCGTGGTGAACAGCGTGAGCACCTGGCTGAAGATCAGCCCGCCGACCATCGCCACGCCGAGCGGATGCCGCAGCTCGGCGCCAACGCCGGTGCCGAGCATCAGCGGCAGCGCGCCAAGCAATGCCGCCATCGTCGTCATCAGGATCGGCCTGAAGCGCAGCAGCGCGGCCTGATAGATCGCCTCACGCGGCGCCATGCCCTGCTCGCGTTCGGCGTCGAGCGCGAAGTCGATCATCATGATCGCGTTCTTCTTGACGATGCCAATCAGCAGCACGATGCCGATGATCGCGATCACGCTCAGATCGTTACCCGAGGCCATCAGCGCCAAGAGCGCGCCGACGCCGGCCGACGGCAGGGTCGACAGAATCGTGACCGGATGGATATAGCTCTCGTACAGCACGCCGAGCACGATATACATCGTCACGATCGCCGCAAGGATCAGCCACAGCTGGTTATCCAGCGCCGCCTGGAACGCCAGCGCCGCGCCCTGGAACTGCGTCTGCACCGCCACCGGCACGCCAATCTCGGCCTCGGCCGCCTTGATCGCCTCGACCGCCGCGCCAAGCGAGGCGCCGGGCGCAAGGTTGAACGACATCGTCACCGCCGGGAACTGGCCCAGATGGTTGATCACCAGCGAGCCGTAGCGCTCGGACACCGTGGCAATGCTGCCCAGCGGCACCTGGGTACCGCTGCTGGAGGTCAGATACAGATCGTTCAGTGATTGCGGGCCACGCTGCATCTCGGGCTCGGCTTCGAGCACCACGCGATACTGGTTGGACTGGGTGAAGATCGTCGACACCAGCCGCTGGCCGTAGGCGTTGTAGAGCGCGTTGTCGATCGCCTGCACCGAGATCCCCAAACGGCTGGCGGCGTCGCGGTCAATGTCGATGTAGCTGACAAGGCCCTTGTCCTGCAGATCGCTGGTGACATCGGCCAGCGACGGTTCGCGGTTCAGCCGCTCGACGAGCTTGCCGGTCCACTCGGACAACAGCGCCGGGTCGGATGCTTCCAGCGTGAACTGGTACTGGGTGCGGCTGACACGGTCTTCGATGGTCAGGTCCTGCACCGACTGCATATACAGCCGGATGCCCTCGACGTGGGCGAGCTTGTCCTGCAGCCGGGCGATGATCGCCGGCGCCCTGTCCTTGCGGTCTTCGAGCGGCCGCAGGTTGATCTGCATCCGCCCGCTGTTGAGCGTCGCGTTGGTGCCGTCGACACCGATGAACGACGACAGGCTCTCGACATCCGGGTCCTGCAACACGATCTTCGCCAGCGCCTGCTGGCGCTCGGCCATCGCCGCGAACGACACCGACTGCGGTGCCTCGGTAATGCCTTGGATCACGCCGGTATCCTGGCTCGGGAAAAAGCCCTTCGGAATCCACACGTACAAGAGACCCGTCAGCACCAGCGTGCCTATGGCCACCCACAGCGTCGCGGTCTGGTGTTCGAGCACCCAGGTCAGCTTCCTGCCGTAGTAGGCGATCATCCGCTCGAAGAAGGCGCCGGCCGCGTGGTAGAAGCGGCCCTGCTTTTCCTCGGGCACGTGCTTCAACAGCTTGGCGCACATCATCGGCGTCAAGGTCAGCGAAACGATCATCGAGATCACGATAGCCACCGACAGCGTGATCGCGAACTCGCGGAACAGCCGGCCGACGACGTCGCCCATGAACAGCAGCGGAATCAGCACCGCAATCAGCGACAGCGTCAGCGAGATGATGGTGAAACCTATCTCGCCGGCGCCCTTGAGCGCGGCTTCCAGCGGCGGATCGCCCTGCTCGATATAGCGGGCGATGTTCTCGATCATCACGATCGCATCGTCGACGACGAAGCCGGTCGCGATCGTCAGCGCCATCAGGCTGAGATTGTTGATCGAGAAGCCGGCCTGATGCATCACCGCGAAGGTGCCGATCAGGGACAGCGGCACGGCGATGCCGGGGATCAGCGTCGCCGACACATTGCGCAGAAACAGGAAGATCACCGCGACCACCAGCACGATCGCCAGCAGCAACTCGAACTGCACGTCCTTGACCGAGGCACGGATCGTCGTGGTGCGGTCGGTCAGGATCTGGACCTCCAGCGCACCGGGAAGCGCCGCCTGCAATTGCGGCAGCAGCGCCTTGATCCGGTCGACCGTCTGGATCACGTTGGCGCCCGGCTGGCGCTGCACATTGATCACCAGCGCGGCGCGCTCGTTGGCCCAGGCGGCGAGCTTGTTGTTCTCGGCGCCGTCGATCACGTCGGCGACGTCGCCGAGGCGAATCGGCGCGCCGTTCTTGTAGGCGATGATCAGCTGGCGGTATTCGTCGGGCGAAGCGAGCTGGTCGTTGGCCGAAATCGTCGATGCCTTGCTCGGGCCGTCGAAATTGCCCTTGGCGCCGTTGACGTTGGCATTGCCGATCGCATTGCGGATGGTGTCGAGATCAAGCCCGAGCGCAGCCACCGCGCGCGGATTCACCTGCACCCGCACCGCCGGGCGCATGCCGCCCGAGACACTGACAAGGCCGACGCCGGGCAGCTGCGAAATCTTCGCCGCCACGCGGGTATCGATCAGGTCCTGCACCTTCGTCAGCGGCATCGATTTCGACATCACCGCCAGCGTCAGCACCGGCACGTCGGCCGGGTTGACCTTGTTGTACACCGGCGGATTGGGCAGATCGCTCGGCAGCAGGTTGCTGGCGGCGTTGATCGCCGCCTGGACTTCCTGCTCGGCGATGTCGAGGCCCAGCTCGAGCCCGAACTGCAGGGTGATGACCGACGCGCCGCCCGAGCTTTGCGAGCTCATCTGCTTCAGGCCCGGCATCTGGCCGAACTGGCGCTCCAGCGGCGCGGTAATCGACGAGGTGGTGACGTCGGGGCTGGCGCCCGGATACAGCGTGACGACCTGGATCGTCGGGTAATCGACCTCGGGCAGCGCCGAGATCGGCAACACCCGGTAGGCGACGAGGCCGGCGAGCAGGATCGCGATCATCAGCAGCGAGGTCGCCACCGGACGGAGAATGAACAGCCGGGACGGATTCATGCTTCAGCCCTCGCGGCAGTCCAAAGCCTGCGGGCTGCGTTGTGCTCGCTTGCCGTACTTGCTTGTACTGTCTGTGCTTCGCACGCCTTGCCAGCACCGCTGCGCTGGCTTTTGTCAGCCGCTCCGTACATCACTGTTCGGCCTTCGCGCGACGGCCTTGCGGACGCGATGCCGTACCGCTGGCATTGCGCTTGGCCGGATCGACGACTTCGACCTGAGCGCCTTCGCGCAGGCGGTCGGCCCCGTCGGTGACAACCTTGTCGCCGGCCTTGACGCCCTCAAGGATCACCACGCGCTCACCCAGGGTCGGCCCGGTTTTCACCAGCCGCATCGCCACCTTGCTGTCCTGACCCACGGCCCAGACAAAGCTGCCCTGGCTGCCGTGCTGGATGGATGCAGCCGGCGCAATCTGCACGCCCCGTAGATCGGCGACCTTGATGCGGGCGTTGACGAACTGATTCGGGAACAGCATGCCGTCGCCGTTGGCGAACTGCGCCTTCAGCTTGACGGTGCCGGTGGTGGTGTCGATCTGGTTGTCGACGGTCACCAGCTTGCCGCTGGCGACGAGCTTGGCCATGCCGCGATCCCACGCCTCGACCGCCAGCGTTTCGCCGGCGTTCAGCGGCGCCAGCACCTGCGGCAGTTGCGCTTCGGGCAGCGTGAACAGCACATTGATCGGCGCCACCGTGGTGATCACGACCAGACCGTTGGTGTCGCTGGCGCTCACCAGATTACCCGGATCGACCTGGCGCAAACCGACGCGCCCGGCCACCGGCGCGGTGACGCGCGAATAGGTCAGATTGAGCCGGGCGCTGTCGATCGCGCCCTGATCGACCTTGACCGCGCCCTCGTACTGGCGCACCAGCGCCAGTTGCGTGTCGACCTGCTGGCGGGCGATCGATTCTTGCTGCAGCAATTGCTGGTAGCGCGCCAGATCGGCACGGGCATTGGCGAGCAGTGCGGCATCCTTGGCCATCTGGCCTTCGGCCTGCGTCAGCGCCACCTGGAACGGTCGCGGGTCGACCTCGGCCAGCAACTGCCCTTCCTTGACGATCTGGCCCTCGCTGAAATGCAGCTTCATCAACTGGCCGCCGACCTGACTGCGCACCGTCACCGTATTGGCCGCGGTCACCGTGCCCAGCCCGGACAGATAGACCGGCATATCGCCGGTCGTCACCGGCTTGGCCTGCACCGGCTGCGGCCCGTTCATCGCCATGCCGCCACGCCCGCCCGCCTTGGCCGTCGTCGGTGGCGCTTCACGCATCAGCAACCAGCCTCCGCCAGCAAGCACAACGATGATGGCGGCAATCCACCAGCGGCGATGAGGCGTACGCGGCGGGGTTTCGGGGGCGGTGTGAGGCATGGTCGATCCGGTGTCAGGCGTTCGGCGGGTTTGAAAACGGCTTCGGGCCACCCTTAGGGCGGCCCTCATCCATCAGGACTGCATTATTGCGCGTTCGGCTGCGGCGCTGGCGCCACCGGCGGCTGGCCACGGTGGTGGCCGCGCATGCCCTTGTGCATGCCATGACCGTCACGGCGGGCCATCTCGTCCAGCACCTTGCGTTGCTCGGCGGTGAGCGATTTGGCCAGCGTTTCGGTCGCATCGGCCAGTTGCAGGGTACGCTTGGCGTGCTCGTTCATAAAGGCGGCGCGTTGGCGCAGCGTCGCAGCGGCGTCGAGATTATCCGCCCTTGCCGGCATCTTCGGCTGTGCAAAAGTTTCGCGGTAGCTCTTGGCGTAGGCATCCCACGCGCCTTGCTGCGATGCCTTGATTTCCAGACGGTTGGCCATCCGGGCGAGACGGGCCTCGGTCCGCTGCTGCCATTGCTCGGCGCTCGGGCGGTGTTCGCGGCTCCAGCTGCCGTGCGCTTCGGGCGTCAGCGGCATGGCAACGGTGACCACGGCGGTGCCCAGCATCAGTGCGGCTGCGACGCAGGAAATCAGTTTACGGTTGAGTTTCATCTTGCGGTTCCTCCGGTGTTTGGGAAAGCAACGCCATTACACCGCCCTGATGTGAACCGGGTTTGGCCAAAACACGGCTTTTTGTAAACGGGATGTAAAACCGCGTGAACCGCGCGTCACAAGCGCCCCGCCCTCGCGCACGGGCGTTATCCTTGGATCAGATTGTTCCATTCCAGCAAGGCCAGACCATGTCCTCCAAATCCCTGCTCGTTGTCGATGATGATGCCGATCTGCGCACGCTGCTCTCGGGCTATCTGGGTGATCAGGGCTTTCACGTCACCGAAGCCGGCGACGGCGTGGCGATGGCCGCAGCACTGGCGAACCACTCGTTCGATATGGTGATCCTCGACCTGATGCTGCCCGGTGACGATGGCCTGACGCTGTGCCGCAATCTGCGGGCGCAGTCGTCGGTGCCCATCCTGATGCTGACGGCGCGCGGCGACGAGCTCGACCGCATCATCGGGCTGGAAATGGGCGCCGACGACTACCTGCCCAAGCCGTTCAACCCGCGCGAACTGCTGGCAAGGATCAAGAGCATCCTGCGGCGCGCGAACGAACGCGGTGGCGAGGAAAAGGCCGCGCGCGAGCTCGTCTTCGCCGGCTGGACGCTCGATCTGGGCGCGCGCCATCTGGTCGGCGGCGACGGCGTGGTCACGCCGCTGTCGACCGGCGAATTCCGCATGCTGTCGGCGCTGGCCGAACACGCCAACCGGGTGCTGTCGCGCGACCAGTTGATGGATGTGCTCGCCGGGCGCGAATCGGGCCCCTTCGATCGCACCATCGACGTGATGATCAGCCGCCTGCGCCGGCGTCTTGGCGACGACGCGCGCGAACCGGCGCTGATCAAGACCGTACGCAGCGAAGGTTATGTGCTCGCGACCACGGTGGAGCGGCGTGCATGAGGCGTTTTTTCCGCGGACCACGCACCCTGCTCGGCCAATTGATCCTGGCGCTGATGCTCGGGCTGATCATCGCCAACCTCGCCGGCATGTGGCTGGTGATGCAGGACAAGCTGCGCTACACCCGCTTTATCCGCGGCGAGTACGCGGCGCAGCGCATCGCCGATATCGTGGCCGTGCTCAACGATGCGCCGGCGGACGAACGTGGACGTCTGGTGCATATCCTTGACGCGCCGCCGGCGCACCTGACGCTGGCCGATCCGTGGCGAACCAGGACCGAGCCCGCCAGCGACGAGGCCGCCAGCTTCACCGAAGTGCTGCAAGACAAGCTCGCCACCCCGTTTCAGGTGCTCTCGCTCAAGAGCGCCCAGCTCGACCGGAACCGGCCGCACCACCGCGGCATGCGTGACATGGATAAAAACGGCATGCGCAGGCCGATGCCGCTGCTGTTCGTGCTGACCCAGGCCAGGCTGGACGATGGCACGGTAGCAACGTTTCGCTTCGCGATCCCGCAGACCAACCAGCAGGACACCTACCGCTTGCTCGGCTGGCTGCTGCTGGTTGGCATCTCGGTATCGCTGCTGTCGTTCTGGGCGGTACGCCGGCTGACGCGACCGCTGGCGATGTTCTCCGCCGCCGCCGCCGGCCTCGCCAGGAATCTCGATCAGGCGCCGCTGCTGGAGACCGGCCCGCAGGAGGTCGCCGACGCCGCGCGCGCATTCAACACCATGCAGCGCGACATCAAACGCTATCTGGAAACGCGCGCGCAGACGCTGGCCGGTGTGTCGCATGACCTGCGCCTGCCGATCACGCGCGTGCGGCTGCGGCTGGAAAAACTGCAAGACCCGGCACTCAAGGGCAGCATCGAGCATGATCTGCTCGAAATGGACGAGATGATCGCCAACACCCTCGCCTTCCTGCGCGCCAATGCCAGCAGTGAAAAGACGGTGAAGATCAACGTCGCTGCGCTGCTTGACGGCGTGATCGAGGACATGGAAGCGCTCGGCGCCGAGCTGACGCTCAGCGCCGAGACCCGCCGCCCGCTCGCCGGCCGGCCGCTGGCGCTGCGCCGCTGCCTCTCGAACCTGCTCGACAACGCCCGCCGTTATGGCGGCGCGCAGATCGATGTCGGCGTGTGTGAGGCCGGCGACACACTGGAAATCCGCATCGCCGACCACGGCCCCGGCATTGCCGAAAGCGATCGCGAGCGCGTGTTCGAACCTTATGTGCGGCTCGAGGCGTCACGCGCCAAGCACACCGGCGGCAGCGGCCTTGGCCTCGCCATCGCCCGCGCCACCGCGCGCAGCCACGGCGGCGACATCCGGCTGGAAGACCGCCCCGGCGGCGGCCTCGTGGTAGTGCTGACCTTGCCGCTGGCCTGAGCCTGCCCACAGTCTTGCCATACGAGACAAACTTTGAACACACGCCCTTGCTGCAGCCGGGCCTACATCGCCTCGCGCGGGATGATCGCCCCACGATGCTGGATGACCTTGCCGGCAAGCGCATGGCCGGCACGCGCCGCGCCGGCAAGATCGCTCCCGGCCAGCCGCGCGGCCAGATAACCGGCACCGAAGGAGTCACCGGCGGCGGTGGTATCGACGACGCGTTCAACCGGTGCCGGCGCCACCTCGACGCGCTCGGTTTGAGTCGCAGCAATGCACGATTCTCCTCCCCGCTTGATCACCACTTCGCGCACGCCGAGCGCGAAGGTGCGCGCCAGCACGGTATCGACGTCGGCGTCACCGTAGAGCGCGGCCTCGTCGTCGAGTGTCAGCAAGGCGGTATCGGCCAGCGCCAGCACCTGCCGGTACGCCTCGATGGCAACGGCGGTGCCCTCCCACAGACGCGGACGATAATTGTTGTCGAACACCACCCGTCCGCCTCGGCCCTGACAACGGGCGAGCACATCGATCAGCAAGCGGCGATGCTCGGGCGAGAGAATCGCTAGGCTGATCCCGGACAGATACACCACGTCGGCGCCTTCCAGTGCCGCGATCACCGCTGCCACGCCCGGCCCCTGCAGCCAGTAGCGGGCGGCAGAATCGTTGCGCCAGTAGTGAAAACTGCGCTCGCCGCGAGCGTCGGTCTCGATCAGGTACATGCCGGGCAGCTTGTCGGCCAGACGCTGTACCAGGCGCGTGGCTATCGCCTCGGCCTGCCACGCGGCGAGCATTTCATCGCTGAGCGTATCGATGCCCAGCGCGCTCACATAAGCCACGTCGATCCGGGCATGGTCGACAAGCCGGGACAAATAAACGGCGGTATTGAGCGTATCGCCGCCAAAACGATAGGTCAGCGCTGCGCCTTCGCGCTGCAGCTCGACCATGCACTCGCCGATCACGGCGACAGTTTGCCGAAGCATGTTTTTTCCAGTTGAGCAGAAGTCGGATGCCCCCCGACAAGCGTGGTCGGGGGCACCTTGCCGGTGAGGCAGCGGCGACTATAAAACCGCCCGCGCACAATTGAAACAACGGCGAACCGGGCGCTAGGCGCGGCCGGCCGCCAGCTTGACCGGCAACACCGCCTGTTCGACGGCGATCTCCCACTGCGCCATCCGCTGCGCCGCGTCGTCGCGACCGATGCCGGGCATGAATATCCGGTCGATCCGCCGATGCGCTTCCAGCTCGGCCACGCTGGCAAACAGCCCGGTCGCCAGACCGGCCAGATACGCGGCACCGAGCGCGGTCGATTCGATCACCTTGGACCGCACCACCGGAATCCCCAGCAGGTCGGCCTGAAACTGCAACAGCAGATTGTTGGCCGCAGCGCCACCGTCGACGCGCAGCTCCTCGATCGGCGAGACCGCATCGCGCTGCATCGCCGCCAGCACCGAGGTGCTCTGAAACGCGATCGATTCAAGCGCCGCCCGCGCAACATGAGCAACGGTCGACCCCCGGCTGAGCCCCACAATCGCGCCCTGTGCCGTCGGCACCCAATACGGTGCGCCAAGGCCGGTGAATGAAGGCACGAACACCACGCCCCCCGCATCGGGCACCGAGGCCGCCAGGTTTTCGATATCCGATGAACTGGAGATTGCCTTCAGCCCGTCACGCAACCACTGCACCACCGCACCGCCAATAAACACGCTGCCTTCGAGCGCATATTGCGGCCTTGTTCCGGGCTGGCACGCAGCGGTGCTGATCAAACCGTTTTGCGAAACCACAGCCGTATCACCGGTGTTCATCAGCATGAAGCAGCCGGTGCCGTAGGTGTTCTTGGCCTTGCCACGACTAAAACAGGCCTGCCCGAACAGCGCCGCCTGCTGGTCGCCGGCGATACCGGCGATCGTCACCGGCGCGCCGAAGCACTCGGCATCGGTCTGGCCGTAAATATGGCTCGACGGGCAGACTTCGGGCAACAGCGACGGCGGAATATCAAACATCGCGAGCAAGTCGTCGTCCCAGGCCTGGGTGTGGATATTGAAAAGCATGGTTCGCGACGCGTTGGTCACGTCGGTCATGTGCAGCCGGCCACGGCTGAGCTGCCACACCAGCCAGCTATCGACGGTGCCGAACGCCAACTCACCGCGCATGGCCCGCTGCCGCACCCCCGGCAGCCGATCCAGCATCCATGCCAGCTTGCTGGCGGAAAAATACGGATCGATCACCAGCCCCGTTTTGCCGCTCACCGCGTCGTTCAGCCCGGCTTCGCGCAAGGCATCGCACAGCGCCTCGGAACGCCTGTCCTGCCAGACAATGGCGTTGCATACCGGCTCACCGGTTCGCCTGTCCCACACCAGCGTGGTCTCGCGCTGATTGGTGATGCCCAGCGCAATCAACTCACTCGCGGCAATACCGGCTTGCGTGATGGCCTCGCGGCAGGTTTGCAGCTGGCTTTGCCAGATGTCCTGCGGATCGTGTTCGACCCAGCCGGGCTGGGGGAAAATCTGGCGGATTTCGCGCTGCGCGCTGGCGACGATCTCGCCGTGTTCGTTGAAAATCACCGCGCGCGAACTCGACGTGCCCTGATCCAGCGCCATCAGATACGGCATGAACACCCCTTCTGGTGCAATGGCGAACGGATGACTTTACTCGCCGATGGCGCGAAATGCGTCGGCAATATCAGGTCTTCCCGGCCCGCCGTTTTTGCGGCTTCACCCACCATCGCCATGCTCACAACTCGCCGATATCCGGTGTTCGCTGGTCAGCGTCAACCAGGCATCAAGCCGCTCGACATCGCCCTGCAGGCAGTGCAGACCCAGCTTGGTCCGGCGCCAGAGGATGTCCGCGCTGCAAGTCGCCCATTCGTTATCCAGCAAATACACCGCTTCCGCCTCATAGAGCCCGGGCACCAGCTCGCTCCCCAGCTGCGACATCGACTTTGCCTCGCCAATCAGCCGTTCGGCGCGGCGACCGTAGAGGCGACAATAGCGTTCGGCCAGCGAATCAGGCAGCCATGGATAACGCAGCTGGAAACGGGCAAGAAAAGCACTGAAATCCGGCACGGCACTCAACGTACCTAGCACGTCGAAATCGCCACCGGGCAAGGGCTTGGTTGCCGTCCATGCCGGCGCAGCCACATTCAATAGCGGCTGCAACAGCGCCAGCGCTTCGTCGGCCAGACGTCGGTAAGTGGTGATCTTGCCCCCCCAGACGTGCAGCAGCGGCGCCACGCCGGGCGAGGCATCACACTGCAAACGGTAATCCCGGCTGACTGTTGATGCATCGCCGGTCTCGCCGTCAAGCAAGGGCCGCACCCCCGAATAACGCCAGATCACGTCACTTGGGGCCACCGGCCTGGCAAAGTAACGGCTGGCCATGTCGCACAGATAGCGCTCCTCGTCGGCATCAATGGCCACAGTGGCCGGATCGCCACGGTAATCGACGTCGGTGGTGCCGATCAGGGTGAAATCCCCCTGAAACGGGATCGCGAAAATGATGCGTTGATCAGGGTTCTGGAATAAATAAGCGAACGGATGCTCGAACAGCTTGGGCACAACGATGTGGCTGCCCTTGATCAGCCGCAGGCCACCGCGGCTCGGATTCGGCGTGGCCAGCTGGGCGAATTCGCCGGCCCAGGGCCCGGCAGCGTTGACGAGCGCGCGCGCGCTCAGCTGCGCGCTGGAGCCATCGCGCTGGCGCAAGGTGATCAGCCAGTGATCGTCAACGCGCTCGGCAAAGCTGCAGCGCGTTTGCGTCAGGATGCGCGCACCGTGCTCGAAGGCATCGAGTGCATTCAAGACCACCAGCCGGGCATCGTCGACCCAGCCATCCGAATAAACGAAAGCGCGCTTGAATGCGGGTTTGAGCGCCCGCCCGGCCACATGCGTATCCAGACGGATCGAAGCGGATGCGGGCAAGAGCCGCCGCCGCGCCAGATGATCGTAAAAGAACAGCCCGGCACGGATCAACCACGCCGGCCGTTGCGCCGCGTCGTGCGGCATCACGAAACGCAGCGGCCGGATAATGTGCGGTGCCAGCTGCAACAGCGTTTCACGTTCCTGCAGCGCCTTGCGCACTAGGCCGAACTCGTAATGTTCGAGATAGCGCAGCCCGCCATGGACCAGCTTGGTACTGGCCGACGAAGTATGTTGCGCCAGATCGTCCTGTTCGCACAGCAGCACCCGCAAACCGCGCCCGGCCGCATCTCGGGCGATCCCGGCACCATTGATGCCGCCGCCGACGATCAGCAGATCACAAGGCGGAAGGATGGACAAGGTCGGCATAAGCGCAGCGGTGCGACAGAGGGTCGCAAGAGTTCATCTGCTCAAAGTGTAGCCAGCACATCGGAAAGGAACTGAATTTCGAGGGAAATACCAGCGGCAGAACGCACGCCGGAAAAAGAAAAACGGCCTGACATTGCTGTCAGACCGTTCTCAAATATGGCGTCCCCACGGGGATTCGAACCCCGGTAGTCACCGTGAAAGGGTGGTGTCCTAGGCCTCTAGACGATGGGGACTGCGGTTGAAGAAGTGGTGCACCCGGAGCGATTCGAACGCCCGACCCTCTGGTTCGTAGCCAGATACTCTATCCAACTGAGCTACGGGTGCACTGTAACTTCAACTTTACTGCTCTTTATGGCGTCCCCACGGGGATTCGAACCCCGGTAGTCACCGTGAAAGGGTGGTGTCCTAGGCCTCTAGACGATGGGGACGTCGTTTAACTCTTGACTTCAGTACTGCTAAAAATTCAAATCGGCCGCCTAAGCGGCCGACTTCAAACTGGTGGAGGTAAACGGGATCGAACCGATGACCTCTTGCATGCCATGCAAGCGCTCTCCCAACTGAGCTATACCCCCCAAAAGAGATGCACAGTATATAAACAGGGTTTATCGTTGTAAAGCGTTTTTTGAACTATTTTTCGATAAACCGCCATTTTCATACTTTCCCTATCGAATCAGAACGGCGTCCACCATGCAGGGTCTTCAAAGAAGCCCTTTGTCAGGGTCTCGGTATCCGGATAGTTCTTCAACAGGATGCGCTTGGTGTCGTCACGCAGCTCGGTCAAACCGAGCTTGTCATAACTGATCACCATCATCGCCAAACCGGCTTCCACCTGCTTGGTGTTCGAATAGGTTTCGATCAGGTGTTTGCCACGATTGGCCGCGGCCAGATAGGCGCCGCGCTTGTAATAGTACTTGCCAACGTGCAGCTCGTAACTTGCCAGTGCGCCAAGCAGATAAGCCATACGCACTTGCGAGTCGGCAGCATACTTGCTTTCTGGAAAGCGCTGAATCAGTTCCTTGAACGCCTCGAACGATTCCTTGGCGGCCTTCGGATCACGTTCGGACATATCCTGCTTGGAAATCGCCGACAGGAAGCCCTGTACTTCATTGAAGCTGACCAGCCCCTTCAAATACAGCGCGTAGTCCATGCTCGGGTGAACCGGATTGCTCTTGATAAAGCGATCAATCGCGGCTTGCGCCAGCAAGGGCTCTTGGTTCTTGTAATGGTTGTACGCCTCGTCAAGCTGGGCTTGCTGCGCGTAACGGCCATAAGGAAAGCGAGCCTCAAGCTTTTCCAGCAGTTTGGTTGATTTCTCGAAGTTGCGATCGGTCTGCTCGGCCTTCGCTGCGCCATACAGCTTCTCGGCTGACCAGCCTTTGGTTTCGTCATCGTCAACCTGAGTCGAGGCGCAGCCGGCGAGTAGCACTACGACCGAAGCGCACGCGAGGAATCGCGGTAGAATCTTGCCCATGATGCATCCTGATTTAGAACCCGACGATTATAGCGACATAAGCGAGTCGCGTGTCCTGACTGCGCCGGCAGATATTGCTGGTCAGCGATTGGACGCGGCCCTTGCCCAACTGTTGCCCGATTACTCACGCAACCGGCTAGCCACATGGATCAAGGACGGACTGGTTACCGTTGACGGCCAAGCCGCCAGCCCCAAACAAAAACTCTGGGGCGACGAAACCATTACAGTCCAGATTCAGGCCAGTCCGGAAGAAGTCGCCTTCCAGCCCGAAGATATCCCGCTCGACGTCGTTTATGAAGACGACGCGATCATCATCATCAACAAACCCGCCGGCCTGGTCGTTCATCCCGGTAGCGGCAACTGGTCCGGCACGCTGCTGAACGGTCTGCTGTACCGCTATCCGCAGCTGAAGGGCGTGCCGCGTGCCGGCATCGTTCATCGCCTGGACAAGGACACCAGCGGCTTGATGGTCGTCGCACGCACACTCGTGGCGCAAAACTCGCTGGTGCAGCAGTTGCAAGCGCACACGGTCAGCCGCCATTACTTCGCCATCGCCCAGGGCCTGGTCAAGCGTGATGGCACCGTCGATGCTCCGATCGGCCGCCATCCGCGCGAGCGTATCAAAATGGCCGTGGTCGGCACCGGCAAGCCGGCAGTCACGCATTACCGCGTGCTTGAGCGCTTTACCGCACACACGCTGGTCGAATGCAAACTGGAAACCGGCCGAACCCACCAGATTCGCGTGCATATGGCGCACATCGGCCATCCGCTGGCAGCCGATCCGGTCTATGGCGGCCGGCAGAAGTTGTTCGCTCCCGAGATCATGCTGGCCTTGCAGGACTTCGATCGCCAAGCGCTGCACGCCAAGAAACTCAGCCTCGTCCACCCGACGACCGGCAAGACGATGACGTGGAAATCGCAGTTGCCACCCGACTTCGAAGGGCTGCTGGCTGCGCTGCGGATTCAGGCCGGCCTGAACAACAATGTCGACGACGATGATTGGGATGACGACGACGATCACGACGTCGAGCTGGTGTATGTCCGTGATTGAAGCGGCTGATTGCCTGATACCGGATTGGCCGGCGCCTGCGCGCGTGCGTGCGCTGCAGACCACTCGTAGCGGCGGCGTCAGCGCCGCGCCGTACACCAGCCTGAATCTGGGTGATCACGTTGGCGACGATCCGCTCGCCGTCGCCGCCAATCGCAATGCGCTGGCGGCCTTGCTGCCGGCCGGGCCGCTGTGGCTGACGCAAGTTCACGGCACCACGGTGCTCGACGCCGGACTGCCGCAGCCCGATCCCACCGCCGACGCCAGCATCGCCCGCGACACGCGCGGCGTCTGCGCCATCATGACCGCCGATTGCCTGCCGGTCCTGTTGTGCAACGATGCCGGCAGCGTCGTCGGCGCCGCACATGCCGGCTGGCGTGGCCTGGCGGGCGGCGTGCTCGAAGCCACTGTCGTCGCGATGGCCGTTCCCGGCGATACCTTGATGGCCTGGCTCGGGCCGACCATAGGCCGGGATGCGTTTGAAGTTGGCGATGACGTGCGCGACGCTTTTATCGCGCACGATTCCGCCGCCGCGAGCGCGTTCCGCCCCGGCAGGGCTCCCGGCAAACACTGGGCCGATATCGAGCTACTGGCGAAGCAAAGGCTCGCCGCCCTCGGCATCACCCGCGTCTATGGCGGCGGCTTATGCACGGTGTCGGATGCCGAACGCTGGTTTTCCTACCGCCGCGATCACCGCACCGGGCGCATGGCCAGCCTGATCTGGTTGCAGGATTAACCGGATAGAAACAGATGCGACAACGCCGCCCTCGGGCGGCGTTGTTCATTCAGCGGGGCTCATCGTCGGCAGGCGGGTGATTTTCCGCTTCGGCCATCTTGCGCGCCCGGACAATCTGGCCACGGCGCTTGAGCCAGACAATCAGCCAGCTCGGCAATACCCCAAGCAGAAGAATCCAGACGATCGCCTTGGCGATGCTGCCGCTGGCGGCGGCAAACATCACCACCACGTAGAGATAGCCGATAAGCAGGATGTACACGACAACGATCCGGTCTTTGAATACGAGGCCCGAATGATACGACAGCCACGCAGCGCCCACGTCGGCGTGGAATGGAATATTACGGCGACCAGCACACGATGAGTTTGTCAGAATGGAGACCTGCCCTCGTCCGACACCTCAATGACGCTGTCTCGCCTTGCGTGTTTCGTCCTGCCCTGCCTGCTCGCCGCAATCGCAAGCGCTGTGGATGCTCCGTATCTGTCCGATGACGGTCGCTCGCCGCTGCCCGACATCGGCAAGAGCATCGGCCGGATCACGCCAACCGATGGCGAGAAGGCACTGGCGCAGCTGACCGAACAATCACTGTCGGCCGGCCAGTACGGCTGGCGCAGCAACTTGCTCGACCGAACGTCGAACGGCCTGGAATCGCTGCTCGACCGCTACGGCAAGGCCAGGCTCGACGCCAGCATCGGCGACGATGGCCGGCTCGGCTCGGCCAGCGCCGACTTCTTGCTGCCTTTTGATGAAACCACGCAGCGCAGCCGCTTCACCCAGCTCGGCATTCGCAACGACCACGACCGCACCGTGACCAATGTCGGCGTGGTGCAGCGGGAGCAGAACGGCGGCTGGACCAATGGTTATAACGCCTTCGTCGATCAGGAACTCGGTACCGAAACCACCCGGCTCGGCTTTGGCACCAGCAGCAACACCGATTACCTGAGCGTCGCCATGAATACCTATCTACCGGTCGGCGACTGGCGCGATGGCGAGACCCGCAGCGAACGCGCCGCACCGGGCTTCGACCTCAGCGCCCAAGCCTATCTGCCGAGCTATCCGCAACTCAGCGGCGGCCTCAAGTTCGAACGCTATCGCGGCGACGATATCACCCTGCCCGGCAGCGACATTGCACACGACAACCCGTCGGCGGTTACGGCATCGCTACAGTACACGCCGTTCCCTTTGCTGAGTTTGGGGGCCGACTACCGCCGTGACGATAACGATGAAAAGGACTGGCATCTGCAGGCGACGCTCTCCTACCAATTCGGCGTACCGCTGAATCAGCAACTGCGCAGCAACAGCAATAAACCCAGCCTGACTCGCGACCGCGATGCCTTCGTCGATCGTAACGGCGTACTGGCATGGCAGAGCCGCGAGGAGGCGACGCCGGCGTTCAGCGCCAGTCTGGCAGGCGATGTCGAAGGCGCACCGGGCCAAGCGGCCAATGTGACCCTGAGCATCCAGTCGCGCTACCCGGTGGTCAGCCTGGCCTGGCTCGGCGATGCGGCACCGCTGCTCAACGCCGCCGGCACCAGCCCGCTGCTCGGGCGTAGCGGTACGCTTGCGGCCAGAATACGTTTGACGCTGCCGCCGAGCAGCGGCCAAAGCTACTCGCTGGCGGCGCGTATCGTTGACAGCAATGGCAACGCCACAGTGACGCCGAGCATACAGATCCGCAGCCTGCCGGCGACGTCATAAGAAACGGGGCCAAAGCCCCGTTTCTTATGACGTTAGAGATACAACCCTGCATTCAGCCGCGCTTGTCGTGCTCGATCAGCGCATAAGCCGAGTGATTGTGAATCGACTCGAAGTTTTCCGATTCGACCGTATACGCCACCACGCGAGCATCGGCATTCAGGCGGGCAGCGACATCGCGCACCATGTCTTCGACGAATTTGGGGTTTTCATACGCACGCTCGGTCACGTATTTTTCGTCCGGGCGCTTCAACAGGCCATACAGCTCGCACGATGCTTCGGCTTCGACAATCTGCACCAGCTCTTCGATCCAGACGTGCTCACCGAGCGTCGCGGCAATGGTCACGTGGCTGCGCTGATTGTGCGCACCGTACTGGGAGATCTGCTTGGAACACGGGCACAGGCTGGTCACCGGCACCAAGACCTTCAGTTGCTGGCTGAACTGGCCGTTTTTCAGCTCACCAATCAGTGCGACATCGTAATCGAGCAGACTCTCGACGCCCGACACCGGCGCGGTTTTGTTGATGAAGTACGGAAAACGCATTTCCAGATAGCCGGCGTCGGCCTCAAGCCGTTCGCACATCTGCCGCAGGATGGTCTCGAACGAATCGACCGAGATCTCGCGCTCCTGGGTATTGAGAATCTCGACGAAGCGACTCATGTGCGTGCCCTTGAAGTGCTGGGGCAGGAACACATACATATCGAACGTGGCCACCGTGTGCTGCACGCCTTCGCTGCGGTCGGCAACGCGAACCGGATGGCGAATCGACTTGATCCCGACCTTGTTGATCGCAATATTGCGCAGGTCGGGGGTGCTTTGCACGTCAGGGATGGGCTGCGGGGCGTTCATCGAAGTTTCACTCCAGCGGTTATAAGCGCCTATCGCTTGATAACCGGTAATTAATTGAAAGCTGATTCATTATACCGGCGGCCAATAACCGAGTAAACCAGTCGGGAATTCATGTCCCCATGAGCGGGGCAAGCATCATCCAGGCTTGAGCGCCGTGAACATTTGCGTCACGGAACGGGTCAGTGCCGCAAGCATCGACTCGATGTGCGGCACCATATACGGCAAGGTCACATACATTGCGGCGACGCCGATCGCCAGCAGCAGCGGGAAACCGATCGCAAACACGTTCAGCTGCGGCGCGGCGCGGGTCATGATACCGATCGCCAGGTTGGTAATCAGCAAGGCGCCAACCACCGGCATCGCCAGCATCAGCCCCAACCGGAAGATTGCTGCAGCCTGCTCGACCAGCAAGCGAAAACCGGCCGAGCCGAGCGGTTGCGCATCCAGCGGCAGCACGGCGAAACTCTCGATCAGCACACGCAAGACAATCAGATGACCATTCAGCACCAGGAACAGCAGCAGCATCATCATATTGATGAACTGCGCGACGATGGGGACGTTGGCGGCACTGTGCGGGTCAAAGAAACTGGCAAAACCCAGGCCCATCTGCAGACCGATGATTTGCCCGGCCATATCGACGGCATTGAACATCAGCCGCACCGCAAAACCGAGCATCACGCCGATCAGCAACTGATTGACCGCGATCAAGAGACCAGCGGGCGAGATCACCTCGATGCCTGGTGGCGGCGTGATCAGCGGCGCAACCAGTACGGAAAGCGCAATCGCCAGCCCGACGCGCAAGCGCACCGGCACCACCTTGTTGGAGAAGATCGGGTCGGAAATCAGCAAGCCGAAAAAGCGGCAGAACGGCCACCAGAATAGCGCCAGCCAGAGCTCGATCTGGGCCTGCGAGACGGTAAACACCGCTTCAGCCTATCAGTTGCGGAATGCTCTGATACAGCCGCACCGTGTAATCCATCGCCATTTCAATCATCCATGGCCCGGCAAGGATGAACACGATAAAGGCGATGATCAGCTTGGGGATAAACGACAGCGTCGCTTCGTTGATCTGCGTCGCGGCCTGAAAAATACTCACCACCAGACCGGTGGCCAGCATCGCCAGCAACAGCGGCCCGCCGAGCAGCACCATCAGCTCCATCGCTCTTTGCATCACGGTGACTACGGTTTCCGGCGTCATGCGCTACCCCAGATAAAAGCTCTGCACCAGCGAGCCCATCAGCAGCGTCCAGCCATCGACGAGCACGAACAGCATCAGCTTGAACGGCAGTGAAATGATCACCGGCGACACCATCATCATCCCCATCGCCATCAACAGGCTGGCGACGACAAGATCGATGATCAGAAAAGGAATGAACACCAGAAAACCGATCTGGAACGCCGTTTTCAGCTCGCTGGTGACGAAGGCCGGCACCAGCACCCGCAAGCTGACGTCCTCCGGGCCGTTGGGTTTCTTCATCCCGGAGACTTCGATAAAGAACGCCAGATCCTTCTGCCGCGTCTGCTTGAGCATGAAGTCCTTCAAGGGCAGGCTACCCTTGTCGACCATCTCGTTGAAACTAATTTTCTGCTCGGAATAGGGCTGGTAGGCCTGGGCATAAATCTTGTCGAAGGTCGGCGCCATCACGAACAGCGTCAAGAACAGCGACAGGCCGATGATGACCTGATTGGGCGGCGCCATCGTGACGCCCAGTGCCTGACGCAACAAGGACAGCACAATGACAATGCGCGTGAACGCCGTCATCATCAGCAGCATCGCCGGCAAGAAACTCAGCGCGGTCAGAAACAGCAGCGTCTGCAGCGGCAGACTGTAGGCCGTGCCACCGGCGCCCTGCGTGGCACTCATGAACGGCAGGCCCGGATCGGCGGCCATTGCCGCACTCACGGCAAACAAGGGCAGTACGGCCAGCAGGTAGCGCTTCACCCTCGGCCCTTTTTCATCAGCGCGGCGAGTTTTTCTGCAAAAGGCGGCAACGATGCCGCCGGTGCGGATTCCGGTGCGCCTTCCGGGCGTGGCTGGCTATGCAGCAGGTTGACCGAATGAGCGGTCACGCCGAGCACCAGCCAGTTTTCACCCTGCTCGACAATCACCACGCGCTCTTTCGGACCAACCATCACGCCGGAAACCACACGCAACTGGTTGCCGGTTTGTCCGGGCAACAACGAAAAACGCCGGGCGAGCCATGCCGCGCCGACAATGAGCGCAAGCACCAGTGCCAGCATCAGCAACACTTGAACGAACTGCCCGACACCGGGTCCGGCAGTCGCGAGCGAAGCCGGCACCGACGCGGCTTGCGCCAGTGCACAGCCGGGCAGCGCGGCGAACACAACCGCAAACGAAGAAAAACGCATGGAATCTATTTGTGTAACCGGCGAATGCGTTCGGCCGGCGTAATGATGTCGGTGAGGCGGATACCGAATTTATCGTTGACGACGACGACCTCGCCCTGCGCGATCAGACAACCGTTGACGAGCACGTCCATCGGTTCACCGGCCAGACCGTCGAGTTCGACAACCGAGCCTTGCGCCAGTTGCAGCAGGCTGCGAATGGCGATTTTGGTGCGGCCCAGCTCGACCGTCAGCGTGACCGGAATATCGAGGATCATGTCGATATTGCCGCGCGCGCCGCCGGCGGCCGGTGCGGCGTCGAAACGCTCGAAAATATCGGCAGCCGGCGTGCTTGCCGGCGCCGCTTCGGTCACGGTGCCTTCACTTTCGGCCTGTTCGGCCATTGCCGCCGCCCAGTCATCCATAACCTCGTCGGCCTGGCTGTTGTCTGGCGTGTTCTCATCAGCCATGCTTTTCCCCCTGAGGTGCTTCATCCTGCGCGCCGTCGGGGGTGCCGAGCACCCGGTTGACCTTCAACGCATACTGGCCGTTGAGAATACCATATTTGCATTCGAGCACCGGCACCCCGTCCACCTCGGCCACAATGGCTTGCGGGATATCCAGCGAGATCACGTCACCGGCCTTGAGGTTGAGGATGTCGCCCAGCGTGATTTCGGTATTGCCCAGCGTCGCGATCAGATCGACCTCGGCGTTTTGCACTTGCGACTGCAATAGCGACAACCAGCGGTTGTCCGACTCGATCCGGTCGGCCTGCATGGTGCTGTAGAGCATGTCGCGAATCGGCTCGATCATCGAATACGGCAGGCAAACGTGGAAATCGCCGCCACTGGCGCCCAGTTCGATGCGGAAGGTATACGCGACCACGACCTCGGTGGGCGTCGCGATATTGGCGAACTGGGTATTCATTTCCGAGCGCAGATAGCTGAATTCGCATTCGAACACCGGTTGCCACGCTTTCTGGTATTCCTCGAACACCACATCCAGCAGGCGCTGAATGATGCGCTGCTCGGTCGGGGTGAAATCACGCCCTTCGACCCGAACGTGATAGCGGCCATCCGAACCGAACAGATTGTCGACCACCAGGAAAACGAAATCCGGATCGAAGATGAACAAACCGGTGCCGCGCAGCGGTTTCATCTGGATCAGGTTGAGGTTGGTCGGCACGACCAGATTGCGAATGAATTCGCTGTACTTCTGCACCCGCACCGCGCCGACGCTGATCTCGGCATTGCGGCGCATGAAATTGAACAGGGCAATGCGCAGATTACGGGCAAAGCGCTCGTTGATGATTTCGAGCGTCGGCATCCGGCCACGGACGATGCGCTCCTGCCGACCGATGTCGTAGTTGCGCACCGACGACGAATCCTGATCGACCTCGGAGTCGTCTTCTTCCCCGGTCACCCCACGCAGTAGCGCGTCGACCTCTTCCTGGGAAAGGATATCGTCTGCCATTGTTTAGGAGCCCGAACCCGTCGTTCGCAAAGACGCGAACACTATTGGACGATGAAGGTGGTGAAATTGACCGACAACACGCCTTCATCCTCGCTCTCGACGCCCAGAGCCCGATTGATCAGCATGCGAACTTCGCCACCCAGCTTGGTCATCCCATCAACCGCGCGCACGTCTTGCGGCGATTTGCTCCGCAGCAGCTGATTGATCTGGCTTTGAATTTTGGGCATCTGTGCCTTGATCTGTTCCTGGAACTTGGCGTCGGCAACTTCGACGACAATATCCGTTTGCAGCATGGCATCTTCGTCAGGCGAATTCAAATTGACGGTGAATTGCTGCAATTTTTCGAAAATAGGCACGTGATCCGCGTTTTTCGAGGTTTTCTTCTTGGCGGTTTCTTGCGTTTGCGCAGCACCGCCGTCGTCGCCGTGATCGGCCGAGCGCGTCAGCATGAACGCCGCCGCACCGGCGATCGCCAGCAGCAGCACCGCGACGACGATCACGATGATGATGATCAGTTTCTTACTGCCTTTCGGCGCCGCTTGGGCTTCGGCCATGAATTTCACCTGACTGCACGACGATAAATCGATTCGAAGCAGCTCGAATCGAACGGCTCCGGCGATACCGGAGCCTCAAGATAGGTCGGCGAGTATAGCAAAGATTAATAGTTAATTATAAACAAGCGCTTGCGCGCAATCAGGCATAGAAGCTCAGTCCGCCACCGCCAACGGGCAGGCGCAGCGTACCCAGGTCAACCCGCAAATCGGTGGGCTGATCTGTACTCTGGCTTGCCATGCCACGCTGCGCCGGGCCGGAATCGTGGCCAGTCTGCGCTTGCTGCTGCGTGTGTTGGTTCAGCGTGTCGCTGGCCACCTGAACGTTGACGAGCTGGATGCCCTGATCGGCCAGCAAGGCGGTCAAGCGGGGGGTGGCGGCGGCGAGCGCTTCGCGCACCGCGGCATGCTGACTGGCAAAAACGATACTGGCCTGGTCCTGCGCCAGCGTCAGCTGCACGTCCATCGGCCCAAGGTTGGGCGGATTGAGTTGCATTTCCAGCTTCTGTTCCTGCTTGCCGATCATCATGGCCACACGTTGCGCCACGGCGTCGCCCCAGCGCGGCTCGCCCACATGCGGCACGACGTTGTGTGTCGCCACCGGCTTGGTCGGCGCGGCGGCCTCGTCCACGCTGCGTAGCGGCGAGGCACCGAGCGGGGCCGCGCTCAACAGGTCGATGCCGCGCGGCTCGGCCGTCTCGGCATCGCCAGCGGCAAATCCGGCCGGCAAGGCTTTGCCGCCCACGGCAAGTTCGTCTATCGCGCTGGCGGCTGAATCGCTCCCGGCTGTTGATGCCACCGTACTCAAAGCGGGTGTCGTAGGCTGCTCGCCTTGAACCGGGCTCTGCACGGCCTGCGAAATCATCGCCGGCGTCACCGCCGCAGCCAGCGCATCAACACCGCCATCCGGCAGGTGTTCGCTGGAAACGGCCTCTTCTTGCGGCAGCGGCTGCGCCACTACCTGCGCCATCGATTGCAGCAACGCCAGCCACGGCGTCGCGGCGTCGCCGGGTTCGGGGGCATCGTCCTTGCGGCTCTGATCGGCCGAAGCGGCATCCTTGCCCGCCGGCACCGGCTGCCGTGCGGCGACCTCGCGGGCCAGCGTACTGCCAAAATCGTCGCCTTGCCCGGCATCGCGCGACGAGCTGGATTTGGGGGCAACGGAAGCGGCGGGAGCAGACAGCGTGACGACAGGACTAGCCATGTAAAACTCGCGAGCAGGGCAAGAGGAACCCTCTTAGAAGCAAAAGCAATGCCAAGCGCCACACTATCGATAAAGCCTGCTGGCCGTAGCGCCCCGCAACGCGGTAACGTAGCGCAATCATGGCTGAAGATTCCGACCTCGAACGCACCGAACCACCCTCGCTCAAGCGGCTCGAAGACGCGCGCAAAAAGGGCCAGATTGCCCGCTCGCAAGAGTTGACGTCGTTCAGCGTGCTGATGACCGGCATGCTGGCGCTCTCGATAACCGGCCCGGCACTGCTGAACGCGCTCAAACAGGTGATGCGCGGTGAATTCATGTTTACCCGGGCGGTGCTCGCCGAGCCGATGCAGATGTACCTGCACCTCATCAAGGCCTGCGAAGCCATGCTCTGGGCCTGCCTGCCGGTGTTTGCCGCCTGCGCGGTCGCGGCGATCCTCGCGCCGATGCTGATGGGCGGCTGGCTGTTTTCGACCGAGGCGCTGGGGCCCAACTTTGGTCGACTGAATCCCGCCAGCGGCATCAAACGCATGCTGTCGGTGCGCAGCATCGTCGAAATGGTCAAAGCCATCCTCAAATCCGGTCTGATCGGTGGTGTCGCCGCCTTGGTGCTGTGGAACGAACGCGGCGACTTCGTTCAGCTGGTCGCCATGCCGCCCGACAACGGCCTGGCCTATCTGTGGGGGATGGCAAAGTTCACGCTGTTCGCGGTGGTCGGCGCGATGGCGCTCATCGTCATCATCGACGTCCCCTACCAGCTGTGGGAGTACTACAAGAACCTGCGTATGACCAAGGAGGAAGTACGCCAGGAAATGAAGGAATCGGAGGGCGATCCGCAACTGAAAGGGCGGATTCGCCAGCTGCAGCGCGAGGCGGCACGCAAACGGATGATGTCGGCGATTCCAAAGGCCGATGTCATCGTCACCAACCCGACCCACTACGCGGTGGCATTGCAATACACCGAATCGATGCGCGCGCCGGTGGTGATCGCCAAGGGCTCCTTCCTGCTGGCCGAGCGCATCATCGAACTCGGCAAGCAGCACAAGGTCACCGTGGTTCGTACGCCGCCGCTCGCCCGTGCGCTCTACCACCACGCGGAGCTCGGCGAGGAAATCCCCGCCGCGTTGTATACTGCTGCCGCCGAAGTGCTGGCCTACATTTATCAGCTCAGGCACTGGCAACGTTACGGCGGCAGCGAACCGACGTTGAACGATGCGTTGCCGGTTCCGAAAGACCTCGACCCCGAAGCCGCCCCCTGATGGCGGCCCCAATGTGATTCTGGCGTGTGCGCAACTTTAATCTGACGCGACTGGCCGGCCCGGCGCTGGTGTTCATGGTGCTCGGCATGATGATTCTGCCGCTGCCCGCGCTCGCGCTCGACTTCTTCTTTACCTTCAATATCGCCATTTCGATCATCGTGTTGATGGTCAGCCTGTACACGCGCGAACCGCTGGAATTCTCGGCCTTCCCGACCGTGCTACTGGTCACGACGCTATTGCGGCTAAGCCTCAACGTCGCCTCGACCAAGCTCGTGCTCACCGAAGGTCACACCGGCGCCGGCGCGGCCGGTCAGGTGATCGAGGCCTTCGGCCATGTGCTGATCGGCGGCAACCTCACCGTCGGCATCATCGCCTTCGTCATCCTCACCATCATCAACTTCGTCGTCATCACCAAGGGTGCCGGCCGGATCGCCGAAGTGTCGGCACGCTTCACCCTGGATGCGATGCCCGGCAAGCAGATGGCGATCGACGCCGACCTCAACGCCGGCCTGATCGGCGAAGAGGATGCACGCAAGCGCCGGTCGGCCATCTCGCAGGAAGCCAACTTCTTCGGCTCGATGGACGGTGCCAGCAAGTTCGTTCGCGGTGATGCCATCGCCGGCATTCTGGTGATGGTGATCAATATGATCGGCGGGCTGATCATCGGCACGGTGCAGCACGACCTGCCCTTCGCCGAGGCCGCCCGCACCTACACGATGCTGACCATCGGTGACGGCCTGGTTGCGCAGATTCCATCGCTGATCATCTCGGTCGCCGCCGGTATTGTCGTATCGCGCGTCGGCACCGAGCAGGATCTGTCCGAACAGCTGCTGGGTCAGCTCTTCGCCAATTCGCAAGTGCTCTACACCACCGCTGCGGTGATCGGCGTCCTCGGCATCATTCCGGGCATGCCGCATCTGGCCTTCCTGCTGATCGCCGCCATGGCCGCCGGCCTCGCCTGGTGGCTGGACAACCGCAGGCAGCGCACTGCGACCATCGCAGCCGACAGCGGGCTCACGCCCACCGCAGCGGCCACCACTCCGCCCCCCTTGCAGGAAGTCAGCTGGAACGATGTCCAGCCGGTTGATCCGGTCGGGCTGGAAGTCGGCTACCGGCTGATATCGCTGGTCGATCGCAATCAGGATGGCGAATTGTTGCGGCGCATCCGCGGCATCCGCAAAAAGATCGCCCAGGAACTCGGTTTTCTGGTGCCGGCGGTGCATATCCGCGACAACCTCGAACTCAAGCCCAACCAGTACCGGATCCAGCTCAAGGGCGTCGATGTCGGCGCCGGCGAGGCGTTTGTCGGCCAGTGGCTGGCGATCAATCCCGGCAACGTCGCCGGCTCGCTCGCCGGCACCACCACCACGGACCCGACCTTCGGCCTGCCGGCGACCTGGATCGACGTCAGCCTGCGCGATCAGGCCCAGGCACTCGGCTACACCGTGGTTGATACCGCGACGGTGATCGGCACGCATATCTCCAATCTGCTGCAAAGCCACGCCGCCGAATTGCTCGGCCGCGAGGAAGTGCAATCGCTGCTCGATCACTTCGCCAAAGAGTCACCGAAGCTGGTCGAGGATCTCGTCCCCAAGCTGATTCCGGTTGGCACCTTGCAGAAGGTGCTGCAAAGCCTGCTTGATGAGGGCATGCATATCCGCGATCTGCGCACGATCCTGGAAACACTGGGCGAACATATCGGCCGCACCCAGGACATCGACGAGCTGACCGCGGCGGTACGCGTCGCGCTGGGCCGCGCCATCATCCACCAGCTGTTCCCGGGCGAAAACGAACTACCGGTGGTGGCGCTGGAACCGCAGCTCGAGAACATCCTGATGTCGGCCAGCAACGGCCGTGGCGGGCTAGAGCCCGGATTGGCCGAGCGGCTGTTGCAACAGGCGTCGCAGTTGACCGAGCAAATGGAAGCGCAAGGGCTGAACACCGTGCTGATCACCCCCGGTGCCCTACGGCCGATGCTGAGCCGCTTCCTGCGCCGCTCGATCCCCAATTTGCGTGTGATCGCCCACACCGAGATTCCCGACACTAAGACCATCCGCATCGTCGGCGTGCTCGGCGGCGCTTAGCGAACTCACAAATCCTGCTGGCCACGTTGTGCTCGCTTGCCGTACTTGATCGTACTGTCTGCGTTCGGACCCTAAAGGGCCCCTTGCCAGCACCGCTTCGCTGGATTTGTGAGCCCGCTTAGCCAGCGACTGCGAATCAGAACGGCGCTGGCGAGCTGAAATCCAGCATCCGCCCGTCATCGGGATGCGGCAGGCTGAGCGATTCGGCGTGCAGCAACAAACGCGGCGCCCGCGCGGCGGCCTCGCCGGCATAAAGCTCGTCTCCCCAGATCGGATGGCCGATCGCCAATAGATGCACGCGCAACTGGTGCGTGCGGCCGGTGACCGGTTCCAGCGCGACACGGCTGCAATCACTCAAGACGTTGCGTTCGATCACGCGAAATCGCGTCAGCGCCGGTTTGCCGCGCTTGAGGTCGATCTGTCGGCGTGGCCGGTTCGCCCAATCGGCGCCGATCGGCAAATCGATCTCGCCGCTGTCGGCGGCAATCACCCCGGCAACGATGGCGATGTAGCGTTTATCGGCCAGCCGCTGCTCGAACGCAGCACCCAAACGTCGCTGCGACGCCAGCCCGCGGCCGAACACCATCAGCCCGGAGGTCGCCATATCCAGCCGATGCACGATCAGGGCATCCGGATACACAGCCTGCACCCTTGCGCTGAGACAATCGGCCTTGTCCTCGCCACGGCCCGGCACCGCCAGCAGGCCGGCGGGCTTGGCAACGACGATCAGCGCATGGTCGACATGGACAAGCTCCAGCCCGGTGTCGGCCGGCGGAATGTAGGGCAAGGCGGTGGGCATGGCGGATGTCCGGAAAGGCGTGACGGTATTGTCCACATCCCGCGCCGACGTGACACATTCCTGTCACGGCCGACGCCGTTTGTGCAATCCTCAAGGGCTGAGGATAATAGCCGGGTTTAACCGGTTCGATTGGGACAGATGGTCGTCAAGAAATTCTACGGTGCCACCACCCGTGATGCGCTACGCCAGGTTCGTGATGAGCTCGGCCCGGACGCGCTCATTCTTTCGAACCGGCAGATCGCCGGTGGCGGCATCGAAATCATGGCCGTCGCCGACGCCGATGTCGCCGCGCTGACCAGCGCGCAAACCATCGCCGCCAGTCGTCCGGCCGCCCGGCTTGATCCGCCCGCGCGCACCGAGCCGTCGTTGCGGACGCCTGCGCCCTCGCAACCATTGGCACGCGCACTGGAACGTTCATATGCGATTCCGGATGAAGACGATGATGAAGCGCCGCTCGCGCCGCAAGTCGTGCGCAGCAACCGCCCTCCCCGTTTTGAAGCGCTGAGCCAGGAAAGCCCCGTCCGGCCCGCCGCACGCGCGCCGCAGGCCGCAACACCGGCGGCCGGAAAAACCACGCAACCGGCGCCGCGCCCGGCTTTCCGCTACCAAGACGACGAAGCCGCTGCGCCGCAGCCCCAGGAGGCGCCGCCAAGCGCCCCTGCCGGCGCGATCGATGACATCGCCCGTGAAATGCGCCAGCTGCGCGGGTTGATGGAGCACCAACTGGCCGGCATGGCCTGGAGCGAGCTGTCGCGCCACTCGCCCGACAAGCTCGATGCCCTGCGGCAATTGTTGAGCACCGGCTTCTGCCCGGCACTGGCACGCCAGCTCGTCGACAAAATGCCGGCGCAAATGGCGCCGGAAATGCGCTCGCGCTGGCTCAAGGCCGCGCTGGTTCACAATATTGCCGCGGTCGGCGATGGCGAAGATCTGGTCGCCCAGGGCGGCGTGTACGCGCTGATCGGCCCGACCGGTGTCGGCAAGACCACTACCGTTGCCAAACTGGCGGCGCGCTGCGCCCTCGCCTACGGTCCGGAATCGGTCGCACTGCTGACCACCGACAGCTACCGGATCGGCGCCACCGACCAGCTGCGCATTTATGGCCGCATCCTTGGCGTGCCGGTGCACGAGGTCAAGGACGATACCGATTTCGAACTCACCCTCGCCGATCTGGCATCGCGCCATCTGGTACTGATCGACACCGTCGGCATGGGTCAGCGGGACATGCGCATCGTCGAGCAACTACGGTTGTTCCAGCACGAGCGCGCGCACACGCTGCTGCTGCTGGCGGCCAATGCCGCCCCGGCAACGCTCGACGATGTCGCGCGACGCTACAAGAACGAACAGCTTGCCGGCGTGATCCTGACCAAGCTCGATGAAACGATGAGTCTCGGCGGCTGCCTCGACGTGGCGATCCGCCATCGGCTCAAGCTGCATTTCGTCACCAACGGCCAGCGCGTCCCGGAAGACCTTCACCCCGCGCGGATCGAATACCTCGTCGATCGCGCCTTCCGCGCCGAACCGGCCCGGCCTTATCAGCTGCAAGCCGACGAATACCCCGTTTACATGGGTACTCAGGCCAGCAGCGAGGACGCCGGCTTCAGCGAGCCGACGTCGCGCCCCTAGGGCCGGATGATGAGCAGCGCCAGATTGTGGGACGACCAAGCCGCCGGACTCCGGGCCATGGTGGCGCGACCGGCTTGCCGCAGCGTCAGCATCAACGGCGGGCGCGGTGGCGCCGGCGCCACGACGGTGGCGATCCATCTGGCCGCGGCACTGGCCGAGCGCGAACGCGCGGTGCTGCTGCTGGACGAGCACACCGGCAACGGCAACGCCACCCAGCGACTCAGACTGTCGCCGCCGTACGATTTTGAAGAAGCGCTTCGCCGCGAAGTCACGCTCGCCGACGTCATCGTCCCGGCGCCGGGCGGATTTTCGCTGCTGCCCGCCGCAGCGCGGCCGCAAGTACTGGCACGGCTCAACGAAGCCGAGGCCGCCTGGCTGGCGCGTGAATTCGATGTGGTCAGCAGTGACACCGACTGGCTGCTGCTCGATACCCGGCCGGTGACCGAACCGGGCGTCCCGAGCCTGTCGCTCGCCGCCGACGATGTGGTTCTCGTCGTGTCAGAGCGAGCCGAATCGCTCACCGATGCTTATGCAACGATCAAGCTGATGGCGTCCGAGTACGCACGCACCGAATTTCGCATCCTCATCAATCGTGTCCGCAGCGCCCGCGATGCCGGCGCGCTGTTCGAGCGATTGCAACAGGTTGCGTCACGCTATCTGGGCAATCGGGTCAAACTGCGACTGATCGGCTTCGTTCCCGAAGACGAGCGACTGGCGCGCGCGGCCCGGCTGGGGCGTACGGTGTTCGATGCCTTTCCCGACGCCGAATCGGCACACGCTTTCCGCCAGCTCGCTGATGCGATGCTGCGCTGGCGCCGTCCGGCCGGCGCCGCCGACAGCGCCGCCGATTTTGCCTATCGGCTGGTCGAATCGAGCCGCATTCTTGCCGACCGGCTACAACGTTAACGTGGCCCCACATCCCGAATGGAAGCCTGCATGACGATCCGTCCCGCCACCGAACACGATTTCGACGCCATCCGGACGCGCTTCTGCTGCGTGATCGCCAGTGGCGACCGCGATGTGTTCGTTGCCGATACCGGCCGTGACGATGCGCTGGTGACGCGGCGTTTTCTCGACGATATCGAGGTCTGAGCCGATGTCTGCCGAACTGATCGTCGACACCAACGGGCTGGCGCTACGCGGCCGGCTCGACGCCGATGGTGCCGCGATGGTCTGGGCGCAGGCGCGCAGCGCGGTCACGACCCGCTGCGTGGTTGACGCCAGCGCGGTCGAGTATTGCGATGGTGCAGGCACCGCGCTGCTATTCGACCTGATCCAGCGCGGCGCGCGCATTGACGGCCTGCCCGAGCGCTACGCCGCCCTGCTCGCCGACCTGCAACCGGACAAACCACTGATCCTGCCCGAGCCCAAGCCGCATGGCATCGGCGACGAAATGGCCGCATTCGGTCAGGCGATCAGCAGCGAATTCAGGCTGACGATGGCCTTCGTTGGCGTATTTACCGCCGACATAGCGCGGATTTTCACCGCGCGCGGCAAGATCCGCTGGCGCAACGGCTTTGCCGTGGCCAGCAGCGCCGGCGCCGATGCGCTGCCGATTGTCGCGCTGGTCGCCTTTCTGTTCGGCGTCATCCTGTCGTTTCAGTCGGCGGTGCCGATGCGCCAGTTCGGCGCCGAACTGTTCGTCGCCGATCTTGTCGGCCTGTCGCTGGTACGCGAGCTGGCGCCGCTGATGACCGCCATCCTGCTCGCCGGCCGCACCGGCGCGGCCTTTGCGGCCGAACTGGGCACGATGAAGGTCAATGAGGAAATCAACGCGCTGATCACGCTCGGGCTCGATCCGTTCCGCTTTCTGGTCATTCCGCGCCTCTTGGCCGTCGCGCTGATCATGCCGATGCTGACGATCTGCGCCGAGGTCATCGGCCTTGCCGGCATGGCGATGGTGATGGCGACCTTCGACGTACCGTTCGCCACCTCGCTGAGTCGCGCCACCACCATCGTGAGCCTCAGCGATTTCTTCGGCGGCCTTGGCAAATCGATGGTGTTCGGCTTTTTCATCGCCGCCATCGGCTGCCTGCGCGGCCTGCGCACCGGCGCCGGTGCGGCAGCGGTCGGCGAATCGACCACGCGTGCGGTCGTCAGCAGCATCGTGATGCTGGTCGTCGTCGACGGTCTGTTCGCCGTCGTGTTCTACATTCTGGGATGGTAGCGATGACAGCGGCCGACCCCATCATCCGCGCCGAACACCTCGTGTGCGGTTACGACGACAAGATCATCCTCGACGATGTCTCGTTCACCGTCGCGCGCGGCGAAGTGTTCGTGATCCTCGGCGGCTCGGGCTGCGGCAAATCGACGCTGCTGAAGAACCTCATCGGCCTGTACCGGCCGCTCGGTGGTCACGCCTGGCTCGCCGGGCAGGATCTCACCGCGCTGGAAGGCGCAGAACGGCTGGCGCTGTATCGCAAGTTCGGCGTCGCTTACCAGTCTGGCGCGCTGTTCGGCTCGCTCTCGGTCCTGGAAAACGTGATGCTGCCGCTGTCCGAGCACACCAGGCTTGATGCCGCCGCGATCGAACTGATCGCCCGGCTGAAGCTGCGCCTCGTCGGCCTCGAGGCGTTCGCCGACTACGTACCGGCATCGCTGTCGGGTGGGATGCAAAAGCGCGTCGCCATTGCCCGCGCCATCGTGCTCGATCCGGAAATCGTGTTTCTCGACGAACCGTCAGCCGGGCTTGATCCGGTGACCGGCGCCGGGCTGGATGCGTTGATTTTGCAGCTGTCGCGCAGCCTGGGGCTAACCTTCGTCGTCGTCACCCACGAACTCGCGAGCATCATGGCGATCGCCGATACCGCGCTGATGCTCGACGCCAGCGTCCGCGGTGTCATTGCCGTCGGCGCGCCCGCCGAGCTCGCCGCCCACTCGCCCGACGAACGAGTACAACGCTTCTTTCAACGCAAGGTCGCCGCATCATGACCCCCAGACAAAACCACATTCGCCTCGGCCTCTTCGTTACCCTGACCGTCGCGCTGGCGCTGGTGCTGTTGATCGCCTTCGGCGCCGGCCGCTGGTTTTCCAACGATCCGATTCTGGAGACCTATTTCAACGAGTCGGTCAAAGGGCTGGATGTCGGCTCGTCGGTGCGCTACAGGGGGGTGGCGATCGGCGAGGTCAGCAAGATCGGTTTTACCGCGAGCAAGTATCCGGAGGCGACCGACAGCAGCTGGCGTCATCATTACGTGTTGGTGGAAATGCGCCTGCGCCCGGACACACTCGGCCCGCGCGCCGAGGACACGCTGAATCAGAAGGCGTTGAACGAGGAAATCGCCCGCGGCCTGCGCGTGCGCATTGCACCGCAGGGGCTGACCGGCGCCAACTATCTTGAGATCGACTATGTCGAGACCAATCGCAGCGCGCCGCTGCCGATCAACTGGACCCCAACGGCCTTGTACGTGCCCTCGGCGCGCAGCACCGTCGGCCAGCTCCTGAACGCAACGCAGAGCATTGCCGAGAAACTGGCCAAGATCGACCTGCAAACCATGGTCGACAAGATCTCCCGCACCGCCGACACCCTCGATACCAAGTTGAACGCCATGCCGCTGGAAGAAATCGGTCGCGCCGCACAGAAGACCACCGAGCAACTGTCTGCAATGCCGCTCAAACCCCTCGGTGATGAATCGCTGGCGCTGGTGAAAGAGCTGCGGCAGAACAACACACGCCTCGGCGGCATACTGGCCGATCCGGCGCTCGCCAGCGCACCGGCCCAGTTGCAAGCCACGCTGCACTCGGCCAATACCCTGCTCTCCAACCCGGCGTGGGGGCAATCGCTTGAGCGGCTCAACCACTCGCTTGGCGAAATCGACCGCCTGTTGCTCGATCGCAATGCCCTGCTCGGCAATACGCTAGACAACCTCTATAGCGGCAGCAACGAGCTTGATGCACTGTTACGGGATATTCGCGCCAATCCGTCATCCTTGCTGTTCTCCGAACCGCCGCCCCCCTACTCCTTGCCGCAACGCTAAGGCCCGCCCGATGCGCTACTTTCTGATCATCCTGACCGGCCTCTTGCTCGCCGCGTGCACCACAAACCGGCCCGCCGCCGAGTTCAACTACCTGCTGACCACCGAGCGCCCCGCCAATGCGGCCCGGGCCGCTATCGCCGGGCCGGTGTACGTTGCACCGCTCGGTGTCGACGAGCCCTACGGCCAGCGCGGCTTCATTTACCGCGAAGCTGACCAGCGCTTTGCGGTCGACCCCTATCGCGGCTACCTTGCCCCTCCGGCCCGGCTCATCGATAACCGGCTCGGCGAATGGCTGAGCGCGACCGGCATCCCGCTGACGCAGGATCGCAATGCAGCCAGATCCATCATCGATGGCCGGATTGGCGCGCTCTACGTCGATCTGCGCGCGCATACCGCCAACGAGGCCGTGCTCGAATTGCGCTTGACCGTGCGTACGGCCGGCCAAGCGCCACGGCAAATCATTGCCCGCGGTCGCGCCCCGGTAACGCCGATGAGTGGCGACGGCATCGCTGCGGCAATGAATTCAGCGCTGGCTGATGCACTTTCCCAACTCGAAGCGGCACTGGCGAAGGAAAGCCAGCCTGCCTTGCGGTAAACTAATCCAGCCATCGTTCAACCACGGCCCATGCTCAAACAACGCGCCCTCAAGCTTTACCGCGATACTCGCTCCGATAGTGATACGGAACTGCTTGCGCGCTCGACACCGCTGGTCAAGAAGATCGCCTATCACCTGATCGCGCGCCTGCCCGCCAGCATCGATGTCGAGGATCTGATTCAGGTCGGTCTAATCGGCTTGATGGAAGCCGCGCGCAATTTCGATGCCAGCGCGGGTGCCCAGTTCGAGACCTTCGCCTCGCAACGCATCCGTGGCGCCATGCTCGATGAACTGCGCAGCGGCGATTGGCTGCCGCGACAAACCAGACGCAATCTGCGCGAGATCGACGCGGCGATCCACAAGCTCGAACAAACACTGGGTCGGGCACCGGGCGAGATGGAGATCGCCCAGGCGATGGATATCCCGCTGACCGACTATCAGGACAAACTCGGCGACGCCCGCGGTCATCAACTACTGCATATTGACGACTACGCTCGTGATGATGAAGAGCACGGCTCGTCCTCATCATTACTGGATGCCTTTGCCGCCGATCACGCCGCCAATCCACTGACCCAGCTCGACGACGCACACTTTCGCGCCCGGCTGATCGAAGGCATCGAACAACTGCCCGAGCGCGAAAAATTGCTGATGGCGCTGTATTACGACGAAGAACTCAACCTCAAGGAAATCGGTGCCGTGCTTGGCGTATCCGAATCACGCGTCTGCCAGCTTCACAGCCAGGCCGTCGCGCGGCTACGCACCAAGCTGACCGACTGGACTGCCAGATAAATGGACAAGATCAGCATCTTCGGCCTCGTCATCGGCCTGACCGCCATCCTGCTCGGCCAATGGCTCGAAGGTGGCCATATTGGCTCGCTGTTGCAGCTGACCGCCTTCCTGATCGTGATCGGCGGCACCGCTGGCGCGGTGATGCTGCAAAGCCGGATGAACGACTTCGTTGCCGGCATGAAAATGCTGCGCTGGGTGTTCATCCCGCCGCAGCATGACAATCGCAAACTGCTGACGACGCTGGTGAACTGGGGTCATCAATCCCGCCGGGGCGGTTTACTGGCGCTTGAAAACGTCATGAATGCAGAAAAGACCCCCTTCGTGAAACGCGGTCTGCAAATGCTCGTCGATGGCGCCGAACCGGACATGATCCGCCGCGCTTTCGAGCTCGATATTGATGCCTACGAAAGCAGCGCCAAGGCGGCCGCCAAGATCTGGGACGCAGCCGGCGGCTATGCGCCGACACTGGGGATTCTGGGTGCGGTGATGGGGCTGATTCACGTCATGGAAAACCTCTCCGACCCCTCCAAGCTCGGCTCCGGCATCGCCGTGGCCTTCGTCGCGACCATTTACGGCGTCGGCATCGCCAACCTTGTGTTCCTGCCGATCGCCGGCAAGCTCAAGCGCCACATCCACAGCGAAGTCGTTCACCGCGAAATGCTGCTGGAAGGTCTGGTTGCCATTGCCAACGGCGAAAATCCGCGACTGTACGAAAACAAACTGGCCGGTTATCTGAACGCCTGAGTCCAGAACGGGCTAAACCAAGAGCAGGGCAACGTTTCGGAGACGCAATGCGCTGGCTGCTGCACATCGTGCGCCTGGGATTGGGCTGGATCGATCTTGTTGTTTTCACGCTGGTCATGCTTGTGCTCGGCTTGCTGCCGCATCGCTGGCTGGCACGCTGGTATCCGGGGCTGTTCCGCAGCTGGTGCCGCTGCTTCGTGCGTGCGCTCGATGTCCAGATCCAGCTGCACCAGCATCAGACCCGCCCCCTGCCCGGGCACTTCATCCTGATTTCCAATCATCCCTCGGCGCTTGAACTGGTTGGCATCCCCGGCCTGTTCAATGTCGTGAGCCTTGCCAAGGAAGAGGTGCGCGACTGGTGGTTCGTCGGGCGTATCGCCGCGGCGGCCGGAACACATTTCGTCAAACGCGAGCACAAGGGCTCACGCCAGGCCGCACAAGCGACCATGATGGCTGCCTTGCGCGAAGGTCACAATATCGCCATCTATCCCGAAGGCGGCTGCAAAGGCCGACGTCTGTCCGATCGTTTTCTCTACGGCGCATTCACCATCTCGCTGGAAACCGGCATCCCCATCTTGCCGGTCTTCCTGCATTACGAGGCACAGGAAGCATTTGCCTGGGAGGGCGAGACCTTGCCGCAAAAACTCGTCAGCATCGCCACCGCACCGAACCGCCACGCGCACTACCATCTCTATGATGCGTTCCACCCGGCAGACTTCGCCGATCGTGATGCTTACGTTGGCCATGTGCATGCCTGCTATCTAGCCTGGCAGGCGCGCCATCTTGAGTAGTGACAACAGCATCGCCGCGAGCACGCCCCCTTGGATGACGAACCGCTATAATCGGCGATTGAATACTTAACCCTTCGTTGCGACATGGCCATTTTCCGCAAGAAAAACATCGCCAAGGCTTCGACCCGTGCCGCACTGCCCCCCCAATTGGCGAGCGTGCTGCGCGAATCGTGGTGGCTGCTGCTGGTCGCCATCGTGGTCTATCTGGTGCTGGCGCTGGCCAGCTACCATCAGGCCGATCCCGGCTGGTCGCACAGCGCCACCCAGTCGGTGATCCAGAATCGGGGCGGCAGCGTCGGCGCCTGGGTCGCCGATATCCTGCTGTCGGCCTTCGGCCTCTCGGCGTGGTGGTGGGTCGCCTTTTGCCTCGCCGCCATCTTGTGGGGCTATCGGCGGATCGATCACATCAGCGAATCATCCCGTCCAGTCGTGCTGCTGGCGTGCACCGGCTTTTTCATGATCCTGTTTTCCAGCAGCAGCCTTGAAGCCCTGCGCCTGCATACACTGCAAGTGGCGCTACCGCTCGCCCACGGCGGCATCATCGGCGTTGCGCTCGGCGGCTGGCTGTATCACACGCTTGGCTTTGCCGGCGCAACGCTCACCTTGATCGTGAGCTGGGCACTCGGCGTATCGCTGTTCACCGGTCTATCGTGGCTGGCGTTGATGGAGCGACTCGGCGCCAGTATAGAATGGTTCTGCTTCAAGTGCATCGACACCATTCAAGCGGCGCAGGACAGGCGTATCGGTCGGCAGGCTGCGGTCCTGCGCGATGAAAAGGTCAGCAGTGAAAAAAAGAAACAGGAAGACAAAGCCCCGCTGAAAATCGAGACGCCGCAGATCGACGTCCCCATCGCCAAGGCCGTGATCAAAGCCGCCGAGAAAGAAGCCGAGGCGCAACACAAGAAGATCATCCAGCCGACGCTGTTCTCCCCCGATGATCTACCTACACCGCACGTCGCCGTCGGCGGCCTGCCACCACTGAGCCTGCTCGCCAAGGTTGCAACGGCACAGGAAACGATCAGCAACGAGACGCTGGAATTCACCTCGCGGCTGATCGAGCGCAAGCTCGCCGAATTCAATGTCGAGGTCAAGGTCATTGCCGCCTATCCCGGCCCGGTGATCACCCGCTACGAAATCGAGCCAGCCGTCGGCGTCAAGGGCTCGCAAATCGTCAACCTGATGAAGGATCTGGCGCGCGCGCTCGGTCTGATCAGCATCCGCGTGGTCGAGACCATTCCCGGCAAGACCTGCATGGGTCTGGAATTGCCGAACCCGAAGCGGCAGATGATCAGCCTGTCCGAGATCATCGCCTCCGAGGCATTCCACGGCATGCACTCGAAGCTGACGCTCTCGCTGGGCAAGGACATCACCGGCAAGCCGACCGTCACCGATCTGGCCAAAGCGCCGCATATGCTCGTCGCCGGCACCACCGGTTCGGGCAAATCGGTGGGCGTCAACGCGATGATCTTGAGCCTGCTGTACAAGGCCACGCCGGAAGAAGTGCGCTTCATCATGGTCGACCCGAAGATGCTGGAACTGTCGGTTTACGACGGCATTCCGCATCTGCTGGCGCCGGTCGTCACCGATATGAAGCTCGCCGCCAATGCGCTGAACTGGTGCGTTGCCGAGATGGAAAAACGCTACCGCTTGCTCAGCGCCATGGGCGTGCGCAACCTCGCCGGCTTCAACCAGAAGGTCAAGGATGCCGAAAAAGCCGGCAAGAAGCTGACCAATCCGTTCACGCTGACGCCGGACAACCCCGAGCCACTCGAACACCTGCCGTTCATCGTCGTGGTCGTCGACGAGTTCGCCGATCTGATGATGGTCGCCGGCAAGAAGATCGAAGAACTGATCGCCCGTCTGGCGCAAAAGGCGCGCGCCGCCGGCATCCATCTGATCCTCGCCACCCAACGGCCGTCGGTCGACGTGATCACCGGGCTGATCAAGGCCAACATTCCGACCCGGCTGGCGTTCCAGGTATCGAGCAAGATCGACAGCCGCACGATTCTCGACCAGATGGGCGCCGAGGCGCTGCTGGGTCAGGGCGATATGCTGTTCCTGCCGCCGGGCAGCGGCTACCCGCAACGCGTGCACGGTGCGTTTGTCACCGATGACGAAGTCCACAAGGTGGTCGAACACCTGAAGCTGCAGTTCGGTGAGCCTGACTACATCGACGGCATTCTCAACGGCGGTTTCGATGCCGAAGCCGCCGGCAATGCCGCCTTGGAAGGCGGCGGCAACGATCCGGAAACCGACCCGCTCTACGATGAAGCCGTTTCCGTCGTCATGAAGTCTCGCCGCGCGTCGATTTCCTCGGTGCAGCGGCAGTTGCGCATTGGCTACAACCGCGCCGCAAGGCTGATCGAGAGCATGGAAGCCGCCGGATTGGTCAGCCCGATGGAGAGCAACGGCAATCGCAGCGTGCTGGTACCGCCACTTGCTGAATAAGGTCGATGCGCAAGCATTTCACATCTACTCGCCATATTCACGCCGGCAATCGCCCATAGCGCCCATGCCGCCGTTATCGACGTGCGGTACTGATTGATCACCCCGGCGAAGTACGCAACGGCAAGAACCACGCGTGAACACTGACGATTATCGCCGGATATGCCGCCATAGCCCGCAGCGGTGGTGATGAGAACGCACTGGGTATGCTCGCAAGCCCAACCTGCTGTGCCCGTCTGTCGGCCCACGCCTTTGTCGATGTCGTCGCCGCAATACACCGGAGCGGTCTTCGGGGCATAATGTATCCCTGCCGGAGGCCACACGCACGGCGGCCTTCGACGCCATCGACCGCTTTTCCTTCAGCCAGCGCACCAACGTAACGCAAGCAAGCCGGAAGATCGAAAGTACGATTGCGACAACGAACGCACCACAACAATTTACCGCACGACTTGAACGTCCGAGTTGATTCGTGCTATAAATCCCGTTTTTCTCAGAAGTCAGGGAATACCTAACCATGGCACGAGTATGCGTAGTCACCGGCAAGCGTCCGATGACCGGGAACAATGTTTCCCACGCCAACAACAAGACCAAGCGTCGCTTCCTTCCTAACCTCCAATCCCGTCGTTTCTGGGTTGAGAGCGAAAACTGCTGGGTTCGCCTGCGCGTTTCCAACGCGGCTCTGCGCACCATCGACAAGAACGGCATCGACGTCGTCCTGGCCGATCTGCGCGCCCGCGGCGAACTGTAATCAGGGGTTGAATAAAAATGCGTGAAAAAATCAAGCTCGAATCGAGCGCCGGTACCGGCCATTTCTACACCACCACCAAGAACAAGCGCACCATGCCGGAAAAGATGGAGATCAAGAAGTTTGATCCCGTCGTTCGCAAGCATGTGATGTACAAGGAAACCAAGCTTAAATAAGCTGGTTTCGCTGGTGACACTGACTCGAAAACCCCGCTTTGGCGGGGTTTTTATTTGAATGCTCAACCGTGATTTGCAACTTCAAGGAATAGACGATGCCGATCAATCATTTTGACCTGCAAAAATTTGCCGGCGTAAAACTCAAGGATGCCATCCGCAAGAAGGGCTCACCCGATCGCTTTGGCAAGGCCTCAAGCAACGATCAGCAAGACAAGGACAAGGCCAAGCCATCGCTGATGAGCAAACTGCTCAAGCAACACGTCGAGCCGAAGTAAGCGCCTACTCTTCGGACGGCTGCCAGACTTCGAGCAAGGTATCCCGCAGCATCACCACCATCGGATCGTTTTCGCGCTCGGCCGAATAAATGAACTGCAACGGTGCGCTGGTGACGCAATCGCCGCCACGCCATAGCGCAATCGAGCCATCGGCGGCAAAGCGCTTGGCGGTGCGCTCGGCCAGGATCGCCACGCCAAGCCCGGCTTTGACCAACTCGAGCACGGTCGCCTCTTCATCGAACTCACCCACCTTGCGCGGCGCAACATTCTGAGCGCGCCACAGCTCCTGCGTGATCGACGATAGGCTGTTGAATTGCGACAGCCCCAGCCACGGTGCCTTGGCAAGCGATTCCCAATCATCGCCGGCCAGCGCTTCTGCCAGCTGCGGCGGCAATGCCACGCAGAAGCCGATTTCGGTCAACGGCAGGTTGTTGACGTTCTGATAGGGGTTGCGGCCAAGATAGAAGCCGCCATCGAGCGTCTTCTTGCGTACCTCATTGAGAATGCCGCCGGAGATCCCGTGCGTGGTCTGCACCGTCAATAAGGGATAGCGACTGCGCAAGCAGGCAAGCCACGGCCCGAGCTTGAGTCGCGCCGGGACGCCAATGGTGCCGATCTTGACCTTGCCCTTGGGCTCGCCCGATAAGACCTTGGCCTTGTGCTGCATGCCGCGCGACAGCGCCAGAATACGCTCGGCCTCGGGCAGGATGTCCTTCCCTGCTTCGGTCAGCTGCACGCCGCCGGGGTAACGCTCGAACAGCGCCACACCTAGCTCCTCTTCCAGCGCCTTGATCTGCGCAGTCACTGCAGGCTGCGAAAGATGTAGCAGCTCGGCCGCCTGTGTCAGATGTCCCTGCTGGGCAACGGCAACAAAAGTACGCAATTGATACAGTTCCATGCCTTTGATTATCCCGCAAACCACGTCGTGCGTGTAACTGCATACCCAATGCATGTAGTCACGGAGCCGCAATTTCACTAGGCAAAGTAAGCCTCGTGCAGTGTGGCATCAGAAATGCTGATTCTCCGCATCAAAAATTGCAATTAGCTCGCATCATGCTCCCGCCATAGAGTGCGTCACTAAGCGTGGCCTGCGATTTTCGTCGTCCCCATCATCGGGACATTGTGGCGAGTGTCGCCGGTACGGTTATGCGGTAGCCGTCGGTTACTGCCGGTATCGACACTCAGGAGGGATAGCATGGATGAAGCAATGATTCAGCGTATCCAGAACAACCCTAAATTCAGGGAACTGGAGCAGAAGAAGACCAGCTTGAGCTGGCTGCTTTCGATCATCATGCTCGTGATCTATTACGGGCTGATTCTGATGATCGCATTTTCACCCGCAACGCTCGGCACCCCGCTCGCCGCTGGCAGCGTCACCACCATCGGCATCCCGCTCGGGCTGCTGGTGATCGTTTCGGCTTTCGTGCTGACCGGTATCTACGTACGCCGCGCCAACACCGAGTTCGATCAGCTCAATCGCGAACTCATCGAGGAGACCCGCCAATGATGCAGCGTCTTTCTACCCGCCTCGCGCTGGCCGGTATGGCACTCTGTGCCAGCCTGCCAGCTTGGGCTGCCGGCGCAATTGAAGGCGCGGTCAAGCAGCGCGACCTGAACTGGCACGCGATCATCATGTTCGTGCTGTTCGTCGCCTTTACCCTCGGTATTACCTACTGGGCGGCACGCCGCACCCGCTCGGCCAAGGATTTCTATGCCGCCGGCGGCGGCATCACCGGTTTCCAGAACGGCCTGGCGATCGCTGGCGACTATATGTCGGCGGCATCCTTCCTCGGTATTTCGGCACTGGTGATGGGCAGCGGCTACGACGGCCTGATCTATTCGATCGGCTTTCTGGTCGGCTGGCCACTGATCACCTTCCTCGTCGCCGAACGGCTGCGCAACCTCGGTAAGTACACCTTCGCCGATGTCGCCTCCTATCGACTGAGCCAGACACCGGTTCGCTGCTTTGCAGCGATCGGTACGCTGGTGACCGTACTGCTGTACCTGATTGCGCAAATGGTTGGCGCCGGCAAGCTGATCCAGCTGCTGTTCGGCATGAGCTACAGCTCGGCCGTGCTGATTGTTGGCGTGCTGATGGTGATGTACGTGACCTTCGGCGGCATGCTGGCAACGACCTGGGTGCAGATCATCAAGGCGGTGATGCTGCTGTGCGGCGCCACCTTCATGGCCTTCATGGTGCTCGCAGCCAGCGGCTTCAGCTTTGAAACCATGTTCGCCACCGCCACCGCAACGCATCCGAAGGGCATTTCGATCATGAGCCCGGGCGGTCTGGTCAAGAACCCGATCGATGCGATCTCGCTCGGCATCGGCCTGATGTTCGGTACTGCCGGTCTGCCACACATCCTGATGCGCTTCTTCACCGTGAAGGACGCCAAGGAAGCACGCAAGTCGGTGTTCTACGCCACCGGTTTCATCGGCTACTTCTACATCCTGACCTTCATCATCGGCTTTGGTGCGATCATGCTGGTGCTGGGACGCCCGGAGTACACCGAAACCATCATGAAGGACGGCGTGTCCGTTTCCCAACTGATCGGCGGCGCGAACATGGCGGCAGTTCACCTGGCCAGCGCGGTCGGCGGCGACTTCTTCCTCGGCTTCATCTCGGCCGTGGCTTTCGCCACCATCCTCGCCGTGGTCTCGGGTCTGACGCTGTCGGGTGCATCGGCGGTATCGCACGATCTGTACGCCAACGTATTCGCCCGTGGTCGTGCCGATGAAGCGCATGAAATCCGCGTCTCGAAGATGGCAACCATCGCATTGGGTGTACTGGCCATCCTGCTCGGCATCGCCTTCGAAAAACAAAACGTCGCCTTCATGGTCGGCCTTGCGTTTGCGATCGCCGCTTCGGCCAACTTCCCGGTGCTGTTCATGTCGATGTTCTGGAAGGGGCTGACCACTCGTGGCGCCGTCATCGGCGGTGCGTGCGGCCTGGTCTGCGCAGTCGCGATGATCGTGCTCGGCCCAACCGTATGGGTGAAGGTGCTCGGCAATGCCGCCGCCATCTTCCCGTACGACAACCCTGCGATCTTCTCGATGCCGCTGGCCTTCTTCGTCACCTGGCTGGTATCGACCCTCGACAAGAGCGAATCGGCTGTCCGCGAACGCGCACTGTTCCTGCCGCAATTCATCCGCTCGATGACCGGCATCGGTGCAGAAGGCGCATCCAAGCACTAAGACGCAGATACAAAAAGCGCAGCAACTTGAATGCCCCGCCTTGCGCGGGGCATTTTTTTGTCGCCAAGGCGCACACCGAAACGTATCGCTAAACCGACGATTTGCACCCCCCGTCCGCCGGCTTCGCCCGCATCAGCGGAACTGATTTCACACATCAAAAAACACGATTGGCTTTGCCGGCACGTTGGCTTTACATTCTCATCATTGAATTTTTTCTTACTGCATAGGCAAGAAGGAGCAAGCATGAGCAGCATCGATTCCGTACTGAAAGAAAACCGCCTTTTCCCGCCATCGGACGATTTCCGCGTCAAGGCCAATGTCTCCGGCATGGAGGGCTACAACGCCCTGTGCGAACAAGCCAACCGCGACTACGAAGGCTTCTGGGCTGAGCTCGGTCGCGACATGATCAGCTGGAAAGCGCCGTTTACCAAGGTACTGAACGACAGCAATGCGCCTTTCTTCAAATGGTTCGAAGACGGCAAGCTCAACATCTCCTACAACTGTCTCGACCGTCACCTCGACGCGCGTGGCGACAAGACCGCGATCATTTTCGAAGCCGATGACGGCAAGTCCGAACATGTGAGCTATCGCCAACTGCACGCCCGCGTTTGCCAGTTCGCCAACGGTCTCAAACTGCTTGGCGTGACCAAGGGCGACCGCGTCGTCATCTACATGCCGCACACGGTCGAAGCCGTCGTGGCGATGCAGGCATGTGCCCGCATCGGCGCAGTCCACTCGGTGGTGTTCGGCGGCTTCTCGGCCGGTGCCCTGCGCGACCGCATCCAGGATGCGCAAGCCAAGGTCGTCATTACCGCCAACGAAGGCTTCCGTGGCGGCAAACCCGTGCCGCTGAAGGCCACCATCGACGAAGCGCTGACGCTGGAAGGCAGCGAATCGATTGAAAAAGTCGTTGTGCTGCGCCGGCTGGAAAACAGCACCGCCGCGTTCAACGACAGCAAAGACGTCTGGTGGCACGAGCTGGTCGAAGGCCAGCCGACCCAGTGCGAGCCGGAATGGGTCGACGCCGAACACCCGCTCTTCATCCTCTACACCTCGGGTTCGACCGGCAAGCCCAAGGGCATCCAGCACAGCACCGGCGGCTATCTGCTCGGCGCGCTGACCACGATGAAGTGGGTGTTCGACTATCGCGAAGGCGATGTCTACTGGTGCACGGCCGATGTGGGCTGGATTACCGGCCACAGCTATGTGGCCTACGGCCCGCTGGCGATCGGCGCGACGCAAGTCGTGTTCGAAGGCGTACCGACGTTCCCGGATGCCGGCCGTTTCTGGCAGACGATCGAAAAGCACAAGGTCACCACCTTCTACACCGCGCCGACCGCGATCCGTTCGCTGATCAAGCTTGGTGCCAATCTGCCGGAAAAATACGATTTGTCGAGCCTGCGCCTCTTGGGCACCGTCGGCGAACCGATCAACCCTGAAGCATGGATCTGGTATCACGAAGTCGTCGGTGGCGGCCGCTGCCCGATTGTCGATACCTGGTGGCAGACCGAAACCGGCGCCAACATGATTGCACCGCTGCCGGGCGCCGTGGCGACCAAACCGGGTTCGTGCACGCTGCCGATCCCGGGCATCATCGCCGATATCGTCGACGAAGCCGGCGCACCGGTCGAGCCGGGCAAGGGGGGGTTCCTTGTCATCCGCAAACCGTGGCCGTCGATGGTTCGCACCATCTGGAACGACCCGGAACGCTTCAAGAAGACTTACTTCCCGGAAGACTTCAACGGTCAGCTGTATCTGGCCGGCGATTCGGCCCACTTCGACGAGAACGGCTACATCTGGATCATGGGCCGCGTCGACGACGTGCTCAACGTTTCGGGTCACCGCCTCGGCACGATGGAAATCGAATCGGCACTCGTCGCCAACCCGCTGGTGGCCGAAGCCGCCGTCGTCGGCAAGCCGCACGACATCAAGGGTGAATCGGTCTGCGCCTTCGTGGTACTGAAAGGCGATCGCCCGGAAGGCGACGATGCCAAGCGCATCGCCAAGGAACTGCGCGAATGGGTTGCGCACGAAATCGGCAAGATCGCCATGCCCGATGAAATCCGCTTCGGTGACAACCTGCCGAAGACCCGTTCGGGCAAGATCATGCGCCGCCTGCTGCGCGATATCGCCAAGGGTCAGGAGATCACCCAGGATACGTCGACACTGGAAAATCCGGCCATCCTCGAACAGCTCGCCAAGAGCGCGATCTGATCCGGCGACCGACTCAGGAATCAGCTGTTTCACGGCAGCACTTCACAGCCCCACCGTTTGCGGTGGGGCTTTTTTTTCGTGCCGGCTCAGCCGACCGGCAGCTCGGCCGGCGCCCGTTTCAGCGCCTGCAGCAACTCGCCGGGGCTGACGTCGAAATGGCGGCGGAAGCGGCGCGAGAAACTGGCGATTTCCTGATAGCCGACCTGTTCGGCCACCGCACCCACATTGCCGGCTCCCGCCACCAGCAGCTCGCGCGCCCGGCGCATGCGCTGGCGAATGATCAGTTGCTGCGGCGTGGCGCCCAGATGGCGGACGCACAAGCGGTGCAGATGCGCGGCGCTGACACCGTAAGCCTGCGCGAGCACGTCGACCCGCCAGTCCTCCCCCGGTGCATGCCGAACCGGCTCGAACACCGCCAGCAGCCGTTCGGCCACGGTCCCGTCGTCATGGCTGGCCAGCGCCCGGCGCAGCATGTCGACGGCCAGCAGCAAGGCTTGGCCGGCAAAGCCGGGATGACCAAGTCGCGCTTCGGCGCACAGCACGCTGACGATCTGGTAGAGGCTGGCTGCATGCAGCAGCGGCCGCACGCTGGCGCGGGGGCCGGCCAGCATGCCCCACTCCGGCACATCGTTGACCAGAAACCACGCCAGCCGCCACGGCTCGCCGCCCGACCTGAAGCCGCTGTGGCTTCGCGCCGGCAGCACCGCCATTTGTGCCGGACCGAGTGTCAGCACCGTCTCACCGTCCGTCACCACGCCCGTCCCTTCGACACTGATCAGCACCACGTGAAACGGGGCACCGATGCGTTCGACATGCAGATGGCCGTCAACTTCGGAATGGCCGGCGAACATCAGCTCATGCTCGGCCAGAGTGTGCAATTGCGGGTGATGGAAAATCCGCGCACCGACCGACCACTGGCGCGTGCCCTCGCCCACATCAAACCGTTCCTGGTAAATCGTCGACATCGCGCCCGCCATGCTGGATTCAGACAAATATGACAGGCAGATTGCGACATTCCAGCCCGGAGCTCAATGGCTTAAGTTGTCCACTTGTCCCATGCCGATCAAGGAGATCCGGATGTTGCGTTACCTGCCCTTGCTGTTGCTTCCCGTCCTCAGTGCCTGCGCCAGCGGCCCCGTACAGACCGGAGCGGCCGATGCGCCGCGGCTGATTTCCTACCTGCCGACCTGGCAACCGGAAGCGGAGGTCGCCCGCGCCATCGACGTCCTGCCCGGGCTCGACATCGGCATCTATTCATTCATCCTGATCAAGCCCGACGGCAGCGCCTACATCGAGCCGAAAAGCCTCGCCGGCGCCGCACAGTGGAAGAAGGCATTTGCCGCCGCGCGCGTGAAGAACCCGCAGCTCGCCTGCCAGTGGGCGATCGGCGGCTGGACCGGTTCGCGCAACATCGCCAAGGTGGCACAGAACGAAGCCACCCGGGCACAGCTGGTCCGCACCTCGATCGCGATCATGCGCGACTATCAGTGCCAGGGGCTTGATCTGGACTGGGAACACCCGGTCACCGGCGGCGACTATGCGGCCGATGCATCGCCAGCGGATCGCGGCAATTACATCAAGCTGCTGCAGGCGCTGCGCGCGGGGCTCGACGCCGAGAGCAAGGCCGACGGCAAACGCTATCTGCTGACCGCGGCCATCCCCGGCACCAATGGCGGCTGGGGTTCGTCGGGCTACGATCTGCCGGCCACCGCCAAGCTGCTCGACTGGGTCAACCTGATGAGCTATGACTTCTACGGCGCATGGAGCCCGCGCGCCGGGCTGCATGCGGCGCTGTATCCGACGCCCGGCGAAGCCGATGCCGGCGTCCTCAACGGCGACGGTGGCGTGAAGTACTTCCTGGCCCAGGGCTTCAAACCGTCGCAACTGGTGCTCGGCGTTCCGTTCTACGCGCGTGCCCAGGGCAATGTCGAACCGGGGCCGAACGGCGACGGGCTGGCCCAGTCCGCCAAGGGGGCCGGTCTGCCGCAGCAGGAAGAACCGGGCACCGCCAAGTATTCGGTGGCGAAGCAGACGCTCATCGGCCAGCCGGGCTGGAAGTCCTTCCGCAGCAAGGCGGCCGGCGATGCCCCGTACCTGTACAACGGCAAGACGAAGGAACTGGTCAGCTATGACGACGCCGCGTCGCTCAAGGTCAAGGCCGACTACGTCAAGGCCAACAAGCTCGGCGGCGTGATGATCTGGGAGCTGACGCAGGACGACGCCGAGCACACGCTGTGGCGCGCGCTCGAGCGCAATCTGCGCTAAGGTGCTCGGGTCGCGCCACCCGATCGGCGCGACCCGCCCCGTAAACCGGGCCGGCCAAAAGCACCACCTTGCGCTTGGCTTTCGCCTATCACAGAGAACGGCCGGACTGCGGCAAGCCGGCTCCGGCGTGCTGCCGGACCCGGGAAAAACCCTGAGATCGTTTTGCCACACCGAAGTCGCCTGCCTCGATGTAGTTTTGATCGGACTGCTACAGTAGATCACCCTGATATTCCATATGGAATCTACGCAATGGCCCCGATGAAGATCTCGACCCGCCTGTACCTGCTCTGCGGCCTCGGCGTCGCCGCCGTCGTGATGATGGCGCTGGTCGCCGGCCTCTTGCTGGCCAAGATCCGCGACAACTCGACCGAGATGCTCGACAAGGCCGTCCCGGCGATGCAGAGCCTCAACCGCGCACAGGCAGTGTTCCTGCGGCTGCGCATGAGCGTCTACCAGCATCTGGTGCAGCGCGAGCCGGCCGGCAAGGACAAGGTCGAGGCCAACTTCAACAGCCTGCGCGCCGAACTCGACCAAGTCTTCGAATCGCACCTGAGCCGCTTCGGCGACCAGGCCGACGTTCGGCAGGCGCGCGACGAGATCGACCGCTACATGTCGCAGATCCAGGAAATCTTCAAATACTCGAAGAGTGACCAGTCCGGCGAGGTCGCGGCGGCGATCAGCCGGGCGGCGGCGCAAGGCGAAAAGGCGATCGCCGCAATGAAGCAGGCCGTCGACAACAACCAGCGCCAACTCGAGCAATCCCGCAAAGACGTCGCCGGCGCGATCTCGACCGGTCAGACGACCAGCCTGATCACGCCACTCGTCGCCACCGCGCTGCTGTTCGTTCTTGGCACGCTGATCGTTCGCAGCGTCACCGGCCCGCTGGGCCAGTTGCGCGATTCGGTCGTCCGGCTCGCCAGCGATTACGACTTCACCCGCCGGGTGGCCGCGCGCGGCGGCGACGAGGTAAACCAGACGCTGCACGCCTTCAACCAGCTGCTCGATACCATGCAGCAAAGTTTCCGCCAGTTGCAGCAGGTCGGCAGCGGCCTCGGCCAATCGGCGCAAGAGCTGGCAGACGCATCGACGCAAATGTCGGCCGCGTCGAGCGACGTGAGCGAATCGACCGCCAATATGGCCGCCGCGGTCGAAGAAATGACCGTCAGCGTGACCCATGTCGCCGACCGCGCCAGTGGCGCCGACGACCTGGCGCGCGAAGCCGGCCGGCTCGCCGGCAGCGGCGGCACGGTGATCGAACAGACCATCGCCAAGATCAACGGCATTTCCACCACGGTCAGCACCGCGGCGACGCAGATCGAAAGCCTGAAGGAGCGTACCGCCGAGATCAACGCGGTGGTCAGCGTGATCAAGGACATCGCCGACCAGACCAATCTGCTGGCGCTGAACGCCGCGATCGAGGCTGCGCGCGCCGGCGAAACCGGCCGCGGCTTTGCCGTCGTTGCCGACGAAGTCCGCAAGCTGGCCGAACGCACCGCGGTATCGACGCGGGAGATCGCCGGCACCGTCGAGGCCATCCAGTCCGAAGCGGGCCAGACCGTCGCATCGATGCAGGCCGTCGTCACCCTGGTCGGTGACGGTGTCGCCCAGGCCGAACAGGCCGGCGCGGCGATCCGGCAGATCCGTACCGGCAGCGATGACGTCGTGCATCAGGTCAGCGAGATTTCCGGCGCGATGCGCGAGCAGAGTCAGGCCAGCACCAGCATCGCCCAGCAAATCGAGCGCGTGGCGCAAATGAGCGAGGAAAGCAACGCCACCGCGATGCACACCGCGAGCGCGGCCGAGCACCTGCAGCAGATGTCGCAACAACTGCAGTCGGCCATCGCGCGCTACAAGGTCTGACGATACCGCATCCGGCCAGCGATCGGTGCGCTGGCCGATTCACCCGCAGTCGCGGGTCGTGTGCGGCAGATTAGGTCGCGGCCCGGCGCGGGAGTAAAATTCCCCTTTTCCCTCACCGCTACTCGCCCGGATCGCCATGTTCGTCGAATTCCCGAATTCTCCGTACAAGCTGTTCCAGCCCTTCCCGCCCGCCGGCGACCAGCCGACGGCGATCGCCGGCCTGATCGACGGCATAGAAGACGGCCTCAAGTACCAGACCCTGCTCGGCGTCACCGGCTCGGGCAAGACCTACACGATGGCCAATGTGATCGCCCGCACCGGCCGGCCGGCGATCGTGATGGCGCCGAACAAGACGCTGGCGGCGCAGCTCTACGCCGAGTTCCGCGAGTTCTTTCCGGAAAACGCGGTCGAGTACTTCGTCAGCTACTACGACTACTACCAGCCCGAAGCCTATGTGCCGAGCCGCGATCTGTTTATCGAGAAGGATTCGGCGATCAACGAGCACATCGAGCAGATGCGTTTGAGCGCGACCAAGGCGATGCTCGAGCGCCCGGACTGCATCATCGTCGCCACCGTGTCGGCGATCTACGGTATCGGCGATCCGGCCGATTACCACCGGATGATTCTGCACCTCAAGGAAGGCGAGAAACTCGAACAGCGCGAGATCATCAAACGACTCAGCGCGATGCAGTACGACCGCAATGAAACCGACTTCGCGCGCGGCACCTTCCGCGTTCGCGGCGACGTGATCGACATCTTTCCGGCCGAACACGCCGAGCTGGCGCTGCGGATCTCGCTGTTCGACGACGACATCGAAACGCTGCAACTGTTCGATCCGCTCACCGGCCATATCAAGCAGCGTGTCGGCCGCTTCACCGTGTTCCCGTCCAGCCACTATGTGACGCCGCGCGATACGGTGCTGCGCGCGGTCGAGACGATCAAGGAAGAACTGCGCGAGCGGCTGGCGTTTTACTATCAGGAAAACAAACTGATCGAGGCCCAGCGGCTGGAGCAGCGCACGCGTTTCGATCTGGAAATGCTCAATGAAATGGGCTTTTGCAAGGGCATCGAGAACTACTCGCGCCACTTCTCCGGCAAGAAGGCCGGCGAGGCGCCACCGACGCTGATCAACTACCTGCCGCAGGGTTCGTTGATGTTTCTTGATGAGTCGCACGTGATGATCGGCCAGGTCGGCGCCATGTACAAAGGCGACCGCTCGCGCAAGGAAAATCTGGTCGATTACGGCTTCCGGCTGCCATCGGCGCTGGACAACCGGCCGCTGAAGTTCGAGGAATTCGAGCACATGATGCCGCAGACGGTCTTCGTTTCGGCCACGCCGGCCAACTATGAAAAGGAACACCAAGGTCAGGTGGTCGAGCAGTTGGTGCGCCCGACCGGTCTGGTCGATCCGCAAATCGAAGTGCGCCCGGTGGCCACCCAGGTGGATGATCTGCTCTCGGAGATCAAGCTGCGCACGGCGCTGAACGAACGGGTGCTGGTGACGACGCTGACCAAGCGGATGTCCGAGCAGTTGAGCGAATATCTCGACGAGCACGGTGTCAAGGTGCGCTATCTGCACTCGGAAATCGACACGGTCGAACGGGTCGAAATCCTCCGCGACCTGCGCCTTGGCGTGTTCGATGTGCTGGTCGGCATCAACCTGTTGCGCGAAGGCCTGGATATTCCGGAAGTCTCGCTAGTGGCGATCCTCGACGCCGACAAGGAGGGTTTCTTGCGCAGCGAGCGCAGCCTGATCCAGACCATCGGCCGCGCCGCGCGCAATCTGAACGGCAAGGCGATTCTCTATGGCGACCGGATCACCGATTCGATGAGGAAGGCCATCGACGAAACCGAACGCCGCCGCACCAAACAGACCGCCTTCAACCTGGCCAACGGCATCGTGCCGAAATCGGTGACCAAGCGCATCAAAGACATCATCGACGGCGTCTACAACGCCGAAGACGCTGCGGCGACACGGATCGAGGCCAAGCGTCAGCGCCTAGTGGAAGACATGGACGAGAAGGGCCTCGCCAAGGAACTCAAGCGGCTCGAGAAGGACATGATGGTCGCGGCGAAAAACCTCGAGTTCGAAAAGGCAGCCAATCTGCGCGACCAGCTCAAATCACTGCGCGAGCGGGCCTTCGGCCACCAGTAAACCACCACGGCCAGCCGCTCGGCCCGCACTTGCGGCCCTGATAAGCGGCGCAAGCCGGTCGTCGCCGACCGGTGCCCCCATCCTGATCTCATGCGTTTGGCATGATGAGCGGCGCGCATTTGCGCTGCTCAATCAGGATGGAATCTCCATGCGAACGACTTTGGCCGCTGCAGCCATTGCAATACTGGCAAGCGCCTGCCTCGCCGCCGCACCGGCCTGGCAAAACGACCGTGCCTATCAGGCCGGCGATACGGTGACCGTTGCGGGCACCGACTACCGCGCCCAGTGGTGGACCCAGGGGCAGCCCCCGCAATCTCACGCCGGCGCCCCCGGCAGCGGCCAGCCCTGGCTGCGGCTCGACCCGACCCAGCCGCCGCTGGCGTGCGGCGACGTCTGGCGCGGCCAGACCGCCTACAGTGGCAACGCGGTCGTCAGCCATCAGGGGCGGAACTATCTCGCCAACTGGTGGACGCGGGGCAGCAATCCGGCCAGCGGGGAAAGCCGCGAAGTCTGGCGCGATCTGGGTCGCTGCAATTACGTCAGCCAGTACACGTTCACGCTCGCGTCGACGCAGGTGCAGCCGGTCACCTTCGGACCCGATACGGCGGGCACCGATTATCCGATCGAGGTGATGCTGCCGGACGGCTTCCAGCCCGACCGGGCGTATCCGGTGCTGTATGTGCTCGACTGGTTCCTCGTCGCCGATACATTCAAGCAGCAGCATCGGGCGCTGAGCGATGCCGGCCGGCTGCAGCCCTTTATCGTGGTCGGCATCGGCTGCGCCGACGCCGAAGCGGTGTGCTGGCTGCGGCGGGAACGCGACTACACGCCGAGCTACTGGCTGCCCGAAGAGCACTACCTCGGCAACACCGACCCCGCGCTGCGCATCACCGGCGGTGGCCCCAACTTCCTGGCCTTCCTCAAGCACGAACTCATTCCGCGCATCGAAACGCGCTACCTGAGCCAGCCGGCGGAACGCGGCATTCACGGCACCTCGCTCAGCGCACTGCTGGCCGGCCATGCGCTGGTGCACGACAGCGGGACGTTCGGCCGTTACCTCGTCAACAGCCCGGCGCTCTGGTATCACGACGGCCGGCTGGCCGGCGAAGCGCAAGCCAGTCCCGCCGAGCAGTACAGCGGAGTCCGGAAGGTCTACCTGAGCATGGGCAGCCTGGAAGACAGCCCCTATCTGCTCGATACGGCCCGCTTTGCGGCAACGCTCGGCGACAAAGGCCTCGCGGTACGGCACAGCGTGCTGCCGGGGCAGACCCACGAGTCGGCGGCCGAGGTCGCCAGCACCGAAGGCCTGCTCTACGCCTATCCCCGCTGATCAGGCTGCGGCATGGCGAGTCGACCCGCACTCGCCATGCCGCCGGTCAACCGCAGCAGGGAGGCTGCGCTCAATCCGCTGCGAGTTCCTTCTTGTACAACTGCACGAAGTGCTGTTTCTGCTCGGTGGTCAGCACCTGGCTCGCATCGAACAGCGCCTTGACGCGGATATAGGTGACCTGATTGTCGGCATCACCGACCGCCTGAATCCGTCGCTTGGCACGCGCCTCGTCCCACTTGCCGGATTTGATCATGTCGCGAAATACGCCCGGTTCTATCTTGCTGGTATCGACCGCCTCGATCTGCTTTTTCTCGTCCTTCTTGATCGCCTCGATTTTTTGCTGCTGATCCTTGCTCAGCTTGAGCTCGGTCGCCAGCGTGCTCTTTTCGGCCGGTGCCGCTGCGGTATCGGCGACGGTTGGCGCCGTCGCGGTCTCAGCGAAAACGGCCGATGCCGGCAGCAGGATGGCGGTGGCCAATAGAAGGGACTTGATCAGTTTCATCGTGATTGCCTTGCGGGTGAGGAAGGCGGGCTAGCCGCGATGGCACCATTCTTTGCCAAGCCCGCAGCGCCACCAAGTGGTTTATTTACACAACAATAACAAGCATTGTGTGCTTGCCGTCCTGGCCGTGCCCACCGAAAAAACGCGTCCGCACCGATGCCGCTGTGGCCCCCATGCAGCAAATGCCGCGGCAAGCCGGCCGGCATGCAATCGGCACCGCAACGAGACACAACGCTGTGCTAGGCTGACGGCCAGCCTGTAAGAACGAGGTTTACCATGTCGTCTGTTTCCCCCCTTCCCCGCCTGTTGATCGTTGACGATTCGCGCATCGTTCGCGCCACGGTTAAAAAACACCTGGCCGACGTGTATGACGTCATCGAGGAAAGCGATGGCGAGGCAGGCTGGCAGCGGGTGCAAGCGGATGAAACAATCCGGCTGCTGATTTCGGATCTATCGATGCCCGAGCTCGACGGCCTCGGCCTGCTGGATCGGCTGCGCGCCTGCGGCCAGCCGCGCCTGGCGCAATTGCCGGTCATCATCATCTCCGGCGAGGAAGACGAAGCCACGCGGGAGAAATGCGTCGCCCACGGTGCCAACGACTTCATCACCAAATCGACCGACCGCAGCGAAATGCTCGCCCGGATTCACGCCAATATCGAACTGGCCGATCGCCAGCGGGCGCTGGAAGCGGCCAAGGTGCAACAGGCGCAGACCACCACGCACGACACTACCGGCGCCGGCAGCCCGCACCTGTTGGCACTGCAGATCGAGCAAGCGCTGGCCTATTCCCAGCGCCACCGCACTGAAACCTCGCTGCTGCTGTTGCAGCTCGATCGTTTTGACGCCCTCGCCAGCCATATCGGCGAGCGCCTGGCCGAACAGCTGCTGGGGATTTTCACCAAGCATCTGAGCGCCAAACTGCGGCGCGAAGATACGCTCGCGCATCTGGAAGGGGGCCGCTTTGCCGTGCTGTCGCCGGGGACGACGCTGGATCAGGCGCAGATCCTTGCCGACCGGCTACGTCAGACGATCAGCGCGGCAAGAATGAATTTTCGCGGCGAGCAACTGAGCCTGACCGCGAGTCTGGCGATCGCCAATACCCTGCACGACGACAGCTTTGCGGCGCAGCTTCTGTTCGATACCGCCTCGATGCGGCTCGACAATGTGCCGGGCGAAAACCGGGTGATTCCACCGCCACGGCGAGTGCAAGCGCCGCTTGCGCCGACGCTGGCCGAAGCGGTGCAAAAGCTGGCGCACGGCGAGCACGACAGCGTCCGGATGCATCTACCGGCGTTGCTCGCGCAGCTGGCTCCGCTGCTGCGCTTTGCCAGCCAGGAACTTGGCACCGATGCCTTGCTGGAAACCATCTACGCCGACCAGGCTCGCGGCCAGACTGTTTGAACAACGCGAAGAAAAACGGAAGGATCAGGCGGCAACCGACCACGGTTGCGCGTGCGGGCCGACACGGCGCTCAATGAACAGTGTCGAGCCGGGCTCGCGCTTGGCCAGTGATTTGGCGCTGGCCGCCGCAGACGCCACCTCATGGTGGCTGGCGAATTCGCCGGGCACCACATCGACCAGCCCCGCCGACAGACTGACCAGGGGATAGCGCTGCATCACGCCACGCCGATCAGCGGCGCTGTAGCCGCGTGTCGCCAGATGTTCGGGTGAAAAGTGTTGCAGCAGCGATTGTTCGAACTGCATCAAGGCGCTCTGGCAGCGGGCTTGCGCATCGTCCGAACGGAACAGCACCATGAAGTCGTCGCCGCCGATATGGCCGACGAAATCGCGAACCGGATCGGCACACGTCAGTAGCGTTTCACCACAAAGCTGGATCAGCGCATCACCACGCACGTAGCCATATACATCGTTGTACGGTTTGAAATTGTCGAGATCGAAATACGCGACGGTGAACGGGTGCCGCTCCTCCAGCCAGCGCTCGATCCGCTCCTGGATAGGCACATTGCCGGGCAGCAGGGTCAGCGGATTGGCATGCCGCGCCGCGCGTACCTGCAACTCGGTCATCGCCCGCATCAGGTCATGACCGGTACCCATCCCCAGATAATGCGCTTGCGAAGTGATGATGAAGCCATCGGCCAGATAGCGCCGTTCGGCCGCAGTGACCAGCTGGGACAGCTCCTGCAGGCTGGTCGACGCCTCGACGATCAACGGGCTGCGATCCATCAGCACGCTGCACGGCCGGTTACCGAACAACTCGGGCGTAAACGGCCGCGCAAACAGTTCGAGCACTTCGTGGCGCTTGAGCAGGCCAACCGGGCGGATGCCATCGACCACCGGCAGCGCATACAGCGTTGCGTCGTCGGCAAAGCGCCGGTAGATCGCCTTGGCCGGCTCGTCCGGCGAAACCTTGGGCACATCGACCAGCAGATCACCGGCATTGCCCTGACGGCTACTCCCCAGCTGTGGGCGCTCGACGCCATCGAACTCCAGCGCCAGCCGATGCGGCGGGCTCGTCAGTGGCCGGCCGATCAGATATCCCTGAGCCAGCGAAATACCAATACGGCGAACCACATCGAGTTCTTCGGGTGTTTCGATGCCCTCGGCGACGACACGGGTGCCGGTATTGAGCGCGATGTGGTGAATCGAGCGGACGAACTGGCGCTTTTGCGCATCCTGCGTCAGCCCCTGGATGAAGTATTTGTCGATCTTGACGTACTCGGGCTTGAGCTCGGACCACAGCCGCAAGCCCGAAAACCCTTCGCCCAGATCGTCGATGGCGATACGAAAGCCCATCTCGCGGTAGTGCAGCAGCGCTTCCTTGAGTAGATCGTAATCGTGTGTCGGCTGGGTTTCGGTCAGTTCGATCACCACCCGCTGCGGCGACAGGCCAACTTCGCGGAGGATTTCCAGCGTCGCGCCGGGGCGAAAATCCGGATGAATCAACGTTGCCGGACACACATTCAGGAACAGTTTGCCGGGCAGTCGTTCGCGCACAAAGGCACTGACGATGGTCCGGCGGCAGGCGAAATCCAGCTGCGCCAGCAGCCCGCATTCTTCGGCCACCCGAAATAGGTTGATCGGTGAATGCAGAAAACTCGTCGACGGGCCGCGAACCAGGCCTTCGTAGCCGAATGCCTCGCCGTCACGCATCGATGCAATCGGCTGGAACAGGGCATTGAGGCGCCCCTGGGCAATGATCTGCTCGAGATCACCGCGCAGGATATCGCGACCGTTGGACATAGTAAGTTCTACTCGAAAAAGGTCGACCCAGTCTAGGACTGGGCCATTACGAAACGATGACAAGTTCATATTCGCGCGCGTTTTACCGCCTGGCCGGTTTGCAAATATCTACACACCGGGCGACAGTGCCAGCCGCCCGGCATCGATCATCAGCCCACGTAGGCCCACAGATCGGCGACGACGCTGCCGTCGTCAACCAGCAGGCGCAGCTTCGCCGGTGCGTAGTCCGGATCGGCCAGCAGCACACCGCTGGCGCTGCTCGGCAAGCCGTTGCAGCCGGCGAACTTCAGGCTCACCGCCAGCGCCCCCGGCAGCTTGCTCGCACCGGTCTGGCCGCTGATCTGGCAGCCACTACCCATCGCAGCAATCGCCCCCTGTGCCGACAAGGCAAACATCGCCACCCCGCCCGCAGCCAGCGGCACCGTGTAATTGCCGGCCAGCTGGGCCGCCTCGGCAAGCGGGCTAGCGCGCGGCTCGTAGCCGCTCAAGTGCAGGGTGACATCGGTCTTGGCCGGTGGCACCGCGCTCCATACGCCGCTGGCGCTTTGCTTATATAAAGTACGCGCGCCTTCGTCATCATCGTTAACCACCATCAGCCGGCTACCGTCGCTGCCTGCGTAATACTGGCCGACGCCCGGCTGCCCATCATCGCCGCTGCTGACCGTATAACTACCGGCCGGCAAGGCATCGACGCTGACCTTGGCCGCCGCGGCAACCGGGGCACTGGCCTCGCCACCATCACTGCCACCACAAGCGGCCAGCAACAGCGCCAGAACCAGTGGCGCTGCAGATTGAAACTGCGTCATCGCCATCCCCTTATTGTGTCAGCAGGTTTTTAAGCCGCAAACGCAACCACTGCTGCGCCTGCGGTCGGGCTTCAAAGCCGACCTGCATCGTCGTCACCGTCGCAAAACCCTTGGCGTTCAGCGCCGATTCGCTGCCGGCATCGGCTGCCGTCGGCGTGTTGTTCAGCGTGAACGTCACCCCTGGATACGGATACTTGACGCCATAGCCCGATGCGACCGGGTCTTTGGACAAATCAGCGACGAACTTCGGCGTCATCGCGGTATAGCTGCCGAAGCGGCTGAACACCCACTGCACTTTGGCGCTGCCGCCGGCGTCGAACTTGGGCAGATTGACGTTGATCGCGGTACCGGCCGGCATGATCGGGCCGCTGCCGCGCTTGGCGAGCAAGGCGTTAACGAACTTGACCGTCAGATCGGCGGCTTCGACGGCCAGCGCGGCATTGTCCTTGGTATTGGCATCACCGCTGACCGCGATCGCCGGGATGCCACGGCTGGCGGCAAAAATGGCGTTGCTGACGGTGCCCGACGAATTGACGATAGCGCCAAGGTTCTGGCCTTCGTTCGGGCCGGAGATCAGCAGATCCGGCGCCTTGCCCCAGCGCGCGGGCGCCAGCACGTCGAGCCCGTACATCGTTGCCATTACCGGCGTGCCATCGACGTAGTTGATGTCGGCGATGCCCGGATCGGCGCCGACCGCGGCCGAACCGGCCTTGACCGTGCCACCGCGACAGTCTTTGGCAAGCGGCGTCAGCGGCAACAGGAAGTTGACCGCCGCGCCCTTGCCGCTTTGATCCTGGCACGGCGCGGCGACGACCACGTCGTGGCCGGCGGCCTTGAGCTTCGTGTACAGCGCACGCACGTTGGCGGCGGCAAAGCCGTCATCGTTCGATACTAAAATATTCAGCGCGAAGGCCGGTGTGGCCAGCCCGAATGCCGCCAGTGCGGCGGTCAAATGGCGGAGTTTCATCTCGTTCCCTGTCTGGCTAAGTTTTGTGTCGGAGCGCGATATAAAAACATTTCTGTATGTCCGCTTGATGACGTGTAAGCTTGAAAGCAAGCAGGGAAAAGTCGCCCCTCAATTTATTGCAAATGGCATGCCGATATTGGTACTAACCCTAAGTCAGCAATGAGACCAATCGGCTAAAATCGCCGCCTATGGCTACTCAAATCGAACGTTCCAGCGCAACGCAAACCCGGCTGATCGACGCGACCATCTCGCTGCTTGATGAATTAGGTTATGCCCGACTCAGTGAAACGCGCATTTGCGAGCGCGCCGGCGTCAGCCGCGGTGCGCTGCGTCACCATTTCCCGAGCGGTCGCTACGACCTCTTGCCGGTCGTCGTCGAAAGGCTGGTCGCCGCCGAAGAAGCACGCTTCATCGCGCTCGGGCCGCTAACGCCGCTTGAGCGCGTGCACCTGATGCTGCACAGCACGCTGGCCTACCCGGAACACAGCACCAGCGTCGCGCTACTGCAAATCTGGATGGCCGCGCGCGGCGACGCCAAACTGTATGACGGCGTCGGGCCGATTTTCGATAGCGTGCTACCACGGCTGTTCGGCCTTGATGCCAAGATGCCGAGCGATCCGCAAACGCTGGCATTGCGCTTTCTGCTTCATGGCGCAGCGCTGCACCGCTTCAACGCCGACTTCGACGTCGACAATCTGCGTGCGGCACTGCGCTGGATACTGGCGCTGGTTGAACAACCCACCAGCTTCGTCGAACACTTCGGCGCATTCGCGGCGCGGCCGGTTCTGGAAACCGAATCCGCGTAATAGCCCGACACTGAATGCAAAACGGCGCCGATGGCGCCGTTTTTGCTTGCCGCTTTAGTCGCGGTAACCGTTGGTGATCGGCATGCGCCAGTCCTTGCCGAAGCTGCGATGGGTGATGCGCGGGCCGACCGGCGCCTGGCGGCGCTTGTATTCGTTGATCCGCAACAGCCGCACCACGCGGTCGACGTCGGCTTCGACAAAACCCTGCGCGACGATTTCGGCGCGGCTGAGGTTGCGCTCGACATAGGCCTCGAGGATCGCGTCGAGCACTTCGTATTCGGGCAGCGAATCCTGATCCTTCTGGTCGGGGCGCAATTCGGCACTCGGCGGCCGGGTGATGATGCGCTCGGGGATCACATCGGCCAGCGCGAACACGTCGGTGCAATTGCGCCAGCTCGACAGCCGGTACACCAGCGTCTTGGCCACATCCTTGAGCACCGCGAAACCGCCGGCCATGTCACCGTACAGCGTGGCGTAGCCGGTGGTCATTTCGCTCTTGTTGCCGGTCGTCAGCACCAGCTTGCCGCCCTTGTTCGACAGCGCCATCAACAGCGTACCGCGGATGCGCGCCTGCAGATTCTCTTCGGTGGTATCGGCCGAGGTGCCGGCGAACTCGCCCGCCAAGCCGGCCATGAAGGCTTCGTACACCGGCCAGATTTCGATTTCCGAATACTGGCAGCCGAGCCGCTTGATCATGTCGCGCGAATCATCGACCGAGATATCGGCGGTATAGCGCGACGGCATCATCACCGCGTGCACCTTGTCGGCGCCGAGCGCATCGACGGCGATCGCCAAGGTCAGCGCCGAATCGATGCCGCCCGACAGGCCGAGCAGCACGCCGGGGAAACCGTTCTTGCCGATGTAGTCGCGCACGCCGGTGACCAGCGCCTTGTAGACGCTTTCTTCCTCGCTGCACTCGGGCTCGACATCGCCGAGCTGCAGGTCGCCCTCAAGGTAATCGGCATAGGCGAGCGTAGTGGCGAACGGCGCGGCCTGGACGACGACATCGCCGGCGCGGTTCATCGCGAACGAATGGCCATCAAATACCAGCTCGTCCTGACCACCAACCATATTGACGTAAACCGCCGGGATGCCATTTTCCTCCACCCGCTGGCGCACCACCTCGTGGCGCTTGTCCTGCTTGGCCTTGTGATAGGGCGAGGCGTTCAGCACCAGCAAGAGCTCGGCGCCTTCGTCGCGCGCGGCGGCGGCCGGTTCGATATCCCAGACGTCTTCGCAGATCACCACGCCGATGCGATGGTCGCCGTCGGCGTTGGGTTGATCGAACACCAGCGGCACCGCGCCCGGGGTGAAGTAGCGCACTTCGTCGAAGACTTCGTCATTCGGCAGCAGCATCTTCTCGTAGCGGCCGAGCACATTGCCGTCGCGGATCACCGTCGCGGTGTTGTAGCGTTCGTCGCCCGAGGCGCGCGGGTGGCCGACGACCAGGGTGATGCCGTCGACTTCGTCGATCAAGCGGCCGATGGCCTTGGCGCAGTCGGCGAGGAAGCTCGGCCGCAGCAGCAGGTCTTCGGGCGGGTAGCCGGTCAGCGCCAGTTCGGGCGTCACCAGCACATCGGCGCCGGCCTCACGCGCATCGCGCGCGGCGGCAAGGATCAGGTCAAGGTTGCCGGCGATATCGCCGACCTTGGGATTGAGCTGGGCAAGGGCGATTTTCATTAGGCGGGTGCCGCGATGGGACAAGCCGGCATTTTACGACACCGCGCCGCCGAGCGCCTTGCCAAGATCGTCAAGCGGACCGGCAGCGGATTGGCCAAAGCGGCGCACAGCACTAGGCCGGCGGTGATCTAGTCGAACGGGAGGCGGTAAATCGCGGCAGAACGTGCACGGGGCGAATGCCGGGATGCAGCGGCCTAACGGCTAGATGGCGCTCATGCGGCGGCCCGCCCTGCCGGCCGGCCTTCGCCGTTCGGGCTGCCGGCGTTGTCGAGTATGTAAAAGCGGGGATCGGCGCTACCGCTGATGCGGTAGCCGGCGGCGAAGAGCGGATCAAGTAGCGCGGCTGCAAGTCCGTCACCAACCATCAGAGCGATGACAGTGGCGTTACTCATTGGCGCCGACCTCGTCGGTGCAGGTCGGCTTGCACCAGGGATGGCGGGTAAAGACAGCCAGTGTGTGTTCATGGTCACGATCCTTTGATAAGGAGCGGATGACGCCAGGAAATCCTGCAAGGAAACAGCCCCGCCGGCCCAGCCCATCCTGAACGTGTTGCCTGAACACTCTAAACAAGCGCTCGGCGAACAACCTTGTTTTGCTGATCCAGCAAGGCATGTTCCACAAAGCACAACTGTTTGTTTTTGTTGGAATAAACCAGATTCAGGCCAGCTAGGAAGGCCGTACTGGTATTGAAACCGTCTCAGCCTTGCCGCCGCCGATCGCCGCCAGCCTGTTACCCGGGGCTGAAGAGTCTGGATAGCTGTTTGTTTTTATTAAGGAAACCGGATCGAAGCACGGTCTCAGCCTCGATACACGTCGACGTGCAGCACAACGCCTAATTCGCCAGCGCCCTGGCGATATCGACCTCGTCGATCTGCTCGGGCCGCAGGTAGCGCCGCGCGTATTCAAGGTAGACGCCGCTTCTGAGAAACAACGCGAACAGCACCGGGTCGATGTGCGCGTCGTCGCGCATCTTGCTCATGATCGCGATCGACTGCGACAAGGTCTTGCCCTTCTTGTACGGCCGATCAACCGCGGTCAGCGCTTCGAAAATATCGGCGATCGCCATCATCCTCGCGGTATCGCTCATCTCGTCGTGCTTCAGTCGTTTCGGATAACCGTTGCCGTCCATTTTTTCGTGATGACCACCGGCGATCTCGGGCACGCGTTTCAGGTGGCGTGGAAACGGCAGTTTTTCCAGCATCACGATGGTCTGGACGATGTGCTCGTTGATCTTGTAGCGGTCTTCGTCCGAGAGCGTGCCTCGGCCGATCGCCAGATTGTGCAGCTCGCCGCGGTTGTACAGCAGCTCTGGTACGGTCATCTTGAAGCCGTAGCCTTCGGGCAGCGCATCGCGGGGACTGCGCGGGAAGAGGTGTTCGGACTTGTCGGCCAGCAGTCGTTCGCGCACCGGCAGCGCGACCGGTACATCGCCCTTGCGCAGCAGCTCGTCATGCGAGATGCCGAGCCGGTCGTCCAGCGTGCGCAGCCAGTTGCGCGTGGCGATGGTTTTGAGGCGATCGATACGCTCCGGCGCCATGAACTCCCCGCCCTGATTACATGAGGCGACAAAGGCAAAATCATCGTCGAGCTCGGCCAGCTGGCGCTGCAGTTCGTCGTTGAGCACCGTCGCATCGCCACCGGCGGCGATCGCCTTGAGCGTGGCGATCTCGGCATCGCGCTTGAGCACCTCGAAACGCATGCGGATTTCGTGGATACGGTCGTAAATGGTTTCCAGCTTGGTCGCCTTGTCGACCACGTACTCGGGCGTGGTGACCTTGCCGCAGTCGTGCAGCCACGCGGCGATATGCAGTTCTTCCCATTCGTCCTCGGACAAGGCGAAATCGGCAAACGGGCCGCTCTGCTCATTGCAGGCGGCGCGCGCCAACATCTTGGTCAGCTCGGGCACGCGCTGGCAATGGCCACCGGTATACGGGCTCTTGGCATCGATGGCGCCGGCGACGAGCTGGATGAACGACTCCAGCAGCTTTTTCTGCTCCAGAATCAGCCGCTGCGTTTCGATGGTCACCGCCGCCGTGCCCGACAGCGCCTCGACCAGCGTAATCAACTCCTGGCCGACGCCGTAACGCAGCACTTTTTCGTCCTGCAGCAGGAAGACCACGCCGACGAGTTCGTCCTGACGGTTTTTCAGCGGAATCGAGATCGTCGTCAGCGGTTTGTCGAAATGTCCGAAGGCGCCGTACCAGTCGTTCAGCGCCGGTGCCAGCAGCGATTCAAGCGTGGTTGCTCCGGCCATCGCAATCACCGCCGGATGGACGTTGTCACCTTCCGAATTCAGGATGGGCAGCGTGCGCGGATCGGCCAGCGCCACGTCGTCCAGCCGCGCCTGCGCCGGCACCAGCCCGCCCGTCTCGTCGGCGAGATAAATCACCCCGCCCTTGGCCTGCGCGATCTGGGTCGTTTCCTCGAGGATGCGCGCCAGCAAGGGCTCGAAGCGGCGCTCGGCCGCCATTGCTTCGCCAATATCAAGGAAATTGCGGATGGTCGACTTCATCAGCGCCATCGCCTCGGCCAGCTCATCGATCTCTGTGATGAACGAGCTGATTTGCACCGGCTTGCCGAAGCGCATCGCCCGGATCTGCTGCGCCTCTTCCGTCAGCGCCTTCAGCGGCCGCGATGCCAGCCTGGAAATCAGATAGGCCGCCAGTGCGGCGACCAACAAAATGGCGCCGGCGAGGAACAGCGAACGCATGCGCAGACGTTGCGCCTCGATCAGCAGCTCATCCTGCGGCGCCGCGACGGCAAGGAACAGCGCACTGCCGCCGCGCAGCGGAATCGGCGCGGCAAAGCCCAACCAGTCCTGCCCCGCCACGCTCAGTGTCTTGGCGTTGCCCATCTCGAAAGTGCGGTCGAGCAGACGCTCGAGCACCGGCCGCTTCAGCTCGCCAATCCGTGCCTGCCTGATCTTGCTGTCGCCAGCCTCGCGCATCAAGGTCGCGCCGTCCGAGGCGGCAATCACGTTACCCGCACCATCGACGATGCCCAGCGCGGCATTGGGCGTCATCTTTTCCTTGACGAGCACCGTATCAAGCGCCGCCAGCGTGATGTCGGCGCCGACCACGCTGCGCCCGTTGGCGGTACGCCGCGACAAGGTCGTGCCGATCTCGCGGGTGGTGAAAAACAGATAGGGATCACTGATCTGGTGTGCCGGTTTGCCGATCGCGCCGATGTACCACGGCCGGGTGCGCGCATCGAAGCGGTAGCCGGGCGCGAAGCGTTTTTCGATCAGGCTCAGGTCGTTGCGGTAGTAGAGGAAAGCGCCGTCGCCGTCGACAAGGCTCTGCACCAGGAAGGCCGTTCCCGGCGGCAGCGGTTGCGCCGCGCCGAATAGCGGCGCACCGGTCAGCTTGCGAACGAGGAAGAAGTCACCGTTCTCGTAGCCGATGTAGATCGCCGACAGGCTGGGCTGGCTCCGCAGCGCTTCGGTCAGGTAGGCGAGGCTTTCGAGGCGCTCGTCCAGATCGAAGGCATACATCAGATGTTGCTGCGCCAGCAGGTCGACCACCGTCAGCGCCGGCGCGTAAATACCCTCGACCGTGCGTACCGTTTGCGAGCCGATCTGGTTGAACAGGCTCTCGGTCGCCGCCAGCAGCATCTGCCGGGTGCTGCGGTACTGAAAATAGGTATTCACCAGCGCGTAGCAGGTGATCAGCGCGACAAAAAGATAGGCAACGTGCAGATGCAGCGGATAACTGCGCCGCCGCTTCGGTGCGGCGTGGTTTTTTGACATGACGGCAAGGCTCCCGACAACTTGGCTTAAAGCTTAGTTCACCGTGGCTATCCGGGCTTGGCTAGGCCCACCGTAGCGGCAAAAAAGAGCGGCTGAACCATGGGTCACAGGCCATGCGCCGATCACCCAGCATGGGCTTCGGTGAAACGACAGGCCGGTCGGTATAATCGACACCTAATGTGACCGCGCTAGGCACGCAATATGAATATCCCTCACCTGCCGCTCCGCCAAGCCCGCTGGCCCATTGTCGTTTTCGCCGGCTGGCTCACCTACCTCGTGCTGGCACTAGGCTGGCTGGCGTGGGATGACGCCGTCCGCGCTTTCCTCTGCCGCTGACTTTCTCTACCGTTTACTGGAATACCTGATGCCCTCGGCACCCCTCACATCGATTTCCGGCCTCTTGCAGCAGGCCGCCCGTCAAGCCGACCGCATGCTGCTTTACGTACTGGCCGGCCTGTTCGTCATTTCGCTCGGGCTCGCCTCGTGGCACGACAGCTGGCCGTCGGCGCTGGCGATCGGGCTTCCGGCGCTGCTGGTGCCGTGGCTGCTCTACCGCGCCCAGCCCGGCGGGCTGCTGGTGCGCCTGGCCAACGCGGCGGCGCTGATGGCGTTCGCCGCGCTGCAAATTCATCAGAGCCGCGGCATGCTGGAGTTCCACTTTTCGATTTTTTGCCTGCTGGCGTTCCTGCTGTATTACCGCGACTGGCGCCCTATCGTGTTCGCCGCCGCGCTGATCGCCGTTCACCATGTTGCGGTCAGCTTTATGCAGGCGGCGCAGATGCCGGTATTTGCCTTTCCGGCCGGCCAGTTTTCGCTGTGGCTGGTGGTGGTGCACGCCGCCTTCGTCGTCGCCGAAACCGCGGTGCTGTGCCTGCTGGCGCAGCGGATGGCGCTGGATCAACGCGCCGGCTACGCCGTCGCCGCGCACTCCGAATTGATCAGTCAGGGCGATCTGGTCTCGCGCATGGATGAACGACTCGGCGGCATCCACCTCGCGCACTCGGTCCACAATATGCAGGACCAGCTCGCCGCGCTGATCCGCGAGGTCGTGGTGCTCAGCCATCGCATCGACCAGGACTGTGGCGCGCTATCGCGCCTGGCCGGCGAATCGGCCACCAACTCGGCCGGCCGGGTGCGACTGGTCAGCGCGCTCGCGGTCGATATGCAGCGTTTGAGCCAGATGGCGGCGGCGCTGGCCGAAAACGCCGACCGTTCCGCCGTGCTCGCCGGCCGCTCCAGCGAGCTCGCCAGCGAAGGCGGCCGGGTGATCGGCGATTCGGTGGCCGAAATGCAGGTCATCGCCAGCCAGCTCGACCACACCGCCGGACAGGTCGAAACCCTGGTCGAGCAGACCGGCCAGATCGGCGGCATCGTCGGCGTGATCAAGGACATCGCCGACCAGACCAATCTGCTGGCGCTGAACGCGGCGATCGAAGCCGCGCGCGCCGGCGAACAGGGCCGCGGTTTCGCCGTGGTGGCCGACGAAGTGCGCAAGCTGGCCGAGCGCACCACCTCGGCCACCGGTGAGATCAATGTGATGATCGAGCAAATGCAGGCTAGCAAGAGCGCGGCACTCGAAGACATGCAAACGGCGCTGAAACGGGTGGCGAACGGCCAGAGCCTCGCGCAGCAGGCCGGCAGCGCCATCCGCGAAATCAACACTGCCGTGCACGATTCGGCCAGCCTCGTCACCGCAATGAGCCGCGAGCTGCAGCAACAGGCCAGGGAAAGCGGCCGGATCGAAGCCGAGCTGCAATCGCTGGTGACGGCCGCCCACCAGGGCGACAGCATCACCGCCGAAACCGCCACCCTGGCGAGCGACCTCGAAGGCATCGCCGGCAGCGTTCGCAGCAATGTGGGGCGTTTCCGGGTTTAACACCGGCAGCGGATGCCGCTGCGACAGCGGCTCCGAGCCGTCTGCAGCGTAAACCACCGCCTCTAGCGACCAAGAACACACCAATGCTGAACACTTGGTCGCTGTCGCCTCCTCAGCGTTTCAACCACGGCGGCAGCAAGCCCTGCGCGGCCCAGTGGGCTTCCAGCCGCTGCCACACGGTCTCTTTTTCGGCTTCGCTCATCGACACCCAGTTAGCGACCTCGATAAAGCTGCGGCCGCAGCCGCGGCAGACGTCATCGCCAAGGCCGGTCGAGCAGATGGCGATGCAGGGGGTGTCGGGGCGGTCTTTCGGTGTCATGGCCGCGATTTGACGCGAGTTTGCAACAAGCCGCAAGCCTCGCCGGCGCTGCCGCAGACTGCCTTTCAGCGTATGTCATTGCTTTGACTTCACCGCGTCACGGCATGGTCACAATTGCCTTTCACGATGGGTCGCAATCGCAACCGCTGAGACGCCCGCACATGAGCGACACGCCGCTGGCCTTCCGCAGTATCTGGATCTCCGACGTTCACCTTGGCACCGCCGGCTGCCAGGCCGACTACCTGCTCGATTTCCTCAGGCACGCCGAGTGCGAGCACCTCTATCTGGTCGGAGACATCATCGACGGCTGGGCACTGAAGCGCAGCTGGTTCTGGAAGCAGAGCCACAACGATGTGATCCAGAAGGTGCTGCGCAAGGCCCGCAAGGGCACGCAAGTGACCTATATCCCCGGCAACCACGACGAAGGCGCAAGGCAGTTTCTCGGGCTGATGTTCGGCGATATCCGCATCGAGGACGAGGTGATCCACACCACCGCCGACGGCCGAACCTTTCTGGTGCTGCACGGCGACCGTTTCGACGGCGTGGTGCAGTGCGCCAAGTGGCTGGCCATCGTCGGCGATCGCGCCTACGGCATCACGCTGCGGCTCAACTCCTGGTTCAACCGCGCCCGCGCCCGCATGGGGCTTGGCTACTGGTCGCTGTCGCAATACCTCAAGCACAAGGTCAAAACGGCGGTGAACTTCGTCGGCAAGTTCGAGGAAGCCGTTGCCGCCGAAGCCAAGGCGCGCGGCGTCGATGGGGTGATCTGCGGCCATATCCACAAGGCCGAAATGCGCGAGATCGACGGCGTTCTCTACTGTAACGACGGCGACTGGGTCGAAAGCCTGACCGCGCTGGTCGAAACCCACTCGGGCGAGCTGCAGATCATCACCTGGCAGAAGTTCTATGCCGAACAACACGCACCCGCGCGCCTTGGCGTCGCCCGCCCCGACAGCCAGCCCGAACCGCATGCGGTACCGGTCGGCAGGAACAGCACCGATTTCACACTGAAAAAAGAGGTCGCCGCATGAATATCCTGATCGTTACCGATGCCTGGGAGCCGCAAGTCAACGGCGTGGTGCGCACGCTCAAACAAACCCGGCGCGAACTGGAAAAGCTCGGCCACACCGTCGAGATGATCACACCGCAGGATTTCACCACCTTCCCCTGCCCCACCTACCCGGAAATCCGCCTGTCGTGGCGCCCCGGTCGCAAGATCGCCGCGCGGATCGAAGCCTTCCGCCCCGACGCGATCCATATCGCCACCGAAGGCCCACTTGGTCTGGCCACACGCAAATACTGCATCAGGCACACACTGCCCTTCACCACCGCCTACCACTCGCGCTTCCCCGAGTACGTGCAGCTGCGCTTCGGCATTCCGATCGCCTGGACGTATCGCTGGCTCGCCAATTTCCACAACGCCGCCGAGGCCACGATGGCGCCGACCCGCGTCGTGGTCGACGACCTGAAGGCGCGCGGTTTCACCAAGACGGTGATGTGGTCGCGCGGCGTTGATCTGGACGTGTTCAAACCGGTGACGCGCGACAAGCTGCAGACCCGCCGGCCGATCTTCGTCTACGTCGGCCGGGTGGCGGTGGAAAAGAACGTCGAAGCCTTCCTTGAACTCGATCTGCCCGGCTCGAAATGGGTCTGCGGCGACGGCCCGGCGGCCGCATCGCTGAAAGCCAAGTACGCCGGCGTCAACTGGCTGGGCGTGCTGAGCCAGACCGAACTAGCCGAGGTCTACAGTTCGGCCGATGTGTTCGTCTTCCCCAGCCGCACCGACACCTTCGGGCTGGTATTGCTCGAAGCCATGGGCTGCGGCTGCCCCGTGGCCGCCTACCCGGTCACCGGGCCGATCGACGTGATCGGCATCGACGGCCCCGGCGCGCTCAACAACGATCTGCAGGCCGCCTGCCTTGCCGCACTGAAGCTCGACCGGCTTGAAGTACGCCGCTTCGCCGAGCGCTTCTCGTGGGCCGCCGCCAGCCAGCAATTCCTCTCGCATCTGCACCCGTTCACCCCGGCGGCGCAGCAGGAGTTGCAGTTGAGTATGCAGGCGGCGAAGTAAGTCCAATCGCAGACCCGCCCCATCAAGGCCGCGCTCACTGCGCGGCCTTTGTACTTCTGGCGCACAATGCAACGCTGCTCCAGGCCCAAACGCTCCCCCTGCGACTGGATCGGTAGACTGCCTGCGGCTTCCGCCGCAGGCTAGGGACGGGAAGTTCCTTTTATTTGTTAGGCCATCTTATTCATTAGGACTGAACATTGACCGATATCAGTTTGGCACCATGGCTCTTAGAAGAAAGCAACAAATACCTCCAAGCCGCAACGGTTTTAAAAAACCACAACACTCTTCTGTCAGTTGCAGAACTGAATGCGGCTCTTTCTATTGAAATTCTACTAAAAAGCTTTTTGGTTAAACCTGTTGAAAATCTTGGCTCTGCATATGAAAAATATGAGTATAGAAATCCCAAAGGAATGAAACCTCATAATTTATGCCACCTGTACGAACAGCTACCGAAAGAAGTAAAAGAATCATTATTTGATGAACAACTTGTCACTTTCTTAGTTGATTTTTCAGATGTCTTCACTCATTCACGGTACAAATACGAGGCAACCTCACGTAGATCATACTCATCCACTTTAATAAAAGTTGCCGAAGAATTAACCCCGAAAGCCATACGATTTTATCGTGACCATGGCTGTCGCGACCCTTGGATTTTGAGTTATCCAGTCCGTAAATTGTGCTAACCCAGCGAAGCCCAACGCGCGCCATAACAGTCTGATCGTGCCCTGCTAATGCTGGACTTTATTGCATTCACCGCACCGCGGTACGCCGGATCAATGCCACTGAATGGCGGATTGTCGCTTTGCTCCGAATCCGCCCTACCCTGTTGTAGGGTGGACGAGGTGGCCTTGGGCCATTCGGCGGAGCCAATCCACCGTGCGCGGTGGTTGATCGGGATGCGCCATATTCATTTGCTACTTTTTTTTGCAGCGTTAATGTGCCAGCCCGTAGGTTGGGCTGAGGCCACGAAGCCCAACGCGCCAATCCCATGACGGCTTGATCATGCGCTGCCATTGTTGGGCTTCATTCAGCCCAACCTACGCATTTCATCCCCGCTTGCACGACTGACTGTACTCCAGCGCAGGGAAATTCTGCTTCAAGTACTCGGCCGCCCCCGTCCCCTGCAGCTTCTGCGGATCCGGCCCCTTGCCCCAGGGCGGAATATCGCCGTAGCTCATGTTGAAACGGCTGACGGTCTGCTGCATCGACGCCGGCGCCACATAGCCGATCGGCGTTTCCCACGGCTGGGTGCCTAGCGATTCGACCTTATCGCCCAGCGTAATGAACAGGTGCTCGGTGCGGGTGTTCGGGCCGGCTCCGGCGAAGCTGATGTAGCCGCGCTTGAACTGGCGCAGCGCCGGCTGCTTCGGGTCGTCGGCGATCGCCGACCACTGTTTCGTCGCGGCCTTTGACTGCGGATAGCCGAACTGGCACAGGAAGCCGTCGAGGCAACGGAAGAACGGCACGCGGTTGAAGTGGCCGGCGTCGACCAGTTGCAGGAAGCGTTCTGCGCCACGCGGGCTCCACTCGGGGCGGATGATGATGTTGATCGGCCCCTTGGTCGTCTGGTACACGACGCCGACGTCGCGTGCCGCCAATGCTGGATTCACCCACGCTACAGCGGCCAGGACGGCCGCGATCAGCTGCTGTTTCATTGTTCTCCTCCACACCCGATCGGGCGGGCTGTCGTTGCGCCCCCGATGTCACCCCGGTAGCGATGGCGCAGCTTGCCGCGCCGCCCTCCGGGCGACAACGTCCGGCCGACGCAGCGTCGCAGCGGCACGACAGCCGCTCGTTCGCGCCGTCCGGCGATTGAATCTGTCCCCACCGGGCCCATCTGTACGGGTAAACAAGGAGACCGCATGTTCGGCTTTCTCAAAACCCGCAAGCGTGCCAAGTTGCTGGCCGCCAACCCGATTCCCGATGCGTTGTGGCAGCAGACGATGCGCGCGCCGCTGTTCATCGGCCTTTCCAGTGCCGAGCTGCAGACGCTGCGCGATCACGCCGCGTGGTTTCTGACCGAAAAAACCATCACCCCGGTCGACGGTTTCGAGCTGAACGAAGCCGCCCACGTATTGCTGGCGGCGCAGGCGGTGCTGCCCATCCTCCATCTCGGCTTCGATGCCTATGACGACTGGCACGAGGTCATCGTCTACCCGGGGCAGTTTCTCAGCCGCGACCGCTATACCGACCATATCGGCCTGGTGCACGAGTACGAGCAGGAGCTTGCCGGCCAGGCGCGCAGCGACGGCCCGGTGCTGCTGTCATGGCTGGATGTGTCCGAATCGCCGTGGCTCGATGGCTGGAACGTGGTCATCCACGAATTCGCCCACAAGCTCGACATGCGCTCGGGCGATGCCAACGGCTGCCCGCCGCTGCACAAGGGCATGGATTACGCCGGCTGGAAACGCAGCTTTTCGCTGGCCTTTGACGACCTGAGCCGTCGCGCCGACCACCAGCTCTACAGCCCGATCGATCTGTACGCCGCCGAGAACCCGGCCGAGTGCTTCGCGGTGTTTTCGGAATACTTCTTCGAAACGCCGCACGCGCTGACCGAGCATTACCCGGCGGTGTATGAACAGTTGAAACAGTTCTACAAGCAGGATCCGGCGGCGCGGCTGCCGCGCGTGCGTTACCGCCCGTGCTTCGAGCCGGTAAACTTCGGCCCGGTGACGATTCCGACACCGGCTCCGGAGATGTACTGATGCAGTTGCTTTTGATCGATGCTGGCGACGGCTGCGCCACCGCCACCGCGCTGGCCGCGCGTTACGGTTTCGTGCCGATCACCGAGATCCCCGCCGCCGGCCATTACCTGAGTTTTTGCGACGGCCGGCTTGAGCTGCTGGAGGTCGGCGACAAGGCGCGCGTCTGCGTCGATTTCGTCGACGGCGCCAGCGCACACCGGCGCAAGTTCGGCGGCGGACGCGGCCAGCCGGTGGCCAAGGCGGTCGGGCTCAAGGGCGGTGCCAACCCGAGCGTGCTCGACGCCACCGCCGGCCAGGGCCGCGATGCCTTCGTGCTCGCCAGCCTCGGCTGCAGCGTGACCTTGATCGAGCGCAGCCCGGTGGCCGCGGCGCTACTCGAGGATGGTCTGGCGCGCGCGGCGGCCGATGCCGGCACGGCCGCAATCGCGGCACGAATGACGCTGGTTCACGCCGATTCGCTGCAATGGCTGCTGGAGGCCGCGGCGCAATCGTTCGACGTGGTGTTTCTGGACCCGATGTTTCCCGAGCCGGATAAACGCGCCAAGTCGAAGAAGGAAATGGCGATGTTTCAGACGCTGATCGGCGGCGACCCGGATGCCGATGCGCTGCTGGCGCCGGCAAGGCGGATTGCGCGCCAGCGCGTGGTGGTCAAACGGCCGCGCCACGCGCCGTGGCTGGCCGGGATCAAACCCAACTTCGACTACCCGGGTGAAAGCACCCGCTTCGACGCCTACCTGCCGCTGCTTTCGTCCTGAACAACCGTCACCGCCAGCTCCACGCCACACGCGTGGGCGCGGTCAAGGCTGACGGATCGCCGGGCCCGACGCGGCAATCCGCTTCAGCACCGCACAATCACCCGCTTCAAGCGTGCCATCACCACTGGAGAGCGTGCAGCTGATGTTGCCGAAGTGGCGATAAGCGCTCCGCTCAGGCGCAGAAACCCGGATGGCAACGGCGCTCGCCACCTGAACGGCATTGTCCGCAGCACTGACCGAACTGGCCGAACTGGCCGCGCGCGCGATCAGTTCGGTCTCCAGCGTTTTGATCGTCACCCGGCTGTGGGCAAGCTCGCGGCTCAGCGCTGAAATCCGTGCCTCTTGTGCGCCAGCGTCGCCGTCAGACCACTGCTTGCCGAAAAAGACGCCGGCCAGCAGCGCCACGGCCATTGCCGCCAACACCAGTGCGACAAACAGAACGATTTTCAGTGCACTCATATCGCGTCAGTTCGTACCGGTTTTGGCTGCGGGCGCATCACCGGTAGGCAGAATATCGCCCAAGGCCGGCAGATCGCCCTTCTGATCGAACTCGATACCGCCCGGTTTCCATGGCGAAAACAGCTTGCCGTAAAGCCGGTACGACGGCGCGGCGTTATCGCCCCGCTTGAGCAGGCGCGCAAGGCCACCCAGATTGCTGACGATCTCGATCGGCACCGTCGCTTCGCCCAGTGCCGGAATCGTCACGCTGGTGTTGGAGACGCCGTCGGCAACCGGCTTGCCGTTCACTTCAAGCTTGGCGTTCAGCCCCGAGACCGGCACCGACACATCGTTCGGGTTCTGTACCCGCAGGCTCAGGGTAAAACGTTGTTCGAAGATCCCGATATCCTTGATCGCAATCCCGGCGACCGACACCTTCGGCTTCTCGAACGACGTCGGCAGGCTCGAACACGCCGCCAGCATCGCGACCAGACCGGTCAACAGCAGGCGCTTCATGCCGTCGCTCCCGCCAGGGGCGCCAGCCGTTCGGCCAGCTCGCCGTCCAGCGGCAGCGCGCCGGGCGTATCGGGATGAATCACCGCGAAGCTCACATCGGCCTCGGCGACCAGCTTGCCGTTGTCCTGGCGAACGATGCGTTGATGGATCACCCCGGAACGCTCTTCCAGCCGGGCCAGCCAGGTGTCGATCACCAGCACATCTCCCATCGTCGCCGGGCGTTTGTAGCGGATGTCGATCCGGCTCACCACCAGCGCCAGCTGGCGCTGCATGAACCATTCCAGATCGCCGTGTTCTTCCAGCGTGCCCCAGCGCGCTTCTTCGAGAAACTCCAGATAGCGGGCATTGTTGACATGCCCGTACAGATCCAGATGGTAACCACGGACTTTGATTTCGGTTTGATGCATGGAGAACTCAATCATGCCGGACAGGGGAACAAATCTTAGCACTTTGATTTCGGCCGGGTCTTAGTGATAATCGGGCGTTCGCCGTTTCAAAACCCGTTTGACTGTTTGATGTCGCCACGGCGATCGTCCCCATGCCCAGGGACACGGCCCCCTCACACTATGCAGCCCGGCCAGCCGGCCCGGTACCGCGCCCCGCGCGACCGGCGTTGCGCAACCGGGCGGCAGGAGACTTCTGCCAATGGACTTGCGCCACTCGCGTCCATTCCGGATCTTTTTGCTCTTGATCGCGGGATTGATACTACTGATCGGCATCGTGCCCTACTTTATCGATGCCACCCTGCTGCGCGACACCCTCACCAGCCAGATCGCCAGCGAAACCGGCCGCACCCTCAAGGTCGACGGCAAGGCACGCTTTGTGCTGCTGCCGCGCCCGGCCATCACGCTCGGCAACGTCACCCTGACCCAGCCCGATTCGACCACCCGTTTCATGCATGCCGAACGCGTCCGTGTCCGGCTGGACTTGTGGCCGCTGTTGCGTGGCAAGCCGGTGATCGAGCAGGTTGAATTCGACGATCCCGAGCTGCAGATCGAGCGCTACGCCGACGGAACCTACAACTTCGAAGACCTGCTCGCCAATCCGGCGCGCCCACGCGAGGTCGACATCCGTCTCGACGCATTGCACTTCGACCGCGCCAAGCTCGTGTACCGCGATGCACTGGTCGGCGTCGACGGCACGCTATCCGAGCTGGACCTGAACCTCGACAACCTCGCCGATCCGAAAAACGGCCGCTTCAGCGCCAACGGCCAGGTGCGCATTGGTGATGGCAAATCGCCTTGGTGGAGCGGCAGCGTCGACGTCGCCGCGGCGATGCGTTACACCGAAGCCGATCGCCGGCTGTCGATCGCCGATCTGCGCTTCGAGCTCAAGCAGCAAGGCGCGAGCAAATCCGGGGTCGATATCGAGGCCAGCGGGCTCACCGTGGTCGGCAATCTGGTTTATGGCTGGCAACCATTGCGGCTGACCGGTGGCGAACTCAAGCTCACCGGCCACGGCCGCCGCGCCGGGCAAGACTGGCAGGGCGAGCTGAATTTGCCCTCGCTCAAGGTCTCCGAAAGCGCCATGTCGCTGAACGAGCCGCAACTGGCGGTCCGGATGCAAAGCCCGCGTGGCCGCTTCGCTGCCGGCGTTTCGGTACCGCAACTGTCGGGCACGCTGCAAGGCTTGATGCGCGCCGACAAGGCCAAGATCAATGTCGAGCTGGTCACGCCGCAACAGACGCTGGCGCTGAACTTCATCAGCCCGCTCGAACTCTACAGCGGCACCCTGGCCCGCCTGACCGACTTCAATCTCGCCGGCCAGTACGGCAACAAGGCACTGCCGCGCGGCGCGATTCCCTTCGCGCTGGCCGGCACTGCCGCACTGAACCTGCGCAACGAAACCATCCGGCTCGATAGTCGCGGCGCGCTCGACCATGCGCCGATCAAGGCAACGTTCAGCGTCGACGATTTCGTTTCGCCGCGCTACGGCTTCGACATCGATCTGGCGCAGCTCGATCTGACCCCCTATCTGCCGGCGGTCGCCGCCGGCGCCAAGAATGTTTCCGCGACCGCGCCGTTCGATTTTCGGTGGCTTGACCGGCTTGATGCGCACGGCCAGCTCAAAATCGGCCAGCTGACGATGCAAAAGCTGCACTTCAACGACATCGCCCTTGGTTTCACCGCCAAGAATCACAAGCTCTCGCTTGATCCGCTCATTGCCAATATCTACGGCGGCCAGTTGAACGGCGGGCTTGAGATCGACACCAGCCAGAAAATACCGCGCTGGCATGCCAGGCAGCGGCTGTCGAACATGAACATCAATATGCTCCTGATCGATCTGCTCGATACCTCGCGCTTCGAGGGCCGCGGCCATCTCGATCTGGACGTCAGTGCCGTCGGCAAGACGCTGACCGATCTGCGCCGCACCGCCGGCGGCAATGTTCGAGTGCAGCTATCGAAGGGCTCGGTGCGCGGTATCGACATCGAGGCCGTGCTGCGTACCGCCAGCCGCCAGATCAAGGCCATGAATGGCGAAGTGGCCCAGTTGCCCAACCTTGACGCACGCACGCGTTTCTCCGAGCTGAACGCCACGATGCTGCTGAAACACGGCGTCGCCACCAATAGCGATATGCTGGTTCGCGCCGGCATCTTGCGCCTGGCCGGCGGCGGCACGATCGATCTGGGCACAGGCATGGTCGACTACCAGCTCAAGGCCAGCCCCAACCCGGATGTGCCCGAACTCAAGGGCCTGAACGGTTTGACGCTGCCGATCAAGCTCGAAGGCCCGATCGACGGCCCGACCTATCATGTCGACTACACCAGCCTGAAAAATCAACTGATCGAACGCCAGCAGGCCGAAGAAACCGCCAAGCTCAAGGCGCGTGAAGCCGAAGCGGCGCGCAAGGCCGCGGCGACCAAAGCCGCTGCAGCGAAAGCGGCAGCCGCCAAGCCCAAGGCAACACCGGCAAGCAAAGCTGCACCGAAAAAGCCGGCCCAAACCGGCGGCAAGGTCGCCCCCAAGCCCAAGGCGCAGCGATGAGCGATTTCTCCACCCGGCTGATCGCGTGGCAAGGCACGCACGGCCGGCACGATCTGCCCTGGCAGGTGGCCGACGCCTACCGCGTGTGGTTGTCGGAAATCATGTTGCAGCAAACGCAGGTGGCCACGGTCATCGATTATTACCAGCGTTTCCTGCTGCGTTTCCCCGATATCGCCAGCCTTGCCGCCGCGCCACTCGACGACGTGCTGGCGCTGTGGAGCGGCCTCGGCTATTACAGCCGCGCGCGCAATCTGCACAAGGCGGCGCAGGCGGTAATGAACGACTTTGGTGGCGAGTTCCCGCGCACACCGGCCGAGATCGAAACGCTGCCCGGCGTGGGCCGTTCGACCGCGGCGGCCATCGCCGCGTTCTCGTTCGACACCCGCTCGGCCATTCTCGACGGCAACGTCAAACGGGTGCTGACGCGCTGGGCCGGCATAGCCGGTTTTCCGGGGCAAAAGGCGATCGAAAACCGCCTGTGGACGCTGGCCGAGAGTCTGTTGCCCGCCAACGGCCACGACATGCCGGCGTACACGCAGGCACAGATGGATCTGGGTGCCACCGTCTGTACGCCGAAGAAACCGGCGTGCCTGGCTTGTCCGGTATCAAGCGACTGCGTCGCCCGGATCACCGGCCGGCAGACCGAGCTGCCGACACCGAAGCCGAAAAAAGCCGTACCCGAGCGCCGCACGGTGATGCTGCTGATCCGCGACGACGCCGGCCGGCTGTTGCTGGAACGCCGCCCGCCAACCGGCATCTGGGGCGGCTTGTGGAGCCTGCCCGAAACCGCGACCACGCTGGATGCGGTCGCGCATTGCCGCGACCGGCTGCAACTCGCGATCGAGCTGGAACCGGCGCTGGCCGATTTCGTCCATGTCTTCACCCATTTCAGGCTGACGATCACCCCGCAACCGGCGACGCTGGCCGCTGCGACCGCACTGGCGGACAACGATGGCCTGCGCTGGTTCAGCCGCGCCGAAGCGCTCGCCGCCGGCATCCCGACACCATTGCGCCGCCTGCTGGCGGCCTGAGCGGCGAGGCTGACATATTCCGGTCATCCGCGGCTGGCATAGTGCGTGCAGGATCTCTTAGACGCAGTATTGTTAAAAAGGGCAGGCGCCAAAGCCTGCCCTTCTTTTTTTCCGGCGCCCGCGCCCGCCGGCGACTCGGTTTATTGGTTTATTGCGGCCACTTCATTTCGCCCTTGATCACCTTGGCGCTCATTTCCAGGGTCGCATCCCGCCCCAGTTGCGGGTAGCGCTGCACCATCGCCGCGATCAGCGCATTGGCATCCTTGGCCTTCGCGGCCTCCAGCTCGAAGGCCTTCAGGTAATCGCGGGTGAACTTCACCGATGCAACGGTGTGCGGTGCATCGGCGGCAAAATGCCCCGGTACCACGGTCTTGGGTTTCAGTGCCTCGATGCGGCTCAGCGTCTGGTACCAGTTCTGCCGCGACGCCGGCGTCTGGGTATCGGCAACCCAGACATTCATATTGCCGAACACCACCACCCCGCCGGCGACGGTTTTGATCGCCGGAATCCACACGAAGGTGTGATCCGGGCTGGCGCCATCCAGGCCGACCACCTTGATCTGCTTGCCTTCCAGCGTGATCGTGTTGCCCTTCAGCGGCTCCGGCAGCACCAGCGACTTGGGTGCGTTGTCCTTGAGAATCGGGCTCCAGTACGCGAGCTTGCCGTCCATCGATGCCTTGATTTTGGCCACGGTCTGCGGCGTGGCGACGATTTTCGCATCCGGGAACGCGGCCTTGATCACGTCGAGGCCGAAGTAGAAATCCGGGTCGCTGTGGCTGATGTAGACCGTGGTCAGCTTCTTGCCACTGGCGCGGATTTTCTGCACCAGTGCCTCGGCATCGTTGCGCTGGAACTGCGCATCGATCAGCACGGCGTCCTTCTTGCCGCTCACAAGCTCGGACGACACCGGGAAAATGCTCTTGCTGCCCGGGTTGTACACATCGAGCTGCAGCGCCGGCGTCGCGGCGAGCGCGCCCGACATCAGCCCGGCGGTGGCGAGGGCGGCGAAAACGGTGACGGATTTGAACATGATGCTTGGCCTTGAATGTATGGAGTTGCCCCATCATAGGTTGCTCGAATCGATTCAAATACCGGATAAACTGCAACGATTCATTGCACAAATCGAGCCAATCATGGATCGCGTGACCGCCGCGCAGGTTTTTGTCGCCATCGCCGACCGGGGCAGCATGATCGCCGCAGCCGATGCGCTGGGCATGTCGCGGGCGATGATCAGCCGCTATCTGGCGCAGATGGAAGACTGGGCCGGCGTGCGGCTGATCCACCGGACCACGCGCAAGCTCGGCCTGACCGACGCCGGCGAGCTGACGCTGCAGCGCAGCCGGCAGCTGCTCGACATTGCCGCGCAGATGCCCGACGCCGCCGCGCACGATGGCGATGCGCCGCGCGGGCTGCTGCGCATTTCCTGCGCCCAGTCGCTCGGGCAGGCCACGCTGGCCGCCGCGGTCACCCGTTATCTGCAACGGTATCCGCAAGTCCGCATCGACCTGCAGATCAGCAACCGCGCGGTGCATCTGGTCGACGAGCGCATCGATCTGGCGATCCGCATCACCAACGAACTCGACCCCAATTTGATCGCCCGGCCACTGGCGACCTGCGCCTCGCTGCTGTGCGCGGCACCCGCCTATCTGGCCGCACGCGGCACACCGGCGCGAATCGACGATCTGGCGGCGCACAACTGCCTGACCTACTCCTACTTCGGCAAAAGCCTGTGGCAGTTCGCACGCGGGGACGAGCGCTACGCCGTGCCGGTGAGCAGCAACCTCAGCGCCAACGAATCCAATGTGCTGCTGTCGGCCGCGATCGAAGGCGCCGGCATCACCATGCAACCGGCGTACGCGGTGGCGCCGATGCTGGCCAGCGGCCAGCTCCTGCCGGTACTGCCCGACTACCGCCCGCAGGATCTGGGTATTTACGGCGTGTTCACCTCGCGCCGGCAAATGCCGCCGGCCCTGCGCACCCTGCTCGACTTCCTGGTCGAATGGTTCGCCGCCGACCCCCAATGGCAGGAAGGCTCAGGCCGGCATTGAAACCGAAGGCGCGAAGGCGGCTGGCAAAACCCAGCGTAGCGGTGCTGGCAAGGCGCGCGAAACGAAGACAGTACGTCAGAGTACGGCGAGTGAGCGCAACGCGGCCAGCAGGGTTTTGCCGGTCGCCCTCAGCGGCAGGTGTAACCGCCGTCGACGGGCAAGCTCACCCCGGTAATCATCGCCGCGGCATCGCTGAGCAGAAACAGCACCGGGTCGGCGACCTCGACCGGCTCGGCAAAGCGGCCTAGCGGGATCGCCGCCAGCGCCGGATCGCGCTTGGCCGGATCGCTCCACGCGGCGACCGCCATCGGCGTCAGCGTCACGGTCGGGTTGACGCTGTTGACGCGGATGCCGTGCGGGCCGAGTTCGAGCGCCATCACCCGCGTGATCGCGTCCAGCGCCGCCTTCGATGCGCAGTAGCTCAGGTGATCGGTCAGCGCGATCAGTGCCGCTTGGCTCGATACATTGACGATGGCGCCGCGCTTGCCGGCGGCGACCATCGCACCGGCAACGTGCTTGGCGACCAGCGCCGCGCCGCGCGCGTTGACCGCCATCACCCGGTCGAACTCGGCCGGATCGAGATCCAGACTGGATTCGAGCGAGGCAATACCGGCGCAATTGACGAGACCGTCGAGCGCGCGGAAATCGTTCAGCGCCGAGCTGATCGACACCAGATCGCCGACATCGAGCAGCAGCGACTCGAAGCCTTCGTCGCGGCGCAGCCGTTCGGCATCGGCCGCGCTGCGTACACCGGCGACGACATGCGCGCCGGCGGCGGCAAGGCGCTGCGCGGTGACCAGACCGATACCGCTGGCGGCGCCGGTCACCAGAAAGGTCTTGCCGGCCAGATCGTTGAACAAGGATAGGGACATAAAAGTAATCCGCAAAAAAGGCGGCCGGACCGGGTGTCAGTACCCGGCCGGCGCCAAGAGGAAGGAAATCAGACCGCAGCCAGGCCGTGCATCACCGGTTTCAGGCTCGGGTACAGCTCGCAGTAAAGGCCGAACAGCTTCTGGTAGCGCGCCCACGCCTGCGGTTCGGGCCGGGCGCGCTCGGCCAGCGTGACCCAGCCGCGCTCGGCGTCCGCCGCGCTGACCACGCCGGTGCCGACCGCCGCGAGCAGCGCTGCACCCAGCGCGGCCTCGACCTCCTCGACGATGGTGTAGACCGGGTAGCCGGTGATGTCGGCGATGATCTGCATCCACAAGTCCGAATGCGCGGCACCGCCGACGACGATGAGGAGCTCGTCCAACCGCTCGGCGCCCTTGGCACCGGCTTCCATATTGTGTTTGAGCGCGAAGCTCACGCCTTCGAGCACCGCGCGGTACAGGTGCGCGCGGCTGTGGAACAGCGACAGGCCGACAAAGGCGCCGCTGGCTTTCGCGTCCCAGACCGGGCTGCGCTCGCCCATCAGATAAGGCAGGAACAGCACGCCGTCGGACCCAGGCGGGACCGCCTGCGCACGTTGCTCCAGCAGTACGTGCGGATCGACGCCCTGCTCGCGCCCGGCGGCGATCTCCGCCTGGCAGAACTCCTCGCGGAACCAGCTGACCGAGGCACCGGCGGTGATCGCGCCGCCGAAGATGTAGTTGTCGCGCTCGCCGTTGTAGACGTGCGGCATGCTGATCAGCCCGTGGCGCGCATCGACGTCCTTGTTCAGATAACCCCAGCACATGCTGGTGCCTATCATCGCCACATGGTCGCCGGCCTTGACCACGCCGGCGGCGAACGTCGCCACCGCCGCATCGACGCCGCCGGCGATCACCGGTGTGCCGGCGGCAAGACCGAGCGCGTCGGCCCAGTGCGGCAGCAGGCCGCCGACCACGTCACTGCTGTGCACCAGCCGCTCGGGCATCATCGCCGCCGGAATGCCGAGCATGTTCATTGCCTCGTCCGACCACGTCCGCGCCTTGATGTCGTAGACGCCGCCGATATTGCCGGCCGAGCTGTGGTCGACGGCGACCTCGCCGGTCAGCAGGTAGTTCACGTAGCTGTTCGGCGGCAGCAGGTAGCGCGTTTTCGCCCAGACCTCGGGCCGCTGATGCTTGAGCCACAGCATCTTGGTGTAGCCGTAATAGCTGTCGACGCCGTTGCCGGTGATGTCGTACAACCGCTCGAGGTCGGCCCCGGCCTTCACCCGGTCGACCTCGTCACCGGCGCGCCGGTCCATCCAGATCAGGCACGGATGCAGCGGCTGCATGTCGGCGTCGACCGGGATGCCCGAACCGCCGTAGAGGCTGCTGACGCAGACCGCGCGCACACTCGACGGTGCGACGGCGCTCTTGGCCATCACCTGCCGCACGCATTCGCATACCGCGTCGAACCAGACCTGCGGCCATTGTTCGGCCCACAGCGGCCTGGGCGTATCGACCTGATAAGCCTGCGCGTGCTGCGCGACGATCGTTCCGCCGGCATCGACCAGCAGCGCCTTGGTGCTTTGGGTGCCGATATCGACCCCGATCACGTAAACCATATCCATCCTCGCAGTGCGCCCGCCCGCAGGCGGGCGCATCCAGATACGCCCGTTGCGCTTATGCAGCGTTCGGCGTCAGCAACACCTTGATCGAATCGAGCGAATCGGCGACCTTGATCGCGGTGTCCCACTCTTCCAGCGTGTACTTGTGGGTGACGATGCCTTCCGACGTCACGAGGCCACGGTCGAGCAGGTCGATCGCGATCGGGTAACAGTACGGGCCCAGATGGGCGCCGCGGATGTCCAGCTCCTTGCGGTCGCCGATGATCGACCAGTCGACGGTGGTTTCCTTGCCGAACACCGAGAACTCGACGAAACGGCCGAGCTTGCGGATCAGGTTCAGGCCCTGGTTGACGCCGATCGGCGCGCCGGTCGCCTCGATATACACGTCGCAGCCGTAGCCGTCGGTCAGCGCATCGACGATGGCCTTGGCGTCTTCCTTCGATGGATCGATCACCACATCGGCGCCGTATTGCAGCGCCAGATCGAGCCGCTCGCGCACCAGATCGATGACGACGAGCTTCTTCGGCGTTTTCAGTTTGGCGACCTGCACCATCATCAGCCCGATCGGGCCGGCACCGGCGATGACCAGCACATCATCGAGCTGCACATCGCCGCGGTTGACCGTGTGCACCGCACACGCCAGCGGCTCGATGATCGCCGCGTCTTCAAGCGACACGCTGTCCGGAATCCTGTGGACGACGGCGTTGGACGGCAGGCGCATGTAGTCGGACATGCCGCCCTCGGCGACTTCGCGCTGGAAGCCGAAAATGTTGTGGACCTCGCACATCCAGTACTTACCGCTCTTGCAGAAGCGGCACTTCTCGCACGGGACGATCTGCTCGGCGATCACGCGCTCGCCGACCTTGAAGCCGAAATGGTCGTCGGCGCCGTCGCCGACCTCGACCACGGTGCCGAAGAATTCATGCCCCGGCACGACCGGCGGCTTCACCCAGCTCTCCGTGCTGTTGCTGCCCCAGAACATCGCCGCGCCCGAATGGCACTTGCAATCGCTGGCGCAAATGCCGCAGGCGTCGATCTTGATCACCAGCTCGCGCGCGCCGGCCTTGGGGCGGCGCACCTTCTGGTAGCGGTAATCCTTCGGGCCGTGGCAGACAACGGCGTTCATGTCGACTTCGTGATACTGGTATTTGCTCATGATGCGCTCCGTATAAAGCGGGTTTGCAGACTAAAAACCGGGGTGAATTTCGGGCGTGCAGCGCCCCCTGCCGGGCGGTTTTCGCCGCCGGCATCGGTTTGCACGGTTGAGGATTGGTCAGGTTCAGGAGCGTCAGCGGGCGCCGAAGGCAAGGCGCGCGAGCGAAGACAGTACGTTCAAGTACGGCCAGCGAGCGCAACGCAGCATTCGGCGTCCGGTGGCCGCCCTCAACGGCGCTTGGTTCGTTCGCGGCTGATATAGATCGCCAGCAGAATGATCACGCCCTTGATGATGTTCTGAACGTAGGGCGACACGCCCATCATGTTCAGCCCGTTGTTGAGCACGCCCAGCATCACCGCGCCGATCAGCGTGCCGACGATGGAACCGCGGCCGCCCGAGATCGCCGTGCCACCCATCACCACCGCGGCGATCGCGTCGAGTTCGAACGACACGCCGGCATTGGGCTGGCCGCTCATCAAACGCGAGGTCAGCACCAGACCGGCGATCGATGCGGTCAGCCCCGACAGGCCGTAAACGAGCAGCTTGTAGCGCGGCACGCGCACGCCGGAGAGCCGCGTAGCCTCCTCGTTGCCGCCGATCGCGTAGATGTAGCGGCCGACCGGGGTGTGATCGAGCAGCACGTAGGCGGCGACGAAGACCAGCGCCATGATCAGCACCGGCGCCTGGATGCCCAGAACGTGGCCGCTGCCGAAGAAGGCGAACCAGTCCGGCAGGCCGTCGATCGGGTAGCCGCCGGTGTAGATCAGCGCCAGACCGCGGGCGATGCCCATCGTCGCGAGCGTGACGATGATAGGCGGCATGCCGGCGTAGGCGACGAAGAAACCGTTGGCGACGCCGAACACCAGCCCGACGCCGAGGCCGATCACGATCGCCGCTTCGGGCGGCATGCCTGCGACCATCAGCCCGGCCATCAGCGTGCCGGCCAGCGCCATCACCGCGCCGACCGACAGATCGATGCCGCCCGAGAGGATTGCACAGGTCATGCCGACGGCGATGATCGCGTTCACCGACACCTGGCGGGCGATGTTGACGAGGTTGTCCGGGTCGAAGAAATGCTCGGTCGTCGCCGCCATGGCGATACAGACGAGCACGAGGCCGATCAGCGGAAAGAACACCGGCGAAAGGCTGAAGCGCTTATAGCGTTCGGCGGCGCTGCCGGCGCTGTTGGTTTTAGGCGTATTCATGGTGAGAACCTGCGGTTGCATGGCGCATTACCTCGTTCGATTCGATGGCGTCGCCTTCCAGCACGGTGACGATGGCGCCTTGTTTGAACACCGCGACCCGGTCGCACATGCCGACGATTTCCGGCAGTTCCGACGAGATCATGATGATCGCGTAGCCCTGCGCCGTGAGCCGGCGCATCAGGTTGTAGATTTCGGCCTTGGCGCCGACGTCGATGCCGCGGGTCGGCTCGTCGAAGATCAATATCTTGCAGTGGTGATTGAGCCACCGTGCGATCACGACCTTCTGCTGGTTGCCGCCCGACAGCGTGCCGACGCGCGTGCACGGCCCCGGCGCCTTGACGCCGACCTGCCGCATCACGTCGACGGTGGTGCTGCCCTCCAGCCGCTGGTCAATCAGCGGCCCCAGACGCTGGTACTTGCCGAGGTTGTTGATCGAAATATTGTCGCGGATGCTGAAATCGAGGATCAGCCCCTCGGTCTTGCGGCTCTCGGGCAGCAAGCCGATACCGAGCGCCAGCGCATCGCCCGAGTCCTTCAGCTTCACCGGCACACCGTTCAGCCACACGTCCTTGCGGTGCGCCGGATCGGCACCGATCACCGCGCGCGCCAGCTCGGTGCGGCCCGACCCGACGAGCCCGGCAAAGCCGAGGATCTCGCCTTCGTACAGATCGAAGCGGTTGACCGGATCGCCCCTGAAGCGCTGCAACGCGCGCACTTCGAGCACCTTCTTCGCTGCGGCGCCGGCGGCGGGCTTGGGTGGAAAGCTCTGTTCGAGCCGGCGGCCGACCATCATCTCGACCAGCGCATCGACATCGGTTGCCGCGACCTCGGTCGTGCCGACGTACTGGCCGTCGCGCAGCACGGTGATCCGGTCGCACACGGCGAAGATCTCTTCCATGTGGTGCGAAATGAAGATCATCGCCACGCCGTGCGCCTTGAGTTCGCGCATGATCGAAAATAGGTGCTCGGCCTCGCTCGGCGTCAGCGTCGCGGTCGGCTCGTCCAGCACCAGCACCTTGGCATTCAGCGCCAGCGCCTTGGCGATTTCGACGAACTGCTGCTCGGCCACCGACAGGTGCCGTACCGGCACGGTCAGGTCGATCGCAATGCCGAGGCGGTCGAAGATCATAGACGCGCGGTGGCGCATCGCCCCCTTGCTCAGCAGGCCGGCGCGGTTGGTCCGTTCGCGGCCGAGGAAAATGTTCTCGACCGCGTTCAGATCGGGAATCAGGCTGAATTCCTGAAAGATGATGCCGATACCGGCATCGATCGCGTCGTTGTAGCTCTCGAAATGGCGCTCGCTGCCGTCGAAGACGATGCGGCCCTCGTCCGGCTGGTAGATGCCGCAAAGGATCTTCATCAGCGTCGACTTGCCCGCGCCGTTCTCGCCCAGCAGCGCATGCACCTCGCCGCGGTTCACCGACAGGTGAATATCCGACAGCGCCTTCACGCCCGGGAACGACTTCGAGATGTGTTCCAGTGTCAGTATGGTTTGATTCATCGTCACCCCTTGGGAGGGTTGAGGAACACCGCCTGTTGGCGGGATTCCGGTACACCTGAGAACCTGTTCCGGTAGGCGAGCGAGCCAAAACAGTTCGTTGCCGCCCGAAGCGCAGGAACCTTCATCAACATGGGGTCCATGAGGACGCCCCGAAGGTAGCCCCCTTGCGGGGTTCCGAGCATCGGTCGGGGACGAAATGTGCAGGCGCAGCCGCCTAACGGGACGGGTTCTTACCAGTTGAAGGACTTGGCGCCAGCCTTGTCGATCAGCTTCACATCGACCGGTACCGTCGCCGGCACATTGGCGCCCCACTTCTTCGCCAGCGCGATCGCCAGTGCCAGGCGGACCTGGTCACGCGGGTATTGCGCGCTGGTGGCGATGAACTTGGAGTTCGGCTTCTGCAGCGCCTTGATCGCATCCGGCGCACCGTCGACGCTGGTCAGCTTCACGTCCTTGCCCGACGCTTCGATCGCCGACAAGGCGCCCAGCGAACCGGTATCGTTGACGCTGAACATGCCCTTGAGCTTGGGGTTGGCCTGCAGGATGTTCTCGGTCACCGTCAGCGCGGTGGCGCGTTCCTGCTTGCCGTTCTGCACCGAGACGATCTTGATGCCCGGATACTTGGCCAGCGCCGCCTTGCAGCCGCGAACGCGCTCGAGAATCGGCACGACCGGAATGCCGTCGAGAATCGCCACATCGCCGCTGCTGCCGATGTTCTTGGCGAGGTAATCGCAGGCCATCACGCCGGCGTCGTAGTTCTTCGAACCGACGAAGGAATCGATCGGCCCCTGCGCCTGCGCGTCGACGGCGACCACCACCACGCCGGCCTTCTTGGCCGACTTCACCGCGTTCTGGATGCCGACCGAATCGGTCGGGTTCAGGAGCAGGATGTCGATCTTCTTCTGCACCATGTCTTCGACATCGCTGACCTGCTTGGAGACATCGTGGCGGGCATCGGTAATCACCACCTGCGCGCCCATCGAGCCGGCGGCCTGCTCGAGCGCTTCTTTCATGGTCACGAAGTACGGGTTGTTCAGCTCCTGGAACGACATGCCGATCTTCAGCGGCGCGGCCTGCGCCGGCGCGGCAATGGCGGCGGCACAGAGGCCGGCGGCGATGGTTTTGGCGGTCAGATTCAGAATGCGGTTGGAAAGGTACATAACAATCTCCAGATCTCTTGTTCAAAGTGCGAAGTGGCTTGCGGTAATGCACCGACGCTCATGGCGCGGCCGGTTCGGGAAAAGGGGCCGGGTCTGATGCGCTCTCCTTATCGATGGGTGGGTTGAAGGGGACTCACGTCCGCGCGAATTCGGGCTCCAGCGCGGCGTACAGCCGGCGGAACCGTTCCAGCCGGGGTTGCAGCACCTCGGCAAGCTCGGGATTGGGAACAATCGCTTCGGCCACCGGCGGCACGGTGCACACGGCGTCGACCGCCTCGCCGCTGACGGCAAGTCGCGCCAGCCGGCTGGCGCCGAACGCGCCGCCGAAATCGCCGTTGGCATGGCGCAGCAGCGTGATGCCGGTGGCGCTGGCGATCAGCTCTCCCCAGAAACGGCTGCGCGATCCGCCGCCGACGAAGGACGCGGTCTCGACGCGGCTGCCGGTCGCCGCCAGCGCGGCATAACCGTCGGCAAGGCCGAAGGCGACGCCTTCCATCACCGCATAGCCGATCGCCGCGCGCTCGCCGGCATTCGAGAGGCCGACGAGCACGCCGCTCGCACTGGCGTTGTTGTGCGGCGTGCGCTCGCCGTTCAGATAAGGCAGGAACAGCGGCGCGCGGCGCGGGTCGACGCCTTGCGCCAGCCCGGCAAGATCGCCGACCGGCGTCTGCGTCAGCCGCGATGCCCACGACAGGCTGGCAGCGGCCGAGAGCATCACGCTCATCTGGTGCCAGCGCTGTGGCAAGGCGTGGCAGAACGCATGCACCGCCTGTGCCGGATTGGGCAGGAAACGCTCGTTGGCGACGAACATCACCCCCGAGGTGCCGAGCGAGATAAACGCATTGCCCGGCGCCACCGCACCGATGCCGACAGCGGCGGCGGCGTTGTCGCCGGCACCGCCGGCAACGATGACCTCGTGATCCAGCCCCCAGTCGGTGGCCAGCGCGGGCCGCAGCGCCGCACCGGCTTGCGAGCCCTCGACCAGGCGCGGCATGTGGGCGCGGCTCAGCCCGGTAGCGCTCAGCATCCGGTCGGACCAGTCACGTTTGGCGACATCGAGCCACAGCGTGCCGGCGGCGTCGGACATCTCCGACACGAACTCGCCGGTCAGGCGGAAGGCGATGTAATCCTTGGGCAGCAAGACCTTGTCGACCCGGGCGCGGATCGCCGGCTCGTACTTCTGCAGCCACAGCAGCTTGGGCGCGGTGAAGCCGGGCATCGCCAGATTGCCGGTGATCTGCCGCGATTGCGGCACCAGCGCTTCCAGTTCGACACATTCGGCGTGGGCACGGGTGTCGTTCCACAGGATCGCCGGGCGCAGCACGCGCTGGTGCTTGTCGAGCAGCACCGCACCGTGCATCTGCCCCGACAGGCCGATGCCGCGCAGCGCGGCGAATGCATCGGGCGCGGCACTGCGCACCTTGTCGATCGCCTTCAGCGTGGCATGCCACCACTCGTCCGGGCTCTGCTCGGACCACAGCGGCTGCGGGTTGGCGATGGCCAGTTTGACCGAGTCGCTGGCCAGCACCCGCTGGCTCTCGTCGACCAGCATGGCCTTCACTTCGGAAGTGCCGAGGTCTATGCCCAGAAATGTCACGATGTACTCTCCCCTCCCGGCGCCGTCGGGGCGCAGGATAGTGATCTGTTTGGGTATGGGAATCAGCGAATGGTCAGGCCACGCTGAGGCAGGCCGCGTTCAGTTGCTGGCAACTTCGGAACTTCGATGGCGGCATGTTTTTCTGCGCCAGGAAGTGCCGGTTGAAGTTGGACACATTGTTGAAGCCGACCAAGAAGCAGATTTCGGTGACGGTGAACTCGCTGCTCGCCAGCAGCTCGCACGCCCGGTTGATCCGCATCCGGTTGATGCACTGCACCACCGACATGCCGGTGTGCCTGCGAAAATAACGCGAGAACGCGCTGACGCTCTGCCCGGCCAGCTCGGCCAGATCGGCCTCGGGCAGATCGCTGGCCAGGTTTTCGCCGATGTACGACAGCACCTGGTTGATCGTCGACGACATGTAATGTTTCGGGTCGGCGCGGTAGCCGGCGCTGGCGAGCGGCTGGCGGTGCTCGCACCGCGCCAAGAGATCGAGCAGCGACAGGAACAGCACGATGCGGCGGCTTCCCTGCGCGTCCAGCAGCTCTTCAAAGATCGGTTTGGCTGCGGCGGCGGTGTGCGCGCAGAACACCAGACCGCGCTGCGATTCGGCCAGCAGCTTTTGCGTGTGCGCCAGTTCCGGGAACGCGGCGATACCCTTGCTGATGTATTCGGCCGGAAACTGCACGATCAGGCCGCGCCGCGCCACGCTTTCGCCATCGGGCAGCTCACTGACCCAGTTGTGCGGCAGGTTCGGCCCGGTCATCACCAGATTGCCCGGGGCGAAGTCACCGATGAAATCGCCGACGAAATACTTGCCGCTGGTTTCGGCGATCAGCTGGATTTCGTATTCCGGGTGGTAGTGCCAGCGTACGGTGCGGAACGGGTAACCGTGATACCAGACACGGAACGATTCATTGCCCTGCAATTCGACGACTTCAAGGTCTGGGGTCATGCTGCTGCTCCTTTCCCGGCACCCGGCAGCGCCAGCAGCGCGACCAAGGGCAAACTGGCGGAAAACGGACGGGTGCTTGAGTGCGCGCATCGGCGTTTCCTCAACGACCGAAGACGGACATGGAAACGGCGCTCGCGCTGTAGCAGCCATTAAACACGGCATGGCGACGCGACCAATCCGGGTTTCCCCCTAGCACGGCGGCGAGACGCGTCCGGGCGACGCACACCGGAGCCATTCCGCCTGACAGATCCATCGCTTTCATCGCCGTGCTCCGTGTGTCTTATCCAGTCCGGCCCGCTCTTGCCTCACCGGGGTCTTTGCCCCAAAGCGGTGCCTCCATTGCCGCAACCCGGATGCCATCGGGCTGAGCGAGGTTGAAACATAATTTTTATGACTACATACGAACAACCACAAAAACCCGCAAAACCCGATACTTTTTTGCACAAAACCCTTGTCCAAGATCATGAAAAGCTGAAGTTTTTTGCGGCGCACTACATCTGCAAGACACGCCGGCGCTAGAATTCGCCGCCGCACGCATTGCGGTGCACCGGTCGCGCGAGCGCCCCGAAACCGTGCAACCGCACGACCGAAAAAAGCTGCAAACACCCACCATGCCGACGAAAATCGGTAGCAAATGCATCGATTGGCGCTGCCCTCAGGAAGACCCGGCATGATCTTCGACCAGTTCAATCTCGTGCTGCTGCTGTTGCAGCAGATGTGCGTTTACCTCGTGATCGCCTATCTGCTGTCGAAAACTCCGCTGTTCACACCGCTGATGCAGGTGACGATCCGGCTGCCGCACAAGCTCGCGTGTTATCTGATTTTTTCGACCTTCTGCGTCCTCGGCACCTATTTCGGCCTGCACATCGATGACTCGATCGCCAACACCCGCGCGATCGGTGCGGTGCTCGGCGGGCTGCTGGGCGGGCCGTCGGTGGGGCTGGCGGTCGGCTTTACCGGCGGGCTGCACCGCTATTCGCTCGGCGGGCCGACGGCGACCGCATGCATGATCTCGACCGTCACCGAGGGGCTGATCGGCGGGCTGGTGCACCGCTACCTGATCCGCCGCGGTCGCGTCGACATCCTGTTCAAGCCCTTGCTGGTCGGCTGCGTCGCGTTGTTTGCCGAGGTGATGCAGATGCTGATCATCCTCGCCGTCGCCCGGCCGTACGCAATGGCGGCGCAACTCGTCGAGCACATCGCCTTGCCGATGCTGGTGACCAACACCGTCGGCAGCGCGATGTTCATGCGCATCCTGCTCGACCGGCGGGCGATGTTCGAGAAGTACTCGACCGCTTTCTCGTCGCGCGCGCTGAAAATCGCCGCCCGTGCCGAAGGCGCGCTGCGCGACGGCTTCAATCAGGAGAACAGCACCAAAGTTGCGCGCATCATCTACGAGGAGACCGGCGTCGGCGCGGTGGCGATCACCGATCGCGACAAGCTGCTCGCCTTCATCGGCATCGGCGACGACCACCACCTGCCCGGCACGCCGATCACCTCCGCGTACACCTTCGAGGCGATCGCCCGCAACGAGGTCGTGTTCGCCGACGGCAACGCCATGCCCTACCGCTGCTCGATCCGGCCCAACTGCCCGCTCGGCTCGACGCTGGTGATCCCGCTACAGGGCGAAGGCGACCGCGTCGTCGGCACGATCAAGCTGTACGAACCCAAGCGCAAACTGTTTTCGAGGCTCAACCGCACCCTCGGCGAAGGCATCGCCAAGCTGCTGTCGCGGCAGATCCTCGCCGGGCGTATCGATGCGCAGCAGCAGTTGCTGGCGCAGTCCGAGATCAAGCTGCTGCACGCGCAGGTGAACCCGCACTTCCTGTTCAACGCGCTGAACACCATCAGCGCGGTGATCCGCCGCGACCCGGACCACGCACGCAGGCTGATCCAGTACCTGTCGACCTTCTTCCGCAAGAACCTCAAGCGCCCGAGCGATGTGGTGACGCTGGCCGACGAGCTTGAACACGTGAACGCCTACCTGCAGATCGAACTGGCGCGCTTCGCCGGCCGGCTCGATGTCGAGATCGACCTGCCCGAGCGATTTCTGGCGGTGCAGCTGCCGGCGTTTTCGCTGCAGCCCATCGTCGAGAACGCGATCAAGCACGGCACCTCGCAGCTGCTCGGCCACGGACGAATCCGCATCCATGCCCATGCCGATGACGGCAGCGACACGCTCTCGCTCGTGGTCGAGGACAACGCCGGCCTCTACCACCCCGAACCGGGTGGCGACGGGCTCGGCATGAGCCTCGTCGACCGCCGCATCAAGGCGCGTTACGGCACGGGCTTCGGCGTGGCCGTCGAGTGCGAACCCGAGCTCGCCACCCGCATCATCCTGAACCTGCCGCTCGCCGCGCGGCCCCAGCCCGAGCAAACACCATGATCAAGATCCTGATCGTCGACGACGAACCGCTGGCCCGCGACGAACTCGCCGACCTGCTCGCCCCCGAGGCCGACCTGCAGGTGATCGGCCAGGCCGGCAACGCCGTCGAAGCCATTGCCGCCATCAACCGCCTGCATCCGGACGTGGTGTTCCTCGACATCCAGATGCCGCAGATTTCCGGCCTGCAGCTGCTGACGATGCTCGATCCGGAACGCATGCCGCACATCGTGTTCGTCACCGCCTTCGACGAATTCGCCGTGCAGGCGTTCGAGGAACACGCGTTCGACTACCTGCTCAAACCGGTTGAACCGGCGCGGCTGGCCAAGACGCTGGCACGGCTGCGGAAGGAACGCGGGCCGCAGCCACTGGGCGCGATCGGCGGCAACGTGCCGCTGACGCAACTGCCGTGCTACGGCCACAACCGCGTCTACCTGCTCAAGGTCGAGTCGGTCGAGTACGCGCTGTCAAGGCTCAGCGGCGTCTATCTGGTCGACGCCGACGGCAACGAGCACTTCACCGAGCTGACGCTAAAAACGCTGGAGGACAAGACGCCGCTGCTGCGCTGCCACCGCCAGCACCTCGTCAACCCGGCACGGATTGCCGAGATCCGCTTCGGCGACAACGGCGCCGCCGACATCCACACCCACGGCGGGCTGACGGTGCCGGTGAGCCGGCGCTTTCTACGTGCGGTCAAGGATGCGCTCGGCATCATCTGACGCCCGGCCCCGCCGGCAGGCGCCAACCGCTCGCCCCCGTTCCGGCACCGCTCGCATCCGCCGGCGACCGCTGACCCGATCCGGCAACCGTTCCATCAAGCCACGCGCATAAGGTGGCGGCATCCCATCTCACCAACCGGAGTGCCGCCATGGATCACGCCCTGACGTTCGTGATCGCCACCATTTGCATCCTGATGATCTGCTACCGCCTGTACGGGGTGTTTTTCGTCCGCAAGGTGTTGCGAGCCGATGATACAAAAATCACCCCCGCCCACGAACTCAAGGACGGCAAGGATTACCTGCCGACCAACAAGTGGGTGGCCTTCGGCGGCCACTTCGCCGCGATCGCCGCCGCCGGCCCGCTGGTCGGCCCGGTGCTGGCCGCGCAGTACGGCTATCTGCCGAGCTTTTTGTGGCTGCTGATCGGCTGTGTGATCGGCGGCGCGGTGCACGATACCGTAGTGCTGTTCGCATCGATGAAGCATCGCGGCAAGTCGCTGTCCGAAGTCGCCAAGGCCGAACTCGGCCCGGTCGCCGGCTGGTGCACCGGTCTGGCGATGCTGTTCATCATCACCATCACCATGGCCGGGCTGTCGATGGTCGTGGTGCATGCGCTCGAACGCAATCCGTGGGGTGCGTTCGCCGTGTTCATGACGATCCCGATCGCGATCTGCGTCGGCCTGTGGGAAAAAATGACCGGCAGCATGAAGAACGCCAGCTATGTCGGCATTGCCGCGATCATGGCCTGTGTGTTCGCCGGCCCCTACATCCAGCACACCGTGATCGGTGAATGGCTGTCGCTGAACGCCAAGACCGTCTCGCTGCTGCTGCCGATCTACGCCTTCTTCGCCACCGCGCTGCCGGTGTGGATGCTGCTGACGCCGCGTGCCGCGCTGTCGAGCTTCATGAAGATCGGCGTGTTCGGCCTGCTGATCGTCGGCGTGGTGTTCATCAACCCGCAGATCCAGTTCCCCGCAGTCACCGACTTCATCCACGGCGGCGGCCCGGTGCTGGCCGGCCCGGTCTGGCCGTTCATTTCGATCACCATCGCCTGCGGCGCGATCTCGGGCTTCCACGCCTTCATCGGTTCGGGCACCACGCCCAAGCAGATCGACAAGTGGAGCGACATCCTGCCGGTCGGCTTCGGCGCGATGCTGGCCGAATGCCTGGTCGGCGTGATGGCCCTCGTCGCCGCAACCGCGCTGCACCCGGCCGACTACTTCGCGATCAACTCGACCCCGGAAGTGTTCAAGACCCTGGGCATGGACGTGATCCACCTGCCGGCGCTGAGCCAGTCCATCGGCCTCGACCTGCAGGGCCGCACCGGCGGCGCGGTCACGCTGGCCGTCGGCATGGCCGACATCTTCACCAAAATCCCGTGGTTCTCGTCGCTGGCGTCGTACTTCTTCCAGTTCATGGTGATGTTCGAAGCCGTATTCATCCTCACCGCCATCGACTCGGGCACCCGCGTCTCGCGTTACCTGCTGCAGGATTTCCTCGGCGACCTGTGGGCACCGCTCAAGCGCACCGACTGGATGCCCGGCGCGATCGGCACCAGCATCCTGGCCTGCATCGCCTGGGGCTACCTGCTGAACTCGGGCGACATCAACTCGGTGTGGGCGCTGTTCGGCGTATCGAACCAGCTGATGGCCTCGGTCGGCCTGATCATCGGCGCCACCGTCATCCTGCGCATCGCCGACAAGCGCGTGTACATGCTGACCTGCCTGATCCCGCTGGCTTATCTGTTCGTGACGGTGAACTACGCCGGTTACTGGATGATCGACCACGTCTACTTCAACGCCGCATCCAAGGGTTACAACGTCTTCAACGGCATCATCTCGATCGTGATGATGGCGCTGGGTGCGGTGATCCTGCTTGCGGCTCTGAAGAAGTGGAAGGAAATGCTGGGCCTCACCCCGGCGGCACGGCTGAAACTGGCGCAAGCCTGATTCACTCCCCCCCCAAAAAAAACCGCTGGTCCACCAGCGGTTTTTTTCGTCCAGACTCAGTTCGACGATGTGCGCACGCAGCGATAGCTCAGCACAGCACCATCGAAATGGCCGGCCAGGTGCGCATCGGCCGGGCACACCGCGTAGGTCCAGCCACGATAGAGCTGCACCGATTGATGCGGCGCCACCGTGCGCTCCTGCACCTCGGTGTCCGGGCCGATTTGGGGGAGTTTGCTGCACGGCCAATTACCGTTGCTCGCGCCCGGCAAGGCGCAACCCAGCATGCGTACCGGCTTGGAACAGGTATTGCGGTAGAGCGGATCGTCCTGCGGCGACGCTTCGGCCTTTGCCGGCTGCAGGCAATCCACCGCCTCGGGCACGCGGGTATCGGCCGTTGCCACCGGCACGGCGCTAGTAGCGATCAGGGCAAGCAGGAGCAAACGATACGGGGCCATGAGAGCCTCCTGGTCTAAACGTTCTAAACGTGAGCCGCGCGGCACCTGATTCCGCTATAGCGGATTTGCCCATCCGCGCCTAACACCCAAGACAAATGGTCGCCCCCGGCCAAAATACTGATGCAAAATGTCGAGAAACTTTCTTTTCATGACAATTATCAATGTCAGCGCCGTCTACCCGCTTTCACAATGCCTAAGCGCCCGACACACCGATCAATCCCCCTCCGGATCCACCCATGAATCTCGCCCGTTTTGCGATCCCGCTATTTCTGCTCGCCAGCCTTTGCGCCCATGCCGCCGATGACGACGGCCCACCGCTGCGCAAGGATCTGAACGAACAGGTGCTGATGCTGCCGGCCAAGCCGGGCATCTTCGGCTTCGATCTCGAGACCACGCTGTACAAACCCGATGGTCCGGGGCCGTTTCCGCTGGTGGTGATCAACCACGGCAAGAATTTTGGCCAGACGTACTATCAGGATCGCGTGCGCTACACGGTGATGGCTCAGGAATTCCTCAAGCGCGGCTATATCGTCGCGCTGCCAATGCGGCGCGGCTTCGGCAAATCGGGCAGCAGCTACCCGTTCGAGGGCTGCAACCTGGCGCAGGACGCGCGCAATCAGGCCGACGACGTTGCCAAGGCCATCGAACTCTTGCGCCAGCGACCTGACGTCGACGGCAGCCGGATTCTGGTCATGGGCCAGTCACACGGCGGCTTCACCAGCCTGGCGCTCGCCGAGCGCAACATCCCCGGAATGAAGGCGGTGCTGAATTTCGCCGGAGGGCTGTACTACAGCCAGGACTGGCCCGGCTGCACTTGGGAGCCGTCGATCAACAGCGCGTTCGAAGCGCTCGGCAAGGACGCTAAAGTCGATTCGCTGTGGTTCTACGGAGAAAACGACTCGCTGTTTCCACCCAGAATCGCCCAATCGTTCTTCACCCGCTACACCAAGGCCGGCGGCCGCGCCGAGCTGGTGAGTTTCCCGGCCTTCCGCCAGAACGCCCACCTCATGTTCGGCACGCGCGAAGGCTTCGAGAACATCTGGTGGCCCAAGGCCGAGCCCTTCCTCAAGGCGCATGGCTTGCCAACGGCGGTAATCAACCCGCAATACGTCGATCCGCCCGCGCCCAAACCCAGCGGCTATGCAGAGATGACGAACGTCGATGCACTGCCCAAACACGTCAATGACGAAAGCCGGGCCGAGTACCGCAAGGTGATCACCGACCAGCCTTCCCCTCGCGTCGTCGCCCTCAACCCCGACGGCCCCGGTTTCGCGTTTCTTTCGGGTTATGGCGACTCTGGCGCGGCACGTTACTACGCACTGAAGATGTGCCAATCGGTCGCCAGAAAGCCATGTCAGATCTATCTGCTCGACGACGTCGTCATCTGGCCCAAACCGGCAGCGGTAACAAGCGAGACCACCGCTACCGCCAAACCCGCGAGCGCACCTGAAAGCTGAACCCGACTGCGGTAAACTCGCCCTTTTCCTGCGCCGACCTGAGAGCCCCGCCATGCCCGTGAATCTGCCCGAACTCGATCCCGCCCAACTGCACGCCGTCGCCGGCGTTGAAATCGGCATTGCCTCCGCCGGCGTCAAGACGGTCGGCCGCAAGGACGTGACGGTGTTCCGATTCGCCCCGGGCACGCGCGTGGCCGGTGTGTTCACGCTCAACCGCTTCTGTGCTGCGCCGGTGCGTATCTGCCAGAGCCATCTGGCCGAAACCGGCGAGATTCGCGCCATGGTGATCAACACCGGCAACGCCAATGCCGGCACCGGGCTGGATGGCTTTGATCGCGCCAAAAAGATCTGCCTCGCCACCGCCGAGCTGATGGGCGTGGCCCCGGTCGAAGTGCTACCGTTCTCGACCGGCGTGATTCTCGAACCGCTGCCGCACGAGAAGATCATCGCCGCCCTGCCTGCCGCCAAGGCCGATCTGCTGCCTTCCAACTGGGCCGCCGCCGCGTACTCGATCATGACCACCGACACCGCACCGAAAGCGAAATCGCTGCAAGTGCAGATCGGCGGCAAGCTGGTCACCATCACCGGTATCGCCAAGGGCGCCGGCATGATCCACCCGAACATGGCCACCATGCTCGGCTACGTCGCCACCGACGCCTGCATCAGCCAGTCGCTGCTGCAGGAACTGGTGAAGTGGGCCGCCGACCGCTCGTTCAACTCGATCACCGTCGACGGCGACACCAGCACCAACGACAGCTTCATCCTCGCCGCCACCGGCCAGGCCGGCAACGCCGAAATCAACGACGAAGCCTCGGCCGATTTCTCGCTGCTGCGCGACGCCGTGCTCGAAGTCAGCCAGTACCTCGCCAAGGCCATCATCCGCGACGGTGAAGGCGCAACCAAGTTCATGACCATCAAGGTAGAGGGTGGCAAGACCCGGGACGAATGCAAAACGGTCGGCTACGCGATAGGCAAATCGCCGCTGGTGAAAACCGCCTTCTTCGCCTCCGACCCCAACCTCGGCCGCATCCTCTGCGCGATCGGCTACTCGGGCGTCGACGCGCTTGATGTCGACAAGCTCGAAGTCTGGCTCGACGACGTCCTCGTCGCCAAAGACGGCGGCCGCCATCCGGACTACAAGGAAGAAGACGGCCAGCGCGTGCTCAAACAGTCCGAAATCACCATCACGGTGAAGCTGAATCGCGGCGATGTCGAAGCGACGGTGTGGACGTGCGATTTCAGTTATGACTACGTGAAGATCAATGCAGATTACCGGTCTTGATGAATGCGCTGTAATTGGAAAAACGCCGGCAATGTTACCGGCGTTTTTTAATTTTAGCTCGGATGGGCGCGGCAACACACCGCACAACACGGACGCGGTGCACACTCGAAGAAATTTTATTGCAATAAAAAAACAGAACATCATAAATCGCCAACATTATCAGACGCGTCGACATATTTTTATATTCACTGCATTAACAACACCTAAAAATACGGGAGGAATTCGGTGTCAGCATCCGCATACAAAGACCATCCAGTAAGAGCATTAGTATCTCAAATTCTTGAGATGCAAGCCGCGCCGGAATTTGCTGAGCCGAGTGTAGCGAGTAGTGAGCAGTACGCGTTTGCTCGGGATAAGGTATTTGCAATAGCTCACGCGATTAATGAATTACTCCATCGCACACCGGCAGAACTAACCAGTACTCATGCACTTAGTCAGCTTCAAAACGGACTACAAACCCCATTGAGCGAGCTAACAGCATTTCTAGCAAACAAGAATCCAGGACACCTTAGCAATGCTGCCGCACAGTTTGATCAAAACGTGCTTCCGCACCTTTGGGGTTTTGTCCCTCAGCTTCAAAACCTGTCTCAAAACTCTTTTTCCCACTTACTGGAATCCCAAGCCACCGTATCGCGTGAATCCATCCGACAGCTCGGAGCACAACGAGACGACTTAGCCGCAAGGCTTCACGAACTTACAACCCAAGCCGAAACTCAAGCAGCAAGGCTTGATACTCTCGCAGAAGGGGCTGCCAAGGAACGTGCGGAGGCAGTAGCTACAGTTGCGAAGCTTGAGCAGTTGTTTGCGCAAAAAGAAACTGATCGAGCAAGTATATTTGAGACTGCCGTTTCCGAACTGAGAAAGGACTTCAAGGTTTTTGAAAATGAATCCAGGATCGAAAGTGCAGCACTAATCACCAATCTAGAAGATCAACGCACTCAAGCCGCTCGCATTGTTCAAGTTGTCGGTAACATCGGCGTCACGGGGAACTATCAACAAATTGCAAATACTGAGGCAACCCAAGCCAATTTCTGGCGTTGGGTAACTGTTGCAATCTTCAGCACCGGTGTTGCTGTCGCAGCTGCAACATTCATCAAATTTTGGGGCCAGCCTTTCTCATCTGAAAACGCATGGTCTGTCGCGATTCGTCTTCTTTATGCCTTAGCCATCACTGCACCTGCTTGGTATACCGCTCGCGAATCTGCACGCCATCGAACTAACTCGGATCGAGCGAGACAGACGGAACTCGAGCTTGCATCAATAGGCCCTTTCATTGAACTCATGCCAGAAGAGAAAAAGGTGCAGATTCGCGAGCAACTCACTCCCTCGTACTTCGGAAAAACGGTAGAAGCACACACCGCGAACAACCCACTTGATGCTGCAGCAGTAAAAGATTTGGCAATAGAACTTGTCAAGGCCCTTAAAAAGTAAATAAAGAAATGCCGGCCTATCTCTCAATCAGGCAAGCTGACTAAGGCCCGCATTTTATTTCAAGAGCTAGGGACCTAATTCACCTACACCCAAACAGCAACGCCGGCTAATGCCGGCGTTGCTGTTTGCACAATTGATCAAACCGATCAAGTCACCACCGTCGGCGCATCCCTTCCAGTCAACCCCTTGATATTCGCCAGTTCACGCGATGCGGCAATCAGCGGCGCCAGCGCGTCCTGCGCATCCAGATCCAAACGCTCGCGCTCGGGTTGTTCCAGATACACCCGCAGCGTCGCACCGTCGGTGCCGGTGCCGGAGAGCCGGTAGACGATGCGCGCGCCGTCGTTGAAGATCACGCGGATGCCCTGCTTGGCGCTGTGGCTGCCGTCGACCGGGTCGTCGTAGGCGAAGTCGTCGGCGAGCACGACGCGTTTGCCGGCGATTTCACTGCCGGCGAGTAGAGGCAACTTGGCGCGCAGGCCGTCGACCAGCGTGTTGGCGGCGGCGGTATCGATGCCTTCGAAATCGTGGCGGCTATAGTAATGGCGGCCGAAGCGTGCCCAGTGTGCTTCGAGTAGTTCGTCGATCGACTTGCCGGTTGTGGCGACGAGGTTGAGCCAGCACAGCACGGCCCAGACGCCGTCCTTCTCGCGCACGTGGTCGGAGCCGGTGCCGTAGCTTTCCTCGCCGCACAGCGTGACCTTGCCGGCGTCGAGCAGGTTGCCGAAGAATTTCCAGCCGGTCGGCGTTTCGAAGCATTCGATGCCCAGCTCGCGCGCGACGACGTCGACGGCGCACGACGTCGGCATCGACCGCGCCACGCCGGCCAGGCCCTTGGCGTAGCCCGGGATCAGCGTGGCGTTGGCGGCGAGCACTGCCAGACTGTCGGATGGCGAGACGTTGTGCTTGCGGCCGACGACCATATTGCGGTCGGCGTCGCCATCGCTGGCTGCGCCAAAATCCGGTGCATTGTTGCTGCGCATTGCATCGATCAGCTCGGTCGCATGCGCCGGATTCGGGTCCGGGTGGTGGCCGCCGAAGTCTTCCAGCGGCACGCCGTTGACGACCGAGCCGGTCGGCGCACCGAGCAGTCCTTCGATAATCCGCGTCGCATACGGGCCAGCTGCGGCGCTCATCGCGTCGAAGCGCAGCGTGTGGCCGGCGGCGAACCAGGCGCGGATCGCATCGAAATCGAACAGCTGCTGCATCAGCTCGGCGTAGTCGTCGACCGGGTCGATGACGTCGACCATCATGTCGCCGACTTGGTAGTGACCGAGGGTGTCGAGATCGAACGTGGCCGACTCGGTGATCCTGTATTCGCTGATCGTCTGCGTCACGGCGTAGATCGCGTCGGTGATCTTCTCGGGCGCCGGGCCGCCGTTGCCGATGTTGTACTTGATGCCGAAATCGCCATCCGGGCCGCCGGGATTGTGCGACGCCGAGAGGACGATGCCGCCGGCGGCGCCGTGCTTGCGGATCACGCAGCTGACCGCCGGCGTCGACAGTAGCCCGCCCTTCCCGACCAGCACCCGCGCCACGCCGTTGGCTGCAGCCATGCGCACGATGGTGTCGACGGCCACGCGGTTATGAAAGCGGCCGTCGCCGCCGAGCACCAGCGTGCAACCTGCCAGCGGCACCGTGTCGAAAATCGCCTGAACGAAGTTCTCCAGATAGTGTGGCTGCTGGAACACGGTGACTTTCTTGCGCAGGCCCGAGGTGCCGGGCTTCTGGCCGTCGAACGCGCGGGTGGAAATGGTTTGAATGGTCATGGGGGAATCATGCAAGTTGACACCGCCTGCAAGGCGGGAAAAACGTATCTTAACCCGATCGTTGCCCGCCCGCCCAATGACAGGCATCACAAGGGAAACATGTGCTTTTAGCGATCAATTTACTGCGAAATCTCAAGGCATTCCAATAACGAATACCCTAAATTGGATGCAGCCGGAACCGTGTTCCTTCCCCTTGACCCAACACGCTGACCGGCCCACACGAAGGAGCGCAATATGAGTGATGACAAGAAAAAGCTGACAACCAATAGTGGCTGTCCCGTCGCCGACAATCAGAACGTTCTGACCGCCGGCCCGCGCGGCCCGCAACTGCTGCAAGACGTCTGGTTTCTGGAAAAACTCGCCCATTTTGATCGCGAAGTAATCCCGGAACGGCGCATGCACGCCAAGGGCTCCGGCGCCTACGGCACCTTCACCGTTACGCATGACATCAGCAAATACACCAAGGCAAAAATCTTTTCGCAAGTCGGCAAGAAAACCGAGATGTTCGCACGCTTCACCACCGTGGCCGGCGAGCGCGGCGCGGCCGATGCCGAGCGCGATATCCGCGGCTTTGCCTTGAAGTTCTACACCGAAGAAGGCAACTGGGATCTGGTCGGCAACAATACGCCGGTGTTCTTCATGCGCGATCCGTTGAAGTTTCCCGATCTGAACCACGCAGTGAAACGCGATCCGCGCACCAATATGCGCAGCGCCAAGAACAACTGGGATTTCTGGAGTTCCTTACCGGAAGCCTTGCATCAGGTCACCATCGTGATGAGCGACCGTGGCATTCCCGCCAGCTACCGTCACATGCACGGCTTCGGCAGCCACACCTTCAGCTTCATCAATGCCCAGAACGAGCGGCACTGGGTGAAGTTCCACTTCAGAACCCAACAGGGCATCCGCAACCTCACCGATGCCGAAGCCGAAGCCGTGTGCGGCAAGGATAGAGAAAGCCACCAGCGCGATCTGTACGAAAGCCTTGAAAAAGGCGATTTCCCGAAATGGACGCTGTTCGTGCAAATCATGCCGGAAACCGATGCGTCCAAGGTGCCTTACAACCCCTTCGATCTGACCAAGATCTGGCCACACAAGGATTACCCGCTGATCGAAGTCGGCGTCATGGAACTGAACCGCAACCCGGAAAACTTCTTTGCCGAAGTCGAGCAAGCGGCATTCAACCCGGCCAACATTGTCCCCGGCATCAGTTTTTCACCGGACAAGATGCTGCAGGGGCGCTTGTTCTCCTACGGTGATGCACAGCGCTACCGGCTGGGCGTGAACCACCACCTGATTCCGGTGAATGCCCCGCGCTGCCCGGTGCACAGCTACCACCGCGACGGCGCAATGCGCACCGACGGCAATCACGGCGGCACGCTCGGCTATGAGCCGAACAGCTACGGCGAATGGCAGCAGCAGCCCGATTTTGCCGAACCGCCATTGGCGCTCGAAGGCGCGGCCGACCACTGGAATCATCGCGTCGACACCGATTACTACTCGCAACCGGGTGCGCTGTTCCGGCTGATGACACCGGCACAGCAGCAGGTGCTGTTCGAGAACACCGCCCGCAACATCGGCGGTGCGCCGCGCGAGATCCAGCTCCGCCATCTGAGCAACTGCACCAAGGCCGATCCGGCCTATGGCAAGGGCATCGCCGATTTGCTGGGTATTCCCTTGAGCGACATTCCGGCTTAAGGCGATACACGCACCAAGCAAAACGGGCGCTTCAGGCGCCCGTTTTTTCATCTCCCCGCCCTTTGAACCGCGAGCACGCCGCAGCCACTGTTTCAGAGACGACCTGATACTGCTCGGGTGCCGATCAATCCTGCCTGGGCTCCATGCCGGCAATCAGCGCTGGCATGCGCTGGGCACACCCATCGCCCAAACAAGCGCAGCCACCCCGAACAGGCCATCACCCAAGAATAGCGGCACGCTATTTTTCCCAATAAAATCAATAACTTGAACCGACATCGCGCGCTGGCCTTGCCTTGTAAAGTAGAGTAAAATACTCAACTTTCTGCCGCCATACCATCGCCGCCATGCTTGCCCGCCTGCGTGAAAATATCCGAGTCGTTTTTGATCGCGACCCCGCCGCCCGTTCGGTCTGGGAAGTGATCACCTGTTACCCGGGCTTTCACGCACTGACGCTGCATGTTGTCGCCAACGGCCTGTGGCGGCGTGACTTCAAGCTGCTGGCGCGCTTTATCTCGCACATCGGCCGTTTTCTCACCGGCATCGAAATCCACCCTGGCGCCACCATCGGCCAGCGCGTGTTTCTCGATCACGGCATGGGCATTGTGATCGGCGAAACCGCCGAGATCGGCGACGACTGCACGCTGTACCACGGCGTCACGCTCGGCGGCACCTCGTGGAACAAGGGCAAGCGTCATCCGACCCTGGAAGCCGGCGTGATCGTCGGTGCCGGTGCAAAAATCCTCGGCCCGATCACCATTGCCGCCGGCGCCAAGGTTGGCTCCAACGCGGTGGTGGTCAAACCCGTTCCCGCCGGCGCCACTGCGGTAGGCAATCCGGCGCGGATCATCGAATCGAGCACCGACAGTGCACGGATGCAAAAAGCCGAGCAACTGGGTTTCTCGGCTTACGGCATTTCCGGTGACATCAACGACCCGGTGGTCAAGGCCATCCATGGCCTGCTGGATCACTCGGTCAACACCGATGCCAAGGTCGAGGCGATCTTGAAGAAGCTCGAACAACTCGGCGTCGATTGCAGCGCGGAACGCGCCAAAACCGACCAGTTCGATCCGAACTATCTGAACAAGATTGTTGAATGAACAGACGTCGGACGCAGTCGGAATAGCCGAGTAATTCAGTCAAGTTTTTAGTTGACTAAAATGCTAGGGTATTTTACGATCAGACCGATCATCGAAGGATTGAAGAGCGCACGATGCGACTGACCACCAAGGGCCGATTTGCCGTTACCGCCATGCTCGACCTCGCCCTGCGCGAAGCCGGTGGCCCGGTGACGCTGTCCGGCATCAGTGAGCGGCAGCAAATCTCGCTTTCCTATCTTGAACAGCTGTTTGGCAAGCTGCGCCGGCGCGAACTCGTCGACAGCGTACGCGGGCCCGGTGGCGGTTACTGTCTGGCGCGACCTTCAAGCGAAATCACCGTCGCGGCGATCATTTGCGCCGTCGACGAGCCGATCGATGCCACCCAGTGCGGTGGCAAGGAAAACTGTCTGGAAGAGCACCGCTGCATGACCCACGATTTGTGGAGCGGGCTCAACGCCACCATCTTTGAATTTCTCTCGTCGGTCACGCTGGCGCAACTGGTCGAGAAGCAGCAAGAAAAACTGCGCCGCCGCGCAGACGCCGCCAATGTACTCGTCGATGCGCGCAACGTTCGACACAGTGAATTTCCCGCCCAGCGATAGTCCGGGCACACAGGAGCACCCGCACAATGAAGAAGCCGATCTACCTCGATTACTCCGCCACCACCCCGGTCGATCCGCGCGTGGCGCAAAAGATGATTCCGTACCTGACCGAGATTTTCGGTAACCCGGCGAGCCGCTCGCACGCCTATGGCTGGGACGCGGAAGCTGCGGTCGAGGAAGCGCGCGAACAAGTTGCCGCCTTGCTCAACGCCGACCCGAAGGAAATCGTCTTCACCTCGGGCGCGACCGAGTCAGACAACCTCGCGATCAAGGGTGCGGCCAACTTCTACAAGACCAAGGGCAAGCACATCATCACGGTGAAGACCGAGCACAAGGCCGTGCTTGACCCGTGTCGCGAGCTTGAACGCCAAGGCTTTGAAGTCACCTATCTGGACGTCAAGGAAGACGGCCTGATCGATCTGGACGTGTTCAAGGCCGCGCTGCGCCCGGATACCATCCTCGTGTCGATCATGTTCGTGAACAACGAAATCGGCGTGATCCAGGATGTCGAAACCATCGGCGAGATCTGCCGCGAACGCGGGATCATTTTCCACGTCGATGCTGCTCAAGCCACTGGCAAGGTCGAAATCGACCTGCAGAAGCTCAAGATCGACCTGCTGAGCATGTCGGCGCACAAGACCTATGGCCCGAAAGGCATCGGCGCGCTGTACATCCGCCGCAAGCCGCGTGTGCGCCTCGAAGCACAAATGCACGGCGGCGGTCACGAGCGTGGTTTCCGTTCGGGCACGCTGGCGACGCACCAGATCGTCGGCATGGGCGAAGCCTTCCGCATTGCCCGTGAAGACATGGCCGCCGAGCTTGAGCGCACCCGCATGCTGCGTGATCGCCTCTGGGCCGGTCTGTCCGATATCGAAGAAACGCATCTGAACGGTGACATGGCACAGCGCGTGCCGCACAACCTCAACGTCAGCTTCAACTTCGTCGAAGGCGAATCCTTGATCATGGCATTGAAAGACCTGGCGGTGTCGTCGGGTTCGGCATGCACTTCGGCCTCGCTCGAACCGTCTTATGTGCTGCGCGCGCTGGGCCGTTCGGACGAACTGGCGCACAGCTCGATCCGCTTCAGCATCGGCCGCTTCACCACCGAGGACGACATCGACTTCGCGGTGAAGCTGATCCACGAAAAGATCGGCAAGCTGCGCGAGCTGTCGCCGTTGTGGGATATGTACAAGGAAGGCATCGATATTTCGACCATCGAATGGGCCGCCCACTAATCGCATCCGCGGCGTGCGGGCTGGCGTTGTTGCCGCCCCGCTCGTGGGCATAATGCCCACCTCGCGAACCGGCGCCTAGCCTGCCCTTTCGGCGCGGCGCGATTGAATAGTTAATGTGCCGACTCACTGATCCGGCGCTCACTGAAACAGAGGTAATCGAAATGGCATACAGCGAAAAGGTCCTCGACCACTACGAAAACCCGCGCAATGTTGGCGCGTTCGACAAGGGTGACGACGCGATCGGCACCGGCATGGTCGGCGCTCCGGCCTGTGGCGACGTGATGAAGCTGCAGATCAAGGTCGGCGCCGATGGCATCATCGAAGATGCAAAGTTCAAGACCTACGGTTGTGGCTCGGCGATTGCATCGAGCTCGCTGGTGACCGAATGGGTCAAGGGCAAGACGCTGGACGAAGCGCTGTCGATCAAGAACACCCAGATCGCCGAAGAACTGGCCTTGCCGCCGGTCAAGATCCATTGCTCGATTCTCGCCGAAGATGCAATCAAGGCCGCCGTGGCCGACTACAAGAAAAAGCACGACTGATGTCGCGCCAGGGGCGGGCGCAAGCTCGCCGCCTGTTTCAGGAGTAAACAAGACATGGCTCTCACACTCACCGAACCTGCTGCACAGCACATCGCCAACTTTATCGCCAAGCGCGGTAAGGGCCTTGGCATTCGCTTGTTCGTGAAAACCGCCGGCTGCTCGGGCATGGCGTACAAACTGGAGTTTGTCGACGTCGCGGTCGAAGACGACCTCGTATTCGAAAGCTTCGGCGTGCGCCTGTACACCGACGCCAAAAGCCTGGCGTACATCGACGGCACCGAGCTCGATTTCACCAAGGAAGGCTTGAACGAAGGCTTCAAGTTCAACAATCCGAACGTGAAGAACGAGTGCGGCTGTGGCGAGAGCTTCCACGTCTGACCCCCGCCGGCCGGCCTGTGCGCCGGCCTGATGGATCGCTGATGAATTTCGATTTCGCCCAATCCCACTTCACGCTCTTCGATTTGCCGCAGACCTTTGCGCTGGATCGCCGTGCGCTCGACGCGCGCTACAAGGCGCTGCAAACCGACTACCACCCGGATCGTTTCGCCAGCCATGACGACGCCACGCGGCGCATGAGCTTGCAGATCGCCACCCGCGTCAACGAGGCGTACCAGACGCTGAAGTCGCCGCTGGCGCGCGGCCGGTACTTGCTGTCACTCGCTGGCGTCGATACCGAGGAAGAAACCAATACGGCGATGCCGATTGATTTCCTCATGGCGCAGATGGAATGGCGTGAAGCGATTGCCGAGACCCGTGCCGGCCGCAGTGTTGATGCGCTGGAAGCACTCAACCGCGATCTGGCCACCGAGACCGCCGCGCTGACCGAAGAACTGGGCGATCTTATCGATATCGATCGCGATTACCCCGCCGCCGCGATGGCCGTGCGCAAGCTGCGCTTCCTCGAAAAGCTGAACGAGGAAATCGGCGATGCCATCGAATCGGTGCTTTTTTAGCGTTGGCGAACGCGGGTTCCACTACCCCGCCCGCGCCCACGTGCAAACACGTTTTTACTAGCTGCGAACCATGGCCCTACTGCAGATTTCCGAGCCCGGCCTTTCCGCCGCGCCGCACCAGCACCGCCTCGCGGTCGGCATCGACCTTGGCACGACCAATTCGCTGGTCGCAACCGTCCGTAGCGGCAGCGCAGCCTGTCTGCCCGACGACGCCGGCCGCATGTTGCTGCCGTCCATCGTCCACTACGCCGCCGACGGCGTTGTCACGGTGGGCCACGGCGCACAGAAAAAACTCAATCAGGACCCGGCCAACACCGTCGTCTCAGTCAAGCGCTTCATGGGCCGCGGACTGACCGACGTTGCCGATGCCGCCACGCCTTACCGTTTCGTCGACGAGCCGGGCATGCTCAAGCTCTCGACCGCGGGCGGGATCAAAAGCCCGGTCGAAGTCTCGGCCGACATCCTCAAGGCGCTGCGCGCCCGCGCCGAGCAGAGCCTCGGCGGCGAACTCGTCGGCGCGGTGATCACCGTCCCGGCTTATTTTGACGATGCCCAGCGCCAGGCCACCAAGGATGCCGCGCGGCTGGCCGGCCTGAACGTGCTGCGCCTGCTGAACGAACCAACCGCCGCAGCCATTGCCTACGGGTTGGATAATGCGGCCGAAGGCACTTACGTCGTCTATGACCTCGGCGGCGGCACCTTCGACGTCTCGATTCTCGAGCTCACGCGCGGCGTGTTCGAAGTCCGCGCAACCAGCGGCGACTCGCAACTGGGCGGCGACGACTTCGATCACCGGCTGTATTGCTGGATACTCGAAGAAGCCAAGCTCTCGAAGCTGAACGACAAGGACGCACGCCTGCTGCTGACCCGCGCGCGTCAGGCCAAGGAAGAACTCACCGACCACGATCACGCGCAGATCACCGCCAAACTCTCGGACGACACAGTCATCGATGTCGAACTCACGGCCGAGGTCTTCCAGCAGATCACCGCACATCTGGTGCAGAAAACCATCACCCCGGTGCGACGCGCGCTGCGCGATGCCAAGCTGTCGGCCAACGACATCAAGGGCGTCGTCCTCGTCGGCGGCGCCACGCGTATGCCGCACGTGCGCCGCGCGGTCGCCGAACTGTTTGGCAAGCCGCCGCTGACCAACCTCGACCCGGACAAGGTCGTCGCCATCGGTGCGGCGATGCAGGCCAATGTGCTCGCCGGCAACAAGGGCGACGACGACTGGCTGCTGCTGGACGTGATTCCGCTGTCGCTCGGCCTGGAAACAATGGGCGGCCTGGTCGAGAAGGTCATCCCGCGCAACAGCACCATCCCGACCGCGCGCGCGCAGGAATTCACCACCTTCAAGGATGGCCAGACCGCGATGGCGATCCACGTGCTGCAGGGCGAGCGCGAGCTGGTATCCGACTGCCGCTCGCTGGCACGCTTCGAGCTGCGCGGCATTCCGCCGATGGTCGCCGGCGCGGCACGCATCCGTGTGACCTTCCAGGTCGACGCCGATGGCTTGTTGAGCGTGTCGGCGCAGGAGCAAAGCTCGGGCGTTGCCGCGAGCATCGTCGTCAAACCGTCGTACGGGCTGTCGGACGACGAAATCGGCCGCATGCTCAGTGATTCGATGGCGCACGCCAGTGACGACCTCGAAGCCCGCAAGCTCGCCGAAGCCCGCGTCGATGCCGAAGGCATCATCAACGCCACGCTGGCCGCGCTAGCTCAGGATGGCGATCTGTTGAACGCCGCCGAGCGCGCCGATATCGACGCCGCCCTGGCCGCATCGCAAGCCGCCAATACCGGCGACGATGCCCATCTCATTCGCACCGTGGCCGAAGCGCTCAATCAGACCAGCAGCGATTTTGCCGCTCGCCGGATGGATAGAGCCGTGAGCCGCGGGCTGGCTGGCCACAAGGTCAGCGACTTCTAAGGGGACCGAAAACCATGACCCAAGTTGTTGTATTGCCTCACCCGATACTCTGCCCCGAGGGCGCGGTGTTCGATGCAAAGCCCGGCACATCGATCTGCCAAGCGCTGCTCGAAAACGATATCGAAATCGAACACGCTTGCGAGATGTCCTGCGCCTGCACCACCTGTCATGTGCTGATCCGCGAAGGCCTTCAGAGCCTCGAACCCGCCGAAGAGCTGGAAGAAGACCAGCTCGACAAGGCCTGGGGGCTGGAGCCGTGCTCACGGCTGTCGTGCCAGGCGCTGGTCGCCGATGCCGAGCTGGTGGTCGAGCTGCCCAAATACACCATCAACCTCGCGCGCGAGCACCACTAAAATGGCGTCCGAGAGCCAGCAACGCGTTGCCGCTGCGCTTGAGGCTGCCGGCGTTGAAACCCGCATCGTCGAATTCGACGCGTCGACCCGCACCTCGCAAGATGCCGCCACGGCGATCGGCTGCAGCGTGGCGCAGATCGCCAAATCGGTGATCCTGCGCGCCAAAGCCAGCGAGCGCCATGTGCTGGTCGTGACCAGCGGCGCCAATCGCGTCTGCGAGAAAACCGTTGCGGCCTTGGTCGGCGAGAAAATCGGCCGTGCCGATGCCGACTTCGTTCGTGCCAAGACCGGTTTCGTCATCGGCGGCGTCGCGCCGATCGCCCATGCCGAAGCCCCGATCACGCTGATCGACGAAGACCTGCTTGCTCATGCCGAACTGTGGGCCGCCGCCGGCACGCCGAACAGCGTGTTCGCGCTGGCACCGCAGCATCTGGTCACGCTCACCGGCGGCCGCGTCGCCAAAATCAAAGAGGAAAGCCAGCCATGAAATGGACCGATAGCCGTCTGATCGCCATCGAACTCTCCGAAGCCCACCCGGAAATCAGCCCGCTCAAGGTCAATTTCGTCGACCTGCGCAACTGGGTGATGGCGCTGCCGGATTTCAACGACGACCCCAAGCATTGCGGCGAAAAGATTCTCGAAGCGATCCAGCTGGCGTGGATCGACGAAGCCGACGAAGACTGAGCGTCGTCCCCGCAAGACCGTTAGGCCAACGTCGGCAAAGGACGTTGGCCTTTTTGCTGCCCAGCTTACTACGGTAGATAGGCTAGAATCGTCGCCACGACCGAGCCCAGATCCCATGCCACCCGCCACCGCTCTCAGCCCTGCCCAACTTGTCCGCGCCGCCCGCCACCGTCTTGAATCATTGCTGGCCGATGGCGGCCGCGACACGCCGTTCGCCACCGACATCCTCACCATCGCCAAGGCAGTGCAACTGGCTTGCGCCCAGAACAGCAGTGTCGCGCTGGCGCAAATCCTGCTCGACCAGCGCAGTGCCTACCCGTCGCGACACGCCTGCGATGTCGCCATCGTGGTCGAACTGGTGCTCGCCCGGCTGGGCTACCCGCGCGCCGAACGCCTGCCGGTGCTGGCCGCCGCGCTGACGATGAATCTGGGCATGCAGGCACTGCAGACCACGCTGGCGACGCAAACCACGCCGCTCAGCGCCGAGCAGCGCGAGGCCATGCAGCAGCATCCGCAAAGCAGCCGCGATGCGCTGCGCCTCTTGGGCGTCGCCGATACGCTGTGGCTCGATTGCGTGCTGCAGCATCACGAAGTGCCCGATGGCAGCGGCTATCCGCAGCAACTGCAAGGCGATGCGATTCGCTTCGAAGCGCGCCTGCTCGGTCTGGCCGACCGCTATTGCGCGCTGCTGACCCAAAGCGCCTGGCGGCACGCACAGCACGCCGACGCCGCGCTGAAGCAAAGCCTGGCCGGCGATGTCGATGCCAAGCTGGCGCGGCTGTTCACCGAAACCGTCGGCGTCTATCCGCCCGGTAGCACCGTCTCGCTCGTCAATGGCGAAACCGGCGTCGTCCGCGCTCCCGGCGAGCACGCCGATGCGCCGCGCGTTGCAGTGCTTAGCGGGAGCGAAGTGATCGAGCGCGATACCCGGCAAGCCGAATTCCGCGTCGTCGCGATTGTCGACACGCCCATAGCCGCACTCAACGCCGAGGCCATCTGGGGCCGCGATGCGCTGGGCAGCGACAACTAAACCATCCCTTCCGATCCCGATACGAGTTTCAACACCATGAACTTCAAAGATACCCTCGACACCCTGCCGGCCATCGACCACCTCGCCGCGCTGGAACTGCTGCACGGCGACGAGATCGTCGCGCGCATCGAGAACAAACCCGGTCAGGCCGGCAGCGTGCGCGTGTATCACGCGCTGTATCAGGAATTCGGCGCCATCGATGCCATCGCCGCCGACAAGGGCCTGCGCCTGTATGCCGAGCACACCGCCGATGCCGAAGCCTTCCCGGGCAAGCACCCGAACATCGATCGGCTGATCGCGCAGATCGACGGCGGCACGCCGCTGGCGGTGCGGCTGATTGCGGCCTGAACGTTATTTAGCCAATAGAAAAAGCCGCTGAATCAGCGGCTTTTTTTTCGACCTCATCCCGGCAATCTCACCGCGACATACTGGCCGGTGAAGCGCATCGCCTCGCTCGTCCCGTCGCCAACCGACGCATGCACCGTCAGCCGGGCCCGGCCGCGTCGCGCCAGGGTCTGGCGGAAGCGCACCAGTTCGTCATCGCTCACCGCGGTGACCTGCGAAACCAGCCCGGTCTGCAGCGGCTGGACGAAATGCGCGTTGCCCGACTGGATCACCACGTCGAACGCGTCACCGGCAAGCACGCTGACGTAAAGCCAGCCGGCGATCGTCGCCAGGGTCGACAGGCTGCCACCGAAGGCGGTGCCGTGATCGTTGCGGTTGGGATCGAACGGCGCGTGCAACTGCCACGCCCTTGCATCGCCGACCAGCCGGACATCCATCGCCGCGAGCAGCGGAAAACCGCTGTGCAGCCGCTGGGTCCAGCGATCGGCGAAATCGCTCACTTATGCGAGACCGGGTGCTTGGGCGGCAGGAACAACGCCGCGATCTGTTGCCCGCGCTTGGGCAGCGTCGGCAAGGGCTTGGTCGGCAGGGCGACTTCGACGTCGCCACGATGACGCACGGGCGCCGCAGCGGGTGCCGGCGCGGCGGCGCGGGCTTCAACGCTGTCACGGCGGGCTTCCGGATGACGGCGCTCGCCCCGATTCGGCCGTTCGGCCTGAACCTGGATCGGCGTCGTGCCCGGCGAATAGCCCGGCACCGGCGTCAGCGGCAGTTCTTTCTTGATCAGCTTCTGGATCAGCGCGTAGGCCTTGTCCTCGCCCGGATCAACCAGCGAGATCGCCACCCCGGTCGCGCCGGCGCGACCGGTACGACCGATGCGATGGACGTAATCCTCGGGGTTGTTCGGCAGCTCGAAGTTGACCACATACGGCAGCTCGGAAATATCCAGCCCGCGCGCGGCGACGTCGGTGGCGACCAGAATCTGCAGCGTGCCATCCTTGAAGCGTTGCAGCGTTTCCAGTCGCGAGCGCTGATCGCGGTCGCCGTGGATCGCTTCGCAATCGAAACCGCCGCGCTTGAGCTCGCGCGCCACCGAATCGGCGCCCTGCTTGGTGCGGTTGAAGACGATGACCTGGCCCATCTTGTGGGTGCGGATCAGGTTCGCCAGCAGTGCCGGCTTGCGATGCGTCTCGCACGGGTGCATGACCTGCTCGACGTTGTCGTTGGTCGCGTTCTGGCGCGCCACTTCGACGAGTTCCGGATTGTTGAGGAACTCGGCCGAGAGTTTCTTGATTTCGGCCGAGAACGTCGCCGAGAACAGCAAGGTCTGCTTGCGCTTGGGCAACATCGAGATGATCTTCTTGATGTCGAGAATGAAGCCCATGTCGAGCATGCGGTCGGCTTCGTCGAGCACCAGAATCTCGACCTGCGACAAATTCACCGATTTCTGCTGCACGTGATCGAGCAGGCGGCCCGGCGTGGCGATCAGCACTTCAACCCCGGCACGCAGCGCCGGAATCTGTGCCTTGATGTCGACACCGCCAAACACGATATGGCTGCGCAGCGGCATGAACTGCGAATAGGTTTTGACGTTCTCGCCGACCTGATCGGCGAGTTCGCGCGTCGGCGTCAGGATCAGTGCACGCACCGGATGCTTGGCCGGCGACACGCTATTGCTGGCGTAGGGCGCCAGCAGCGTCAGGATAGGCAAGGTGAACGCGGCGGTTTTGCCGGTACCGGTCTGCGCGGCACCGAGCAAGTCACGGCCGGCGAGCACCAGCGGAATGGCTTTGGACTGGATCGGCGTCGGGGTTTCGTAACCCATGGCCTCGACGGCCTGCTGTACTTCCCGGGCCAAGCCCAGGGTCGAAAAACTCATTAGCGGTCTGCCCTGCGGTTGCTGCGGGCAAAATGCGCCAACAGCTTGAAAGAAAGGCAGAAATGTACACCCAAGCCATGCGCGCCGCATCCCCAATTGGCACATTCTGCGCTCTTGGGGTGCCATGCGGCGGCAATCGCCACAACATTGAAAGGAAAATGACAGCAACTTGCGCCACAGGCCGCTCGCCGATTTGCTTCTACCGCTCTACACTGCCGGTATTTTCAGCAACAGGAGTCTCGCCCCCATGTACGAAGCCGCCCGCCAACACCTCTCCACGGTGCGAGACTGCCTGCGTTTTGCCGTGAGCCGCTTCAACGATGCCGAGCTCTCTTACGGCCACGGCACCGACAACGCTTTCGACGAAGCCGCCTATCTGTTGCTGGCGACGCTGAAGCTGCCGATCGACAAGCTGGATCCCTTCCTCGAAGCAAGGCTGCTGCCGTCCGAAGTCGACCGCGTGATTGAAGTGATCCGCAAGCGCGCCGAAGAACACGTGCCAACCGCCTACCTGACCAAGGAAGCCTGGCTCGGCGATTACAAGTTCTACGTCGACGAGCGCACCATCGTGCCGCGCTCGTTCATCGCCGAGCTGCTGTTCAACGAAGCGCTGGAGCCGTGGATCGAACACCCGGAGCTGGTCCACCGCGCACTCGACCTGTGCACCGGCTCGGGCTGCCTGGCGATCGTGCTGGCCGATACCTTCCCCGACGCGGCGATCGACGCCGTCGACCTGAGCCCGGATGCGCTCGACGTCGCCGAGCTCAACATCACCGACTATCACCTTGGCGAACGCATCGACCTGCTCGACGGCGATCTGTTCGAACCGGTCACCGGCGAAGTCTACGACCTGATCATTTCCAACCCGCCCTACGTCGACGCGCCGTCGATGGACGAGCTGCCGAACGAATACCGCCACGAGCCAGCCATGGCGCTCGGCAGCGGCGAGGATGGCCTCGACATCACCCGCAAGATCATCGATCAGGCCAGCGCCTTCCTCAACCCGCGCGGCGTACTGGTGGTCGAGATCGGCCACAACCGCGACGTACTGGAAACGCTCTACCCGCAACTGCCGTTTGTCTGGCTCGATACCGCCAGCGGCGATGGCTTCGTGTTCCTGCTGACGCGGGAAATGCTGGTCGAAGCCGGGCTGTAATCGGCGGCTTTACCCGGCAATAAGAAAACGCCATCGCTCACCGCGATGGCGTTTTCTTATTCAGCCCCTCAGCTCAGCGCATAGCGGACCAGCCCCGCCAGCGCGCACAGCCCCAGCACCGGCATCATCCCCAAGCGCTGACTGAACAGCGCCGCCGCCGCCAGCAGCGCCAACACCACCGCAGGCCAGTCGGGAGCCGACCACACACCAGCAGGCCAGAACACGTGCCAGGCGAAGAACAGCGCCAGATTGGCGATCACGCCGACGACCGCCGCGCTGATCGCCGTCAGCGGCGCCGTGAGCCTGAGGTTGTCGTGCGTCGATTCGATCAGCGGCCCGCCGGCGAGGATGAACACGAACGACGGCAGAAAGGTGAACCACGTCGCCACGCAGGCGCCGATCACGCCGGCGAGGAAAGGATCGATCCCGGCGTGCTGCCAAGCACCGACAAAGCCGACGAAGGCCGTCACCATGATCAGCGGCCCCGGCGTCGATTCACCCAGCGCCAGGCCGTCGATCATCTGCGGCGCGCTCAGCCACTGGTAGTGCTCGACCGCCGCCTGATACACATAGGGCAGCACCGCATAAGCACCTCCAAAGGTCAGTAATGCCGCCTTGCTGAAAAACAGCGCCATCGGCGTGAACACCCGATCAAAGCCATACACGGCCACGACGATGCCGATGACCAGCGCCCACAGCGCCAGCCCGATCGCGGCGATGCCGGCCAGACGTCGCCACGAGAACCGCGCCCACGCCGGCGGCGGGGTATCGTCGTCGATCAGCGCCGGCCAGTGCTCGCCGGCCTTGGCCGCATGGCCGCCGCCGCTGCGGAACCAGCTCGGACGCCAGTGCCCGCCCAGGGCACCCAGCAAGGCCGCGGCAAGAATGATCGCCGGGAACGGCAAGCGCAGCACGGCGATCGCCAGCAGCGCCGCAATCGCCAAGGCCCACAGCGCGCCATTGCGCAATACCCGCTTGCCGATCCGCCACGCCGCGAACGCGACCACCGCGACCACCGCCGGCTTGATTCCCCACAGCAAGGCCGCCACCGCCGGCACCGCGCCAAAGGCCATATAGCCCCACGACAGCCCGATCAGCAGCGCCAGCGACGGCAACACGAATAGCGCCCCGGCCGCGATGCCGCCGCGCGCGCCGTGCAGCAACCAGCCGATGTAGGTCGCCAACTGCTGCGCCTCCGGCCCCGGCAGCACCATGCAGTAATTGAGCGCGTGCAAAAAGCGCTTCTCGGAAATCCACCGCCGCATTTCGACCAGCTCGCGATGCATCACCGCAATCTGCCCGGCCGGGCCGCCAAAGCTGATACAGCCGAGCTTGAACCACCAGATCAATGCCACGCCAAATGATGGCGCGGCCGGCGCGGCGCGCTCCGCCTGTTGTTGCCTCTCCATGTATGCCTCCTGTTTTTTTGCGCGCAATCCTACGGAATACGTGTTCTGCCGGGAAAGGCTTTTCCATGCCCAAGAAATAACCGGCAGCGATAAACGGCGGGCACCACGCCCACCTGTCCGCTTTGGGCTGAAGCGGCGGGCACGCTTGCTATGTTCAAGCTATCCCCTGGACGACCCCTGACGAGACGGGGCTACACGCAGCCGCGGTTTCGATCATTCAACACACCCGCTCCCAAGCATTGCCAAACAACACGGAGCACATCATGAACAAGTCCGCACTTTGCATCGGCATCAACGACTATCCCGGCGTCGATAGCGACCTCTCGGGCTGCATCAACGATGCCAACGACTGGGCCGCCGAATTGCAGCGGCGCGGTTTTGCGGCGACCTTGCTGCTCGATGCCGACGCCAGAAAACAGGCCATGGTCGACGCGATCCGCCGGCACATCAGCGCTGCGCGCGGCGGCGACGTGCTCGTCATCACCTATTCCGGCCACGGCTCGTGGGTGCCCGATCAAAACGGCGACGAACCCGACAGCCGCGACGAGGTACTCTGCCCACACGATATCAGCCAGGGTCAGGTACTCAGCGACGACGAACTTTACGACCTGTTCGGCGAGCGTGAACGCGGCGTGAAGATCGTCTTGATCGCCGATTCCTGCCATTCGGGCACCGTCGCCAAGCTGGCGCCACCGCTCGGCGATGGCGGCCGCGGCAAGGCCCGCTTTCTCGCGCCGGAGACCTTCCTCGACGCATCGGCGCTGGCGGTGGCGAAAAGCCGTACAGCGGCGCCAGCCAAACCGGCGCGGCCGTTCGGCGCGTTGCTGATGGCGGGCTGTCGCGACATCGAGTACAGCTACGACGCGCAGTTCGGCGGCCGGCCCAACGGCGCGTTCACCTATGTCGCGCTGCAGGCGCTGAAGGCCGCCCCGGCGCGCTACGGCGACTGGTTCAGGGCGATCAGGCAATCGCTGCCGAGCCAGAACTACCCGCAGACGCCGCAGCTCGGTGGCACGCGCTCGCAGAAACAGTGGCCGGTTCTGGGCTGAGACGGAGGGCATCATCATGACACGGACGCTCTTGCTCAACGGCCACGACGGGGCCGACGTCGCCGCGCTGAAACGGGCGCTGCTGGATCGGCTGGCAACGCTCGGTATCGACCCGGCACTGTTCCCGGGCCTGAATAGTGGCGACGGTTTCGACACCGACACCGGCGCGGCGCTGCGCCAATGGCAGGGTGCAGCCGGCTTCGCCGCCGACGGCATCGCCGGCCCGCGCGTGCTCGGCGAACTCGGGCTGCTGCAGCTCAAGCAACCCGCGGCGCAGGTCAATGTTGCGACGGTGCGGCAGATGTTTCCGGCGACCAAGGCCTCGAACATCGAGCGCAACCTGCCCTACGTGATGGCGGCATTGTGCGCCGCTGGCCTGACCGACCGCGAGCTGGTCTGCATGGCGCTGGCGACGATCCGCGCCGAGACCGAGGGCTTCCTGCCGATCAGCGAGGGCGTGTCGAAGTTCAACACGGAACCCGGCAGGCCGCCATTCAGCGCCTACGATCCGGGCACAGGGCCCGGCAAGAGGCTGGGCAACACGGTATCCGGCGACGGCGCGCGCTTCAAGGGCCGCGGCTATGTGCAACTGACCGGGCGCGACAACTACACCCGCTTCGGCCAGCAGCTCGGCATCGACCTCGTCGGCCAGCCCGATCTGGCCAACGCGCCCGAGGTCGCCGCCAGCCTGCTCGCGGCCTTCCTCGCCGCCAAGCTCGACAAGCTGCGCGACGCGCTCGCGGCCGACGACCTGAAGGCGGCGCGCAGGCTCGTCAACGGCGGCAGCCACGGACTCGACCGCTTCAGCGATGCGTACCGGCGCGGCATGCGGGCGCTCGCGCCGGTCAGGGCAAGCCGTGGGGCGGCGGCCAAGCGCGCCGCGACATTCACGCTACCCAGGCTCGACGTCGTCCGCGACGGCGTCGACCTGCGCGACCGGCCGTACCAGCCGCGCGTGCAGGCGCTGCCGCCACAGTATCCGGACGATGCCGACGTCGCCGCGCTGCTGCCGGCGTACGCCAAGGCCGGGCTAGTGCTGAACCAGGGACAGGAAGGCGCATGCACCGGCTTCGGCCTCGCCTGCGTGATCAACTATCTGCGCTGGCGCGGCAACGGCGCCAAACCGATCGATTCGGTCAGCCCGCGCATGCTCTACTACTTCGCACGCCGCTACGACGAATACGACGGCGAGGACTACGAGGGATCGAGCTGCCGCGGCGCGCTCAAGGGCTGGCACCGCCACGGTGTCTGTCTCGAGCACGACTGGCGCTACGGCGACGGCGAGGACACGTCGCCGAATCCGGGCTGGATCGACGCTGCGCTGGAAACCACTCTCGGCGTCTACTACCGGATCGATACCAAGGCGCTGGTCGACCTGCAGGCGGCGATCCTCGAGGTCGGCGCAATCTATGTCTCGGCGTACACGCACGACGGCTGGCAGCAGCTGCCGGTGGGCAAGATGCCGAAGAAACACGCCGACCTGCCGGTGATTGCGTTCGACGGACGGCCGTCGCTAGCGAACGGTCACGCCTTTGCACTGGTCGGCTTCAACCGGACCGGCTTCATCGTGCAGAACTCGTGGGGCCAGCACTGGGGCGCCGGCGGCTTCGCCGTACTGGGCTACGGCGACTGGCTGGCCAACGCGATGGACGCCTGGGTCGCCGCCACCGGCGTACCGGGCAACCTCTCGGGGCAGCGCGTGCCGAAGCCGCATGCCGACGGCGGCCTCGCCGGCGCGACGCAGGCGAACTGGGATGACGAGACGACCGCCCTGCACAGCATCATCTGCGGCAACGACGGCCGGATCGCCCGCTTCATCGCCGAGGACGAAATCCAGCGCACCCTGCTCAACCAAGTGTGCACGCTGCCCGACCGCTGGTTTCGCAGCCAGCCGGGCGACACCAAGAAGCTGGTGCTGTACGCGCACGGCGGACTCAACAGCGAGGAGGTCGCGCTCGCGCGGGCCCGGGCAATGGGCCGATTTTTCACCGGTAACGGCTGCTACCCGCTGTTCCTGGTCTGGAAAACCGGGCTGTTCGAGTCGCTAGCACAGATCTTCGAAGACCATGTCGACCGGATACGCCCGGGGCCGGCCGGCGCCGCGCGCAGCATCAAGGACTGGTTCGCCGACCAGCACGACGCGATGGTCGAAACGGCGATCGGCCGCCCGGTCGGCCGGCCGATCTGGAGCGAGATGAAGGAAAACGCCGCGTTCTCGGTCGAGCGCGGCCGCGGCGGCGACCTCTTGGGGCTGGCGCTGCAGGAGCTGGCGCAGACCTGGGGCGAGAAGCTGGAAATCCACCTGATCGGCCATTCGGCCGGCGCCATCCTGCTCGGCCACCTGCTCGGCCGGTTTGCGCAGCTCGACCTCGAGCAGCGGCTCGCATCGATCCACCTGTACGCGCCGGCTTGCACGGTGGCGTTCGCCAACCGCCATTACACGCCGCACGAAGAACTGATGAAGCGGATGCAGCTGCACATCCTCAGCGACGGCAACGAACGCGACGACACCGTCGCGCAGCTCTACCGCAAATCGCTGCTCTACCTGATCAGCAACGCGCTCGAACCCGACAAGCGCACGCCGATCCTCGGGCTGGAGAAGGTCTTCGCGGCAAACGGCTCGGCCGAGCGCGACTGGGACGGCTCGTCGGGCAGCTTCGATGTCGTCAACGACTGGCACCGCGCCTGGAGCGACTCGGGCGGCACCAAGCGGCTGCATGTCTACCGCGATCCGACCGTCAACATCGCGCTCAACCCGGGCGGCAAACCGGTCACCACCGGCACCACGCATGGCAGCTTCGACAACAATATCGACGTGATCGGTCAGACCTTGCAGCGGATCACCGGTACGCCGCTGGCGCTGCCGGTCGACGACCTGCGTGGCTACTGAGCGCCACGGGCCGAGCAGGGCTAGGGCGGTGGCCTATGCTGAGACGGCCGGAACCATCGGGTCACGCGATGGACCAAGCGCCTTGGGCGGAAACCGGCTCCGCCCGTGATCCCGTCAGGAGCCCCTCATGATCGTCACCACCACCGCCACGCTCGAAGGCCACAAGATCAGCCGTTACTGCGGCATCGTCACCGGCGAGGCCATCCTCGGTGCCAATGTGTTCAAGGACCTGTTCGCCGGCATCCGCGACCTTGTCGGCGGCCGCTCGGCGACGTATGAAAAGGAGCTGCAGAAGGCCCGCGACATCGCGCTGCAGGAGCTGCAGGAACGCGCCGCCGCGCTCGGCGCCAACGCGGTGATCGGCATCGACCTCGACTACGAGGTGCTCGGCCAGAACAACGGCATGCTGATGGTCTCGGCCAGCGGTACCGCCGTCGTCACCACGCCGGCCTGACCGGCAGCGCCTTACTCATGAACACGCTGAACGCATTCGGCAGGTAATCGCCGAACGGCCCGCAGCGGGCAAAACCGTTGCGGGCATACAGCGCATGCGCGGGCAGGAAGGCCGGCGACGAACCGGTTTCCAGATTGATCCGCGCATAGCCACGGCGCTCTGCCTCGTTCAGCAGTACGGTCAGAACCGCTTGGGGCACGCCCTTGCGCAGATGCGCCCGCGCGGTGCGCATCGACTTGATCTCGCCGTGATCCGCGCCCAGCGATTTCAGCGCGCCACAACCGAGCAGCGCATCGCCGTCCCACGCGGTCCAGAACGTCACCGCCGACCCGCTCAGCCCCCGAGCAATGCAGTGCACTTAATGTGTACTTTTCCAACAGGATACGACTCATCTGCTCTCTGATTATTTACTTTCCATTTGCTTACAAATAAAATTGACTCTTTGTCAATAAGTTGGTCAATCATGTTTAAATTCAGTTCAATACAAATCCTGTTGGCGTACTCACTGAGTGTCAGCGCGGGACCAACTCTCGCCTTGACATTGCAAGATGAAATGGCAAATGCCATCAGAGCAGGATATAAAGAGAGAGGCATTGACTTAACCGATGAGCAAGTAAATGCCATGGTACAAAAAAGCATGGGAAAATTGATGAAGCCCGTCGCCACCTCATCTGATATTCAAGAAAAAAACACGCACCCCCTTATTTCAGAAGCTGCATTATCGGATGCCATAAAAAAAATGTCCGGCGCATCAGCCCCCCTTAAAATAGAAGAACGAAAAGACGGCTTTATTGTCAATGGCACACCTTACGTCGATGCAGAAGGAAAAATAAAATCCTATGCATTTGATGTTATTAATGGCGACATCACTTACCTTGTAGAGCAGAGCAAAAACAAACAATCAGCAAAATATATAAAGGCAGGCAGCAGCGACGAAGCAATTGAAATTGCTTCAGGGACAAGAGAAAATGGTATTTGGAGTATAGTTACTACATCCGGTAAAAAACTATCCGGCGAAATTTTCAGCCCAATGCCACGCGGGGTATTGCTTGGACGCGAGTCCGCCGTTGTTCGGTATACCCCGGGACAAGGAACAAAGACATCGGCGCTGCCAGAAGGCTATGCGCTGGCACCATTGCAACATGGCAATGTTGGCGCAACCGGCTATGTGCTGCTTGAGGTCGCCAGCGCCTCAGAAAAAAAAGATTCAGCAAGCGGCCTGCTTGACTCCGTAAAAAATCTTGGTGCCATTTTCGGAATCAACGAAAAAAGCGATTACGCGCTATTCAATCTCGACACTAGAAATATATACCCGCTAAACATTTCCTCCAACGGAAAGAACATTCACACTTACAGTCAGTGCTACCAGAAGAAATTAGGGATAAACGTTTGCGACCAAATGTTCAGCTTTGAATCGCTATACTCAAAAACTGGCAAAAACATGACTCATTATTATTGGTTGGCCGACTGGCAAAAAACCAACAAAGGCCCAGTTTTGGTCGCAATGGAAGGAGGAGGAAAGGCAACCGCAATTAATTTAAGCACAGGAAAAAAAGTCTTGGCATACGAACGCACATTAGGAATATCGACCTTCGACAGCAAGGTCAACCCAGATGGCTCGATGTCACTGAGAACTGGATGGATTGCAGACATGAAAGACATTCCAGATGTGTCTGCCTTCATCAGCGAGCAACCGGAATTACTCATAAAGACCGCAGAAAAATAATCGTCCATCTCCGCATAAAAAAAAGCCAAAAAATACTTGGCTTTTTTTTATCAAAACACCCGCTTACATCGCCTCAAGCACGTCGATGCCCAACAAGCCCAGACCGGTCGACAGCGTCTTGCCCGTTGCAGCGCACAGCGCCAAGCGGCTGGCGCGGATCTCGCCTTCGGACTTGAGCACCGGGCAAGCTTCGTAGAAGCGGCTGAACCTGGTCGCCAGCTGATACAGATAGGCGCAGAGGAAGTGCGGGCAGGTGTCGGCCGCAACCTGTTGCAGCAGCTCGGGGAATTGCGCCAGCTGCAGCGCCAGTTGGTGCTCGGCCTGCTCGGTGATCGCAATCGGTGCGTGCGCGTCGAATTCGCCGGCCTGACGGAAGATGCTGGCGACGCGGGTGTAGGCGTATTGCAGATACGGCGCCGTATTGCCCTCGAAGCTGAGCATCGTGTTCCAGTCGAAGATGTAATCGCTGGTGCGGTGCTTGGAGAGATCGGCGTACTTGACCGCGCCGATGCCGACCACATGCGCCACATGGCGGCGGGTGGCTTCATCCAGATCCGGGTTCTTGCTGCTGACGAGATCGAACGCGCGCTGTTCGGCCTCGGCCAGCAGCTCGGCCAGCTTCACCACGCCGCCGGAACGGGTTTTGAACGGCTTGCCGTCGTCGCCCATCATCGTGCCGAAGGCCACGTGTTCGAGCGAGAGCGAGGCTGGCGCGTAGCCGGCCTTGCGGGCTACGGTGAACATCTGCTGGAAGTGCAGCGCCTGGCGCGCATCGACCACGTACAGCGCGCGGTCGGCCTTGAGCTTGCCGGCGCGATAGCGCACCGCGGCCAGATCGGAGGTCGAATACAGATAGCCGCCGTCCTGCTTCTGCACGATATAGGCCTGCGGCTCGCCGTCCTTGTTCTTGAATTCGTCGAGGAACACGACCTGCGCGCCCTCGGATTCGGTCACCAGACCTTGCGCCTTGAGGTCGGCAACCACCGGGGCGAGGTCGTCGTTGTAGGCCGATTCGCCCATCACGTCATCGCGCGTCAGTTGCACGCCGAGCTTGGCGTACACGGCCTCGCAATGCGTCAGCGATACATCGAGGAAGCGCTCCCACAGCGCGCGCACGCGCACGTCGCCGCCTTGCAGCTTCACGACGTAATCGCGGGCACGCGTGGCGAAGGCTTCGTCGGCGTCAAAACGTACCTTGGCGGCACGGTAGAAACCTTCCAGATCGTCGAGCGCCAACGCATCGTCGGCACCGCCTTCTTCACGCTCAACCAGAAACGCCGTCAGCATGCCGAACTGGGTGCCCCAGTCGCCGACATGGTTCTGTCGCACCACGTCGTGGCCCTGGAAATTGAGTACGCGGGCCAGCGCATCGCCGATGATGGTCGAACGCAAATGGCCGACGTGCATTTCCTTGGCGAGGTTAGGCGACGAGTAGTCGATCACCACTTTTTGCGCCGCAGCGGCGCCTGCGCCCAGGCGCACATTGGCCTGCTGGCGGGCGACCTGCGCGGCGAGGAATTCATCGGCCAGGGTGATATTGATAAAGCCCGGGCCGGCGATATCGATCTTGCTGGCGATGCCGGCGAGATCGAGTGCAGCTATGACCTTAGCGGCCAGTTCGCGCGGATTCTGTTTCAGCTTCTTGGCCGCGCCCATCACGCCATTGGCCTGATAGTCGCCGAACTCGGGTCGCGATGCCGGTGCAACCGCGGGCGGCGCATCGGGCACGCCGACAGCGGCCAGCGCTGTGGCCACACGGGTCGAGATCAGTTCGTGAAGGGTCATCGGGAGCTTCCTGGTAAGTGCGATTTCGTCGAATAGCGCATTTTACCTGAGAACCCGAGCCCGCTTCGCCGCCTGCGGCATCCGGCGTGAATAGCTGACAGGCCAGACGGCGGTGCCTCGGCGCGTATGCGCGCTCGGGCCGGCGTACAATGGCGCCCTTCCCGCGATTCAAGCTCCCCGATGTCCGCCACCCCGCTTTCCGTCCTCGAACACGTTTTTGGCTACCACGCCTTCCGCGGCCAGCAAGGCGAGATCGTCGAACATGTCGCCAACGGCGGCGATGCGCTGGTGCTGATGCCCACCGGCGGCGGCAAATCGCTGTGCTACCAGGTGCCGGCGCTGCTGCGCGACGGTTGCGCCGTGGTGGTGTCGCCGCTGATCGCGCTGATGCAGGATCAGGTCGATACGCTGAAGGAACTCGGCGTCGCCGCGGCCTTCCTCAATTCGACCGTCGATCTGGATACCGCGCGCGAAATCGAGCGCGATTTTCTCTCGGGCACGCTCAAGCTCTTGTACGTGGCGCCCGAGCGACTGATGACGCCGCGTTTTCAGGGGCTGATCAAGAGCGGCAAGGTCTCGCTGTTTGCAATCGACGAGGCGCATTGCGTCTCGCAATGGGGTCACGATTTCCGCCCCGAATACCTGCAGCTGTCGATCCTGGCCGACGATTTCCCCGGCGTGCCGCGCATCGCGCTGACCGCCACCGCCGACCACGCCACGCGCGAGGAAATCGCCGAACGGCTGCGGCTGATCGATGCGCGCAAGTTCGTTTCCAGTTTCGATCGCCCCAACCTGCGCTACACCATCGTCGAGAAACAGAACGGCCGCGATCAGTTGCTGTCGTTCATCCGCCGCGAGCACGAAGGCGAATCGGGCATCGTCTATTGCCTGTCGCGCAAAAAGGTCGAAGACACCGCCGCGTGGCTGCGCGAAAAACAGATCCGCGCCTACCCCTATCACGCCGGGCTAGATGCCTCGACCCGTGCCAATCACCAGAAGATTTTCCTGCGCGACGACGGTGTGGTGATGGTGGCGACCATCGCCTTCGGCATGGGCATCGACAAACCCGACGTGCGCTTCGTCGCGCATCTGGATCTGCCCAAAAGCATCGAGAACTACTATCAGGAAACCGGCCGCGCCGGCCGCGACGGCCTGCCGGCGAACGCGTGGCTCACCTATGGGCTGAACGACCTGATGCTGCTGACGCAGATGATCGAAGGCTCGAACGCGCCCGATGAGCAAAAGATGGTCGAGCGCCGCAAGCTCGACGCGATGCTCGGTTTCGTCGAGGCGACCGACTGCCGCCGGCAGACGCTGCTCGGCTATTTCGGCGAGGCAATGCAGCCCTGCGGCAATTGCGACAACTGCCTGAACCCGCCCAAGCTCGTCGATGTGTCCGACGCGGCGCGCAAGGCGCTGTCGTGCGTATTCCGCACCGGCAACCGCTTCGGCGTCGGCCATCTGGTCGACGTGCTGCTCGGCAAGGACAACGCCAAGGTCCGCGAGCACTGCCATCAGACCGTGTCGACCTACGGCATCGGCAAGGAGACACCCGAAGCAACCTGGCGCGCGGTGTTCCGCCAACTTGTCGCGCGTGGCGCCTTGCAACTGGCCGCCGAGAGCCGTGGCGGGCTGGCGCTGTCCGATGCGGCACGGCCGATCCTCAAGGGCGAGGTCGACGTGTTCCTGCGCGCGCGCAGCGAGAAATTCACCGCCAAGAGCCGCGACGCCGGCTTCGACAGCCCGGCGGACGACACGCTGTGGCAGGCACTGCGCCGCAAGCGCAAGGCACTGGCCGACGATCAGAACGTGCCGGCCTACGTGATCTTCGGCGACGCAACGCTGAAGGAAATGGTCCGGCTGCGCCCGGCCGACCATTACGAACTCGGCCGCGTCACCGGCGTCGGCGATCGCAAGCTGGAGAAATACGGCGACGATTTCCTCGCGGTGATCGCCGCGAACTGATCCCGCGCAGCGCCGGGTGCACGGTCAGCCGTCGCCCCGTTGCCGCATCCGCTTTGCCGGCGCCGCAACGAGCAACTAAGGTGGTTGCATCCCCCCGGCTTCATCCGCCTCGAAGGAGGAACGATGAACGCAATGATGCACGCCATCCTGTGCACGATCCTGCTGCTCGTTTTCGGCCAAGCCGTCGCCGCCGATGGCGAGGCCGGCCCGGCACCGTTCAAGCAGGAAGAACTCGAACAGCTCGTCGCACCGATCGCGCTCTACCCCGATTCGCTGCTCGCGCAGGTGCTGATGGCATCGACGTATCCGCTCGAGATCGTCGAGGCGCAGCGCTGGCGGCAAGCCAACCCGAACCTCAAGGACAAGGCGCTCGAAGACGCACTGCAGAAGCAAGGCTGGGACGCCAGTGTCAAGTCGCTCACCGCGTTCCCGCAAGTACTGCAGATGATGAACGACAAGCTCGACTGGACGCAGAAACTCGGCGACGCGTTTCTCGCGCAGCAGAAAGGCGTGATGGATGCGGCGCAACGGCTGCGCGCCAAGGCGCAGGCGCAAGGCAACCTGAAGTCCGGGAAGGAACAGACGGTGAGCACCGATACGGGCAGCGGCTCGACCACCGTGATCAAGATCGAACCGGCGCAACCCGAAGTCGTCTATGTGCCCACCTACAACCCGACCGTGGTCTACGGCCCGTGGCCGTATCCGGCCTACACGCCCTACTACTGGTACCCGCCCGGCTACGTGGCCGGCGCAGCCTTCTTCTCGTTCACCGCTGGCGTCGTGGTCGGCGCGGCACTCTGGGGCGGCTGCAACTGGGGGCGTGGCGACGTGAACATCAACGTCAATCGCTACAACAACTTCAATCGCACCAATATCAGCAACAACCAGTGGAACCACAACGTCGACCACCGCAGGGGCGTACAGTACCGGGACAACGCGACCCAGCAGCGCTATCGCGGCACCCGTCAAGGCGCCGACAGCCGCGAGGCGTTCCGCGGCCGCGCCGATCAGGAACGCGGCCAGTTGGGTAACGTGGACAAGGGATCGCTGCGCGAGCGGCCCGGCGCCGGCCAGGACCGTCAGGTCGGCACCCGTGACACGCGGAGTCCGTCGCAAGGCGGTTCCGACCGTGGCTCAAGTGCAGGCGCATTCGATCATCGCACCACAACGGCGACCGACCGTGGCACACGCCGGGATCAGGCTGGTCAGCGCAACAACTCCTTTCAGCATATGGATCGTGGCAGCATGGCCCGCCAGGACAGCCTGCGTGGCGCCTCGAGCCGTGGCCAGATGAGCCGCCCTATCCCCAGCCGCGGCGGCGGCCGCCGCTAACCGGAGAGCGCCCCCATGCCTGCCAAGCACGTTGTGACACCGCGACTCCTTTCGTGGGTGGCATCTGCGCTACTGCTTGCGACACCGGTACCCGGTATCACGGCAAACCGGTACGCCACGCCGGATGCAGCTGCAAAAGCCCTGCACGAAGCAGTCCAGTCCGGCAGCCGGGCGACGATGTTGCAGGTGCTTGGCAGCAAGGCCGAGCCGCTGATCGACTCTGGCGATCCGGTCGCCGACAGGCACGGCCGTGAGCAGTTCGCAAACGCATACCGGGCCCTCCACGAGGTCGAACGCATTGCCGACGACCGCGCGACGCTGGTGATCGGCGACCATCGCTGGCCGTTTCCGATTCCGATTCGCAAGGTCGACGGCCAATGGCAGTTCGATGCAGCCGCCGGCCGGGAAGAGCTGATCAACCGCCGGATCGGCCAGAACGAAAATGCGGCGACTCAAGCCATACTCGCCTACGTCGATGCCCAGCAAGAATACTACCGCCGCGACCCCGACCGATCCGGCCTGCTGCATTACGCCCAGCGCTTCGTCAGCACGCCGGGCAAACGGGACGGCTTGTACTGGCCGGCCGATGAAAGCGGCGAAGCCAGCCCGCTTGGCGAGCTGTACGCCGACGCAGCGCTGCAGGGCTACGGCAAGACCCGGAACCAGGCGCAGACGCCGTACCACGGCTACTACTACCGCATCCTGGCGGCCCAGGGGCCGAACGCCAGGGGCGGTGCGTATGACTACGTGGCCCAGGGGAAGATGCTCGGCGGCTTTGCGCTCGTTGCCTGGCCTGCAAAGTACGGCGTTTCCGGCGTCATGACTTTTGTCGTCAATCAGGACGGCAAGGTTTTCGAAAAGAACCTTGGCGCGCAAACGGCCACCGTCGTCAAACGGATCTCGCGTTTTGACCCCGACGACAGCTGGAAACCCTTGCCGCAGTAGGCGCTGCGCCGGGCCTCCCCGACGGATCACGGCAATCTTGATCTTTGTCACAATCCGCTATTTTCACGCAGCACACGGTTGACAGCGCCGCCGATGCGGCCTAGATTTGATTCGTTGTGCGCAGCCCCTAAGTGGCTGATGGCGCAAGGATTTCTGCAAACGGGAGCGGCGTGCCGCTCCCGTTTTTATTGGGGCCCCCGTTTTTTTTCAACACGCAGACTGCGCGCTCGAACACTGTTCCGGCGTGCAGGCCCGGTGCAAACCCGGTTCATGCCAACGGAGAGGAATACACCCGATGTCCATCGTCACCATCACCCCAGAACTCAATTACGGCGACGTCTATCTCGTGCCGCAAAAAACCATCGTCGACAGCCGCAAGGAATGCGACACGTCGGTACAGTTCGGCCCGCGCCGCTTCACCATGCCGGCGTACGCGTCGAACATGAAGAGCGTGATCAACGAAGCGACCTGCCGCTACTTCGCCAGCCGTGGCTGGTTCTACACCATGCATCGCTTCAATATCGACCCGGTGGTTTTCTGCCGGCAGATGCACGACGACGGCTTGTTTGCATCGATCTCGATCGGCGTCAACGACGACACCTATGGCCAGCTCGCCGAACTGCGGGCCGCCGGTATCAAGCCCGAATACATGACGCTCGATATCGCCAACGCCTGGTGCGTGAAGGCCGAGCGGATGATCGCGCATGTGAAGAAACTCTTCCCGAGCACCTTTTTGATCGGCGGCAACGTCGCAACGGCCGATGCCGCGCGTGATCTGGAAAGCTGGGGCTGCGATGCGATCAAGGCCGGCATCGCCGGTGGCCGCGTCTGCATCACCAAGAACAAGACCGGCTTTCACCGGCCGATGGTGTCGACCACGCTCGACTGCGCCGCCGCGGTGAAGGTGCCGGTGATCGCCGATGGCGGTGTCAACGAACACGGCGATATCGCCAAGGCATTGGCTTGTGGTGCGACCATGGTCATGGCCGGCTCGCTGTTTGCCGGTTACGACGAGTCGGCCGGTGGGCTGATCGAGATCGACGGCCAGCATTACAAGGAATACTTCGGCAGCGCATCCGAGCACAATAAGGGCGCGTATATGAACGTCGAGGGCAAGAAGATTCTGGTGCCCTATCGGGGCAGCATAGACAAGCTCTTGATCGAGCTGCAGGAAGATCTGCAGTCGTCGATCAGCTACGCTGGCGGCCGGGATCTGGCGGCGCTGAAGGGCACGCCGATGGTGAAGGTCAGTCGCTAGGTCACGGCCAAACGTGGCGGAGCAAAAGTAGCCCCGCCGCGCAATGGCTTATTCACAAGACAGGCGGCTCGGCGGCGGCAAGAATGCCGCCGATGCGCTTTATCGTCCCCATACTGCTTTCCCTTGCGCTCACCGCCTGCGGTGACGACGCCCCCCGAGATCTCCAGCTCGAACTGCAAAAAATCGCCCGCCACGAGGCGACCAAGGCGCTCGCCCGGCTCGGCGACCAGTTGCTGCAAAACCTGCCGCAATCACCCGATTCGGCCACCGGCGCCGCGCCGCTGGTGAGCCGTGCCACCGAGGTCGGCCACCGTGACTTCGTCCACGCCAAGAAGGTGCTGCCACGCATTTTTACCGGCGAGTTGCACGAAGAGTTTTACTGCGGCTGCGACTACACCGACAAGAAGGTGAACTGGGCCTCCTGCGGTTTCAAGCCACGCAAGAACCCCGAGCGCGCCGCGCGGATCGAATGGGAGCACATCGTGCCGGCGTGGAATCTGGGCCACCAGCGCCAGTGCTGGCAACAGGGCGGCCGCAAGCAGTGCGCCGGCAACGATCCGGTGTTCCAGACCGCCGAAGGCGATCTCGTCAACCTGGTGCCTGCGGTTGGCGAGGTCAACGGTGATCGCAGCAACTTCGGCTACGGCGCGTGGACACGCAATCCAACGCCGATGTACGGCCAGTGCCAGACCATCGTCGATTTCCAGCAGCGCCGCGCCCAGCCGCGCGAAGAAGTGCGCGGCCGCATAGCCCGCACCTATCTGTATATGTACGAGCGCTACGGTCTGACGATGAGCCGGCAGGAAAAACAGCTGATGTGCGCGTGGGCCAAGACCTATGCCGTGGATGGCTGGGAAACCGAGCGCGACCGCCGCATCACCCGCATCCAGGGCAACGGCAACCGCTTTGTCTCCGACCCCAAGGCCGCTGCGGCCGTCTGCGCAGGCTGAGCGCTACGCCGCGCGTTGCCCCTCGGAGTTGGACCAGCGCCGGCCGGTTGCATCGGTGCAGTGGACGGCAAAGGCATGCTTGGCGAGCCCAATGCCAACCGCATAACGGCAGTTTATTTCCCAACTCGTAAGGTATGATTGGGGGAGTTCCGTCATGGCAGCGTCCGCTGCCAGCGGCTTTCGCTGCAATCTCGGAACGGGAAGTCCATCTTATTCATTAAGGCCAAGCGCCATGGCAAAAATGCTCCGAATATCGGCATTCATTTTGTTTGGTGCTTTTTTGCTGCGCTTATTCTGGATATATTGGTCATTTCATTACGCTGTCGAAGCAACAGCAGTTGCGTTTGATTCTGCAGAATGGCAGAAAGTATCAAACGTATATGCTCATAACCGCGATCCAGGTTGTGTGCGTGGCGGCATGGCGCTAGATTTACTCAAAAGCAAACAGCTAAACGGAAAATCACCAACCGAAATCGAGCATTTCTTGGGAAAACCCGATCGTTCTTACAAGTCCACATATGAATATGAACTCGGGCAATGCTCAGGGCTCGGTTGGCACAATTCAATCCTTCGCATCACCGTTGACGACAATGGCCCGGCGCTCAACGCAGACATTTTGTCTGACAAGCCCTGAGACTTCTGCCAACTGGACAACCCAGAGCTGCGCAGCGCCAGCGGCCAGTTACTTCACACCTTATGCTTCCCAAGGAGCTTGAAAGTGATCGATCACGTCGGCATTACAGTCAGCAACTTCGAGCAAAGCAAATCCTTCTATTCCAAGGCACTGTCACCAATCGGCTATGTGCTGATGATGGAAGTCCCTCAATCCGTGAGCGGCGGCAAGGATTTTGCAGGATTCGGCGCGCCACCCAAGCCGGACTTCTGGATCGGCGGAAATGCGGCCGACATACAGCCTATTCATATCGCTTTCAGCACGCAGGATCGGGCACAGGTGCAGGCTTTTTACGACGCGGCCATCGCCGCTGGCGGCCGGGGCAATGGCGCGCCGGGACTGCGGCCGCACTACCACCCGCACTACTACGCGGCGTTCGTCCTCGATCCCGATGGCCACAACGTCGAAGTGGTCTGCCATGCCCCTGCCTCGTCGGATGAGCTTTGAGCAACTCAACGCACCCCATGCTACTGCGCCCCGCATCGATGGACGACGCGGCCGCCATTGGCGAACTTTACCTCGCGTCGCGGAAGGCCTTCCTGCCCTACGCGCCGCTGGCGCATTCGGATGACGCCGTTCGTGCCTGGGTGCGGCATCTGCTGTTGCCGGCCGGCGGCGTCACCGTTGCCGAGGTCGGTGGCGAGATCTGCGGATTTGTGAACACCGCCGAGACCGACGGGATTCTCTGGGTCGACCAGCTGTACGTCCGGCCGGCGTCGGTGGGGCGGCAAACCGGTACGGCGTTACTGAACCGGGTGCTGGCCGGCGCAACCGGCCCGGTGCGGCTGCACACCTTTCAAGCCAACCACGGGGCAAGGCGGTTTTACGAGCGCTTCGGCTTTGCGGCCGTCGCGGAATCGGACGGCGCCGACAACGAGGAAGGCTGCCCGGATCTGCTGTACGAGCGCCAGCCGGATCGCTGATTCGCTCGGACTTTCAACAAAGCCGTTGAAAGCATGAGCGACGCCGTACCGGCCATCGCCCCCTCCACAAAAAATCAACCCGGATCCCGCAGCAACCGCAGTGCCGAAGCACGCGCGAGCTGGCGCCGCTCCCACGCGGTGATCAGCGCCGCCAGCAAGAGCCCGGTAGCCAGACTCATCAGCGGCAGCTGCCAGTCAAACGGCACGCTCAGTTCCAGCACTTCGCGCGCCAGCAGCCAGCCGGAAACGCTGGCCGCGACGCCGGCGACCAGCCCGGCGGTGGCGCCGATCGCCGCGCCTTCGACCCATTGCACCCTGGTGATCTGCGCCCGGCTGGCGCCGAGCGCGCGCATCACCGCAGCCTCGCGCCGGCGTTCGGGCGCGGTGGTTTCCAGCGCCGCCAGCAGCACCGTCAGCCCGGCGGCAAGGCAGAAGCCGAACACCAGCCGCAAGGCGCTGGCTGCCAGTTCGAGCACCCGGCGGACTTCGCCGAGCACCTCGCCGACGTCGATGAAGGTCACGTTCGGGAACTGCGCCGACCAGCGCGACACGACGTCGCGGCGCTCGGGCGGCAGGTGGAAGCTGGTGATCAGGCTGGCAGGCTGCTCGGCAAACAGCGCCTGGGTGCCGACGACAAAGAAATTCACCCGGAACGAATCCCAGTCGACCGTGCGCAGGTTGACCACCGGCGCGCTCACCATGGTGCCGGCGACATCGAAGGTCAGCGTGTCGCCGAGTTTGATCCCCAGCGTTTTCGCCAGCCCCGATTCGACCGAGAAACCGGGCTGGGTCTCGTCGAGCGGCTTGCCAGCGTCGAGCCGGTTGTCGGCGCGCAAGGTTTCGCCCCACGAGAGGTTGAACTCGCGCTCGGCCAGCCTTTGCGCCCTGTCGTCCTCGTAGCGTTTCGGCTCGACCGGCTGGCCGTTCTGCGCGCTCCAGCGGCCGCGTATCATCGGTTGCAACTTTGGTGGCGCGAAGCCGGCGTCGGTAAACGCCTTGTCGAACGACGCCGCCTGATCGGGCTGGATATTGAAGGCAAACTGGTTCGGCGCGTTGAGTGGCACGCGCCTTTCCCACGCACTCAAGAGATCGCGCTCGACCACGGTCAGCAACCACAGTCCCAGCAGACCGACCGCCAGCGCGCCAAGCTGCGCCGCGGCGAGCCAGCGCCGCCGGGTCAGCTGGCGCACGGCAATGCGCGCGGCAAAACCCTGGGCAAAACGGCCGAGCACGATCAGCAGCAACCAACCCAGCAGGCCGGCGGCGATCAGTGCGCCGGCGATGCCGGCGGCGACGATGGCGGCAAGCTTGGCATCGCCGGCAACGCCGACGAACAGCGCGGCGGTGGCGATACCGGTCAGCGCCAAGGTCAGCCACAGCCGCGGTGGCGCGACGATTTCGCGCCGCAACACCCGGATCGGCGGCGTTGCCGCCAGCCGCAATAGCGCCGGACCGGCGACGCCGATCAGCAGCACAAAACCGAAGCCGCACGCGGCGAACCACGGCCAGACCGACCCTGCCGGCAGCGCGGCCGGCAAGCGATCGCGCACCGCCCAGCCGAGCAACTCCTGCGCGCCCCAGCCCAGCGCACCGCCGGCGAGCGCACCGAACACGAACAGCAGCAACAGCTCGCCAAGCAGGATGCTCCGAATCTGCGCCCGCGTTGCACCCAGGGTCACATACAGCGCCACCGCATCGGCGCGGCGGGCGGCGAAACGCCGCGCTGCCAGCAGCACCGCGGTGCCAGCCATCGTCGCCGCGAGCAAGGTCACCAGTCGCAAAAAGGTTTCGGCGCGTTCGAGCGCGGTTTTGACCTCGGGGCGCGCCTCGCGCACGTCTTCCAGCCGCTCACCGCGCGCCAGCCAGCCACGCGCGTCCTGCTGCCAGGCGGAGACGGCCTGCGGCGGGCCGGCGACGAGCAGCCGGTACTTGATCCGGCTGCCGAAACCGACCAGCCCGGTCTGGCCGAGGTCGGCGCCGTTCATCATCAGCCGCGGTTGCAGGCTGGCGAAATCGAGCGCGCCATCGGGTTCGCGCTCGATCAACGCGGCAACGCGAAACTGCGATGTCCCCAGGCGCAAGATATCGCCAACGCCCAGCTTGAGGCGGTCGCTCAGACGTGGATCAAGCCAGATGCTGCCGGCCGGCGGCGCCCCGACCACCGGCGCGTCCTGCCCGGCCAGCCAGAGCTGGCCACGCAAGGGATATGCGCCGTCGATGACCTTGACGCTGGCGAGCACCGCCGCGTCGCCCTTGGCGGCCATGCTCGGAAAAGCCCGCGTCTGCGCCACGTTCAAGCCGCGCGCCCTGGCCGCATCGATAAAGCGCGGCGGGATCGGGTGATCGGCGGTCAGCACCGCGTCGGCGGCGAGCAGGTTGTTGGCCTCGGTATTGAGCAGCTTGGCCATGCGCCCGGCGAACAGGCCGACCGCAGTCAGCGCGGCGATGGTCACCACCAGCGCGACGATCAGCGTGCGGTAATCGCCGGCGGCCAAGCCACGGCGGAACTGGCGTAGCGCGAGCCTCATGCGGCAAACCCGGATTGTTCGATCACCCGGCCGGCGGCCAGACGTAGGCGCGCACCGCAGCGGGCCGCGAGCGTTTCATCATGTGTCACCAGTACCAGGGTCGCGCCGGTTTCGCGGTTCAGCTCGAACAGCAGGTCGGCGATGCGCTCGCCGGTATGGGTATCCAGGCTGCCGGTCGGCTCATCGGCATAAAGAATACGCGGTTCGGTACAAAACGCCCTGGCCAGCGCCACGCGCTGCTGTTCGCCGCCCGACAGGGTGCGCGGGGTGTGATCGAGCCGCTTGCCAAGACCGACGCGCTCCAGCCAGCCGGCGGCGATCTCGCGCGCGCCCTTGCGGGATGCGAGTTCAAGCGGCAGCATGACGTTCTCCAGCGCGGTCAGCTCGGGCAGCAACTGGAAAGACTGGAACACGAAACCGGCGAGCTTGCCGCGCAAGCGGGCGCGGCCGTCCTCATTCAGCGCGGCCAGATCGGTGCCGGCGAGGCTGATACTGCCGCTGCTGGGCAGATCCAGCCCGGCCAGCAGCGCCAGCAAGGTCGACTTGCCCGAGCCGGAGGCGCCGACGATGGCGAGACTCTCGCCTTCGGGCAAGGAAAACGAAATATCGCTCAGGAGATCGAGCGAGCCATCGGCAATGGCAACGCGTTTTGCCAGTGATCGGCATTCAAGAACAGGGAACGATTCGGACATGGGAACCAGGATGCTTAGGGTGATCGGACGGGCAGCGCTTCAGCTTACGGTGTTCTGCGGCATTGCGCTGCTGGCGCGTGGTGCGATGGCGGCGACACCGGTGCTGCTGGTATTCGGCGACAGCCTCGCGGCCGGCTACGGCATCGCCGCCAATGCGGCGTGGCCTGTGAAGCTGGAAGCGGAACTGGCGCAGCGCGGCAAACCGTACCGGGTCATCAACGCGAGTGTGTCAGGAGAAACGACCGCCGGTGGGCTCACCCGGTTCCCGCAGGCGCTGAAAATGCACAGCCCGAAGCTGGTGATTCTGGAGCTTGGCGCCAATGACGGCCTGCGCGGGCTGCCGGTGACCAAGTCGCGCGCCAACCTCGCGGCGATGATCGCTGCGGCGCAAAAAGCCGGCGCACGGGTACATCTGGTCGGCATGCAAATGCCGCCGAATTACGGTCAGGACTACACGCGGGATTTCGCGGCGATGTATCCGGCCCTGGCCAAGCAGTACCGCACCGGCCTGACGCCGTTTCTGCTTGCGCCGGTGATCAACCGGCCGGACTGGTTCCAGCCCGACCAGCTGCATCCGGTCGCGGCGGCACAGCCGGCGATCGCGACAATGATCGCGCGCGATCTGGCGCCGCTATTGTAAGCAAGGCGCCAAGGCTCCGCCCCCGGTTCGGCGCGCCAGCGCCCCCAAGCAGGGGCCAGCTTTGGTCGTAAACACTGGGGACATCGCCGGTTTTCTATTAGCATTACCGCTTGTTTCGCCTGAGCTACACGCTACCCGCCCATGAACGCCGACTCTCTTCTTTCCCAGCTTGAACATTGCAATGAACAGCAACTGCGCCGCCTGCTGGTTGAGCACCTCACCAAGCAGAAACTGGGGCTTTACTGGGAATCGAACGCGATTGCCCGCGATGCCGCGCTGAATGCCAATCTGGTTTTCCCGCGCCTGAGCCTTGCACTCTCGCATGTAAATAGTGTACCCCCCCCCAGAATCTGATTATCGAAGGCGATAACTTTGATTCGCTCAGGCTGCTGAAAGCCACGCATCGCGGCAAAATCCGCGTGATTTATATCGATCCGCCATACAACACCGGTAACAAGGATTGGGTCTACAACGACCATTACGTCGGCGCCAACGATCGTTACCGCCATTCGCAATGGCTGGAATTTCTCTATCAACGCCTGACCCTGGCGCGTGATCTGCTCACGCCCGATGGCGTCATCATGATGTCAATCAACGACGAAAACCGGTCACGGCTGGAATTGCTGATGGATGAGGTGATGCCGGGGCGGAGGGTGGGCAGTTTTGCATGGAAAACTCGCTCAGGCTCAAATGATAAATCCGGCTTTCAGCTTTCCCTCGATCACGAACACATACTGATTTATGCCAATCCCGGCTTTGCTTTCAGTGGACAGTTCAAGGATTTCTCCCAATATAAGAATCCGGACAATGACTCACGAGGCCGTTGGAAAACAGGCGACCTGAGCAAATCACATACCCTGTTAGAACGCCCAAATGGATATTACCCAATTAAAAATCCGGTCAATGGTGTTTGGTACCCCTGCAATCCTAGCCGGGTCTGGGCATTTGCCAGCGAGAACATTATTGACCCAAGCGAAGTACTGCAAGCCAAGACCATGGAACAGTACATTCGTGAGGACAAGGTGATATTCCCTACCCCAGAAGCAGAGCGTGTAGTCACTTGGAATAGCAAAGCAGAATTGCTCGCGGCCATAGCCAAAGGTGATGTTCCATTACGCCCGAAAAACAAAACACCACTGATTACTGCGGATTTGCCAGATCTGGATTTTTGGGTTGGCAAAGCTGTTGGATTTGGTCGCCCATGGTTCAAACGCCACTTGGTCGATTTGCAAAGTGAAGTTCGCCCAGTCTCAAGCTGGATTAGAGGTGCATCTGAAGAAGAGAATCTCGACGAATTTGCGGTTGGATTGGTGTCACAGCGTAGCGGTACTGGAGAGCATTCCGTCAATGAAATCCTTGGATTTAATGCCTTTCCTTACCCCAAGCCGCTGTCGCTGATCAAAACCCTGCTGCAACAAGCCACCCGCCCCAACGACATCATTCTCGATTTCTTTGCCGGTTCCGGCACCACGGGCCAGGCGGTGCTGGAACTGAACGCCGAAGACGAAGGTTCGCGGCGCTTTATTCTGTGCTCCAGCACTGAAGCCACCGGCAAGGAACCGGATAAAAACCTCTGCCGCGATGTGTGCGCCGAGCGTATCCGCCGCGTCATGCAGGGCTATGGCAACAAGCCCGCGCTCGGGGGCAGCTTCGCCTATTTGCAACTGGATAAAATCGAAGCCGCAGATGTGCCGTTTGACGCCAGCAACGACCATGCCGCGCAGCTGTTGAGCTTGCGCCATCAACAGACGGCGCTTGTCACAGGGCACAACGGCAAACTCACCCTCATTGCCAACGATGGGCAAATTGCAATCGTGCTGGCGAATGTGGTCGATGAAGACAGCATGGCGCAACTCTTGGCGTGGCCGGCCGAGCGGCTAGTGGTGTATTCATCCCGGCCACAAACGGTGAGCCAACAGTTCGCCGACGCCGACCGCGATGTCATCAGTTACAGCCTGGAGGATGCGCTACTGCGCGGTCAGACCACGCAACGGGGAGCGACACAATGAGCGCACTGCCATTGAATCTGGCGGTCACCACCGCTCAAGGTGCGCTGCTGGCGCCGGAAAAATTCCAGCAAACACTGATCGACAATTTGCGCGATGCCCTTCTGCGCGACAACCATCCGCCCTGCCTGCTGCGCGCACCGACCGGTGCGGGCAAGACGCTGATGCTGGCGCGGGTACTGGCCGACGTCAGCGCCGAACGCGACGTGGTCTGGCTGTGGTTCGTGCCCTTTGTGAATCTGGTTGCGCAAACGCTGGATGCGATTAAAAGTAATGCGGCGGATTTAACGCCACTGCTGCTCACGCACGGCCGCAATCAGGACGCGGAGGCCGGGCAGGTACTGATTTCCACCGCGCAAGCCGTTGCGAAAGCGCAGTGGCGCAACAAGGGTTACAACGCCGATGGCGATGATGATACCCGCACGCTGGCCGAATGGATTGCGCGCGCCCGCGTACAAGGCTTGCGTCTGGGAATGATCGTCGACGAGGCCCATATCGCACTGGATAAAACCACCGAATTTGGCAAGTTCACCCAATGGCTGAATCCTGATTACCTGTTGATGGCCACGGCGACGCCCAAAGATCAGCGGCTGCTGGAGTTCCTGGCCGGCGCGGGCATGTCGAGCTATGAATCGTTTGCCGTCAGCCGCAGTGATGTGGTGAATGCGCGGCTCAACAAGCAATATATTGAAGCAATCATCTACGACTTGCGCCACGGCATGCACGACGTGATCGATTTAAAGCGCACCGTGTTGCGACAAGCTTGGGCGCGCAATCAGGCATTGAAAGCGGCGCTGGCGAATGCGGGCATTCCGCTGACGCCGCTCTTGCTGGTGCAGGTGGGCAATGGCGACAAAACCGTCGAGGATGCCGAGCGCGATTTGATCGAACTCTGCAATATTCCGCCACACGCCATTGGCAAACACTCTGCCGATGCGCCCGACCCCGTACTGATGGCGGCCATTGCCAACGACAGCAGCAAGGAGGTGCTGATTTTCAAGCAGTCGGCAGGCACGGGCTTTGATGCGCCGCGCGCCTTTGTGCTGGCATCAACCAAGGTGGTGAATGATGCTGATTTTGCGATGCAATTCATCGGCCGCGTCATGCGGGTGGCCGCCGCACTGCGCGCACGGTTTTCGAGCGCAGAGGCAATCCCCGCTTCATTCAACACCGCCTATATCTATCTGGCCGATGCCGAGGCCCAGCAAGGTTTTGAATATGCGGTAGCCGCCGCCAGCCGGGTCAAAAGCGAGCTGGAAGGTCAAACCGAAAAGCTGGTGCAGCGGCAAACACAGAACGGCGCAATCGTTTTCAGCAACTGCCCAACGCCACAGTACCCGCTGGGCTACGACATCGGCTTGCCGCGCAACGACAATGCCCCCTCGGTGGCGATGGAACATCCGTCTGGCTATGCCGTAGCACGGCAAGGCCATCAAGACGATTTGTTCTCGGGGCAGGACGACCTTCTGGATCAAGTCATCACCGTCGCCACGACCAGCGCTGATATCCCGGCAGCTCCTGCAAGCGTCGTCGAACTCAAGGCCACGCTGCGGGAAAACGGGATTGCGGTCTATCCACGCAAACGCGATGCCCGCAATTTGCCGACCGCGCTCAAGCGCGAACGTCGTCCACAAATGCTGGCGATGTCGCAACTTTCGCGCACGGTCGCACAAGCATTGCCGCTGGCCGAAGCACTGCAATCCAAGGCGATTGACGCGGCATTGCATCATTTGCGGGCCACGGAGCAGCGCACCGAGTTGAACAGCCGCGCAATGCATCTCGCCGAAGTAGCGATAGTGACCGACCGCAGTGCACTAGCACGCGAAGCGCGGCTGGCGCTGCGCAGATTGCCGCAAGTCGAAGAAGCCGATATTCGCGACATATTGAATACGCTGGCCGAGCGGATTCAGCCTGCCCTGCAACTGGCCTTGGATGACGCACGGGATGAAATCACCCTGCGCAGATTGGCGCGTGATGCGGCCAACTGGATTGCAAAAAGCGAAGCCGACCGTCTGGCCGAAGCCTTGCACGAGATCATTGCCCTGCAGGCGCAACTGGAAGATGCGGGCCGCTTGCCCGATGCCATGCTCTTCCCAACCGAGCTGCCCTTGCCGCAATCGGCCAAGAATATTTATGGCGTGATGCCACCCAGCGTGGACACGCTATTGCAAGTCGAGCAGATATTGCTGCCCGACGAGCGAAAATGGCTGCGTGACAAGGAATGGCGCTGGGACGACGACGCCTTGTATTGCGGCGGCTTTGATCAATCGTTTTCGCTCAATGGCGAAGAATTGCCTTTTGCCAAGGCACTGGATCGCAGTGAATTTGTGGCGTGGTGGCACCGTAATCCGCCCGGTGGTGGCAAGGCCTATGCGGTGCGACTCGTTCGTGGCGAGCACAAGCATTTTTTCTATCCCGACTTCATCGTCTGCCTTGAGCATGACCCGGGGGATGAGCCATTGATTCGGCTGATCGAAACCAAGCAAGACGTGAAGGATGCCGCGCGCAAGGCACGGCATATTCCCGCGTATTACGGCAAGGTGCTGTTTTTGACCAAGGATCAGGAACGGCTGCGCTGGGTCAAGGATGATGGCAGCCTGGGCGAGAATGTGGATTTGGCTGACTTGCACGAATTGCGTGATTGGCTGCGACTGCACAGCCCAGATAGCCAGAATCTTGGATCAGTCGCAAAAGGCGGCGCTTGTCGCTGATGTGCCGACACGTTCACTGCGGCGCGCCGGTCTCGATCAGCACCACGACCCCGGCCACGCCGCGGACCTGGCTGGCGGCAATCGCCGCATGCTCGGCATAGGCCGGCCGGGTCAGCCCCAGCAGGTAAACGATCCGTCGCTCGGTCACCACCATCAGGTGCAACGATTCGAGGCTATCGCTGGCGTAGGCGACGATCGCCGTTTTCACCCGCGCAGTGAGTTGCGCATCGTTGGCGCGCTGATCGCTGGCCGATGGCGGCCCGATCACCGTTTCGTTGTAGAGCTTGCGCAGGCCGGGCTCGGCGCTGGCGAACGCGGTGAGCCGCTGCTGCGCCGCCGCGTCGGGCACTTCGCCGCTCAGCAGCACCACCCCGTTGAAGGCGTTGACGTCGACGTGGGCGCGATCGCCGTAGCTCGCGTCGATCAGCGCCTCCAGACGCGCGGCGATGTCGAAATCGCGCTTGATCACCACCAGCGGGCGTGGATCGGTGCCGACCAGTACGCCGATCTCGACCAGATTGAGCGCCAGCATCAGCGGCACGCAGGCCGTCAAGGTCGCGATCAGCAACGGCAGAACGAGAACGCTGCGCTTCATGCCGCTCTCCCATCGAACGGAACCCGCTGCGCACGCCCTCGGTCGGTCCGCTTACTTGCGCAGCGCCTCGTCGGCCGGGCCAACCGGCGCGAACTCGACCAGCTTCACCACCTGGGCCACGCCGTCGACCATGCTCGCGGCGCGCGCGGCCTTATCGGCGATGTCGGCACGCGATATCCCCATCAGGTAGACGACCTTGCGCTCGGTCACCACCATCAGGTGCAGTGCGGTACTGTCACCGGCATTGGTCAGGATCGATGTCTTCACCCTGGCGGTCAGCTGGGTATCGTTGAGGCGGTCGGTGCTGCCCGACGGCAAGGCCACCACGGTTTCATTGTAGAGCTTGCGCAGTCCCGGTTCGGTGCGCGCCAGTTCGGTCAGCTTTTGCTGCGCGGCGGCGTCCGGCACTTCGCCCGACAGCAGCACGATACCGTTGTAGCTATTGACGTTGACGTGCGCCCTGTCCTTGTAGGCGTCGAGGATCTTGGCGCTGATGCGGGCGCCGAGGTCGAAGTCGGTCTTGATCGTTTCGGCACGACGCGGGTCGGTACCGACCATCGCACCGACCGCGACGGCGCCGGCGATCACGATCGGCACGCAGGCCGACAAGGACAACGACGCCAGCAGCGCTGCAATCACGATTTTGGACTTCTTCATTTACTCGCCTCCCAACAACATGTAATCGATCGTATCGCACAGCGCATGCACCACGGTGATGTGCGCTTCGAGAATCCGTGCGGTGCGCTCGGCCGGCACACACAGGTGCAGGTCGTCGCCAACCAGCAAGTCTCCGATCTGGCCGCCGTCATTGCCAGTGAGCGCGATCACATTCATCTGCCGCTCGTGCGCGGCGTTGATCGCGGAAATCACGTTGGCCGAGTTGCCCGAGGTTGAAATCGCCAGCAGCACATCACCGGCGCGACCGACCGCGTGCACCTGTTTGGAGAACACCAGGTCGTAGTCGTAATCGTTGGCGATCGCCGACAGCACCGAGGAATCGGTCGTCAACGCGATGGCCGACAGGCCCGGGCGTTCGCGCTCGAAGCGGCCGACCATGGCCGAGGCGAAATACTGTGATATCGCCGCCGAGCCGCCGTTGCCGCAGGCCAGCACCTTGCCGTCAGAAATCAGCGCCTGTACGACCTTTTCACCCGCCAAACCGATGCTGGGACCAAGAATGTCCATCACCAGCTGCTGCGTGGTGATGTTTTCTTCAAAGTGCTGACGCACCCGTTGCAATAAATCCATCCGCTTACCTTTCTTGCTTGGGCCTGCCCACAGGGAGTTAGGCCTCGATACAGTGCTTGATCCAGGAAATCGTTTCGCCATCGATGCACACTGCGTCAAAGCGACATGGCGGCAACGGCGAAACACCAAGGAGATAATGCTGGGCAGCGGCGATCAGTCTGGCTTGCTTGGCCGGCGTGATGCTGGCCGCCGCGCCGCCAAAGCGGCTGGAAGCCCGCTGTCTGACCTCGACAAACACCAGCGTGTTCCCGTCGCGGCAGATCAGATCGATCTCGCCACGACGGCAAAGCCAGTTGCGGGCCACGACCACCAGGCCATGCTGGCGCAAATGTTCGGCCGCCATGTCTTCGGCTGCCGCGCCGCGCTCGCGGGTCGACGCCTTAGAGAAAAGACGCACCATCATCCGGCGTTGACGCATCGCTCGCCGCTGGCGCGCTGCTGCTGTTGTTGCCGATGCGTTGCGGCAGCAGACGGCGTTCGATCACGCCATCCTGCCCCTGTGACAACAGCCCGGTAATGCCATCGATGGCCACCGGCTGCTCCGGCGCGTCAATCAACGCCACGGCAATCCGCCAGGCATCCACGCCAAGGGCAAACAGCCGCTCTTGATCGTTCGACTGCGTGCGTGCGCGTGCGAACAGCGCGTAGTACGGGTCATCGGCGTGCACCAGCCAAGGCATGTCGAGATAGCGGATACCGACCAGATCGGCCTGCGACGCTTTCGGCCCCGGGTTGATTTGCGAGGTGGCGTAGATCGGCAAATCGGTACCGATAAAGGGGCGCAGTTTACGCCCCTGCTTGAAGCCGCTGGCGAAGAACACCGCGTCGCCCCCGGTGATCGTCAATTGCGCCCTGATCCCGCCGAAGCTCTGCATGCTGCTGCCGGCTTCGATCTGCTGTGGTACGGCTCCGCCTATCGTCGTCCAAGCGGCGGCAAAACCCTGGGCCATGCGCTGGTTCAACACACCCGGTGCAACAATGATCACCGGCGAGCGTATACCATCCTCGCGCATCAGCCGGGCGACTTCGCTCGCCTCCTGTTCAACCGACAGGCTGAAACTGTAGAGATTCGGGCGACGCAGCGTTTTCGCATTAAAACGGTTCAGCGCGACCACCGGCACCGGAAAACGCCCGTTATCGGCCAGGTAATCGACCGCACTGCGCGTCAGCGGCCCGATCACCGCGGCTGCACCGCCATCGATGGCCTTGTTGTACTGCGCCAGCACGTCGTCATCCTGATCGGTGGTATCGAAGACACGTACCGGCGGCTCCTTGCCCTGACCGTAGACGCGCTCGGCGCCGAACACGCCATCCAGGATCTGCTGCACCGCCGGCTTGAACGCCTTGCTCGCGGTGGGGAGCAGCAAGGCGATGTACGCACCGCGTCCCGCTGGCGGCGTGGCCGTCACCGACTCGGACGGCAGTGGTGTGATTTCTACCGGCGCCGCCGCTGGCGGCAGCGGGCGAGCCACGACGCTGGGTGCCGGCGCGGGTTGTGAAGACACCGGCACCTGCCGCGTGGCGCAGCCGGTACTGACACCAGCCAGCAGCGCGCCGTATAGTAGCGCCCGCAACCCACGGCCACCGCCGTGTTGAATCCGGCGCAAGACGCGCCATGGAGCCTGAATGTGCATCACGATCCTTACCAGGTAGCCCGGGCTACATTATATGTGGTGGCCACGCCCATCGGAAATTTGCGGGATATCAGCCAGCGCGCGCTGGATGTGCTCACCAGCGTCGACGTCGTCGCCGCCGAGGATACCCGGGTCTCCGGTCAAATGCTGCGCCACTTTGGCATCCAGAAATCGCTGGTCAGCCTGCGTGAGCACAACGAACACGCCATGGCCGAGCGCATCATCGCCCGGCTCGCCGCCGGCGAATCGGTCGCGCAAATCTCCGACGCCGGCACGCCGGGCATTTCCGACCCCGGCGCGGTGCTTGCCGCAGCGGTGCACGCCGCCGGCTACCCGGTGGTACCGGTACCCGGCGCCAGCGCGCTGACCGCCGCAGTCTCGGCCGCCGGTTTCACTTGTCCGCACACGCTGTTTTATGGGTTTTTGCCGCCGAAAACCAAACAGCGCCGTGACGCACTGACGCCGCTGGCGGCACTGCCCTACCTCACCGTCTATTACGAAGCGCCGCACCGCATCGTTGAAAGCGTCGACGATCTCGTCGCGGTATTCGGCGCGGAACGGCTGGCGGTGATGGCGCGCGAACTGACCAAAACCTTCGAAACCATCCGTCGCGCCCCGCTGGGCGAGTTGGCCGAATGGATCAAGGCAGACCCCAACCAGCAGCGCGGCGAGTTCGTACTGGTGGTCGACGCCGCACCACCGGCACCCCAAAGCGACGAAGACGCACACGACTCGGTGCTCGCGCCGCTGGTCGCCGAGCTGCCACTCAAGCAGGCCGTGGCGCTGGCGCAAACCATCACCGGCGCCCCGCGCAACCGGCTGTACGAGCGTGCACTGACGCTGAAGAACGCCGCCGACGAAGATTGATATTGCCGTCGGTCGCCAGTTCGGCGATAATCCAGCCCTTGCCTGCCCGGGTGGCGAAATGGTAGACGCAGGGGACTCAAAATCCCCCGTTGAAAGACGTGTCGGTTCGAGTCCGACCCCGGGCACCAGGCACCCCTACAAAGCCGTCCAACGGCATCCAGAAACCCCCGTAAAGCTTGGCTTCCAGGGGTTTTTTGTTTACTGGGCCACCCTGGATTCAGCAGGCAAACGCCTGCCTCGCGCCACAAGCTGCTCAAAGGCCCCGGGACTGACGCCGCCCAAGCGAGCTGCAACAGCTCAATGTTTGTCCGCGCTCATATATATGGGCAGCGTCCGGAAGCTATAATCCCGGCATGCTGACGTTATTCCGCTCATCCCGTCTCGCGTGCTTCCTCGCGCTCCTGCTGGTCTTCAGCCAGCTGGTGACGGCAGCCTATGCTTGCGTGGAAGCGTTACCAGCGGCGCAAACTGCACCGATGAGCGTGCAGATGATGGATATGTCCGAATGTGGCGATATGCAGCAGATGGCGCAGCCGGTGATCTGCAAGGCGCACTGCCAGAAGGATGCCCAGTCGGCCGACGTACAGCTGCCCCAGCTTTCGGCGCCACTCTTCATCGCGCTTTTCTTTGCGATGCCCTACCTTGAAACACCCGATTCGACGACGTTGTCGACGAGGGTCGTTCCTCCGACGCTGATCGCGTCGTCTCCGCCTTTGCGCATCCAGTATCAAGTCTTTCGCAATTAGTCCGCGCTGATCGTCCGTTTTCTCGTTCGGCCGTACTGCCTCATTCGTGGTTTCAACCCGTCCCTGTTCAGGGCCGACTTGGCCACGTGTCAGTTTCCCGCCGAACGTATTCGAACCCGTTTTGCGTGGAGAGACTCATGTCCCCATTCCGTCTTGGCTGGCTGGCCCTTGTCTTCGGCGCCGCCAGTATCACTGCGCATGCGCTGACGCTGGATGAAGCGCTTGCCGCCGCCGGCCATGCGCCGGATATTGCCGCCAGCACCGCGGCAACGTCGGCCGCCCAATCGCTGACCGTCTCGGCCGGTGCATTGCCCGATCCCAAACTCTCGGTCTGGGTCGATGATTTGCAAACGTCTGGCCCCGATGCCTACCGCGTCGGCGACGCCAAACGCATGGTCAGCCTGATGCAGGAAGTGCCCAATGGCGACCTGCGCGACGCCGAGCGGCAGATCGCCGGCGCACAGCTGCAAACCAGCGAGGCGCAGACGCGCTATACCCGCCTGAACGTGCGCCGCGAGGCCACGCTCGCCTGGCTGGCGCTGTATTACCTCGATCGCAAGGCCGAGATTCTGGCGGCGCAGGAAGGCGATAACGCGCGCAGCCAGCAAGCCAGCGTGGCCGCACTCAAGGGCGGTGCCTCGGCCGATACGGCGCTGACCGCCCGCTTGGAGCGTGCGCAGCTTGATGATGCCCGCGACGGGCTGGCCCGCGATCAGGCCAAGGCCCGGGCACAGCTGGCCCGGTGGATCGGGCGAGATCTGGCGCGGCAAGCGGTCAGCGGCGGCCTGCCCGTGTGGTTAAGCGCGCAACAGGCCGACAGCGACGACATCGCCGAGCAACCGGAAATCCGCGCCGCGACGACGCAGCTCAGTGTCGCGCAGGCCGAGTTATCGCTGGCGCAAGCCGCCAAGAAGCCCAATTGGGGTGTCGAGGTCGGCTGGGGCCAAGACGCGATGGATCAGGGCATGGCAATGGTGAAGTTCACCTTTGACCTGCCGATTTTCGCGGCCAACCGCCAAGACCCGAAAATTGCCGCCGCGCTGGCAAACATCCAGAAAAGCGATGCCGAACGCCAGGCCAGAATGGCGAGCTACCGCCAGCAGATCGATGAGGCCAGCGCCGAGCGCGATGCCTTGCAGGCCCAAATCGGCCGACTCAAAACCAATACCTTGCCGCTGATCGATCGGCAGCTTGACCTTGCCCTGGCCGGACTGCGTTCGGGCAAGGCCGGTAGCGGCACCGTGCTTGACGCGCGCCAGGCGCGTTTGGCGGTGCAGATGCGCGGGGTCGAGCTCGAATCCCAGCTCGCCGCAGCCAGCACCCGCCTGTATTTCCTGACCGGAGCCCACTGATGAAAACCAGAACAACAATCGCGATCGCTATTGCGGCGCTCGGCATCGGCACGGCAGCCGGCTGGATGGCAAGCCGTCAAGGCATGGATCACGCAGTTCCCGCCGTAGCGGCACCAGAAAAACCAGTGCTGTACTGGTACGACCCGATGAAGCCAGACGTGCATTTCGACAAACCGGGCAAATCGCCGTTCATGGATATGCAGCTGGTAGCGCGTTACGCCGACGAGACCGGCGACACGACAAGCGGCGTGCGCATCGATCCGGCGCTGACGCAGAACACCGGCGTCAAGCTGGCCAAGGTTGCGCGCGGCGAGCTGGCTGGCGGGCTGGATGTGGCCGGCAGCGTGGTGTTCAACGACCGCGATGTCGCCATCGTTTCGGCGCGTACCGGCGGGATTGTCGAGCGCGCCTATCCGCATGCGGTGGGCGACGTGATCAAGGCCGGTAGCCCGCTTGCCGATGTACGCGTGCCCGAATGGCTGGTGGCGCAGAACGAATATCTGGCGTTGCGCAGCGATGCGCAGCTGGGTGCGGCGGCCAAATCCAGGCTGATTCAGCTTGGCATGAGTGCCGACGCGGTCGCCCGGCTTGAACGCACAGGCCAGCCGCAGCCGGTGGTGACGATCACCGCGCCGCGTGGCGGCATGATCGCCGAACTCGGTGTGCGCCAGGGCATGACCTTGTCTGCCGGGCAGGCGCTGGCCCGGATCAACGGCCTTGCGACCGTGTGGATCGAGGCCGATGTGCCCGAGGCACAAGCCGCGCAAATCCGTATCGGTGCAGCGGTCGCCGCGCACTTTGCCGCGTGGCCGAACCAGCCGGTCAAGGGCAAGGTCACGGCCTTGGTGCCGGAACTGAAGGTCGATACACGGACGATCCGTGTTCGGATCGAGGTGCCGAACAAGGACGGCATGCTCCACCCCGGGCTGTATGCCCGCGTGAGCCTCGCCGGCGAGGCAGCCAAGCCGGCGCTCTTGGTGCCGAGCGATGCGGTGATCGCGACCGGTCAACGCTTTGTCATCATCACCGCCGACGACGCGGGCCGGTTCGCGCCGGTCGAGGTCAAGGTCGGCGCCGAGCGCGCTGGCAAGACCGAGATTGTCGCCGGCTTGAACGAAGGCCAGCAGGTCGTGGTATCCGGGCAGTTCATGATCGATTCGGAAGCCAGCCTGCGCGGGGTACTGGCGCGCATGGCCAGTGCGCCTATGGCCGCGATGGCCGAAAGTGCAACGGCGGCGAGCAAAGCCGCCGCGCCACCCGCAATCGAAGGCATCGGCGTGGTCAAGGCGATCTCCGGCGATTCGATCACGCTGGCGCACGAGCCGATTGCCGCGCTGCAGTGGCCGGCGATGACGATGCCGTTTCCGCTGATGGACGCGAAACTCGTTCAGGGCATCAAGGTCGGCGACAAGGTGAAGTTCGGCCTGATGATGCACGGTGATGACGCAATGATCGAATCACTAAGCCGCCAAGACGGAGGCGGACTATGATCGCCAAGCTGATCTACTGGTCGATCCGCAACCGCTTCATGGTGTTGCTGGCGACGCTGATGCTCGCGCTCTGGGGCGTCTGGGCGGTGAAGACGATGCCGGTCGATGCGCTGCCCGATCTTTCGGATGTGCAGGTGATCATCCGCACGCCGTATCCGGGGCAGGCGCCGCGTATTGTCGAGGATCAGGTCACCTATCCGCTGACCACGACGATGCTGTCGGTGCCCGGCGTCAAGACGGTGCGCGGCTATTCCTTCTTCGGCGATTCCTACGTCTACGTACTGTTCGACGATCACACCGACCTGTACTGGGCCAGGTCGCGGGTGCTTGAATACCTGAACCAGGTGCAGGGCAAGCTGCCGGCCAGCGCGCGCCCGGCCTTGGGGCCGGATGCGACCGGCGTCGGCTGGATTTACGAGTACGCGCTGGTCGACAAGACCGGCACACGCAGCCTTGCCGATTTGCGCAGCCTGCAGGACTGGTTCCTCAAGTACGAGCTGAAAACGCTGCCCAATGTCGCCGAAGTCGCGTCTATCGGCGGCATGGTCAAGCAGTACCAGATCGTCCCCGATCCGGTGAAGCTCGCTGGCTACGGGCTGTCGGCCGATGCGGTGATCGCCGCGGTCGGCAAGGCCAATTCGGAGGCCGGCGGCTCGGTGGTCGAGCTGGCCGAGGCCGAGTACATGGTACGCGCGACCGGCTATTTGAAGTCGCTTGACGACTTCCGGGCGATTCCGCTCAAGACCGTCAACGGCACCGTGGTGCGGCTTGGCGACGTGGCGCGGGTGCAGATCGGCCCGGAAATGCGCCGCGGCATTGCCGAGCTGAACGGTCAGGGCGAAGTGGCCGGCGGCGTGGTGATTTTGCGCAGCGGCAAGAACGCCCGCGAGACGATCACGGCGGTCAAGGCCAAGCTGGCAACGCTCAAGGCCAGCCTGCCACCGGGGGTCGAGATCGTCACCACCTACGATCGCAGCCAGTTGATCGACCACGCGGTCGAGAACCTCAGCCACAAGCTGCTGGAGGAGTTCATCGTCGTCGCGCTGGTGTGCGTGATCTTCCTCTGGCATTTGCGCTCGGCCCTGGTGGCGATCATTTCGCTGCCGCTGGGCGTGCTGGCGGCGTTCATCGTCATGCGTTATCAGGGCGTCAACGCCAACATCATGTCGCTGGGCGGGATTGCCATCGCCATCGGCGCGATGGTCGACGCGGCAGTGGTGATGATAGAGAACGCCCACAAGAAGCTCGAAGCGTGGCAACACCAATACCCCGATGAAAGGCTCGAAGGCGAGGCACGCTGGCTGGTGATCGCCGAGGCCGCGGCCGAGGTCGGCCCAGCGCTGTTTTTCAGCCTCTTGATCATCACGCTGTCGTTCATCCCGATCTTCACGCTCGAAGCGCAGGAAGGCCGGCTGTTCGGGCCGCTGGCGTTCACCAAGAGCTATGCAATGGCCGCCGCCGCCGGGCTGTCGGTGACGCTGGTGCCGGTGCTGATGGGCTACTGGATACGCGGGCGGATTCCGTCCGAGCACAAAAATCCGATCAACCGCTGGCTGATCCGCGCGTATCAACCCTTACTCGACTGGGTGCTGCGCTGGCCCAAGGCGACGCTGGCCATCGCGGCGCTGGCGTTCTTCACCGCGCTGGTCCCGGCCTCAAGGCTCGGCGGCGAATTCCTGCCGAATATGGACGAAGGTGATCTGCTGTATATGCCGAGCGCGCTGCCGGGGCTGTCGGCCGGCAAGGCGGCCGAGCTGTTGCAGCAGACCGACCGGCTGATCAAGACCGTGCCCGAGGTCGCCACCGTGTTCGGCAAGGCCGGTCGCGCCGATACCGCGACCGACAACGCACCGATGGAGATGTTCGAGACGACGATCCAGTTCAAGCCGCGCGATCAGTGGCGGCCGGGGATGACGCCCGAAAAGCTCGTCGCCGAGCTCGACCGCGTCGTCAAGGTGCCGGGGCTGGCGAACATCTGGGTGCCGCCGATCCGCAACCGCATCGACATGCTGGCGACCGGGATCAAGAGCCCGATCGGCGTCAAGGTGTCGGGCAGCGATCTGGGGCAGATCGAGAAAGTGGCGCTGGAGATCGAACGCATCGCCAAGGACGTACCCGGCGTGTCGTCGAGTCTGGCCGAGCGGCTGTCGGGCGGACGCTATATCGACGTCGATATCGACCGCGACGCCGCCGGCCGCTACGGCCTGAACGTCGCCGACGTGCAATCGGTGGTGTCGCGGCTGATCGGTGGCGAGAACGTCGGCGAAACGGTCGAGGGCACCGCGCGCTATCCGATCAGCGTGCGTTACCCGCGCGAACTGCGAGATTCGGTACAGAAGCTGCGCGAGCTGCCGGTGCTGACGCCCAGCGGTGCGCAGATCACCCTCGGCACCGTCGCCAGGATCGCCGTGACCGATGGCCCGCCGATGCTGAAAAGCGAGAACGGCCGGCTGTCGTCATGGGTGTATATCGACGTGCGCGACAGCGATCTGAGCACCGTGGTGCACGCCCTGCAGAACGCCGTGGCGCAGCAGTTGAAACCGCCACCGGGCATCAGCGTCGCCTACTCGGGCCAGTTCGAATATCTGGAACGCGCCAACGCGCGGCTCAAACTGGTGGTGCCGGCGACGCTGCTGATCATCTTCGTGCTGCTGTATCTGACGTTCCGGCGCTTTGACGAAGCGCTGCTGATCATGGCGACGCTGCCGTTCGCGCTGGTCGGCGGCGTGTGGTTCCTCGACCTGCTCGGCTATCACCTGTCGGTGGCGACCGGCGTCGGTTTCATCGCGCTCGCCGGCGTCTCGGCCGAGTTCGGCGTGATCATGCTGCTGTATTTGAAACAGGCGCTCGAAGCACGCGAAATCGCCGGCCAGCCCGACGATACGGCCACGGTACTTGCGGCGATTGTCGAGGGCGCGGTGCAGCGCGTCCGCCCCAAGGTGATGACCGTGGCGACCATCCTGGTCGGCCTGCTGCCCATCCTCTGGGGTAGCGGCGCCGGCTCGGAGGTGATGAGCCGGATCGCCGCGCCGATGGTCGGCGGCATGATCACCGCGCCGCTGCTGTCGATGTTCGTGATTCCGGCGGCTTACCTGCTGATGCGAGGCCGCCCCAAGCAAGCACATGCAGTGCCTCAGCTCACGCGGAAAGAAAAACGATGAACGCTTGCTGGGCGCATTCATTGCGCCCAGCCCGGCGCTACCAGGCGCACTCGCGAGACAAGTCAAAAGCATCAAGTCAGTTAGTTTTGCCACAATGAAAGTTTGATAACATCCGCCGATGAAAGATCAAATCAAACTCTCCATTGCCATCCTGACTGCCGCCTTCTCCGGTGTCACGTTCGCCGACGATGCCACGCTTTCCAGCCACGATGCCGTGTTCCGCCTCGGTTACGAAACGATCAAGCTACCTGGCGATGAACATCTGGGTCTGCTTGGCGGCACCTATTTGATTGAAACGATCCCCGGGCTGTATGTCGGCCCGGCCGCCTATGGCGCGGTATCCGGCCAGCGCGGCGGCTTCTTTACCGGCGGCTGGGAAACGGCCTGGCGGCAGCCTATCTATAGCCGGCTGATGCTGGAGGCCGGCCTCTATGTCGGCGGCGGCGGCGGCGCGGCGGCACCGGTGGGTGGCGGGCTGATGCTCCGCCCGCACGTGGATCTGACCTGGGCGTGGGGACGGCAACGCGCCGGTCTGTCGCTCTCGCAGGTGTACTTTCCGAATGGCGACATCCGCAGTAATCAGCTCGGTGTGGTCTGGTCGCTGGATGACCCGTTCAATTTCACCGCTGCTGGCAATGCGGGCAAATCCTTGCTCACCGATCAGCGCGGCGGCGTCGGTTTCGACCGGATCGGCGTGCGCGCCGGCGGGTATCGCCCCAAGGATGGCGGCGAAAACATCGGCTTTGCCGGCGTAGACATGCAGCAGGTGCTCGCCAACGGCTGGTTATGGGGCATCGAAGCCGCCGGCGCGGCCTCGGGCGGCGCGGACGGGTATGCCGAGGTGCTTGGCTATCTGGGCTGGGAAACGCCGGTGATCGGCAACAGCGTGTATCTGGGCGCCAGGGCGGCGCTCGGCGCCGGTGGTGGTGGCGCGATCGATACCAAGGGCGGCGTGCTGGCCAAGGCGGCGGTGTTCAGCCGCGTGGCGCTGAGCCGCGATCTGAGCCTGCTGCTGGAAGGCGGTCTGGCCGATGCGCCGCAAGGCAGCTTCCGCGCCTGGTACGGCAGTGCGCAATTGCAGCTGGCGCTGGATCACCCGGAAACCGGGCTCAGTACGGCCAAGCTCGACGGCTGGCGCTGGGGCGGCAGCGTGCAGCGCTACAGCTCGGCACAGCGCCGCAGCGGTGAATCCAAGCCACTGGATACCATCGGCTTGCGCATCGAGCGCGATCTGGCCCAGGGCTTTTACCTCACCGGTCAGGCGCACAGCGCGTTTGCCGGCGATGCCGGGGCGTATTCGGTCGGCCTGTTCGGCGCGGGCTGGCAAAGCAGTTTTGCGTCGAACAAATTGGTGGCCGGCGCCGAGCTCACCGCCGGGGCGGCGGGTGGCGGCGGCGTTTCCAGCGAGGGTGGCGCGATCACCCAGCCGATGGTGTTCCTGGGCTACAACGTCACGCCGGGCTGGCAACTGCGGGGTAGCGCCGGGCGCGTGATGTCCATCAAGGGTGAGCTGAGCTCGCCGGTGTACGACCTGAGCCTGATGTACCAGTTCGGTTTGCCCAAGCGACCGTAGCCGCGCGCAAACCTGACGTTAAAAAACCCCGGCCGATGCCGGGGTTTTTTAGTCATGGTTCAATCGAACCGTTATCGAACCGTTATCGAACCGTTATCGAACCGTTTAGTCGCGGTCATCACGGTTTTGCCTGCGCCTCGCCCGCCTTGGTGGCAAAGAACTGCGGCTGCAGCAAATACATGCGGAACACATTGTGATAGCGGCCGTTGCTGAAAAACTCCTCGACCAGCTCGGCCTCTTTGATAAAGCCGCACTTCTCGTAGATATGAATCGCCGCCTCGTTGGAAACGTCGACCACCAGATACAGTTTGCGCAGATTCAAGACCGAGAAGCCGTAATTGATCGCCAGCTGCGTGGCACTGGTGGCATAGCCGCAGCCTTGGGCATCCGGGGCGATGATGATCTGGAACTCGCCGCGGCGATGGATATAGTCGAGTTCGATCAGCTCGACCAGCCCCACCGTTTCACCATCCTGGTCGACCGCGACGAAACGCCGTTCACGCTGATCGTGCACGTGCCGGTCGTACAGTTGCGAGAGTTCGGTGAAGGTTTCGTACGGTTCTTCGAACCAGTAACGCATGATGCCGGCGTTGTTGTTCAGCTCGTGCACGAAACGCAGATCGCTGCGTTCAAGCGGTCGCAAGCTCAGGCGGCTATCGGTTTTTTTCATGGATCAATCCAGCTCGACGGCGGGTGCCAGCGGCGGCGCAATCGGGAACACCGTGTCATACAGCCAGTTGTAGATAAAGGCATAAACCAGATAGAACACGACAAAGGCGATATCCATCACCAGCGCCTGCATCAGGCTGATGCCCAGATAAAACGCCATCAGCGGCAACAGCACCACCACCAGGCCGCCCTCGAACAGCAGCGCATGCAGCACGCGCAGGCGGATGGTTTTGCGGGTATGACCGCGTCGCCGCAGCATGACCTTGTCGAAGCCGAGGTTGAACGCGTAATTCCACAGCGTAGCGATCAGCGCACTGACCACGCCGATCACGCCCATTTCCTTGGGACCAAGATCGAACAGCAGATAGCCATAAGGGATGACCAGCAGGACGCCGAAAATCTCGAACAGCAGTGAATGGCGAATGCGGTCAGCAACGCTGCGCATACCGGCACCTTGAACGAACAATGAAGATTGCCATTCTATGCGGCTGGTTGGTTAGAGCCAGTTGGAATCCATCTGATAAACAGATGGTTGATGCGGCTCACGTCACGACGACAGGCTATTGATCCATCTCATTGCGGCTGACCGGGGCCACGCGCAACAGACGCACATCGCCGATGCGCATGGTTGTTTGCGTATGCAGCCAGTGTTCCAGCCCCTGGCGCAGATACGCCAGTTCGTCGACGCCAAGACCGGCCAGATCGCGCACCAGTGCGGCGCTGCCAATGGCAATTTCACCTTCGAATGTCGGTGCCGTCGCCAGATAGCGATAACCGTCGTGCTCGGTCAGCCAGTACACCGGATCGCCATCATCCTGCAGCGCCACCGTACCGCGCGGCAGCTCGGCCAGTTGTGCCGCCACCAGCTGGCAGACGGCGTGGAACCATTGCCAGGCGTGCTCGGTGTCCTCATCGGCGCCATAGGGCGGGATGTCGGTGGAAATCGGAAGCGGATTGAGCATGCGGGATTCGGGTAACGGTCGGCAGGGCCCGATTGTGCCAGAGTGGCAGTCCTGCGCGCACCGGCAATGCCCGTACAGGGCGACCCGAGCTCCCGTGCCCGCCTGTTATCATATCGATTTGCCCGCCGTCCCCCGCCATGCCCCGTATCCAGGTTCTCTCCGACACCCTCGTCAACCAGATCGCCGCCGGCGAAGTGGTCGAGCGCCCGGCCAATGCGCTCAAGGAATTGCTGGAGAACAGCATCGACGCCGGTGCCGAGAATCTGAACGTCGAGCTCATCGCCGGCGGCACCAAGCTGATCAAGGTGATCGACGACGGCGGCGGCATCGGTCGCGATGATCTGGCGCTGGCGCTGCACCGGCATGCGACGAGCAAGATTCGCGATTTCGATGACTTGCAGCGCGTTTCGACCCTGGGTTTTCGTGGCGAAGGCTTGGCGTCGATCTCGTCGGTTTCAAGGCTGGTGCTGACCAGCCGCGAGGCCGGCGGTGCGCACGCATGGCGCGTCGACGCCGATCACGGCCGCTTGTCCGAGCCCGAACCGGCGGCGCTGGCGCTCGGCACGATGATCGAAGTCCACGATCTGTATTACCAGTTGCCGGCGCGGCGCAAATTTTTGAAATCCGACTCGACCGAATACGCGCATTGCGCCGACATGGTGCAGCGCCTTGCCTTGGCCAATCCGGGCAAGCAGTTCACGCTGAGCCACAACGGCCGTGCGCAGCTGCGCCTGCTCGCCGGCGATCTCTTGAAGCGAGCCGCGGCGATTCTCGGCGACGAATTCGCCGCCAGCGCGATCGCCATCGACGAGGCCGCCGGGCCGCTGCGCATTTACGGCCTGACCGGCAGCCCGACGCTGGGCAAATCCAGCCGTGACGGCCAGTATTTCTTCGTGAACGGCCGCTTCGTGCGCGACAAGGTGATCCAGCACGCGCTGCGCGAGGCCTACCGCGACGTGCTGCACCACGACCGCCACGCCGCCTACTGCCTGTTTCTGGATCTCGACCCCGACGGCGTCGACGTCAACGTTCACCCGACCAAGATCGAAGTGCGTTTCCGCGAATCGCAGGCGGTGTACCGCTTCCTGCTGCATTCGCTGAAAAAAGCACTGGCGGCGACCAAGGCCGGCACGATGCCGGCCGGGATCGACCCCGAAACCGGTGAGGTGCTCGTACCGCCACCATCGATTCAAACGGCGGGCCAAAGCTACGCCGACCTCGCCGCGCGCGGCGCCTACAGCCAGCAGGCTATGCCGCTGCCGGTGGCGAACGAGCCGATGGCTTTGTACGACAGGATGTTCGGCGATCTGCGCCGCAACGATGGTGTTGCGACGCTCGATGCCCGCCCCCCGGCTCTTGGGTCTGATCAGGCGACGCCGGCGTGGAATCCATCGGCCACCGCGCCACAAACGACCCCGTTCCCCGCGCACAACGACGCCGGCATTCCGCCGCTCGGGTTCGCCTTGGCGCAGCTACACGGCGTGTATGTGTTGTCGCAGACCGCCGACGGGCTGATCGTCGTCGACATGCACGCGGCGCACGAACGCGTCGTTTACGAAAAGCTCAAGAACGCGCTCGATCTGGAACAACTGCCGACGCAGCCGCTGCTGATTCCGCACGTCTTCCCGGCCGACCGGCTCGACGTCGCCACGGTCGAAGATCACGGCGAAACGCTGGCACGGCTCGGCTTCGATCTGTCGGTGCAATCGCCGACGCTGCTGGCGATACGCGGCGTGCCGCTGCTATTGAAAGACGCCGACGTGGTCGAGCTGGCGAAGTCCGTGTTGAGCGACATCCGCGACGTTGGCGCCAGCCAGGTGCTCACCGGCCGACGCAACGAGATCCTCGCCACCATGGCCTGCCACGGTTCGGTGCGCGCGAACCGGGCGCTGACGATTCCGGAAATGAACGCGCTGCTGCGCGAGATGGAGATCACCGAACGTTCGGGCCAGTGCAACCACGGCCGGCCGACATGGTTCCGGCTGACGATGAACGACCTCGACAAACTCTTCATGCGCGGCCAGTGATGGATGGCGTGCTTGCGGTCAAGCTGTTCGCCGGCCCGCTGGTCATCGGTCTCGCCAGCCTCGCCGGCAAGCGCTGGGGCCCGGCCGCCGCCGGCCTGCTCGGCGGGCTGCCGCTGATTGCCGCGTGCGTGATCACCGCGCTGTGGCTCGAACACGGTCAGGACTACGCGGTCGCCACCGCTAGCGCCGCGCCGGTCGGGCTCTGGGCCAATGTCGCTTATATGCTCGCGCTCGGTTTTGCCAGCCGGCATTTTGCCGGTCGCCGTTTCGGCTGGGCCGGCATGCTCGCCTGCGGCTGGATTGTGTACCTGTTCGCCGCGATTGCGCTGGCCAGGAGCGGTCTCGCACACAGCCTGCCGGTCGGCATCGCCTCACTGGCGGGTCTCTTGCTGGCGGCGCGGTATGTGCTGCCGAAACCGGCCGCACCGCCGGTCATCGTGCCGCTGCCGCGGATCGAACTGGTGACACGGATGAGCGCCGCACTGCTGCTGGTGGCATCGCTGACGGGGCTGGCCCAAATACTCGGCCCGGCGCTGACCGGCGTACTCGCGGCAGCCCCGGTCGCAGGCGCGGTCATCCCGGCGTTCACGCTCGCCAATGCCGGTCGTGATGCGGTGCTGGTGCAGTTGCGCGGTTTCCTCACCGGCCTGGTCGGTACCGGCGCGAGCTTCCTGTGCCTGCCCGCGCTGGCGGCCCACCTCGGCGGCTGGGCGGCGTTGCCGGCCACGCTGATCGCTGTTGCTTGCGGCTACGGCGCCAACTTCCTTATGCAAAGACTGGAACGATGAACCCGGCGATTTTCCTGATGGGCCCGACCGCGTCGGGCAAGACCGCCAGCGCCATCGCGCTGGTCGAAGCCGGCCTGCCGGTCGAACTGATCTCGGTCGATTCGGCGCTGGTGTTTCGCGACATGGATGTCGGCACCGCCAAACCAGACGCCGACGAACTCGCACGCGCGCCGCACCACTTGATCGACATCATCAGCCCCGAGCAGAGCTACTCGGCGGCGCAGTTCCGCAGCGACGCGCTGGCGCTGATGAGCGATATCACCGCACGTGGCAAGGTGCCGGTACTCGTTGGCGGCACGATGATGTATTACAACGCGCTGCAACACGGGCTGCACGATCTGCCGCAGGCCGACGCCGCGTTGCGGCTGCAGATCGAGGCCGACGCACTGGAGATCGGCTGGCCCGGCATGCACGCGCGCCTTGCCGTACTCGATCCGATCACCGCGGCACGGCTGGCGCCGAACGACTCGCAGCGCGTCGGCCGGGCGCTGGAAATCTGCATCCTGGCCGGCCGCCCGATGGCCGAGCTGCTCGCCGCCCCCACCGCCGAAGCACTGCCGTACCGGCTGCACAAGCTCGCGCTGGTGCCGGCCGAGCGCGCCTGGCTGCATGAACGGATCGCGCTGCGTTTCGACCTGATGCTCGAAGGCGGCCTGCTCGACGAAGTGCGCAAGCTGCAACAAAAGTACGCGCTGTCGCTCGACCTGCCTTCGATGCGCTGCGTCGGCTACCGCCAGGCTTGGGAGCATCTCGCCGGCGACTATGATCTGGCAACGCTGCGCGACAAGGGCATCGCCGCGACGCGCCAGCTCGCCAAGCGCCAGTTGACGTGGCTGCGCGGCATGGATGATGTAGAAACGCTCGATTGCCAGCAGGCCGGGCTCGCCGATGCGGTCACCTTGCGCATCGCCGGCTGGATCAAGCCCTAGCAGTCCGATGACGGAGCCGATGATGACCGACCTGTCCACCGCCCCGCTCGGCGCCCGGCTCGCCGATTACGAACAGACGCGAGACTGGGCGATTGCCTCGCTGTTCCGCTCGTTCGAAACCTTCTGCGAAGGCACGGTCATCGTCGACGCCGACACCCGCGTGGTGTGGATCAACGCGCGCTACGCCGATCGCTTCGGCTTCAAGGATCCGGCCGACGCGCTCGGCCGCGAGGTCGAAGAAGTCATCCCGTCCAGCCTGTTGCGCGAAGTGGTGCGCACCGGCAAGCCGATGCTGCTCGACCTGATGCCGACGCGCAACGGTTCGCTCGTCGTCACCCGGCTGCCGCTGCGCGACGAGGCCGGCCGCATCGTCGGCGCGATCGGTTTCGCGCTGTACGACGAGGTGCGCTCGCTGTCGCCGCTGATCGCCAAGGTCGGCAAGCTGAACGACGAACTCGCCGCCGCGCGCGAATCGCTGGCGCAGACGCGCCGCGCCAAGTATTCGTTCGACAGTTTCGTCGGCAGTGCGCCGGCCAGCGAAGAGGTCAAGCGCCAGGCCCAGCGCGCCGCGACGATGGATTCGCCGGTGCTGCTGCTCGGCGAAACCGGCACCGGCAAGGAGGTGCTCGCGCACGCGATCCACAGCGCATCGCGCCGCGCCCACAAGCCGCTGGTGACGCTGAACATGGCGGCGATCCCCGAAGCGCTGCTCGAGGCCGAGCTGTTCGGCGCCACCGCCGGTGCCTATACCGGCGCCAAAAGCCGGGTCGGCAAGTTTTTGCTCGCCGACGGCGGCACGCTGTTTCTGGATGAAATCGGCGACCTGCCCTTGGCGCTGCAGGCCAAGCTGCTGCGCGTGCTGCAGGACAAGGAATTCGAGGCGCTCGGCTCGAACCAGGTGGTCCGCTCGGACGTACGCATCATCGCCGCAACGTCGGCCCGGCTGCTGCAGCAGGTCGAAACCGGCGCCTTCCGCGCCGACCTCTTCTACCGGCTCAACGTCTTGTCGATCAATCTGCCGCCGCTGCGCGAGCGCAGTTCGGACATCGCCGCGCTGTGCGAAACGGTCTTTGCCGACCTCGCGGCCACCGAAGGCGGTGCGGTGCGGCGGATCGACGCTAGCGGCATTGCGCTGCTGCAGGGCTACGACTGGCCCGGCAATGTGCGCGAGCTGCGCAACGTGCTCGAACGCGCGACCATGCTCAGCGATCACCTGCAGCTCGGCACCGCCGAACTGTTGCCGCTGCTCCGCCCCGGCCAGGTTGCGCCACCCGCTGCTGGCGGCTCGCCAAGCTATGGCGATGCAATGGCAGGCTTCGAGAAACGCCTGCTGCAGGATGCGCTCGACGCCTGCAACGGCCGGGTCATCGACGCCGCCGCGCGCCTGGGCATCGGCCGCGCGACCTTCTACAAGAAGATGGTGCTGCACGGCATCGTCGCGTACCGATAGCGTAGTAGGCCGCAACAGCAAACTACGTCACCGCCGCCCTCCTCCTTCACCCGGTCAGAATATCTCCAAGCAGAGACTTTCGTCTCGATTTGGAGACTTGCGTCCAGACACCGACCAAGCCACTGATATCACTGCACTTTTCCAGATCGTCAGTGTGTCACAACAGTCTCCAATCGGAGACTTCGGCTATCCCCGTCCTCCAGCGCAAACGCAGCAAAGCCGCCATTTTCGTAGTTGATCGGCAGTTGGTACGAAATATGCTTATACAGTTACGGCGCACCAAGACAGGGCCACCCCTGATTGAAACGTGCCGACGCGACGCGTGGTGACAGGGGCAAAAATCACCGCCGCTCGCGTTATACCCACTGGAGGAGCATTCATGGCATTTGTCATTGCACTGGCCGCACTGGTCTTTCTGATGCTGGCGGCGTACCGCGGCTACAGCGTCATCCTGATGGCGCCGATCGCCGCGCTCGGCGCGGTACTGCTGACCGACCCTTCCATGGTCGCGCCGATGTTTTCCGGCGTATTCATGGAAAAGATGGTCGGTTTCATCAAGCTCTACTTCCCGGTCTTCCTGCTCGGCTCGGTGTTCGGCAAGCTGGTCGAGCTGTCGGGCTTTTCCAAGGCCATCGTCGCCGCGGTGATCCGCTGGATCGGCGCCAGCCGCGCGATCACGGTCATCGTGGTGGTCTGTGCGCTGCTCACCTATGGCGGCGTATCGCTGTTCGTCGTCGTCTTCGCGGTCTACCCGTTCGCGGCCGAACTGTTCCGCCAGAGCCAGATTCCGAAGCGGCTGATTCCGGGCGTGATCGCGCTCGGTGCGTTCTCGTTCACCATGGATGCACTGCCCGGTACGCCGCAGATCCAGAACATCATCCCGACAACCTTCTTCAAGACCACGACCTGGGCCGCGCCGACGCTGGGCGTGATCGGCGCGATCTTCATCATCATCGTCGGCATCGCCTACCTCGACTGGCGCCGCCGCTCGCTGCAGGCCAAGGGTGAAGGCTATGGCAGCAGCCTCGTCAACGAGCCAGAACCGATCGACACCAGCCGCCTGCCCTCGCCGTGGCTGGCCATCGCGCCGCTGGTGCTGATCGGCGTCGCCAACTTCGCGTTCACCAAGGCGATCCCGCTCTGGTACGGCAAGGAGCACGTGCTGGCGCTGCCGGGCATGGCCAAACCGGTGACGACGGCGATCCCGACGATCACCGCGATCTGGGCCGTCGAGGCCGCGCTGCTGCTCGGCATCCTCTTCGTCCTCGTCACCGCCTTCAGCACCGTGCGCCAGCGCATCGCCGACGGCACCAAGACCGCGATCAGCGGCGCCATGCTCGCGGCGATGAACACCGCGTCCGAGTACGGCTTCGGCGCGGTAATCGCCGCGCTGCCGGGCTTCATCATCATCCGCGAGGCGCTGCAGAGCATCCCGAACCCGCTGGTCAACGCCGCGGTCACCGTCAGCTCGCTCGCCGGCATCACCGGCTCGGCGTCGGGCGGGATGAGCATCGCGCTCGCGGCGATGTCCGAACACTTCATCGCCTCGGCCCAGGCCGCCGGCATTCCGCTCGAAGTGCTGCACCGCGTGGTCGCGATGGCCAGCGGCGGCATGGATACGCTACCGCACAACGGCGCGGTGATTACCGTACTCGCCGTCACCGGCCTCACCCATCGCGAATCGTACCGTGACATTTTTGCCGTCACCGTGATCAAGACGCTCGCCGTTTTCGTCGTGATCGCGGCCTATTACCTCACCGGTCTGGTTTAAGGAGACGCCCCATGTCGCTCAAAGGCAAAACCGCCATCGTCACCGGCTCGACCAGCGGCATCGGTCTGGGCATCGCCCGCGCGCTGGCACAGCAAGGCGCCAATATCGTCCTGAACGGTTTCGGCGATATCGAATCGGCGCTCGGCCAGATCGAAAGCCTCGGCGTCAAGGTTCGCCACCACGGCGCCGACATGAGCCGGCCCGAAGAGATCGAAGCGCTGATGCGCTTTGCCGACGCCGAATTTGGCGGCGCCGACATCGTCGTCAACAATGCCGGCATCCAGCATGTGGCGCCGGTTGATGATTTCCCGCCCGAAAAGTGGGACGCGATCCTCGCGATCAACCTGTCGTCGGCGTTCCACACCACACGACTGGCGATCCCGGGCATGAAGGCGCGCGGCTGGGGCCGCATCGTCAATATCGCCTCGGTGCATGCTCTGGTCGCGTCGGCCAACAAGTCGGCCTACGTCGCCGCCAAGCACGGTCTGGTCGGTCTGACCAAGGCGGTTGCGCTCGAACTTGCCGATACTGCGATCACCTGCAACGCGCTGTGCCCGGGCTGGGTGCTGACGCCGCTGGTGCGCCAGCAGATCGACACCCGCGCCAGCCAGAGCGGCCGCGACTTCGCCGCCGAACAGAAGGCGCTGCTGCTGGAAAAGCAGCCGTCGGGCGACTTCGTCACGCCCGAGCAGCTCGGCGCACTGACGCTGTTCCTGTGCAGCGACGCGGCGGCGCAGGTGCGCGGGGCGGCGTGGAATGTCGACGGCGGCTGGGCCGCCCAATAAGTCACGGTTAGCAAAACCCTGCTGGCTGCGTTGTACTCGCTTGCCGTACTTACTCGTACTGTCTGCGCTTCGTACGCCTTGCCAGCACCGCTGCGCTGGGTTTTGCCAACCGCGCCTGCCTCATCGGGCGGCTGCGCCTGCGCATTTCGTCCCCGTCCGGTGCTCGACGTCCTCATGGACATTGAGTCCATTCCGGCGTCTGCGCTCCGGGCGAGAACGAACTGCTTTGGCTCGCTCGCCCGCTGAAACCGGTTTGCGCTGACAGAACATCAAATATCGAACGCGAAACTCCCTTGCCTTCAAGGAGGAACACCATGAACAAACTCTACCCCGATGCCGCCAGCGCGCTGGCCGACATCGTCCAAGACGGCCAGACCGTCGCCGTCGGCGGCTTCGGCCTCTGCGGCATTCCCGAGGCGCTGATCGCTGCGCTGCGTGACAGCGGCGTGCGTGGCTTGACGGCGATTTCGAACAACGCCGGCGTCGACGGTTTCGGCCTCGGCCAGCTGCTCGAGAGCCGCCAGATTCGCAAGATGATTTCGTCCTATGTCGGCGAGAACAAGGAATTCGAGCGCCAGTATCTCGCCGGCGAGCTCGAGCTCGAGTTCACCCCGCAAGGCACGCTGGCCGAGAAGCTGCGCGCCGGCGGCGCCGGTATTCCGGCGTTCTTTACTCGCACCGGCTACGGCACCCTGGTGGCCGAGGGCAAGGAGGTGCGCGAGTTCGACGGCGTGCCGCACATCCTCGAACACGCGCTCATCGCCGACGTGTCGCTGGTCAAGGCGTGGAAGGCCGATACCGCCGGCAACCTCGTCTACCGGCGCACCGCGCGCAATTTCAACCCGAATGTCGCCACCGCCGGGCGGATCACCATCGCCGAAGCCGAGATCATCGTCGCAGCCGGCGAGCTCGACCCGGACGAGATCCACACGCCGGGCATCTTCGTCCACCGGCTGGTGCACAACGCCCGCCCCGAGAAACGCATCGAACAGCGCACCACGCGCCAAGGAGTCTGACATGCCCTGGACCCGCGAACAGATGGCCGCCCGTGCGGCGCAGGAGCTGCAGGACGGTTTTTACGTGAACCTCGGCATCGGCCTGCCGACGCTGGTCGCCAACCACATTCCGGCCGGCGTCGAAGTGTGGCTGCAATCGGAGAACGGCCTCCTCGGCATCGGCCCCTTCCCGGCCGAGGATCAGATCGACGCCGACCTGATCAACGCCGGCAAGCAAACGATCACCGCGCTGCCCGGCTCGGCGACATTCAGTTCGGCCGACTCGTTCGGCATGATCCGCGGCGGCAAGATCAACCTCGCCATCCTCGGCGCGATGCAGGTCAGCGAATCGGGCGATCTGGCCAACTGGATGATCCCGGGCAAGATGGTCAAGGGCATGGGCGGCGCGATGGACCTCGTCGCCGGTGTCGGCCGGGTCATCGTGCTGATGGAGCACGTCGCGAAGAAAAAGGACGGCAGCGAGGACCACAAGATCCTGCCGCAGTGCACGCTGCCGCTGACCGGGGTGGGCGTCGTCGACCTGATCATCACCGACCTGGGCGCGCTGCAGGTCGGGCCGGATGGCATCGAGGTGATCGAACTCGCCCCCGGCGTCAGCCGCCACGACATCGCCGAGCGCACCGGCGTACCGCTGGGCTTTGCCAGATTGCTTCAGTAAAAAAAACCGGCCCTGCGGGGCCGGTTTTTTCATCGCTGAAAGGCCGGATCAGCCGGCGGCGCCCGGCCAGAACGACGGGTCGCGCAGCAGGCCGGCAATGCCGTCGATGAAGAACTGGATGCCGATGCAGATCAGGAAGAAGCCCATCAGCCGGGCGATGGCGTTGAGGCCGGTTTCACCGAGCTTCCAGTACAGCTTGAACGCCACCCGCAGCAGCAGCCAGTTGATCAGCGCGGTCAGCATGATGCCGATGCACACCGATATGTAGCCCAACCACGGCGGCAGTATGGCGCTGCTGTGGATCGTCGATGATAGCGAAATCACCGCGGCGATCGACCCCGGCCCGGCCAGCGACGGCATCGCCAGCGGCGTGAACGAGACATCCTGCTTGCGCTTGGCTTCCTGCTTGGCGGCGCTCGGCAACGGGCCGTGCTCGGGCGGAAACAGCATGCGGAAACCGAGGTAGCTGATGATCAGCCCGCCGGCGATCCGCAGCCCGGGAATCGAGATGCTGAAGAAATCCATGATCAGCGCCCCGAGCAGCAGGAAGGTGATCAGGATGAGCGCCATGTAGATGCACGCGCGTTTGAGCTGGCGCTGCCGCTCCTCGTCGGTAAGGTCGGCGGTGATCGACAGCACCAGCGGTGCCGCCGACAGCGGATTGGTAATCGGCAGCAGCGCCAGCAGCGCGGCCAGGACGTAGGAGAGAATCGCGGCGATCATCCCCTAACCCTAGCGCTTAGCCCCGCTCGAACGGAATCAGTTTTTTCGGCAAATGGGAAAATTGCCAGCGCGGATACGCCGGCAGCCCGTCGACGAACGGCGGCGGTGCCTCGCCGACGATCAGTGGCGCGAAGTAGGCGCGGCCGGCGGCGCTCAAACGCCAGCCGTCGACGTCGAGGTACTCGCGCGGCAGCGGCTTCTCGCGGTTGGCGATATCGTGCAGCGGCACCGCGTCGATGCGCCAGCGATAAGGCTCGCTGTCTTCACGGATGATCGCCGGCATCACGCTCTTCAGCCCCTTGACCGCAAACTCGACCGCAGCCTCGCCGACCGCGATTGCCTGCGCCAGATCGGTTGCCGAGGCGATGTGCCGCGCCGCACGCTGCAGGTAGTCGGCCACCGCCCAGTGGCACTTGTGGCCGAGTTCGTCCTTGATCAGCTTGGCCAGAATCGGCGCAACGCCGCCGAGCTGGATATGGCCAAAATCATCGGCGCCACCGGCTTCGGACAGGAATACGCCTTGCGCATCGCGCGTCCCTTCGGCGGCGACAATGGTGCAGTAACCGACACGGGCAATGGTCTCTTTCACCGCCTTGAGGAAACGTCCCGGCTCGAACGCCACTTCCGGCGTCAGGATCAGGTGCGGCGACGCGTCGTTGTCCTGCGCCGCCAGGCCGCTTGAGGCGGCGATCCAGCCGGTGTGGCGGCCCATCACTTCGAGAATGAAAACCTTGGTCGAGCTCGAAGCCATCGATGCGACATCCAGACCGGCCTCGCGGATGGAGGTCGCCACGTACTTGGCGACCGAGCCGAAACCGGGCGAGCAGTCGCTGTGCGGCAAATCGTTGTCGATGGTCTTGGGCACATGCACCGCGGTCAGGTCATAGCCGTGGTACTGGGCAAATTCGGCAACCTTGAGGCAGGTATCGGCCGAATCTCCGCCGCCGTTGTAAAACAGATAGCCGATGTCGTGGGCGGCGAAAAGTTCGAACAGCCGCGTCAGCTCGGCGCCGTGGCGCAGCTTGTGCCGGCACGAGCCGAAGGCGCCGCCGGGCGTGGTCTTCAGCGCGGCGAGATCGGCCTCGGACAGCTGGGCGGTATCGATCAGCACCTCGTCGATTGCACCCAGGATGCCGTTCTGGGCGGCATACACGGTGCCGATCACGTCAGGATGGCGGCGGGCGGCGCTGATGACGCCGTAGGCAGAGGCATTGATCACTGCGGTGACACCGCCCGATTGGGCGTAAAGCGCATTCTTCGGCATGGCCGGCTCCGAGCTGGGGTTCTTTTTATAATCTGACGCACTGCAGCAGCGCCGGCCATCGGGAATTTCCGACATAGGATTATCCCGGTGCGGCGTATTGGCGGCGGCCGAATGCGGCCTGCCCGTGTGAAACGCCATCGCTCAACCGGGGTTTTGATCACGTAGAAAACCGGCCGTTCAACACCGGCTGCCGCTGACGTATCAGCCATCCTCGCAGCAGCGCTTTGCGCATCTTTCGTGATCCGGCCGGACAAGCCTGTCGGACTCGCCCATCAACTCAGGCCACAGATCGATACAACCAGTTCAGCAATTCACCGGGATCGCCGCGCATCACCTTGCGCAGCTCTACGCGCACATCGTTCTGCGGCATGCCCTGTGCCGTCAGCGCGCCGAGCACCTGTTCGAATTCGCCGCGCAGATCGCCGTGCGTACGACGCTCGACCTGACACGATTGCAGTATCTCGCCGCAGGCACAGCGCCGCCAGCGATAGGCAGCACCGGTGAAATCGGCACTGACCAGCACAGGTGGCTCGACCCCGACCGTCTGGGCAAGAAAGGCGTCATAACTGTCGTAACCCTGTCGACAATGCGGGCACGCCTGCGGATAGGCAAGAATCTCCTGTGGCAGCGCCATCTCGCCCGAATAGCTACTCGGTTTACCCATGCTCTCACCCCGCTCCCGCCCATTCGCTGACGTGTTTCTTTTATAAACACACAAGAGGCATGCAAGTAAAAGCAACGGATGATCGGTAGATCGCCGTTATGGCAGGTTAAACAATCGCCCCGATTTGGCTGGCCCACCCTGACGCTCGCCCGCCTGCCAGCGTGCCAGCAGCAGTGCCAAACGGGACTGCAACGCTTGCTGTTCGTAACGCTGGCTGATGGCATTGGCGTGCAAGAGCGCATCATGCCAACGCATCACCGCTGCTGGCGCAAGCCGCTGTGCGCTCGCGGTATCGCCGGCCGGCCACAGCCAGTACGGCGAAAGTGCCGCGTGTACTCCCAGCAGCACCTCGTCGGCCTCGACCCCAAGCGCGGCCAGTTGCCGGCACCACAGTGCCAGTACCGCCGGATGCGGCTCGGACGCGGACAGGGCTTGCGTCATCTGCCCCGCATGCAGCCGGTAATCAACCAGCGACGCGCCGCAGTTGCCCAGCCGCCCCGCATCGCCGAGGCGAATGAAGAAATCCCAATCCTCGGCCATACCCATGCCCGGCGTGCGCCAGATATCGAGCGCCGCCCATACCGAGCGGCGCAGCATCAGCGTGGGCTGTGCCATCGCGCAATAAAACAGCAGCTCGACCCGGATATCGGCATTGTCGGCGGGAAACCGGCGACGGCGCCCCCGGATGCCGGCGGGATGTGTCAGCTCGATCATGTCACCGCCAGCAGCCACCAGCGACGGATTGACGCTAAGGAAATCGGCCTGGATGGCAAAACGCTGCGGGTGCGTCAGATCATCGCCATCGGCAAACGCCAGCCAATCGCCGGTGGCCGCCGCCATCGCGGTGTTCAGTGCGTTGGCGAGGCCGCGATTGCCATCGTGGTGCAGGTGCTGCACCAGCCACGCCGAGCCTGCGCACCACGCATCGACCGCTTCGGCCAGCCCGGTGTCCGAGCCATCGTCGACCAGCACCAGCTCGACCGAGGCGAACGAACGCATATCGCAGGCGGCAAGCGAATCGAGCTGTGCCCGCAGCAGGGGCCAGGGCGTATTGAAGTACGGCAGCAGGATGGACAGGCGCATCGGCATCACCGTGGGCGGAAGACCGCTTGGAAGCGGCAGAAACAACAACGCCCCGTCAGACGGGGCGTTGCATGGCATCAACGATGCAAGATCAGGCGGCCAGCGCCTTGAAAATCTCGTCGCGGATCGCTTCGACCGCGCCAACACCGTTGACCTTCACGTATTGCGGCGCCTTGGCATCACCCGAGGCGGCCAGCTGGCCGTAGAAGCCGACCAGCACAGCGGTCTGCTCATGGTAGACATCCAGACGCTTCTTGACGGTTTCCGCGACGTCGTCGGCCCGCTGGATCAGGTCTTCACCAGTCACGTCGTCCTTGCCTTCAACCTTGGGCGGGTTGAATTTGACGTGGTAGGTACGGCCCGAGGCAACATGCACGCGGCGACCGGCCATGCGCTCGATGATCGCTTCATCCGGCACGGCGATTTCCACCACGTAGTCGATATCGACACCGGCTTCGCGCATCGCTTCGGCTTGCGGAATGGTGCGCGGGAAGCCGTCGAACAGGAAACCGTTGGCGCAATCGGCATCGGTAATGCGTTCTTTCACCAGACCGATGATGATGTCGTCACGCACCAGGCCGCCCGCATCCATGATCGCCTTGGCTTCCAGGCCCAGCGGCGTGCCGGCCTTGACCGCCGCGCGCAGCATGTCGCCGGTGGAAATTTGCGGAATGCCGAACTTTTCCTTGATGTAGTTCGCCTGGGTACCCTTGCCTGCGCCGGGCGCGCCGAGGAGGATCAGTTTCATCGTGGTCTCTTGTTTTATCAGTGGTTAGTAATCTGTTGGGCCAGGTGCTGGCGCACGCGCTCAAGGTCTTCCGGGGTATCCACACCGGCGGCCGGAGCGTGCGCTGCAACATGAACACCGATGCCATAACCATGCCACAGCACCCGCAGCTGTTCCAGCGCTTCGATGCCTTCAAGCGGCGAAGGCGACAGATCACGGTAAGTACGCAGGAAACCGGCACGATAGGCGTAGATGCCGATATGCCGCTGTGGCACCACGTCACCGGGTAAAGCGCTGCGATCGGCGGAGAACACGTCGCGAGGCCACGGAATCGGTGCGCGACTGAAGTACAGCGCCCGGCCGGCGGCATCGGTGACGACCTTGACGACGTTCGGGTTGAGGAAATCCTCGACCGAGCCAATCGCATGGCTGGCGGTCGCCATCGGCAGCGCCGGATCGGCGGCCAGCGTCGCGGCGACGGCATCGATCAGCGCGGGATCGATCAGCGGCTCGTCGCCCTGTACGTTCACCACGATGTCGTCATCGGCGAGCCCGAGGCGGTCGACCGCTTCGGCCAGCCGGTCGGTGCCCGATGGGTGATCGGCACGAGTGAGGATGCTGACATAGCCAGCCAGCGCCACGGCGTCCTGAATGCGCAGGTCGTCGGTCGCAACGCAGACCACGCTGGCATTCGATTGCAGCGCCTGCTCGAGCACGCGCACGATCATCGGCTTGCCGCCGATATCGGCCAGCGGTTTGTCGGGCAGGCGGGTCGATTTGAGCCGCGCCGGAATGATCACCGTGTACTTCATCGTGCCCTCCCGCCGGATTAGGCGTTTACTTCTTCGGTCGGATCAAGCTCGCGCGCTTCGTCTACCAGCATCACCGGAATGCCGTCGCGGATCGGATAAGCAAGGCGGTCGGCCTTGCACACGAGTTCCTGTTTCGTCTTATCGAAAACGAGCGGACCCTTGCAGGCCGGGCAGACCAGGATTTCAAGCAGCTTTACGTCCATTTTTCAGCCTTGTTGCGAGCCAGCCGCCCAGATCGGGCGAGAGCGTGGCGTTAACCGGTAAAACCCAGATTCTAGCACCGTCAGCGATGATCTCAGCCCGCGCGGCCAGTTTCACCGCATCCTTCTCGGTGGTGATGATCACGCCGCGCGGTAGCTCGTCGGCAGCGTAGGCGTGATGATCGGCAAAGGCATGGCGGGAAAACGTCAGCCCAAGCGCTTCAAGCGTCGCGAAAAACCGCGCCGGGTTGCCAATGCCGCACACGGCTGCGAGCTCGCCGCCGGAAAAATCGCCGGCCGCACGCGTGATTGCCGGATCATCAAGCCGGTAGCACGCACCCGGCGCCAGCATCATCCTGAACACCCGCGGATGAGCCGGCTGGGCATCGCCGCCATTGACGATGACCGCATCGACCTCGGCGAGGCGCGACACCGGCTCGCGCAAAGGCCCGGCCGGCAGCAGCCAGCCATTGCCAAAGCCCCGCGCGCCATCGACGACGCATAGTTGCAGATCACGACCGAGCCGGTAGTGCTGCAGGCCGTCGTCGCACAGCAGCACATCAATGTCGGGATGTGCTGCGAGCAGTGCCCGCCCGGCGGCGGCGCGGTCGCGGCAGACAAATACCGGCACGCCGGCGGCGCGCGCCAACAACACCGGTTCGTCGCCGACCTGCGCCGGATCGCTGTCCGGATAGACCGCTGCCGCCCCCACCGCCTTGCCGCCATAGCCGCGCGAGACAATCCCGGGGCGATAACCGAGCCGGGCCAGTTCACGGGCGAGGTAAACGGTCAGCGGCGTTTTGCCGGTGCCGCCAGCGGTGAGATTGCCGACGACGATAACCGGTACCGGCAGTCGCTCTACCCGCTTGAGGCCGAGCCGAAACAGCAAGCGGCGCAGCGCGCTGATCGCGGCGAACAGCAGCGACAGTGGCGCCAGCACCCATTTCAGCGAATGCGTGCCGTACCAGATGCGTTCGGGCAAGCCCATGCGTTATCCCCGTTGCGCCCGTCCGGGCGGCGAAAAAGCAAAACGGGGCATCTGCCCCGTTTTCGTACTGTGATCAAGCCACAAACCTGCCTTAGTCGGCGAGCGAGCCAAAGCAGTTTGTTCACGCCCGAAGCGATGGCACCCCGCAGGAAGTCCCCCGGAATGGACATGAAGTCCAAGAGGACTCCGAGCATCGGACGAGGACAAAATGCGCTGGCGCAGCCGCCGAATGAGGCGGGTTTTTACTTGCCGGTTTGGGTCGCAAAGGTCAGCTTGCCATAGCCAGCCAGTCTCGCCGCTTCCATCACGTTAACGACGTTCTGGTGCGTTGCCTGCGAATCGGCATTGATGATGATCATCGGATCGGCATTGCCGCCGGCAGCACGGCGCAGCTCGGCCGCGAAGGCTTCCTGGCTACCGAAGCCGGTTGTTTGATTATTGATGCTGTACTGCCCTGCCGCCGAGATCGCGACCTGAACCGATTGCGGCATCTCAACCACTTTTTCTGCGTCAGCGGTCGGCAGGTTGATTTTCAGCTCGGCGAAGCGCGAATAGGTTGTCGTCGCCATCAGGAAAATCAGGATCACCAGCATCACGTCGATCAACGGGATGAAGTTGATCTCCGGCTCGTCGCGATGGCGACCTTTGCGGAATTTCATCGATCCATCCTCAGTTGCGGTCGCCGTGGACGACTTCAACCAGCTTCACCGCCTGCTGCTCCATTTCGACGAGAAAATCGTCGATCTTGCCGCGGAAGTAGCGGTAGAACATCAACGCCGGCACGGCCACCGTGATGCCCGAAGCGGTGTTGTACAGCGCCACCGAAATCCCGTGCGCCAGCGCCGCCGGATTGGTACCGCCGGTCGGCGATTGCGCGCCGAAGATCTCGATCATGCCGATCACCGTGCCGAGCAAACCCAGAAGCGGCGTCACTGCGGCAATGGTGCCCAGCGTATTCAGATAGCGTTCGAGCTGATGGGCGACGGCCGAACCGGTTTCCTCAATCGACTCTTTCATGATGTCGCGCGAGCTCTTGACGTTCTTCAGCCCGGCAGCGAGTACCCGACCAAGCGGGCTGGATGCGGCGAGCTTGCTCAGCATGTCCGGCGAAACGCCGCTGCTGCGATACTCCTGCACCGCGCGGGCCAGCAGCCCTTCCGGCAACACCTGCGATTTGCGCAGCGACAAAAGTCGCTCGATGATGATCGTCACCGCAGTGACGGAACAGATGATAATTGTCCAGATCGGCCAACCGGCGGCCTCGATGATGGCGAGCATATTCGTTTCAATCCACTAATTTAGGCATGCGGAAAACCGCGTAACTGTATCGGGATTGTCGACAACGCGAAAGCGGCACAGCACGTGGCCTTGCGCCGCTGGCAACGTTGCAACGACAGGCGAGCCGCTGCCGCCGGCCGATCCGCCAATATCAACGACCGCCGGACAAAATGCAGGCACTGTTGCCGTGCGCTCATAACCCGAATCAAAGGCGTCATGCAAGCCCATTTGCTGACAGCCTGAGTCTTACGGGCAACCTGTGGATAACATTGTGCACAACGCGGCACACACCTGCTTAAAAAGACGGGCACTACCACTACCGCCAAGCGGAACAGCCCGACAAAAATCGATAAATACTCATAATTATCAATGCATTACAACAGCAATCTAAACTACAGCCTGGACATTCAGCACAAAGCCAGCCGTAGTGCTGCCTCTGTGGATTACAGGACCGAAACCCATGATGTTTCCCCAAAAGTCAAGCGCCAATGTCATTACGGTGACCGAGCTCAATCGCCAGGTTCGTGACTTACTGGAAGGCGCATTTCCGATACGCTGGATCGCCGGCGAAATCTCCAATTTCAAGCGCTACGACTCGGGCCATTGCTACTTCAGCCTTAAGGACGCCGGCGCACAGGTGCGTTGCGTGATGTTCCGCAACCGCGCTGCGCTGCTCGACTTTCAGCCCAAGGAGGGCGTTCAGGTCGAAGTTCGCGCGGTGGTATCGCTGTACGAGGCACGCGGGGATTACCAGCTGACGATCGAGGCGATGCGTCCGGCCGGCGTCGGCGATCTGTTCGAAGCATTCGAGGCGCTGAAAAAGAAACTCGCCGCCGAAGGGCTGTTCGATCCGGCGACGAAGCGGCCGCTGCCGGCGTTTCCGCGCGCGATCGGCATCGTCACCTCGCCCAAGGCCGCTGCGTTGCGCGACGTGTTGACCACCTTGCGCCGGCGTCATCCCGGTCTGCCGGTGATCATTTACCCGACCGCCGTTCAGGGCACGGCGGCGGCGAACGACATCGCCGCGGCGATCCGCAATGCCGCGAAGCGCAACGAGGTCGATACGCTGATCGTGTGCCGTGGTGGCGGCAGCCTCGAAGATTTGTGGTCGTTCAACGAAGAGGTCGTTGCGCGCGCGATCGCCGCCAGCCCGATGCCGGTGGTTTCCGGCGTCGGCCACGAAACCGACTTCACCATTGCCGACTTCGTCGCCGACGTGCGCGCGCCGACGCCGACCGCTGCGGCCGAGCTGGCCAGCCCGAATCGCGACGAATGGCTGGCGCGGCTGGCGCAGCAATCGGCGCGGCTGACGCGGGCGCTCGAGCGCAGCCTGCACAGCCGGATGCAGCTGCTTGACCAGCTCGGCCGGCGCTTGCGGCATCCGGGGGAGGCATTGTCGTTGCGGCGCGAGCGCCTTGCCACGCTGGCGCATCGGCTGCATCAGGCTGGCGCCCAGCAGATCGCGGCTCGCAAGACCGGGCTCGAGCGGCTGAGCTTGCGACTGGCGCACCGGCAACCGCAAACCGCGCCCTACGCCAGCCGTCTGGCCGAATTGCAGCGGCGCTTGTCGCTCGCGGCCGAACGCAGCAATGATCAGGGCCAGCGGCGGCTGGACACGCTGGCGGCAAGGCTGGCAGCGCTCAGTCCGCACGCGGTATTGGCGCGCGGCTATGCCTTGGTGGAGCGGCCAGACGGCCGGGTGGTGCAACACGCCGCCGAGTTGAGTCGCGGCGATATCGTGGCGCTGCGCTTTGCAGACGACAGCATCAACGCCCAGATTACCGATCGAACCGCGCAGCAAGCAGACCTCTTTTGAATGACATGACGACGGCGTATTCTCGTCCTACTGCCCCCCCTGAAAGGACATCGTCATGGATCAACCTACCCTGCCATTGCTTTCGCATGTGTCGCTCGGCACCAACGATTTCGACCGCGCCATCGCGTTCTACGATGCCGTGCTGCCCACGCTCGGCAGCAAACGGCTGATGCAGTTTCCCGGTGTCGCCGCTTACGGCCGCGAATTTCCGGAGTTCTGGGTTCAGGTCCCCATCGACGGCGCGCCCGCCAAGGTCGGCAACGGTACCCACATCGGTTTTAGCGCCGTTGACAAGGCGGCGGTGCATGCGTTTTACGACGCCGCCATTGCCGCCGGCGCGACCGACGACGGCGCGCCCGGCCCGCGCCCGTTGTACGAAGACCCCTATTACGGTTGCTTCGTTCGCGATCCGGATGGCCACAAGATCGAGGCCGCATTCTGGGATGCATCGCTCGAAGCCAAGCCGGCGCCCTGCTGCTAACGCGGCAGCAAAAAGCCCCGCAATGCGGGGCTTTTGGTAGGGTGCTGATCCGTTTCAGCCGAAACGGCGCTGACGCATCCACTTGGTGGCGATCCACTTCTCGCCGGCGCTGACCGGCGCGCCACCGTGCAAGGTCAGCGGATCAACCTGCTCCTGGCTGTTGGTGTATTCGAAATACACCGCGCTGCCCTTCTTCGGCGTCACCGAGAGACCCAGCTCGGGAAAGATCGTCTCCCCGCCGCTGGCAACGTCGTTCAGGTACATCACCATCGTCGAGACGCGCTGGCCGCCGTTGTTCAGATGCATCTGGCTGCCCGGATCGGCCACCGGAAAGTAATCGTAGTGCGGCTTGTATTCGCCTGCGGTCTTGTAGTTGAGGATCTGGATGCCCTCGCCATTCTCGATCGGCCAGTTCATCACCGCGGCGATGCGGGCATCGAGTCTGGCAATGAAGTCATTTTCGTTCAGCGTGAAAAACGTGCCAAAACTGGAGCGATCCGCAATGACCTCGTGCTTGCCGGTTTGCGGATCGACGATGGTCGAGCGCTGCAGCTTCTGCTCGGACTGGCAAATCAGCTCGTCACACTCTTCCGGCGACAGCAAACCGTCGAGCACGGCGATCACCGGCTGACCGATCCGGCTGACGATACGCACGTCGCGATCGGCAGTACGAATCACGTTGTCGACATGATTGAAGCGCGGCGCCTCGTATTGATAAGCACCCCCCGCTGCCGTGGTCCCGACCGCCGGCACGCTCTGAGCACTGCTGGACAACTGAAACACCACGGCGTTGGCAAACATCGGGTCGAAATTCTTTTCCACCATCACTTCAACCAGCGACATCGGCGCGCAGCCGCGTTGCAGATTGTCGGTGATCCAGCCCTGCCACTCGGGCGAGACGTGCGTGATCCGGTCCATGCGCATTCATCCAATTGTTGCTGATGCGCGCCATTCTTGACCGTCTGCCGCACGCTGTCACCTGCCGGGCATCATGCAATGCAACATCTGCGACACCTTGGTACGGGCTGCATAAATCTCGCAGCGCAACATCACCGATCATCGCGGAAGAACGGCCATTTTCAACCCGAAAACCCGTACCAGGGCATGCCTTGGCCTCCCCATGATTCGACCATCGGGACCGCCAATTTCGCAGCGGAGATGCGCGGCTTCAGGGTCAAGCCCCTGCAACAAAGCGGTAGCGCCGTCTGTGATAGAATTTCCCGTTCGATTCAACCGCTTGTGTGCTCCGCCATGGAATTGTCCGCACTGACCGCTCTTTCCCCGCTCGACGGCCGTTACGAAAAACAGCTCGCCGACCTGCGGCCACATTTCTCCGAGTTCGCGCTCGTCAAGAACCGCGTCATCGTCGAAATCGCCTGGCTCAAGGCGCTGGCCGCCGAGCCCGCCATTACCGAGCTCAAGCCGTTCTCGGCCGCGACCATCGCCGAACTCGACTCGGCCGCCGCCCGCTTCAGCCCCGAGCACGCGCTCGAAGTGAAGACGATCGAGCGCACCACCAACCATGACGTCAAGGCCGTCGAGTACTGGATGAAGGAACGCTTGTCGGGCAATGCCGAAGTCTCGGCCGCCAGCGAGTTCATCCACTTCGCCTGCACCTCGGAAGACATCAACAACCTCAGCCACGCGCTGATGCTCAAGGGCGCGCGCGACACCGTGCTGCTGCCACGCGTGCAAGAAATCGTCATCAAGTTCAAGGAACTGGCACACGCACTCGCCGATGCGCCGATGATGAGCCGCACCCACGGCCAGCCGGCGACGCCGACGACGATGGGCAAGGAAATGGCCAATATCGCCTTCCGCCTTGAACGCCAACTGGCCCGTCTGGAAAAAATCGAACTGCTCGGCAAGATCAACGGCGCGGTCGGCAACTACAACGCCCACCTGTCGGCCTACCCCGATTTTGACTGGGAAGGCTTCTGCCGCCGGTTTGTGGAAAGCCTCGGCATCACCTTCAACCCGTACACGATCCAGATCGAGCCGCACGATTACATGAGCGAGCTCTACGACACGTTCGCGCGCATCAACACCATCCTGATCGACGCCAATCGCGACATCTGGGGTTATATCTCGCTGGGCTTCTTCAAGCAGAAGGTCAACAAGAACGAAGTCGGTTCGTCGACCATGCCGCACAAGGTCAACCCGATCGATTTCGAGAACTCCGAAGGCAACCTCGGCCTCGCCAATGCGCTGCTCACGCATCTGAGCCAGAAGCTGCCGATCAGCCGCTGGCAACGTGACCTGACCGACTCGACCGTGTTGCGCAATATGGGCGTCGGTCTGGGTTACGCCCTGCTTGGCTACGCCTCGGCACTCAAGGGTCTGAACAAGCTGGAAGTGAACCGTCAGGCCATGCTCAACGATCTGGACGCCAACTGGGAAGTGCTGGCCGAGCCGATCCAGACCGTGATGCGCCGCTATGCCGTGCCGAATCCGTACGAACAGCTGAAAGCACTCACGCGCGGCCAGCGCGGCATGACGCGCGAGACGCTGGCGGTGTTCATCGACGGGCTCGATATTCCCGCGGACGAGAAGACCCGCCTCAAGGCCATGACCCCGGCCAGCTATCTCGGCTGCGCCGAGGAACTTGCGCGCCGGATCTGATTCACATAAACCTTTGAATACGACCCGGCGACGCCGGGTCGAGCAGGGAGTGGGACGTTGAAACGTAAAGTATTGATCGCCAGCATCAGCACGGTTGCCGTGCTCGCGGTGGCCTATGTCGGTGGCACCTGGTACGCCGGGCGCGCCGTACAAAACACCATGCAGAAACAGCATGAGTGGCTGGCGAGCCTGCCGTACTTCATCGTCAAGGATCGCAGCTATCATCGCGGCTGGTTCAGCTCGACCGAAACCGCCACGCTGCAGGTCAATCCGGACTACTACCGTTTCTTCCTCGAACGCGAAGGCGAGCCGCTGCCGGTGTTCGAGCTCAAGTACACCCAGAACGTCGCCCACGGCCCCTTGCCGCTGCTTGGTCGCTTCAACCTGCATCCCTACAAGGCGGTGGTCGACACCGAGTTCAAGTTCTCGCCGGAAACGCAGAAGTTTCTGTCGCGCTTCTTCGGCGAACAAAAACCGATCCAGATCGAGAACCGCATCGGCTTCAGCGACGACGGCGTGATGAACATCACGGTGCCGAGCTTCGATTACGAAGAGGCGATCTCCGGCGTCAAGGCCAAGTGGCAAGGCCTTGAGGCAACGCTCGATTACGGCGGCGACTTCAACAGCATCAAGCTGTCGGCCATGGCACCGGGCATGTCCGGCGAAGCCAAGGACAAGGGCAGCTTCAACTTCAGCAAACTCTCGGCCGAGCTCGATCACAAGCGCGGCAAGACCGGGCTGATGATCGGCAGCTCCAACATCAAGCTCGATCATTTCGCGCTCAATCTGGCCGAAGGCCAGCCGCTCAAGCTCGCACTCGACAAACTCGCCTACAACGGCCAGATCAGCGAGAAGGGTGAGTACATCGACGGCCTGGCGCGCTTCACGCTGGATAAACTGCTGCTCGACGACAAACCGTACGGCCCGGCAGAAATGGTCGCGACCGCCACCCACCTGCACGGCCCGACGCTGGCGAAGCTCTCGGACGGGCTGACCAAACTGCAAAAGCAGACGCTCACCCGTGATCAGTTCACCGATGCGGTGGTCAAGCTCGCCAAAACCGAAGGTATGCCGCTGTTGACCAACGATCCGAAGCTGGCGATCCAGTCGCTCAACGTCAAGCTGCCCGATGGCGCGATCCGCTTCTCGGCCGAAGTCGGTCTCAAGGGATTTGTCGCCGCCGACCTCGACAAGCCGGTCGATCTGGTCAGAAAACTGGATGCCCGTGCCGATTTCAATGTGCCACGCAAGGTGATCGAAACCGTCGCCAGCTGGCAGGCGCGCAATATGTTCGGCGGCAGCGAGTCGGGAATTTCCAACGATGACCTCGACTATCTGGTCGGCCAGTTTGTCGAAGGCCAGATCAACCGCCTCGCCGAGCAGAAACTGATCCGCGTCGACGGCGATCTGCTCTCGGCCGATGCCAAGCTGAGCGAGGGCGCGTTCACGCTCAACGGCAACAAGGTGCCGCTGCCGTGGGATCAGCCGCAGGACGGCGACACCGACGCCGAAGCGGCACCGAAGTAGCCCGCGTCGCAGCAATGCAACACCGACAAGGCCGCCCACGGGCGGCTTTGTCGCATTCCGGCTGGCCGCAGCCCCCCAAACATCGCCCTAGGGCCTAGCCCTTAGTTGACGCTGGCGCTCCGTATTCGCAACCATCGTGCCTCTCTATGACACTGCATTGGGGCCACCATGCGTATCGGCGTCGTTACCGATTCCTGCTGCGATCTGCCGCGCGACTTCATCGACGCCCACCGTATCGAGATCATGCCGATCGCGATCCATGGCGGCGGCAACAGCTTTGTCGACCATCGCGACCCGGCCGCGACCCAGGCCTTCTATCGCGACGGTTTGCAACTCGCCGCCGACTTCACCTCGGCGCCGCTGAGCCCGGAACAGATCTGCGCGCTCTTTCTTGATCGTCTGGTCGTCGATTTCGACTATGTGTTCTGCATCACGGTGATGAACTCGCGCAGCAAGATTTTCGAGCACGCCAGCCAGGCCGCGCGCGGCGTGCTGACCGACTACCGGCCGATCCGCGAAGCCGCCGGCCACAGCAAGCCGTTCTCGCTGCGCGTATTCGATAGCCAGAGCCTGTTTCCGGGCCAGGGGCTGATCGTCGCCGAAGTCGCCCGCCTCGCCGCCGAAGGCGCAACCACCAGCCGGATCATTGCGCACATCGAACGGCTGACGCAGACGACGCAAGCCTTCCTGATCCCGGCCGACCTGAGCCAGCTGCGCCAGCAGGCACGGCGCAAGGGGGACAAGAGCGTTGGCCTGGCATCCTACCTCCTGGGCAGCGCGCTCGACATCAAGCCGGTGATCCGTGGCTATCAGGGCGACACCCACCCGGTCGCCAAGGTGCGCGGCTTCGAGACCGGCGTGGACAAACTGTTCGCCACGGCCATCGAACACATCGAAGCCGGGCTGGACGCGCCGACCATCTGCGTCAGCTACGGCGGCGACCCACAGCGGGTGACCGCCATGCGCGGCTATCAAGCGATGCGCCAGGTCGCGCAGCGCCACGACGTCACGGTGCATCTGGCCGAAATGAGCACCACCGCCGGCGTCAACATCGGCGCCGGCGGCCTCGCGCTTGCCTTCGCCTCGCAGCGCGAGGCGCTTATCAACTGACCCTCGCTCCGCGAAGCACGACTCGACTGACCGTAGCCCGCAAGGCACGGCTAGACCGAACTCACCGAGATGTAAAAACGGACGCCAAGGCGTCCGTTCCATTTGAGTGCGGCGACTGCGCGTGCGGCTACTGGATGATCCCGCCGCCCAGGCAGACATCGCCACTGTAAAGCACCATCGACTGCCCAGGCGTAACGGCCCATTGCGGCGCGTCGAAGCTCAGCTCGACCCCACCGTCAACATAGCGCAGCACGCAGCCGGCATCCTGCTGGCGATAGCGGGTCTTGGCGGTATAGCGGCCTTCGGCCGGTGCTTCGCCGAGAATCCACGAGCAATCCTTGGCGACCAGCGTCGACTGCAGCAGCAAGGGATGATCATGGCCCTGCACGACGATCAGCGTGTTGCTGGCCATGTCCTTGCCGCCGACGAACCACGGCTCGCCGCTACCGGATTTATCGCCGCCGATTCCCAGCCCCGAGCGTTGGCCTAGGGTGTAATACATCAAACCCATGTGCTCGCCCATGAGCTTGCCTTCCGGCGTCACCATCTTGCCCGGCACCTTGGGTAGATAGCGGTTGAGGAAGTCGCGGAACGGCCGCTCGCCGATAAAGCAGATGCCGGTGCTGTCCTTCTTCCTGGCATTGTGCAGGCCGATTTCCTCGGCGATGCGGCGCACCTCGGATTTTTGCAGCCCGCCCAGCGGGAACACCGCCTGGCTCACCTGCGCCTGGCTCAGCCGGTACAGGAAGTAGGTCTGGTCCTTGCTCTGGTCGGCCGCACGGATCAGCTCGGTACGACCATCGGCGCGGACGCGGTTGCCACAATAATGGCCGGTCGCCATCTTGGCGCCACCAAGCTCGATCGCGTAATCGAGGAAGCATTTGAACTTGATTTCGCTATTGCAGAGGATGTCCGGGTTCGGCGTGCGACCGGCCGAGTACTCGGCGAGGAAATAGCTGAAGACCCGGTCCTTGTATTCCTTGGCGAAGTTGACGAGTTCGATGTCGATACCGAGCAGATCGGCGACCGCGATGGCGTCCATCGCGTCTTCCTTGATCGAACAGTATTCGTCGTTGTTGTCGTCTTCCCAGTTCTGCATGAACACGCCATGCACTGCAAAGCCCTGCGCCTTGAGCAGGTGCGCGGTGACCGACGAATCGACGCCGCCGGAGAGACCCACGACAATCTTGCTGCGCTCGCTCATGCCGCCTCCGGGCTGCGATCGAAATCGCGCAGCAGTTCAAGCGGATAGCGCTTGCCGGCCAGGTAATCGTCGATGCACGCCAGCAACAGCGGGCTGCGGTGCTCGCCGGCGCGGGCGACGATCTCGTCACGGCTCAACCACACCGCCGCCTCGATCCCGTCGTCGAGCGCACGCGCCGGCTCGACGCCAGTGACGTCGCCGGCGAAGGCAAAGCGCAGATACGTCAGCTCGGGCTGCTGCGGCGGACTCCACTGATAAACGCCGACCAGCGACGTCGGCACGAAGTGGTGCGCGGTTTCTTCCAGCGTTTCACGCACCGCAGCGGCGAGTATCGATTCACCGTGTTCGACATGGCCGGCAGGCTGATTCAGTCTTTTTTCGCCGAGGATGCGTTCCTCGACCAGCAAGAACTTGCCGTCGCGCTCGATCACCGCCGCGACGGTGGCATTGGGTTTCCACATACAAGCCGATTCTTCAAGCAAAACAGAATTTTACCCGATTTTCCCCAGCCCCACGCCGACCCAGTACCGCCCGCGCCAGCAGCAAGTGCAGCGATGCATCCGGGTGGCTGCCCCAGCTGATGCACCGCCTCCAGCAGGCGCTAAACCCGGAACCGGCCCACCAGCTCATTGAGCCGGCCGGCGATTTGCTCGACTTCGCCGGCGTTATCGGCCGTATGCCGGATCGAGGTGCTGGTTTCCTCAACCATCTGCGAAATATCCTCCACCCGCGATGCGATGCTATTGCTGGCCAGGCTCTGCTCCCGCGTGGCGGAAGCCACTTCGTGCAGGTGCGTCAGCGTGGATTCCGCACCGCGATGGATACGATCAAGCGACTCGGCGACGTTGCGGGACAACTCGACCCCGCGCACCACCTGTGGAATCGCCTCGTCCATGACCTCGGCCACGACCACCGTTTCACTCTGGATGGCAGTCAGCATCTGCTCGATGTCCACCGTCGCGCTGGCCGTCCGTTCCGCCAGCTTGCGCACTTCATCGGCGACCACGGCAAAACCGCGTCCCTGCTCGCCAGCGCGCGCGGCTTCGATCGCGGCATTCAGCGCCAGCAGATTGGTCTGACCGGCGATGTCCTTGATCACGGCGGCGATACTGGAAATCTCGCGCGCCTTGCTATCGAGCTGGCGAATCTGCCCGGTCGCCAGCGTGACGCTGCTGGCAATGTTCTCCATGGTGCTGGTGGCAGCAGTCACCTGGCCGACTCCGGTCTGCGCCAACTCGGTCGCCTGACGGGAGGTCTGCTCGGTCACATTCGAGCTATCGGAAATATGATTGATGCTGACGGTCAGCTCTTCCATCGCCGCCGCCATCGACGTGGTGGCATCGGCCTGGCGGCTGGCGGCCAGCGAAATCTCGCGGCTTGAATTGGCGATCTGCGAGGCCTGGCGACTCAGCAGCGCAGCATCATCGCGCACATTGCGCATCGCACCGCGCAAGCCCTGCACCATCTCGCCGAGCGAGGCCAGCATGCTCCCGGCCGGCGCATCGGCGATCTCCACCTGCAAATCCCCTTCGGCAACGCGGCGCATGATGGCGATGCCATCCTTGGGCTCACCCCCCAGCTGGCGCACGATGCTGCGGGTGATCAGCAGCGCCACGATGGCAACCCCGCAAGCCAGCAGCAGCAGCTTGCCGATGCCCCAGAGCAAGCTCTGTTTGAACTCACGCTCAACATCGTCGAGATAAACCCCGGTTCCCACGACCCAGTTCCATCCTGGAATCAGCGTGGCGTAGGAGACTTTGGGTTGCGGCTGATCCTCACCGGGTTTGGCAAAGTAGTAATCGACAAAGCCGCCTCCTTGCTGGGCCGCCGCCGTCAGCTCCTTCATCAGCAACTTGCCATTGCTGTCCTTCATGTCGCCCTTGTTCTGGCCTTCAAACTCCGGCTTGACCGGCTGCAAGCGATACACCTGATCGGTATCGAAAATGAAGAAGTATTCGCTTTTCTCGTAACGGACTTGCCGCAAGGTTTCAACAGCGCCCTTTTGCGCGTCCGCCACCGACATCGCCCCTTTCTGGCTCAGCGCGCGGTAATGCTCAATCACCCCGGCAGCCGTCTCCGCCTGACTTTTGACCTTGGCCATCCGATCCTGCAACAGGATCTGCCGCTCATCCATCAGGTTCAATGCGCAAAGCAGAATCATGCCCAGCACTGCCAAACCACTCAAAACCAACAAACGGGTACGTACCCGCCAGGCCATCAGCATATTCATCGTCTTCCCCTCGGTGCGTCCACTGGTGCCTGCACCTGTCCCGGGCAGCTCTTGCCAGCAGATATCGCCGCCCGACTATCCGGTCGGGCGATGACTTATGCCATAAGGGAAAACAGTAAATTAGCGCTAAAAATCAAAGCTGTATGCACATCCGCCACAAGCAGGAGGGTTCCTGCGTTCATTCCATCGGCATTCGTCATTCCAACGTCAGCAACTGTCGGCCTTCGGTGCCCGCTGTGCGGGTTAGCGCACCTTGTTAGGGCCACGCCGGCCGCGCTGCTTCGGCCGTCCCGGCGCGGCCACCGGTGCCGGCGGTTTAGGTGCCGCAACGCGCAACTCGTGCCATTGCCCTGGTGCCAGCCCGGCCAGGGTGTACTCGCCAATCGCGGCACGAATCAGCCGCAAGGTCGGAAAGCCAACCTTGGCGGTCATTCGCCGCACCTGCCGGTTTTTACCCTCGGCAATGATGATTTCCACCCACGAAGTCGGAATCGCCGCGCGGAACCGCACCGGCGGCGTCCGCGGCCACAGACCGGGCGGCTCGGCGATCACGCGCACCTGCGCCGGCTTGGTCACGAAGTCGCCCAGATCAACGCCGCAGCGCAGCGGCTCCAGATCCGCATCGCCCGGCGCACCATCGACTTGCACCCAGTAGGTTTTGGGCAACTTGTGTTTGGGATCGGCAATCCGCGCCTGCAAGGCACCCGAATCGGTCAGCAGCAGCAGTCCTTCCGAATCGGTATCGAGCCGGCCCGCCGGGTAGACATCCGGCACGTCCAGATAGTCGGCCAGCGACTGGTGCGGTGGGCTGGGCGAGAACTGACAGATCACGCCATAGGGTTTATTAAGCAGAATTAAACGAGCCATGCACTGATTTTACCGCTTGATTTAAGCAGTTGCCTTTGCATGACGTGAATCTTCACGCCATAATCGTAGTTTGTCTGCTGCTGTTACAGCATTGTCATAACCCCATCCGCAGGAAGCCCGCGATGAGTCAAAGTCACATCCAAGTCCCCGCCGAAGGCGCCAAGATCGTCCCGAACCTGGCAACGCCAGATAATCCGATTATTCCGTTCATCGAAGGCGATGGCATTGGTGTCGACATCACCCCGGTGATGAAGGATGTGGTCGACGCAGCCGTTGCCAAGTGCTACGGCGGCAGCCGCAAGATCCACTGGATGGAAATCTACTGTGGCGAGAAGGCCGCCAAGGTTTACGGCAACGACAACTACCTGCCGGAAGAAACCCTCGCCGCACTGAAAGAATACGTTGTCTCGATCAAGGGCCCGCTGGCCACGCCGATCGGTGGCGGCATCCGTTCGCTCAACGTCGCGCTGCGTCAGCAACTCGACCTCTTCGTCTGCCTGCGCCCGGTGCGTTACTTCTCCGGCGTACCGTCGCCGCTGAAGCGCCCGGATCTGACCGACATGGTGATCTTCCGCGAGAACACCGAAGACATCTACGCCGGCATCGAGTGGGAAGCGCAAACCGCCGACGCGAAGAAAGTCATCGATTTCCTGCAAGGCGAAATGGGCGTCAAGAAGATCCGTTTCCCGGAATCGTCCAGCATCGGCATCAAGCCGGTCAGCAAGGATGGCACCGAGCGTCTGGTGCGCAAGGCGATCCAGTACGCGATCGACAACAACCGCAAGAGCGTGACCCTTGTCCACAAGGGCAACATCATGAAGTTCACCGAAGGCATGTTCCGCCAGTGGGGTTACGACCTCGCCAAGCGCGAATTCGGTGGCGTTGAAGTCGATGGCGGCCCGTGGCTGCAACTGCCGAACGGCATCGTCATCAAGGACGTGATCGCCGACGCCTTCCTGCAGCAAATCCTGCTGCGCCCGGCCGAATACGACGTGATCGCCACGCTGAACCTGAACGGCGACTACGTGTCGGACGCGCTGGCAGCACAAGTCGGCGGCATCGGCATCGCCCCAGGCGCCAACCTGAGCGACAACATTGCTTGCTTCGAGGCGACCCACGGCACGGCACCGAAGTACGCCGGCCAGGACAAGGTCAATCCGGGCTCGCTGCTGCTGTCGGCGGAAATGATGCTGCGCCACATCGGCTGGAAAGAAGCCGCCGATCTGATCATCGCCGCGACCGAAAAAACCATCAAGGACAAGGTCGTGACCTATGACTTCGCCCGCCTGATGGACGACGCTGAAGAAGTGTCGTGCTCCGCTTTCGGCAAGGCAATCATTGCCCGGATGTAATCCGGTGCAATGTGCTGCAAAAAACCCCGCCAAGGCGGGGTTTTTTCTTGGCGGCTCGCCGGATCACAGTACTTTCAGCATAAAAAAACCCCGCCGAAGCGGGGTTTTCATCACATCTGGAGTGCTTAAGCGCTCTGGATGTTGGCTGCTTGCTTGCCCTTAGGGCCTGCCGCTACTTCAAACGACACGCGCTGGCCTTCTTTGAGGGTCTTGAAGCCCGGCATGTTGATCGCGGAGAAGTGAGCGAAGATGTCTTCGCCGCCTTCGTCCGGAGTGATGAAGCCGAAGCCCTTGGAATCATTGAACCACTTAACAGTACCCGTTGCCATTTGGGGTCTTTCTCCAGAATAAAACTTGTTGACGCATTACACCCTTACGGGGGATTCAGGCCTGACCTCAAGACCAACGCAGCGGAAATACCGATACGGCGTGATACTTGTCGATCAAACACAGCACATTTTTACGCGACATTGACGAAACAGGTCAAGCAGATCGCAAAGCAGATTTATTGAGTGTTGTTTGCCCGGCACGCTTGAAAAGCCCTCCTTAAAGACCAAAATAAAAGAGCGGAGACAATTGGAAAATCATGGCGACACAGCATCAACTCGATCCGGAACTCGTACACAAGGAGCGTCACGCCGCCCCACCGCCCATGTATCGGGTGGTACTGCTCAACGACGATTTCACCCCGATGGAGTTCGTCATTGACGTGCTCCAGCAATTTTTCGGACTGGGGCTTGAACAAGCAACGATCGTGATGCTCAAAGTGCATAACGAGGGCCGCGGGATCTGCGGCATTTACCCCAGAGACATCGCCGCCACCAAGGTCAGCCAGGTGAGCCAGTATGCCCACCAGCACCAACACCCGCTTCAATGCATCATGGAGGTGAACGAATGATCGCCCAAGAACTGGAAGTGAGCCTCCACATGGCCTTCATGGAGGCCAGACAGAAGCGTCACGAATACATCACGGTCGAGCACTTGCTGCTCGCCCTCCTCGACAACCCGTCGGCCGCCGAAGTATTGCGCGCGTGCAGCGCCAATATCGATGAGCTGCGCCGGCAATTGGCCGATTTCGTCACCGAGCACACCCCGGTGGTCTCGGGCGCGGGTGAGGTCGAAACGCAGCCGACGATCGGCTTCCAGCGCGTGATTCAGCGTGCGATTTTGCACGTGCAAAGCTCGGGCAAGAAGGAAGTCACCGGCGCCAATGTACTGGTCGCCATCTTCGGAGAGAAAGACAGTCATGCGGTGTACTTCCTGCATCAGCAGGGCATCACCCGACTCGACGTGGTCAATTTCATCTCGCACGGCATCGCCAAGGCCGGCGGTAGCGCGCAGCCGACGCCGAAGCCCGAATCCTCCGGCGAGGAGCACGAGGGCGATGTCGCCGCAGGCGGGGCACTGGAGAACTTCACCCAGAACCTCAACCAGCAGGCGCTGGCGGGCAAGATCGATCCGCTGATCGGCCGTGATGCCGAGCTTGAGCGCGTGATACAAATTCTCTGCCGCCGTCGTAAGAACAACCCGCTGCTGGTCGGCGAAGCCGGGGTTGGCAAAACCGCCATCGCCGAAGGCTTGGCACGTTGCATCGTCGAAGGCGACGTGCCCGACATCCTCGCCGATGCGACCGTCTACGCACTCGACATGGGTGCGCTGCTGGCCGGCACCAAGTATCGCGGCGATTTCGAGCAACGCCTGAAGGCGGTGATCAAGCAGCTGACCGAAGAGCGCAACGCCATCCTGTTCATCGACGAAATCCATACCCTCGTCGGTGCCGGCGCGGCATCGGGCGGTACGCTGGATGCATCCAATCTGCTCAAACCCGCGCTGTCCAATGGCACGCTCAAGTGCATCGGTGCAACCACTTATACCGAGTACCGCGGCATCTTCGAGAAGGACAATGCACTATCGCGTCGCTTCCAGAAAATCGACGTGGCCGAACCGACGGTGCAGCAGACCATCGAAATTCTCAAGGGACTGAAAGAGCGCTTCGAACAACACCATGGCGTCAAGTACACGCTGTCGGCCTTGACCACCGCAGCCGAGCTGTCGGCCAAGTACATCAACGACCGTCACCTGCCCGACAAAGCCATTGACGTCATCGATGAGGCGGGCGCGGCACAAAAGATCCTGCCACGCTCGAAACAGAAGAAAACGATCAACAAGCACGAGATCGAAGAGATCGTTTCCAAGATCGCCCGGATCCCGCCCAAGAGCGTCTCCAATGATGACAAGAGCGCGCTGAAAACACTCGATCGCGACTTGCGGAACGTCGTGTTTGGCCAGGACAAGGCGATTGAGGCCCTGGCAACGTCGATCAAGATGGCGCGCGCCGGCCTCGGCAACCCGCAGAAACCGATTGGCGCCTTCCTGTTCAGTGGCCCGACCGGTGTCGGCAAGACCGAGGTAGCGCGCCAGTTGGCGTATACGCTCGGCATCGAGCTGATCCGCTTTGACATGTCCGAATACATGGAGCGCCACGCGGTCAGCCGGCTGATCGGCGCACCACCGGGCTATGTCGGTTTCGAACAAGGCGGACTGATGACCGAGGCGGTCAACAAGCATCCGTATGCGGTACTGTTGCTCGACGAGATCGAGAAGGCGCATCCGGACATCTTCAATGTGCTGTTGCAGGTGATGGATCACGGCACGCTGACCGACAACAACGGTCGCAAGGCGGATTTCCGCAACGTGATCCTGGTGATGACGACCAATGCCGGCGCCGAGAGCCTGAACCGGCCGGTGATGGGCTTTACTGCCAAGAAGGAAACCGGCGACGAGATGCAGGAGATCAAGCGCATATTCACGCCGGAATTCCGCAACCGGCTGGACGCGGTGATTCCGTTCGCGCCGCTGTCGACCGAAATCATCCTGCAAGTGGTCGACAAATTCCTGCTGCAGCTGGAGATGCAGTTGCAAGAGAAGAAGGTCGATGCGCACTTCACGCCGGCACTGAAGGAAATGCTGGCAAAGCAAGGCTTCGATCCGTTGATGGGGGCACGCCCGATGGCGCGGCTGATCCAGGACACCATCCGCAAGGCACTGGCCGACGAATTGCTGTTCGGTCGGCTGACCCACGGTGGCGACGTGACCATCGACATCGGCGAGGACGGCAAGGTGGTGCTCGATTTCCCGATCACCGAACCCGTCCCGGCTTGATCCTCTCCAGCTAGCCGGCAAAAACAAACCCCGCAGATGCGGGGTTTGTTTTTGCCGGAAGCCGAAGCATCAAGACTGCTGCACAATCACCGTTTGCGCCGGCATTGGCGCCGGGAAATCGGCACCCAGCACGTCTTTGATCATCTTGTTGGTATCGAAATACACCTGCCAGTAGTTGTCATTGTGGCAGTACGGCCGCACCGCCAGCACCGGGCCAACCAGATTGAACTCGAGGATTTCCACGTCAACGGCAGGCTCCGCCAAGACGTTCGGAATTGCCGCGATCCGCCCTTTCAACGCGGCAATTGCAGCCTGATAATCGGCCGAACCGGCCAGCTGCGCCTTGAGTTCCACGCGGCGGAACGGGTTGTGAGTGAAGTTCTGGATGGTATCGCTGAAAATCTTGTTGTTACCCACCAGCGTCAGCACATTGTCCGGGGTATCGATCACAGTGCAAAACAGACCGATCTCCTTAACGGTACCGGTTACACCACCGGCGCTGACAAAATCACCCACCTTGAACGGCCGCAGCACGATGATGAATGCACCACCGGCAAAGTTGGCCAACAAACCCGACCATGCCATGCCGACGGCAAGACCAAGCGCCGCGATCAATGCAGCGAAGGTCGTCGTCTGCACGCCGAAGTAACCAAGGATACCGATGACCAGCAAGATGTTCAGCGTGACGGTAATCACCGAGCCAACGTAACGCAGCACGGTTGGATCAACCTTCTGCTTTCCCAGCGATTTCTGCACCAGACCGACAGCAAAACCGATCAGCCAACGACCAATCACCCAAAAGGCTATGGCGGCCAATAGTTTCACGCCCACCGTGGTGGCATATTCGGTGAGCAGTGTTTGCAGCTGCCCGGCTTTCTCCATCCCCGTATTAACAATATTCAAATCTGCCATGATATCTCCCTGATTTAATCGTTTAGGCTTACACCAAGCCAGCATATGCTAAGGGGCTAATGCTCGCCAAGCGTTTTTCCCCGCGGATGATGCGCATGCAGGGCTTGCAGCCGTTGTCGGGCAATATGCGTGTAAATCTGCGTCGTGCTGATATCGGCATGGCCGAGCAGGCTTTGTACTATGCGCAAATCGGCGCCATGATCGAGCAGATGGGTGGCGAAGGCGTGGCGCAACACATGCGGGCTGAGTTTGCCGGCATCGATACCCGATTCCCCTGCATATTGCTTGATGATGTACCACGCGCCTTGGCGGGTCATCGGCTCGCCGCGCTGGTTGACGAACACCGTCGGCGCAAAACGGCCAGCCACCAGCAATGCACGCGCCTCGATCAGATAGCGCTTGAGCCAGTCCTGCGCGATCTCACCAACCGGCACCAGTCTCTGCTTGTCACCCTTACCATGCAGGACGGTGAGATAGCCATCCCCGAGATGCAAGGCATCACTACCGAGCGCGACCAGCTCGGAAACTCGCATTCCGGTGGCGTACATCAATTCCAGCATGGTGCGATCGCGCAAACCGGCGGGCCGATCGACATCCGGCGCCGCCAGCAGCGCCTCAACCTGCCCTTCGCTCAGTACTTTCGGCAGTGGCCGCACCCGTTTGGGTGAGCGCAACGTTTCGGTCGGATCCTTATCAATACGCTCGGCCTGTTGCCAGTGGCGATAGAACTTGCGCAGGCTCGCCAGCCGTCGCGCCAGTGTCGCCGCCTTGAGCGTCCGAGCCTGACGAGCCAGAAATGCCTGCACATCGTCGCGGCGAGCGGCAAGCAGCGCAATGCCGGCTTCGTTCAGCCAGTCGGCCCAAATACCAAGGTCTAGTCGATAACTGTTCACCGTGTGCGTCGCCAATTGTTCGGCCAGCCAGATCGCATCGACGAATTCGTCGATCAACACCTCATCTTCCGGCCTTCTCACCGCAACCAGCCTTCATGCCCAAGCAGATATCGCTTGATCGGCAACCAGTCGATACCAAGCCGGCGAGCGTTGAAGCCACCCAAGCCGTTGCCTGCGACGACGCGATGGCATGGGATCACCAGTGGCAGCGGATTGGCGCCGCAGGCACCACCCACCGCACGCGCACTCGAGCCGAGCACCGAGGCGATCTCACCGTAGCGCAGCACCTGTCCGGTCGGGATCGTCGCAATGGAGCGCCAGACCCGCCGCTGATGCTCGGTGCCTTCGAGGCGATAGGGCAAATCGAAGCGGAAGTGCGCATCGTCAAAATAGGCCGCCAGCTGCCGCGAGACGTCACTCAGCACCCCGAGCGCGGGCAAGCGCAACGGTGCAGCGGCCGGTAAAAAATCCAGCCGGAGCAGCACGTCATCTGCGGCCATCAACCCAAGCGGGCCTATGGGGCTGGCAATAATGGCGTGGTAATTGGCGTACTCGATCGCGTTTAGCATGGCGACTCTCCTTACCAGCATGATATCGCGGCGCATAAAAAAAACGCGGAGCCTGAGCCCCGCGTTTTTCGCAGAAGGACGTTGCCTTACTTGGCAGCAGCCACGGTCTTGCGAGCCGGCAGCTTTTCCTTGATACGTGCGGACTTGCCCGAACGCTCGCGGAGGTAGTACAGCTTGGCGCGACGAACATCACCACGACGCTTCACTTCGATCGAAGCGACCAGCGGCGAGAACGTTTGGAAAGTACGCTCGACGCCTTCGCCCGACGAGATCTTGCGGACGATGAAGGCGCTGTTCAGACCGCGGTTACGCTTGGCGATAACAACGCCTTCGTAAGCCTGCAGACGCTCACGCGTACCTTCCTTCACCTTGACTTGAACGATCACGGTATCGCCCGGTGCGAATTCCGGAATGGTCTTGCCCAGACGAGCGATTTCTTCTTGTTCGAGTTGCTGAATCAGATTCATTGCATTACTCCTTTCGAAGCTTGTTCCTTCATCCCTGTGCGGGAGAGCCGGTTGATCCGTGCTCAGACTGAAATTCAGTCAGAAGACGAGCTTCCTCTTTTGAAAGCTGACGATCCACAAGCAGATCCGGGCGGCGCAACCAGGTGCGGCCCAGCGCTTGCTTCAAACGCCAGCGACGTATGTTGGCATGATTTCCCGAAAGCAGAACTTCCGGAACCGCCATACCGCGGTAATTTTCGGGACGGGTGTAATGCGGGCAATCGAGCAAGCCGTCCACAAACGAATCTTCTTCGGCGCTTGCCTGAGTATTCAATACTCCGGGCCATAGCCTGGCGATCGAATCGATCAATACCATCGCCGGCAGCTCACCGCCGGACAGCACGTAATCGCCGATCGATATTTCCTCGTCGACTTGCCGCGCGATCAGCCGCTCATCAACGCCCTCATACCGGCCACACAGCAAAATCAAGCCATCGAGGGCCGCGATTTCAACTGCCTTGGCATGGGTCAACGGTGCGCCTTGCGGTGACAGGTAAACCACCCTGCCAGCCACACCTTGCTCCCGCTGACGCGCCTTGGCCGCTTCGATCGCCTGCTCCAGCGGTTCAGGCTGCATCACCATGCCGGGACCGCCACCGAAGGGGCGATCGTCTACACGGCGATAGTTATCAACGGTGAAGTCGCGTGGATTCCACGTTTGCAACGCGAAAATCCCCAGCTCCACCGCTCGTCGTGTCACCCCATGCAAGGTGATCGCTTCGAACATTTCCGGGAACAACGAGACAACGTCAATCTGCCGCGTCATGCCGCTCAATAGTCCAGGCCCCAGTCAACGGTGATGCAACGCGCATCGACATCGACCTTGAGCACGACCTGCGCAACGAAAGGCAGCAGCCGTTCCGTCTCGGCACCTTTCACCACCAAGACATCGTTGGCACCGGTTTCGAACAGCTTTTCAACCTTGCCGAGCACTTCATCCGCCGTATTCACGACGGCCATGCCAACAAGATCGGACCAGTAATACTCGTTTTCGGCCGCCGCAGGCATCAGGCTGCGCGGAACCGCAACCTGGTAGCTTTTCAGCGCAAATGCCGCATCACGACCATCCACCCCGACCAGTTTGGCCGCGAGCTTCTTGGTATGCACTGCGCCCTCTTCGAGGGTGTAGCTGCGCCAATCGCCATCGCGGCTCAACCACCAGGTGTCGTAATCGAGCAAGCTGTCTGCGTGTTCGGTATCGGCGACGACATTAAGCCAGCCACGAATGCCAAACGCCCCGCTGACATAACCCATGACGACCAGATCGTCCGGGACTGCCTGCGGGGCAGAAGGAGTGCGTACCACGGCGAGCTTACGCAGCGACCGGGGTGTAGCCCTTCAGCAGCTTGGCAACCGAGTCATTCACTTGGGCGCCAACGCCGACCCAGTAATTAACGCGATCCATTGCCAGGCGCAGGCCTTCTTCGCTTTCCGATGCCAGCGGGTTGTAGAAACCCACGCGCTCGATGAAGCGGCCGTCGCGACGGTTGCGCGAATCGGAGACAACGACGTTGTAGAACGGACGGTTCTTGGCGCCGCCGCGGGAAAGACGAATCACAACCATGGTAGATATCCAGTAAATCGAGTTTATGCGAAACAGCCGATTGTACGAGAAAAAGTCAAGCCAGTACAAGCCCGTCGAGCGGCAACGGCGCGGTAGATCCTCACATGCCGGGCAACATGCCCTTCATGCCGCGCATCATTTTTGCCATGCCGCCCTTGCTGAACTGCTTCATCATCTTCTGCGTTTGCTCGAACTGATTGAGCAGTTTGTTGACTTCCTGCACCGACACGCCGGCACCGCTGGCAATGCGGCGCTTGCGGCTGGCCTTGATCAGTTCCGGTTTTTTGCGCTCGGTCGGCGTCATCGAATTGATGATCCCCTCGATCCGCGCGACGGCCTTATCGTTCACCTGCTGATTGGCCATATCGCCCAGCTGGCCCATGCCCGGCAACTTGTCGAGCAGCGCGGACATGCCGCCCATCTTCTTCATCTGGCCGATTTGCGCCTTGAAGTCTTCCAGGTCAAAGCCCTTGCCGGACTTGACCTTCTTCATCATTTTCAGCGCTTCGGCTTCATCGACGTTCTTTTGCACGTCTTCGATCAGGCTGAGTACGTCGCCCATGCCGAGAATCCGGCTCGCCATCCGGTCCGGATAGAAGGGTTCGATCCCGCTGAGCTTTTCGCCCACGCCGATGAACTTGATCGGCTTGCCGGTCACATGCCGCACCGACAAGGCCGCGCCACCGCGCGAGTCGCCGTCCATCTTGGTCAACACCACGCCGGTCAGCGGTAGTGTCTCGTTGAATGCCTGGGCGGTATTCACCGCATCCTGACCTTGCATCGCATCGACGACGAACAGCGTCTCGATCGGCGTGACCGCGGCATGGACGGCCTTGATCTCGGCCATCATCGCTTCGTCGATCGCCAGACGGCCGGCGGTATCGACAATCAGCACATCGAAGAAATGCCGCTTGGCGTGATCGAGCGCGGCCAGCGCGATAGCGACCGGCTTCTGCGATGCGTCGGACGGGAAGCACTCGACCTCGATCTGGCCGGCGATGGTCTTGAGCTGCTCGATAGCCGCCGGACGATAGACGTCGGCAGAAACAAGCAGCACTTTTTTCTTTTGTTCTTCTTTCAGCCGCTTGGCGAGCTTGCCGGAAGTCGTGGTCTTGCCCGCCCCCTGCAAGCCGGCCATCAGCACCACCGCAGGCGGCACCGCAGCCAGATTGAGGCCGTCGTTTTGCGCGCCCATCAGCTTGGTCAGTTCTTCATACACCACGCCGATCAGCGCCTGCCCCGGCGTCAGGCTGCCGATGACTTCCTGACCCAGCGCCCGTACCTTGACATCGGCGACAAAGCCCTTGACCACCGGCAATGCCACATCGGCCTCAAGCAGCGCCATGCGTACTTCGCGCAGCGCGTCCTGGATATTGTCCTCGGTCAACCGGGCGTTACCGCGCAGCGTCTTGACGACTCCGGAGAGACGAGTGGACAGATTCTCAAGCATGAATACGACCCTTTCCCGGCCCGCGCTGGCGCGGCCGCTCTGTTAGACTGTGGATTCCCGCATTCTACCCGATTTGCTCCAGTGACCTGGCTCGCAGCTTCCGCGCTCGTCGTCTATCTGGGCTTGGGATGGCATTTTTGCCGTTCCCGCCTCTCCAGAACAGCCCCGCCACGCCCCGGCCTCGAGCATGGATTACTCCTGCTCGCACTGGCCCTGCATGGCTTGTCGCTGTGGCCGCATATGGCACAAAGTCCACTGCGCTTCGGCGCCGCTGAGGCGCTGTCGCTCACCGCATGGCTGGCACTGTTGATTTATCTGGTCGGCCATCTCGCCTACCGGCTTGAAGGCCTGCAACCGATTCTGCTGGTGATTGTCTGCGCCATGCTGGGGATCAGCTTGGTGCTTCCGCCCGGTCACGCGCTGACTTATGCGCAGAGCGCGGTATCGCGGCTGCATTTTCTCACCGCGATGCTGGCTTATGGCCTGTTCGCCAATGCCGCCGGCATCGCCATTCTGATGCGCCTCGCCGATCAGCGCCTGCACCATGCCGACGCGCACATCCTGCTCCGGCAATTGCCGCCACTGCTCGCGCTGGAGCGGCTATTGTTCGCTTGCGTTGGCTTCGGCTTTGCCATGCTCAGCGTCGCGCTGATTACCGGCGCGGTCTTTGCCGAACACATCTACGGCCATCAACCGGGCCTGGGTCACAAGGTCGTCTTCTCGGTCGCCGCCTGGCTGTGCTTCGCGACCTTGCTGATCGGCCGTCATCTGCTTGGCTGGCGAGGTCGTACTGCCTCGCGTTTTACGCTGGGCGGCTGCATTTTATTGTTGCTCGGCTATGCCGGCACGCGCTTCGTGATCGAAACCTTGCTGCGCCACAGCGCCTGACGTCCCTTCTAGTAGACTGAGCCGGCCGCGTCCACACCCACACGGACCCTTTCGTGGAAGACACCCCCTTATCTGCACTATTCATTGCCCTGATCGTTTGCCTGGCAAGCTCGGCATTCTTTTCCGCAGCCGAAACCGCGATGATGGCGATCAACCGTTACCGTCTGGCCGGCAAAGTCCGCAAAGGCTTTCGCCCCGCGGTACGAACCCAGAAGCTGCTGAATGAAACCGAGACACTGCTCGGCATCATTCTGCTCGGCAACACCATCATCAACACTGCGTCGGCGACGCTGGCGACGCTGATCACCGCCCGCTTATTCGCAGGCAACGAATTCGCCCTCGGCATCGCCGTACTGCTGGTCGCCTTCGCGATTCTGGTGCTCTCCGAAGCAACCCCAAAAGTCATCGCCGCCACGCACCCCGAGCCGGTCGCGTATTTCGCCAGCGGCCCGCTCGCGCTGCTACTGCGGCTGTTCTATCCGGCGGTATGGCTGGTCAATGTCTTCGTTGATGCCCTGTTGCGGCTGATGCACCTGCGCAAGCACAAGAACAACGACACCGCGCTCTCGCCCGACGAACTGCGGCTGCTGGTGCTCGAATCCGGTCGTTTCATGGAGAAGAAGCACCACACCATCCTGCTCAACCTGTTCGAGCTGGCCAAGATCACCGTTGACGATGTGATGACGCCACGCCACCAGATGGAAATGGTCGATCTCGACATGCCGGCCGACCTGCTGCGCCAGCAGCTCTTCACCAGCCACCACTCGCGCCTGCCGATCTATGCCGGCAATCCGGACAACGTGCTCGGCATCCTGCCCGCACGCAAGTTGCTGTCGCTGACCGAGGACAACACCGATGCCGATGCGGTCAGATCGCTCATGCGCCAGCCCTACTTCATCCCCTCGGGCACGCCGCTCTTTACCCAGTTGCAGAATTTTCAGGAAAATCACCGTCGCATGGGATTGGTCGTCGACGAATACGGCGAACTACTGGGGCTGGTAACACTGGAAGATATTCTCGAGCAGATGATCGGCGAGTTCACCACCCACTCGCCCGCCACCACCAGCCCATTTGCCCGCCAGAGTGACGGCAGCCTGCTACTCGATGGCGCAAGCAGCCTGCGCGACCTGAACCGCAAGCTGAAGCTTGGCCTGCCCACCAACGGCCCCAAAACACTCAACGGCCTGATTCTTGAATACTTTGAAGACATTCCCGAAACGGGCACCTGCATGGTGATTGCCGGACAACGTCTTGAGGTCGTGCAGACCCAGGATCGCAGCATCCGGGTTGTCAGGTTGTATCCACAATGAAACCCTAATCTGTCCCAATACGCATGCCCGGGCACACAGTGCTAGACTCTTCGCGAGGAGACGTCGGCACCGGCCGAACGTACAAGACTAGACCCAAAGAGTCCTAGCGCAACTCATGTCCACTACCCCCTCGATATCCGGACTCGCTCGCCTGCTCGTCCAGCACGGCCGGCTCAGCGACACCGATGCAGAAACGCTGCAAAGCACGGCGGCCACCAACAAGGCACCGTTCATCGCGCAACTGCTGCAAAGCGGCAAAATGAATGCCAAGGAGGTCGCCGAATTCAGCGCCCAGGCCTTCGGCTACCCACTGCTCGACCTCGAACAGATCGACACCAGCTACATCCCTCAGGGTGTGCTTGATACCAAGGTGATGCAGGCGCAGCGGATCGTGCCGCTGTTCAAACGCGGCACCAAGCTGTTCATTGGCATCTCCGACATCACCAATTTGCAGGCCGCCGAGGAAGTCCGCTTCCAGACCGGTGCGCAGATCGAGCCCATCGTTGTCGAAGACAACAAGCTCGTCAAACTGCTCGATCATTTGCTCGAAGCATCCGGCGCCACGCTGAAAAACCTCGAGATGGACGAGTCCGAGCTCGAAATCAGTGGTGGCGACCCCGAGCCGCAGAACGACACCGCGAATATCGATGTCGACGATGCACCAGTGGTCAAATACCTGCAGAAAATCCTGCTGGATGCCATCAACGCCAACGCATCCGACATCCACTTTGAACCATATGAAAAGTACTACCGGATTCGCTACCGCCAAGATGGCATCTTGCGCGAAATCGCCCAGCCACCGCTGGCGATCAAGGAAAAAATCGCCTCGCGGATCAAGGTCATCTCCAAGCTCGACATCGCCGAAAAACGCGTCCCGCAGGATGGCCGGATGAAACTGGTGCTGTCGAAAAGCCGGGCCATCGATTTCCGGGTTTCGACGCTACCTACGCTGCACGGCGAAAAAATCGTCATGCGGATCCTCGACCCGACCTCTGCGACGCTGGGGGTCGATGCGCTGGGTTACGAGCCGGATCAAAAAGCCGCCCTGCTCAACGCGGTGACTCGGCCTTACGGCATGGTGCTGGTCACCGGCCCCACCGGTTCGGGCAAGACCGTATCGCTGTATACCTGCCTGAACATTCTCAACGAACCCGGCACGAATATTTCGACCGCCGAAGACCCGGCGGAAATCAACCTGCCCGGCGTTAATCAGGTCAACGTCAACGACAAGGCCGGACTGACCTTCTCCGCCGCGCTCAAGGCCTTCCTGCGCCAGGATCCGGACATCATCATGGTCGGTGAAATCCGCGACCTGGAAACCGCCGACATCGCGATCAAGGCCGCGCAAACCGGCCACATGGTGTTCTCGACGCTACACACCAACGACGCACCGGGCACCCTGACCCGCCTGCTGAATATGGGCGTAGCGCCGTTCAACGTCGCCAGCTCGGTGATCCTGATCACCGCGCAGCGTCTGGCACGGCGACTGTGCTCGCACTGCAAGGCCCCGGCGGATATCCCCAACGAAGCGTTGCTGCGCGCAGGCTTCACCGAAGGCGATCTGGACGGCAGCTGGACCCCCTACAAGGCGATCGGCTGCGATCTATGCAAGGACACCGGCTACAAAGGCCGGGTTGGCATCTATCAGGTCATGCCGATCTCTGATGAAATCAACCGCATCATCATGAGAAACGGCACGGCGATCGACGTTGCCGACCAGGCGCGCCTGGAAGGCGTGCGCGACCTGCGGCAATCCGGGCTGCTGAAAGTCAAACAGGGCATGACCTCGCTTGAGGAAGTCATGGCCGTGACCAACGAATAACTCAAAGAACGATGGGAGGACGCGATGGGCGTTCAGGCAAAAGCCGCAGCGGTCAAGGAAATGACCTTCGCCTGGGAAGGCAAGGATCGCAGTGGCAAGATGATCAAGGGCGAGATGCGCGCGGCCGGTGAGGCGATTCTGAAAAATCACCTGCGCCGCCAGGGTATCAACGTCACCCGCATCAAGAAACAGCGCCTCAAGGGTGGCCGGCGCATTACCGACCAAGACATCACCATGTTCACCCGGCAGCTGGCCACGATGCTCAAATCGGGCGTGCCCTTACTGACCTCGTTCGACATCGTTGCCAAGGGACACTCGAATGCCTCGGTCACCAAGCTGCTGCTGGACATCAAGAACGACATCGAAACGGGTTCGTCGCTGACACAAGCATTCCGCAAGCACCCGGCGCAGTTCGATGCTCTGTACTGCAACCTGATTCAGGCGGGCGAGCAAGCCGGTATTCTCGACAGCCTGCTGGCGCGTCTGGCGACGTACAAGGAAAAAATCCTTGGCGTCAAAAAGAAGATCAAAGCCGCGATGTTCTACCCGACAGCGGTCATCGTCGCCGCCTTTGTCATCACCGCCGTAATCATGATTTTCGTCATCCCGGCATTCAAGGACTTGTTCTCAAGCTTCGGTGCCGACCTGCCCGGTCCGACACTGATGGTTATTGCGCTCTCGGATATATTCGTCAGCTATTGGTGGCTGATCTTTGGCGGTATTTTCGGCGGGATATGGTTCTTCATGAAAACATGGCGACGATCGGTGGCCATGCAGATTTTCATGGACAGACTGCTGCTGAAACTGCCGATTTTTGGTGAAATCGTCAAAAACGCCACCATTGCCCGCTGGTCGCGCACGCTGGCGACGATGTTCGCCGCCGGCGTGCCTTTGGTCGAATCGCTGGACTCGGTCGGTGGTGCGGCAGGCAATCATGTTTACAAGATCGCCACGGCCAAGATCCAGGCCGAGGTCAGCACCGGCACCAGCTTGACGCTATCGATGCAAAACGCCAATGTCTTCCCGAACATGGTGCTGCAAATGGCCTCGATTGGTGAGGAGTCCGGCGCACTCGACGCGATGCTCGGCAAGATTGCCGACTACTACGAGGAAGAGGTCGACAACGCGGTGGAAGCACTATCAAGCCTGATGGAGCCCATCATCATGGTGGTGCTCGGCACGCTGATCGGTGGCCTGGTCGTCGCGATGTACCTGCCCATTTTCAAGATGGGCGAGGCCGTCGGCTAATGACGAGCGATTTTCTCGTGCTATTGCAGCAGAGCCCGCCAGTGTTCGGCGGGTTTTTGTTCGTGCTCGGCTTGCTCGTTGGTAGTTTCCTCAATGTGGTGATTCACCGGCTACCGAAAATGATCGAAGCCGATTTCCGCCACGAATGCAGCTGCATCGACTTACCGCTGGATGCCCCCCAACCGCCGCGGCCGCACTACAACTTGATGACACCGCGCTCGCGCTGCCCACACTGCGAGCATCCGATCGGCGCGCTGGAGAACATCCCGGTGATCAGCTGGCTGGTTCTGCGCGGCCGCTGTCGCGCCTGCGCTGCGCCAATCAGCCCACGCTATCCACTGATTGAGCTGGCTACCGCAACTCTCACGACCTGGGTCGGCCTGCATTTCGGCCTCGGTGCGAGCGGCATCGCCGGCATCGCGCTGACTTGGGCACTGATCGCACTGATCGCCATTGATGCGGATACCTATCTGCTGCCGGACAGCATTACCCTACCCCTGCTTTGGCTGGGATTGGGGATCAACCTCAACGCCACCTTTGTTCCGCTTTCGCACGCCGTCGTCGGCGCAATGGCCGGCTATCTCGTGCTCTGGAGCATCTTTTGGTTGTTCAAGCTCATCACCGGCAAGGAAGGTATGGGCTATGGTGACTTCAAACTGCTCGCAGCATTGGGGGCCTGGTTTGGCTGGGCGGCACTACCGGTCATCATCCTGCTATCGTCCGTAGCCGGCGCGGTAATCGGCATCGGCCAGGTCATAGCCGCCAAGCGCGGCTGGGGCAAGCCGATTCCATTTGGTCCTTACCTTGGCATCGCCGGCTGGCTCACCCTGATGTGGGGTGCAACACTCGGCTCGGCACTGTTCAACGGATTGGGATAAATATGCGCGTCATCGGCCTCACCGGCGGCATCGCCAGCGGCAAGTCAACCGTCAGCGCCCTGTTCTCGCAACGAGGCGTGCCGGTCATCGACGCCGATGTAATCGCTCACCGGCTCTCGCAACCGCCATCGGCGGCGCTCGATGCCATTCGTGCGCATTTCGGCCCGGCGGCAATCGACGCTGATGGCACCTTGGCGCGCGGGTGGATGCGCCAGCATGTCTTCGACAATGCGGCAGCACGGGCACAACTTGAAGCCATCATGCATCCACGGATCCTTGCCGAGATCGAACGCGAGCTCGGCGAGCTCCCCGCAACGACGCCATACGCCCTCGTTGCCGTGCCGTTACTGTTCGAAGCGCCCGCCTTCCGCGCCAGAGTCGAACGCGCACTGGTAGTCGAGTGCAGCGAAACACGCCAACGACAACGCCTACTGGCTCGCCCGGGAATGACTGGCGAGCTGGCCGATGCCATCATCAACAGTCAGCTCGATCGCAGCAAACGTCGCGAACTCGGCGACGACATTATCGACAACGACGGCTCACTCGATAGGCTCGCCGAAGTAGTCGCCCAGCAACACCAGCGCTACCTCGCCTGGTCCACCGTCGCCCAGACTTAATCATTCCGCCGGGTTTCCAAAATGTCATCCTTGCCGCAAAATTGCATACCTTTGCCGCTGAGCGTACCGTGATCAGCTACGAATTCCCCATCAACGAGCGTATTCGCACGCTATTGCGTCTGGAAAACCTCTACAACCGTACCGCTCATTTCGTGGCAGGTGGGCACGCGCTCGACCATCACAGTGCCTTGCTGGGAATCTTCGAGATCATGGAAGTCGCGAGCCGGGCCGATTTGAAGTCCGATCTGCTGCAAGAGCTGGAGCGTCAGCGCCAGACACTAACCGGGCTGCGCCATAATCCACAGATTTCCGAAGCGGCGCTGGAAAAGATACTCAACGACATTGAGTCCACGCACGGCCGCTTGTTGCAGATGACCGGCAAATTCGGTCAGTTCTTGCGCGATAACGAATGGTTAATGGCGATCAAGCAACGGGCCAATATCCCGGGAGGCGTCTGCGAGTTCGATCTACCCTCGTATCACTATTGGCTACAACAGGGCGCACCGCGTCGTCAGGCCGACCTCGATCGCTGGTTCACACCACTGCTGCCAATCAAGCACGCGCTAGACATCGTGCTGCGCCTGCTGCGCGATTCGGCCAAGGTCTGCCACTACACAGCGAAGAACGGCAATTTTCAGCAGATGTCCGGCGGTAAATCGGTACAACTATTGAAGGTCAATCTGGTGGCCGACCTGCCTGCCGTGCCGGAGCTGTCCGCCAACCGCTACGCCATCAATATCCGTTTCATGTTGCCCTCGACCTCGGGCGAACGTGCCCGCTCGGTCGATGCCGACGTCGACTTCTCACTCAGCTACTGCAATCTGTGAACAAACGCATCGTTTCCTGCCCGCAATGCGGCGAGCCCGCAGCCTATAGCCCCGATAATCCGTTCCGGCCATTCTGCAGCCAACGCTGCCGGCTGATCGATCTCGGCCAATGGGCCGATGAAAGCTACCGCATTCCGTTGGCCGACCCGACCCAGCCCGATATACCGCCACTCGACGCCTAGCCGCCAACCGTCACGTCACTTTCAACTTCCGGTCATTTCTTCGTCATCTGCAGCGCTTAATTTTCTCCTACCAACTAGGAGGATCTTTCATGCTGCAGCAGTTGCATACCGCAACCGGTAAATCCCGCAAGCGCCAACTTTCCGTGGCGCTCACCACCGACAGCGATACGATCCGCGCGGCGCAAGCACTCCGCCACCGCGTGTTTGCCGGCGAAATGGGTGCCCGCCTCAATTGCCGCGAACCCGGTATCGATCATGATCTGTTCGATCCGTATTGCGAACACCTGGTCGTGCAGGATGACGAAACCGGCGAAGTTGTCGGCACCTACCGCATTCTGCCGCCCCACCAGGCGCGGACGATTGGCAGCTATTATTCCGACACCGAGTTCGACCTCACCCGGCTGGCACACCTGCGCAACCAATTGGTCGAAGTAGGTCGCTCCTGCGTGCACCCGGACTACCGCACAGGCGCGACAATTTCCCTGCTGTGGGCCGGGCTGGCCGAGTACATGAGCCAACACGGCTATCACTACCTGATCGGCTGTGCCAGCGTATCGCTGATTGATGGCGGCCATCTCGCGGCCAGCCTGTATGCCAAACTCACGAAAACGGCACTCGCACCGGTCGAGTGGCGGGTCTTCCCACGCTGCCCATTACCGCTGGCAGCGCTCAACCAGAAACTCGACGCGCCCATCCCGCCATTGCTACGCGGCTATCTGCGCGCCGGCTCGTTCATCTGCGGCGAACCCGCCTGGGATCCGGATTTCAACACCGCCGATTTCTTTTTGCTGCTACCCATTCAGCATGTTGACCAACGCTACGCCAAACATTTCCTGCGCTAACGACGTGATCGACACACATTTCACGACCGAGACAATAGGGAAATGGTCTGAGGCTGGTGAAGCGGATAAACTGCCCAAACAAGCCCTCATCCGGCCTCGGCCCTACCTGTTGTCCATGCTGCTTTTCTGTACCCGTCTTCGCCGTCTGTTTCGTCTAGCCCTCCATCTCGCGAGGGGCACCTATGCCGTATCCTGGCATTTGCCCCGACTGAATGACGACGAGCGCGTTGACTACATCCACCACTGGTCCAAACAACTACTGAAGCTGCTGCAGATTCAGGTACAAGTCCATGGCATGTCGCCCGGTGTGTATCCGGCCAACCATGTGTTGCTGGCCAATCACATCTCCTGGCTGGATATTTTCGTTCTCAATGCCGTCACGGTGTCGCAGTTTGTCGCCAAGTCGGAGATTCGTAGCTGGCCAGTCGTCGGCAAGCTGTGTTGCGGTGCGCGCACGCTGTTTATCGAACGCGACCGCCGCCGTGATACGGCACGAGTCAATGGCGCCATTTTTCAGTCATTGCTGCGCGGCGATTGCGTTGCAATCTTCCCTGAAGGCACCACCAGCGACGGCACCAACATTCTGCCTTTCCGCTCGTCCCTACTACAGGCCGCCGTCGACGCCGAAGCAACGATACAACCGGTATATCTGCGCTATACCAACGGCAAAGGACGGCGCTGCCGTGCCGCGGCCTATGTCGATGAAATGTCTTTTGGTGAATCCCTCTGGCGTGTCCTCGGGCACCAGGGTCTTACCGTCGAACTCAGCTTCCTCGCACCACTCCCCGCGGCGGAAAGTGATCGGCGCAGCCTGACTCAACACGTACACACCCGCATTCAGGCAGCGCATCAAGCCTTTGAAACCAGCAGTAGTGCGCAGCACGCCTAAATCGTCGCGATTTCCTGATATTCGCACTGCGCTGGCACTTGAAACAGCAGGTCGCGGTCAAGGTCGATCGCAGTCAGCGCCCCGCCCCAGACGCAACCGGTATCCAGCGCAACCACGTCTTCGCGCTGACGCAATCCAAGTGCGGACCAGTGACCGCAGATCACCCGCGGTAGGGACTGCCGCTGCGGCCAGTCAAACCATGGATACAGACCCGCGGGTGCGTCGCCGAGCTCGCCTTTGTACTTGAGCTGCAGCTCGCCATTGGTCGCCACAAAGCGCATTCGCGTCAGCGCATTCACGACAAAGCGCCAGCGCGCCCAGCCATCCAAGTTGTCATCCCAGCGCGCAGGTTGGTTGCCATACATTTGGCCAAGACCGTGGCGCCAATCCGCACTCATCAATTGCTGATGAACCTCATCGGCCAGACTGCAAGCCTGCTCCAGACACCAGCCAGGCCAGATGCCGGCATGGGCGATCAAAGCATCCCCGAGATTGAGCAGCAATGGTTGCTCACGTAACCAGTCGAGTAGCAGGGGGGCATCATCGACCTCAAGTACGCTACCCATCGTGTCGCCACCACGGGCCTTGCCTATGCCGGCAGAGAGTGCCAACAGGCTGAGATCGTGATTCCCCAAAACGATACGCACCGACTCGTCGTGCGCCTTGGCCCAGCGCAAAACCGACACCGAATCGGGCCCACGATTAACCAGGTCACCGACCAGATACAGCGTATCGCGCCCGGGTTCGAATGCCATCCGCTCAAGCAAGAGCTGAAACTCGCGAAAACACCCCTGAATGTCGCCAATCGCAAAACGTGCCATCACCCATCCCGGTTAAATGCCAAAAACATACAACGCCTGTCAGCCCTTCAGTCTACGACCAAGGATTCAGGCAACCAAGCTCTTCGATTTCTGCCGCAGCCAAAATGCAAAAAGGCCAGCGAAACGCTGGCCTTTTTGCATTGCCGTACCGATTACTCGGCGGCTTCAACCACTCCGGCTTCTTCCGGGCGATCAACGAGTTCGACGAATGCCATAGGAGCATTGTCGCCATCGCGGAAACCGCACTTCAGAATGCGCAGGTAGCCACCATTACGGTTGGCGTAGCGCGGGCCCAGCACGTCAAACAGCTTAACAACCATCTCACGATCGCGAGTGCGATCGAAGGCGAGACGGCGGTTGGCCAGAGACGGCTTCTTACCGAGGGTGATCAATGGTTCTGCGACGCGGCGCAGTTCCTTTGCCTTCGGCAGCGTGGTTTTGATGACTTCGTGACGCAGGAGCGCATTAGCCAGGTTGCGAAGCAAAGCCTGGCGGTGGCTCGAGGTACGATTCAGTTTACGATTGCCATTACCATGACGCATTTGTCAGTTCCTTTCCGTCGACCGCTCAGGGCTTTTCCAAGCCCGCCGGCGGCCAGTTTTCGAGGCGCATACCCAGCGACAGGCCCTTCGAGGCGAGCACTTCCTTGATTTCATTCAAGGACTTGCGGCCCAGATTCGGCGCCTTCAAGAGCTCAGTCTCGGTGCGCTGGATCAGATCCCCGATGTAGTAGATATTCTCGGCCTTCAGGCAGTTTGCCGAACGCACGGTCAACTCAAGGTCGTCCACCGGACGCAGCAAGATCGGATCGATCTGCGGTGCTGCCGGTTTCTCTTCCTCAACCGGCGTCCCTTCGAGATCGGCGAACACGGACAGTTGATCCATCAGAATACGGGCCGCTTGGCGAACCGCATCTTCCGGCGTCAACACGCCATTGGTCTCGATATCGAGGATCAAGCGATCAAGATCGGTGCGCTGCTCAACGCGAGCGCTTTCGACTTGATAGCTGACCCGACGGATCGGGCTGAACGAAGCGTCAAGCTGGATGGTACCAATGCTGCGGTTCTCGTCCTTGTTCAGACGAGCCGGTGCAGGCTGGTAACCACGGCCCTTCTCGACCTTGATTTCGACGTTCAGCTTGCCACCTGCGGACAGGTGAGCAACCACGTGGTCGGGGTTTACAACCTCGACGTCGTGCGGCAGCTGAATATCACTGGCCTTGACCACGCCCTCGCCGTCTTTGGCGAGCGTGAGCGTGACCGAGTCACGACCGTGCAGCTTGAGCACGACCCCTTTGAGGTTCAAGAGAATATCGACAACATCTTCCTGCACGCCATCCAGAGCGGAATATTCGTGCACGATGCCTTCGATCTTGACCTCGGTGGGGGCGTAGCCCGGCATCGACGACAACAGGATCCGGCGCAGGGCGTTACCGAGCGTGTGGCCGTAACCGCGCTCGAACGGCTCCATCACCACCCGAGCTTGGGCGAATGATTGAGCCTGCACGTCGATGATGCGCGGCTTGAGCAACTCGTTAGCGAGGTTTTGCATGTATCAGTATCCCTTGGCCTGAAAACGGTTCAGTGTTTACTTGGAGTAGAATTCCACCACCAGCGACTCATTGAGATCGCTGGAGAGATCGGAACGCTCCGGCGCGCTTTTGAACACGCCTTCCATTTTCTTGGAATCAACCTGAACCCAGCCCGGGAAGCCAATGCCTTCAGCAAGCGACAACGCTTCCTGAATGCGAACCTGCTTCTTAGCCTTCTCGCGGATAGCGACAACGTCGCCAGCCTTAACCTGGAAGGACGAGATGTTGACGACGGTACCGTTCACGGTCAGCGCGCAGTGGGAAACCAACTGACGAGCTTCAGCGCGAGTCGAGCCGAAGCCCATACGATAAACGACGTTGTCCAGACGCGACTCAAGCAGCTTCAGCAGGTTTTCACCCGTGGAGCCCTTGCGAGCACTGGCTTGTTCGAAATAACGACGGAACTGACGTTCCAGTACGCCGTAGATGCGACGGATCTTCTGCTTCTCGCGCAGATGCACCCCGTAATCGGAGAGGCGCGGCTGTTTGCCGTTTGCGCCGTGCTGGCCTGGGGCTTGTTCCAGCTTGCACTTGCTGTCGAGCGAGCGACGAGCGCTCTTGAGGAAAAGATCTGTACCCTCACGGCGTGCGAGTTTGCACTTGGGGCCAATATAACGAGCCATGTCTTACTCCGGGTTAGATACGACGCTTTTTCGGCGGACGGCAGCCGTTGTGCGGCACCGGCGTCACGTCGGAAATGCTAGTGATCTTGAAGCCAAGCGCGTTGAGTGCACGCACTGCGGATTCGCGACCCGGACCAGGGCCCTTGATACGGACTTCAAGGTTCTTCACACCATATTCTTGGGCAACTTTACCAGCGTGCTCCGCAGCAACCTGTGCCGCGAAGGGTGTACTTTTCCGAGAGCCCTTGAAACCAGCACCGCCCGAGGTAGCCCAAGAAAGTGCATTGCCTTGGCGATCGGTGATGGTAATGATCGTGTTATTGAACGAAGCGTGCACGTGCACGATCCCTTCAGACACGCTCTTTTTGACTCTCTTCCGTACACGCACTGTGTTTGCTTTAGCCATTCTTTGTGTTCCTTAGATTACTTCTTGCCAGCGATCGCTTTACGCGGCCCCTTGCGAGTGCGCGCATTGGTACGCGTACGCTGACCGCGAACAGGCAAGCCTTTGCGATGACGGAAACCACGGTAGCAGCCAAGGTCCATAAGACGCTTGATGCTCATCGTGTTTTCACGACGAAGGTCACCTTCAACGATGTACTTGCCAATTTCTTCGCGAAGTTTATCGAGTTCAGCTTCGCTGAGATCTTTCACCTTCTTGGCAGTGTCAATGGCAGTAGCCGAGCAGATCGCGTATGCGCGAGTGCGGCCGATACCAAAGATTGCCTGAAGGCCGATCACAGTATGCTGATGATTGGGAATATTAACCCCAGCAATACGGGCCATAACTTCCTTACCCCAGGTTAAAAAAGCTGCAGATTATAACGCCTGCGGCCGATTGACTCAATCAGCCTTGGCGTTGCTTGTGCCGCGGGTCAGTGCAGATCACACGCACAACACGGTTGCGGCGAATGATTTTGCAATTGCGGCAAATTTTCTTGACCGATGCTTGAACTCTCATCGTCTTTCCTTTCAGTCAAAAATGAAATTCCGGACAGTCACTTCGCCCGGAATACGATGCGAGCCTTGGTCAGGTCATAGGGCGTAAGCTCTAGAGTAACCTTATCACCCGGCAGAATGCGAATGTAATGTTTGCGCATTTTGCCGGAAATATGACCAAGGACCACATGTCCGTTTTCGAGCTTGACCCGGAACGTCGCATTAGGCAACGTTTCCAGGACTTCGCCCGACATCTGAATGGCGTCTTCTTTCGACATTTTCTCAGCTTGAGGCTCGCGCCTTAACCCTTGAAATTCGCCTTCTTCAACAGGCCTTCATATTGATGCGACAACACATACGATTGCATCTGCGACATGAAGTCCATGGTCACCACCACGAGAATCAACAACGAAGTACCACCGAAGTAGAACGGAACATTCCACTTCAAGATCAGGAACTCCGGAATCAGACAGACCACGGTGATGTACACGGCCCCGATCAGCGTCAACTTGAGGATGAGCTTCTCGATGTAACGTGCCGTATGTTCGCCCGGACGGTAGCCCGGAATCATTGCGCCACTCTTCTTCAAATTATCCGCAGTTTCCTTCGGATTGAAGACCAGCGCGGTATAGAAGAAGCAAAAGAAGATGATCGCAGCTGCATACAGCAGCACATACAACGGCTGCCCAGGATGCAACATGTCACCGATCGACTTCAGCCACGAAAACTTGTCACTATTACCGGTCCAGGACAACACGGTAGCCGGGAACAGGATGATCGACGAGGCGAAAATCGGCGGAATCACACCAGCCATGTTCAGCTTCAGCGGCAGGTGGGTACTTTGCGCCTGCATGATGCGATTGCCGACTTGGCGCTTGGCATAGTGCACTGGCACTTTGCGTTGACCACGCTCGACAAACACCACAGCAGCCGTCAGCAGCACCACGCCGACGAACAAGAACAGCACCAGAACGATCGGTAAAGCACCTTGATTGGCTAGGGTCAGCGTCTTGCCGATCGCGCCCGGCACACCTGCGGCGATACCGGCGCAGATGAGGATCGAAATCCCGTTGCCGATGCCGCGCTCAGTGATTTGCTCACCCAGCCACATCAGGAACATCGTGCCGGTCACCAAAGTGATGACCGTCATGATGATGAACTGCAGTTGCGGCAGCATAACCAAGTTCGGCTGACGGAACAGCATCATGGCAATCCCGAAGCTTTGCGCCGTAGCCAGCAATACCGTCGCATAACGCGTGTACTGCGTGATCTTGCGGCGCCCGGCCTCACCTTCTTTCTTCAGCTGCTTGAGCGTTGGAAAAACCTCCGCGGCAAGCTGCAAAATAATCGAAGCCGAGATGTAAGGCATGATCCCGATCGCAAACACGGTAAAGCGCGACAAGGCGCCACCCGAGAACATGTTGAACATGTTCAAGAGACCGGTTTGCGAACTTTCGAAGAGACGCGCCAGTTCGGCCGGATTAATCCCCGGAACGGGGATATGCGCGCCGATACGATAAACGATCAGTGCACCGACCAAGAACCAGATGCGTTTCTTCAGATCCGCGAACTTACTACCAGCAGAAGCCTGAGCGGGATTTGCCACGTTACTGCCCTATTCAGTAGCCGAAATTACTCGGCGATGGAGCCACCAGCGGCTTCGATCGCAGCACGTGCACCCTTAGTGGCAGCAATGCCCTTCAGCGTAACAGCGCGTTCGATCGTACCAGCCAGGATCACCTTAGCTTGCTTGGCGCGCTGGGAAACCAGCCCTGCCTGCAACAGCGTCAGGAAGTCGATTTCGTTCACCGGCAAACGATTCAGGTCAGCCAGGCTGATCTGAGCCGATTGGCCCGCGGTGAGCGACTTGAAGCCCCGCTTCGGCAGACGACGTTGCAGCGGCATTTGACCGCCTTCGAAGCCAACCTTGTGGAAGCCACCAGTACGCGACTTCTGACCCTTGTGGCCACGACCCGAGGTCTTGCCCAGGCCAGAGCCGATACCACGACCGACGCGGCGTTTGGCGTGCTTGGCGCCAACACCCGGTTTCAGGTTATTCAGTTCCATTTAGCCCTCCACCTTCACGAGGTAGCTGATCTTGTTGATCATGCCGCGGTTTTCCGGGGTATCGATCACTTCCGACGAGCTGTTCAGCTTACGCAGGCCCAGACCACGGGCGCATGCCTTATGGCTTTCCAGGCGACCGATCAGGCTCTTGACGAGCGTGACTTTGAGTTTCTTCGCGTCAGTCATCATTCACCCCCGAAGATTTCTTCGACGGTCTTGCCACGCTTAGCCGCGATATCACCAGCGGTGTGCAGCTTGGCAAGGCCGTCCAGCGTAGCGCGAACCACGTTGTACGGGTTAGTCGAACCGTGAATCTTGGCGGTGATGTTATGCACACCAGCCACTTCGAACACAGCGCGCATCGGGCCGCCGGCGATAATGCCAGTGCCTTCCGGAGCCGGCTGCATGAACACGGTGGTCGCGCCATGCTTGCCAATTACCGAGTGCGGCACGGTGCCGTTCTTCAGCGATGCCTTGAACAGCTTGCGACGGGCTTCGTCCAGCGCCTTCTGTACCGCAACCGGCACTTCCTTCGCTTTACCCTTGCCCATGCCAACGCCACCATCACCGTCGCCAACGACGGTCAGTGCGGCAAAGCCCATGATCCGGCCACCCTTCACGACCTTGGTGACGCGATTCACGCCAACCATTTTCTCGCGAAGGCCGTCCTGACGATCTTCTGCTTCGTTTCTAGCCATTTGATAACTCCAATTAGAAGACGAGGCCGCCTTCACGAGCCGCGTCGGCCAGAGCCTTTACGCGACCGTGATAGTGGAAACCGGAACGATCGAACGCTACTTGTTCAACGCCAGCGGCCTTGGCCTTTTCAGCAATACGCTTGCCGATGACCGTAGCGGCTTCGACCGAAGCACCGTTCTTGACCTGAGCGCGCACATCCGCTTCAAGCGTCGAGGCAATGGCCAGCACTTTGCTGCCGGTTGCGTCGATAACTTGCGCATAGATATGGCTGTTGGTGCGATGCACCGACAAACGCACCACCTTGAGCTCCGCAATCTTTGCACGGGTTTTGCGTGCGCGGCGGAGTCGAGTTTCTTTCTTGTCCATGATTCAGCCTCGATTACTTCTTCTTGGTTTCTTTCCGGACCACAACCTCATCCGAATAGCGAACGCCCTTACCCTTATATGGTTCCGGCGCGCGATATGCGCGGATGTCAGCTGCGACCTGGCCAATAGCCTGCTTGTCGGCGCCCTTGAGCACGACCTCGGTCTGCGTCGGCGTTTCCACCTTCACACCGGCCGGCATCTTGTGCGCGACTGGGTGGGAGAAACCGAGCGTCAGATTGAGTACGTCGCCTTGAGCTTGAGCACGGTAACCCACGCCAACCAGGGTGAGCTTGCGCTCGAAGCCCTTGGAGACACCGATAACCATGTTGTTGACCAGTGCGCGCAAGGTACCGGACATCGAACGGGATTGCTTGTCACCATTGCGGGCGGCAAACACCAGTGCGTTGTCTTCAACCTTGACATCCACGTTCCCGGTCAGTGGCTGAGCCAGCGAACCGTTCGGGCCCTTGATTACAATTTCTTCGGCGCCAATCTTGACTTCAACGCCGGCCGGGATGGCTACCGGATTTTTAGCTACACGAGACATTGGTTATCCCCTTAAGCCACAACGCACAGCAGCTCGCCGCCAATACCCTGGGCGCGCGCTTTGCGGTCGGTCATCACACCCTTGGAGGTGGACAGGATCGCAACGCCAAGACCGTTCATCACGCGCGGAATATCCGTGGCACCCTTGTAGATGCGCAGACCCGGCTTAGAAATACGATCGATGCGTTCGATCACCGGACGACCGGCGTAGTACTTGAGTTCGATGGTCAGCGTAGGCTTCACATCACCAACCACAGCGAAGGATTCAACGTAACCCTCGGACTGCAGCACTTCAGCAATTGCCACCTTCAGCTTGGAAGACGGCATCGCCACCGAAACCTTGTCCGCACGCTGCGCGTTACGGATACGGGTCAGCATATCGGCGATAGGATCATGCATTGCCATGTTTCTATTCTCCTATTACCAGCTGGCCTTCACCATGCCGGGAATTTCACCCTTCATGGCGAGCTCGCGCAGTTTGTTACGGCCAAGGCCAAATTTGCTGTACACACCACGCGGACGACCGGTCAACGCGCAACGGTTATGCAAACGGACTTTGCTGGAGTTACGCGGCAGCTGTTGCAGCTTCAGGCGAGCCTGGAACTGGTCTTCTTCGCTGGCGTTGGCATCATTGATGATTGCAACCAGCGCATTGCGCTTGGCAGCAAACTTTTCAACAACGGCGCGACGCTTTTCTTCACGTTTAATCAGTGCAAGTTTTGCCATGATCGCCTCAGTTCTTGAACGGAAACTTGAAGGCCGACAGCAGCGCACGCGCTTCTTCGTCAGTCTTCGCCGTCGTGGTGATGGTGATGTTCATACCGCGGAGAGCATCGATCTTGTCGTACTCGATTTCCGGGAAAATGATCTGTTCACGCACACCCATGTTGAAGTTGCCGCGACCGTCAAACGACTTGGCAGGCACACCACGGAAGTCACGGACGCGCGGCAGCGCAACCGAAACCAGGCGATCAAAGAACTCGAACATCCGCTCGCGACGCAGGGTGACTTTGCAGCCAACCGGGTAACCGTCACGAATCTTGAAGCCGGCGATCGACTTTTTAGCCTTGGTGACCACGGCTTTTTGGCCGGTGATCTTTTCCATATCGCCAACTGCGAATTCCATCACTTTTTTGTCAGCAACCGCTTCACCAACACCCATGTTGACGGTGATTTTTTCGATGCGCGGCACTTCCATCACGGACTTGTAACCGAACTGCTGAATCAGCGCCGGTACAACCTGCTCTTTGTAAAAATCTTGCAAACGAGCCATGTTTATACCCCTTAAGCGCCAATCACTTCGCCGCTGGACTTGAACACGCGTACCTTCTTGCCGTCATCGAGCAGCTTGAAGCCAACGCGGTCGGCTTTGCCGGTCGCAGCATTGAAAATCGCAACGTTAGAAACGTGCATCGGCATGGTTTTTTCGACAATACCGCCTTGCTGACCGCGCATCGGATTCGGCTTCACGTGCTTTTTAGCAACGTTCACACCTTCAACGATCACTTGATCAGACGTCGGCAGCACGCGCAGCACGGTACCGCGCTTGCCGCTGTCCTTACCCGTGATGACGATGATCTCGTCACCTTTGCGAATTTTTTTCATACCATCTCTCCTTACAACACTTCCGGCGCAAGCGAGACGATCTTCATGAACTTCTCGGTGCGCAGCTCACGCGTTACCGGCCCGAAGATACGGGTGCCGATCGGCTCAAGCTTGTTGTTAAGGAGAACGGCGGCATTGCCGTCGAACTTGATCAGCGAGCCATCAGCGCGACGCACACCCTTAGCGGTACGAACCACTACGGCACTGTACACGTCACCCTTCTTGACACGGCCACGCGGCGCCGCATCCTTGATGGTCACTTTGATGATATCGCCCACCGAAGCGTAGCGACGTTTGGAGCCGCCCAACACCTTGATGCACATAACGTGACGCGCACCGGTATTGTCTGCAACCTCCAACATGGATTGCATTTGGATCATGGAAGAACAACCTCCAACTTGTACCGCAAACCTCGACAGAGCCGAGACGCCCGGCAAACCGAGCAATGCAGTCAGTTTTGGACCCCGCAAGGGGAAGAAACACACGACAGCAAACAACACCGCCGCGAATGGGGAAACGGGCATTGTACAAGACGTACAATGCCCGTGCAAGCACTAGACCGGAAAACCGGCCCGCCGTCGATCAGACAACGCGTGCTTTTTCGATCAGCGCAGTCACTACCCAGGACTTGGTCTTGGACAGCGGACGACCTTCGACGATGCTAACCAGATCACCTTCGTGATACTGATTCGTTTCGTCATGCGCATGGTATTTTCTGGATCGACGCAGCACCTTGCCGTACAGCGGGTGCTTTACCAAATGCTCTACGAGCACGGTAACCGTCTTGTCCATTTTGTCGCTGACGATACGACCCGTCAGCGTACGCTTGAGTTTCGCTTCGCTCATAATTAAGCAGCCTTCTCAGCCAGGATGGTGTGTACGCGCGCAATATTCTTGCGCACCCGGGTGATTTCGCTGTTTTTTGCCAGTTGGCCGGTCGCATTTTGCATGCGCAGGCTGAATTGGGCTTTGAGCAGCGCCGTCAGCTCAACCTTGAGCTCTTCGACGGATTTTTGACGCAGTTCAGCAGCTTTCATCATTGCCCCACTTGGCGCGTAACGAAGGTAGTCGCGAACGGCAGCTTGGCCGAGGCCAGGCGGAACGCTTCGCGAGCAACTTCTTCGGTCACGCCGTCGAGTTCATACAGGACTTTGCCCGGCTGGATCTCGGCAACCCAGAACTCCGGGCTACCCTTACCATTACCCATCCGCACTTCGGCCGGCTTGGTCGAAATCGGTTTATCCGGGAAGGCGCGAATCCACACGCGACCACCACGCTTGATGTAGCGGGTGATAGCGCGACGGGCAGCTTCGATCTGGCGAGCAGTCAGGCGACCGCGGCTGGTGGCTTTCAGACCAAAGGTACCGAAGGCAACGCTGTTACCGCGGGTAGCGATACCGGTGTTGCGGCCCTTCTGAACCTTGCGGTATTTAAGTCTAGTTGGCTGCAGCATTGCGTGGCCCCTTACGTGCTTTCCTTTGAGTTTCCGGCGCCGGTTCAGCAGCCTTCTCGCCCGGCTTCATGTCGCCCTTGTAGACCCAGACCTTGATACCAATGATGCCGTACGTGGTCTTGGCTTCCGAGGTCGCGTAATCGATATCGGCGCGCAGGGTGTGCAATGGCACACGGCCTTCGCGGTACCATTCGGTACGAGCGATTTCGATGCCGTTCAGACGACCAGCCGACATGATCTTGATGCCCTGGGCACCCAGACGCATGGCGTTTTGCATCGCACGCTTCATAGCACGACGGAACATCACGCGCTTTTCGAGCTGCGATGCAATGCTGTCGGCGATGATCTGCGCGTCGATTTCCGGCTTGCGAACTTCTTCGATATTGACGTGCACCGGCACCTTAAGGATGCTCTGCAGCTGTTTCTTCAGCTGTTCGATATCCTCACCCTTCTTACCAATCACCACACCCGGACGGGCAGTGTGAATGGTGATGCGGGCATTCTTGGCCGGACGTTCGATCACCACACGGCTGACCGAGGCGTTAGCAAGCTTCTTCTTCAGAAACTCACGAACTTCAATGTCAGCATTGAGCATGCCAGCGAAGTTCTTGCTGTTGGCGTACCAACGCGAGGCCCAGTTCTTGGTGACGGCGAGACGAAAACCCGTCGGATGAATTTTCTGACCCATATTCGCTCCTTAGTCGCCGACAGTCAGCGTGATGTGGCAGGTCTGCTTCTCAATCTTGTTACCGCGGCCCTTGGCACGAGCGGTAAAACGCTTGAGGGACGGACCCTTATCCACAAAAATCGTGGCGACCTTGAGGCTGTCGATATCGGCACCCTCGTTGTGCTCTGCGTTGGCAATTGCCGACTCGAGCACTTTCTTGATCAAAACAGCGCTTTTCTTCGGGCTGAAAGCCAGAATGTTCAGCGCCTGCTCCACCGATTTGCCACGAACCAGGTCAGCGACCAGGCGTGCTTTTTGGGCGGAAACACGAGCACTGCTCAGTACAGCGGATACTTGCATGTCTTCACCTTATCGCTTGGCTTTTTTATCGGCAGCATGGCCTTTAAAAGTCCGGGTAAGTGCGAACTCACCGAGCTTATGGCCAACCATGTTTTCGTTCACGTAAACCGGAACGTGCTGTTTGCCGTTGTGCACAGCAATCGTCAGACCGACGAAATCCGGCAGCACCGTGGAACGACGCGACCAGGTCTTGATCGGGCGCTTGTCGTTCGAGTTGCGTGCAGTCTCGATCTTCTTGATCAGGTGCAGGTCAACGAACGGGCCTTTCTTGACAGAACGTGACATGTTCAATTACCCCTTGTTCGCAGGACGACGACGCACAATCATGCCGTCGGTGCGCTTGTTGTTGCGGGTACGATAGCCCTTGGTCGGCTGGCCCCATGGGCTAACCGGCACGCGGCCTTCACCAGTACGACCCTCACCACCACCGTGCGGGTGATCGATCGGGTTCATGGCCGTACCACGCACCGTCGGGCGGATACCCAGCCAGCGCTTCGCGCCAGCCTTACCGTACGAGCGCAGGCTATGCTCTTCGTTACCAACTTCGCCCAGCGTAGCGCGGCAATCGATATGCACCTTGCGAATTTCGCCCGAGCGCAAACGCAGCTGAGCGTAAGCACCTTCGCGAGCCAGCAACTGAACCGAAGCGCCAGCGGAACGGGCGATTTGCGCACCCTTACCCGGCTGCATCTCGACACAGTGGATGGTCGAACCGACCGGAATATTACGGATCGGCATCGCGGAACCCACCTTGATCGGCGCTTCCGAACCCGAAACTACGGTCATGCCAGCCTTCAGGCCCTTCGGGGCGATGATGTAACGGCGTTCGCCGTCGGCATAGCACAGCAGTGCGATGTTCGCAGTGCGGTTCGGGTCGTACTCCAGGCGCTCAACTTTGGCAACGATGCCATCCTTGTTGCGCTTGAAATCGATCAGGCGATAGTGCTGCTTGTGGCCACCACCCTTATGACGGGTCGTAATCACACCGCGGTTGTTACGACCGGCGGTTTTGCTTTGCGGCTGGAGCAAAGGCGCATACGGCGCACCCTTGTGCAGATCCGGATTGACAACCTTGACGACAGCGCGGCGACCGGCGGACGTCGGTTTTACTTTAACCAATGCCATTTTCAGTCCCCTTATTGCGCAGCTGCGAGGTCAAGTTCTTGACCGGCCGCGAGGCTGACGTAAGCTTTCTTCCAGTCTTTGCGACGACCAACGAAACGGCCAAAGCGCTTGCCCTTGCCCTTTACGTTAAGCACGGTCACACCCTCGACCTTGACCTTGAACAGCAGCTCGACTGCTGCCTTGATCTCGGCCTTGGTGGCATCAACGGAAACGCGGAACACCACTTGCTCGTTCTTTTCAGCAACGAACGTGGTCTTTTCCGACACAACCGGCGCCAACAGAACCTGGAGCAGACGGTTTTCGGTGAATTGCGTCATGCGAACATCTCCTCAAAAGCGGCCAGCGCATCACGGGTCAGCACCACTTTCTTGAAGCGAACCAGACTCACCGGATCAGCCTGGCTCGGCTCGAGAACGAGCACGTGCGGCAGATTGCGGGAGGCAAGGTACAGGTTCTCGTCCAGTTCCTTGGTGATGAAAAGCACCGAATCGAGCTTGAGCGCGTCGAGCTTTTGCACCAAAACCTTGGTCTTCGGGGCTTCCAGCGACAACGAATCAACCACGATCAGACGATCTTCACGCACGAGTTGCGACAGAATGGTCGCAATGCCGGCGCGGTACATCTTGCGGTTAACTTTATGGCTGAAATTCTCATCCGGGCTATTCGGGAACGCCCGGCCACCACCACGCCACAACGGCGACGAAGTCATACCAGCACGAGCACGACCGGTGCCCTTTTGCTTGAACGGCTTCTTGGTGGAGTGATGCACTGCATCGCGACCCAGCTGGGCGCGATTGCCGCTACGTGCATTCGCGAAGTAAGCGGTCACAACCTGGTGAACCAGCGCTTCGTTGAAATCACGAGCAAACAGCACATCCGATGCGGCGACAGCGGCTTGCGCTTCGCCATTAGCATTGATGACTTTAAGTTCCATTACGCACCCGCCTTGACACTCGGACGAACGACTACGTCATTACCCTTGGAACCAGGGACTGCGCCCTTGACCAACAGCAATTGACGATCAGCATCGATACGCACGATTTCCAGATTCTGAACGGTCGCCTTCACATTACCCAGCTGACCTGCCATGCGCTTACCCGGGAAAACGCGACCCGGATCTTGTGCCTGACCGATCGAACCCGGCGTGTTGTGCGAACGGGAGTTACCGTGCGACGCGCGATTGGAACGGAAGTTATGACGTTTGATAACGCCCGAGAAACCTTTACCCAACGAGGTACCGGTGACATCAACCAATTGACCAGCGGCGAACAACTCAACGGACAGCGAATCACCAGCCTTCATATCGACAAGCTTCTCAGCAGCGACACGGAACTCTACGAGTCCGAGGCCGGCTTCGACACCTGCCTTGGCAAAATGACCAGCTTCCGCTTTATTGACGCGGCTTGCTTTCTTGGCACCAAAAGTCACCTGAACGGCTGCATAGCCGTCGGCTTCCACGGACTTGATTTGCGTGACGCGATTTGCGGACATGTCCAGCACCGTCACCGGAATGGATGCACCATCCTCGGAGAAGACGCGAGTCATGCCGACTTTGCGACCGACAAGACCTAAGCTCATAGTTATTTCCTTTTCAGGGCCGATTACGATTGATCGGCAAATAACCAACTAAAAATAAAAAAGGGCTTATCACTCGAAAGTGATAAGCCCGCGATACTAGCACAACTTTTTGTTTTGTCGCAAGCACTTAGCGCACTTGCGACAAAATAGTGCCAATTACTGCAGCTTGATTTCGACGTCAACGCCAGCCGGCAGATCCAGCTTCATCAGCGCATCAACGGTCTTGTCAGTCGGATCAACAATGTCCATCAGGCGCAGGTGAGTACGGATTTCGAACTGGTCGCGCGCAGTCTTGTTAACGTGCGGCGAGCTCAGCACGTCAAAACGCTCGATCTTGGTCGGCAGCGGAACCGGACCCTTAACCACAGCGCCAGTGCGCTTGGCAGTGTCAACGATTTCTTGGGCCGAACGGTCGATCAACGCGTAGTCGAAAGCCTTCAGGCGGATACGGATTTTTTGGCTTTGCATGAATCCAGTCCTTATTCG